>JABCZJ010000004.1 GCA_013289715.1 Acidobacteriota bacterium | reverse complement strand
CGTGATGTAGTTAGTGCTCAAATTATTCTCCAAAGGGCTCGGATAAGTCCTTCAAACCGTAACGCAGCGTAAGTAATCGCAAGCGTGGTTTGAGAAGCCGTCTCGTTTACGCGGCGGAGAAGTCACAAAAGACACGAAGGAGTAAGGTATGTATATCTTCCTCCTTGCCAGGCCTTCAATCCCTGCTAGGGCGCGCATGAGAGGTGCTTCCAATCATTGCTACACAGGTATATACACCTGTGTAGCATTCATGAGCAAAGAACGCCTGTCCGTCCTTGTTGAGTAATTTATGCAGGGTCTCAGCAACTCGAACAAACACGTCTTCTCGCCCGCAGAAACAATATGCGCACACAAATATCGGGAGCAAGCGAGCAGCAGTTGAAAAAGTCGACGGTTTTGGTGACAATTTGGTGACAGTCAGCCCACATGTACACCAATCTGGGCCAGTACTGTCACTAAACCGGGTCGCAAGCTACAATGTTGCAAGAGGTCAATTCGGAGGGGTAGGAAAGCGGTTGACTCCGGCGGTCTTGAAAACCGTTAGGCCCGAAAGGGTCTCGTGGGTTCGAATCCCACCCCCTCCGCCAGCCAGAATTGGATTTACCGCTTCTCGGTGCTGCTCCATCGGCCAGACCTGTTCTGTGATGTTGGTGAGGCGCGACACCTCCGCGATCTAACCTGCACGCGGCGCCGATAGGCTGCGCAAGAACGTTTGTTGATAGCCGTGCTGTGAGGCGACGTCATCCCGAAGTGATTTCCGCGCCACCGTGTGCATGAGGCGAGCCTCGCCCAAGGGAGCCGGGCGTCGGGGTCGGAGCTGATCAGCGCAAGTGCTGCTGAGGTTTGGCGATTGCTTTTGCTAGATCATTCAGGAACTGCGCGCCGCGCGCGCCATCCACGACGCGATGATCGCAGGAGAGCGTGAGCGTCATCATGCTGCGGACGGCAGGCTGGCCGTTGATGGCAACGATGCGATCGGTAATTGCGCCGACCGCCAGGATTGCGGCCTGCGGCGGCGGGATAATCGCGCTGAAGGAATCGATCTGGAACATGCCGAGGTTGCTGATCGTAAATGTAGCGCCGGCGAAATCCTGCGGGCGCGATTTGCCGGATTTGGCGCGCTCGGCGAGGTCGCGGCGTTGCGCGGCGATTTCGGCGATGGTCGCGACGTGCGCGTTGGGAATCACTGCCGCGATCACGCCGTCGCTCACGGCGATCGCGAGGGCGATGTGCACTTCTGCGTGGAGGCGGATTCCATCGGGCGTCCAGCTCGCATTCATGCGCGGGTGTTGCAGCAGGACGCGAGCGACGAGTGCGGTCAGCAAATCCGTGTGCGTTATTTTGACGCCGGAATTGGTGGCGGCGGAAGAGGCAGGTTTTTCGCGCGCTTGATGGAGCGCGCTGGCGTCGACTTCGCGAACCAGGAAGAAATGCGGGACGGTGGTCCAGCTTTGCGTGGTGCGCTCCGCCATCAACCGGCCGATAGAGGTGAGCGTCTCGAGTTTAGCGCTGGCGGAGGGCGTGGCCGCGCTTGGCGCGGGCGATTTTGCTGCGGCCTCGATGTCGGAAGCGAGAATTTCTCCGCCGGCGCCCGAACCGCGCACGTTTTCAAGATTGACGTGAAGTTCGGCCGCGAGGCGGCGAGCTTTCGGTGAAATCTTCACCCTCGCGCCCGAGATCGCAGCATCGGAGGATGGAGCTGCCGATTCGGCGACGCGCGGTGCTGTGACGGCGGCAGTGGTGGACGCCGCAGCAGCAGGCGCTTCGTCCGCTGGAGCGGGTTCGCCCTTGTCCACGATCCAGGCAATCGTGCGGCCGACGGCGATTACGTCCCCTTCCTTCGCTTTCACGCCGGCTAAATATCCATCGGCGAGCGCTTCCACTTCGACCACGGCTTTGTCCGTCTCGACTTCGAGCAAAGTCTCGCCCTTGGCGACGGCTTCGCCTTCCTTTTTGCGCCAGGAAACCAGCTTGCCGGTTTCCTGGGTCAGTTCGAGAGCGGGCATAACAACACTGATGGCCATAATTCCTCGCGGAAAAGAAATGAAATCCTAGTCGGTAGCGCCGACCCGCTCGATTTTGGCGCTGGCTTCAACCATCTCCTTGACGCGCTTGCTGGGCGCCGCTTCGGATTCGCGCGTGGCAGATAGGGGCCCGTTCACGGTGAAATAATGCGCGCCCGCGACCATCAATTGCTCCGCCGGGAAACGCGTGATCACCTCGTGGCCGGTTTCGGTGACCACGATTTCTTCCTCGATGCGCGCCGCGGCCCATCCATCGGTCGAGGGCCAGAACGTCTCCAGAGCGAAAACCATGCCGGGCTTTATCTCGTAGGGATGATCGAGCGAAACCAAGCGGCTGATGACCGGCTTTTCCCATATCGCCAGGCCGATGCCGTGTCCGTATTGCAAAGCGAACGCCGCTTCTTCGTTGGGGAATCCGAATTCCTGCGCCTTCGGCCACAGCGCCGCAATTTCGCCGGTGGTGCGGCCAGGACGAACCAACGAAATTGCCGCATCCAGATATTCGCGGCAGCGTTTGTAGGCGTCAATCATGGCGTGCGACGCGTAGCCGATGGTGAAGCAGCGGTAGTAGCAGGTGCGATAGCCCATGTAGGAATGAAGAATGTCGTAATAAACGGGATCGCCCGGACGCAGCACGCGGTCTGAAAAAACGTGTGGATGTGGATTGCAACGTTCGCCGGAAATCGCGTTGACCGATTCGACGTATTCCGAGCCCAGATCGTACAGGACTTTGCTGACGAGGCCGACGGCCTCGTTTTCGCGCATGCCCGGCTTCATCGCGCGGTAGAGCTCGTCGTAGGCCGCATCCACCATCATCGCGGAAGTATTGAGCAGCGCGATTTCGTCTCGGGTCTTGATGACGCGCGCGTCGGACATGAGCTGCTGGCCGTCTACAATCTGGATTCCTTCGCGCTGCAGCGCAAAAAGAATGGGCGGCTCGATGATGTCAACGCCCAGAGGCTCGTGAAGCAGGCCGACTTCTTCGAGTTCACTGCGAATTTTTTTCGCGACGTCTTCGGCACGGCCCATTTCCGGCGACATCGCGCCGCGCAGCAGAGGAATGCCGGCGCGCGAGCGTTCGCCGAGCCAGGGACAATGCAATTGATGATGCTTGGCGGCGGAGCCAAAATCCCAGAGGATCGGCTCGCTCTTGCGCGTGAGCAGCGTGAAGCGGCTCATTTTGTCCTGCGCCCATGAACCGATGTGCGTGGAGGTGATGTAGCGCACGTTGTTCATGTCAAAGCACAGAATCGCGCCCATTTCGGATTTGGCGAGAAGATCCTTCACGCGCTGCAGACGTTCCGTGCGCAGACGATCGAAGTCAATGCGCTGTTCCCAATCAACCGCCATCGTTCCATGCGTTGGTAACGCCATGGCATCCCTCCTGAAACTACGAAATCAAGACCGGCCGCAAAGCGTCATGGCTGTATCAAAAACTGTTTTCCCGGTGGGGACCGTGAGATCTTCCAGCGGCGGCGAGAACGGGATCGGGACGTGCATCGCTCCCATGCGCTTTACCGGGCCATCGAGGTAATGAAACGCGCCTTCGGCAATCGTGGCTGCGATTTCGGCGGCAACGCCGTAGCGGCCATAGCCTTCATCAATCACGATGGCGCGCGATGTTTTCTTTACGGACTCGATCAAGGTGTGTTCATCGAGCGGCCAGGTAGTTCGCGGATCCACAACTTCGGCGCTGATCCCGGCTTGCTCGAGCATTACAGCGGCTTCCAAAGCAACTTGCACCATGCTGCTGGTGCCGACCAGCGTGATATCAGTGCCGATGCGCTTCACGTCCGCGACGCCGAGCGGGATGGTGTATTCCGCTTCAGGTACCGGACCCTTCAGCTTGAAGCTCATCTTGTCTTCAAAAAAAATCACCGGGTTATCGTCGCGAATCGCGCTTTTCAGCAAGCCCTTGGCGTCATAGGGCGTCGAAGGCAGCACGACTTTTAATCCCGGGATGTGACTGAACCAAGCGTGCAGCGATTGGGAATGCTGCGCCGCGGAGCGCCGCGCGGCGCCGAGCGTGGTGCGCATCACCATGGGGACGTTCCATTTTCCGCCCGACATGTAATGCACTTTGGCGGCTTGATTGGCCATTTGGTCCATGGTCAGCGTGATGAAATCGCCGAACATGATGTCCACGACGGGACGCAGGCCGGTCATCGCCGCGCCCACTCCCACGCCGGTGAATCCGGCTTCTGAAATTGGCGTGTCCACTACGCGCGAGGTGCCGAACTCTTCAACGAGGCCGGAAAGTACTTTGAAAGGTGTGCCGGCTTCGGCTACGTCCTCGCCCATGATGAAAACGCGCGAATCGCGCCGCATTTCCTCCGCGAGCGCTTCGCGGACCGCTTCGGCGAAAGTTATTTCACGAATTCCGGTTTCAGGCATAGACGTCCTGGTCAACTTCGTCCGCGCCGGGATACGGCGCTGCGACAGCAAATTTCACGGCCTTATCCATTTCAGCTCTTAGTTCGGAGTCAATCGTGCTAAGAGCGCCGGCGTCGGCGTGCTTCTGAGATTTCAGCCACTCGGCGAAATTTTTGATCGGATCGCTCTCAGCCAGCCATTGCTGCTCTTCTTTTTTCGAGCGGTAATATTCCCGATTGATATCGCCGACGTGATGCCCGCGGTAGCGGTAGGTATTGCAGAGCAGAAATGCCGGGCCTTCACCGCGTCGGGCGCGATCGGCGATGTCTGTGGCGACGGCGTGCACTGCGCGAACGTCCTGGCCGTCCACAGTTTCCGCGCGCACGCCGAAAGCCGCGGCACGGGAGGGAATATCTCCGGCCGTGGTCTCCGAAAAGTGCGTGTATTCGGTGTACATATTATTTTCGCAGACGTAAATGACGGGCAACTTCCAGAGTTGCGCGAGGTTCATGCATTCGTACAGCACGCCTTGACCGAGCGCGCCTTCGCCAAAAAAGCAAACCGCGACTTGTCCCGTTTTCAAAGTCTTGGCGGAGAGCGCGGCGCCGGTAGCGATGCCCACGCTTCCCGCAACGATGGCATTCGCTCCCAGATTTCCGGTGGCAGGATCGGCGATGTGCATCGAACCGCCCTTTCCACGGCAGTATCCGGCTTCTTTTCCAAGCAATTCCGCAAACATCAATTTCGGAGACGCGCCTTTGGCGAGGCAGTGGCCGTGCCCGCGATGAGTGCTGGTCACGTAGTCATCATGGCGCAGAGCTTCGCAAACCCCCACGGCGATCGCTTCTTCGCCGATGTAGAGGTGCGCCAAACCAGGCATCAGCGCGCGCGTGTACAATTCATTCACATTTTCTTCAAACAGGCGGATGGCCATCATCTGGCGGTACATGCGTAGCCACTTTTCCACGCCAACGCCAGCGCTTGTTCTTGTCGGGTCAGAAACCGTTGTCATTTCGCTACTCCGGACATTCGTGCCAGAACTTCGAACACTACGGCAAAATCCTGCTTGGCGAACCCCATTCCACGTGCGGCGGTCAGAAATTCGTTGCAGACGGCCGTCGTCGGCAAAGGAATGTCCAGCGCACGGCCCATGTCCAGAGCGAGCATCATGTCCTTCTGCATCATGTTCACGTCAAACCATGCTTCTGCCGGCATGGTGAGCACGAACGGGCCGCGATATTTAATCATTGGAGAAGCGATGGCGCTGTTCGTCAGAACATCGACGGCGACTTCGCGCGCGATGCCGCTTTTTTCCGCGAGCAAGACACCTTCGCAAAACGCCATCATTTGCACGGCGAGGCTCAGGTTCGTCGCGATTTTCATGGAAAGCGCCAGGCCGTTGTCTCCGACGTAAGTCACTTTCGGTCCAACGTCGTCCAGGATCGGTTTCAGGCGATCGAAAGTCTCGCGGCGTCCGCCAACCATCACAGACAGCTTGCCTTCCTGGAGTGTAATCACGCTGCCCGAAACCGGCGCGTCAATCATGTCGGCGCCCTTTTCGCGGGCCTTGGCTGCGACACTGCGGCTGTAGTGGGGACTGACCGTACTCATATCAATCAAAAATTTTCCCGGCGCAACCACACTGAGGATTCCGTCGGACCCCTCCATGATGGCGGCCAGCGCTTTTTCGTTGGTGACCATCGAGAACGTGACGTCTGCCGTGGCACAGACCGCGCGAGGCGAATCTGCCCACTTCATTCCGCGATCAATCAAGCGCTGCGCTTTGGCGCGCGTGCGGTTGTAGCCCGTGACGGTGTGGCCCTTGCTCAGAAGGCGGCTGACCATCTCGCTGCCCATCACGCCCAGTCCGACAAAACCTAAATTGGCCATTCTCGTCCTCGCCGAGGTCAGATATTGGAATCGGGAACTGCGCCGCGGTGCTCGTGCGGGCGTGAATCCTCGCGGACCTGCTGCAGATGATCGCGCATCGCCGCGCGCGAGGCTTCCGCGTCGCGCCGTTCGATGGCCGCGAGGATCCGCGCGTGATGGTACTGGCCGCGCTGCGGTCCGCCATCTTCAAAAAATATCCGCATGCGCTGTTCGCGCAGCAATCCCACGATCGAATCGAGCAGCGACAGAATCAGGGGATTCTCCGCGGCCTCGGCGAGCGCCAAATGAAAATCCAGGTCCGCTTCGATGTAGGCGTCGGGATCCTTCACCGCGTCGTTCATCACCGTAAATGCCTCGCGCATCAGCGCGAGTTGCGGCTCCTGGATGCGAGTCGCGGCGAGCGCGGCAATTTCGGGCTCCAGAATCTGGCGTACTTCAGCCAGGTATACGGAGCCGTCCGCCTGATCGATCCGCATCATCAAATCGATGGATTGCCGCACTGCCTGCGAAGTTCCGTTCGTGATGAATGTGCCGCGCCCCGAATACGCTTCCACCAGGCCCTTCTCATGCAGAGCTTTAACGGCTTCGCGCACCGCGGTGCGGCTCACGCCGAATTTCAAAGCCAGTTCGCGTTCGGAGGGAAGTTGGTCGCCGGCCTTCAGCGTGCCTTTGGTGATCGAATCCTCGATCTGCTGCACGATCTGTTCGTACAGACGCGACGTCCGAACTACCTTGTACATAAAACCTCCTGCCCTATGACCACCAGGCGTCCAGTGGCCAGACCGGCATGCCACACGCGGTTCGTTCAAATCAAAGCCGTCACGAATCGATCCTGTCAGCCCTGCACCCCAACGACTGTGCGGCCATTCTGGCTCCGGCCGAGCCTTACGCCCCTTCGATCGAAACTGTCTTTATGTTCATGAACTCGCGAATTCCGAAAATTGCGAGCTCTCGACCGTGGCCGGATCGTTTGACTCCGCCGAAAGGGAGGCGAGGATCAGAGGCGACCATCCGGTTGATGAACACCATTCCGGATTCCAGGCCGTTGATGAACTTTTCGCGCTCCGCAGAGTCGTTGGTCCAGGCGCTGGCGCCCAGGCCAAATGGGCTGCTGTTAGCAATCCGAATGGCGTCTTCCGCATTCTTGGCGCGGAACAGGGACGCGACGGGTCCGAATAGTTCGCCGCACGCCGCCGGAGAATCCTTGGGAATATCGGCGAGCACTGTAGGGAGGTAATAGTTTCCGGGCTGATTCAGACGTTTCCCGCCGGTCAGCAGCCGCGCTCCTGCACGAATGGTTTTTTGCACGTCGGCGTCAAGTTCCGTCAGCGCTTCTGCAGAGGACAATGGACCAACGTCGGTACGTTCATCGAACGGATCGCCGACCTTCAGCGATTCCATTTTTTTCACGAAGAGGCGCTCGAATTCGTCCGCGATTTCTTCCGCGACGATAAATCGCTTGGCCGCGATGCAGGACTGGCCGTTATTGAGCACCCGCGCCTTTACGCCCACGGCAACCGCCTGCTCCAGATTGGCGCTTTTCATCACAATGAAGGGATCGCTGCCGCCAAGCTCGAGTACCACTTTCTTGATGTCCGTCGCCGCGGCGATGCCGACCTGTACGCCTGCGCCCTCGCTGCCGGTGAGGGTCGCGGCTTTGATTCGGGGATCGGCGAGGATCTTGGCGACTTTATTTGAGCCGATGAGCAGCGTTTGGAAAACGCCTTCGGGAAATCCTGCCCGCAGGAGCACTTCTTCAATCATCAGCGCCGATTGCGGCACATTCGACGCATGCTTCAACAATCCGACGTTTCCGGCCATCAGCGACGGCGCGATGAAACGGAAAACCTGCCAGAAAGGATAATTCCAGGGCATCACCGCCAGAATCGGGCCCAGCGGCAGGTATCGCACGAAGCTCTTGCTTCCGGGAACGTCGGCCGCTTCGTCCGCCAGGAATTTTTCGGCACGCTCCGCATAGTAGCGGCATACCCACGCGCACTTCACGGCTTCGTCCACCGCGGAACGATAGGTCTTGCCCATTTCGGTGGTCATCATCCGGGCGAATTTTTCTTTGTCAGCTTCCAGAATGTCCGCGGCTTGTAGCATCAGCGTTGCGCGACCGGCGAACGATGTCTTGCGGAACGAATCGAAGGCTTCGACGGCGCGCTGCAGCTTGTCCTCGAGCTGCGCGTCGGTGATTGGCTCGAAGCTTCTCAGCACTTCACCGGTTGCCGGATTCGTTGTTGCGATGCTCATGACGCGCTCCTCTGAGTCACTGATAGGGCACAGGCGCAGATTGCAGCGCCAAGAGAACAATTGCACGAAAATGCGAAAAAAGCCGTGGGAAAGGGGCAAATAAGCAAGGTTTGAGCGTCGTGCGACATTTGGTATAGCCATCATACCACAGAATTGCAAATTGTTTCGATAAAAATTACCTTGACATGCGAAATCATTGAGTGGTAGGGCTGTCATACCACATTGGGCGCTTTAGCGCCTTTTGGCACAGGGGTGGGGGAGAAACATGGAAATGCAAACGTTACGGCGGGGTTCGCGTGTGCGCCCGTTTTGGGAGAAAGTCGCTCGTGTTTTGGTTATCGGGTTGGGAGTACTCGTACTGTCCAGCCCGCTCCTCTCGCAATCTTCCACAGGTCGAATCCTGGGCGATGTCCGCGACCCGAGCGGTGCACTGATCGTGGGCGCAACCGTCGAGATTACGGATGTGCAGCGCGGGGTAACGCGCACGCTCCAGACGGACAGTGCCGGCGAATACGCGGCACCCAACCTGGATCCCGGGATCTATAGGGTTGCCGTCACCAAAGCCGGCTTCAAGCGCTTCGAGCGCACCAATATTCAATTGGAAGTTGCCAGCGACGCGCGCATTGATGTTGTCCTGCAGCCCGGCGATGCCACCCAGACGGTGATCGTTAACGAGGAAGTGCCGCTGCTGAATACGACTTCTTCCACTCTGGGAGGAACTTTGAGCAACGAGGAAATTACCGATCTGCCGCTCAATGGGCGCAATTACGAAAACCTCCTGCAATTGCGCCCGGGCGTAATGCGCTATCCCGGCGGCGGATTTTCCACGACGAGTACCGACGGTCTGCGTGCGGAAGACAACGGCTATTTTGTCGATGGGCTTTTCAACAGCGAGCCTTTTTCAGGGCAGAGCATCATCAACGGCGCGGGGATCGCAGGGGATTCCGCAACGATTTTACCGATTGACGCAATCCAGGAATTCAACTTGATCGAAAATCCACCTGCCGAATATGGCTGGAAACCCGGTGCAATCGTGAACGTCGGCCTGAAGTCCGGCACCAACACCCTGCACGGAACAGCGTACGCTTTCGGCCGCGACACGCCGCTGGACGCACGGAACTACTTCAACACCGATAATCAGATCAAGCAGCCCAGGAATCTCGAACAGTTCGGCGGCACGGTCGGCGGCCCCATCAAGAGAGACAAATTATTTTTCTTCGGCGGGTACGAAGGCCAGCGCTACGTCGTCGGGAACGTCGGAACGATATCAACCCCGGCAACCGTTGGATTGCCAACGCCCGCAGCGGGCACCAATTGCACGTTTATGGCCAGCGGGGATTGTGCAAACAGCCTGGTCAACGCGATTCAAGACTTGGTCGCGGGCGGAAAAACTGTAAGCCCCGCCAGCCTGCAAATCGGAGGCTGCACTTTGGGACCTCCGGTTACTTGCAACGGCACCGGATTTCCCACGAATCCTGGCACCAATCCGGCCGGCGCCACTACGATCAACTTTGGACTTCCCAACAGCGTCAGCTCGGACAACGCGATCGGCAAAGTGGACTACCACATCAACGACCGGAACACCGTCAGCGGCCGGTATTTCTATGGCGACAACAACGGAACGGTGAGCGATGCGAGCGAGCTCCAGACCAAATGGCTGACGCAAATCCACACCAGAGCGCAGGTGGCGGGCGTGAACTGGACTTACGTCCCGAATTCGCAGTGGGTCAACGAAGCCCGCTTCGGTTACAACCGCCTTTACCAGCCAACCTTTACCAACGATCACAACGTTCCCGCCAGCGATTACGGCCTGGACACCGGCGTAACCAATCCGCTCTACGGCGGATTGCCCCGCATTAATATCGCCCCGTTCTATATTTTTCCGCAGGAATTGGGGGGATTTAACTGGCCGAAAGTGCAAGGCCCGGATACGCGTGTGCAATTCGTTGATCACATCTCGCGCGTAATTGGCAAACACGCCATCAAGTTCGGAGGGGAAATTCACCGCGACGCGTTCAGCGGCGGCGCGTACGGCGGCGCGCGCGGCAGAATCAAATTCGGATTTAACTCTGCAGACTTTCCGTTCCCGACGGCCACATCGCTTGAAGCGTACTTCGCCGGCTTTCCGGACTCCGCCAGCTTGTTGGTAGGCGATCCCACTCGACACATCCACAATTGGGGCTACGCCGGATTCATCCAGGACGACTGGCGCGCCACCAGGAATCTCACGTTCAATTTGGGTCTGCGCTACGAGATCAACACGGTCGTAAAAGAAGACCACAACTTGCTGGGCAATTTCAGTCCAACGGTCGGGCTGGAGCAAGTGGGCCAGCAGATTGGCGCACCCTATCACGGCGACCATACCAATTTCGCGCCGCGTTTGGGGGTCGCATGGGATCCGTTTGGAACGGGAAAGACCGTGATCCGTTCCGCCTTCGGCATGATCTACGAGACGATCAATTGGGAATCCTTCCTGGCGCTGAACAATTCCTTGGGTATCAGCACGATTCCCACGGGCGCGATGGGAGTAGGCCCCGGGGGAACACAAGGAACCGGAACGATTGACGTGGGTACCGTAAACCTTAGCCCGGGCGGGGGTGGTTTGAACTGGAATGGACCAGGAACGGTTTTTCCGACGACATCGTTGACCTGTAACGCGGGCAGCCCTTGCTCTATCTTGGGCATTGATCCGAATCTCACGACACCTTACGTCCTCAGCTGGAATCTAAACGTCCAACATGCGATCACGAATAATCTTTCACTGGAAGTGGGCTACGTCGGGAACCACGGCTCGAACTTAGTCGGTATTCGGGACCTCAACCAGGCGGCCGAAGGTTCGGGATGGACACCTGCGGCAATTTCAGCCTGCCAGGCGTCCGCTCCCGCATTTAATGGCTGCGCGTCCGATGGCGGCGCCGAACAGGCGTCGCGGCCGTTCAACACCGCATTCCCGTTCCTGCAGAACATCTATCAGATGAGCAACAATTACAAATCGAATTACAACGGCCTGCAAGCAACGCTCACCGGCCGCGAATATCACCACTTTACTTTTGTCGCCGGCTACACCTACTCGCATTCGCTTGACGATGTTGGCGCGAACTGGGATTTTGGCGCAGGATTGGGCCTGCCGTCTGACAGCACGCACCCGGAACGCGAGTACGCGAGCAGCGATTTTGATATCCGGCATCGCGGTACGCTGACCATAACCTATGCCGTCCCGGGCCGTGACGGCTTTGCGCAAATGTTGAAGGGTTGGGAGCTCAACTCCATCGTAGTCCTCTCCAGTCCGCAGCCTTGGGGCGTGATGGACGCGGGGACCGATGTCAGCGGCACCGGCGCACTCAATGATCGCTGGAACTTCTTCGGGAGCCCTTCAAATTTCACTTCGGGCGCGGGACCAATCCCGTACTCGCCGGGTCAATCGAATCCGGCATGCGCCGCGCAAGCCCTTACCCTCGATGGCGGCAATCCCACGGGTTTGAATAGCACGGCGCTGGGTGCTTTCGGCTGCTTCACCAAGGGCAATTCGATATTGCTGCCACCGGCGCTAGGGACTTTTGGCACCGTGGGACGCAACGAATTCCGCGATTCCGGATTTCGCAACTGGGACTTCTCGGTGGGCAAGACCTGGAAATTTACGGAAAGATTCAGCGCGCAATTCCGTGCGGAATTTTTCAACATTCTTAACCATCCCAATTTTGCCAATCCCTTTGGCGGCCAGAACGGTTGGGCCCACAACGATCCATCCACCGGAGCCGGAGGAATATTCGGCTGCGGATGCGCCACGCCTGACGTAGCGGCGTCCAATCCGGTGATTGGTTCCGGTGGCAGCAGGGCCGTCCAGTTGGGTTTGAAGCTTCTCTTTTAAGTCGCGCGGTGGGCGATAAACGGGAGCCAGCGGAGTTCCTGGCTCCCAGTCACTTTGTGGATCACTGCAGTGAAATCCTGCTGGCTAGTGTAAGTGTAGGAGCGACACGAGTGTTTCGAATCGTGAAACGTCGCGCCGTGAATCCGGAAGGGGGCCTTGTTTCATGCGAAGGACGAATTCTTTCCTCAACGAAATGGTTTGTGCAGCGGCTTTGGCGTTTTCGTTTTGCTTTGCGGCACCCGCAACAAACGCTCAACAGGTACGACCTGAGCGCACCATCGAAGAAATCAAGGCTGAGGCGATCACGCGCGCCGAAAACGGGCAGTATCCGTGCATCGGACAGAACCCCGACGACTTGCGCGAAGCGTTTGCCTCGATTAAGACGCGGGACCGCGACGAATGGGCCGCTGCTTTCATTGCGGTTGGCGATAAGTGGATGGCCGAGGCAAAGTCGCTCGAGAAAAGCGATCCCGTCAAGGCCAACGCGGACTACATTCGCGCCTGGCGCGTTTACTCGTTTGGGCGCTGGCCCGTGCCGTCTTCTCCCGGCAAGCAACGCGCTTACGAGAAAGCACTGGAAGCGTTTCGCGCGCACACGAAATTCTGGGATCCGCCGATGGAAGTGGTGCACATCCCCTTTGAAGGCAAGGAAATCACCGGCTATCTGCGCTTTCCAAAAAACGCGACCGGCCCGGTCCCGATGGTGATTGCGATTAATGGTCTCGACAGCCGCAAAGAGGATCTGTCTGAAAGTTTTTCCGCGGTTTTGCCTTTCGGCATCGGATACATCGCCGTGGACGGCCCTGGCACGGGGCAAGCTCCCATCAAGGCCAGCCCCACTGCGGATCGTATGTTGTCACGCGTGATTGATTACGTTTACAGCCGCCCGGAAGTCGACAAATCCAGAGTGGAATTCCACGGCGTCAGTTGGGGCGCGTATTGGGGCACCAAGATGGCGATCCTCGAAAAAGACCGCCTGAAAGCCGTGAGCGTGCAATCGCCGCCGATTCACGACACGTTTCAGCGAGATTTTGTACTAAACAATTTGCAGGGCAACCGCGAATATTTGTTCGATCAATTGCCGGCGATGATGTCTATCTTCGATAACGTGAACAACCTCGATGACCTGCTGGAGATTTTTCCGAAGATGTCGCTGGTTACTCAGGGGCTGCTCGGCAAACCCACCGCGCCAATGCTGATCATGTCCGGCGTGCTTGATACGCAAGTTCCGATTTCCGACACGTATCGCCTGCTAAGCGCCGGCGACGTCCCCAAGACCGGATGGATCAACCCGCATGGCGGGCACTTGGGCCGGCAGAAAGGCGTGTGGCCCGATCCGGTGATGTTCAAGGAAGTGATTGTGCCGTGGATTGTGCACGCTTTGGATATGGCGCCGCCGACGCAGTAGCGTGCGAATACGCCCGCCGGGACGAAGGTCGCCCGGCGAATCCGCAAGCAACAGCTACGAAGAA
Source organism: Acidobacteriota bacterium (assembly GCA_013289715.1). Lineage (GTDB taxonomy): Bacteria > Acidobacteriota > Terriglobia > Acidiferrales > UBA7541 > Palsa-295. The sequence goes on along the minus strand of JABCZJ010000004.1, from coordinate 268,339 downwards.
CGCTCGTGAGATGGTCGCGTTCTTCGAGCCGTCGCCCGCCTGCTAGCCGTGCAAACCCGATTCGAAATCAATCCGCGCTTACTTGCCGTAGACGAGCAGCGTAAATGTGCCCGGAACGATCGTTGGGCGCGGGTGCGGATTTTCCGGCTTCGAGACCGGGGCGGCACCTAACTCCGCAGTTACCAGATAAACGGAGTGGGTAGCGTAATCGAGAGCCGTGGTGCGGGCGCCACACTGTGTCTGGATTGTTTCCATGAGTGAAAATTTTGTGGGTGAGTCTTCGTGCGCGATGGTGAGGGTGCCGTCACCGCAGGAAGCGAATGCGCAACCAGTGGCGGGATCGAAGCCATTGGCGTCCACTCCCTGGCCAACGGGAACGGTGGCGAGAACTTTGCCGGAATTGCCGTCGACGGAGGCTTATGCCAGAACGTGCAGCCGAGCGCGGACCTTGAAACGGAATTGGCGGAGTGCAGTATGATGTCGCCATGCGGCTGCTGCTGGTGGAAGATGATCCCGGAGTTCTGCGTTTCGTCCTGAAAGGGCTGCGCGAACAGGCCTATGCGGTGGACACCGCAATCACCGGCGATGACGCGCTGTATCAGGCGGAAATCAATACCTACGACTTGATAATCCTGGACGTGATGATTCCCGGCCGCGACGGGTTTGCAGTGTGCAAACAAATTCGCAGCTCCGGTAATCGCGTGCCCATCTTGATGCTGACGGCGCTCGACGGCGTGGAGGATCGCATCGCAGGGCTGGACGTGGGCGCGGACGATTACCTGACCAAGCCCTTCGCGTTCCGCGAATTGCTCGCACGCCTGCGCGCCTTGTTGAGACGCTCGGGCGAGCTTCGGCCTCCGGACATTACCGTGGCGGATCTGGTGGTGGATACCGCGGGGCAAACAGTCACGCGCGGCGGCCGTCGCATCTCGCTCACCACCAAGGAATATGCGCTGGTGGAATTTCTGGCGCGCAATGCGGGGCGCGTGGTGGGACGCGCGGCGATTGCCCAGCATGTGTGGGACGAATCCTTCGACCCGTTTTCGAATTTGATTGAAGTTTACGTGAATCGCTTGCGGCGCAAGATCGACGCGGACTCGAAAGTGCCGCTCTTGCACACCCGCCGTGGTGCGGGCTATCTGTTCGGACCACAGGGAGAGAATACGCGCGCCAGTGACGCGGCGGACCGGGACGAGCAGCGACCAGCGAAGAAGAGATTGAGTCCGGCGAGCAAGAAGAACCATGTTTGATACATTGCGCGCGCGTCTGACGCTGTGGTACTCCGTCGTTTTGGCGCTGCTTCTGCTGCTCTTCAGCCTGACCAGCTATTTCCTTTTTTCCCGAGCCGCGAATCACCGCACCGATGCCGACCTGGCAGAACTCGCCAATTCTTTTCTGGTGACCTTCCAGGATGAACTCAAGGATCCGGACAAGACTGGCGGATTGCAGGCTGCCGCGCGACAAGCAATGCTCGAGCATCACGTGCGAGGCGATGTTGTTCTGTTAGTGGATGCGGCCGGCAAGATCGCAGCGAGCTCAACGGACCTGATTCCTTCCGCTGCGCCGGCGAATTCCATTGCCTCGCGTGCCGTCGCTTCCAGTGGCTTCCAGAGCTTCGTGGCGGAAGCGTCGCAATCAGAGCGCAGTTATCGCAGCATCTCGGGAGAAAAAGGCGGCTTTCGCGCCTACGCGACGCGATTTTCCGCAGACGGCCAGTCCTGGTCGCTCGTAATTCTTCGCTCTCTGCATGCGCAGCAGGAAATGCTGGAGCAAATTCGTGTGGCGTTCACATGGCTGATCCCGCTGGGTGTGCTGCTCGCGGGCTGCGGCGGATATTTTCTGGCGCGCAGAAGTCTGGCGCCCGTTGCCGCCATGGGCCAGCAGGCGCAACTCATCGGCGCGGCAAATCTGCATGAACGCCTCGAAGTGCGCAATGCGAACGACGAGCTCGGCCGGCTGGCGCGGACCTTCAACGAACTTCTGGATCGTCTCGATCGATCGTTCGAGCGCCAACGGCGATTTATTTCGGACGCCTCGCATGAGCTGCGCACGCCCGTATCGATTCTTCGCGGTGAAGCGGAAGTGGCGTTGTCACAACTTTCGCGCGCGCCCGAGGAGTATCGCGAATCGCTCACCGTACTGCATGAGGAGGCGCAACGCCTGGCGCACATCGTGGAGGACCTTTTCACGCTGACTCGCGCGGACGCCGGCGAGTACCGGCTGGCTCAGAGCGATTTTTATCTGGATGAACTTGCGGCCGACTGCGTGCGCGCCACGCGCGCTCTGGCGCAAGCCAAGAGCATTACGTTGGCGGCGGTGACACCGGAAGAAATGCCGCTGCGCGGGGACGAAGATCTGCTGCGCCGTATGATTCTGAATCTTCTGGACAACGCGATCAAATACACGCCCGCCGGAGGAGATGTTTCGGTCACCTGCGGCTCGGTGCCGGACGGCTACGAGCTAAGCGTAACGGACAGCGGACCCGGCATTCCTGTGGAGATGCAATCCCGGGTTTTTGAGCGATTCTTTCGCGCCGATCGCGCGCGGTCGCGAAGCGGGGCAGACGGCGGTGCCGGCCTGGGTCTTTCGATTGCACGTTGGATCGCCGAAGCTCACCTGGGCCGGATCGACCTGGTGCGCTCCGACGCTACGGGCAGCAAGTTCACCGTGCGCATACCAGCGTCAAGCGTGCGTTCGCCTTCGTTGGGTACTTCGCGTTGATCTTGTATTTATCTGCAAATCTCGCATCCAAGTCTTAGCGATCCGCGGCAATAATTGCAATCGGGTGCGCTCGCAAGAGAGATGTGTGGTGCTCGGCGCCGACTCGAGCGAGCGGGCCTTGCCGGTGGCGGAGTTTTGTGAAGTGCATCGCAATTTGAACGGAGCGCCGTGAGAAAGCCAGCTCTTTCGAGTGGATTCGGGCGATGGAAGCGTTTGTTTCTTCTGGTAATCGTGCTTGGTTGCCCGGCGGCGTTTGCGCAAGGAGGTCCGCCGTATTACACGAACGATCCCGGCACCCCCGGCAATCACAATTGGGAAATAAATTTAGGTTACATGCCCTTCCTGTACACCAATCAGTCCATCACGCACACCCCTGACGTGGATATCAACTTCGGGCTCGGCGATCGCATCCAGCTCACTTTTGAAAATGCCTGGTTGCGAGTGCAAGCTCCTTCAGGCACTCCGAAATACGGGCTCGGGCAGGACCAGCTGGGCGTGAAATGGCGATTTTATGACAACGAAGAATCTGGATTCGCCATCTCCGTTTTTCCGCAGCTTTCTGTTAACAATCCGAACAGCTCCGTCGCGCGGGGAATTACCCCTCGCAGCGCCAGTTTGATTCTGCCCCTGGAGTTTTCCAAAAAACTCGGACCCATCGATTTGGATTGGGAAGCCGGCTACAACTATGTTCGTACAGGTGCGAGTGGCTGGCTGGCCGGCGTCGTGGTGGGGCACGCGCTGACCGAAAATCTCGAATTGGATGCCGAATTTTACGGCCTCGGAACCTTCCATCCATCCAGTGGACAACAAACGCTCGGCGTAGGCGCGCGCTACAAGATACATCCTCCGTTCATTTTGCTGCTGATGGCTGGACGTAGCGTGGAACCCTCCAGCAGCGAGCAACCTCACTTCGTGGGTTATTTCGGGATGCAGTTCCGGCTTCCGCCAAAACCGATTGCAAAGGACTGACCCAGCAGCGATTGGTTTCACTTACGATTCCAATTTAGCCGCAACTCCTACGTAGGGAAGAATCCCACCTCCGGTACAGCTTTCGACGTATGGCCAGGTAAGCAGGTCTAGCCTAATCTTTGCGTGCGCATTCGCCTTCCGTAGCCCAGTAGATATTGAAAGAGAATTCGCAGGCGCTGTCATTACAAAGCGCAAGGAGGGAAACATGCTGTATTACGCACTGATATTCCTGGTCGTAGCACTCGTCGCGGGTTTTTTGGGATTTGGCGGCATCGCCTTCGCGGCGGCAGGCATTGCCAAGATTCTCTTTTTTATATTCCTGGCTGTGTTCCTGGTCACGCTTCTGATGCATCTTTTGCGCGGCGACACCGCCGGGAACTAGGCCCCAACTGTCGTTCGGAAAGTGCGGCCGGTATTTCCGCACAATTTGATTCGTGCTAGGAGAGCGAAATGAAAAAGACGATGTTCGCATGCGCGATGAGCGCATTGCTGTTGCTGGCAGTGACCGGCTGGGCGGATGACACCGAGAAGGACCAGGATCGGCTGCAGACTTCCGGCACGGTGTTGCATGAGATTCTGAATGTTCCAGACGACATACCGCAGGACCTGCTCGATAAGGCCGATTGTGTGGTGGTTTTTCCATCGGTGCTGAAGGCCGCATTCGTCGTCGGCGCAAGCTACGGCCGCGGCGCGATGACCTGCCGCAGGGGCGAAAATTTCAACGGTCCGTGGGGTGCGCCTTCGATGATGGCCTTGGAAGGTGGCAGCGTGGGCTTTCAGATCGGCGGACAAGCGACAGACTTCGTCCTGCTGGTGATGAATGACCGCGGCGCCAACGGAATCTTGAGCAGCAAAGTGAAACTCGGAGGTGATGCGTCGGTGGCGGCTGGACCAGTCGGCCGGGACGCATCGGCGGAAACCGACGTTTCCTTGCGCGCCGAGATATTAAGCTATTCTCGCGCCCGCGGCGTATTCGCCGGCATTTCGCTCGAGGGTTCGACGATCCGGCCGGACAATGACGCCAACCTGAGAATTTACGGTGAGAAAATCTCGGCGAAAGACATCGTACTGGCTCACGATACGACAGTGCCTCCGTCAGCCCATGCTCTGATTGCGACGCTGAACGCAAGGACGCCGAAACATGTAGTGCAGCGGGGGCAATAGGCGCCGCCTGACAGTCGTAATGCCTCATAACCGATACGTTTGCAGGGAGCAGGACGCGCGTTTATGGAGGCACGGAGAGACGTTCATGAATCTCCGCATACTGGTTGTGGAAGACTCAGAAACAACCCGCCGGATCATTCGCGCGATTCTGGAAACGAGCGAATGGAAGATCTGCGGTGAAGCGAAAAACGGTCGGGCCGGAATTGCGCAGTTCAAGAAACTCCGGCCCGACGTCGTAGTGATCGATGTCAGCATGCCGGGCATGAGCGGCATCGAGACTGCAAGAGCCATGTCCAAGACTGATCCGCTTGTTCCACTCATTCTGTTCACACTTTCCGACACCAAAGAGATATACGAAGCCGCCCGCGATGCGGGGATTTGCGCCCTGGTATCCAAAGAACACGCCTGGGATCTGGTCGGCACCATTGAGAGTGCGACGGCGCAGCGGAGCGGATCCGACCAGCTTGTTCAATAGAGTGTGAGCGAATCTGGCGGTAGCTTGGCGCAAACCTTCTTTGCCAGAATCCACGTAAGGCTATAAGCCGAGAATCTGGGCCTGGAACGCGTCGGAAATGCTCAGGCGATCTTCTACGCCGACTTTGCGAAGGATTCGATGGATGTGATTCTTCACCGTCTGTTCGGAGAGATTCAGTTCGTTCGCGATTTCCTTGTTGGTCATGCCACGTTGGATCAGAGGGACGAGTTGTTGTTCACGTCGAGTCAGTCCCAGTGGTGATCGAGTGCAGCTATCGGGTAAAGCGGCAGTCTGCGACGCGAAATAGTCGAACAAGACGCGAGCGTAGCGCGCCGGGCAGACGGCTTCGCCTTGCGCAACCGCACGAATGGAGGCTACGACTTCGACCGCAGACGCTTCCTGAAGAACGTAACCGAGCGCGCCGGCGCGGATGGCCGTAAGGAAGCGCTTTGGGTCGTCTTCCATGGCGACCAGCAAGCATTTCGTCGAACGATCGTGGTGGTGACCGGGTAGGAATACCGATTCTTCGCCGAGCAGTTGCAAGGAATCCAGAACGACTACATCCGCTGAAACGTCCGCGAATTCGTGCTTGAAATCGGGAGGCGGCGCATCGCAGGCAATTACCTGGAAATCACTTCGCTTGTTCAGGATGCGCGTAATCGATTCTTTTAGTATGCGATTACAACAAAGGATGAGCACGCTTGTAGGCTTTTCCACGGCAGGCCCTCATAGATTCGCGTTAGTTTTTGCGATCGGGCGCCGCTCGGGTCCAAACTGGGGGAGGAACCAAGCTTGCAAAGCGCCGTTGCAACTGCATTTGGCGACAGAACTATAAATTCCAATACAGGTCTCGCCGAGCCTCCTGCGCGCGGCGCAACTGGCGGTCGGGGCAGCTGCTCGTACGGTCAAACTGCAAAGGCCCGCTCCGGTTACCGTGTGCCGTCACTCCCGGAGGACGCTGCCGCCCGCGTCAGAGGAATGGTCGCCTCGGACGGTGTTAACCCTCAATCCCCGAAAAGTTGTAGGAAGCGGCGCGGTGGTTCGGTATGAATGCGTGCCTGACAACCAGGCCCCGAGCAATAGGCCGAGCCCCTCGCATTGCAGATCCACGACTTCCGGTTCCGATGGCTCCTCTGACCAGCCCGCTATCCGCTGAGTTAGACGCTAGCAGTGCCTGAAACGACACCTCGATTTGCCCCATATACACTGTTTACTGTAGATAGTTCACATCGGGAAATATGATATGAATTTTTTGGATGAAGCCGGCGCTGAATGGGGATAGAACGCGGTCTCGCGCGTTTTCAGTGCAATGGTTCGGTATAAGGCATTTCGTTGCAAACGGTTAGAGCTCCCAAGTTGCATGATCGTCTGATCGTTTCCTGTGTGCATGCGGTTGCCGGCCTTAAGGGGAACAGGGCGGGAAGCAGTTCGCGCCAGCTGACCTTCGATTTTGGAGAATTAGGATGAAAAGAACCGAGCCCGGCAAGACCACTGCGACCACAATTCCTGACCTTAGACCCAGTGCTAAGAGCAACGGACGCACCGCCGTGGAAACCGAGTCAGCGTCAGCCGATTTGAGCGTAATCCTCGCCAGCCTCCAGACCATGCGCGACGGCGACTTCTCGGTGCGGCTGCCGGGCAACTGGACCGGGCTGGCCGGAAAAATCGCCGACACGTTCAACGACATCGTGACTGCCAACCAGCAAATGGCGAAGGAATTGAAACGCGTCGGGCAAGTGGTGGGTAAAGAGGGCCGCACGCGAGAGCGCATGCGATTTCACCTGCCCAAGGCGGCGTGGGGAGAGATGGAAGTATCGGTCAACACGCTCGTCGATGATTTGCTGCGCCCAACGACGGAAGTCACGCGCGCTATCGCGGCCGTGGCGAAAGGCAATCTGACGCAGACCGTACAATTGGACGTTGATGGACGGCCACTCGAAGGCGAATTCCTGCGTTCGGCCACCATCGTAAACACCATGATTCAGCAACTTGGCGTGTTCACGGCTGAGGTAACGCGCGTCGCGCGTGAAGTCGGCACGGACGGAAAACTGGGCGGCCAGGCACAAGTCCCCGGCGTCGCCGGAACGTGGAAGGATCTCACCGACTCGGTGAACTCGATGGCCAGCAACCTGACCGGGCAAGTGCGCAACATTGCCGAGGTGGCCACGGCGGTGGCGAGCGGCGACCTCTCGCGCAAAATCACTGTGGACGTGCGCGGAGAAATTCTGCAGCTGAAGGAAGCCATCAATACGATGGTGGACCAGTTGCGCTCGTTCGCGTCGGAAGTGACGCGCGTGGCGCGCGAGGTGGGCACGGACGGCAAACTCGGCGGCCAAGCAATTGTGCCCGGCGTGGCGGGAACGTGGAAGGACCTCACCGACTCAGTAAACGCCATGGCCGGAAATCTGACGGCGCAGGTGCGCAACATCGCCGAGGTGACGACGGCCGTCGCGCGCGGCGACCTCTCGCGCAAGATCACCGTGGACGTGAAGGGCGAAATTCTGGAGCTGAAAGATACGATCAACACGATGGTGGACCAGCTGAACGCGTTCGCGGGCGAAGTGACGCGCGTGGCGCGCGAAGTCGGCACCGAAGGCAAGTTGGGAGGTCAGGCCCAAGTCCCCGGAGTAGGCGGCACATGGAAGGACTTGACGGACAACGTGAATTTCATGGCCAGCAACCTGACTGGCCAGGTGCGCAACATCGCGGAAGTAGCGACGGCGATTGCGAGCGGCGACCTCTCACGCAAGATCACTGTGGACGTGCGCGGCGAAATTCTGCAGCTCAAAGAAACCCTAAACACGATGGTGGACCAGTTGAACCGGTTCGCCGGCGAAGTGACGCGCGTGGCCCGCGAAGTCGGCAGCGAAGGCCGGTTGGGCGGTCAAGCCAACGTGCCGGGCGTCGCGGGAACCTGGAAGGACTTGACGGACTCGGTGAATTCAATGGCCGGGAACCTGACGGCGCAAGTCCGCAACATCGCCGAAGTGACGACGGCTGTGGCGCGCGGCGACCTGTCACGCAAGATCACCGTGGACGTGAAGGGTGAAATCCTGGAACTAAAGAACACCATCAACACGATGGTGGACCAGCTGAACGCATTCGCGGGCGAAGTGACGCGCGTGGCGCGCGAAGTGGGTACCGAAGGAAAATTGGGCGGCCAGGCGCAGGTTCCGGGCGCGGGAACCTGGAAGGACCTCACCGACAACGTGAACTTCATGGCCAGCAACCTGACCGGCCAGGTGCGCAACATCGCGGAAGTGGCTACCGCCGTCGCGCGCGGCGACCTGTCGCGCAAGATCACCGTGGACGTGAAGGGCGAAATCCTGGAGCTCAAAGACACGCTCAACACGATGGTGGATCAGCTGCGGGCTTTTGCTTCGGAAGTGACGCGCGTAGCACGTGAAGTCGGCACGGACGGCAAACTGGGCGGCCAGGCGCAGGTGCCCGGTGTCGCGGGAACCTGGAAGGACCTCACGGACTCGGTGAACTCGATGGCCAGCAACTTGACCGGCCAGGTGCGGAATATCGCCGAGGTGGCGACAGCCATCGCCAGCGGCGACCTCTCCAAGAAAATCACCGTGAACGTCAGCGGCGAAATCCTGCTGCTGAAAGAAACGATTAACACGATGGTGGACCAGCTCAACGCGTTCGCCGGCGAAGTAACGCGCGTAGCACGCGAAGTGGGCAGCGAAGGCCGGCTGGGCGGCCAGGCGAACGTCCCTGGCGTCGCGGGAACCTGGAAGGACCTTACGGACTCGGTGAACTCGATGGCCGGCAACCTGACCGGCCAGGTGCGCAACATCGCCGAGGTGACCACGGCCGTCGCGCGTGGCGACCTGTCGCGTAAGATCACCGTGGACGTGAAGGGCGAAATCCTGGAACTAAAGAACACCATCAACACGATGGTCGACCAGCTGAACGCGTTCGCGGGCGAAGTAACGCGCGTGGCGCGCGAAGTCGGAACCGAAGGCAAATTGGGCGGCCAGGCCGAAGTACCCGGAGTCGGTGGCACGTGGAAAGACTTGACGGACAACGTGAATTTCATGGCCAGCAACCTGACTGGCCAGGTGCGCAACATCGCGGAAGTGGCGACGGCGATTGCGAGCGGCGACCTCTCACGCAAAATCACCGTGGACGTGCGCGGCGAAATCCTGCAGCTCAAAGAAACGCTGAACACGATGGTCGAGCAGTTGCGTTCGTTCGCCGCCGAAGTGACGCGCGTGGCTCGTGAGGTGGGCAGCGAAGGCCGGCTGGGCGGTCAGGCGAACGTCACCGGCGTCGCGGGAACCTGGAAGGACCTCACCGACTCGGTGAACGCCATGGCCGGGAACTTGACCGGTCAGGTGCGTAACATCGCGGAAGTGACGACGGCTGTGGCGCGCGGCGACCTGTCGCGCAAAATCACCGTGGACGTGAAGGGTGAAATCCTCGAGCTAAAGAACACCATCAATACCATGGTGGACCAACTCAACGCGTTCGCCGCGGAAGTGACGCGCGTGGCGCGCGAAGTCGGCACCGATGGCAAACTGGGCGGCCAAGCGCAAGTGCCCGGCGTCGCCGGCACGTGGAAAGATTTGACGGACAACGTAAACGTGATGGCCGCGAACCTCACCGAGCAGGTGCGCGGAATCGTGAAAGTCGTGACCGCCGTTGCGAACGGCGAGTTGACGAAGAAACTGACGGTGAACGCGAAAGGAGAAGTCGCCGCTCTCGCCGACACGATCAATAACATGACCGACACACTCGCGACGTTCGCGGATCAGGTGACGACCGTAGCGCGTGAAGTGGGTGTGGAAGGCCGTCTGGGCGGGCAGGCGAACGTACCGGGAGCCGCCGGAACCTGGAAGGACTTGACCGGAAACGTGAACCTGCTCGCGGACAACCTCACCAACCAGGTGCGCGCCATTGCGGAAGTGACCACCGCTGTGACCAAGGGCGACCTGACTCGCTCGATTCAAGTGGAAGCCAGCGGCGAAGTCGCCGAGTTGAAAGATTACATTAACACCATGATCAACAATCTTCGGCTCACCACCGACCGCAACAACGAGCAGGACTGGTTGAAAACGAACCTCGCGCGGTTCACCGGCATGTTGCAAGGGCAGCGCGATTTGACGACGGTGGGACGCAGCCTGTTGTCCGAGCTGGCTCCGCTCGTCAGCGCCCAGCAAGGTGTGATCTATCAAATGGAGTCGGAAGAATCCGGAACGATGGTGCTGCTATCGGCCTTTGCGGATAGCGATCAGGATGGGCATCCAAGCCGTCTGCCCGTGGGCACTGGCCTTGTGGGACAGTGCGCCGCGGAGAAGCAGCGCATGTTGATCACCGACGTTCCACTCAATGCCGTGCCGATCCGCTCCGGATTATTCCAAGCCGTGCCGCGCAGCGTGATCGTGCTGCCAATTCTTTTCGAGGACCGAGTGAAAGCGGTGATCGAGCTGGCGTCACTGAGCGTATTCACCGCCTCACATCTTGCGTTTTTGGACCAACTGACCTCCAGCATCGGCATCGTGCTGAACAGCATCGAGGCCACCATGCAGACCGAAGGCCTGCTGAAGCAATCGCAGCAATTGGCTACCGAACTGCAAACTCAGCAGACCGAATTGCAGCAGACCAACGAGCAACTGGCGCAGAAAGCCCAGCAGCTGGCCGAACAGAACGTGGAAGTGGAGCGCAAGAATCAGGAAATCGAGCAGGCGCGCCGTGCCGTTGAAGAAAAAGCCAAAGAACTGGCGCTTACCTCCAAGTACAAGTCGGAGTTCTTGGCCAACATGTCTCACGAGCTGCGCACGCCACTCAATAGCATTCTTGTTCTGGGTCAGCAGCTCGCTGACAATCCCGATAGCAATTTGACGAACAAGCAGGTGGAGTTCGCGCGTACCATCCACGGCGCTGGCACGGATTTGTTGAACCTGATTACGGATATCTTGGATCTCTCAAAGATCGAATCCGGCACGGTCTCGGTGCAGGCGGAGGAAGTGTTCTTCGCCAGTTTGCTGGATATGATCGCTCGTCCGTTCCGCCACGAAGCGGAGAACCGGCACCTTGATTTTGAAGTCCACGCCGATTCTAATTTGACGCGCAGTCTGGTCACCGATTCCAAGCGCCTGCAACAAGTGCTGAAGAATCTGCTTTCCAATGCATTCAAATTCACGGAGAAGGGCGGTGTGCGCCTGTCCGTCTTCGCTGCCGAAAGCGGCTGGACGGAAGGCCACCCACTACTCGGCAGGTCAGCATCGGTGGTGGCCTTCGAGGTCACCGACACGGGCATCGGCATTCCACCCGAGAAGCAGCGAATCATTTTTGAGGCGTTCCAGCAGGCCGATGCCGGCACCAGCCGCAAATATGGCGGCACCGGACTAGGCCTGGCGATCAGCCGCGAACTCGCCGGCCTTTTGGGAGGCGAGATTCAGCTGCGCAGCACGCCGGATGAGGGCAGCACGTTCACGTTGTATCTGCCGCAAACGTATGTGGGGCCTTCGACGGGCGGCAGTGGGATCGAATCTAGATCATCGGCCGTACCGGCGCCGGGTCAAGCGGCGGCTGGAACCCCCTCCAAGCGCGCGATTGAACAGATCGCCATCGCGGACGACCGCGAAAACTTGCAGTCGGAGGACGCCATCCTGCTGATTGTAGAAGATGATCCATATTTTGCCACGCTGCTGTGCGATCTGGCGCACGACCATGGGTTCAAGGTTCTCGTCGCGACGCGCGGTTCGGAAGCGCTGGCACTCGCCCATGAGTTCCAGCCGACGGCCATTTCCTTGGATGTTTTCTTGCCGGACATGCTCGGCTGGACGGTGCTTAATCACTTCAAACAGGATCCACGCACGCGTCACATCCCAGTTCAAATGTTGACGCTCGATGAAGACCGGCAGCACGGCTTGGCGCGCGGAGCGTATTCCTACCTGATCAAGCCGGCGACATCCGAACAGCTGAAGACCGCGCTTGCGCGCATGAAGGAATACACAGCGCCGCGGCGCAAGCGCCTATTGGTGGTGGAAGACAATCCGGCCGAGCAGCTCAGCATCCGCGAATTGCTGGGTTACGACGATATTGACGTGGAGATTGCCTCGACCGGCACGCAAGCGCTCGCCGCTATTGACGAGCAAACGTTTGATTGCGTGGTGCTCGATCTGCGTCTTCCCGACATGTCTGGATTCGACATATTGGAACGCTTCCGCGACACACCTTCCTTGAGTGATTTGCCGGTTGTGGTGTTCACGGGTAAGGACCTGTCACCCGAGGAAGATGCACGTCTGCATCTGCTGGCGCGCAGCGTGGTGGTGAAGGGCGTAGAATCTCCGGAGCGGCTGCTGGATGAGACCGCGTTGTTCGTGCATCGCGTCGTCACCGACCTACCGCCCGAGAAGCAGAAGATGCTCGACCTGCTCCACCATTCGGACGAAGCGCTGGTCGGGAAAAAAGTGCTGGTGGTGGACGACGACGTGCGAAATATTTTTGCGCTCAGCAGCGTGCTGGAGCGTCGCGGAATGACGGTCGTTACCGCCGGCACCGGCCGGGAAGCGATCAATACGCTGGAATCCACCCCGGATGTGGCGATCGTGCTGATGGATATCATGATGCCGGACATGGACGGATACGAGACGATGCAAATCATTCGCCGCAATCCTTCTTTCCGGCGTTTGCCGATTATTGCTTTGACAGCCAAAGCTATGAAGGGCGACCGCGAAAAGTGTTTGGAGGCAGGTGCCTCTGAATATCTGGCAAAACCTGTCAATACCGAGCAACTGCTTTCTGCATTGCGGATGTGGTTCCATCGGTAGGATGATTCCGGTTTCTCGCGGTTAAGATTCGATCGTAGAGGACGGCTCAACACGTCTGAAGCGAGAGGAAGAAAATGGGCGACCAGGAACAGGTGAACATTCTGATGGTGGACGATCAGCCCGGCAAGCTGCTGACCTACGAAGCCATCCTGAACGAGCTGGGAGAAAATCTGATTAAAGCGCGCTCCGGGAAAGAAGCGCTGGACCACTTACTACGCACGGACATCGCCGTTGTGCTGATGGACGTGAGCATGCCGGAACTCGATGGATTCGAGCTGGCTGACATGATCCGGCAGCACCCGCGTTTTCAGAAGATCGCGATTATTTTCATTTCCGCCGTGCACCTCACGGACTTAGATCGCCTGAATGCATACCAACGCGGCGCGGTGGATTATATTTCCGTGCCCGTGGTTCCCGAGTTGTTGCGCGCCAAAGTGCGGGTCTTCGCGGACCTACACCGCAAGACGCACCAACTGGAAATGCTCAATCGTGACCTGCGCACGCTTTCAGCCCGCCTGCTAGCGACGCAAGATGAGGAACGCCGCCGCATCGCTCGCGACCTGCACGATAGCATCGGACCTTTGATCGCGGCGCTGTCGATGAATAACGGCATGCTCGCGCAGCAGACGAAAAAACTTGGAGCCGAAGTCGCGGAAGTTTTGCAGCAGAACAATCAACTGGTGGAACAGCTTTCCAAACAGACGCGCACCATCTCGCACCTGCTTCATCCGCCTCTGCTGGATGAGATCGGCCTCTTGCCCGCCATCAAGATGTTCGCAGAAGGTTTTGCGGAACGTAGCAGCGTGAAGGTCGACGTCGAGCTGTCGCCGGAAATCGGCCGGCTTCCCCCGAATGTGGAAATATCGGTTTTTCGAGTCGTGCAAGAGTGTCTGACCAACGTCTACCGCCATTCCGGAAGCAAGACGGCGTACATCAAGATCGCGCCCGCGCAGGAAAAGCTGCTCACGGTTCAAGTCTGCGACGAAGGTAAGGGCATGCCCCGCACAAATGGCGCAGCCGCATCTCCGGGATCAAACCACGGCGTGGGTTTGAGTGGGATGCGCGAGCGTCTGCGCGAGCTCGGCGGCACGCTCGAAATTAAATCGAGTGACAAAGGCACGACGGTGATTGCGGCCGTTCCCGTCAATAAACCGATGGTGAAGAGCGTATGATTTTCGCGACCGCCGCCGCGCGTGTGAAAATATTCGCGCCTCTGAAATTGCACCCTCTGCGCCAAGGCGCGGGAGCTCTCTGATGCGCACACGATTTCTGATCGTTGACGATAGCGAACTCGTGCGGAAATCGCTGCGCACGGTCTTGCAAGCCAACCCCGACTGGGAAATATGTGGTGAGGCGGCGGACGGCGAGAGTGCCGTAGAGCTTTTCAAGGAACTGCATCCCAACGTCGTGATCCTGGATTTTCAAATGCCGGGCATCAATGGGATCGAAACCGCCAGCCGCATGTCTCAGATCGCTCCAGCAGTGCCGATCGTTCTGTTTACGCAGCATGCCAGTCCCGACTTGGAAAGACACGCGCGGGAAGCCGGTATCCGGTCCGTGGTGTCCAAAACGAATGCGTTTCCGATGGTGGGAATGATTGAGGCGCTGCTGGGTCCAACGAATACCGAGTGGGGCGCGGGAGGCTCAGCGGGTTCTACAAAGGACCTGGCTGATTAGGATTGCGCCACGGGTGGCGTACCAGAGCGCTCTCAGGGCCGTTCGAGCGAAAAAATACGTTAGTTAATGTATGGAGTGCCTGCGCGAACAGGTCCATATTGCACGCAGGCTCCTCAGGAAATACGTCAACATTACGCCGGGAGGATGTTCCCCCATCCTCCCTCCCCCCTTCGAACCTGTCCCGCGAGCGATTCAGCGAGCCACAAGCGGCGTGCGGACGGTCGAGGACAGCCCGTCCGTTGCCGGCATAATTCAGGCGTCGAAGCTTTTCGTCTTATTCTCTTTTTAGACGCTCGAGCAGCGGGGGCGGCAGTTGGTGTAGTAATTCCAGAAAGACGCCGTTCGTCCAGCCAAATCCAATCACATTCTGGCTGTAGCCTTTCACGATGCGAGTGATCGAGGTGCGCTTCACGACGTTGTACTTTTCGCGAATGTATCTGTCTGTCACAAAATCTTCTATCACCATACTCAGGAAATTGTAGGAGACGCGGTCGGCGTCCGCGGCGAAGCCATACGTTCGCATTCCGTCCACCGCGAGCAATTGAATGGGCGCCCAACCATACGGATAATCCCACTGCGCCTGCGATTCCAGGCGGCTCATGGCAAGGCCGCCGGGCTGTTCGAAAAGCGAAAGATTTTTCACCACCGCCTGCGCCTGCTCGGGCGTCGCCAATCCTGCCCAAAGCGGATAGTACGTGGTGGCGTACTCGTAGTTAGAACGTGCCTGGGTCATGAAGTCGTAGTCGAAATAGAGTCCTTGCTTCGAGTCCCACATATATTTGTCGATTTGCTTTCGACGCACGATCGCGCGGGCCTTCCAGCTTTCCGCTTCCTGCGGCCGCCCGAGCAAAATGCTCATGCGCTCGAGATCCTTCTCGGTTTTGTACAGCAGGCTATTCAGGCACACGGGAGCGTAATGGTGGGTATCGGCGCTGAACGGGCCGAAGCGAAAGGAAACATCAAATCCCGATTCGCGCATGCTGCGATCGCCCTTGTAGAAATCCGCTGACAACGTCACCTGATCGGTCGGCGATTCCGGGGTCTCGTGCGATTCCTTCGCGTTCTGGCTCGCCTGTTCATCGTGATTGAACACCGGGAAAAGCGGCCCCACGAGCGATTCCACGGGATGCTCCTGGTTCACCAGAACGAGATGCGGATCCTTCGTCCCGTTCAGAAGCAGGAAATATTGCGCGGCGCCGCGATAATAATCGCTCGGCTCGCCGATGATTTCGGGCACGGGGCCTTCGCCGTGATCGAAGTAGCGGGACAGACCTGTGTCGCCTGCCAAATGAGGCGGGTGAGTCCATTGCTCGTAGTCAATCACCGCGAAATCGTAGGCCTGCTGCAGCCACGCACTATCTTTCTGTTGCGCCGAAGGGTCCTCCGCGTCGTATACCGCCAGAATCATGGAACTCAGAAAGGGAGGCTGCGAGCGCGTCAGATAGTAAGTGCGGTTCGCGTTGAGGATCGAGCCGTAATGCTGAATCTCGTAAAAAAAGTTCTCCACCATGCCCTTGGCAAGTTCCAGGCGATTGGCCCGCAGCAGGCCGAGAATGATGAAATAACTGTCCCAGCCATACATCTCATTGAATTGGCCGCCTGGCACAATGTAGGCATGGGGAAGATACAACAGCCCGGCCTTGGATATTTTGTGCAGGTGCACATCGTCTGGGCCGCTGATGATCTCCGGCAAGCGCTCGACGCGGACCCTGCAATCCTTCACCAGTTCCTGAAAAGCCGGCAAGCTCTGGAAGTCCGCCGGGAAGTACAGATACTGCTCGTCGCCGATTTTCTGGTCCTCATAGGTCTTGCATTTGTCGAGAGATCGAGCAAGATGGTCCCAGCCTACCGCGATGTATTTCTGGACGTCGTCGAAGTGCTGAAACTCACTGTTCATCGAATGAATGTGAAAAGCAGAATCAGTATACGACGCGTCGAGCCAAGCCACCGCGAACATGAAAAAGGTGAGTGCCAGCAGAGCGCGCATGCGGCTCGAGGATCGGTCCGCCACCACCCGACGTAGATTCGGCGCGCAAGACATCCTTCCCTTCCGGCAGACACAAGTGCGGAGACCGCCGTGCAGCGCAAGATTAATGCGACTCGGCCAAAAGGCAATATCAGGTGAATGCTGGATTCCGCTCAGGCATCCAGCTGGGTGATCATAGCAGCTGCTGCTCAGCAGATTCTACTCGGTGCCCGGATAATCTCCACGGCGTGGCTTTTGGAGGTGTCGCTAAGTGTCCTATTTTGAACAACACAAGCCGCGGCGGTCTGGCAAGCTTCGTGCTGCCAAGGGAGCAGCGAGGCTTGCCTGGAGACTCTTAAGTCCAGCTAGGGGTTAACGTGAAGCTAAGCTTGCGCCTGATTCTATTCCTGGTAGCGGGCGTCACCATCGTCACTTTCGTCGTATCCAAGAACGAAGTGCGCGCCGAGAAGCGCGGCTTGCGCACCGACCTGGTGCACCGCGCCGAGATTCTGTCGGAGAGCCTGCAGGAGATCGTCGAACCGGCGTTGGAGAAAGGCTCGCGCGAACAGCTACGCCGCATCGTCGAGCGCTTCGGGAATCGCGAGCAGCTGGCGGGCGTCGTGGTCTACGATAGCCACGGGCAAGTGCTGGCGGAGAGTTCCAATCTGCAGAACCGCTTCGTTCCTCCTCCGGTTCCGCTGGCACAGGTGGCTGCTAGCGAAGCTGGCCTGAGCCAATTTGTAACGATCGGCTCCGAGCCCATGCACGTGTACTACATGCCACTGCACGACAAAACGTCCGTCACCGGCGTGCTGGCGATTTTCAATGATGTGGGCTATATCGAAACCCAGAGCGCGCGCATGTGGCGCGCAACTTTTTGGCACGTAATCGCCGAGGTGCTGCTGATCGTTTTGATCACCGTGCTTATCATCCGCTGGACAATCGTTCTGCCGATCTCGCGGACAGCGCAATGGATGAAAGATATTCGCCGCGGCCGCGTGATGCCCAGTCCGCCGGGTCCCAAGGAAAGTTTTCTCGCTCCGTTCACGAACGAGGTGATGAATCTCACTCGTAGTCTGGCCGACGCGCGCTCGGCCGCGGAAGAAGAGGCGCGCCTTCGTGAATCCGGCGAGTCCGTGTGGACCGCCGAGCGGCTGCGCGTGAGCATCCAGGGCAAGGCTTCGCAGGGATCGCTCGTGGTTGTGTCCAATCGCGAGCCTTACATGCACGTGCACAGAGGGAAGGGCCTCGAGCTTCTCGTACCAGCGAGCGGATTGGTCACGGCGCTCGAACCGATTTTGCGCGCCTGCGACGGAATCTGGATTGCCTCGGGCTCCGGCGACGCCGACCGCGAAACGGTGGACGATCACGACCACATCCGCGTTCCACCCGATAAGCCGGACTACACCTTGCGGCGCGTGTGGCTTTCCAAAGAAGTGGAAAAAGGCCATTACTACGGATTCTCAAACGAAGGGTTATGGCCGCTGTGCCACATCGCGCACACCCGGCCAATTTTCCGCGCCTCGGACTGGCAAAACTATCAGGAAGCGAACCGCGAATTCGCCGAAGCTGTGCTGCAAGAGATCGAGGGCGTCGAGCACCCGCTCGTTCTGGTGCAGGATTACCATTTTGCGTTGCTGCCGCGCATGGTGAAGGAAGCGCGGCCCGACGCGCGCGTGGCGATTTTCTGGCACATCCCCTGGCCCAATCCCGAAGCGTTCGGCATATGTCCGTGGCAACGCGAACTCGTCAGCGGCCTGCTGGGCGCGGACCTGATCGGATTCCAGATCCAGGCGCATTGCGATAATTTTCTGGAGACGGTGGACGCCTCTTTGGAATCGCAGATTGAATGGGAACGATTTGCTGTGAAGCGCGGTGGACACCTAACTTTCGTCAAACCGTTCCCCATCAGCGTGGATTTTCGCGAGTCACAACGAGGCTTGGATCCAGCGGTGTCGCCTTACGTTCTGCGCAGCGAACTGCTGAGTAAGCTGGGCATCAAGGCAAACTTCATCGGAGTCGGTGTTGATCGTGTGGACTACACCAAGGGATTGCTCGAACGGCTGCGCGGCGTCGAGCGCTTTCTCGAGAAGTGGCCGGCCTATCGCGAAAAGCTCACCTTCGTGCAGATTGGCGCGCCCAGCCGTACGGAAATCGAGCGCTATCACGATTTCCTGGCAGAGCTCGAAGCCGAAGCCGCGCGAATCAACGCGCGCTGGCAGACGGCGGATTGGAAGCCGATCGCGCTGCTCACGCGCCACCACAGCCACGAGGAAATTCTTCCCTATTACCGGGCGGCGGATTTCTGCATGGTCACATCGTTGCATGATGGAATGAACCTGGTGGCGAAGGAATTCGTCGCGTCGCGCGATGATGAAGAAGGGGCGCTGATTCTGAGCCAGTTCACCGGGGCGGCGCGGGAATTGCGCGACGCCATCATCGTGAATCCGTACGACGTGGAACAGTTGGCGGAAGCCATACGCGTGGCGCTGGAAATGGATACGGTGGAACGGCAGACGCGGATGAGGCTCATGCGGAGCACTGTGATGCGTCATAACGTATTTGCATGGGCGGGCAGTCTGATCACGGAACTTTCTGAAATCCGGATCGAGGAAGCACAACCCGAACTCCGGCAAGCCCTATGAATGGACCTCGCGCGACAGCCACGCACATCTTGCGGCTGAGACCAAAAGAGAAACGCGAGATCGGGCATTCGCGCAGCCACGCCGTTTCGGGCCCGTCGAATGGTGATGCTGCCGCGCACGCGCCGCGCTATTTGTTTCGCGCGTGGCGCGAGATTGCGGCTCGAATCCGTAACGCCGAGGTTTGCGCGCTGCTGCTGGATTTCGACGGCACGTTGGTAAAGCTGCAGCGAAACCCATGGGAAGTTCGTGTGCCGCTGCGCACGAAGCACCTGCTGGAGCGCCTGGCGCGAAATCCCAGATTGTTCGTCGCGATCGTCAGCGGAAGGCGTTGCCAGGATCTGCAAACGCGGATTGGGGTTGATAGCCTGCATTTCATCGGGCTTCATGGAGCCGAAGAACAGGGAAAACCCACGAAGATCAGCAGCGCGTCGGCCAGGATTCTGGCTGGCGCGCAACAAAGCGCGCGTAGGCGTATGGCTGCAATGGACGGTATGCGCGTCGAAGACAAGGGTATGAGCTTTGCCGTCCACTATCGGCAGGCCAGCGCACCCATCGCGCGCGCCGCAAAATTCTGCCTGATGGACGTGGTCGCGCCGTTGCAAGATACCCTGAGAGTTCTGGAAGGCGCGATGGTGTTGGAAGTCCTGCCCAACGAGATCCGTGGAAAAAACGGCGCGGTGCGGGACCTGCTCAGCAGCTTCCCACCGGGCACGCCGGCAATTTACATCGGCGATGATGGCACGGATGAAGCCGCCTTTTGCGCGCTCGGCGATCAGATCACTATCCGCGTGGGAAAAGTTCATCAGAGCCATGCGAAATACTACGTGCGCGATCCGGCCGAAGTGATTCGTTTTCTCGTGCGGCTCGAAGCAGAACTCCAATAGCCGCAGGCATTCCCAAGTAGAACGTCACGCTGATTTGGATATGCTTGCGCCCTCGAGGCTTCTGGCAACTTGCTGCGTAAGGGTGATCTGCCTTGCTTGAGCGTGCTCCTCTCGCAGCGCCTGAATGACCATCCACTCCACGTCGGTCGGGCGGCAGGGAGCAGAAATCACGTCAAAGGCGCCCAGCCGCATCGCTTCCAGATACTCATCCCAGTCGGTAACACGAGCCGCCAGGACGATTCTGATTTTTCGGCTCCAGCGTCGCGCGGCGACTAACAAGTCACGGTAATCTCCGTCGGCTAGCCAGCGAGAGCAGAAGATCAATCCCGCATTTTCCTGGACCACGATTTCTTCGCATTCGCGGACGGTCGGGGCGGTAATCGGGTCCAGCCCCTGCTTCGCCAAAATATTGCACAGCGCGCGCCGCTCTTGCACATCGCATGAAGCAATCACAACTTTCCAGGGAACGTACATTCGCAACCTCCTGCGCTTTGTGGTTCGTCCTCGAGCTGATCCTCGCGAAGCACCTCAGCTCGTTTGCGAGGCCCGGCCCAATGGCTGAAAAGTAGAATCAAGGAATTCAGAAAGAGCAGAGCGTCCATTAATGCTTCGCGGCTTTTGCCGTTCTTGTGGACTGGGGACATGTAAGTGATTGATTAGGCAGCCCGTCGGCGCTGCCGCGTACGCGCAGCCTTACGCGCGGCTGCGCGTAGGCCCGTCGTTCCTTTCCTACGCACCGCTTTTACTGCCGAATGATGTCTGGCCGTCCTTCCGCGGCGACGGGCGCTTGCGCGCGCCTGTTCGGAGAGCGCCTTAGGCGACACCGACCGAGTGCTTTGCTGCTGCAAAGCTTGCAACGTCGCGCGCGACCGCTTGCTTGAGACTTTCCGCTGCGGCGATTTGCCTTTGCGCAAATCGCGCTGCGCCTGCGCACGGGTTGACGCGGGCCCCTTCGTGGGCGGCGGCAAATTCACTCCAGCGCGGCGCGCTTTCGACAGGCCGATGGCGATCGCCTGCCTTACACTGGCGGCGCCATGCTTGCCTCCCCGTACGTGATCGATTTCTTCGCGCACGAATTCGCCTGCCTGCGTCGAGGGAGATTTCCCCTCGCGTGCATCGTCCCGCGCGCGTTCCAGGGCTTCCTGATCATCCGAGGTCGGCACGACAATTGCTCCTTCACAGACACCGTGGCCCATCACGAAAAGATGTAGAAAGATTTGCCGAGGAAGAGGATGGGGACCGGCCCAGCCCTCATACCTTGCTCTCGCAAGGCACCCGACTCCCATTCCTCCCCTTCGCCACCCATTCTGCCGGGCGGTGCGCCACGGTTGAATACGGATTACTTCGTAAGGCGCAGGGGAATTTCCTGTACGTGCCAGTGAAGCGCGTTCCGTCGTAACGCAAAATCGGACTGAATCATCTGAGTCGGCCATTGCCGAGCTGCGGGAGGGAGGGGCTGCCGATTCTCGGCGGCAACCCCTTTCTGGGGGAGACAGACAGGTCGATTTATTTCAGCAGAGGCATGGTTCGCGAACTTGTCGACGTCCTCACGCCGTCTTGCTCAATGAGCGCAAAGAGTCCCGCATTTCCACGGTGCGTCCGGATACTGCGAGCGGCGCACCGCTCTCCGTTACGTAATATCGTTCCGGCGCAAACGCCGACTCGCAAAATGGGCAAATCTGGTGCCGCGGGCGCGCCCGCGCGGGTCTATGCAGCAGATACATGGACTCCGCCCACTCTTCCAATACGATTCGCGCGGCGCATTTCGTGCATCTGCAGCAAAGATAGGTGTACATCGCAAACCTCCCTCGGCTTCCCGCAACAATCGGCGGCTTCGCTCTCACTGCTACAAAGAAAACCGGGCATCCGCCCAGTTCGCCGCTGAGCGCATCGGCGCCGTTCCCACTTTACGTTTTGGCGGATTTTGTTCAATACAGTGGAATACCTAGGGAGAGGTGGGCGATTACCGAGCATCGAAAAGCCTGTGGATTCCTGGCTCGCGCCTGCTTTTGCGTACCGCGATTCCCTTCGGTATCTAGGGAGTTCCGTTGATGGCGTTCCGTAGGCGCCGGCAGTACTTTTCCCCCGCAAGTTCGCGCGTAAAATCCGCGAAGAGGAGAACGCCATGTTACGATGGGCTTTAATCTTTCTAATTGTTGCAATCGTCGCCGGAATATTCGGCTTCGCCGGCATCATGATCGCCGCTGCAGGTATCGCGAAGCTGTTGTTCTATCTATTCCTGGTGTTGTTCCTGGTGTCTTTGCTTATGGGACTCGTCAGCCGAACGTGAAATTTCCAGACGCAGCTAACGGAAGCGCGACACGGTCCTACCCGTCGCGAGATCTATTCCATTTGCTCGCAGTGGTTGTCGCAGTCGCGGCAATCGCCGCGCTCTATTTCGCTCGCATCGTCCTGATTCCGTTTGCGCTGGCGCTGCTCTTCACCTTTATCTTGACGCCCGTGGTCAGGGTCCTGGAGCGCGTCCAGCTGCGGCGGATCCCCTCCACGCTTCTGGTGGTGCTGCTCTCCGTTGCCGCTTGTGGCGCGGTCGGTTGGATGGTCGCAAAGCAACTCAGCGAAGTCGCGAATCAACTGCCAGCCTATAAATCCAACATCAAAGCGCGGTTGGGTGCTCTGCATTGGCCCGCGAACCAATCGCTGGATAGTGCTTCGGAGACGATCACCGAAATCAGCAAGGATCTCGCCGCCAGTCCAATCGCATCCCGTCCCGCCGGTACGGCAGCGGCACCGTCAACCGTTGCACGGTCCGCTTCGCCGGCCCGGCCCGTTCCCGTGGAAGTCGTCAAGGCTCCAGCGCTGCCGTTGGAATCGGTGCAGAGCGTTCTGGGATTGCTGGGCAGCGCCATGATCGTGCTGGTGTTCACGATTTTCATGCTCATTCGCCGTGAGGATTTGCGGAATCGCCTGATTTCACTGGCGGGTGAGGGTCATCTGCACCTGATGACGCGAACTCTGGACGACGCCAGCGCGCGCGTCAGCAAGTATCTGCTCTTGCAGTTCGTCGTGAATACCTGCTACGGAATTTTCATTGGAGTGTGCCTTCATTTCATCGGCGTGCCCGGCGCTTTGCTGTGGGGCGTTCTCGCCGGTGTGCTGCGCTTTCTGCCTTACATCGGTCCGCCGCTCGGCGGAATGATCCCGCTGCTGCTTTCCCTCGCTGTCTTTCATGGCTGGACGCAGCCGCTGCTCACTCTCGCGCTTTTCATCGTCACTGAATTAATCGTTTCCAATTTCATCGAGCCGATGCTTTACGGAATTCACACCGGCATTTCCTCGCTGGCGATTTTAGTCGCGGCAATTTTCTGGACGGCCATCTGGGGACCCATCGGACTGGTTCTCTCGACTCCACTGACAGTCTGTCTGTTGGTCGCCGGGCGCCACGTTCCGCGGCTCAGGTTCCTGCACATTCTTCTGGGCGACGAGCCTGTCTTGACGCCTTCCTCTCGCTTCTATCAACGTCTCTTGGCCATGGATCACGACGATGCGCGCCTGGTTCTGGAGAATCATCTGGAGGGGCAGACGCTCGAAGACCTATACGACTCGGTACTGATTCCGGCGCTCAGTTTGGCAGAGCACGATCGTCATCAGGATCGGCTCGACGATGCCAGCCAGAAATTCATCTGCCAGAGCACCCGGGAATTGATCGAAGAATTGTGGGAACCGCGCGGCGAGGAGGCTGGTACCGTAAGCGAATCCAGTGATGCAGCGGAGCCATCGGCCATTTATCTAACGCAACCAGCACGCGCGCGCACTGCGCCCTCGCTGAACATTCTCTGTGTGCCGGCGCGAGACGAAGCCGACGAACTCGTCGCGATCATGCTGGCCCAAGTGCTCGAACGAGCTGGCCATCGAGCGCAGTGTATCCCGGTGGACGCTGCCGGTGAAATGCTCGCGCAAATAAGAGCGGCGCACCCGGACGTGGTTTGCATCTCCGCGCTCCCTCCCTTTGCCGTGCCTCACGTTCGCTCCCTCTACGTCAAATTGCGAGCCCAGGAGCCAAATTTGAGGATCCTCGTGGGCTTGTGGCATTTTTCAGGAGATCCGTTGAAAATCAGCCGGCGTCTCGGCCTGACCGGTGGCTCACAAACGTTCGGCACGCTCGGCGAATTTATCGAAGAGCTAAAGGCAGCGCCAACTGCCGATCCCGTTCCGGTGAGCACCTATTGAAATTTCCGGCCGTGCCCTGGCTTTTGCTCGCCAGTCCGAACCTGCCCGCAGAGCTCGTATTCCTGCAACGACGAAATGCTCACCAGCAACCCGCCGCAGTCAAAATAGGCTCTCTGATCGGAGAGTAGTGCCTACGAAATGCTTGCCACGCTTTTACAGACATAACCCTATAGCCAGAAATCGCGCGCAAGAATACATTTCTGGCCAGTACGGCAAATTTGGTATCTTACATCGGCCCGTTTTTCTTTATTCGCAACGTGACGCTGATCACCGACCGGAAAAAGCGCTTTTGCGCAACCGGCGGAATACTCAACAGGAGATGATCTCTAATGCGTAGCCGATTCATTCGTCCTTTTCTACTCGCAATTGCAGTGTTATTTCTTTCTTCCGCGTCTTTCGCGCAAATCGGTGTAGCGATCACCATCGCACCTCCGGCGCTTCCCGTTTACGAGCAGCCGGTTTGCCCCGGCGACGGCTACATCTGGACGCCCGGATATTGGGCCTGGGGCGACGACGGTTATTACTGGGTGCCTGGCACTTGGATCGAAGCCCCGGAAGTCGGTTTCTTCTGGACGCCCGGCTACTGGGGCTGGGGTGGCAGCAGTTTTGTTTGGTATGACGGCTATTGGGGTCCGACCGTAGGTTTCTACGGCGGCATCAACTATGGTTTTGGTTACTTCGGCCACGGTTTTGAAGGCGGGCGCTGGGATAACGGCCATTTCTTCTACAACCGCGCTGTGACCAACATAAACGTCACCGTGATTCATAACGTGTACGAAACGAGAGTAGACGTGAGAAACGATGTACACGTCAGCTACAACGGACATGGCGGAATCAACGACCGTCCAACCGCTCAGGAAGAGGCCGCCGCGCACGAGCGGCATATCCCTCCCGTCTCCGCGCAAGTGCAACACGTAAACGCAGCGCGTGATAACCCGGCGCTACGCGCTTCTTCCAACCATGGCAAGCCCCCGATCTCTGCCACTGCCAGACCGGGAGAATTCAACGATCGCGGCGCGGAGAACGCCGGTCACGCCAACCCTGCCGTCCACCCGAAAGATCTTCCGCCTGCCACACGCGCGGCTGCTCCCAATACGGGGAACGCCAAGATGGACCAGAAGTACCAGCAACAGCAGGACAAACTGTCCGCGCAGCAAGACAAGGAACGCCAGAATCTGCAGGCGCAGCAAGACAAAGAACACCAGCAATTGGCGAAGCAGAAAGCCAATGATCAGAGAACTCAACAAGTGGAGCAGAAGCATCAGCAACAGACACAGCAACTGGTTCAAAAGCACACCCAGCAGCAGCAACAATTGCAGCAGCGGCAACAGCCACCGGCTTCGCATGCAGCCGCACCGGCGAAGCCCAAGTAATAATTCTTGATGCCATGACAGCGAGGGCATGCGCCACGTCGCTCATGCCCTCGTCCCGTTTTTCGGCCACGCAATCGAAGCGATCCCTCCGTTTGTGTTTCCTGAAATAATTTTCAAATGGGCCTTTCCGCGGCGCGAACCGAGGGTGTGGATGACTCGGAGATCTTGGATGCCACTTGTGGTCGCTGGCCACCAAAGCCGCCGCACACGCGGCCTTGATGGTCAACGATGTTTAACGCGTACTTTGCAAGTTCAGCCCAGGAATTGCGCTAAGACTTTTTCCGCGGAACCTTGCCGCCTTTCTTGCGCGCCTCGGAAAGTCCAATCGCAATCGCCTGCTTGCGGCTGGTCACTTTGCCGCCCTTGCCGCCTTTGCCCGAACGCAGCGTGCCACGCTTCTCCCGACGCATGGCGCTCTCCACACTCTGGCTGGCGGCTTTTCCGTATCTTGCCATCACGTTCCTCCTCTGGGCCGGACCGTCAAGCTGGAGCGGACCGGTCAGGCTCTCTTGGCGCGAGTTTGAACCACTACGTCTGTCTGGTAAGCACGCGTAAATTCATCCACCTGCTTCTGTGCCGCGTCCTTGGCGATTCCGTAGCGTTCCTGAATTTTTCCGATCAGTTGGTCGCGCTTGCCGTTGATCGCAGTCAGATCGTCGTCGGTCAGTTTGCCCCACTTCTCCTTCACCTTCCCAACCGACTGCTTCCACTTGCCTTCAATTTGATCCCAGTTCATTTTGAGCCTCCTGAATTGAATATGCGACTGCTCAGACATAGTGGAGACAAAGTCTCGCGCTCGGAATACAGCGCAATACCTAACTGCACCGGCCATTTCGCCTGACGTTTCGCACCAGGCGGCGCCAAGTACCAACGACTTGACCAATGGTTCGATTCTGACCAACCGGCGACGGACTGCTCCCGTCGGAACGCTCCCGCCTGGACGCGCTGCTTCAGCATCTTCGCTACGTGTCCCCTACCGGAACCAGGAATGAGGCCTACAGCATTCGCTTTATGGCTAAGGCGATGCAGGAAGCCTAGTCTAACCGTGCGATCGCGAAGATCCGCTCGGTGATGCGGCCCACACCAGAAACACGGGGGATGCAAATGACTCAAAATAATCTCAAAAGCCTCTACGCAGACGAATTGCGAGATCTCTACAGCTCCGAGCAACAATTAATCAAAGCAATACCGAAAATGGCGAAAGCCGCAAATTCCGATGAGCTCCGCAAGGGATTCGAGGAGCATCTGGAACAAACCCGAAGCCACGCCACGCGTCTCGAACAAATCTTGACCGGCCTCGGCGAGCCCGTTAAGGGCAAGAAGTGCAAAGGGATGGCCGGCATCGTGTCCGAAGGCGGAGAAATGATGTCCGAGGATTTCGAGGGAGCGCTGATGGATGCGGCCCTGATTTCGGCGGCGCAACGCGTAGAGCACTATGAAATCGCCGCTTACGGCGCGGTGCACGCCTACGCCGAATTGATGGGCGAAACGGAAGCAGCATCGCTGCTGCAACAGACGCTCGACGAAGAAAAGGAAACCAATCAAAAGCTTACGGATCTCTCAGAGGAAATCAATTCCGAGGCTTTCCAAGCAGACGCAGAGACGGGTGACCAAGGCACAAGACCACGGCACAAGACAGCCAAGGCTGGCAGCGCGAGTTAATTGCGCCAGCCGGCTCTGAAGGGCGCGGACGTTCGCCGCGCCCTTCGCTAACACGCTAAAGGAAGAAGAACATGCTGCTGCTCATTCTCTCGATCGTCCTAATCCTAGCGCTGTTTGGCAGTCTGCCGGCCTGGCCTCACAGCAGGGAATGGGGCTATTACCCAAGCGGCGGCATCGGCTTGGTGCTAGTCATCCTGCTGATACTGTTTCTGATGGGCCGTTTGTAGCACCCCGGCTCTAGTATTGACGCAGGCGGTCGACGAACGTCACCGGCGCTGGCATCTGCGCCGATTTCACAGCCGACGCGATCACCTTGGCGGCAAGCGGATCGTATATGAAATAATTTCCAGGACGCGCTTCCGACAATTCCGTGAGACGCGCCTTAGCGGCGCCCAAACCTTGAACAGCTTCGATCCAAATCGGCCCGGTTTCGGCAAGATCCCTAAAAATATCGTAGGTCTCGTTCATAATCCTCCCCCACCGATTCAAGGCACACGGCCCCACAGGAAACGAAAGTTGCGGTCTGAAGTGCAATTCGGCTACCAACGGTGCTGCGATTGAGGCGCACAACCTATTGTGAACACAGTCCCTTACGGGCTGGGCTTTGTTGTGGCCAGGTTCTCGATCGGAGGATGTGTAAATAGTGGCGACGTGTTGTACATATTTCGCATTGCGGGCAGGCGGTAGAGGATGGTCTTAGGTATGGTGGCAAGGTGGCAAGTCGTAATCGAAAATGTGCATTGCCTCTGAGGATTACGCGAAACCTGATTGCGGTTTCGCGGTCATTGGATAGAATGTGCGAGGAATAGACTTAGTGGGCCTTCGAATCTTGATCGTCGACGACGAAAAAGCCGTGCGCGCGGCCCTGGGAAGGTTGCTGGCGACGCGGAAGGAGTGGCAGGTAGTCGGTGAGGCTGCCGATGGCGCCGAAGCCATTGGAATGGCGCGAGACCTTCAGCCTGACATAGTAATCATGGACATCACCATGCCCGAAATGAACGGGCTGGACGCCACGCCAGAGATCAAGCGGGCCCTCCCGGCCGCCGAAGTGCTGATTTTCACGCAGCACGATTCGACGCAAATGGTTCGGCAAGCCCAGAGCGCCGGCGCGAGCGGCTATTTGCTGAAATCTCAGGCCCATTGGCTGGTGACGGCTGTGGAGGCGATGGGCCAGCACAAGCCATTTTTTCAGGGAAGGAATCTGCCGCAGCGCGAGTAGGCCTTGCGATGCGCACGTTCCTATTTTTGATCGAAGCCAGCTTCGCCCACCGGCGCTACCCCGGGCGCCCCGGTGACGATACGCGTCTGCAGTCCAGGTCCGAGCGATTTCCGTCACCATTTGTGCCCGGCAAAAGGTAACCTGATGAATGCCCGATAAATCCGGTCGGAAGAAGAAGAAAGCACGAGAGACTGGCGTCCCCCGCATTTCCAGCGGGAAGCTTCGTTCCGAATTGCTCGAGCTCGCTCACGACGCGATCATCGTGCGCGATGTCGACAGTACGATCCTGTTCTGGAATCGTGGCGCGCAGGAAACCTATGGCTGGTCCGCCGCCGAAGCCTGTGGAAACGTCACCCACACATTCCTGAAAACGGAGTTTCCCGAGCCGCTCGACCAAGTCTATGAAAAGCTTTACAGCGTTGGTTCATGGGAAGGCGAACTCGTCCACTGGACTCGGGAAGGGAAGCGCATCATGGTCGCCAGCCGTCAGGTCTTGCAGCGCGATTCGCGGGGCCGCACGATTGGTATCCTGGAGATCAATCGCGACGTTACTCCGCGTAAAGAAGCCGAAGAAGCTCTCCGGAATCTCTCGGCACGCTTGTTGCAATTGCAGGATGAAGAGCGCCGTCGCATCGCTCGCGAACTGCACGACAGCACCGGCCAAAGTCTTGCCGCGTTGGTGATTCACCTTTCCGCGGTGAGTGCGAAAATTGCTGATATTGATCCGGCTGCTGTCGACTTACTTCGCGAAGCGATCCTGCTCTCTCAGAAAGCCTCCGACGAAACGCGCACGCTCTCCTACCTTTTATATCCTCCGACCCTGGATTACGCGGGATTGCGCTCGGCGCTGGAATGGTACATCGAAGGTTTTACGCAACGCAGCAAGGTGAAGGTGGAGCTGAAAATGTCGCTCGGCCCGAATCGCCTTCCCGAAATTGTGGAACGAACGCTCTTCCGAATCGTGCAGGAGACCCTGACCAACATTTTCCGCCACGCCGGTAGTGACACCGCAAGTGTTCAGATTGAAGCGCGTTCCGGGACTGTGCGCTTGGAAGTAGCGGACAACGGTAAAGGAATATCGGATGAGATCATGACAACTTTGAACAGCAGCGGCGGGCAACTGGGCGTGGGCATCCGCGGAATGCGAGAGCGCGTGCGGCAGCTCGGCGGCTGGCTGCAAATCAAGTCTCGGCCAACCGGAACCACGATCATCGTGACTTTATCCGTACAAGAATCGGTCAAAGATGAGGGCAAGTCCCAAGCGTCCGGTTTGGGCTGATAGCAGGAAGATCGTAAAGTTCATTGGTCCGCGAACTAAGGGTACTTCTATATGGATTTGGATCTAGGGCAGCTCCACGCTAGCGGGTCGAGAGTTTTCGCCCGTCTTTTTTGCCCGTGATTGCGCATGGTGCAGGAAACCTCGCAAACGGCCGGAAATCACATGAGGTTTAGCGAGCTCTTCAGGACCCGAGCGATCGTCTTTTGCATTATCTTCCTGCTTGCTGCCCCGCCACCTTCGGCAGCCTATGCGGTCCTCGCTCATGAAGCGATTGTGGATTCTGCATGGGACGAAGCGATCAAGCCGCTGCTCCTGGAGCGCTTTCCTCAAGCGACTCCCGAAGAACTGAAGACCGCGCACGCCTATGCCTACGGTGGCTGCGTAATCCAGGACATGGGTTACTACCCTTTCGGCAACAAGTTCTTCAGCGACTTGGTTCACTACGTGCGCAGCGGGGATTTCGTCCAGACGCTGCTGCGTGATTCGCAGAATCTGAACGAATATGCTTTCGCGCTCGGAGCCCTGGCGCACTACGCCGCGGACAATGAAGGCCACCGCACCGGCACAAACCTCGCCGTGCCACTGCTTTATCCGAAGCTTCGCCGCAAATACGGCAATGCCGTGACCTATGACGAGGATCCCCTCGCGCATCTGAAAACCGAATTCGGGTTTGACGTGCTGCAAGTCGCCAAAGGAAGATACGCCTCCGACGCATATCGCGACCGCATCGGATTTCAAGTGTCGAAAGATCTGCTCGCGCGCGCGTTTCAAGAAACCTATTCGCTCGATCTCGGTTCCGTGCTTTCCAATTACGACCTGGCGATCGCTTCCTACCGCAGAGGCGTCAGCCAGCTGATACCGGAGGCCACAAAGATCGCCTGGCAGACCAAGAAGGACGAAATTCAGCAGGGCACACCGGGAATCACGCGCACCGCGTTTCTATATCGCGTCTCCCGCTCCAGTTATGAAAAGCAGTGGCCCGGCAAATACGAAAAGCCCGGCTTCGGCACCAGGCTTCTCGGTTTCTTGCTTGAGCTGGTACCCAAGGTTGGGCCGTTTCGCGATCTCGCGTTTAAGATCCCCACTCCGGACGCCGAAAAATTATTCGTCGCCAGCTTCAGCAATGCGCTCCAGGATTATGTGCAACTGGCGAAGCAGCAGCGGACCGCAGGCCAGGCAGATCTCCTGAACGACAATATTGATACCGGCACGGTGACCGGGCCCGGCCAATATCCACTGGCAGACAAGACGTATGCCGACCTGCTGGACCGGCTGCAGAAGAACGACTTTGCTTCGGTTTCGCCTGAAGTGAGAAAGATGCTGCTGGCCTATTACGCTGATCTGAGCGCTCCTTTCGCAACGAAGAAGGACAAGAAGGAATGGGCCAAGGTCGTCCGCTACGTCAATCAGCTGAAAGAATCGCATCCTACCGAGGAACCAGCCGTTAATCGAGCGGCCCTAAGGTAAAATCCCCGCATCCGATTTGCTAAGTCGTGGCTTTTCTATCACATCGCGTTCCGCGCCTACAGGTATCTACCTACGAAGTCTACAGGATGGTTCCGATGGACGAATCCGAAAAGATACCGTAACTTGGCCACGGCTTATGGCAGTTTAGGCGCTGAGGGATTTATTCCATTTCATAAACGAATTCATCAGCCGGTTGCTCCGTCTCGGGACGTGTGGGCCCCGGAATGTAACTCTCATAAACGAGGCGGAGCACTGGCGCCATCAGCGGTCTGGTGATTGAATGGCAAAGCGAAGCAACGTCGATCTTGTTGAAACGCATTGGCAGGCGGCCTCGTCCCAGTATGGGAAGTTTGTCCAGGACAGTGGCCCCCAACAGCGCGACACCAACCCCTTCTTGCGGGAGAGAAAAATGAAAGTGCTTCGTATCCTGATTGCCGACGATCATGATCTTATGCGGCGTGGCATCAAAGGGATGCTGGAATCACACGCAGGGTGGGAAATCTGTGGGGAAGCGCATACCGGGCGCGAGGCCGTCTCGAAAGCCCAAGAACTGAAACCGGACATCGCGATTCTGGACATCAGCATGCCGGATCTTAACGGCGTGGACGCGGCTCGCAGAATCCGCAAGGAATCACCGAACACTGAAATCCTGATTCTTTCCGTGCATTATTCGGATCAACTGATTCGGGACATTCTGGAAGCCGGCGTGCGCGGCTACATCGTGAAATCCGATTCGGACCGCGACCTGATCGTGGCCGTCGAAACCCTCGCGAACCACAAACCGTTTCTCACGCCTCGCGCGACGGAAGTGATGCTCTCCAGCTTCAAAGAAGGCAGAATGCGCACCGAGCTTCCCACGGCGCTGCGCGACCGGCTCACCACTCGCGAACGGGAAATCGTCCAGTTGCTTGCGGAAGGGAAGAGCAGCAAGGAAGTTGCGTCGTCGCTCAACATCAGTGTCAAGACCGCCGAAACGCATCGCGCGAACATCATGCGCAAGCTGCAGCTGCACACGGTGAGCGAGCTGGTTCGCTACGCCGTCAGAAATCAAATCGTCGAAGCCTAGGCGCAGCCTCACCTTAATACTGCCGCGAGCACGATCGCTCTTCGCGCTCCAAATCTCCGCGGTTGTGACCCCATTCTCGCGGTAATCTTGAGCGCGTTTGATTGCATCGGTGCGCGAAATTGCGCCACATCGCTTCACGTCCGCTCACGCTCGAAATCACGTTCTCTACAGTAACTTCACCAAAACGCTTAACGCCTTGCCCGTATTGCTGAATTGGCGTCAATCCGTGATTATGCCGGTGCGGAGGAGAACGAAAAGCTGTAAATTTCGCGCCAGGTCTTGAGGGCTGGCCGGCTCTTTGTTCTCTTCTCGCGCCAAACCAGAAAGGAATCCAGCCATGGACGAAGTAGGCTCTGTAACCAAGAATTCCGCGAGCATTTTGCGTCACAAATCATCCACCCAATTTCCGCAGATCGCTCGTCAACCGACCGTGTTGGTGGCCACCGTTGACCCCGTCATCAGCGACAGCATGCGCAATTTGCTGCAGATGTATCCGTTGCGCACGCTGTGGGCCAAGAGCGTTGGCGAAGTGCGCGCGCTGCTCGCCAAGGAAAATGTCGCCGCGTGCTTTTGCGGCTTCTGGCTGGTCGACGGCACCTATCGCGACGTCGTTCGCTTGCTCAAGAGCCGGCCGGTCGAAATTCCCGCGATCATTGTCTGCGAGCCAGCGTGCCCGAACGAATACAGGGACTATCTCGCCTCGCTGAATATTCGCGCATTTGATTTTATCTGTCATCCGTACCGAAAAACCGACCTGGAGCGAATCCTGCGAGCCACGCTTTCCGAGCGTGCTCTGTCGGCGCGGGTACGCGGTTCGATGCTGGAGGCGGCAAACGGTGTGGAGAGGCAGTCGGGCTTGCGTTAGAGGACGGATCAGACGCCTGATAGCATCCCAAATTGACTGTGGCCCAGACAGAGCTCACATCTCTGGGCCAGCCGCAAAACATATCAATTCCCTAAGCTGCTTTCCCGCCAGCTGCGACCAATGCGATTCCGCCTACCAACGCGAGACCTCCCACAATCGGGGGCAGCGGAATCGTGTTGTGTTCCTCTTTGGTTGCTTGAATGGGTCCAACGTCCAGGACTTTCTTGTGCGTGGTGTAGGTAATCCCCTGGTAGGCGAGCGCGAGCACTCCGAGGATAATGAGCACGAACCCTAGCAGCGATGCTGTTTTCATGAGATCTCCTTACTTCGCGTGTCAGAATGAATGATAGATGTTCCCTCTCGCCGCAGCAATCCGCCGAGCAGCGACCCCAAAAAAAGAACGAGAAAAACGAAAAATAACACTTTGGCCATCCATACGGCCGCGCTGGCAACTCCGAGGAATCCAAACACGGCCGCAAGCAACGCCGCGACGAAGATCCATAACGTCGAACGCAGCATAGAACCTCCTCAGAATGTATCTCCCCGTTGGAGTTGATCGCAGCGCTCCGCTGAAGATTGCGCGGACGTTCTACAATCCCATCGCTTTTACGATGATCGGCCCAACAAGACCATACGGTCATTCAACTAGAGTTGCGAAGAGTTCACTGTAGTCTTCCAAAAGTTTGCTCGCTCCGTCAGGATTCGCATTATGCGACTTCGGCTGTTGCTCATTTCTGATCGCCCGCGAGCAAGCAGCTCCCTGCGTGCGCTCCCGGCTGTACCGCAAGCTCCCCCCAAATCTACGCGCATCGCGGTATAGCTCCACCGCTTGATTCGCAATAGTCTGCTCATCACGGAGTCGCAAAATATTTACGCACTCTCGATAGGCGTTGCGATCCAGCGCCGTAAGTGAATCGAAAAGGAAATCGCGAAATGAATCCTGCAACGAAAATCGGCAAATGTCTGTCGCTGCTGGGCGCCACGCTGTTCCTGGGCGCATCCCTGGTAGCCGGCACTGTCCAGCAGGA
Source organism: Acidobacteriota bacterium (assembly GCA_013289715.1). GTDB lineage: Bacteria > Acidobacteriota > Terriglobia > Acidiferrales > UBA7541 > Palsa-295. Next base: position 233,904 of record JABCZJ010000004.1, on the reverse strand, counting down.
CCAGCAACCCGCCCCAGACAACTCCAAAACCAATCAGGGCGATGCCAACAAAGACGCGGTGACGGCCGAGCAGAAAATGAATCCGGCGGATCGCAACATCACTATACAAATTCTCAGCGCCATTTATAGGGACCACTCGCTCTCCACCTACGCGCACAACATCAAGGTCATCACCCAAGACGGCAAAGTAACCCTGAGAGGTCCGGTCCGCACAGAAGATGAAAAGGCCGGTATGGAGGCGAAGGCCGCAGCCGTCGTCGGCGCGGAGAACGTGACGAACCAGCTGCAAGCGGCGCCGGCGAATCCGTAGCAGCCGGCGTGCGCATCAAGTTCAGACTCTAGTTCAAAAGGAGAATCACACATGTCAGGAAAAAAGACTGCAGTCTTCGGCATTTACTCCACTTTGTCGAGCGCCGATCACGCGACCGACACGCTGGTGCGCTCCGGATTTTCGCCGAGCGATATTTCCGCGCTACTACCGGAAAACCTCGGGTCACGGCAGATTGGCACTGAAAAAGCCTCCAAGGCGCCGGAAGGCGCGGCGACCGGCGCCGGTTCCGGCGCGGTTCTCGGCGGCGCGCTGGGCTTGCTCGCCGGAATCGGCGCGCTGGCCATCCCAGGCGTCGGTCCGATCATCGCTGCTGGCCCGATCATGGCTGCGTTGGCTGGAGTCGGTGTCGGGGGCGCCGTCGGTGGCTTCACCGGCGCATTAATCGGCCTGGGCATTCCCGAATATGAAGCAAAACGCTACCAAGGACGCGTGCAGAAGGGTGGCATTCTGCTTTCCGTGCACTGCGACAGCTCCGAAGCGATCAAACGCGCCAAAGACATCATGAAGATCACCAGCGCCGAGGACATTTCCTCGACGGGCGAATCTTCCGCTGACGTCAAAGCGGATGATCAGCGCGCGCGCCACACAACTTCCGGCAGCCGGGAATAATTTCCCGGAAGGGAAGCCGGACTTGCGGCTACTTTTTCCGCTTCCCTTCGGGCGCTACGGAACGACATGCGAAGTGCGCACTAGAAGTACGAGAAGGCTAAAAAAAACGGAGGACGCCATGAAGTCAGCAACCAAATGGACGGAATCGATTTCTGTATTCGCAGTAGGCGTCGGTGTAGGCGCTGCGCTGGGAGTGCTCTTTGCTCCCCGCTCCGGCAACGACACCCGCGACTTAATTGCGGAAACTGCGCAAGAGCAACTGGACGGTGCAATCGCCGCCGGCCACAAAATCACGCAGCGCGCGCAGGAAGGTATCGACCAGATCAAAGGCCAGGTGCGTCAAGCCGCAGATGTCGGCGAACGCGCCTATCGCGAAGCGAAAAACACGTCGGCATAAACCAAAACGCACCCGGCTCGGAGCGAATCAATTTCAATTCGCGCCAATACCAGTTCGTCTCGGTTCATTCTCGCGTTGACGTTGAAAACTCAAACAGGAGCTCATGATGAAGGCGGATGCATTGCCGCAGGAAGTTCCGAAAATAACTCGCGACGAACTGATCGAGCTGTTGAACGAAGATTTGGCCCGCGAGTATCAGGCGATTATTGCCTACGTCGTGTACTCGCAAGTGCTGAAGGGCGCCGAATACATGAAAATCGCGGACGAATTGGAAAAGCACGCAGTCGAAGAGCTCAACCACGCCCTGCTGATCTCCAATCAGATTGATTATCTCGGAGGCATGCCCGCGGTCCAGCCGAAGCCCGTCCGCACCTCGGAGAAGGCTCGGGAAATGCTCCGTTTCGACCTCATCAACGAAGGCGAGACGATCCGGAATTATCGCCTCAGGGTTCGCCAGTGCGAGCAATTGGGCGAGTACGCCATGGCCGAACATATCCGCGAGATCCTGATGGACGAACAAGACCACCAGATCGCTCTGGCAACTGCTCTGGGGGAAGACGTGCTGGTAGTGAAAGATCCTCCGGCCTCTGCGCAGAAGAAAGCATAAGAGTTTTGATCCAGTCGTTCGATTCGATCAACAGATCGCAGAACAAATCGCTCGATCAGTCCCATGGGGAGAACACATGAAAATCACTGAACGTAAGCCCGCTGCGAAAGCCGACGATTTCCTCACGACCGTGGCCCGCTCGATTGGCTCCACGCTGGGCACTGTCGCCGCAAAGGTCGACGAAGTAACCCATCCGGCGCGACGCCGCAACGCCGGGGGTAAGCGCGCTCGCAAGCACGTTTCTGTTTTCCGCACCGGTCGGCGCGCTTCCGCCCCGGCTTCGAAGCGGAGCAACACAACGGCGCGCTTGCGCCGAAAAAATCGAAAGAAGTCTTCCAAGTAGCTCGATCCACATCAAAGGAGAATTCATATGCGACAGCTCACATCCTACATTTCATTGTTCACGTTGCTCGCCTTCGGCACCATCGCAGGATGCTCGGCCGAACCCGCTAAATCCCCAGACGTTGCTGACAGCATTCGCAAATCGCTCGATCAAGCCGGCCTGAAAGACGTCAAAGTGAGCCAGGACAGAGTAAAAGGCGTGGTGACTCTCGATGGCGATGTGCCGTCCGAGATGGACAAGTCGCAGGCCGAGACGATCGCAAAGTCCTTCGCGGCCGGCCAGGTGGTAGCGGACCAAATCGCCGTAGTCCCTCCAGCGGCTGAAAGCGACGCCAAGGCCATAAATTCAGATATCGATAAAGGCATAGAAAAGAATCTGGATGCAGCGCTGATTCAGAACCGGTTGAACAAGCACGTGAAGTACGACGTTAAACGCGGCGTCGTCACTCTCACAGGCGAAGTGAACTCCCAGGCGAGACGCGCCTATGCGGAAAAAGTCGCGGCCGCGGTTCCGAATGTTCAGCAAGTGGTGAACGAGCTGCAGGTCAAGGACCAAAAGGCAAGCTCTACAAACTAGCGCTCGAAGCTGCGTATGCCGCCAGCGCGGACTGCATCGCCCGGTTCTCGCTGGCCACGCCAAGACCCCGCGCGGCCGGAGCGCCACCCACCATTTTAAATGTCGCGTCTCTAGTCGTGCAGCACCTTCGCCAGCGTCTTGTACACTTCCAGCCGGCCATTCTTGTCGTAATGGATGTAGCCGAGCTTGCGGAATTTATTCATGAAGAAATTCACGCGCGGACGCGTCGTCCCGATCATCTCTGCCAGCGTGTCTTGATTGATTCGGGACATGATCGTCACATCCGCGTTTCCCGCGTCGTAGTCGGCCAGCAGTAAAAGCGTGCGTGCCAGTCGCTTTTCGCTGGAATTGAACAGGTGATCGATCAAATCCTCTTCAATCCGGTGATTCCGAGCCAGGAGGTAATTGATGAAACGAGAACAAACCGCGGGCTCCTCGTTGATGATCTTCACCATCTTTTTTCGGTTGATGACCATCACCGTGCCGGGCACCAACGCCACTGCCGATGTGGAATAAAACGCCTGGCCGTTCAAGCAGTTCTCGCCAAAAAAATCGCCGTGGCCCAGAAATCCCAGTATTCCGCCCCTGCCTCGGTTCGATACCAGCGTCAGCTTCACCACGCCTTCTTCGATGTAGCGAACATCGGTGCACTCATCGCCTTGCGAAAAGATTGTCTCGCCCGCGTCATAGTGCACCGGCTTCGATACCGGCAGCCCGGCTGGGAAAAGCACTTTTGCGTTGTCCGCCCGTCGCTTCCGTGTCATTTGGTCCTTGTTCTGTGCATGCGGTTCGATTTACTGCGGCTTGCCTCCTCATTCAGAGTATGATGCCGGGTCTTGCTTCACCGGATCGTGCAGCCGCTATTTTCAATTACAAGACAAGGTTAGCTCTGTCTAAGGTTGAACATACAACTTCTGCGCGGCCGTGTACATTAGCCGTCGGTGAGTCGTGCGTCCAGCCCCTTGCCACAGAGGGAGCGAAGTTTTGCTCCAACATCATAGGCCAGAGGTGCACATGGATTTAGGTTTCGACATCTTCCGGACGCTCGACGATGGCACTCCGTTATGGATTAAGCAGGTCGCCTCGCTCGATGACGGCAAAAAACACCTCGAAGCATTAATGAGCGCTGCGCCCGGCGAGTACTTCATCCGCGACGCGTCCACAGGCGAGATCGTCCTCAAATGGGGCGCAATCCCACCCGCTTGACTCAAACGTCGTACCCGAGGCGCTTACGGCGCAAGCTTCAACCTCTCCCATCCAGCACGTACAGGATTCACGGTATTCTTCGGCCGCCCGTCACTTGAAATAATCGACATGTTCCTTATTTCGTTCCCACCGGAAGGCGGCTGTCAGGAACCACCGTTGCCGCCTGCCACGGTCCTGTTCTCAAGGAGTATCGAGATGAGCACGGTGAACGCTTTCGCCTCCAAATCATTGCATCCCGTGCCAGGCGCGCATTCGCATGACCAGGAATCTTGCGGACATACCGTTCAGTTCTATGCAGAAGCTCAATCGCTGGTCGCCGCGCTGACCAGGTTCGTTTCGACCTCTCTCGGCACCGGCGGCTCCGCGATCGTGATCGCGACCAAGCCTCACCGCGAAGCGCTAACGCTAGAATTGCAGGCTAGCGGTCTGGATACGATGGCGGCCATCTGGCAAGGCCGCTTCGTCCTCCTGGACGCCGCCGAGACGCTGGCGAAATTCACTGTGGATGGCTGGCCGGACGCCGCGCTCTTCACTGAACTAATTGGCGGCTGCGTCGCTACAGCGAACGCCGCATCGCACGGCGAGAATTCGCGCGTCGTCGCGTTCGGCGAAATGGTCAGCCTGCTGTGGGCCCAAGGAAAGCCCGATGCCGCCCTTCGGCTGGAGCAACTCTGGAACGATTTGGCCACGACCCAAAGTTTTTCGCTGCGCTGCGCTTATCCCATCGGGGGTTTCGCGCGCGCAGAAGACAGCGAGCCATTCCAGAGAATCTGCGCGGAACACTCCGCCGTGATTCCCAGCGAGAGCTACACGGAACTTTCCTCCGAAACCGAACGCCTGCGCAATATTTCCCAACTGCAGCAGAAGGCCGGCGCGCTCGAGACGGAAAAGGCCCAGCGCAAAAGTATCCAACGCACCTTGCAGCTCCGTGAATCCGAGCTCGCCGATATTCTCGAGAATGCAGTAGAAGGCGTGCAGCAAGTGGGCCCAGATCAGACCATCATGTGGACGAACAAAGCGTTGTTGAATCTTCTGGGGTATGCCGCTGAGGAGTACATCGGCCATCCACTCGGTGCGTTCCATGTCCAGCAACATATCTTCGAGGAATTCTGGGCGAAGTTGATGCGCAGGGAGGACATCTATGATTTTCCTGCGGAACTTCGCTGCAAGGACGGTTCCGTCAAGCAGGTCGTTATCCACTCCAACGGCCTTTGGGAAAATGGAAAGTTTGTTCACACACGCTGTTTCGTTCGCGACGTTACCGAGCAAAAGCGCCTGGAGCAGGTTCTACGCACCGCGGAGAAGCAAGCAGCAATGGGCCGCGTGGCTGCAGGCATCGCGCACGAGATTAACAATCCGCTGGAGACAGTGACGAACGTTTTTTATCTGCTGCGGGATCATCCGTCGCTCGATGCGGATGCGCGCGAACTGGCGCGCATCGCCAACGAGGAAATGGAGCGTGTACGCCACATCGCTCGCCAGACGCTGGCGTTCTGTCGCGACACCGAAAGCCCAGTTTCCGTTTCGCTACGCCTCATCCTGGACGACGTGCTGGAAGCGTTTCGCCGGCAGATACAGACAAATCACATCACGGTCGAGCGGAATATCGATACCGATGGCTTGGTGGTGGCGTTCCCAGTAGAGCTGCGGCAAATTTTCATTAATCTGATCGCCAATGCCCTACAGGCTATGCCGGAGGGCGGCGCGCTTCGGGTCAGTCTGCGTCACAGTTCGGAATGGTCCGCGAGTGGCGCACGTCCCGGCCTTCGCGTGAGTATTACGGATACCGGCACCGGCATTCCCGTCAAGCACCGGCACAAGATCTTCGAGCCGTTTTTCACGACGAAAGCTGAAAAAGGGACGGGACTCGGTCTGTGGGTTAGCCGCGGAATCGTTCAGAAACTCGACGGCACCATACGCTTTCGCTGCACAAAATGGCGAGGCCGCACGCTGACTTCCTTCGCCGTTTTCATTCCGACGGACGGCCTGGGCTTTTCCGTCTCATAATCCAACGGCGCCAGCCCAAGAGTCAGTGTGCAAGCTCTGGTCGCGGCAGAAATGGCGAAGATACTCTGCATTGACGACGAATCGGCCGCGCTCAACATTCGCAAGCGCGTTTTGGAAACCGCGGGTCATCACGTACTCACCGCGCGTTCCGGCGAAGACGGCATTCAACTCTTTCGCTCCGAGCCTTTCGATCTGGTGCTCTTGGACTATTGGATGCCCGGCATGAACGGAATCGCCACCGCCCGGGAACTCAAGCGAATAAGCCCATCCGTTCCGACGGTCATTTTGTCGGGCCTCTCACAATTGCCGGACGAAAGCATCGGCGTGGTTGATCGCTGGATTCTCAAGGACGAGGGCCCGCAGTTTCTGTTGAATACCATCAAGGCCCTGCTCAAACGCTCGGCTTGACCACCGCTATGCGCAGCCCGCTTTCGAACGAACGCAATACGCGTCTACTGTTCAGAAAGAACCCGGAGTTGACTTCAGCCGCTTAAGCCTTATGCGAGTTCCAAACGTACAAAAATGTATCATCCGTCGCTGTCGCTACGCTTCGCTTGCTCTTGCGTGTCGCACGATTTAGGGCCGAACGGACGTTTTCTTTCGAGTCGCCCAGGTCCGCCAACGGAATCTTGATGGCAGCGCCTTCTTTCAGTTGGTCCAGGTCGCGCAGTATCAGCGTCACGATCTTCTTGTGCTTGCCATTACGCGAATTCGGAACATCCAACTGCGCCACAGTTTTGAAGTGAGCAACCTGTCGGGTTGCGCTCATAAGCCTCCTTCTAAAGCTAACGTATAACTAACGCACCGCTATGCTATACAGGCGCAGTTCTGCGTGTCAAGAGAGATTTTTTAAAGTACACTGCCGTACAATTAACCCCACGTTGCCGGCTCTTGCAACACTCGCGCTATCCGCCGTAGCAATCCCGCTAAACGATGCCCTCTTCTCACGTGAATCAACCAAAGGATTCTCCCCGTATGCTTGCCACGCTGTTACGGTGCTGTGCAGGGAAGGAGGCTCGATCATGAAGGCAATCGGAACGTACTTCGAACAAGTTCCTAAAACGGTCATCGAAAAAATACTCGCACAGCAAGGCCCGCCGGATGAGGTCGAACTCGGCAGCGATGAATCCGTCAAGAGGTGGGGCGCGAGCAAGACTGCAATCAAGGCCGCCAGCAAGACTACAATCCGCAACCCCAAGCATTGAATGGCGCCAACAGGAGATCCAGCCGGAATGGGGCGGCAGGACTTACGCAAGAACAGGGAGACGACGATGTATGTATCAATGACCGGAAAAGCTCAGAGCGAACAATCGCGGGTGAATGCAACTTGGGAGAAACGCATGGACAGTTCAATCCAGGAAATCCTCGAACTCCTCGCAGAGAATGTCAATTGGTGGGAACAAGCGGCGGACACGTGCGAACACACTGCCACTCGTTTACCCACAGGCGAGAAGGAAGGATGGCAGCTCATGGGCGCCGTATATCGGGAGCGCGCGGAGAAGCACAACCGCCTCGTCGAGCAATTCCGCGGGGGGAACAACTCGGCGCACGGCTAAGCTGGCGTCAAAACAATCCGCGGATGCTGCTCGCGATAAATGCCAGCGAAGCCAGCAGCATTACCACCGTCGCGGCCCACCCGACGATACGGAGATACACCGGAAGCGAAAACTCCTTCACGATGGCGGTGTTCGCGGACATGATCATCAGCATAACCATCAGCGGAACCGCCACCACGCCGTTGATCACCGCGGACCAGTACAGCGCGCGTATCGGGTTCATCCCCAGAAAATTCAGTGCGATTCCGATGATCGTCGCTGCCGCCAGCACCGCATAAAACTTCGGCGCCTGGCGCGGTCTGCATTCGAGACTGGCGCGCCATCGGAATGCTTCCGCCACGGCATACGCGGCGGACCCGGCCAGCACCGGTATGGCCAACAGGCCCGTGCCGATGATTCCCAGCGCAAATAGCAGAAACGCGAAATGTCCGGCCAGCGGCTGCAAAGCCTTGGCGGCTTCAGCAGCAGTCTCGATGGCTTTGCCCGCGCTCGCTACGTGTAACGTTACCGCGGTGGTAAGGATAATGAAGAATGCCACCAGGTTCGAAAATCCCATGCCGACCCACGTATCCAGCGAGATCCGGCGAAATTCTGGGAGCGCTTGTTCCGGCCGTGTCTTGAGCGGAGATTCGTCCCTTTTCAGACGCACGTCTTCTGCTTCCTCTGACGTTTGCCAGAAGAACAAGTAGGGGCTGATTGTCGTGCCGAGCACGGCCACGAGCGCCATCCAGTAATCCGCAGTCCAAGTGACGGAAGGGATTACCGTCGAGCGCAGCGCCATTTTCCACGGAACGTGCACCACGAATGCCGTCGCCACATAAGCAAAGAGGGCCAGCGTCAGCCACTTCAAGTAATGAACATATTTCTTGTACGGCACATAGACCACCAGATACAAAGACAGCAGCCCAAACACCAGTACATAAACGTTCAGCGATCCTCCGAATACCAGTTGCGCCGCCGCTCCCATGGCCGTAACGTCTGCTCCGAGATTGAAAATATTAGCCGCGCAGAACAACGAAACCAGGCCGTAAAGGACCGGCTTGGGATAATTCTTGCGCAAATTCTCCGCGATGCCCGCACCCGTGATCCGTCCCAGCCGCCCACAAATCTCCTGCATCGCGGCCATCAGCGGAAACGAAAACAGCATGGTCCACAGCATTCCCATGCCAAATTGCGCGCCCACCTGCGAATACGTCGCGATGCCGCTCGGATCATCATCGGCGGCGCCAGTGATCAATCCGGGACCCAGCCGCAGAAGTAAATGGCTATGCTTCCGGGGAGAGTCTCGGAGCCGCGCAGCCGTTTCCGCCTTCACCGTTGATTCAGACATCCAGTTCTCCGAAATTCGGGATGATAGAAGGCGGCCGTTGCTGAGCAAGACTTTTTGTTACCATCTCTCCAGCAGTCAGCAGTCCAAGAACCTCGTGGAACTCTGGCGCTCTCTGTTGTACGCCGGTCGCAAGTGTCACAAAATCAGTGATTCCCAGTAAATACGGCAATGCAGAACCGTAGCTAGGGGACATTATCAGCGCGCGGAGATTCCTTCGCCAGGGTCTTCGCCTCCGGTCCGACCTCTCCGAGCCCTAAGCATCTCCGCGCTTACGTTACGCTTTCGTATGGATTTTGGAAGTTGGCCGCCGAATTCGCTACGCCTGCGCTAAGATTTATTCTGGTGCCCCTTCGATGAAGGTTTCTCGTTCGACGTTGCTAATTTCCTGTGCTTGGGTGTTATTTGTCGGCGGTTACGCCGCAGTCACCCTGCTGGCCTCCCGCGATTCCACCGTGGCCGCCCTCAGTTATTTCCTCGCGTGCGTAGTTCCGTTGTTCGCCAATACCTGCCTGTTATGGAACGCAGCGTCTCGCTACCGCCGGCAAAACGGGTTCTGGATGCTCCTGGCGCTGGGTTGCACTTTCTGGCTCGCGGGAATCCTTGTCGTGGTTTACACCCAGTTTAGCCTCCACCTGGATACCGAAGTTCCCTTCATCGCCGATCTACTCTTTTTTCTGCACACCGTTCCGTTTATTGCCTCCCTGGCCCTGATGCCTCACGCCAGAAAGATGCGCGAAACCCTGCGCTTTGGTTTAATCGATCTGCTCCTTCTCGCGATGTTGTGGCTCTACATTTATATTTTTGCTGCGATGCCGTGGAAAATAATCTCACCCAATCCTCCGTTATTCCATTCGCGCGATTTCGCCAGCTATCTGATCGAGAATTTGGTCGTGGCAGTTGGTTTTGGTCTTCTGTTCCTGCGCACCCGTGGAGCCTGGCGCACCGTCTACGGCCATCTGTTCGGCGCAACTTCTTTGTATGTCACGGGAATGACCTTGTCGGTCATGGCCATGCGTCACGTGCTGCCTTACAGGGGCGGCCTGATCCGCTTGCCCATGCTGGCTTCCTTCGTCTGGCTGGGAACGGTGGGAATTATCGCTCAGGGTTTAACGTTCGAGCCGGAAGCGCCGCAACCGCCTGTTCACCGCGATACGCAGTGGCCGGCTCGTCTGGCGATGTGGGGCGTCCTGGCTGCGCCAATTCTGGCCGCCTGGAATGAGTTTGCCAGTACCGCGCCGGATTCCGTAAGGCGCTTTCGCCTGATCGTTACGCTCGTGGCGATTTTCGCCGGAGCCGCTCTGGTGTTTCTCCGCCAATATCTCGTGTATCAGGAGCGCACCACACTGGTGCACGAATTATGGGAATCGCTGGAAAACGTAAAGCGGCTGCAAACACATTTCGTGCAATCCGAGAAATTGGCATCCCTCGGTCAACTTGCCGCAGGCGCCGCGCACGAAATCAATAATCCGCTAACGGCGATTCTCGGTTATGCCGATGTACTCACGATCGAAAACGCCGCGAACACCCGCGCGTATACCCTCGGCGACAAAATCCGCGAGCAGGCTCGGCGCACCAAAGACCTCGTCAATAATTTGCTCAGTTTTGCGCGACAGGTTCCTGCCGAAAAACAGTTGCTGGACCTCAATAGCGTGCTGAGCGGCGCGGTACAGCTCCGCAATCTTGATTTGCGCGGGAAGAATATCCGCATCGAGCTGGAGAATCGTAGCATCCTCCCGGCTGTGCGCGGCGATCCGAATCAATTGCTGCAAGTTTTCTACCACTTAATCAGCAACGCCGTGGATGCAATGGAATCGGCCGGCGGCGGCGTCCTGCTCATTCGCACTCTGCGCGAACGCGGCAACGTCGTCATCGAATTCTCAGACACCGGACCGGGCATGAAAGAACCGGAGAAAGTGTTCGACCCGTTCTACACCACGAAAGAAGTCGGCAAGGGTACGGGACTCGGACTCAGCATCTGCTACGGAGTGATGGAAGAGCATGGCGGGCGGATCACCGGATTCAACCGGCCCGAAGGCGGCTGCACGTTCCGCCTGGAATTGCCGGCAATCCTGGCGGTTTTTCCGCAGACGTCTACATTGCCGGCGGCTCCGGTCAATACCCGCTAGCCTCTGTTACGCAGCACAGCGGGATAGGCGCGACGCGGCTTCGGCTAGCGTCGAAGCGCGGATGTGCTAGAGTTTGAAATTCCATGAGCACATCCGCCACGATCGCCGCCCCCGCGATTTCCACCGAACATCTCACCCGCCGCTTCGGCGATTTGGTCGCCGTGCAGGACGTAAACCTGCGCGTGGCTCCGGGCCAATTCTTCGGATTCCTCGGCCCCAACGGCGCTGGAAAATCCACAACCATCAAGATGCTCACTGGCCTGCTAGCCCCTTCCTCCGGGCGGATGCAGATTCTCGGCATTGAACTAACGCAAGATTCCGTCGCTGTGAAACGCCAGATCGGCGTCGTGCCCGAGGGCATGGCACTGTTCGGCCGGCTAACCGGTTCCGAATATCTGAACTTCGTCGGGCGCATGTACGGCCTGGACCGCGTCACCGCGGCAAAACGCACCGCGGAACTGCTCGATTTCATGCAACTGGTGGACCAGCCCAAGGCCCTGGTGACGGACTATTCGCACGGAATGCAGAAGAAACTCGCCCTGGCCGCCGCGGTGATTCACGGCCCGAAAATTCTTTTTCTCGACGAGCCATTCGAAGGCGTGGACGCAATTGCTTCCAACACGCTCAAGTCCATGCTGCAGAATATGATCTCCCGCGGGGCCACCATCTTTCTCACTTCGCACGTCCTGGAGATTGTCGAACGTCTCTGCAGTCACGTGGCGATCATCCATCGTGGCCAGTTGGTCGCCCAAGGATCTCTCGAAGAACTTCGTGCCGGCGTCGAGGCACAAGCGGCCGCCGCACTCACCGCCGCCGGTGCGCCACACGAGATTGACGCGCCCGCTCCCGCTCCCGGCGCAAAACTCACCCTCGAACAGATTTTCCTGCGCATCGTCGGCGGCACGCGCCGCACCGATCAGGAACTCTCGTGGCTGGGCTGACCTTTTCTTCCGAAACCCGCGGCCAGTTTTCCGCCGTCGCCCGCGTCCGCTGGCAGCTTTTCCTAAACTCCATGCGCACGATTCGCGGCCGCATGGAAATCGTCGCGCGCGTATTTACGTTTCTGGCCTTCGGCATGGGCGGCATTGTGGGCTCCATCGCCATTGGCTTCACCGCGTGGTATTTCGTTTACAGCGGAAGAGCGGATTGGCTTCCCGTGCTGCTCTGGCCCGTCTTCCTGTTCTGGCAATTCGTTCCGGTGATGGCCAGCGCCTTCACCGAGAATGTGGATTCCTCCAACCTGCTGCGTTTTCCGCTCACCTTTCCTTGCTATTTTCTGATTCGCATCGCCTATGGCTCGCTCGATCCCCCCACGCTGATGAGCAGCCTGTGGCTGCTGGGCATGTCTATCGGCATCGCCTGCGCCTCGCCGCTCTTATTCGTGCCTGCTGCTGCGGTTCTGCTGCTCTTTGCAATCTTCAATATTCTGCTGGCCCGCATGCTGTTCACCTGGATGGAGCGCTGGCTCGCGCAACGACGCGCTCGCGAAATCCTGGGCGTGCTCTTTCTTTTCATGGTCATCGGATTTCAATTCATCGCACCGCTGCTCCGCCATTTTGGCAACCGCTCCCAGCCCGCTGTCTCGCGCGTCGCCCTACAGGCTCTGCCTATTGAGCGGCTGACCCCTCCGGGATTGGCAGGCGAGATCATCGCGCACTCTCTGCGCGGAGAATACCCGCTTGCACTCGGCTGGTTCGCCCTGCTCGGCGCCTACACGCTGGCGGTTCTGTGGCTGCTGAATCTGCGCCTGCGCGCGCAATACCGCGGCGAGAATTTAAGCGAGGCCTTGGCGCGCACCGCCGCGCCAATGGCCAAGCAACAGATTCGACCAGGCTGGACCATCCCCGGCGTTAGCGGCGCGGTTTCTGCGGTACTCGAAAAAGAAATACATTATCTTTCGCGCAGCGGTCCCACGCTGTTTACGCTGGTAATGCCTGTGGTCGTGCTTTTGATTTTCCGTTTCTCGCCAGGAAAAACAGACGGCGCTGGAGGCCTGCTGGGCCACGCTTTCGATCTCGCATTCCCGGTTGGCGCCGCTTACACCCTGCTGATTTTGACGAACCTGGTTTACAACAGCTTCGGCGCCGATGCCGCCGGTATTCAATTCTATTTTGTTTCTCCCCTACGCTTCCGCGAAATCCTGCTGGGCAAAAATCTCACGCACTCTCTCCTGCTCGTTATCGAAATGGTTTTGGTCTGGGCCGCCGCGAGCCTGCTCTACCGTCCGCCTCCGTGGGACATCGTACTCGCGACACTCACCGGCGTATTCTTCGCGCTGGTAGTGAACCTGACGGCGGGAAACTTGCTGTCAGTCTACACGCCAAAAAAAGTTGATCTAGCCGCGCTAGGCCGCCAGCGCGCGTCGCAAGTCACCGCGCTCGTGAGCCTCGGAATCCAGGCGGCCGTCCTGGGCCTGTGCGCCCTCGCGATCCTGTTAGCCCGCGCGTATCACCATCTCTGGCTAGCAGCCATCATCTTCGCAGCGCTAGCTGCCATCGCGATCGTGATCTATTTCCTCGTCCTCAAACGCCTTGACTCGATTGTCCTCCAACGCCGCGAAGCCATGATCACCGAACTGTGCCGCGCATGACGCGCATTTGAATTTGTGCAGGACCGCCCGTTGCGGTACATTCGCCAATCGTGCGGGAAATGTCACGGAACTGAGAGGAACCTGGAATGATTCGTCGCTGTGTTTTCATCTGCTGGCTTCTCTTCGGCAGTTTCCTTCTGCATTCTTCCCCCACCGCCGCGCAATCGCCGAAAGATGTGAGCTCGTACGGCGGGCTCCCTTATCGGCTGGAGGAACTCGTCAATTTGCCGGCCGTTTCGGGCTACGAAAATCAGCTCGCGGATAAGATTCGCGCAAAACTGAAGCGCCTGCAGCCCACCACCGACAATCTCGGCGACGTGATCGTCACCATTGGCAGTGGCGCGCCGCACCGCCTGCTCGTGACGCCGATGGATGAGCCCGGCTTTGTCGTCAGTGACATCACGCCCGACGGCTACCTGCGCGTGCAGCGCTTACCGCAAGGCGGCCTGCCTCCGATTTTCAATGAAATGTATTCAGCGCAGCCCGTGCGAATCGAAACGGCCGCCGGCAAATGGATTGACGGCGTTGTCGCGGGCCTTTCCGTGCATCTGCAACCAGGCCGAACCGATCCACCAAAGACCAGCGACATCGAAAATATCTACGTGGATATCGGCGCAGGTTCTGAAGCCGAGGCTCGCAAAGCAGGTGTGGACGTTCTCGATCCCATCGTCATCAATCGCCGCTTAATGAACCTGGCCGGCGAAAAAATGGCTGGCACTTCGATCGGTGATCGTTTCGGAGCCGGCGCGCTCGTCGATCTTTTGGGCCGCGTCGATCCCGCGAAAATTAAAGGCACTCTGACCGTCGCGTTTGTCGTGCAGCAACGCACCGGTGCGCGCGGCCTGCAGCGAATTCTCACGCAAAACCAAGCCGACGAGCTGATTTACGTCGGCCGCCTGCTCCCCGGCGGACCCATTCCAGAAATGGAAACGCTGCATCGTGCGCCGCACCGCGAACCCGGCGGCGGCGTGCTTGTCGGCGTCCAGCAAACCGACGGTTCGCTCCCTGCATTTGCCACCGAACTAAAGCAGCTGGCCGACACGAACAAAATTCCATTTGCGTCCGACTACTCCGCAAATATTCTTCCCAAAAGCTATTTGCCCATGCCGCAGTTACCCGCGAAATGGGCGCACCTGGCAATCGCTACTTCGTGGACGGACACCCCGGCCGAGACAATCGACTCGAGCGATTTGCGGAATCTCGCGAATCTCCTGGATATTTACATGGAAGGTTCACCATCCGGCAGCTCAGGCGATGCCAAGGACGGAGGTCAGAAAAGCTTTGCCAAGAACGTGCGCCTGCCAGACACCGAGATCCTTCGTGAATTGGTGGAAGCGTATGGCGTCAGTTATCACGAGGTGGCGGTTCGCGAATCCGTCGCGCGCCTGCTTCCGGCCTGGGCCAAGCCCGAAACCGACGACGCCGGGAATCTCATCCTCCCTCTCGGCACCGCCGCCGCAAGCGCAAAGACGCCGCGAATCCTGGTCGTCGCCCACATGGACGAAATCGGCTTCACCGTGAAGTCTATCTCCAAAGACGGCCGCCTCGAAGTCGAATGGCGTGGCGGCGGCGATCTCAGTTTTTTCGCAGGCCATCCCGCGCTCTTGCACACCGCAAGAGGCGACCTCGACGCAATCGTCGAACTGCCGAACGGCTGGGACACCGCGAATTTCAAGTGGCCTACAGACGCAGGACAACCAGGCTCGACCAATCCCGTTCGCGTAGATGTCGGCGCGCGCACTCCCGAAGAAGTCGCGAAGCTCGGCATCAATCTCGGCGACACCATTACGATTCCGAAAGCCTATCGCCCGCTGCTCGGCACGCGCGCCAATGGACGCAGCTTTGACGATCGCGTCGGCGATACCGCGCTCATTTCCGCCGTGTGGGCGCTCGGCGCCCCGCTGAAAGATCGTGACGTGACGTTCGTTTGGTCCACGGGTGAAGAAGAAGGCCTCGTAGGAGCCGCGAAAGTAGCCAAACGTCTGGCAGACGAAGGTCACGAGCCCGATTTTGTTTTCGCCGTGGACACCTTCGTCAGTGCGGACTCACCCATCGAATCGAAACGCTTCGCCGATGCGGAAATCGGAAAGGGCTTCGTGATTCGCGCGGTGGACAATTCCAATATAGTGCCCACTCCTCTAGTCGAGCACATCATCAAACTCGCGCGCACGAATCAAATCCCCATACAGTACGGCGTCACCGGTGGCGGCAACGACGGTTCCGCCTTCGTGCGCTACGGCTCGGTGGATATCGCGCTAGGCTGGCCGCTGCGCTACTCGCACTCCCCAGCGGAAGTCATTGACACCCGCGACGTCGATTCGCTGGCACGGATCATTACGGTGATCGCCAGGAGCTGGTAAGGCCGACGAGCCGCCCACCCCCTGAATCACCAACGTACATCGCTGGGCCGCGCCCGCTCTTTGCTATAATCACGCGCCGTGAGCGACCCCGCTTTCAAACCGCCCCGTCATATCGCTATCGAAGGGCCGATTCGCGTCGGGAAATCGACGCTGGCCAAAGTACTCGCCGAACAACTGCACGCGCGCCGCATCTTCGACGCCGACGACAATCCCTTCCTCACCGATTTCTACGACGAAAAACCCGGCTCAGCCTTCCGCGCGCAAATGTATTTCCTCTACGAGCGCCATCGCCGCCTGCTGGACACGCGCGCAGAGGCCAATCCCGCGCCCATCGTCAGCGATTTCCTCTTTGAGAAGGATAAAATTTTCGCCTACCTGAATCTGGACAACGAAGAACTGAAACTCTACGAACGCTATTTTGAAATGCTCGCCCCTTCCGTTCCCGCGCCTGACCTGGTGATCTACCTGCAAGCCAAGCCTGAAGTCCTGCGCAAGCGTGTGTCGAAAAAAGCCGATCCCGCCGAAACCCAAATTTCGCCGGAATATGTGGAAGCCGTGGCCAACGCCTACGAGCATTTTTTCTTCCGGTATTCAGGCGCAAACCTGCTGGTGGTGGACACTTCGGAAATTGATTTCGTGGAACGCAATCAGGACCTGCAGGAGCTGCTCCGCCGCCTGCGCCAACCAGTGAAAGGCACACAATATTTCTTGCCGCTCGGCCAAGGCTGAAAACCGCTTGTAGAAGTTAGAAGGGGGACGGGACGGGCGGCCCCGCCAGGCTGCCCGTCCCGCACTGCGCACAGGAGGAACCCAAATCCAAAAGACCAGCGCTCAACACGACCCGCACAGCCGCGTCAAATGATCAGACTAAGCAGCCTTGTGCGTGCCCGTCAGCCGGTGACGCAATCTTCCCAACGTGCGATTCACCGGATGGCTGCGGTGCAGGAAAGTGAGCACCGGCATGCGCCGCACGCCGATTTTTTCCAGCGCCCGCCGGATGCGGAAATCTCTTCCCGCCGATACCAATCCTTTTTCCAGCGTGCTGATCGCGTCCGACGTGCGTCCGGCCTGGTAATAAACCTCCGCCAGGTTTAGATAAAGCTGGGCGTGATTGTGTTTCATCCCCAGCGCTTCGCGGCACAGCGATTCCGCGTCCCCGAATCGCTTTTCAGCCAGCGCGGCCAGCAGGCCGGTGTAGGAAAGATAAAATGGGTTTTTCGGAGCAATGCCAAGGGCGCGCCGGGCGTGCTGCAGCGCTTCTTCAGACTGCCCGTCGCGGAGGTTTTTCAGACACTCTTTGAAATCGTTCATTCCAGCGTCTGAGGGGGAGGTGGTTCCGATCCAGTGGGACATAGGCTCCTTCCTTACCCCGCGGGCACCAGCAGGGTGACTGACCACAGAGTACCTGTGGGCTCCAAACGTGGAAATAGAACGCCCGTACAGTTTTCGGTCTACTCCCTTTTACTGTCCGAAATGACAGGCAAAGATTCTCGCAAGCCGGGGGTGTTGGCGTCACGCCGGGCAGGACGTCGAAGGCGAGTAGAAGTCCTTATCGTGCAGTTGTTTACGGTTCTACGAAGGCCCGATTGGCCCCGATTTCCGCGGAGTCGGATCAAACGCCCGTCATGCCGAACGCCGTGCCCGAGTTCGCTCGACTCCCACAGTTTTGGTAGGGGGGGCCGCTTGTGAATTGCGCTGCAGCGCAATTCACCTTGTGACACGGCTGCGCCGGTGCGTTTGACTTCGCAACGGCCGGCTCCAGCGGGTGCCCTTTCCGGTGGCGGTCAGTTTCCGATAACGCGTTAATTAGGGTGCGCCGGGATAAATCGGCATGTTGTAAGGAATGAAAAAGTCCTACAAGAAAGCAGACAGCGACCCCATCTTGGCCCCGAGTCTTGCGGGCGGCATCGCGAGATGTCGCTTGAAGCGTAGACAGGGGTATCAGCGGGCCGGGCTATTGAGCTTCGAAAAACGCAAAACCAAGACGCCGACTCACTCCTGATTGGAGGAAGGCACCACGCTGGTTCGCGATAATCGCGAGCGAGTCATCGGTCCTGCGTAGTCGAAGCACCCGCGCACGCTGAGAAACTACATGCACGAGAACCGGGCGACCTCTAGAGCACCTCGGCCCGAAGGGGAGCGAGGACGGTCCACGAATGCGCAAAGCCAGCAGGCGGACGCGCACGCTCCAGAGGAGTCGGACCCTGCCATACGATCGATGAACCAGGCGAACAAGGAAGAGCGATCTTCGGCGGAGCCTGGGGAGAGAAGGGCGCGGGCCAAGGAGAACATCGTTCCGTCCAACACTCACCCGACACGGTGCGGGGAACGAGTGTTCCAAGGATGGAGCGGTGTGCGAATCGCAGCACCGCGCGCCAACCCTCCAAGGCGGGAGCCGTATGCGGTAATGCCGCTCGCAGGGTTCTGTACGGGGCGATCAGCAATGGTCGTCCCTACCGCGACCATTTGACCCGAATTGCCGTATACTTCGGCGGCAACTCTCAGAAACGCCCGGAGTGCTCAGGGCGCGCGTGTCTCCACCGTATCGCGAACAAAAAAGTGCGAGTGTAGCCTGGGCTGGATTTCGAGATTGCAACGAAAAATCGCAGTAACGAGAGGAAACCGATCATGTCCGGCAGGCATTTGGCAGTTGTTTTTCTTCTTTGTCTTGGCCTGTTGCGTCCACAGGGAAGCACCGTCGCGCAAAATGTAAAGTCAACATTCGACAAATCTGCGGACTTCTCAAAATACAAGAAGTATACCTGGGGCTCAAACTACCTGCTGACTCAGCAGACGAAAGAGGTTCAAGAGCGCATCAACATGGCGATCGTTGACTCCATTAACCGGAATCTGCGAGCCGGAGGTTTCGCAGAAGATGACAAGGATCCAGACTTCCGGATCAGTTATGAGGCCGGAGGGATGCCCAAAACCGATGTGGGCGCGCAGCGCTACTTGTACGCCGCGGACATGCAGAACTACTACTGGGGAGGCAGCTTGACCGGAATTTCCTCGGACGTATGGGTTTCTAGCCTCGCGAAAATGGAGATTACCGTAACGGATGCCGCGACCAAGTCCAATCTTTGGCAGGCGACGGCATCGCAGAAGATTCACGACCCCAAAAAATTCGGGAACAACCTCCAACAGAATGTGGACAAGTTCATACAAAAGACGATGAAGAGTTTCCCACCGAGCAAGTGATTGAGTTTCGACCGAAACCTACTGTTAGACGAACACCAGCGCTAAAGACGGGTCGGTAATCGCTGATTCGTCGGGCGATCTCCAATTGCCACGACGGTTTGTCCGATTATTACCTCGAATGCGGTTTCGAGATAACTACCGTAAAGCCGACCATCCGGGAGTTATCGCGCGTATCCGAAGTCATCCAATCTAGAAGCGCTTGAGCAGCCGGCAAGAGAATCATTGAGCGAAGCGAAACGTTGTCAGGATGCAGCCCGGACCCAATTCAATCCACAATCGCCTCGAATAGAGCCCCATCCCTACAGAGGTGATAGACGAAGTCACGGACGTTTTAATGTTCGTCCCTTCCCTTAGGATTGCTGTTAGAATGCGCCCCCGTGCGAATCCTTCTGCTTACGATTCTCTTTGTCTCCCCCGCTGCCGCTCAATCCTGGACCATCGAGACCAGCTCCATGGAGGCCAGCCGTTGGAACTCAAATCTTCGCGCCGTCTCCGCCACTCACGCCCGCAATTCGGAGCGTCACCCTGCCCCGGTCATCTGGGCCTCGGGTTCAAATAGCCGCCTGCTTAGATCAAATGACGGCGGCAAGCACTATACACGCCGCCTCATCCATAGCGACCGGGCGCTCGATCTCCGCGGAATCCAAGCCTTCAATGAGGAGCTCGCCTACGTCATGTCCAGCGGACCGGGAAAAATGTCACGCATCTACAAGACCCACGACGGCGGCGACGCCTGGACGCTCCAATTTTCTGGCTTGCGCCCGCAGTTCTTCCTCGACGCGCTCGTCTGCATCTCCGAAAAGGAATGCTTCGCGCTCAGCGATCCCGTCGACGGAAAATTCGTACTAATCAGCACGAGCGATGGCGAGCACTGGAAAGAACTCCCGAGTGACACGATGCCCCCAGCCCTCCCCGACGAAAGAGCCTTCGCCGCGAGCGGTTCCTGCCTCGCCATCTACGGCAATCGCGACATCTACTTCGTCACAGGCCAAGGTGCCGCGCGAGTCTTTCATTCGCCCGATCTCGGCCGCACCTGGACGGTCACGGACACGCCCATCGCAAAAAACAATCCGTCCCGGGGAGCGTTCTCGATCACTCGCTTGGGAAGCATCCTTGTTGTTGTCGGTGGGGACTACAACGATGACGCTGGCCCAGAACGCACGGTGGCCCACTCGCTCGACCAGGGCGCCACGTGGAATCTCGCCGCGGGACCGCCAGGAGGATTCCGCTCAGCGGTCGCGTTCCTCGATCGCAACACGCTTCTGACCGTCGGCACGGGCGGCGAAGACGTGAGCACCGACCAGGGCGCACACTGGACGCGAACCGGCGACCTCGATCTCAACGCCATCGCCGTCCTCGATGGCGCCGCCTGGGCCGTCGGCCCCGACGCCACCATCGCGCGCTGGAGCGATCATAGCCGCTGAGACTCTTCGTGAAGACCAGCGACGAATACTTTCGACGCGCTCACCGGTAAAGTGAAGTTCTGCTTCAAATGTCCGAATCGCCGACCATCGACCCGCAATCGCATGGGCTCGCGTGAAAGGTGAAAAGGTGCTTCCAGATGTGCTGGGCAGCCCGGAATACGTCAATGTGGCTGTTCCGCAGGTACTAAGACTCGGCGACGGCCCCGGCTCGCTCGCGCGGGGCTAACTCCTGGTTCGCGTGATCGGAAACTGACCTAGTACAACGTTGCCTTTGCCTTACGCACCCACCCCCGATCCGCCGCACCGCCGGCTTCCTTCTCTTATGTACTACGCCACCACTTACCCTAGTCTCGCTTGCGACGAACCGCCCGCACGGTTATTCTGCCTCCTGATTTTCGAGGTATCTGATGAAACGACCCAGCCTGCCCCTCACCGTCGGCGCGCTTTTCGCGTCCTTCTTCGCGCTTGTCCTCGCCCAACCGTTTTCTCGGACGGTTTTCGCGCAATCTCCCGCGCAGCCGCAATCCGCGCCGGAAAAGTCAGCCTCCGTCGAGCAGGGGAAATTTATCCTGCACAAATTCGAGCAGCCGATCGGTGAAGAAACCTACCAGATCACGCGCGAAGGCGATTCGCTTAGCGCAAAAATTGATTTCAAGTTCACCGATCGCAGCACTCCAGTGCCGCTGACGGCTGCATTCCGCTCCGCAAACGATCTCACTCCCAGCGCGTTTGAAATCAAAGGCAAGAATTCCCGCTCCACGGACATTGATGAAGCCGTCGTAGTGCAAACCGATAAAATCCGCCTGCGTGATCGCGACAAATGGACCGAGGCCGCCCGGCCCGCGCAATTTTTTACGATCGCGGGCTACGCGCCAACCACCATGCAGATGCTTCTGGTCCGTTACTGGGCGACGCATGGCTCCCCGGCGCAGCTAGCCACCTTGCCCCGAGGCCAGGTGAAAGTCGAACCGCGCGGCAGCGACTCTGTCAGCATTGACGGAAAGCCACAGAAGTTCGATCGCTGCACAATTGAGGGGCTAATCTGGGGCCGAGAAACACTCTGGTTTGACGCCAACCGCAATCTCGTAGCCGCGGTCACGACCGATGCGGAGTTCGACCACTTCGAAGCAATTCGAGAAGGATACGAAAGCGGCCTGGGAACGTTTGTCGGCCTCGCCGGTTCGGACGGTATGGCCGCGCTCGCCGACATTTCCAAAGGCATTTCCGGTAGTCGCGCAGAAAAAATAGCGCTCGTTGGCGGCACACTGATTGACGGAACCGGCCGCGACCCAGTCCCTGATTCCGTCGTTGTGATCGAAAGAGGCCGAATCATAGACGCCGGGCCGAAATCCCGCGTGAAAATTCCCAGCGGCGCGCAAAGCGTGGATGCGCGCGGAAAGACGATTCTCCCGGGCCTCTGGGATATGCACGCCCATTTCGAGCAAGTCGAGTGGGGCCCGATTTATCTCGCCGCAGGAGCCACCACTGTCCGCGACTGCGGCAATGAATTCGAATTCATCACCGCCGTGCGCGATGCCGTGGGCAATGGCCGCGGCCTCGGCCCGCGGTTGCTCCTCGCGGGAATTGTGGATGGCACCGGCCCCAGCGCGATTGGCGTAGCGCGCGTTGATACGCCCGAGCAAGCCAAAATGTGGACGGACAAATACCACGATGCCGGCTTTCAACAGATGAAGATTTACAGCTCCGTAAAGCTGGAAGAGTTGAAGGACGTCGCCGATGAAGCGCATCGCTTGGGCATGACGGTCACGGGACACGTCCCGATCGGCCTCAACGCATATCAAACGATCGAAGCCGGCCAGGACCAGATCAATCACATTCCCTACATTGTGGACATCATGGTGCCGCCACTTCCCGACGATGCCAGCCGCCTCGATCACGCCAACGCCAGAGCAAACCTGGATCTGAATTCGCCGGAAGCTCGAAAGGCGATTAGTTTTCTGGTGGAACGCGGAACAGTGGTGGACCCCACGATCGCGCTGTTCGAATTTTTCACCGCCAGCACCGCGAAACCTGCGGCCAGCATCGAGCCCGGCGTCGTAAAAGTCGCGCCGCAACTGCAAGCCATACTGGCAGACGTCGGGCCACCGTCGCCCAACGCCGACATCGACGAGAAAGTATTTGCGAAAGAACTCGCCGTGATTGGCGCATTGCATAAAGCGGGCGTTCCGATTGTGGCCGGAACGGATCAGACCGTTCCCGGACACAGCCTGCACCGCGAGATCGAGCTATACGTGCAAGCCGGATTCACGCCGATGGAAGCGATTCAGGCCGCGACGATCGTGCCCGCGCGCGTCATGGGCCTCGACAAGGAACTTGGCACCGTGGAAGCGGGCAAGCGCGCCGACGTGATGATTCTCGCCGCCAACCCGCTCGAATCCATTCACAACATTCGCAAAGTCGAATTCGTAATCACCAACGGCACAATGTACAACTGCGCCGAGCTGTGGCGCAGCGTCGGTTTCCAGCCGTAAGCTGACGCATCAATCGAACCGCCGCTTCGGGCTTCGCGGCTGAGTTTGCCAGCGGTAATGGAGAGGGTCCCCAATGGATAAATGGACTCGTAGAAAGTTCTTTCTAGCCACACTAACGGGCGGGATTGCCGCAACGACGCGACGTCTTTTTGGTGCCGGCGATCCCCCACGTACCATCCCGGGCAATTCCGACCGCCGAGCGGGCCTTGCAGCGGCAGCGCAGGGCGTTCGTCCACTGATCATCTCTTCGGCCAATGGCTTGCAGCATCTCGATGACGGAATGGCGCTGCTCAAATCGGGTGGCGACACGCTGGATGCGGCGCTCGCGGTAGTCACGCAAGTGGAAGACGATCCCAATGACGATACCGTGGGCTATGGCGGTTTGCCCAATGAAGACGGCGTCGTCGAGTTGGATGCCAGTGTGATGCACGGACCGTCGCGCCGCGCGGGAGCTGTCGCGTCGATCCAAAAAATCAAGAATCCCTCCCTGGTCGCGAAAACGGTGATGGAAAAAACCAATCACGTCTTCATTGTGGGCTCGGGCGCGCAGCACTTTGCCGAAGACGAAGGTTTTGCGCCCATGAACCTTCTGACGGAGCGTTCGCGAATCGCCTGGCTGGCGTGGAAAGCGGCGGTTTCCGAAAACTGGCGGCCCGGGCTGGACAGTCCGCAATGGAAAGAAACGCTCACGCAACTTCTGGACACGCCGGAGAAACTGGCGTGGCGCGCTCACCTTGAAGATGTGGTGATGCATCCGCCGACGGGAACCATCAATTGCCTCGCAGTGAACGCAAAGGGCGATATTTCCGGCACAACCACTACGTCCGGGCTGGCCTGGAAGATTGCAGGCCGCGTGGGTGATTCGCCGGTGATCGGTGCCGGGCTTTTTGTGGATAACGAAGTCGGTGGGGCCGGTTCCACGGGACGCGGTGAGGAAAATATCAAGATCGCCGGTGGCCACGCCATCGTGGAAATGATGCGCAAGGGTTCGTCACCCGCCGACGCGTGCCTGGAAGCGTTGCACCGCGTGGTGCGCAACTACAAGCCGTTTCCCGATCGGCTGAAGCGATTCCACATTCAATTCTACGCGGTGAACAAGAACGGCGAATACGGAGCCAGCAGCCTGTGGGGCAAGCATAAGGACGGGCGCCCGGTGCAGTATGCCGTGCACGATGGCACCAAGGCGCGGCTCGTGCGCACCACGCCGATGTTTGAGGAAGCGGGCGGAGATTACTAGACGCCGCGCAAGAGGACTTTCGTCCACACGCCCGCGAAACCTGCCGCGTTTCCTACGCAGAATCCCTTCGCGAATCTTCGCCCTTTAGCGCACCAGTTCAGTGCACCAATTCGGACGCGAATACCAAATGGATGCCGCGTGCTTCGAGCGGCGGAACGCCTTCGGCGAGCGCGGCGATGGTGGCCGGGCGCGGGTGGCCTATGGCGATGGTGAAGCCGTCGCGCTGCGCGTCACGGGCGGCGAGGTCGAGCTGCTTGAGGATCGCGTCACGCGACGCGATGTCGTCGAGGAACACCTTGCGTGACGCGGCCGGAACGCCGGCGCGTTCAGCCATGTCGTAAGCGACGGTCTTCGCGTCGGTGCGGCTGTCCACGAAGAAGAGTCCGCGTTGCCGAAGCGCGGGCATCAACGCCTGCATCAACGCCGGATCGGCGGTGGCGCGCGAACCTTGGTGGTTGTTCACGCCGGCAGCGTACGGAACGGTTTCGAGCATTCCCGCGAGAGTTGTGTCCACTTGCGCGGCGCTCATTCCCACGCGCAGCTCGATGTCTTCCGGCTTGGCTCCGTCCGTTTCGGATTCCATCGGCAGATGCAGCATCACCTGATCGCCGCGGCGCTGCGCTTCTTCGGCGAGTTCGCCCGAGAGCGGCAAATGCGGCAGCACCGAAACGGTGAGCGGAAAGCCGAGCGCGAGCACGGCATCTGCAGCGGAGTGGTCGTAACCGAGGTCGTCAATGATGATGGCGAGGCGCGGATTCGGATTGCTGGCACTGGTGGATTGTCGCGCTGGCGCTGATGGATGCACAGCGCGTGCGGCGAGCGGAGTGACCACGTGAACCGTGTGCGTGCGCGCGCCGTGAAACGTGTAGTCGAAGCGGATCACGCCGCTGGAATCCGTCTCGGTGACGGATAGATCGTGCTTGCGCGCGATGCCTTGCAGAGATTGCGCGAATGCAGCGGTCTGCGACGGATCGCTGAGTGAGATGTAGATGTTGTCAGCAGCGAGCGCGTTTGACGCGCCGTGTTTCGCAGGATGCAGCTCGGGACGAATAGCGATTTCGGATTTGCGGCCGTTGATTTTCTGCGCAGCGGCGACAATTTCGCCGGTGATGGCGCGCCATTCGGATTTCGAAAGAGTCTTTTTGCCGCAGCCGGCCAGAAAGAGAAGAATCACGGCGGCGCATGCCGCGAAAATCCGCACCGAGCCGCGCGATGGCAAAATTAAGCGGCCAGTTGCTGCCAGCCGTGCAACAGCTTGGCCGCTTTCTTCTCTGCCGCGGGCGCGCCCTGCAATAATTCGATGGCTTTCTTCACGACAGGGTCCTCCGGCGAAGAGCTGGGCAGCGCGGCCGGCTGCGTGAGATCGGCCTGCGCCAGAAGATCGTCAATCGAAGGGTGCACTTCCGCGGTGGGCGGCACGCCCTCTGCGGGAATGTCCTTGTTACCCGGTGTGAAATAATTCGCGACGGTGAGAATCAGCGCGGAGCCGTCGTCCATTTCGATCAGCTTCTGCTGCGAAGCGGTGCCGTAAGTGCGCTCGCCGACGGTGCTGCCGCGTTTGTTGTCCGCGATCGCGGCGGCAAGGATCTCGGCGGGTCCGGCGGTACCGTTACCGATCAACAGTGCGACAGGTTCGGTCCAAACAACTTTCGTGGCGTCGGCGGCAGAGACGACCGGCGTTACCGTCTGGCCTTTCAGCGTGGCAATCGTGCCAGAAGAAAGGAAAAGTTGCGCAGTAAGAATTCCTTCCTGGTCGTCGCCGAGAGAAGAATCACGCAGATCGAGAATCAGCTTCTTCGCGCCGGATTTCTGGAACTGCACGAGCGTTTCGCGGATTTGCTTCGAAACTCCCGGAGTGAATTCCGGCACGCGGAGGTAAGCGACGTCGCCGCTCACGCGGTCTTCCACCAGCTTGGGCGCGGTGAGCTTCGCGAGAGTGATGTTCATTTCCTGCGGTTCGGCTTTGCCGCGGCGAATCACGGAAAGCTGCACGGTGGTTCCGGGATTGCCTTTCAGCAACAGTTGCGCCTGGTCAATAGCCATTTGCCCGGTGGTGAATCCGGCGATCTTTTCCAGGATGTCGCCGATGCGCAGGCCGATTTTCGCGCCGGGGCCATCCGGCAGCACGCCGATCACGCCGATGTAACCGAAGCGGCGCGTGAGCGCGAGTCCGGTTTCCGCGGGCGGATTACTGGCGCTCTTTTCCTTGAAGTCTTTGTATTCGAGCGGGCTCAGATAGGCCGATTGCGGGTCGAGCGAATCGAGCAGGCCGTGCAGCGAACCGTTGGTGACGGCGTGCATATTGGGATCGTCCACGTAATCGCGCTGGATGTGTTCCAAGACTTCGCTATAGACGGTGAGCGCGCGGTACGCTTTGTCGTCGGAAGAACGGCCGAGCATGTATCCGGTGGCGGCATAGGCGACCACCAGAACTGAAATCCCCAGAATAATTTTCTTGCCAAGCGGGCTCATGCGTTGTCCTTTGTAGTGCCCAATATTAGTGCCGCAATATCAGTGCTGCGAATTAGATGATCGCTGGCCGTAGCCGGTTTCCTGCCACGCCAGCTGCCTGTGGCCGGCCGCGCTGCGGGGCTTTCGATTAGACTCGCCCGCTGCGCGTTGGAAAGCATGATTATACCGTGACTTGGAGTTGGAGAGGCGAGTGATTCCTGGAGGGTCATTAGCGATTGGTGAGCGGTCGATCGTGAGATGCGCTGGCGGTTTCGCGGGGCTTGGAAGACAGTGACGTAAGCGCGAAAAACGCGACAAAAACTAGCGATTGATTTGCGTCGCTGTTGTTTGTTTTCAGTCAGTTGGATCGGTTTTCGATTATGTTTCGCTAGCGATTGATTCGGGCGGTGGCGAGTGTGCGGTGATCAGTGATGAGAGAACGGCTGGGCGCGACCGGCGATCCGCGACCCGTGACCGGCGCGGGGGCCCTCTTGGATCCGCGGCAGCGAAGCCGGGTGGCGGCGGGAATTTCGTGATTGTGAGTACGATTTCATCTTTTGGTTTCCGACTTAGGCTAGCACTGAACGAATTGGAAAACAGCTGGGCGAACGGACAGACGCGGTTCAGATTGGGTACAGAACCGGTACTACCTGGCCGAAAATGATCCGGAACCTGCAGTTTTCAGAGAGGACGAAGCGTACAGCAGGAAGTTGGTGTCTACGAAAACCTTATTGCTCATGAAGTTCGTCGCGCGAGCGAGGGCGTGTCCAACCCAGATCGAGACCTTTGCGGAGTCTGGCTACTGCGCGCTTCCAAGCGCGGTCGCATCCGTTGCGCCGGCGCACGATCTCATCGAGCTTTGCAGCGAGCAAGGCGCTCACAGAAAGACCCTCTTCGACCGCCAATAGGCGGGCTTCGCGCAAGCCATCGGCATCGAGTTTCCGTGTGATATTCGCTTTCATGGCTGGCACGGGTTTACGTGCAGAGACCTGGTTTGGCAAGCTCTCGGTGGACAATGGTGTGGCGCTGAAAGCCACGGCCGAGAAATTCAAAACCTACCCACCCTTCCCAAGAAATTAAATCGGGAGGGATGAGCGACGCTCAGAATATCGGGACTCTTCTAGGGTGTTGTCGAGAGCTTAGCCAACCGTCGAGGTCAGCGCAATCCGCCGACCAGGTACAAGACCACCACGATGAGCACGACTGTCCCGAGGATTCCCATGCCCCCGCCCGTGCCCCAACGGGAATACCCGTAGTAACCACCGCCCGCACCGAACAACAAAAGCAGAACAACAATTAGAAGCAGCATCGTGAGTCTCCTTTTTATTGCAAAATCCAGACCAGCCGACGAGCATCCCAATCCGGGGCGAACGGCCAGAAACGCGCGGCGCGCGTCAATTTACGCAAGAATCCGGAGCGGCGGCATCCTCTTCGACGGCCAAGATCAGTTCCTTCCGGAGATCCATCTCCCATCCTGGCTTGAAGCGAACGCGCAGGGCGCCGGCTGACTCACCGAGAATGCTGCAAGGGATAGGGACGTGGCATTGACGAATCACAACGAGCAACACGACAGGTTTGCGGAGCCACGCAGTATATGCGGGCGAAAAATCTGTCGTGCGGTCTGCAACCATTTCGTTTTCCTCGATGCCCCGCGAAGTTCGAGAACAAACAGAGCAGCAGGCAGGGCTGTTTATACCTCGGTGAAAAACGGAAATCTGTTCTAATCAGCACAAACCGTCTTTTAGGGGAATGGCGAGAATTCGCCGAGCGCGAAAGAGAGAATGCACATCGGGAGTCGAATGTCGCCGCCGCAGAACTGCTGAGGCGTGTCGGCTGCGATTTACAGTTTTCAGCAAAACTTCGCGGCGATCGCCTCGCGAGGGGCCGGTGAGACTTGTTCCGCGGCGGCATCGTTTTGCGGTGTGAGGAACTCGGCTGGAGGCGGGATCGGCTGCGGTCTTGTCGTTACGGTTCTGAAGAACGCTTTGCGGGCCTTCTCAAACGAATCGTCGGGCATTCGATTCCCCCATTTCAGTTTCTTGATTGCTTCGTCGTGACACGGCCGCACGTAATGCCCTGTCCCAAGACACGGCCGCCATCTGTTTCACTGAATTAGACCGCAATCATAATGATGCCTCGGACGAGCGTCTGTACAATTGTGTACAGTTCTGCGCGTCGGCCTCTCTCGGAATTGAGATTCGGGCTCGCGGACAACCGGATCGGGCCCCAGCGAGGAATATAAAATATTTGATGTAACCGATTGTTTACCTAGGCATCCAAACTAGTGTCGCTAATTTCTGCACTTGACGTGAATTATAGCGGAGTACTACGGGCCATCCTCACTCCCACCCTAGCCCCTATGCCGCTGGAGGGAACGTATGCACGATCTTAGGCCGGTACTTTGGCAGGAAGCTTTTATCAGAGCCGTGGACGAGCCGGATCGGGACACGTTGGCGCGGTTGATCCGCGAAGCGGAGTTCGCGATCGTTTTTCGGCGGCAGCAGCTGGAAAATCCCGCGGATTATAGCGACGAAGTGCGCGCGATGAAGCTTGCTACGCTGGCCATGGATTCAATCAAGGTTCAGAAACTGGGCGGCGTGAGGAACCTTACGTTGTTGAAAGAGTGTTGTTCGTTTCACAGATCCGCTTGACGGCTTGCCCGCCGCGGTTTTCCGCAACTTTTTAAATTCCCCATGCCCGTAACGCTCACTAACGCGAATTTCGATTTCGCAGCGACGTTCATCCACGATCGTTGTTCGCATGCGCGCTACCACGAGTGAAGCGCAGCGATGTGAGGACTGAGAAATGACATTGTCCGGAATGGACGTGCTTCTCGTGGGGCAGAGTTTTCAATCGCCCAACCGCCTGACGAACCGGCTGCGGCGCTGGGGATTCCGCTGCCACTTTGCCGGCAATATGCGGACGGCCCGCGAGCTGCTGGGCTCGATACGAGTGGATGTGGTGCTCAGTGATATCCATCTCTCCGATGGCACCGGCATTGGAATGCTGGGGATTTTGGCCGGACTGGCGGTTACTGCGTTCCTTTGCTTCCCCCTCGAAA
The DNA here is from genome assembly GCA_013289715.1 of Acidobacteriota bacterium. GTDB lineage: Bacteria > Acidobacteriota > Terriglobia > Acidiferrales > UBA7541 > Palsa-295. The sequence continues at coordinate 204,003 of JABCZJ010000004.1, read as the reverse complement.
CGAGCTGCTTCTGGTTGCCCGCCGTTGATGCTGGAAAAAAATGCCTGGGATTGCCAGCGCTTCGGCCTGCGGAGTTTGCGAAAGCGCTGGAAGAAATGGCCCGGAGTTTGGGAACTGCGACGAGGGTCTGAGTATTTTCGGCGTGACACTGTATCGAGATCGATCGAGCGCGTTTGTGACGCTAGGGCCTGAATTCGATGGACCAGAAGCGCGGTGCGGGTCGGAGGAATTCGAAGCCGACGAGCGTGGCGCCTGCTTCCGTTTTTATGGAGCGCGCGATGCGGCAGGGCAGCTCTTCATTCGTTTGCACGTTGGCCACCAAGAATTGCTGGGACGGCGCCAGTGCGCGCGAAAGTGAAAGTAATCCCCCGTTAGCGCTGACGTTCAGCGTGACGGCGTGTTCGGTGAACGGTCCATCGTGGGAGTGACCATAGACGAAGACCGGCAGGAACGCGGAGACGCGATGATTGCGCCGTCTGTTCGCCTTTGAAACTGCGGTCAGCGGAACCAGCGCGCGGCGGGAATGAACTTTTGCCGGAAAGAATAATTTGCGCCAGCCCATGGATTTCCTTTGTGCGAAGCGACACTGCGGGTATCGGCATCGCCGCAGAATTCTTCACTGGGCCGAGAGTAGTTTACACCGCATGGTGAGAGAGACGCGGGCGGAGTGTGCGCGTTAGGGTCAGATCGCGCGCATGTTTGTACGTGTCTGTAGAGGACGAGCAACGGCGGGCTGGTTCGGGTAAGCTAGCGTTGATGATGCGATGCAGTTTGGCGCGCGTGGAGCTGCGGCGATGACGGAGACGGATTTTCGACGATTGGCGCTTGGTTTTCCGGAAGCGACGGAGAGCGCGCATATGGACCATCCGGATTTTCGCGTGCGCGGAAAAATTTTCGCGACGCTGGGGTATCCGGAGATGGGCGTGGGGATGGTGAAGCTTTTCCCGGACCAGCAGAAGGATTTCGTGCGCGCGGAGCCGAAAGTGTTTGCGCCGGTGAATGGAGCATGGGGACGGCGCGGGGCCACGTACGTGCGTCTGAAAGTTGCGAAGAAGGCCAGCGTGATGCGGGCGTTGGCGGCGGCTTGGCGCAATACGGCGCCGCCTAAACTCGTTGCGGAACACGTTGGCGGCGATTCGAGTAGCGGCGCGCGGCGACGCTGATTTCCTGCGCACGCGACTTTGGTGGACCGCTGATTCGCTGATTCCACGCACAATTGTTTGCGAAATTCGATGAGATGAGCGCTCGCCCTTTTTCCTACATACAACTCGGCGCGGCATTGGCGGCAGGGCTGGGGCTGCGTTTGTTCTTCATTTGGCACTTTCCGTTTTATTCCGGGGACACCAAATTCTACGAGGAGCTGGCGCGGAATTGGCTGGACCACGGAGTGTATGGGCTGTACGTGGGCGGTTCGCTAGCCGCGGTGGATATGCGTGTGCCGGGGTACCCGGCGTTTCTTGCGGCGATTTATTTTGCGATGGGGCGCAGCGCGCGGGTGGTGATGGTCGTGCAGACGTTGGTCGATTTGGGTGCCTGTGTGCTCGCGGCACTCGTTGCGGCGCGGCTGGCGCCGGTTTCGCGGCGCGCGATGGTAGGGACCGCGGCGTTGTGGATGGCGGCGCTCTGTCCTTTTACCGCGGATTATACGGCGGTGGTGCTGACCGAAACGCTGGCTATTTTTTTTACAACGCTGGCGGTGTGGGTGTTTGTTTATTTTTTGACTGAGCCGGGGCTGGATTTGTCAGCGAGTGCGACGGCGCAGCGAAAGACGCTCTTGTTCGCTGGGTGGTTTCTGTTGTTGGGATTGGTTGGGGGATTGGGAACTTTGGTGCGGCCGGAGACGCCGCTGGTTTTGGCCGCAGCCGGGATTGCGTTGTGCGTGCGCTGGTACCGGCGCGCGAATTGGCCGAAGTTGATTTTGGCGACGTGTTGGATGTGCGTTGGCCTGCTGATGCCACTGGCGCCGTGGGCGACACGGAATGCGCGGACATTCGGGCGCGTGGAATTTCTGGGGCCGCGTTACGCGCAGACTTACGGAGATTTTATTCCGCGGGGTTATTTTGCGTGGACGCAAACGTGGATGACGCGATTTGGCGAGGCCTATCTGGTGACATGGACGCTGGGGAAGCAGCCGATCGGCATTGAGTCCGTGCCGCGCGCGGCATTTGATTCGGACGCGGAGCGGGCTCGGGTGGCCGGATTGCTGGAAAAGTACAACGCGGATTTGCAGCTGACGCCGGTGCTCGATCGGGAGTTTGCGGTGCTGGCGGCAGAGCGGACTGCGCGCCGGCCACTGCGCACTTACCTGTTCGTGCCTGCGCAGCGAATTGCTGCGATGTGGTTTACGCCGCGCATCGAATTGCTGCCTTATTCGGGGAAGCTGTGGCCGGTGGGGGAGCACTGGCGATGGAATCCGGCGGATTTTGGCGTCACTTTGTGCTTTGCGGTTTTGGGCTTGGCGTATGGGGCGCTCGCGGCGGTCGGATGGTGGCGATGCCGCGCGCAATTGGCGGCGATATTCTTAATCTTGTTTGTGGCGATCCGCACGCTGGCGATGACGCAGCTGCAGACGGTAGAGCCGCGGTATGTGATTGAATGTTTCCCGGTGATTGTGGCGCTCGGGGCGTTGGTGTGGGCTATGCCGACGCACGGCGAAAAACCTGTTTAGGATTTGTCGCGGGCGCCTACCGTCGCAGGTTCTTGCGGGTGAACGAAATTGGCGGCGGGAGAGGCGGCAGTTGAAACTGGCGGCGCTGCTGCGGTCGTCGCGGTTGTAGCTGCGCCTTCGGCTGGCGCGGGCGCTTCAATTTCCCAATCGCATCCTTCTTTTATGCAGGTGCGGAAATTTCCTTGCTTGGTGCGCTTTTCGACGATGAATGGCGCGCCGCATTTCGGGCACGGCTCGTTGATCGGCTCGTGGGGCGTGGTGAAATCGCAATCGGGATAGCGGCTGCAGCCGTAGAAGATGCGGCCGGCGCCGCGTCCGCGCGAAATGCCGCGGCGGACGAATTCTCCTTCGTTGCACTTCGGGCATTTGATGCCAAGCGTAATGGGGCGCGTGTACTTGCACTTCGGATAATTGGTGCAACCGACGAAATCGCCGAAACGCCCTTGGCGGCGCAGGAGCTGCGCGTCGTCGAGCGGGCATTTTTCGTCGAGGGGAACGTCGGGCTGGCGCGCGATGCGCGTGCCGCTGACCAGGCGGCGGGTAGTCTTGCAATCAGGGTAGCCCTTGCAGGCGAGAAAAACGCCGAAACGCCCGCGCTTGATGACCATCTCTTTGCCGCAGTTGTCGCAATATTCAATTTTGGCGACGCCGTCGGCTTCAGCGGGCAGCTCGGGCGAAAGATCCTTGATGTAATCGCAATCGGGGTAGCGATTGCAGCCGAGGAAAAATCCGTGCCGGGAAATGCGCTCCAGCAGTTCACCTTCGCCGCATTTTTCGCACTTCAGCCCGGTGGGAATGCCGGCTTTGTAGGACAGCATTTGCTCATCGGCTTTATCGAGGTCGACGACGAAGGGATCCCAGAATTCCTTCACGGCCTGACGCCAGGGAAGCTTGCCTTCTTCGATTTCGTCGAGCTCCTCTTCCAGCCGCGCGGTGAAGCCCACGTCGAAAATATCCTCGAAACTTTTCACCAGCAGGACGCTGACGCGTTCGCCGAGCATGGTCGGCGAAAATCGGCCCTGATCCTTGGTGACATACTCGCGCTCGACGATGGTGGAAATGATGGCGGCGTAGGTGGATGGGCGGCCGATGCCTTTTTCTTCGAGTTCTTTCACGAGCGTCGCGTCGTTGTAACGCGGCGGCGGCTCGGTGAAATGCTGGTCCGGACGAATTTGATCGAGACGGAGCGACTGGCCTTCGCGGACTTGCGGCAGGGAGCGGCCCTCGCCTTCGTCGTCCTTCTCATCGTCTTCGCGGTCGGCGCCGGCCACAGGGGTCTGGTAGACACGCAAGTAGCCGTCGAATTTCTGGACTGACCCGGTGGCGCGGAAAGTGTAATCGCCCGCGGAAATGTCTATGGTGGTCTGATCGAAAATCGCGGGCAGCATTTGCGAGGCGACGAACCGTTGCCAGATCAGCTGATAAAGCTTGAAGAGATCGTCTTCGAGGAACGGGCGGACGTCCTCGGGCGCGCGCAGCACGTCGGTGGGGCGCACGGCTTCGTGGGCTTCCTGCGCGTCCTTCTTCGACTTGTAGAAATTGGGTTTCTCCGGCAGATAGCTTGCGCCGAAGCGTTCCGGGATCATGGCGCGGACTTGATCGAGCGCGTCGTTTGAGACGCGCACCGAATCCGTGCGCATATAGGTGATCAGCGCGACCGAGCCTTCGTTGCCCAGCTCGATTCCTTCATAGAGCTTTTGCGCGAGGGACATGGTGCGCTTGGCGGTGAAACGCAGACGATTGTAAGCGGCCTGCTGAAGCTTGGAAGTGGTGAAGGGCGGAGGAGCGTTGCGCCGCTTTTCTTTCTGCGCTACCGAAGCGACTTGCCACTTAGCCTTCTGCACGGCGGCGACAACCTTGTCGGCAGCCTCCTGATTCAGAACTTCGATGTCCTCGCCCTTGAACTTGCTGAGTTTGGCTTCGAACAGCGGCGGCGTGCCGGCGTCGAGCAGGGCGTGGATGGTCCAATATTCCTTGGGAATGAAGGCGCGGATTTCCTGCTCGCGCTCGACGATCAGGCGCAGCGCCACGGTCTGTACCCGTCCGGCGGAAAGGCCGCGGCGCACTTTGTTCCAGAGCAGCGGCGAAACCTTGTAGCCGACGATGCGATCCAGCACGCGGCGGGCCTGCTGCGCGTCCACCAGGTTTTCGTTCACCTCGGAAGGATGCTCGAAAGCGGCCTTGATGGCCTTTTGTGTGATTTCGTTGAACATCACGCGGTAAATCTTAGGTGGCGCGCCGTTGGTCTTAGGCGGTTCTTTCTTGGCGGCCGGCTTGGGCGCCTTCTCCCCGCCCTCCTTTTCTTCGTGCACCACCAAATCCGCGTACTTCTTGGGCTTGCCCAGGATTTCGGCCAGGTGAGCGCAGATGGCTTCGCCTTCGCGGTCCGGGTCGCCCGCCAGGTAGATCGCGTCCGCTCCACGGGCCGCTTTCTGCAGATCGTGAATGACCTTTATCTTGCCGGGAATTACTTCGTAGGTCGGCTCGAAGATGTTCTGCGCCGTGACGACCACGGGCTTGGCCACCTTCTTTTCCGGGGCGCCGGCTTTGGCCTTGCGTTTCTTCTTCTTTTTGCTGTTTTCCTGACCGGGCAGAAGAATACCGATCGTTTTCTTGGGCAGGTCCATCACGTGGCCATAGGAAGCCTTGACCAGGTAATTCCGGCCCAGATACTTGTTGATTGTTTTCGCCTTGGCAGGCGATTCGACGATTACCAGTGATCTTGCCATGCTCTCGTTTATTCCCTCATGCCTGCATTGGATGCTTTTAGCTATCTTGCGGACTTCTTATCATTATATACAAGCGTTTTTATGCGCCGCGGTTCTCTAGTTCGCGGCGAAGTTCCATCCTAGCTGTAATTGTCCCGGCTGGTTACAACAGGACTTTGAGGAATTGCTTCCCTGGCAACTGACGTACCACGCCTTTGAGCTCCAGGTCAAACAGTGAGGCCAGCGCTTCTGAAGAAGTCAGCCCCGGAAGCTCGACCAGATCGTCCACGTGGCGGGATTCGTCCACGCCAAGCAAATGGTAAAAAGTGCCCTCCGCGGGAGCCAAGTGCTTCTCGACCAGAAGGGCCCTTTCCTCGCTGGCGGCGGTTTCTACCGGCAAAAGCTCGGCGCGGATCAGCGTCGGCAGCTCTTCGATCACGTCTTCCCACCTTGTGACCAGCTTAGCGCCCTGTTTAATCAACTGATTGGGGCCACAGCTGGTGGGCTGAGTTGCGTTGCCGGGAACTCCATAGACTTCGCGCCCGAATTCCATATCCAGGCGAGCCGTGATCAGCGAGCCGGAGTGTTGCGCCCCTTCGACGACCACAACACCGACGGACATTCCCGAAATGATGCGGTTCGGAATCGGGAAATTCTGGGGGCCGGGGAAGGTACCCATTGCGAATTCGGAGAGAATCGCCCGGCGCTTCTCAATCTCAGCGAGGATCTTCTTGTTCTCCTTGGGATAAATCACGTCAATTTCGCAGCCCAGGACGCCAACCGTCGCACCTGAAAGCGAGCTGAGGCCACCCTGATGCGCACAGGAATCAACGCCGCGGGCGAGGCCGCTCGCGATTACCAGGCCCCGATCATCCAAGTCCCTTGCCAGCTACTCCGCCATTTGATTCCCGCAGGGGGTTGGACGACGCGATCCTACGATCGAAATCATATGGCGGTTAAGAAGTTCAATGTTTCCAAGAACATACAGGATGAGTGGTGGGTCATAAATTTAGCGCAGGCGTTGCGGGTATTCCGGCCCGTCCCAAGTGAGCAGGCGGATTCCAGCACCATGCGCCCGAGCCAGTGCCTTCGCCGCGGCGCTCATGGGTTTGGGGGCTATGGATTGCTTGCGCGACGGCTGCCGTCAGCCGGTGGGATTCCAGTTCGGTCAGCGAGGCGCTGAAGATCGCTTCGGGGCTGCCCATCGCGCGGAGCAGTTTTCCAGCCATGCGCGCGCCGAGGCCGGGCGTCAAGGCAAGCGCCAGCCATCCCAGGTATTGGTCGGAGGCCATCGAAGTTGCGGCCAGCGTACGCGGGTAGTACAAAACATTTCAAGGTAACTATTCGCTTGTGCGCTTAGGAACCGCGCGAATTAAACGCATCGAGCACCCCGTATGATTCGCAGGCGGGATTAGGCGAAGTGTGAGCGATTCTTGTAGACTCTGCGCTGCAAGAACGATCCACAAAAAGTGCGGGAGGCGCGCCTTGCAGGCCACAATCTCTGTCCCGGCAATTATTCTAGGATTTTTTGCAGCGGCCGTTGCGTGCGCGGGCCAAACCATTCAGGTGGATATCACTCCGGCGCATGCGACGAATCACTTCGTGCCCAATCAAGCGCTGGGCGCAGGTGTGGACCGTATTGCGCAGGACGCCATAGACAAGGACCTGGTGCAGCCCGCGCTGGACAGAGCGCTGAGTTCGGGCTGGCAGCCGGTGAGTTTTCGCCAGAATACGGAACTGGCGGTGGAGGCATGGCATTGGAATCCGCAGGGAACCTGGAGCGACGCGAGCGGTAAGGGTTACTTTACCGGCTCCGCAAATCCCACGGAATTTCTGCGCTATTCGTATGGCTATTCGCTGCCGCATCGCGGATTCACGCGCAACGACGGCACGGACAACTCCGGTTTTTCGCGCCTGACGGACGGAGACCCCGCCAGCTACTGGAAAAGCAATCCATACCTGACCCAACGATTCACCGGTGAAAGCGATTCCGCGCATCCGCAATGGATCGTGGTGGACCTGGCGCAACTGCAGCAGATTACGAGCATCCAGATCAAGTGGGCCGAGCCGTACGCTGTACACTACATCGTTCAGTATTGGACCGGAGACGATCCAATCAAGGCTGCGACGCGCGGCGTGTGGCAAACCTTTCCCGGCGGCGTGGTCACGAACGGCCAAGGCGGTACGGCGACCGTGCAGCTGAGCGCGAATCCTTTGCCGGTGCGATTTTTGCGCATTCTGATGACGGAATCTTCCAACACTTGCGACTCGCACGGGTCAGGCGATCCCCGGAATTGCGTAGGCTATGCGATTTACGAGCTGCTCATCGGGACCACCACCGCGGATGGAAAATTTCACGACGTGGTCCGTCACACCGCAGACCAGGAGCAGACGACCACTTACTGCTCCTCGGTGGATCCGTGGCACGAGCCTTCCGATTTGCGTTCGACCAAGCAGGCACAGGTGGGATTCGATTTGTTTTTCACCAGCGGCGTGACGCGCGGGCTGCCGGCGATGATTCCGGTGGCGCTGCTTTACGACACGCCCGACAACGCCGCGGCCGAGATGGCCTACCTGCAGAAACGCGATTACCCGGTTTCGTACGTGGAGATGGGCGAAGAAGCGGACGGGCAATACATGCTGCCGGAAGATTACGCCGCGCTTTACGTGCAGTGGGCGACGGCGCTGCATCGCGTGAATCCGGCATTGAAGCTGGGCGGGCCTTCATTTCAGGGCGTGAACAGGGACATCGAGGTCTGGCCTGATGCGAACGGCAACGTATCTTGGACCGCGCGCTTTGTGAATTATCTGAAGCAGCATCAGCGATTGGGCGATCTTGCGTTTTTTTCCTTCGAGCATTATCCCTATGACCCGTGCCGGATTCCCTGGGGCAGTTTGTACGACGAGCCGGAGCTGGTGAATCACATCATGCAGGTGTGGCTGCAAGACGGTGTGCCGGCGAATATTCCGATGTTCATCACCGAGGGAAATCTTTCGTCTGCGGCGAGCGAGACGTACATGGACCTCTTCTCCGGGCTGTGGCTCGCGGATTATGTCGGCTCATTCCTCAATGCGGGGGGCAGCGGCATGTATTACTTCCACTATTTGCCGCTGCAGATGGAGCATGGCTGCAACGATTCTCCGGGAACTTTCGGAATGTTTACGGTGGATGCGGACTATCAAATCCAGCAACCGCTGGCGCAATTTTTCGTGGCGCAGCTGATTAATCTGGAGTGGGCACAGCCGGGGAGCGCGGAACATCGCGTGTTTGCGGCGAAGGGCGATGTGGACGACGGCGCGGGTCATGCTTTGGTGACGGCTTACGCGCTCGACCGTCCGGATGGGTTGTGGTCTTTGCTGATCGTGAACCGCGACCAGCAGAATGCGCACTCAGTGCGAGTTTTTTTTCGGGATGAGGCGGCGCGTGGAGCGGCTTCGTTCGTTGGGCCGGTGCGGATTTCCACTTTCGGCCGTGAACAATATCATTGGCAGCCGGCGGAGACGCGCTTCATGGCGCACGACGAGCATGCGGGGGAGCGTCCGGTGGTGGTCAACACGAAAGGCTTCGCGGATCCGGATGGACCGATCAAGCACGCGGAAGAAAATACGACGCGGGAAACCTCTTACGAATTGCCTGCTGCATCAGTGACCGTGATTCGGGGAAAGATTGCGGCGAATTAAAGCTCGCCCTGTTCAGAAGGTGTGGCTTCAGAGGCTAAATCCCGACGAATCTCGGCACCTGCGCTGCGCGACGGAAGTCCCGCCGTTGCGATGAAAGTGCTGCTAGAATGCGCGACATGCGACGCCACCTGATACAGTTGCTCGCTTCCCTTCTAATTATTCTAGCTGCCACGATTTTCGTTCGTGCCGCCTTCAAGGATCGTCCATGGTGGACCGCGCGGACGAGCGGCATTGATACGAATTTGCGCGCTGTGAGCATTGCGCAGTTTACGGATCCCCACCGAGCTCCCGCGCCGGTGGTCTGGGTTTCCGGGTCCAAGGGAGTGATTCTGCAATCGAAGGACGTGGGTAAGACGTGGAAGCAGCTTCGCGTCCTGGGCGGCGAGACGCTTGATTTCCGCAGCATTCAGGCGATTGATGCGCGGAGAGCTTACGTGATGTCCATCGGGGACGCGGGCAATTCGCGGATTTACAAAACGACCGATGGCGGCACGAATTGGACATTGCAGTACGCTGACAAGCGCAAGGAATTTTTTCTCGATGCTCTGGTTTGCGATTCGGATATCGAGTGCTTCGCCGTTGGCGATCCCATGGACGGAAAGTTCGTGGTCCTCCATACCAAGGACGGCCAAAATTGGAAGCAGCTGCCCACCGACCGCATGCCCGCTGCTCTTCCCAACGAAGGAGCTTTCGCCGCCAGCGGGACGTGCCTGGCGGTTTACAACGATCACGAAATCTATTTCGTTACCGGCGGACCCGCGGCGCGCGTGTTTCACTCGAGCGATGCCGGCTACTCGTGGACTGTGAACAGCACACCGATCGTCAGTGGCAATGCATCGTCGGGAATTTTTTCGATTGCGGTTCGAGATGCGGCACTGGTCCTGGTGGGCGGTGATTACAAGGACGTCGGCAATCCGAGCCGCGTGGCGGCCTATTCGCAGGACGCCGGGAAAACTTGGGCACTGGCGGCGCAGCAGCCTGGCGGATTTCGTTCCGCTGTGGCTTGGGTTGATGGAGCGACGCTGGCCGCTGCCGGGCCGAACGGCGAGGATATCAGCGAAGATGCTGGCATCCACTGGAAGCCTACGGATTCCCTGAATCTGAATGCTCTGGCCATTTTGGACCACGGGCACGGATGGGCCGTGGGACCGAAGGGCGCGATTGCACAGTTGGAAAATCGCATGGAATACCAAATTCGCGACGAACGTGAACCGGGAAGCGCCGCTGTTGCGCAGCAGGGGCACTAGGTTTGCGGACCGCCGAAGCGTTTTCCGCAGCGAAGCAAAGTCCGCAGAGACAGAAGGATCGCGATTTAGCTGCTGGCCGAAGGATGCAGATGAGAATCCCGACTAGAATCGTTTTACTGCTTTTCGCTGCGCTTGGCTTTTTCCTTTTGTCCGCCGGCTCGATGGCGCAAAGCGTGGATTCCGCGAACGGCATTGACGGCGTGTGGGCGGGGGTGCTGGGCGGGCAGCTTCATTTGGTGGTGACGATCACGAAGTCCAGCAGCGGCGAGCTGGGTGGGACGATGAACAGCGTGGACCAGCATGCCGTACTGGCCTTGAGCAACGTGATGCTGCGCGGCGATGCGGTGCGGTTTGAAGTGCCGCGCGTCGGCGGCGTGTATGAAGGCAAGCTGAGGAAAAACGGGCGCGATATTTCGGGGAGTTGGACGCAGACCGGCGAGCCGGCGCAGGCGCTCGATTTCACGCGTAGCGCCGAATCCGCCGGCGCCGCGGCCGCGCCGGCGCAAACGGCTCCCAAGCCCGAGCACACCCCAAAACCCGTGGTGCCGCTGTTCCATGCGGTGATTCCAATCGCGCCGACGGCGTTCAAGGCCGATGACAAGTGGCATCTGGTATATGAGCTGCACATTTCGAATATGGATAAGTGGGAGTACGCGTTCACACGCATCGAGGTGGTCTCCGCGGATGCGGCGCAGAAAACTCTGGCGAGTTTTTCCGGCGCGGAACTCGATGGGATGTTCATTCATCCCGGAATTCCCAACGCTGAAAAAGTTTCCAAGTTCGCGCCCGGCGAATTCGGCGCGGCTTTCCTGTGGGTCACGTTCGATAAGCTCGCGGATATTCCGGCGGCGATTGCGCAGCGCATCAGCGTGAAAATCGGCGATTACCCGGAGGCGCTCTCCATCGTGACGCCACCGACCATCGTGGACAAGCATCCCGTGGTGGTGATTTCTTCGCCGCTTGCGGGAGAGGATTGGCTGGCAGGCAATGGGCCGTCGAACAATTCGGTGCATCGCCGCGCGCTGATTCCCATCAATGGCCACGCGTATATTTCGCAGCGCTTCGCGATTGATTGGGTGCAGGTGTATCCGGACGGCAAGACGTACAGGGGCGACCCGAGCGACAACAAGAACTATCGCGCGTACGGGACGGAAATTCATGCGGTGGCGGATGGCGTGGTGACGCAGGTGGGAGAGGGCATCCCGCAGAATACGCCGGGAGCGAAATCGCTGGCGGTGCCGATCACGCTCGAAACGATTGGCGGAAATCACGTGATCATGGAAATTGGCAATGGCTTGTTCGCGTTCTATGCGCACATGCAGCCGGGCTCGTCGCGCGTGAAGGTGGGCGACAAGGTCACGCGCGGGCAAGTGCTGGGGCTGCTCGGCAACACGGGAAATTCCTCCGAGCCGCATCTGCATTTCCAAATTTGCAGCGCCAATTCGGAATTGGGATCGGAAGGATTGCCGTATGTGTTTGCCTCCTTCGAAGTCCAGGGGAAAGGTGAGGGAGACGCCATGAAAATGTTCCCTGGCGGCTTGGTTAAGCGCGAGATGGAAATTCCCACAGAAGATGAAATTGTGCGATTTCAGGGCGGCAGAAAATAGAAAAGTGAAAAGAGAAAATGGAGAAGCGGCGTTCGCGAATATACCGGTATCGCGAGAAAATAGAACGAAGGTGGCAGGAAGAAGCTTTACGCAAGGCTGTCACTCGGACTAGGCGCGCTTTCCTGCTTCACTACGGTGAGCCTCTAGTTTGTTCTGCGTATTTGGCACCCGACCACCTTTTCCGAGCGTCGCTCTGATTCTGGCGCCAGTTGATGCGATTGTGTACGGGACCATTGGATTGGTCATGGGTCTAATTGTGGAAGGACGGCATCGTCGGTCAGACTGACTGGGTGAGGCAGATCCGTATGCGGAAAGCCAAGGAACAGCTTTGTGTTATATTGACGATTCGCATGTTGCGAGCCGCTGAATGAGCAAACTTCGCATTTCAATTGTTGAATATTTGAATACGGCGCCGCTGGTGTGGGGATTTACCGACGGGCCGCTGGCGGGGAAGTACGATTTGTCGTTTACGTGGCCGTCGCAGTGCGCGGAAGCTTTGCGCAGCGGCGCCGCCGATGTAGCAATCATCCCTTCGATCGAATATCAGCGCATGGAGAACGTGGTGGCGCTTCCGGGAATAGCGGTAGCGGCGAAAGGCGAAGTGCGCAGCATCCTGGTGGTGTCGAAGAGGCCGATCCAGCGCGCCAAGCGCATCGCGCTGGATGCCAGTTCGCGCAGCTCTCAGGCGCTGGTGCGGATTTTGGCCGCAGAACACTGGGACATCCAGCCGGAATTTGTCGAAACCGCGCCCGACGTTTCCGAGATGCTGAAAAATGCCGACGCAGCGCTGGTGATCGGCGATCCGGCGCTGCGCATCGCACTGAAGATGGAAGCGCTGTCGGTGAAAGTTCCGGGCGGCGGCGATTGTTGCAAAGGCGATCCGGAAGACATGCCGGTGCCGGGATTCGAAACGATTTTCGTTTACGACGTGGCGTACCAGTGGAGCGAAATGACCGGCAAGCCCTGCGTGCTGGCGATTTGGGCTGGGCGTCGCGACGCGATTACGCCAGAAGTGGTGGCGGATTTTCAGACGTCGAAAGCGTACGGCCTCGAGCGTCTGCGCGAAATTTCCGAGGCCGCGGCGATCAAGTTGGACATGCCGCCGCGCGCGCTGGAGCGCTACCTCGCCGACAACATTCATTTCGGCCTGGAGCCGGAATATCTCGCGGGCCTGAATCTCTATTACGAGAAGGCTGCGGCCGCCGGACTCATTCCACGCCACCGTCCGCTGGAATTTGCCGCCGCCCAATCCGCGTCCGCCTCCTCGTCCACGGCTCGCCACGGAGCGTGATGGCGTGGAGCGCATCGGAACCCTCGCCGCGCTGCGACGTTATCCTGTAAAAGGCATGGCGGGAGAAGATGTAACCGCCGCGCGCGTCACATTCGCTGGAATCGTCGGCGATCGCGTCTATGCGTTCGTTGACGAGCAGGATCAATCCACCTTTCCGTGGATGACCGCGCGCAAGGTTCGCGAGTGGCTGCTGCTTCGCCCGCGATTTCTGGATCCGCCGCCCGTCGAGGAAGAAATTTCCGCCCTGGAGCGTTACGCTGCCGAAGTACTCACTCCGGGAGGCGAGAAATTCGCGGCCGGCGAGGCGAACTTCACGCAGTATCTGGTGCGGCGCTTCGGCCATTCGCTGCGGCCGCGCTTTTCGGAGCGTTCCATGACGGATGCGGCGCCGGTCTCGATTTTCGGCTTGGCCACGGTGCGCGGGTTATCGGAGGAAACCGGCCTGGCACTCGATCCCCGGCGCTTTCGCGCGAACTTTTACGTGTGCTGGGAGTGCGATGAACCGTTTTACGAAAACCAATTAGTGGGTCGCGCGCTGCGGATTGGCGAGAAGGTGACGGTTCAGGTGGTCAAGAAGGATGGCCGCTGCGTGATCATCACACTCGATTCCGAAACGGCCGAGCGTTCGCCTGTGGTGCTTGAGAAAGTCGCGCGCGAGCACGAGGGGTGCGCCGGGGTCTATGCGGCCGTGTTGCGCGAAGGCATCGTGCGGGCGGATGATCCTGTATACTTGGTTTGAGGAAACTGAGCGGCGGGCACGGCATGCCGTGCCCCTGCGAAACACATGGGGATAACACAGGAAGAAGCACTGGAGCTTTTCCATTCGGATGATCTGATCGGCATCGGCATGGCTGCGAACGAAGTGCGCCGCGCGAAGACGGACCCGCGCGTGGCCACTTACCAGATCGACCGCAACATCAACTACACGAATTTCTGCACGGAGTATTGCTCGTTCTGCGCTTTCTACCGCCCGCTCGGCGCGAAAGACGGCTACATCCTGCCCCTGGAATCCATTTACGAAAAAATCGAAGAGATGATCGAGCTGGGCGGCACGGGCGTTCTGATGCAGGGCGGCTTGCATCCGGATTTGCGCATCGGGTTTTACGAAAACATGCTGCGCTCGATCAAGCAGAAATTCCCGCAGATACATTTGCACTGTTTTTCCGCGCCGGAGATCGGCTGCATCGCGGAAGTTTCCGGCCTATCGGTGCGCGACACGATTGCGCGCCTGCGCGACGCGGGCCTGGATTCGATTCCCGGCGGCGGCGCGGAAATACTGGACGATGAAATTCGCGCGAAAATTTCGCGCCTGAAGTGCCGGTCAGACGAGTGGGTGAGCATGCACCGCGACGCGCACGCGCTGGGTATGCGCACCACCGCCACGATGATGTTCGGTTGCGGCGAGGAATATCGCCACCGCGTGAATCACCTGGAAACCATCCGGCGAATTCAGGAAGATACAGGCGGGTTCACGGCATTTATCCCCTGGATTTTCGCGCCGGAAAATACGCCGCTGGGAAAGAAGATTCCCGAAGCCACCGCGTTCGATTACCTGAAGACCCTGGCTATCAGCCGCCTGTACCTCGATAATATTGATCACATCCAGTCCAGCTGGCTCACACCGGGGATTAAAATCTGCCAGGTGGGTTTGCAATTCGGCGCCGACGATGTCGGCAGCATCCTGATTGAAGAAAACGTGGTGTACGCCGCCGGCGTGCGCAACCGCACCAACGAAGCAGAACTGCGCCGGATTATTTCCGACGCTGGGTACATCCCCGCACAGCGCGACACGTTGTATCGCTCGTATTCGCTGAAACAATAGCCGACCGCAACGTCAAATTCAAAATAGCCGGCGAGACGCCGGCGCTAGCAAAGACGGGAACGGCATGCCGTGCCCTGGCGCACGCACGAATCGGTCCTGCATGACCCGAGTTGATTTCTTCTGAAGGTTTACGCAGTAAGCAGCACGGCGGGTTCGGCTACTGTGGCGGGGAACTCGAGGCTGATGCTGGCGCCGAAGGGCTGCTTGTTGCTCAGTACGATTTCGCCGCCGGCTTCCTGGATGATGCCGTAGCAGATGCTGAGGCCGAGGCCGGTGCCTTTGCCCACCGGCTTGGTAGTGAAGAACGGGTCGAAGGCGCGGTTCAGGTCGCTGAAGCCGGGGCCGGAATCATCGAAGCGGAGGAATACGCGGTCGCCCTGGCGCGTCGCGAATATGGAGATAGAGCGCTGTGCGCTTTCTTCCACCGCATCAATCGCGTTATTCAAAATATTAAGCAGCACCTGTTTGAGTTCGTCTTCGCCGATGGAAATGCGCGGCAGATCCGGCGCGACGTGCACGTCCATGTGCACGCCCAGCTTGCGAATATGGAATTCGCGCAGCTGGATGACGTCGTGCAGCGCGGCTTCGAAATCCGCGGCGCGCGCGGCGGGATTATTCTGGCGCGCAAAACGCAGCAAGCCGTCCACGATGCGCTTCATGCGCCGCGCTTCCGCCCCGAGTTTCTCCACGCGTTTCGCGGCCTTCTGGCCTTCCACTTCCTCGCTCAGCAAATCCGCGTAGCCCAAGATCCCGGTGAGAGGATTATTCAACTCGTGCGCAACACCGGCCACCAGTTGGCCCAGCGCCGCCAGTTTTTCCGAGCGCACCAATTGATGATGCAGGCGCGAATTTTCGATGGTCACCGCAAGATCGGAAGCCAGCACTTCGAGCTTCATAATTTCGGCAGTTTCGTTGGCTGCGCTGTGTTCGGTGCCCGACGCTGCACCGAGGCAGAGGCAGCCCAGGTGCGAGCCGCGCCAGGAAACCAGCGGGACGAGCACCTCGTGTTCTGCAGCCACGGCGCCGAAACCCGCGCCTCCGTCCGCCGAGCGGATGAGGAAGGAATTGTTCCCCAGCTGCGTCCCTTGCTTGCAGAGTTCCTTCACTTTCTCGATGGTCCACGCTTTGCTGCGTTCTTCGAAGCGCGATTTTTCCGCCAACGAAAATCCGGTGCAGCCGCCGAGGCGCAGGGAACGGTCGTCGCGCGCCAGGAACAGCGCGGCGCGTGGGAAGCTGGTGGCATCGGTGACGGCGGCGGTAATTTCCCCGCAGAGATCGGCTGGATCGCTGCCGGCGAGCAGGCGCGAGGTGATTTGCGAAAGCTGCAGCAAGAGTCTATTAGCGGCGCGTTCGCGTTCGTTCGCGCGCTCGATCACGCCGGATTTATCTTCGATCAGCGCCAGAATCATGCCAAATGCGACGAAAAATTTCGGCACGTTCCACAGTTCGGGATTCATCTGCAGCTTCGGCGCAAAGTGCGCGACCAGCGCGCCGGCTGGAAACACCGCGCCCCAGGTCAGGAACCCTCCGGTGACGGTAATCACGCCCGGTGAAGGCCGCGGGAAGCGTTTCCAGTAAAGAATTCCGCAAAGGCCGAACGTGAGCGTGAGAATCGCGTTGATGCCGAGATCAGCATTGCCGTGGAGTTGGGAGTGAATCGACCAGACTCCGCTGACGGCCAGAATGACCGCGATGCCGATGGCGTAGGGCTTCACGCGGGGAAGGCTGCGCAGAGCGAATACCACGCCTCCGAAGAAAATCGTTCCCAGCGCGAGGGCCATCAGTCCGTAAATGTGCCAGTCGAAGACTGCAGTGACGGCGTGGAATGCGGTCGGCAAGGCTAGAACGGCGAGCATCGTGAGGCGTTTCTTGCGGTCTTCCACGACGTGCGTCATCGAGACCACGAAGACCACGCCGGAAAGTTCCAGCGCACCGATATCAATTGACTCCAGAATATTTTCGAGAGTGCCGGTGTGCGTTTCGAAGGCTTGAATGAAAAAGTGTAGGAAAATCAGCGCCCAGGCGTACGTCCATAAACGGATTCGCGCGGACGGCGCGTGCTTGCGGAGCGATAGAAAAATTCCAACCAGAACGAAGAGGACGAGAATCGTGGGAAGCTTGTCGAGCAATGAACTCACTGGTTACCCCTGGAAGTACCAAGGCTACGGGTTGGCGCAGGGTGGAACAATAGAGCGTCAGTACCACGAACCGGTACAGTTCCAGTATGGGAATTCGTGTGCTTCGGTGGGTAAGTTCTACTGTTTCAATGGTATACGGAGGTCGAGTGTGACTTCGCTACCTTCCGGCAGGTCCACGGGATCGGCCGGCACGAAGGTTCCTCGGACGTACCGCGCCCGGATGGTGCGTGAGGGATTCGCATGCGCCGGCCGCGGGGTCGTCGGTGCCGGAGTCAAAGTCGGGCGGGCGGCTTCGGAAGAACGACTCTCTCGCGCGTTAGCGGGCGCGATTCCGTCCGCGAGCCGGGATTTGCGGTCTTCGAACTTCGGGACGCCGGCGGAGTCGAGCGCCAGGTTCGCGAGCGCGTCGGCGTCGCGGTTCAGTTCACGGCGGACGTGTTCGATGGCGAAATATTGCAACTGGCGGCTGAGTTTTGTGGCGCGTTCGTGCAGCGGCTTCAGGTCCGCGCTTTTTACTTTGTAGCGGCCTTGCATTTGGCGCACCAGCAATTCGGAATCGCTGCGCACGCGCAGCGCGGCGATATTGTGGCTGGTCGCGTAGTCCAGCGCAGCGAGCAGCGCGAAATATTCGGCGACGTTGTTGGTCTCGCGGCCGATATTTTTCGCGAGCTCCAGCGCGATTTTTCCTGCGGGGTCGCGCAGCACCACGGCGTAAGAAGCGGGGCCGGGATTTCCGCGCGAGGCACCGTCAATATTCGCGACGTGCACACCGGCGGGTGGCGCTGCCGGATGAGAATCGGCGAAAAGGCGCGCGCTGCCTGGCGGAGGGACTTTTCGGGTTGGACTCACTGATGCGCCATGTGTTGCTGCTGGAAGGTTGCCGCGGGCAGGCTGCTCACGGCGTGGTGGTGCTTGGCCAGTTTCGTTTTAATTTTCACTGTGGGAGGGCGTGGAGCCGGATGGATCGCCGACCGGTCCGGCTGCAGCCGCCGAAGCCGCCGGTTCCAGGTAATAGAGGATGCGCGTGCAAGTCTCGCAGTGAAACATTTCGTGGCTGGTCGAGCGCCGCATCTCCTGAAACACGTGCGGGCGAATGCGCATGCCGCAGGCGCTGCATTTTTCGTCGCGCACTTCGGCGAGCGCCACGTTGTCGTGCTTCTTCATGATGCGATCGTAGTGATCCATCATGTCTTCGGGAATCTCGGCGGTGGCGCGGGCGCGTTCGGTGTTGCCTTCGGCTAATTCCTTTTCTGCTGCTGCTTTTTCTTTTTCGATTTCGGCGCGCTCGCCCCGGGCGATTTCTTCCACCTCCTTCAGGGATTTTTCCGCGGCTTTGATGCGGCGGTCATATTCCTCGCCCGCGACCATTTGTTCGAGCAGGCGGTCTTCCGCTTTGGCGATTTCGTCTTCGGCGTTCTGCACTTCGTGCTGCAGAGCTTTGTATGCTTCGTTGGTCTTTACCTGGGAGGTTTGATCTTTGTACTTGCGAACGCGGTCTTTCCACTGTTCGACGTCCAGTTCGTATTTCTTACGGTCTTTTACGGTAGCGAGCTGCGCGGCCTTGCTCTTGTCCAGCTCCGCTTTAGCGGCGGCGACGCGGCCGTCCACCTCCGCTGTTTTTTTGGGCAGCGCCGCGAGGCGCGCCCGGACAATGTGCAGGCGCGTGTCCACGCTCTGCAGGTCGAGCAGATTCTGTAGGACCTTCAGCACTAGAAGCCCATTCTAACACAATGCTATGCGGGGCTTGGCGTGCATGGAAGGCGCATCAAATGGCCGACGAAGCGATTGGCCACAGTCCCGGCTAACGGACTAAAGATTGGCGCGAAGGAAGGTGATGGCGCCGCGCCAGGCTTGTGATTGAGCTTCGGCGTCGGCCTCGGGCGTCCCACCGAAGGAGAATCGCGCGCCGCGGAGATGCTTATTGCCAGAGACGCGGGCGGTGACCGGCAGGTGGGGGTAGCGCAACATGTGGCCGGCATGCGCGAAGTGCAGATGCTCGGCGGCGTGAGCGCTGCCGTTGCACTTGAGGCGCGCGATGATCGCTTCACTCATTTCCGCGGCGGGCCACAGGTGGTCATCGCCGCCGGAAATCAGCAGGATCGGTCCGCGAATATTTTCCACGGCGATTGCGGCGCGCTCCACAGCCTCGCGATTGCGCAACCCGGCGCGAAATAGATTACGGAACATCACCGGACGCTTCAGCGCCACCACCGGAAACGCGGAGCGCCACATAAATCCGCGCAGCGGCAGAGGCGCGAACGGCACCGGTTTTCCGCACCAAGTCCAGCAGGGAATAATTTCGCCGGTGGCCTTAGCGCGGCCGCTCGCGGCCCATGCCACGCTGCTGGGAGCGTATGCGACGATCGCACGAATCTGCGGAAACGTTGCGCCCAGCAACAGCGCCAGTTCCGCGCCGCGCGATACGCCTAGAATTCCGGTGCGCTGCGAATCAATTTCTGGCTGTGCGTGCAGCCAGGTGAGCGCGGCGTCGAAGTATTCGAGCGGGATGCGATGCAGCCACGTCGGCAGCGGCGCTGCGCCGAAATATGCCAGCGCCAGAGTGGCAAAGCCGTGGCGCGAAAGCACCGCGGCTTTGTCGAGATCGAATCCGCCGCCGGAACCGCTCAGCACGATCACCACGGGATGCGGTCCGTGGCCTGGCGGAATAAAGAGTCGTCCCACCGTTGTTTCGCCCGCAGCAGCGCCCGCGCCGCCGTCCGCTTGGTTCGGTATCTTCAGATCGCGCGTCACAGTTCCGGGCGCAACAAAATTTCGCGTGAGGCTGGCGCGAGCGATTACATGACCACCGAGCGGAGCTTCGAAATCCACGCAATCGGGCGAAGTAGTATTCTTCGCGAAATTCGAACTACCATCCGCGCTCGCCGCGGCAGATTCCATGGACCAGAAAAGCCCCATCGGCGCAACGCCGCGATAACTGCCGCCCAAGGATTCCTGCACGCAAGCATCAATCAATCCCGCTGCATCGGCGCGAAAGCGAGCTTGCGCACTCCAACGGCGGCGCTGGTCATCATCCGTCGCAGCATGAATGGAAATCAGCGCTGCAACAGGCAGACCGCGCAAACAAACGCGCACATCTTCATCCACAAATGCCGGATTCGGTGAAATTTCAAAATGAGGAGCACTGGCCGGGGAAACACTCAACGCGCGGAACGCCCTCCGTGGACCGTCATGAGTTACTTATAGCATAACGTCCGCTCGGACCCGACCCAGCAGTCGTGCTGCAAATCGCGAAAAAAGCTATGCCTTGCCGTTGGGTGCCCGCCATTTCGCGTCCGCCAGCACCACGGAAGTTTCAATTTGCCTTTCTGGAATCGTCCAATATTTCTTGAGCAGCCGATTTTTCTCTTCGCGGCCTACCAGCTGAAAGCCGTATCTTTCGTAGAAGTGGATCGCCCAAGCGGCGTCCGCCCAGGTGCCGATCAAGACCGGCCGGTCTGCCATCGCGCGTAAATGAGCCAGCAAGCGCGCTCCAATTCCGCGCTTCTGGCTAGCGGTGCGAACGTAGGCGTGTCGAATGAGGGTTACGTCTTGCACTGCTTGAATGCCCATTACGCCTGCCAGTATGCCAGCCTCCTCGTAGCCCCAAAAGACAATGCCGTCGTCAATCTCATGCTGCAGTTTCTCGCGAGACATGTATGGCTCGGTCCAGCGATCTGCGGGAATGATCCCTTTGTAGGCTTTCGCGCCATCATTAACGATTGTCCAAATCATGTCGAAGTCGAGGTCTTCGCAACGGCGGATCATGAGCAGTCAGCCTCCTGGCAGGCAATTTCAAAATTCATACGCCCGGTTAGACGCTCACACGTGCGTGAGCAGTAGTGCAAATTTCTGGTAACGCACGGGCTGGCGGGCGTTCACTCCTCCTAAGCCCAATCGGCACAGCATCATATGACGCTGAGTCTTTTACGCATACTCATCCGTAGTATGAATATGACGGGCAGCGCAACACGTTACAGTGCGATGATACCCGGCGCGGCGGCCGGCCGCGAGAGCGCAGCAGCAGCGTACTGGGAGGGGCGGGTGGCTCTGGATAGCGATGTAGCGCAACTGCGGCGCGGCGACCTGGACGCGCTTTCCACGCTTCTCGCGCGCTATCAGAATCGCCTTTATCGTTATCTGCTGCGCATGGTGCGCCAACCTGCCGAGGCTGAAGACCTGTTCCAGCAAACCTGGCTGCGCGTGGCGGAAAAAATTCAGCACTACGATCCGCGGCGCAGTTTTGAGGCGTGGCTGTTCACGCTGGCGCGGAATCTGGCGATTGACCATCTGCGCCGCGTGCGTCCGGAAAGCCTGGACGAGCCGATTGGCGACGGCGCACAAGGAGAAACCGCGGCGACGCGATTGCCGTCGCGCGAGCAGCCACCGATTGAAGGAATCCTGCAGCGCGAACGTTCGCAGCGCCTGGGAGTAGTGCTCGAAATGCTGCCGGTCGTGCAGCGCGAAGTACTGACCTTGCGTTTCGAGGAAGAAATGAAGATTGAAGAAATCGCCGAAGTGCTGGGTGCGCCCCTTTCCACGGTGAAAACGCGTTTGCGCCGCGCGCTGGAACGCTTGCGCGTGACCATGGAAACCAGCTATCCCGGAGAAAACTGGCTATGAACGAACATGAAAAAATCCGGACGCTGCTGACGCTCGCTGCAGCGGACGTGCTCGATCCCGGCGAAGAAAAACAATTAATGGATCATCTGCGCACGTGCGATTCCTGCGGGGCGGAGCTGGAAAAATGGAAACTGCTGGCCGGCGGCCTGCGCCGCTTGCCCACGCCGCAGCCGCGCTCCATCGTGGTAGAGCGCGCCCGCGCGCAAGCGCAAATTCGCCTGGCAGAGGAAATCGAGCACCGCTGGAATCGCACCGTAATCATTGGCCTGCTGGTGTTCGCGTGGATTTTGACATTGCTCAGCTGGCCGCTGGTGCGCTTAGTCACAGGCGGCGTGTTGGGAATGCTGGACCCCCGATTCAATCACGCCTGGATCGTATTCGGCGTGTTTACGACGACCGTATGGCTGGCAGGAGGCGCGGCGGCAGTGCTGCTCTCCCTGCAACAGCGGCGCGAAAGGAGATTGGCATGAGCCGATTCAGAGAGGAATTGAAGGTGATTCCGCGCGCGGTGCGGATTATCGTGGCATTCGTTTTACTCGGGCTATCCTCGGCATTCACTCTGTTCTTGATATTTTCACACGATCCGGAGCTCATCCACACTCCGCGATTTGGCAAGCTTCTCATGATTGTGGGTGTGGGAATCGTGCCGGCGATCTGGCTGCTGCTGATCGGCTACGTGTACGCCGATGCGAAGCGCCGCGGCATGCGCTACGTGATGTGGACTCTGCTGGCGATTTTTATTCCCAACGCGATCGGGATCATTCTCTATTTCATCTTGCGCGATCCGCTGATGAAGCCTTGCCCCGGCTGTGCGCAAGTTCTGAAATCCGGATACACGTTCTGCCCGCACTGCGGCACGTCGTTGCTGCCCACCTGCCCGCATTGCGGCCGCAGCGTGGAACTGGGCTGGGCGAATTGTCCGCAGTGCGGCACGAGGTTGCCGTCGCCCGCTCCGCGCACAACGTAACGACAGCTTTCACGTTTTTCGTCTCCGCGATATCCCGGTAGAATGTCTGCGAGTTCTGAGGAGGATTGCGATGCCTTACGTGCAAGTGACGTGGGTCGCGGGGCGCACACCCGAGCAAAAACGCAAGCTAGCCGAGCGCATCACACTGGCGCTGATCGAAGACGGCCGGGCGAAGCGGGAAAATATTCAGGTCACGTTTGTGGATCTGCCGCCTACGGACTACGCCGAGGCGGGCGTGACCGTGGCGGACCAAAAACGCACGCCCTGATGAGCCTTGGTGTGTGCCGTGAACGCTGCCGGCCACTGCCGCGCTCGATTTCTTTGGAAGTCGCAGGGGCGGGTCTCAGACCCGCCCTCCTACGGAGTGGTGGCGTGGGTCGGAACTGCCCGGCACGGATGAGCGCTTTACGGCGCGGCTTGCACTTCCATGGATTCATCTACCATAAGACTGGTGCAGCTCGGGTTCGTCGCCGTGGGGCAGTGTGCGATGGCGCGAAATGTCTGGTCTCCTGTTTCCACGGTAAAAGTGTATCCATTGTGGCTGGTGCTCTTCATGATCAGTTGGTCGCTGGAAATGAGCTCATCCAGCGAAGCATAAGTACCGTGTTCTGCCGAATATGCTCGCTCGGCCGTCGCGATACCTAGCAAGTCATTTTTCACACCGACGATGTCTATGACTTGCGCAGGCGTCGCTGCTCCCGTAGATTGGAGGCTCGACCAATAATATTTGTAAACGACCCCCGCGAAGAGCGCGACTATTAGAAGGCCGGCCAAACTTCTCATCATTCACCTCGGGGCACCTGGAATTACTACGCCGAAAATCAGCTTACATTGCGGCAAAGTTTCCCGCAACCGCATGTAACCTTCTTGCTACCGCGTGCGCCCGATCTCATTGATAACTTTCGCCTTACCGATAGCGTCCTTTCGCCCCGGCGTGCGTCTAACGGAGGTGCGCGAAGCAGTGCGAGCGGAAGCCTCTGGACGCCCCGGTTTTTTGGACCGCCTGAATCACCATAATCGCGAAACGATTCAACGCGAAATCGCTGGGCCGCGGGTTTGACTCCTGTGCGCGGGGTCGTTGATACTAAACCTTCGCTGCCGGTCAGCCAGGGTTCGCGCGGTAAATTCCCTCGACGGGAGCAACTGAGAATGACGATACGGCATGGTTTCCGCGTGAATCTACGGGCGTTCGCCGCGCTGGCGATTTGCGGCGCACTCTGCGCCATGTTATTCAGCACGCCGGTCTTTGCACAGGGTAATGCCGCGCAGGGAGATGCCGCGCAGGAAAATACCGAGCAAGTCCGCCCTCCCAAGCTGAACTACACGACGCACACCCTGCCTAACGGCTTGCAAGTGATTCTGCTGGAAGACCACGAGGTGCCCATCATCAATCTGCAAGTCTGGTATCACGTGGGCGGGAAGGACGAGCGGCCCGGGCGCACCGGCTTCGCGCACCTGTTTGAGCACCTGATGTTCAAAGGCTCGGCGCACGTTCCGGCCGAGGAACATTCCCGGATCATTGAAGCCGTGGGCGGGTTCGACAACGCCGAAACCACGGACGACACCACGAATTTCTTTGAGACTTTCCCCAGCAATTATCTGGAGCGCGTTTTGTGGCTCGAGGCCGACCGCATGGGCAGCCTCAACGTCAGCGAGGAAAATTTCAAATCCGAGCGCGAAGTGGTGAAGGAGGAGCGCCGGGTACGCATCGAGAATCAGCCCTACGGTTATCTACAGGAAGATTTGCGCGCCGCCGCGTTCACCGTGCACGGCTACCATCACACGCCGATTGGCAGCATGGAAGATCTGGATAAAGCCACGATCCAGGATGTGCGCGATTTCTTCAGCACTTTCTATAAGCCGAATAACGCGACGCTGGTGATCGTTGGTGATTTCGATTCCGCGCAGGCTCTGACGTGGACCAACAAATACTTTGACGGCATTCCGGCTTCGGCCAAACCAATTCCGCGATTGAATAATCCCGAGCCCCCGCAGACTGCCGAGCGCGTTGCGAAAAAATCGTATTCCAATACGCCGCTTCCCGCCGTGGTGATCGGCTACAAAATTCCCGCGCGCTATGCCCCGGATGCGTATCCGCTGGACCTGGCTTCGAATATTTTGGCAGGAGGCGAGAGCAGCCGTCTGTACCAGACATTGGTGTACAAGGAGCAGATTGCGGTGCAGGCGGCGGGGTTCGGCGCGTTCTCCGAAGATCCCAATCTTTTCTGGGCCTACGCAATCATGAATCAGGGGCACACCGCCGAAGAGGGCGAAAAATCGCTGGTGGGCGTGCTGGACGGCTTGAAAACCGCGCCGCCGGAAGCGAAAGAGCTGGAAAAAGCCAAGAATCAGGAGATCGCCGGTTACGTTCTGGGCCGCGATACGGATGAAGAAAAGGCGGTGGCGCTGGCATCTGCTGCGGTAATCGGAAAAGATCCGGGCCTCGCGAATACCGAGCTGGATCATTACCTCATCGCTTCTGCGGCGGACATCCAGCGCGTGGCGAAGGAGTATTTTCAATCCGCACACGCGACGGTGCTGATTGTAACGCCGGCGGCGCCCGGAGCGCCCGGAGCACCCGCGCAACAATGACGCCACGCACCATGCGAAAAACATTTTCAGGAGCAACAATGAAGCGGGTTACCAGCCGGTCACTTTTTCTGATTGCTGCAACGATGTTTTCCGCCGCGATTGCCACATTCGCGCCCAGCGCGCAGGCGCGGCCACAAGCGTCTGCGCCCGTATCGCGCAGCGAAACCGAACCCGCCTCGTCACAGGCACCGCAGAAAGCGTCCGGGATCGTGCCGCCAGGCGTGAAACTTTCGCCGCAAATGCCTGCCCCGGGCGCGCCGCGGACATTTGAATTTCCCAAAGCGGCCACGAAGACCCTGCCCAACGGCTTGCGCGTTTTTGTCGTCAGCGATCATCGCGAACCGGCGGTCGCCGCGCGCCTGGTGATTCTTTCCGCCGGCAGCGTTCAGGATCCCGCGGGAATGCCAGGAGTGGCGGGAATGACCGCTGGCCTGCTCACACAAGGAACCGCGAAGCGCTCCGCCAAGGAAATTGCCGAAGCGATTGATTTTGTGGGCGGCACCTTGGAAGCGAGGGCCGGGCGCGACGCCACCACCGTGACGCTCGACGTCGTGAAAAAAGATTTAGGCGTGGGAATGGATCTGCTGTGCGACGTGGTGCTGCATCCAGCATTTCGCAGAGAAGAACTCGATCGCCAGCGCCAGCAACTTCTCTCCGACCTGGAAGTGCAGTACTCCGACCCCAATTATCTGGCGACGCTGGCGTTCGCGCGCACGTTGTATGGCGATTCGCCTTACGGCATGCCGGAAGCAGGCACGCCGGCCACGGTGAAGAAACTGCAGCGCGAAGATTTCGTGAAATTTCACGATGCAAACTACGCGCCGAATCAGGCCGTGCTTGGTTTCGCGGGAGACATCACGCCGGAAGACGCTTTCGCGATCGCCGAAAAATATTTCGGCGACTGGCCGAAGCTTGATGGGACCGCCGCTGCTGCGCCGCAAGCGCCTGCGGCCGCGACGGCTACTCACGTCTGGCTGATTGATAAGCCCGACGCCGTGCAAACGCAGATTCGCATCGGCAGAATCGCCATTCGCCGCGCTGATCCGGATTTTCTGCCGCTCGATGTGACCAATCATATCTTCGGCGGCAGCTACAACAGCCGCCTGAATACCGAAGTGCGCATCAAGAAGGGCCTCACCTACGGAGCTTCATCCGCTTTTACTCCGCACCGTTACACCGGCTCCCTCGCGGTGGAGACGTACACGCGCACCGAAGCCACCGTGGACGCAACCAAGCTGGTGATGGATCTGCTGACGGGGATGTCGCAAGGCAAAATTTCGCAGAAGGAGTTGGATTTCGCGCGCGATTATCTCGCGGGTGTGTATCCCATCGAATCGGAAACCGCGGAGCAGGTTGCCGATCGCGTGCTCACCGTTGCGGCCTTCGATTTGCCCGCGGATTACAATCAGACTTACCCCGCAGAAATCCGCGCCACTTCACTCGAACAAGTGCAGGCTACGGCCCGAAAATATTTCACCACGCGTGACCTGGATATCGTTCTGGTAGGCAACGTCAGCGCGTTTCGCGATGCAGTGAAGAAGCAATTTGCCGGCGCGGAAATCACTGAGATTCCTTTTGGTGAAGTGGACGTGCTTTCCCCAGCGCTGCGTGCGTCCAAGCAGGCCGCTTCCGCTGCTGCCGCCCCCGCCCCCACGCCGGAATCCCTCGAGCAGGGCAAGCAAATCCTGCAGGCCGCCGCGCAGGCTGCCGGTGGCGATGCGCTGCAATCCGTCGCGACCCTGGGATTCAGCGAGAACGGCATCCTGCACAATCCGCGCGGCGACCGGCAACTCGGCGTGACGTGGCAAGTTTCCTACCCGGACCGTTCGTATGGCGAAGTAAGCCTGGGTCCCACGATGATCGTGCAAGTTTGCGACGGAACATCATCCTGGCTGAAATTTCCGGACGGCGTTCGCGATACCACGGACATGATCGGCGAATTCAAGCGCGGCATTACTCTGTTTGGCGGGGGTTGGGGCCTGTATCAGCGGGCGCTCGCCGGAAAAATTACCGGGCAAGCCATCGGAGAAGAGGAAATCGCCGGGAAGAAGACGCTGGGCGTTGCGGTCAATGGTGCTTTTGGCGCGGTGAAGCTGTACTTCGATCCCGCTACGCACTTACTGGCGGCGGCGCGCTATCAGTCCTCGACAGACCACGGCCCGAGCGACAACGAGCAGCATTGGAGCGACTATCGCAACGTGGAAGGCCGCCAGTTCGCGTTCTCAACTGAGACGTATCGTGACGGCGCGAAACTATTCGAATCCACGGTGCAGACCGTGCGCATCAATCCGAAACTGGACGACACGCTATTCGCGAAACCGGCAGCTCCGGCCGCGCCGCCTGCTCCGGCTGCACCTCCAGCGCCCGCTCCCGCGCCAAAATGATCCGGCGCCGCTCATTTCACCGTCAGGATCACCTTGCCGATGTTCTTCCGCGCATGAATATATTTATGCGCGGACGCCGCATCAGCCAGCGGAAACGATTTGCCGATAATCGGTTTCACCTTGCCGGCCGTGTACATCTTGAAAATTTCATCGAGCTCTCCGCGCAACAGCGCGCCGCGCGCAGGCATGCGTCCCAGATTCACGCCGATGATCGAAATATTCCGCGCCATCAGTTTCAACGGATGAAATCGCGGCGTCTGCAGCAATGCGCGCATCCCGCGCATCGCGCTTTTCTTTCCGTCCGGACCGGCAGCCGCGGAGAAGCCATACACCACCAGCCGTCCAGTGGGTCCCAGGCATTTGTAACTATCGGCGAAGGATTTCCCGCCGATCGCGTCCATCACCATTTCAATTCCATCGGGCGCGAATTTGTGCACCACGTCCACGAATTTGTTTTTCTCGTAGTCAATCGCATGGTCCACGCCAATCTTGCGGAGATATTCCTGCTTCGTGGGCCCCGCCGTGCCGTAGATTTCCAGTCCGCGCGCCCGCGCCAGCTGCACCGCGGCAATGCCCACGCCGCCCGCCGCGCCATGAATCAGAATCCGGTCCCCGGACTGCAGATTGCCCATGGCGAACATGGAGTGGTACGCAGTCAGATAGTTCACCGGAATTGCTGCCGCGTCGTCGAAGGGCATTCCCGCAGGCAGGCGATAAACTCGCCCCGCCGGCACCGCCACCCATTCCGCGTAAGCATTGAACTGGGTAAGCGCGACCACGGCATCGCCCACGTGCAAAGGCTCACCGTCGCTGGCCTTGCCCCCTTCGGCAACTTTTTCCACCACTCCGGCCACTTCGAATCCCGGCACGAAGGGCGGCTTCGGCGTGCCGGGGTAAATTCCCATGCGTTGCAGCAGGTCGGCAAAATTAACGCCCACCGCCTTCACGCGGATCACCACTTCGCCGGGCTTCGGTTGCGGGTCGGGGACTTCGCGCACCTCAAAAACTTCCGGAGCTCCGTACCTCTTTACCACCATCGCGCGCATCTAAATCTCCTTCTGCCGAATGCGTCTCAATATCCGA
Organism: Acidobacteriota bacterium; assembly: GCA_013289715.1. Lineage (GTDB taxonomy): Bacteria > Acidobacteriota > Terriglobia > Acidiferrales > UBA7541 > Palsa-295. The sequence goes on along the minus strand of JABCZJ010000004.1, from coordinate 175,195 downwards.
TGAATCTATCACACGCTCTGTTTTCGATGCTGCACTGCTGCCCCGGGCTCCATCCGCACCAGGCTTTTCACTTTGGATTCGAAGGCATCGTACCTTAAACTGTTAGACTTTGCGCAACGATGAAAACCACACATAGACCAAGAGTCCTCGTTACCGGCATCGCGATTTTAGCCGCGGCCTTTGCCACGCTGGCAGCCGCGAAACCCACGCAGGCTCCCATGCCCGCGGTGCTCACGGCCATGCAGGACGAGCTCGACCGCTCGATGGCCGCCATGTCCAAGGGCGACCCCGCCGACTACTTCATCAGTTATACCGTCGCGGACCGCCAATATTCCGAAGTGTCCGGCTCGAATGGCGCGCTGCTCACCAGCGGCGAGACTCGCGCGCGTTGGCTGGAAGTGCAGACGCGCGTCGGCACCTACCAACGGGACGACACCCACAAGCTGGCCGACCGCCAGCCCAGCTGGACCAGCCCCGGCACGTCCGCCACCGTGGATGATGCGATTCCAGTGCTGCGCCGCGAGATTTGGCACGAGACCGATCGCCAATACCGCGCCGCCACTCAAGCGCTCATCAAAGTTAAGACCAGCCAGGAAGTCCAGGTGCAAACCGCCGAAGGCAGCGCGCCGGATTTTTCGCGGGAGGATCCACACAGTTCCATCGGCCCGCGCGTGGAAATTAAAGTAGACCGCAAGCCTTGGGAAGAGCGCGTGCGCAAATACACTGCCGCGTTCAGCAAGTCGCCTGAGGTTTTAAATTCCATCGCCACGTTCACTGCGCTCGGCATGAATCAATACCAGGTGAACACCGAGGGCACCAAGCTCGCATTCGGGCAAGTCCATTACCGCCTTGAGCTGTACGTGCAAAGCAAAGCGCCCGACGGCATGGACATCAACCGCTACGCCAATTTCGACTGGCTCGATCCCAAGGACGCTCCGTCCGACAAGATCGTCTTCGATCGCATTCAAGTGATGATTCAGGAGACGGAAGCTCTCGATAAAGCTCCGCTCGTGGATCCTTATGCCGGACCCGCGCTTCTCACCGGACGCGCCGCCGCCGTCTTTTTCCACGAAGTTTTCGGCCACCGCGCGGAAGGCTTCCGCCAGAAGGACATCAACGAGGGCCAGACCTTCACCAGCAAAGTCGGCGAACAGATTTTACCTTCATTCATTTCGATCAAGGACGATCCCACCGAAGCATCGCTCGACGGCCAAATGCTGCTGGGAAATTATGCGTTCGACGACGAAGGCGTTCCGGCCGCAGACGTGCAGCTGGTGGATCATGGCGTGCTGAAAACGTTTCTAATGTCGCGCTCACCGCTCGTTACGATCCCGCAATCGAATGGACACGGCCGCCGCCAGTTGGGTTTTGTTCCGGTGGCGCGCCAGGGAAACCTGATCGTTTCCAGCTCGCATACCGTGACGAACGAGCAGCTTCGCCAGCAGCTCATCGCGCTGGTGAAGCAGCAGAATAAGCCCTTCGGCCTGCTGATTGATGACATCGCCGGCGGCTTCACCTTCACCGGTCGCCAGCAGCCACAGGCGTTTCAGGTTTTGCCGCTGGTGGTTTACAAAGTGTTTCCCGATGGCCGGCCCGACCAGCTGGTGCGTGGAGTGGACATCGTCGGCACGCCGCTCGTCTCGCTCACCAAAATCGTCGCCACCGGCGACACGCCCGATATTTTCAATGGTTACTGTGGCGCCGAATCCGGCTCGGTGCCAGTTTCCGCGGTCGCGCCCGCCATCTTGATTTCCGAAATGGAAGTGCAGAAGAAAGAAACTTCCACCGACAAGCCGCCGATCCTGCCGCCGCCGGCGCACGATCCGCAAGCAAAGGGGCAAGCTCAGTGAGGATCTTCGCAACGATTGCATTGCTCGCCGCGTGCGCGCTGCCTCTTTCCGCCGCTACGACCACGCACCCAAGAAATATCGTGCCCGTGTTGCCAGGGCCCGCAGCCGTGTCTGCGTCTGCCGCAACACCGCAAGCGGCCGTCCCTGAATCGGAAAGCGACAAAACCCTGCACGCCATGCACGACGAAATGGAACGCGCCCGCACTCGCCTGCAGCTCCCGGGCGTCGAAAAACCGTTCTATCTGGAATACCGCCTGATGGATCTCGACGTTCGCGCCGTCACATCCTCTTTCGGCGCGCTGGTTTCCACATCCACCACACGCAATCGCTTCATGAGCGTGGAAGTGCGCGTCGGCGATTATCATCTGGACAGTTCGAACTTCATCAGCGAAGACGGCTTCCAAGGTTTCTTGGGTTCTACTGGCGAAGTCGGCATTGACCGCGATTACAATTCGCTGCGCCAGGACTTGTGGCTCGCCACCGACCAGGCTTACAAGCAAGCCGTCACGCAAATGTCGCTGAAGCAATCTTTTCTGCGCAGCCTCACCAAGCCGCCCGAAATTGACGACTTCTCCCAGGCCGCGCCGCTCGTGAAGATTGACGCGCACGCCGAACCCGACTGGACGAGCCGCAATTGGGAAGACGAATCGCGCGCAGCGTCCGCGGCGCTCGCCAATTTCCCGCACCTCAGCGGCACGCGCGTGAATTACTACATGATTTACGTCACCTACTATCTGATGAACAGCGAAGGCACCACCATCCGCACCACGCGCAGCCTCGCCGCCATCGAAGCCGCCCTCGATACCACCGCGGACGACGGCATGTCTCTGCACGATTATTTCGCCACCTACGTCACGAAGCCGTCGGACCTGCCCGATCCCGCCGCCGTCGGCAGCTCGCTCGCGCAGACCGGCACTGAATTGATGACCATGCGCCAAAGCCCGCTGATGCCGGATTTCACCGGCCCGGTTCTGTTTGACCCGCCCGCCGCCGGCTCTTTGCTAGCGCAGGCTCTCGCGCCTTCGCTTTCCGGCGCGCGTCCGCCGCTTTCCACCATGCCTGCTTTCGATGAAATCATAGAGCGCATGGGCGGGCGCAGCGAATGGTCCGGCCGCGTGAACACGCGCGTGCTTCCCGCGAACGTCTCGCTCGTGGACGATCCCACGCTGAAGGAATTCAACGGCCAGCCGCTGCTGGGAAATTACGATATTGATGACGAAGGCGTGAAAGCTCAGCGCGTGCAAGTGGTCGAAAATGGCTCGCTGAAAAATTTGCTGATGTCCCGGCGTCCCGGCCCCGATTTTTCCACGTCCAACGGCCACGCGCGCTCGGCGCTGCTTTCAGACATGCGCCCGCTCGCCAGCAATCTGTTCCTGCAGGCCAATGGCGGCTTGGACTCCGCGGCCCTGAAAAAGAAATTTCTCGATGCCTGCCGCGACGATGGCCATGAATGGTGCCTGGAAGTGAAGCGCATGGATAATCCCGCGCTCTCCTCCATTCGCCAGGAAGATTTCAGCGATTTTCTCGGCGGCATCGCCGGCGGCGTCGCCAGCGGAGAACGCATTCCGCTGGTGGTTTATCGCGTCTACGTTTCCGACGGCCGCGAAGAAATGGTCCGCGGCGGCCACATCGAAGGCCTCCAGCTGCGCGCCATCCGCAACATTCTCGGCATCGGCAACGATGAAACCGTATTCCCCTACATGCAAAATACCGCCGGTGGCTTCGCCGGCACCGCGCTAGGCGCATTCGGCTCAGCCCAAGGCGGCATCCCCAGCACGGTAGTCACCCCATCCCTCCTGCTCGACGAAATCGAATTCCGCGGCTTCCACGGCGAACCCCGCCGCCTCCCCCTGGTCCCTGCTCCGCCGCTGAAGTGAATCGCGCTACAGCGCGATTCACCCCAAGAGCCGACAGCGCTGAGTCGAAGGGCTGCGCCCCAGCTCGCCACGCATTGGAATAGGACGCGCGGCTATGACCCGCGCGGACGGGAACCTTTTCTGGTCTACCGGACAGCTTGTCGAGAACTTGCCACTTCCTTAAGCTATTTCCACAGAAGCATTCATTCCCAGCTCAAAGCCCGGATACTCCCGGGTAGCCCAAGGAATCTTCCCCCGCAATCGCGTCAATTGGGAGGCGAAGCAGATGAAGTTTGCCAGCGGTCGATTCCCGATTCTTGTGCTTGGACTCTTGACTGGCACCCTCCTGCTCCAAGCAGGATGCGCGAGTACCGGCTATGGCGGTGGCAGCGGTGGCGCGAAAGCCCCAGCAGTTCCGAGCGGGCTAACGGCTGCTGCGGGAAATGCGCAAGTGACGCTCAATTGGGCGGCCAGCTCAGGCGCGACAGGCTATTACGTCAAACGCTCCACGACCACGGGCGGCCCTTATACGCAGATCGCGACGCAGGTCGGAACGAACGATACCGACACCGGCCTGACCAACGGCACGAAATATTTTTACGTCGTTTCCGCCTATAACTCCGCCGGACAAAGCGGAAATTCAGCCGAAGTCAACGCGACGCCTGTCCTTCCTCCGCCGGCAACTCCCACGGGCTTGGCAGCCACGGCGGGGAATGCCCAAGTGAGCTTAACCTGGACCGCTAGTTCCGCAGCGACCAGTTATCACGTGAAGCGTTCCACCTCGAGCGGCGCGGAAACGCAGATCGCTGCACCCAGTTCCACCAGTTACACGGATGGCGGACTCACCAACGGTGCGAAATATTTTTATGTCGTCTCAGCCGTCAACTCCGGCGGCGAGAGCGCCAATTCTGCCGAGGTTTCCGCCGCCCCGGTCGCTCCGGTAAACCCTCCCGCCACGCCGGCAGGCTTGCAGGCAACCGGCGGCAATGCGCAAGTGAGCCTGAGCTGGAATGCCAGCGCAGGAGCGGCCAGTTATAACGTAAAGCGCTCGACAACGAACGGCGGACCATACGGCACAGCGGTTGCTTCGCCCAGCGCAACGTATTACACCGACTCGACCGTGACCAACGGCGCGACCTACTACTACGTCGTCTCCGCTGTGAACTCCGCGGGCCAAAGCGCCAATTCCGCGCAGGTCAGCGCCACTCCGGCGAGCCCCACGGCGAACGTGACCATCACCATCAATCCAGCACAAACCAAACCCATTTCCCCGTTCATCTACGGCATCAATTTTTATTCCGCCGTCACCGGTGCCCCGCCGCAACTTACCTTCGATCGTGCGGGCGGCAACCGCTGGACCGCTTACAACTGGGAAGCCAACGCTTCAAACGCAGGCAGCGACTATCTCTATGAGAACGACGACTTTCTCAGCAGCAGTTCCGTGCCGGCCGAAGCGGTGCGGAGCTTTATCGCCGCGGATCAATCCAGCGGCTTGGCGAGCTTGATGACCGTCCAGCTGCAGGGCTTGGTGGCCGGAGATGAGAACGGTCCTGTGAGCGTCGCCAATCCGCCGGATTTAACGCGCTTCAAACAGGTTGTCGATCAGAAAAGCACTGTCTCCAGCGTGCCCTTCACCTTGAATCTGCCCACCAGCGACGCCAACGTGTTCATGGATGAATTCGTCTGGGCGCTGGATCAGAAGTTTTCCGGCATGGGAATTTTTGGCGCGAATCCCGCGCATCCCACTTTCGTCAGCCTGGACAACGAGCCCGAGCTCTGGAACTCGACGCATCTGGAAGTGCAGGGGCCGAATCCAGTCACGTCGGACGATTACATCGCCAAGACCATCACCATGACGGAAGCCTTGAAGAACCAGTTTCCAGACATGGTGCTCTTCGGGCCCGTGCACTATGGATTTCAGGGCATCTACAATTGGCAGGGAGAGCTCAGCGCCACGCCCAGCGGCTCGAATTGGTTCCCCGATAAATATCTCACCGCGCTCAGCACAGCCTCGGCTTCCTACGGTAAGCCGCTTGTCGACGTTTATGACTTCCACTGGTACGCCGAGGAATACGACGCGAACGGAACACGCAGCATTGATATGACCGGCACAACTCTGACGGACGCGCAGGTGCAACTGATCGTGCAGAGCCCGCGCAACCTTTGGGATCCCACGTTTACCGATTCCACCAACAGCAACCCGTGGATCTATCAGGAGCTGGGCAATACCCCGATCAACATCCTGGGGAGGCTTCAGGCGAAGATCAATGCGGAATTTCCCGGCATGAAAATTTCCCTCACCGAATATGAAAATGGCGGCTGGAACCACATCGCCGGAACCATCGCGCAAGCCGATAACCTGGGCATCTTCGGCAGCCAGGGAGTGTTCGCGGCAAATTTCTGGCCTCCGAACGGAACGTATTCTTACGCGCTGGCTGGTTTCCGCGCCTTCCGCGATTTCGACGGTGTCGGCGCGAATTTCGGCGACACCTCGCTGCAGACATCATCCAGCAACGTGCAAAATGTGGTGGTCTACGCCAGTATGGACAGCACGACGCCCAGCAGATATGTGTTCGTGGCCATCAATCGCTCCACGACCATGCAAGTGACCGCCATCAACGGCCAATCGCTTTCCGGCACCGCCAATCTCTATCAGATGACGGCGGCATCCGCGCAAGGGCAAACCCCCGTCCAGCCAGTCTCCATTGGAACGACGCCCGTCAGCGGCTCGTCGCTCACGATCACGTTGCCCGCATTGAGCGTAACCACCATCGAAGTCAACTAGCGTGCTTTGCGTGGCACAGCCACACTCCTGGCTGTGCGCCTTCTGAATCCGCATGCGCCGGGGCGAGTTTTCAGCAAAGACTTTTGCTGAAGCGCCGTCGCCGCCGGCCCCGCGCCGGCTGCGAACTCCGATCGCAAGACCTGATAGTCGATCCCGGTGGTTAGAACAGGTTTCGAGTGCGATGGAACTGTTCCTGAGGCCAGTTGTTTCGCGGAGCGGCGGAGCTATGCTGGTTTGGATGGGCGAAGGTCCTTTGCCCGCCGCGCTGTGCAAATGAAGCGAACTCACAAATTAAAGGCGCTAACGCTTGCCGCCGCGGCTTGCATTTCATGGTTCTCCCCGTCGCGTCCCGCGTCCGGCACGCCTAGAGATGACGGTGCGCTCTCAGCAGCGATCTGTCCCATCGTCTACCCAGTCGATCAATCTCCTTCCGACCGGGGCTATCGCTACTTTTTCTACGGCGATGGCTTTTTTATCAACGAGCAGGGCTATCTGATGACCGCCGCGCACGTACTCAGTCAACTTCACGGAGGCCAGCCGTACGTGCTGCTTCGCCAACGTTCGGGGCCGCCCCGGTTTGTTCTGGCCACGCTGATCGTTGTGGATCGGGATCACGACGTAGCCATACTGCGCGCGACGCCAAATCCATTCGAGGGCAAATATAAAGTCGCGTTTCTACCGCTGGCTTACGACTGGCTGGCGCACAACCACGCTGTGCTTACCGCCGCGCTGCGTCCTTCCAAGCCGCTGGATGCTTATACCCTGGACGCGTCAGTGGATGAGCGCTCACCCAGCCAGGTGTTCGATTTCAAATTTTCCCAGTTGGACAAAGGCCGGAACGACACCGAATTGTTCCTGTTCAACAACGAGGTGCGGCGAGGCCAAAGCGGAGCTCCCATCGTTTCGGCCGATTCTCAGGGCGTGGTCGGCCTTGTTGAAGGACTATGGCTTCGCTCAAGCCTGGTCCCGCTTGCCACAGCTGCGGAGCAGGACACGCCTGGAATCGGAGCAGGTGTGCCCATCCATTACGCGATCGCACTTTTGCAGCAGCGAGGCATACGCTGGTACACCCCGTCGGGAACCGTTGGGCCGTATGACACCTTCTCCGGAAACGCTCAGGGCTTTTCGCCACCCACGCCGATTTCGGTGGTTACGTCTCCGTACCCATCGCAATCGCTTTTCGGCGGAGCAGTGGTCCTCGACGCGCTGATAGACAATCGAGGCAGGATGGTCGAGACAAAAGTTGTTCGTGGCGCGTCGCCTTTTCTCGAGAACGCTCTCAGCACCGTACGATCCTGGAGTTTTTTCCCGGCGCGCCTGGATGGCCAAGCGGTTGCGGCCAGAATCGGAATCACTTTTCAATTTTCACAATCGCGCGAGCCCCCGCGGTCCACTCCCCCACAAGCGTTTGACGAATCCTCGCCGGGCGTGGCAGACCGGGCAGCGCTTCCGCTGGTTGCCGTCGAGCCTCAATACCCGGCCACCAGCGCGGGAGATGGCAGTGTGATCCTCTACGATCTCGTCGGAACGCAGGGCCAGCTCACTTCGGTGCAAGTTCTGCGGGACTCAGAACCGTTTACCACCGCAGCCTTGACCGCCGTGCGCCAGTGGCATTTCCTGCCGGGAAGGCGCGCAGGGGCAGATACCGATTCCGCGGCAATCGTGGTCGTGGCATTTCGCTACTCCGGAACCATGCACTCCCTCGCCCAGACGAAATAGCTCGCACATAATTCACAACGCGCAGTAACCGCAAACGTAAACAGTGGAGTCCATTGTCGTTCCGCGCCTGGCATTCCATGTCATCAACTAAGGCATGGTTCGATGCGCGGCCCAGGCAGCCTCACAGCGTATAATCCCCCGATGGCTTTGGACGCTCTCGAACGCGCATCACACGAAAAGCGGCTGGCGGCGCTCGCCTCCGTAGGCTCGGCGATATTGCTGGTCTCGCTGAAAATATTCATCGCGGTGCGCACTGGCAGCCTGGGCATTTTGTCCGAAACGCTGCATTCCATCCTGGATCTGGTGGCCGCGGTTATCACTTATCTTTCCGTGCGCGTCGCAGACAAGCCCGCGGATGCCGACCATCTCTACGGCCACGGAAAAGTGGAAAGTTTCTCCGCATTCGTCGAAACCGCGTTGTTGCTGGTCACCGCCGTGTACATCATCTGGGAAGCTTTTCAACGTCTGCTCTTCCACACCGCGCACATGCGCCCCAGCTTGCAGGCCATCTTGATTCTGGCGGTCTGCATGGGCATCGATTTCGTCCGCTCGCGCGCCTTGAAACGCGTGGCCGCAAAATATCCCAGCGAAGCGCTCGAAGCAGACGCGCTGCATTTCTCCACCGACGTATGGAGCACCTTCGTCGTCATTCTCGGCATCACGGGCGCCTGGCTTGGCGCGCGCTACGGCATCGCCTGGCTGGACATGCTGGACGCCGTCGCGGCGCTGGGCGTGGCGGGCGTGATCATCTGGATCGGCTCGCGGCTGGGCAAACGCACCGCCGACGCTCTGCTGGACGTCGCCCCGCACGGGCTGCGCGAACGCATCGAAACCGCCGTGGACAAGACCGAAGGCGTGCTGCAGTCAGAACGTGTGCGCGTGCGCCGCTCCGGGCAGCGTTATTTTGTGGATGTGACCATCAGTGTTCCGCGCACCGCGAGCCTGGAGCAAGCGCACGCCGCCAGCAACGCCGTCGAAACCCGCATCGCGCAGATTGTGCCCGCGGACGTGGTGGTGCACGTCGAGCCCCGCGCCAAGACCGACGAAAATCTCTTCGAGACCATTCGCGCCATCGCACAAAGGCGCGGGCTCGCTGTCCATGAACTTTCCGCGCACCAGTTCGATCATCGTCTTTTCATCGAGCTGCACCTGGAAGTGGACGAAGGCTCGAGCCTGCGCGAAGCGCACCGCCGCGCCTCCGAGCTCGAGGAGGACATACTCAAGGAAACCGATCCGCGTGCGCTGGTGAATATTCACATCGAGCCGCTCGGCGTGAAAATCGGCGGCGCCGAGGAGATGAAGGAACTCTCGCGCACCGTGCAGGAATTTCTGAATTCGCTGCAGTCCGAATACCACGAGCTAACGGACTGCCACGAAGTCCACGTCCGCAGCGTGGATCACAAAATCCTGGTCTCCTGCCACTGCGCCATGGACGGCAACCTGCCCATCACCGAAGTCCACGACATCACCGCCGCGCTCGAAGACCGCGTCAAAGAGCGCTTCCCCCAAATTTTCCGCCTGACGATTCACCCCGAGCCGGTGGAGGAGAGTTAAGCGCCAGCGCGTGAAGTAAAAACTTGCGCGGCGAGCGCGATCACCGCTGGAAAGCATTCCAGCACGTAGCGCGGCTCTGGCGTTTCTACAAATTTCACGAAAAATAACGTGCGCACCACGCAAACCAAAATCAGCAGTGCCCAGCCGGGACGTCGCCGCGCCAGCCACGCCCCAGCCAGCGCTAGCGCGACATAAATGATATTCACACCGCTCAGCCCCAGCGTAACCAGAAAATCCGGCCGGTCGTCCTGCCACTCCTCGCGCAGCGGCCACAGATGCCCAGAAGAAGGCAGCAACTCCACGCGCGGCGTAAACCACAGCGTCAAAGTTCGCAGCAGCGGCACTTTCACGTATGTCCGCAACGGGTGCCGCTCGGTCCGCTCGCGCGCAATCTCGCGGAATTCCTGATCCAGCTGAGGATCAATCGTCAGCGCCTCGTTGTATTCATCGAGCAGATCCGCCATGCGCTCCTTCTCGTCCGGCGAATCAAAGGCGTACGAGGGAAGTTGGCCAATCGCGATCTCTTCTTCATTCACTTTCCACTGCGTCAGGTACACGTCGCGGAAACGCCACATCCAAGTGTTCGTCCACGCCGTAAATCCCAGCGGAGTGTATTCGCCCGGCAACTCGCTGTACCGCGGCGCAAGAAACTGCACATCGTGCAAAGTCTTCCAATTGCGCGCAGCCCACGGCACCAGCGGCAGCACCAGGCCCAGCCCCAGCAGCAGCCCCGCGCGAACCAATTTCATCCAATCCGCCGGCCTCCACCATTTCGCCACCAGCACCAATCCTGCAGCAAACAACACCAGCGGAGTTTCCGGCCGCACCAGCGTTCCAAATCCAGCCACGATGCCAGCGAGCAACCACGGATTCGCAAGAAACGAACCGGCACGCGCACTCTTCGCGTCTCCTACATCTGTCTGCAGCAGCACCAATATCGCCACAGCGGTCAGAAATATCACCAGGGTCTCGGTGAGCACGACCGCCGTATAGTTCGCCGTGAACGGACACAACGCCGCCAGCCACAATCCCGCCAGCGCCACGCGCCGCCGCGAGCGTTCCGGCGCCAGCCGCGCCGCGATCAGCGCGATCACGAAGCACGTCGCCAGATCCACCACCACCTGCGCCAGCATCGCGGCGCGCGGCGACGGCCCGGCCACAGCAAACACCGCAGCCAGAAACGCCGGATACCCCGGGACGCGCATATCCACAGCCGTAAGCTGCCCATGCACCGCAAACCCGTAGACGCCTTTCTTCAGCCAGTTCCAGGCCAGCTCGATGTAGAATGGAGCGTCGCCCGTATCCGTGACCGGAAACTTCAGCACCAGGTACACCCGCAGTGCCATTCCAGCACACACCGCGGCGGCGGCGTTTGCGCGCATCTTATTCATGGGAGTCATTGACACCGTCTCAAGGGCCAGCTAGCTTGGATTGTCTGAATGCCTGAACGCAAGCCAATTTTCTACGATCAGGAACGCCGCCGCTGGCGTCGCACACGACGCGTGCTGGAAATTACCGGCGGACTTTTCACGCTCATCCTGGTCGTCTTCGTGGTCAACGTCTTCCGGAAGCCCGAACTGCCAGACATTCTTTCCGCGGCCACCCACTGGAATATTCACGCGGTTCCCGCAAAGTTGAAATCCAAAACCGCGCCGCGAGGCCGCAAACGCAAAGTGGCCGCGCTCGGCAAGCTGCCGCAGAACTACGATCCGCTGCGCGCGGCATTTTATGTGGCCGACGATCCCACCAGCCTCGCCTCGCTGAAGCTGCATTACCACGATATTGACTTGCTGATTCCCGAAGCGCTGCACGCATCTTCCGCGGATGGGCGCCTGGATATCGAGCAGGACCCGAAACTTTCGTCGTGGATGCAGACCAACACGATCGAGCTGCCGGTCATGTCCATGGTCAACAACTACGACGGGAAAACCTGGGTCAGCAAAGAAATGGCGGAAATGCTCGCCAATCCCGCGGCGCGCGAACGTTTATCGAAATCGCTTTCCGATTTTGCCAGTGCGCAGCGCCAGTCTGGCATCGTGGTTGATTTCGAGGGCGTGCCGCAAACCAGCCAGCCTGATTTCTCGCGCTTCATTCACGATCTGGCGATCACGATGCACGCCGCAAACCTCAAAATCATGGTCGCGGTTCCTGCCGCGGATTGGAGCTACGACTACAAGTATCTGGCGGCCCAGGCCGATGCCGTCATCCTGATGAATTACGATCTGCACTATCCGACATCCGACGCCGGACCCATCGCGCCGCAGGATTTCTTTGAACGCAATATCGAAAACATCGTGAAGATTGTTCCGCCCGAAAAGATTGTCATGGGCATCGCGAATTACGGCTACGACTGGCCGGCGCAATCCAAAAAAGTTCCGCACCCCATCGCTCAGCCTCTCACTTTCCAGCAGGGAATTATCACCGCCGTCGAATCGGGATCAGACGTCACTTTCGATCCTGATTCGCTTAACCCGCACTACTCCTACGAAGACGAGCAGAACCAGATTCACAACGTCTGGATGCTCGATAGCGTCACCGCCTACAACGAGCTCCGCGCCGCCGAGCGTGCGGGCGTGCGCGGGACGGCCCTGTGGCGCCTGGGTATGGAAGATCCCTCGATCTGGTTCATTTGGGACGCCACGCATTCCAGCGACGCGATTCGCGCAAAAATCGAGGAAGTTCCACCCGGCTACGATTTGATCCTGGAAGGCGCGGGCGATATCTGGCGCATCACCGCCACACCGCAGAGCGGCCGCCGCACCTTCGATTACGATGCCACCAGCGACGTCTTCGATGACGAGTCCTACCAGAGTTATCCGCTTTCCTGGCGCATCGAACAAATGGGCGCAGCGCCGCACAAAGTGGCGCTGACGTTCGACGACGGCCCGGACGTGGAGTGGACGCCGAAAATTCTCGATATCCTCGAGCAAAAACATGCGCCGGCAGCGTTTTTCGCCATCGGCGAGTCTGCCAATCAGGATCCGCAGCTGGTGAAGCGCGCCTACCAGCAAGGCAACGAGGTCGGCAATCACACTTTCACTCATCCGGATTTCGAAACCATCTCGAAATCGCAGCTCCAGATTGAACTAAATCTGACCGAGCTATTGATCGAAAGCAATCTGGGCGTGAAGACGCTACTCTTTCGCCCTCCGTACGGAATCGATCATCAGCCAGAAACCGCCAGCGAAATTCAGATGCTGCCGATTCCGCAGGCGATGGGTTACATCATCGTCGGCGCGCAGATTGACCCGCACGATTGGGGCGAGCCGAATGGCGGAGCTCCGCCACCGGCCGACGTAATCGTGCAGCGCGTGCTGCACGACGCCACGCTCGGCCGCGGCAACATCATCCTGATGCACGACGGCGGCGGAAATCGCGCCAACACCGTGGCCGCGCTGCCGCAAATCATTGACGGGCTGCGCGCCAAAGGCTACGACTTCGTTTCCGTCTCCGACCTGCTGGGGCAATCGCGCGCGCAAGTGATGCCGCCGCTTTCGCACCAGGAATGGCTGATGGTCCGCGCGGATGCCTTCATCTTTGAAGTGTTCCGCTGGTTCCGTGCCGGAATTGCATTCATCTTTATCGCCGGGATTCTGTTGGTCAGCGGCCGCGCGCTGATTATTGGCTTGCTGGCGCTCATCGAAAAATTGCGGCCCGTGCCCGCCGATCATCCCGAGTACAAACCCAATGTCACCGTGCTGGTCCCTGCGTACAACGAGGAAGCCGCCATCGTCCAAACCGTACAGGCGGCGCTCGCTTGCGATTATCCCAAGCTCGAAGTTCTGGTTGTGAACGATGGCTCCACGGATCGCACCGCCGAGCTGGTCAACGCAAATTTCTCGCGCGAACCCCGCGTGCGCCTGATCAGCCAGCCCAATCGCGGCAAGCCCGCGGCGCTGAATCACGGCCTGGCCGAAACCACCGGTGACATTATTGTTTCCATTGATGGCGACACCATCGTCGACCCCGAGGCGATACCGCGCCTCGTCCGTCATTTTGCCGACCCCAAGGTCGGCGCCGTCGCCGGCAACGTGAAAGTAATGAACCGCAATCGCTGGCTCACGCGCTGGCAGGCGCTGGAGTACATCACCAGCCAGAACTTGGAAAAGCGGGCCTTCGATCTGCTGAATTGTATTCCGGTGGTGCCGGGCGCCGTGGGCGCGTGGCGCACCGAACTGCTGCGCGCGAACAATGGATTCTCCGGCGACACGGTTGCCGAGGATACCGACCTCACGCTCACCATCCGCCGCAACGGCTGGAAAATTCTCTACGACGAGGACGCGATCGGCCGCACCGAAGTCCCTGAAACCGTCGAGGCGCTCATTCGCCAGCGCTTCCGCTGGACATTCGGCACGATGCAGGCCGTCTGGAAGCATCGCGACGCGGTGGGCAAGCCGCGCTACGGCACGCTGGGCTGGATCGCCATCCCGAATATTGTGATGTTTCAGATTATTCTGCCGCTGGTCTCTCCGCTGATCGATTTGCTCTTCCTGCTTTCGATCGCGCTGTGGGGCTTGGCGCAATTGCGCATCGCGCAGCTGCCGCAATTGTGGACGCTGCAAGACGTCGAGCGCTCTCTGATTTTCTTCGCGCTCTTCATGCTCATTGACCTGTTCACCTGCGTGGTCGCCTTCGCGTTGGAAAGGCGCGAGGATTGGACGTTGCTCGCTCCGCTCATCCTGCAGCGCTTTTATTACCGTCAAATGATGTACGTGGTTTTGTTCCGCGCGCTGAAGGAAGCTGTGCAGGGCCGGCCCGTGGGATGGCGCGGCGTCGAACAGCATCCTCCCGTGCCCGTTCCTGCGGCATCCAGCGTGAAACGCGAGGCCTGAAGCAGGAGGCGCGAAACCCGCGCGGCCGCTGTTTCATTTTTCCCTACAGCCTCCGTACGTATCCCATACGGCGAATACCTGATTGGAAGAATTCCTCTCCTTCTGTAGCCTTTTTGGTGAGCATCCGTGTCGGCATTCAGCAGGGCGCTCGATGCCCGCAAATGAAATCGTAATCGGAACGAGAAGACTCAATCGGACAGGAGGAACTAGCAGCCATGCAAAATCGTTCGAATATCTGGAACGCCGCAAAGGTAGCGATGGGGATGGCCGCACTGGCCGGTGTGCTGGCGTTTTCCGCACCGCTCCGTGCCGACGATTGCCAGAGTAAAATTGCGAAAATTGACCACAACTTGCACGATGCCATCGCGCACCACGGCCCGGACAGCAAGGAAGCCGCTCACTGGCGCAATGAACTAGCCGCGCAACGCGAGCGCTGCTGGAACGCCGAGCATCGCTGGTGGGACGAAGACGCGCATCGCTGGCACACCGATCACGATTGGGACGAGCACGACCACGACCACGATCACTAGAGCGCCGGCGTGAAAGGTCGTTCTTGGGCTTCGCCGCTTTCTGCGGAGAGCGACGCAGCGCCTGTCTCAATTGGGCGTTTCCTCCGTCGCGCGCGTACCGGAGGCGACTGGCTGTCACCAGAATACTTGGTCGACCCGGAAGGGCGGGCTCGAGCCCCTGAAGCCGTACGTTCCGATCGCAGCCGAGCCTCTACGAGAAGAGTATGGTTGCTGGCCGGCAGCATCGTAAGCAGTTCGTAAGCGGCAGTTTCGCGCCCTCCGGCACAATCCTTTTGCGGAAACCGCCAGCCTTCTGCTAGCATCCAAGGTGTTGATGGGCTGCATCCCGATTTCCAGGAGCGGCACCGGAGGATCAAATGAGTGTTGCACCGCGTGCGGGCAACGGTAGGGTTACCGTGCCTGACATACTTTCCCGCAAGGCGCGTTCCCTCGCAGGCCATTTCGAAACCAAGCAAAAAATTACGTGCCTGACGGCGTATGACTATTCCACTGCTCTACTTCTCGATGCGGCTGGCGTGGATATCATTCTCGTAGGCGATTCGCTCGGCATGGTCGTGCTCGGTTACGAGAACACGCTGCCCGTGACGCTCGATGAAATGGTGCATCACACGCGCGCAGTGCGGCGCGGCACCCGGCGCGCGTTGCTCGTCGCTGATATGTCCTACGGCAGCTTTCACGTCACTCTCGACGAATCCGTGCGCAATGCCGTGCGCCTGGTGAAGGAGGGCGGCGCGGAAGCAGTGAAGGTCGAAGGCGGCGAGCGGCGTATCGAACTGATCGCCCGCCTCGTCGAATCGGAAATCCCGGTGATGGGCCACGTGGGCCTCACACCGCAATCCATTCACGCGCTCGGCGGATTTCACGTACAGGGCAAAACACCTGACGCGGTGCGCCAGCTCGAACGCGATGCGCGTGCCGTCGAAGCCGCCGGAGCATTTTCGGTGGTGCTGGAATCCGTGCCGCGCGATCTCGCCGCGCGCATTACCGAAAAGCTGCACATCCCGACGATCGGCATCGGCGCCGGGCCCGAGTGCGACGGCCAGGTCCTGGTGTTCCACGATCTCGTGGGCCTCACGCCGGGCCATAAACCGAAATTCGCCCGTCAGTATGTGAATCTGGCCGCGGAGATTTCCAGCGCGGTCACCAGCTATTGCGACGATGTCCGCCGCGGCGATTTTCCGTCGGATGCCGAATCGTTTCACTCGCCCGCGCAATTGCGTGAGCAGGTGCTGACGCGTCAGCGAACCTGACGCATGCCGTGCGCCGTCCGGCGCTCGGCGCGAAATCAATTCATCGGAGGGCTTCCCATGAACGCGGAAGATTTTCGCCTGCTGTACGATTACAACTCCTGGGCCAACCGTCGCACGCTCGATGCGTGCTCGCAACTGACCGATGAGCAATTCACACGCGACATGGGCTCCAGCTTTCGCTCCGTCCGCGACACGCTGGTGCACCTGATGCTCGTGGAATGGCTGTGGCTCGAGCGCTGGCACGGCCGCTCGCCGAATTCCTACGCCCCCACCTCGGAATTTCCAAACGCGGGATCCGTGCGCGCCCGCTGGGCGGAAATTGATCGCGACTTGCTGGATTACATCGCTTCACTGACGCCCGAAGATGTGCAGCGCGTCGTCCACCATACGACGACGGCCGGGGTGCCGCAAGCGGCGCCGCTCTGGCAAATGCTGCAGCACCTCGCGAATCACGGCACCTACCATCGCGGCCAGATCACCACTCTGCTGCGGCAATTGGGCGCGAAAGCCACTGGCACGGATTTGATTACCTTCTATCGCGAGCGAGCCGCGCAGGCGAGCGCCACAGCATGAAGCGCGCAAACTGTCGCCGCCGGCGAAAATCCCGTCTGCATTCCACTTAAGCGGGCGCGTCCGCTCACTCCCATGGAAACCATCCACACCATCGAATGGATGAAGCAAATCACGCACGAAGCCCGCGCGCAAGATCGCATCGTCGGCCTCGTCCCGACGATGGGCGCGTTGCACGAGGGCCATTTTTCGTTGATTCGCGCCGCGCAACGGGAATGCGCGCCGGTGGTCGTATCCCTCTTCGTCAATCCCAAGCAATTCGGCCCGTCCGAAGATCTGAATCAATATCCGCGCACGCTGGAAGCAGACCGCGCCGCGCTCGAAGCTCTCGGCGTGGATTATCTTTTTGCACCGTCGCCGCAAGAAATGTATCCACCGGGTTTTCACACAGCGGTCGTCGTGGAAGGATTAAGCGACCGGTTAGAAGGCCGCTCGCGCCCCGGCCATTTCCGCGGCGTCACCACGGTTGTGCTGAAGCTTTTCGGAATCGTGCAGCCGCGCTTCGCCTACTTCGGCCGCAAAGACGCGCAGCAGGCGCGCCTGATTCGCCAGATGTCCGCCGACCTGAATCTCGACAACCGCGTGGTAGTCTGCCCCATCGTGCGCGCAGCAGATGGCCTCGCGCTTTCTTCGCGCAATGTATATCTGAAAGGCGAAGACCGTCGCGCCTCCGCAGCGCTTTCGCGCTCCCTCGCAGTAGTGCGCGATGAAATCGCCAGAGGTGAGCGGGACACCGCCCGCTTGCTGGCCGCTCTGCGCCGCATCCTCACGACGGAACCGCGCGTCGCGCTAGACTACGCCGAGATTGTAGACAACGAAACGCTCGAGCCAATCGCCAGCCTGCGCGGCACGTGTTACGTCCTGCTAGCCGCCAAAGTGGGAGACACGCGCCTGATTGACAACGCGCTGATCGAGCCGGACGGCGCGAACTTCAAGGTGTCCGTCTAACGCGCAACCACGAACGCAGGATAAATGCTTCACGATAGGCCATTCATGGCTGCGAGCACTTCGGCAGCGTGGCCCTTCGGCGTGACTTTATCCCAGACGGCGCGGATTTTGCCGTCTGGACCGATCCAGTACGTCATCCGCACGATCCCCAGAAACGATTTCCCCAAGAAGCTCTTCATTCGCCGCGCGCCATACGGCTCGATCACGTCGAATTCCGTGTCGGCCAGAAGCGGAAAAGTCAGCTTGTGCTTCACCTTGAACTTTTTCTGCGCATCCACGGAATCGCCGCTGCAGCCGACGATCGAAGTATTCAGTTCATCGAATTGCTTGAGCGCGTCGCGAAACTCGGACGCTTCGTTGATTCAACCTGGAGTATTCGCTTTTGGATAAAAATAGAGGATCAGGTTCTTGTCGCGATAATCCCGCAGCGAAACGGCCGCGCCGCTGTCGTCGGTCACCTGAAAGTCCGGAGCCTTGTCGCCTACTTTGAGCATCTGGATTCTCCGCGCATAAAGCGAGCTGAGGTTACACCAGCACGCGCTGCCGAATTTCGTTTACGATTTACTCGATGGCGCAGCGGTCGATGCAGCATCATCGCGCTCGCCCGTCGGCTCGTCGCCGCGCAGCGCCGTCAGCACTTCAGTTGCGTGCCCTCTGGGGACTACACTGTTCCAGATCTTCACGATCTTGCCGTCCGGCCCGATCCAGAACGTTGTCCGCACGATTCCCATGAACGTCTTGCCCAAAAAGCTTTTCATGCGCCGCGCGCCGTACGCTTCGATCATTGCAAATTCCGTGTCCGCCAGCAGCGGGAAATTCAGGTTGAGCTTCTTGCTGAATTTCAATTGCGCCTCCACATCGTCGGCGCTCACCCCGGCGATCTCCGCGTTTTGCGCCTGGAAATCCGCGATCATGTTGCGGAAGCCGTTCGCTTCGTGAATGCATCCCGGCGTATTCGCTTTCGGATAAAAATACAAAATGAGATGCTTGCCGCGATAGTCGGCGAGTGTCACTTTTCGCCCGTCGTCCGCGAGCACTTCAAAATGCGGTGCCTGATCGCCTTCCTTCAGCACAGTGTTTCTCCTTCGCCCGTTCTTGCGCTACTTCGCCACGCCGCTTCGCCACGCCAGTGCGCCGCGGTGCTTATGCCTCTGCCAGCACGCGCTTCAGAATTTCGTTTACGATCTGCGGGTTGGCCTGCCCGCGCGATTCTTTAATAACCTGGCCCACGAAATACTTGAACACGCCTTCGCTTCCCCCGCGGTACTTCGCCAGGTTTTCAGGGTTCTTAGCAATTACCGCACGCGCAATCGTTTCAATCGCGCCAGGATCGGAAATCTGCGCCATACCTTCGGACGCGATGATTTCCCTGGCCTTCTTCCCGGTATCGAACATGGTGGCGAACACTCTTTTGCCGCTGGCCGCCGTAATTTCGCCGCGCTCCACGATAGCGAGCAATTCCGCGAGCGCCGCAGGCGCCAGCGGACAATCCTCGATCTCCTTGCCCGCATCTTTCAATCGCCGCAGCAATTCCACCGAAATCCAGGTCGCCGCCGCACGCGCCGGAGCACCGGCGCGCGCCACAGCTTCGAAATAACCGGCCAGCGCGCGCGTAGCCGTCAGCACGCCCGCATCGTACTCCGCAATTCCATATTCGCTCACGAATCGCGCCCGCTTGGCGTCCGGCAATTCCGGCATCGCAGCCCGCACCTGCTCCACCAGCGCCGCCGAAGCCGTCAGCGGCAGCAAATCCGGGTCAGGAAAATAACGATAGTCATGCGCGAATTCCTTCGAGCGCATCGCCTCGGTGCGTCCGCCCGCCACATTCCACAACCGCGTCTCTTGCGTCACCGTGCCGCCGGCCTCCATCACGCCGATTTGCCGTTCGATTTCATATTCCAGTGCATGCGCCAGATAGCGGAACGAATTCAGGTTCTTCGCCTCCACCTTCGTTCCGAATTTCGGCGCCCCGCGCAAACGCACGCTTACATTCGCGTCGCAGCGTAGTGACCCTTCTTCCATGTTGCAATCGCTCACTTCCGTGTACTCCAGCACCTGCTTCAACGTCGTCAAATATGAATACGCTTCAGCAGGCGTCCGTATATCAGGCTCGGAAACAATTTCTATCAGCGGGGTGCCGCAGCGGTTGTAATCAATGTAGCTCCAGCGGTCGGAATCCGCGAAGCCTTCGTGCAGATTTTTCGCCGCGTCTTCCTCCATGTGCACGCGCGTAATTCCAATGCGCTTGGCCGCGCCCTCCGCTTCAATTTTCAGCGAGCCAGCCAGAGCCAGCGGCAACTCATACTGCGAAATCTGGTAGCCCTTCGGCAAGTCGGGATAGAAATAATTCTTGCGCGCGAAGACGGACCGCTCCTGAATCTTGCACTCCAGCGCTAGCGCCGCACGAATTGCCAGCTCGCGCGCCCGGCGATTCAGCACCGGCAACGCTCCCGGCAATCCCAAACACACCGGACAAGTATTGGAATTCGGCGCGTCGCCAAAGCGCGTCGAGCAGCCGCAGAACGCCTTCGTGCGCGTCTTCAGTTGCACGTGCACTTCCAGGCCGATCACAGCTTCATACTTAGCCATAATCTCGGGTGTCACGCGATTTGCTTCCTGAGTGTCTCGGGTCATGTGGTAAGGCGCGTAGCGCAGCGCCAGGCCGCCGCGAACCCAGAATTATAGCATCCGTCACAATCGTTGGGGTCCTTCTGGGGAAAAACCTGCTTTCAGGCCGGCCGAACGGCCGAGCGGGACGCGACCCGCCGCGCCAATTCCTTCAACGAGTCCTCAGTAAGCGTGTCATGAAATGGCCGTATGACGCGCCAATAATTCCGCCCCTGCCAACCCACAAAATTAGCCAAAGTGACGTTAAATACTTTGGTTCCGCGAGGAGTCTGTTCCAGCAGCCAGCACAGCAGCCCCGACGTCAACTGATTCGTTACGCCCATTCCTGCTTCGTGCGGCGGGTCCACCCACTCGATCGCAAAAAAGCCATAATGTTTTCCGGCTTCCAGAGGTTCCGGAGCATGTGATGCCAGGCCCCGATCCCAGCGAAAGATCTTCCCGATTAAAATACGGACAGCGAACAAGAGCTTCCACCGCCACGAGGGCATAAGGAGTTCGCGCGCGCCCAACTCCGGAAAAATCCGCTCAGGCGGCGCGGGAATTTCCCTGGCATGAATATTCACAACA
Organism: Acidobacteriota bacterium; assembly: GCA_013289715.1. Lineage (GTDB taxonomy): Bacteria > Acidobacteriota > Terriglobia > Acidiferrales > UBA7541 > Palsa-295. The sequence continues at coordinate 154,106 of JABCZJ010000004.1, read as the reverse complement.
GAAAATTCCCGCGCTCGCCGCGCGGCCCAGCTCCCGCCATGCTGCCTCAGAAAATCCGTTTCCGAAACCTTCAATTGCCCCTCATCAGGAGATACTCGCCATCTCAATTATCGCCGCGGCCGCCCCCAGTGGGAATTTGAAATTTAACCCCCGCCATGAAATTCAGCCGCAAAGACGGAAAGCCAAAAGCCTCCTCGTATCTCTGGTTCAGGAAGTTATTGAGCCGCCCGTAGATTTCGATGCCCTTGGGCAATTGGTAGGCGAAGCCCGCGTTCATCAGTTCATATCCGTGATTCCGAAACAGGCACTGAAAAGGCTTGAGAGTTATGGGGTTTATCAACTCGCAAGCAAATGTTCCATCGTTTGGTTCGACATCGAGAACCGCGCCGCGAATCGTCCCGTTCATGTTTAGCATCAGCCGCTTCTTCGTCCACGTGGCGTTGAATCCAGCGGCGTTGCGCGGGCGGCGAAGCAAGGGCTCTCCGACGGAGAAGGGATCGATGGGTTCCGGGAAGCCGTCCAGCGCCAAAATCGCGCTATTCAACCAGGTGTACGAACCTGAAAACTCCAACGACCGAATCGGATGGATGCGAATGGATGTCTCCAGGCCCCAGGCTCGCGACTTTCCGATGTTCTCCGAATCGAAATTGGTGGGCAGGTTACCGGTGGAAACGATTTGATCGGTGAATTTGTTGTAGAAGTACGTGACGTCCAGAATCGCGCGGCCCTGCGCCATCCGTTGCTCGACGCCCGCATCGTAGCTGATGCTTTCCTCGGGCTTCAACGCCGGATTATTCGTAAACGCCAGTTCGAATCCATTCGGTGCGCGGAAGCCGGTTCCAAAACTGGCGTGCAGGCGCGTTGCGCCAAAAAATCCGTCGGCATCGTCCTCCCGGACGAAATATGCGGCCGAAATCCGAGGAGTGACCTTGACGAGGGTATTGGCGGGAATCCCGGGCTGGCCTGTGTCGTTGTTCACCGGAACGGAGTCAGTTTGAAGATCGTCCACGCGCAGTCCCACGTTGATGAACCAGCGATCGGTTGGAGTCCAGCGGTTTTCCGCGAAGAACGCATAGCTATTGCGCCCCAGCACAAATGGCAAGTCGTTGGTCCCTTCAACAAATAGATTCTTGTACTGATCTCGGTCGTATTCAAATCCCGCTACCAGCGTGTCCTTGGAAGAGACCGCGATCTCGCTCCTGGTATTGGCCACCACGCGCAGATTGTTGGTGAACGAATTGCCTTCTAATGGCGAGATGAACGTAATCCGGTCCGTCGACACGCTTACTGTGGTTACCTGTTGAAACCGAGACGAAAACTGCTCGGTTTCCTGCGCCTGGTAGCCGAAAAGATTCTGGTTCTGGTGGGTGGACGGATCCAGGCCCGGAAATAGACCGTCGGGGTTCGAACCCCAGGGCCCCGGGAGTCCGAGCAGGCCAGCGTAACCGAAAAAATTTACATCGAATTTGCGGCGCGGCGAGCGCGAGTATCCCAGGCTCACAGTCGCAGTCTGACCGCGGTAAGCATCATTCGGTTTTTGGCCGTCGGTTTGCAGCCGCGAAAGGCTGTAGGCCCAACTGAAGCCCTGGTTCAGTCCCGCTCCCGTAGTAGCCAGTCGCCAGGTGTACAGGCTGCCGCCTTCGCCCAAAAACGTAAAATGCGGCGGACCATCTCCGTGAATCGTCTCCAGGTTAATCACCCCAGCTACGGCATTTGATCCGTAAAGCGCGCTCTCCGGACCACTTATCACCTCGACTTGCTCCACGCCTTCCGCCGGCAGCGGCGAGAGATCGAACCCGCCGCCGAAATCGTTCAGTTCAATTCCGTCAATCATCACCAGGTTGTAGTCCGAATCTCCGCCGCGAATGAAAGCGCTGGAAATCGTTCCGCGGCCTCCGGACTGGTTGATTTCGACACCGGGCAGGCCGCGCAGCACGTCCGTAGCAACCTGCGCGCCGCGAGCGTCAATCTCATCCGCGGAGACCACACTGACGGAGGAACCGATCTGCGAAGTAAGCGCGCCGCCGAGTGCGGCCGAGACTACGACCTTGTCGCGCAAGGCGCTCAACGTCAGATGGAGATCGCGGATATGCTTTTCACTGCTCGCCAACTCAACATCCACCGGCAATTGGTCGAATCCCGAAACCGTGGCCAGCACTTGGTATTTTCCCGCGCGCAAACGCGCGAAGTTGTATTGGCCTTGCGCATTCGTGTCGCGTGTTTCCAGTTGGGCCATCGCGTAGAGCAGGGTGACGTGAGCTCCGGGCACGGCTTGCCCGGCAGAATCGAAAACTGTGCCGGAAATCGCAGCGTCCTGCGGATCGTGCGCTGCGCCGGGCGCGATCGCGGAACCGCCTGCGGAAGTATGGGGAGTTTGTGCGTGGGCGCTGCAGGCCAAAACTAAAAATAAGGAAGTGAAATACAATACGCTGGAGCGTAGTCTCATTTTTCCTCCTCTCCCTCTCGCGCGGGAGTTGAAGGTTGTCCCAATAACGCGCGCGCCGCCTCAGGCGCTCGCGCATCCGGATTGAGACTCCGCCGGTCTCCTGGCTTGGCGGCTTGCCCCGATTTCATCGCAATGCATCATGAAGATGAAATCCCGGCATCAGCGCGGCCTTCCCATCTTCCGCTCGGAATCGCCGGCCTTCCGCGATCCTTCGCTTCCGACAGTGGTGCGCGCTTAAAAATTCCGCCTTACAGTCGCGCGGCGGCGACGGTTTTTCACCGTCTTCCCGTGCGCGGAGTCTCTGGTGATTGTGGACGGCGCCGTGAAAATTCCACACGCGCCGCTTACAGCTAAAAAACTAGTGGCTCCCCCGCAAAATCACACGCGGACGCCCGCTCGAGCGCATCTCCACTTCCAGCGGCGCTTCGAACACTTCTTCTAACACATCCTGCTGATACACTTCCGCAGGTTCTCCAATGCGCAAGCACTTGCCCTTGTGCAACAACGCGATGCGATCGGAAAATTCTGCGGCCAAATTCAATTCGTGCGTCACCACCACCACGGTGTAGCGATTTTCATCAGCCAGCCGGCGCAGCCGCCGCAGCAATTCCACTTTGCCACCGATATCCAAATGCTGTGTAGGCTCATCCAGCAGCAGCAGGGAAGGCTGCTGGGCCAGCGCCCGCGCCAGAATCACACGCTGCTTCTCGCCCCCGGAAAGCTGCTCCATCCAGCGATCCCGCAACGCGTCCGCACCCACCTGCGCCAGCGCGTTTCCGGCCATCAGGCAGTCTTCATCCGATTCAAAGCGCAATCTCTTGCCGTAGGGATAGCGCCCCTGCAGCACGTACTCCCACACGCGCAATGGAAAGAGCAGTTCGCTTTCCTGCGACACCAGCGCGATCTGTTGCGCCCGCGTGCGCAATTCCAACTCGCTCACTTCCGTGCCATCCACTTCCACGCGCCCCGACAACGGCTTGATCATTCCCGCGAGCAATTTCAGCAGCGTGGATTTTCCGCTGGCATTGGGCCCCAGAATCGCCACCAATTCGCGCTGCTGCGCTTCGAAGCTCACCGGCCCCAGCGTGAATTTCGGCGCCGAACGGTCCGTCGCGGAATAAGCGTAGCTGGCCTGCTCCACTTTCAGACGCACGCTCTTCGGAGGCGCGAACGGCGCCGGCTGCCGCGCCACCGTCGCTCCGTTTTCCGCGCCGGCGTTCATCGAATTCTCCGGCGCATCAGGTAAATAAATACCGGCGCGCCTGCCAGCGCCGTCATCGCGCCCACCGGCAATTCCGTTGGTGCGACGATCGTGCGCCCCAGCGTATCCGCCAGCACGATCACAATCGCCCCGCCAATCGCCGACGTCGGAATCAGCAGCCGGTAATCCGTGCCGAAAAGCATGCGCATCACGTGTGGCACCAGCAGGCCCACGTATCCAATCGCCCCGCTCACCGAAACCGCCAGGCCCGTCAGCACCGAAGCCGCCACGTACACCACCAGCTTGACGCGCGTCACATTCACGCCCAGGTGCCCCGCTTCCTGTTCGCCGGTAAGAATCAGATTCAGATCGGAAGACGTCGTGTACATCGCCCCCGCCGCCACTGCAAAAACAAAATACAGAAAACCAAACCACCCCAGCACATTCTGTGTCGGCGGCGGCGCCGTCAGATCGCCCATCAGCCAGAACGTCATGCTGCGCAAGCCCGGACCATTCACCAAAGTCAGCAGAAAAATAATGATCGCCGAAAGAAACGAAGCCGCCACAATTCCCGCGAGCAGCAGCGTGGCGCTGTCCAGCTGCCCGCCGCGCCGTCCTAGAAAATAAACCGCCGCAATCGTCGCCGCCGCACCGATGAAAGCCGCCAGCTGAATCGCGCCCACGGTGTGCGGCGCAATAATCAAGCTGAGCATCGCACCCAGCGCCGCGCCACTCGAAACTCCCAGCACGTAGGGATCGGCCAGCGGATTGCGCAGCAGCGCCTGAAATCCAGCCCCGGAAGTGGAAAGCGATGCGCCCACCAGAATTCCCAAAGCAATGCGCGGCAAACGCAATCCAAAAATCACCTGGTTGAATTCCGAAGTGTCCCCGCGTCCAATCGCGCCGTTAAACAAGGTAATCACGATATCCCGCATGCTGATGGGATACGCTCCCACGCGCAGCGAAACCACTACGGCAACAAACAGAATCGTCGCCAGCAGCCCGCAGATCGCAAGAATCCGTTTCGGCGTCAGCGGGCGCATGTGCCGCACCCCCGCCAAGATTCTCCCGCCGCTGTGGCGGCATAAAAGTGCGCGCCGTCTTCCATTTTCACTTTTCCATTTTCCACTTGCGGCGGGAAAACTTCCGGGTGCAATGCGTGCGCAAGCGCTTCGATCGCATCCACCAGTCCGGGTGCAGGCCGCGTGAATTCGTCGCTGCCCATCACCACGTGCCCCAGTTTCACCGCGCGCAAGTCGCTCCACGTCGGCCGCTGGCGCAGATTGTCCCCATGCTCGTGCGTTTCTGCTTCCAGATGGTCCGGCGTCAGCACGATGTAATCCGGCTGTAATCGCACCACTTCTTCCATGCTCACCTGCGGCCAATTTTGACTGGCCACAATAATCGATTCCGCTCCAGCCCAGCGCAACGCATCCGCGATGAATGTATTTTGTCCGATCGAGATCAACGGATCTTCCCACACCACAAAAAGCACGTGCGCCAAGGGACGGTCCTGCAACGCCGCGTGCAGCGTATCGAGGCGTTTCTGCGATTCCGCTACTAAGTTCGCGCCTTGCTCGCGCGCGTCCATCAAATCCGCCATGGTCGAGATCGAATTCAGGATTCCCGTCACCGTGTGCGGATCGCTGGTATACACCGGCACGCCGATCTTCAGCAGCGCGTCCGCGGTCTGAGCCCGGTTGATGGACGTGGTCGCCAGCACCAGGTCCGGATGCAGCGCCACGATCGCTTCCAGGCTCGGATCCTGTGTAGAGCCGACGTGCGGTTTATCCTTCGCCGCGGGCGGAATATCGCAAAACGTCGTGTCGCCAACAAGTTTCGCGTCCAGCCCCAGCGCGTAAATTGTTTCTGTCAGGTTCGGCGCCAGACTCACCACCCGCTGCACATTCAGAGGAATTGCCATGCGCCGGCCCGTTTCGTCGGTCACCAATTTCACGGTGCGTTTATTTGCCGCCGTTTGCGCCGCTGGATCTGCGGGTGTCGTCGCACGTTGTTGCGGGCGCACGTCGGCGGCGCCGGCATTGCGCACGCCGTATGCGAACGCCGCACAAGCGATCGTCAGCGCGATCGTAAAAAACCGTTGTCTCCTTCCCCGTGCCGCCAAAATACTCCCCCCGCGCAATAAAAAAGCCTCGCGAATAGAGCGAGGCATCTCGCCACACTCTCTCGCGCGGAGAGTGTCAGCTTCGACGAGCTCGGGTAGGTTCCCTGACTTTCGACCGATTCGCCGAGCTCGCCGCAAAAAAGCGCGCATCCCAGCGACAGCCGATTACAGTGGCGGGACCGTGGCCGATTTTCACGGCCTTCCCTAAAAATTGAAATTCATCCCGACTTCAATTTTTACCTGCAAGCGCAACGATCGCGCCCGCAAGGCTACCCCGAGCCAGCTAAGTTGTCCTCGGCGAGTGTATGCGTCCGCGCTTTTACTGTCAATGAGATGGCAAAATGGATGATGTCGCGGCCGGAATCGTGCCAACATCGCAGCTCGCACTAACTCGGCACTGCGTCTTGCTGGAGCCCGCAATGATGGCAGTTCCGCCACTTCTTCTGCCTCTCTAGTGACCCCTTCCCTTCCAATCTCCAGAAATAAAGCTGACCGCGCCGCGGACACCGGAATCGGTTCAGCCAGATCCCAGCAAGAATGTATTCAAGGAACCAACTCAAGAAAGCGGGAAATACCGGCTGAATGGACCCGAGACGAGCATACGGATTCTTCGAAGAGATAAATTCGGCGCCGAGGACCATCGGGAAGAAAAGAAACTGGACGGTTTTAAATACCACCATCCGCCGTTTGCGGTCTCGCCATGCTGCCGAGTAGCGCGATGCTTCGGTTGCCTCCATGATTCAGCGCAGGCTCGACAACCACCCGGAACGCGGCTGGACCACCGCTACCGGTTCTTCCACTTCGGCGCGCGTTTTTCCACCAGCGCGCGCAAACCTTCCTGCGAATCTTCCAAATCAGCCAGCTCATTCAAGAAAACTTTCATCGAATTGCGCACGCCGTCGCGCAGCGGCAATCCCAGGCTACCCAGAATCGCTTTCTTCGCCATGGTCAGCACCGGACCAGACTGCGCCGTCACGCGCCCGATAATCTCGTCCACCTTGTCCACCAATTTGTCTTCCGGCACCAGAAAATTCACCAGCCCCACTTCGCGCGCGCGTTCCGCGGTCATCGCTTCGCCGGTCAGCACCAGCTCCATCGCCATCTTCGGCCCCAGAATATACGGCAGCACGGCTGCGGCGAGCGGCGGAAACGCTCCCAATTTAATTTCGGGCTGCGCAAACCGCGCATTGGGCGTCGCGATCACCAGGTCGCCCAGCGCCGCCAGTTCCGCGCCACCACCGTAGGCGGGGCCGTTCACGACCACGACCACGGGTTTCGATGTATCCATCATTGCCGCAAACGCGCTGTGAAAAGCGTCCAGCAACTGGAACACGCGCCGCTGCGTATATTCGCCCAGCTCAATTCCGCCGGAAAAAGCCTTGCCCGCCGAGTCCAGCAACACCAGTTTCACTTGCCGCTTTTCGCTGACGGAATTGATGCCCGCCGCGATTTCCATCAGCATCCGCTCATTCAGCAGATTCTGATCGGGGCGATCCAGCCGCATATGGGCCACTTCGCCCTCCACGCGGAACTTCACAAACTGAAATTCTTCGATCCGCGGCGCGTGCGTCGCCAGCGTGCCGAGCATTTCCGGCGTACGCACATCCACGCCCCGTCCCCCGCGCGCTTCTCTGGTCATCGGCATCGATTTGGTCCTCGGTTTCTTACAACCTGCCTGTGTTCGTAGGCGATCCGAAAGTGTTCCTACTGCTCCGGTAGCACCAAGCCGGCGGCCTTCATCCACACCCGCGCGCGCTCCGCCAGCACGTGGCCGTAGCCGCCTTCCAGCACAAATCTCACGAAACTCGCATAGAACAGGAAACCCATTTTCGCTTCTCTCACTTACGTGCAGGTGGACTGCTGCCTAAATATAGAACCGCGACGCCGGCTCGTTACGACACAATCCTGCGGCACATCATCGGCCTTACCAGCCTAGACTATCTCGCTACCCTCCGCCACGCCGGACACGTTGGCCTGCGTACAATCCGCCACGTCCCTGTCGCACAGTTGCAACCTGTACAGAAGTACAGGTGTTCTGTGTTACGTTTTTCTCATGAAGCTGATCCTCGCATCCTCTTCGCCGCGCCGCGCGGAGGTCCTGCGCAATGCCGGGTTCGTGTTTGAAGTCCGCCCAGCCGATGTCGACGAAACGCGCCTGCCGCACGAATCTGCCGAAAATTACGTCCGCCGCGTCGCGCAAGCCAAAGCGCGCGCCATCTCCGAACCAGCGCGCGCAGCAGCTGAGCGCGCCATCGTGATCGCCGCGGACACGACCGTCGTGGCCGAGGGCCAGATTCTCGCCAAACCCGAAGATGCCGCAGACGCTCGCCGCATGCTGAGCCTGTTCAACGGCAAAACCCACGAAGTCCTCACCGCACTCTGCGTAATAAACGTTCCCGCCGCCAAAGAAGCCCTGCACGTCGAAAAAACGCGCGTCGAATTCCTGAAAATGTCAAAAGAGGAAATCGAAAGCTACATTCAGACCGGCGAGCCGTTCGATAAGGCCGGAGCGTACGGAATTCAAGGCATTGCCGGAAGATTTGCCACGCGCATCGAAGGCTGCTATTTCAACGTGCTCGGCTTGCCGCTCTCCCGCCTCTGGACCACCCTGCAATCGCTCGGCTGGAAAGAAGACGGCCGATCGTAGCCGTCGCGGCCCGGCGCAAAAAAAGAAAACGGCGGTCCCGCAAAGCGGGACCGCCGTCACAACACCTCAAGATCCAAATTTCGCGCGGTACAAACTAAGCCGCTACTTCTTCTCTTCCGTCGCTGCCGGCGTCGGCGGCACAGTAGGCGCCGCGGCCGGGGGATTTGCCGGTGGGTTCGCGCTCGGCGAACTCGGATGCGGCGCGTTCATGCCATCCTTAAAGTTGCGGATGCCCTCGCCCAGTCCGCGCATCACTTCGGGAATTTTCTTTCCGCCGAACAGCAGCACGATCACCGCGAGAATAATTATCAAATGAAACGGACTCAATGCTTCCATAACTCACCTGCCTTCCAGACTTTTCTGGACACCAAATCGCAGCTCACGACGCCGCGGCTGCTTCCGATTCGCCCTTCGGACCCCAATCCTTCAAAGTATAACACGCTCGTCCCCCGCCCGCCGCGTTACCTGCTCGCGGTCCAGGTGCTCCAGCAGCGGGATGGCGTATTTGCGTGTGATGCCCGTAAGTTCCTTAAATGCAGTGATTGGCAGCCGCGCGCCGCGTTCCTTGCGATATTTCGCCAGCATTTCGCGCAGGCGTTGCAGCGTGCTCCGGTGAAACACCAAATCGCTGGAAATCTTCACCAGCACTTTTTCGCGCAGCAGAATCTGCAGAATTTTCTGCGCGCGCGCCGCATCCACCGGCAACTTGGCTAGCACGCCGGCAAGCCCCGGCACGGTGAGCCCCGCGCTTTCGAATTCGCGCTCGATCAATTCCTTGGCGCGCGTCTCCTCCGTCGAAAGAGTGATCTCGCGTCCGGCCTGGCTCACCAGATCTCCAGCCGTCACCACCGCTCGCGCCGCCACCAAATCACCCAGCGCCGCTTCGAAAATTTCCGCTCGCGCTCGCCCCGCCCGCGCGCGCAATTCCGGTTTCGGAATCCCCGGCGATAGGGGATTCGCGCCATGAAAAGTCTCTACGGCCTTGCGAATCGCCACGGCGCAATCTGTGACGGCCTGTGCCGGAGCCACGACAATCGGCGCGCTTCCCAATATCCTCACGCGTTTCGCGGCTGCCAATTTTTCCGACGCCGCGCGCGTCTCCGAGTCGATCCATCCCGTCCGAGCCAAGATCTCGGCAAGCGTCAGCCCGCGCGGCACCGCTTCCACCAGCGCGCCCAGAATTTCCTCCCGTTTGCCGTTTTCCATCACGACCAGGAACGGTGCGACCGTCGCGTCTAGGCGTTTGTGCCGCGGGGCCCGAGCGTCCAACACCGTGCCGCCGCCAATCGTCACCACCGGCGAAAACCGTCGCAGGACGAAGCGATCGCCTGGAAGCAGCAGCAAAGGCTGGTCGAGCCGCAATTGTGCAAACACCGACCCGCCCGCCGCAACTTCACCGCCGCCGTCATTGAGCAAAATCACTTCCGCGATCGCTTCCGCCGTGCCCTGATGGAAATGCACCCGCGCGCGATTCTTTAGCGGCGGCGCGGAATCCAGCAACGTCACGCGCGCATCCACGCGCTGCGTCGCTTCGAAAAGCCCCGCCGGCGCCAAAACCATCCCACGCGTGATTTCCTCGTGCTCGATTCCCGCCAGGTTCACAGCCGTGCGCTGCCCCGCGACGGCGCGCTCGATCTGTTTTCCTCCGGAATGCAGCCCGCGAACACGCAGCCGTTTCCGCGCAGGATACAGCTCCACTTCGTCTTCCACCTTTACCGCGCCGGAAATCAGCGTCCCGGTGACCACCGTCCCGAATCCCTTCATCGCAAATGAGCGGTCAATCGGCAAACGAAAATTCTGCGTGGCATCTTTCGCCGCCACTGCTTGTGCCGCGCGTCGCAGCACGTTCTTCAATTCATCCAGCCCCGCGCCACTGCGCGCGCTCACCGCCACAATCGGCGCACCGTCCAGGAACGATCCCCGCACAAACTCTTCGATCTCCAGCCGCACCAGTCCCAGCGAATCAGAATCAGCGAGATCGGATTTGGTAATGGCGATAATTCCGCGCGGAATTCCCAGCAACCGGCAGATTTCGAAATGCTCGCGTGTCTGCGGCTTGCTCCCCTCGTCCGCCGCGATCACCAGCAGCACCAGGTCAATCCCGCCCGCCCCCGCCAGCATGTTGCGCACAAACCGCTCGTGCCCCGGCACATCCACCAGTCCCAGCCGCACGCCGTCCAGCTCCAGGAACGCAAATCCCAAATCCAAAGTGATACCGCGCCGCTTTTCTTCTTCGAGCCGGTCGGGATTCGTGCCGGTCAACGCCTCCACAAGCGAGGATTTGCCGTGGTCAATGTGCCCGGCAGTCCCGACGATAACGTGTTTGATCGCTTCCATGGCGTGCGTGCGGACGCAGTCATGCTAGCGGAGGAAACAAGGCGCGGTCAAATCGGCTGCCAACCCGGTGCGGCGCCCCGAATCGAAATATCCAGCGCAGCCATTCGCATGGTCGGAAATAGCCAGCCAGTTCTCGGCTCGATCAAATCTTCCTTGAGTAAACTACGGCGCAGCGACTCTCGCGCCGCGGCCCTCCATCAAAAACATGGCGAAGTCCGTGGCAAGCGGCTCAGCCCCAAGCTGCCGCATCATGAGCGAGACTTGACCCCGATGGTAGGTCGAATGGTTCGCCAAATGCTGCATCAGATGCGCCAGGCTGATTTGTGTTGTGCGCACAGGAAGCACCCTTGCCAAGGATTCGTCCGTCACGCCATTCACAAACTCCACTTGTTCTCTCTCGATTTCCGCCCACTTTAACTGCACTGCAGCGAGGTCAGGAAACGCATTGGCATTAAACAGTGCCTCGCGTTGCGTCCACACCAATTCTGTGACGAACGCGGAGCTGGGGGACGGATCCTTCCAACACGTCAGCCAACCCCACTCGCTGCCGACGATGTGTAAGAGCGTGTCTCGCACCGAACCGAAGCTGCCTGCAAGGTCACGCGTGAACTCTTCGGCGCCAAGCGTCGAGGCCGCTTGCAGAACCCTGTTGTTCGCCCAGCGGTCGTATTCGTAGAGCAACTGAATCTCATCTCGAGTCATAGCGGCGGTCGGCACTCTCCTTTAGCTGATCTTACCGTGCCCCAAGAACTCGGCAAGGCCGCACACGCGGTCGCTTCGAGCACTCGGGCAATTGTTTCCCAGCCTCCCGCTTTCACGTTCAAGCAATCACGGCGCACGCTGCCTTGCAACTGTCCGTTTTCGCGACGCCACGTTTCGGAATCGCCCATCACGCCTACCGAAAGGCTCTCAAGGCCTATTGTAAGTAATTTACCAGCACAGAGATAGCAAACAACTCTCGAGGGACAGATACGTGCATACCTATCTCGAACGCAGCAGGAGGAAGACTTCATGGCCACGCTCTGGCAAGACGTCCGCTACGCCTTCAGGATGCTCGGGAAGTCGCCGATGCTGACCATAATCGTGATCCTGACGCTGGCGTTGGGGATTGGCGCCAACACCGCGATCTTTGGGCTCGTGAATGGACTTCTGCTTCGGCCCCTGCCGGTGAAATCGCCCGATCAGATCATGGTGCTGGCTGCGCAGGTGCAGGGCGACACTTTGGGAATCTTCACGTTTTCCTATTCCGAACTCGTCGATCTCCGCAAGCAGGCAGATGCGTTTTCCGATGTGTTTGCCTCGCAAATCACTCTCGGCGGCCTAAGTTATAGCGGCAAAGCTAATCAGTTCGTTTATGGCTATGTGACGGGGAATTATTTTTCCGGTCTCGGCCTGCAGCCGGCGCTGGGACGATTGTTCCTGCCGGCGGAGGGAGAAGCAGGGGGCAAAGATCCCTACATCGTGCTGGGTTACGATTTCTGGCAAAAAAAGTTTGGCGGGGATCCGGGAGTGGTGGGCAAGCAAGCGCTGATTGACGGGCAAGAGGCCACGATTGTTGGAGTGACGCCGAAGGGATTTCAAGGCACAAACTTTGCCCTGAATTTGGACGGCTACGTACCTCTGAACATGCTGCCCGCGCAAGATGCGGCCACGATGTGGAGCGACCGCAGCAACCGCTCGTTGGTCGTGCTCGGGCGGCTGAAACCGGGCGTGACCCTGAAGCAGGCGCAAAGCTCGATGAATGTGGTGATGGCGCGGCTGGCGGAACAATATCCCGCGACAGACAAGGGAATATCGGTCCACATCGTTCCGGAGAGGCTGGCGCGGCCGCAGCCGTTTCCAAACAATATCGTACCGTTCATTGCCGGCGTATTTCTGGCGCTGGCGGGCTTGGTCCTGCTTCTGGCCTGCATGAACGTGGCGAATATTCTGCTGGTGCGGGCCACCATGCGCCAACGCGAAATGGCCATCCGCGCCGCCATGGGTGCGAATCGCTGGCGGTTGATTCGTCAGATGCTCACCGAGAGCATTCTGCTGGCGCTTTTCGGCGGCGTTGGCGGGCTGACGCTCGGCGTGTGGGCCAGCAGCGCAGTCGTTTCGATCCTCCCGGCTGGCAGAATCCCCATCCGCGTGGATTTTGGTTTTGATTGGCGGGTTTTTGCATACGCGATGGCAGCCGCTCTGTTCACCGGCGCCGTTGTCGGTTTGTGGCCGGCGGTGAGGGCAGGACGAACGGACGTGAACAGCGTGCTGCAAAGCGGCGGCAGAGGCGATACGGCAGGAGTAAGCCGCCACCGTCTGCGCAGCGTGCTGGTCGTGGCGCAAGTAGCAGGCTCGCTCGTGCTTTTGATCGTCGCTGGACTATTCGTGCGCAGCCTCATCCGCGCGCAGCACGCCTACATGGGCTTCGACGCCAACCAAGTGTTGAATCTGACCTTGGACCCGCGCGAAGTCGGCTACGATGACGCCCGCACCAAGACCTTTTACCACGACCTCGAAGCCAGGGTACGCACCTTGCCCGGTGTGCAATCGGCGAGCCTCGCATTCAGTGTTCCCATGGGAGCCGTGCAAGACGGCGGCTCGGTTTACATCGAAGGACAACCGCCCACTCCCGGCCAGCCGCCTCCCGTGGTGATTTATAACCATGTGGACGAACCTTATTTCGATACCATGCGAGTTCCGCTGCTGCGCGGACGTGTATTCCGCGAAAATGACAACGACAAAGCCCCGCTCGTAGCCGTCGTAAATCAGACCATGGCTCAGCAATTCTGGCCCAACCAGGACCCCATCGGGAAGCGCTTCAGTCTGAAGAGTGCCACGGGACCGTTTGTCGAAGTCGTCGGTTTGGCGGCCGATGGAAAATACATCTTCATCGGTTGGGACAAGAAACCGTATTTCTTCGTCCCGCTCGCGCAGAATTTCTCCGCGTACCGCACTTTGCAGGTGCGTTCGTCGGTGCCGCCGGAAAGCATGATCGCGCAAATGCAGAACGAAGTTCGCGCGCTCGATCCCAACATGCCGGTTTCAGATGTCCAAACGATGCGCCAGTCGCTCGCGGGCGGAAATGGGTTTTTCATTTTCCAGGTCGGTGCGATCCTCGCCGCAAGCATGGGCCTTCTCGGTCTGACGCTGGCGGTTGTCGGCGTGTACGGAGTCGTCTCATTCGCCGCCAGCCAGCGAACTCGTGAGATCGGCATCCGCATGGCCTTAGGCGCCGGCCGCCCCGACATCCTGCGTCTGGTGCTGCAGCAGGGATTGGCGCTCGTGATCGTAGGCGTGCTATGCGGAATGGTGCTCGCGTGGGCGCTCACGCGCTCCATGGCCACAATCCTGGTGGGCGTCAGCCCCACCGATGCGCTCACCTACGCCACGGCCACGCTGCTGCTAGCGGCGGTCGGCTTCTGGGCCTGCTACGCCCCAGCCCGCCGCGCCATGCAACTGGACCCCATGGTCGCATTGCGCTACGAATAGCCGCCGCGTCCCAAGGTCAGGATCAGACTTTGTAGCGGCCAGCTTTAGCTGGGCGCCGTTGACTTTCGTAGCGCCGGCGTCCCGCCGGCTCGTTTGCACTTGCAGCAAGGATCGGCCCCCTACCTTTGAGTCGGGCGCCCGGTGAAATCTCGTCTCTTCTTTTCGATCTCTTGCTGCCGTCAGTATTTCTGCGAATATTCAACAACCGGCAAACGTGCTAACGTGAGTCGGGGCACTCTTCAAGCCCCCAAAGGACGCAACATGCTCGGTCCACCGCAAACTCAGACCTTCACCCAAGCCTCGCAGCGCCTGCTCGCACCGCGGCTCGCCTTGAATCACTCATCAGTCGTCACGCTTCACTGCCCAAATCAATCGCTAGTTATTGTCGTGTTTTTCGCGATCACCAGAGCACAACCCCCGACAGAAACAGCGCGTCCAACAAACAACTTGAGCGCGCCCGCCGTTACGAGCTATGGTCTTACGCTGCCATTGATCTACTCACTGCCAAGGAACCTCTCATGCGACAACTGATCGCCGTCGTGCTTCCGCTACTGCTACTCATCCCGGCTGTGGCCTCCGCGCAATCGGAACCGCCGAAAACTCCCGTGCGCGCCGTGATAGACAATTACTTTGGCACGAACGTTGTCGATGCATACCGCTGGCTGGAGAATACTTCAGATCCCGAAGTCATCGCCTGGATGAAAGCGCAGAACGACTACACCCGCGCTGTGCTCGCACGCATTCCCGGCCGCGATGATTTGCTCGCCCGCATCAAATCGCTCGACAACGCTGGCAACGTCGTCTCCGCGCTGCAAGTTTGGGGCGGTCACTATTTTTATTACAAAACCGAGCCCGGCTCGGACAATCGCAAACTTTTCGTTCGCGACACTCTCGGTTCGCCCGAACGCCTGCTGGTCGATCCCGAAAAGATGACCACCGCCGACGGCAAGCACTACTCGATCGATTATTTCCAGCCTTCTCTCGACGGCGTGTACGTGGCCTACGGAATTTCCATCGGCGGCTCGGAAGAAAGCGTGCTGCACGTCTTGCTGAGCGCCAGCGGGAAAGTCCTGCCCGACAGCATTGATCGCGCCGAATTCGCTTCACCCAGCTGGCTGCCCGACGGTAAATCTTTCTTCTACACGCGCGCGCAAACACTCTCTGCCGACGCGCCTCCCACCGCAAAATATCAGAAACTGAAAGTGTACCGTCACACGCTGGGCGGCGATCCGGAGACCGAGCCTCTGGTATTCGGCTTCGGCGCAAATCCCAAGGTGAACGTGGACGAAAATGATTTTTCGAACCTGCTGTTTTCGCCGGGTGCCCCAGGATTCATGATTGGACTGGTAATCCATGGCGTGCAACGCGAATTTGATATTTATGCCGTGCCCTTCGATGCCAATCCCGGCGCGAAGACGACTTGGCAGAAAATCGCGGACCAATCCGACGCGGTCACCGGCTTGGATGTGCATGGCAGCGAAGTTTATTTGCTGTCCCACAAGGACGCATCACGCTTCCAAGTATTGCGCACCAGTCTCGGCGCTCCCGATCTGCCTCATGCCGCCGTCGCGGTGCCCGCAAGCGAAGTGGTTATCACCGGCATCACCGCCGCCGCCGACGCGCTCTACGTACAGGATCTCGATGGTGGCATCGGCCGCCTGCGCCGTCTGCCATACAGCGGCGGCAGCATTCAGTCGATCAAGCTGCCGTTCGACGGCGCAATTCAATCGCTGGTCACAAACTCCAATGAATCCGGCGCGTGGCTCGAACTCGTTTCCTGGACCCAATCACCGCTGTGGTATTCGCTGGACGCGAAAACCGACAAGCTCACCGATACCGCGCTCGTGCCGCCATCTCCGGTGGATTACTCCCACATCGAATCCGAAGAAGTAAAAGCCAAGAGCGCCGACGGCACCATGGTTCCGCTTTCCATCGTCCATCAGCGCGGCCTCACCATGGACAGCTCGCATCCCACATGGCTCACCGGCTACGGCGCCTACGGCATCACCTACGATCCATCTTTCAATCCAATTATGCTGGCATTTCTAGAGCGTGGCGGCGTCTATGCCGTGGCGCACGTGCGCGGCGGCGGCGAGTACGGCGAAGACTGGCATAAGGCCGGACAAAAACTAACCAAGCGGCACACGATTGACGATTTCATTGCCGGCGGAGAATATCTCATCGAGCACAAATTCACTTCCGCGGTTCACCTGTCTGGCGAAGGCACCAGCGCCGGAGGCATCACCATCGGCGGCGCAATCACGCAACGCCCTGAAATGTTCGGCGCCGCGCTCATTCGCGTCGGCGATTCGGACTCCCTGCGCTCGGAAACCATGGCCAGCGGCCCCGCAAATATTCCGGAATTTGGCACGGTCACAGAAGCGGACGGATTCAAGGCGCTCTTCGCCATGGACGCGTACCAACACGTCAAAGCGAACACGCCCTATCCTGCGGTGCTGTTAACCACCGGCGTGAATGACCCGCGAGTCGCGCCCTGGCAAGCCGCAAAAATGACCGCGCGCCTGCAAGCCTCAACCAGCAGCGGCAAGCCCATCCTGCTCCGCGTGGACTACGACGCCGGCCACGGCATCGGCTCCACCAAATCCCAGCGCGACACCGAATTCGCCGACGCCATAGCGTTCCTGTTCTGGCAATTGGGTGTCAAAGGCTACGCGCCAACCGGCGGCGCGAAGTAGTTCGCTGAATTTATATTGCTGCGATCGTAGAAGGAATGTGGAATTCGCTAGCGCCGGTAGCGTTTTTCGCGAGACCAGCGCCGCAGGCGCGGCACAAGTTAGCCCAGCCCGGATGGGCTGGGAAAGATCGCAAGCTGAACCAGGAGCGCCGTAGGTACGAAACAAGTTTTGTCCCTCGCCGCTAATGTGTCGCGCACGCTCCTGGGCATTTTGACCCAGCCAAAAACCGACGAACGACAATCGCGATCAGCGTTTCGCGCTGCGATACCTGAAACATGCGATGATCAGGACGATCGCAATGATAACGTCAATCACAATTCCGCGCGGATTATAAGAATCGTACAAACCGTTCCCTACGAGAATCAGCGCGACGAATAGCCAAAGCGCTGGCGAACGGTTTCTGAACTGATCGAAAAAAGAGCCTCGCTCGGTTGGAGCTTCGGCCATCGCATCACCGCATCGCGCCGCCGCGTTAGGCGCGCATCTCGATCACTAAAACGGGCTCGCCGCCGTCGGCCCCGCGTCTCGCAACGGCGGCGCGGTCGTCGAACCCTGGAATTTCGGCTTGCCCAATTTCACAATCCAAATCCCGCTGTTGATATCGTTGAAAAAAATCAATCCATTTGCTGGCTGCGCGCCCCATGTGAAGGGCAGATTCGCGCGATATCCATTCGGGTCCCCGGGGAAAAAGCTCGCGATCTCGCGGCCCTGTTCGTAGAGGTTCCCGCGCAATTCGCCGGAAATATCCACCGCGCGACCTCCGCCCGCGTAATCGCCCAAGTACAAAATATCGTTGTCCGGCCACACATTATGCATGCCGCCTTCGGGCACTTCGTAGCTGGCCACCTCGCGCGGATGCTCGATATCGCTCACATCCATCACATGCAAAATCCCGCGCACCGGAATACGTTCCTTGCTGCTGATTTCGAAATATCCGGGAAACACTTCGTCGCCCACAAAAACATAATTCTTGTAACGAAAAGCCGTGTGCGACCCCGCCAGCCAGCCGTCTCCATACAATTCGTAGTGATTGAATTTGTACTGTGCGACCAGCTTCGGATTTTCCGGGCTGCCACCCTTGATGCCATTGCCGACGTCCAGAATTACCAGCCCATCACGCCAGTAAGCCAGATAAGCCAATCCATCCTTCACGTACAAATCATGCAGGTAGCGTCCCGTGCTGATCATGCCCTCGCCCAACGGCGAAGCGATCATTTGCTCCTGCGATTTCTCCGTCTGCCAGCGCGCGACTTCTTTCGGATGCGCCGCGTCCGCAAAATCAATCACGCGCAACGAACCGGTCGCGTCATCGGTGACGTAAGCATAGTGGCTGTTGATGAACGCGCTGTGCACTCCGCCCGTCACCGTCTCGGTGTATTCCGAAATCACTTTCAGGTGCGCCGGATCCGAAGCATCAAACAGCACGATTCCATTCTTGCGGTTCGAAGCGCCCTCGCGCGTGAACACGCCCACCTTCTCGTCCGGGGTGGTGCTCACGTCGTTGTAGAGCCGCGCGTCCGCCTTCAAACTGTCCAGCGCCTTGGGATGCGCCGGATCGGAAACGTCGTAGGCGTAAAGCCGATCTCCCATCGTCGCCACGTACAAATGGTTGCCCACCACCCACTCTTCGGAAGTTTGGACTACCTTGCCCTCGGCATCTTTCGTTGGAATGTGCGCCACCACTTCCAGCCCGCGCTGCACGTTGCGCGGCGCAACCTCGATCGCAGCGCTGGCGGTGTGCCCGCCGATCACCGCCGTCACTTCGTAAGTGCCAGGCAAGTTCGCGACGAACGCGCCATCCGCATAAATCCTGCCCTGTGGCCCGCTAACGCTCCAACTCGTCAGCAGATCGCTCGTCGCCGCGCCTTTCGCCGCGATCGGCTTCGCAGTGAAGTGCACGACGTCACCGGTTTTCGCCGTTGTCGCCGCCGGTTCCAATGCGATCCTCTGCAGCGTGTCCGCCACCACTTGCACGGAAATCTCGCCGCGCGCCGGACCGCCCGTCGCCACCAGCGTCGCTCTGCCGGGAGCCAGCGCCTTCACCAAGCCGGACTCATCCACCTTCGCGATCGCTGGCGCCTTCGAACTCCAGTGAATCGCGACGTCCGTCCGCGGGTCGCCATTCGCCGAGCGCGCGCTCGCCGTCAACACGGTTGAACCGCCCACCACCAGCGCCTGCGTCAGCGGCGTCACCTCCACCGCTGCCGGAGGAGGCGTTCCGACCGTCACGGTCGCGAATCCCGGCTTGCCCGCCACCACTGCTCCCACCGTCACTTGTCCCGCGGCACGAAACAGTACGGTGCCATCGGCATCGGCTCCGGCGATGTCCGGCGGCAGCGCGATCCAGAGCATCGGCTTCACATCAATCGTCTTGCCGGCGTCGTCTTTGGCCACCGCGGTGAACTTGATCTTGTCTCCCACGTGCGCCTGAATGTTGCTCGGCGTAATTTCCACCGTCTTCGGCTTCGGCGGCGTGGCCGGCGCGCCAACTTCCTGCCCGCAAATTACCGGCGCGTACACCAGTGCCGCCGCAAACATCCAACCCGCTAAACACTTCGACGCGATTCGCATTCAGAACTCCCCTCTACCGTCAGAAAATTCAGGAAATTGCCGTGTGAGAAGTTGTACCGAAGGCGCAGCTTTGTCAATAGCGGGAGGCGAAAATGACGCGCAGGAAATCTCGTTCGGCCACGCAGGAAAAGGGGGCAGCGCATGTTGCACGCTGCCCCCAAGTCGATTCATACGGTCAGTTTACTTGCTGCCGATCACGCGAATCGGGCTGGTCGAACCGCCCGACCCACCTGAGGGCACGCAGGCTGGGCCGGCATCTGTCGTGAACGAGTCGTTATTCGAGAACCACCCGTGGATTCCGATCGATTTCGAGTCGAAGAACCACGAGAAGAACGTCAACTCCTGCAAGTGATAGGTGAAACCGTTGCGCCCGCCAATCGGCGAGAAATTACTTCCGGTCAAAGGATCACCGACCTCCAGGTTGTTCTGGCAGAACCCCGGCGGCACTTGCCCTACTCCGCCCCAAGCAGGCGTGGGATTGTTGCCGAAGGGATCGTTGATGAATTCTCCCGCCTCGTGCGACAGCGTATTCGAATCTCCCGCGGTTGGCCCGAACAGACCGGTGGTGTCGAAATCCGTGGGTGAATACGCCTGCAGTGGCAAGAAGTTGGTGGTGCCGTGGTAGCCGAGGATGCAGCAGGTGTTGAGATTCGTGACCGGGCCGGCCATCACGGTGTTGTACATCATGAAGAACGGAATGTTGCCCGCATTCACCTGCGGTTGCAGCGCCGGCAGCACATTCGTATTGAGGTAGGTATCGAGCCAGTTCACGTCCACGATTCCGAACGGCCCGCACGCCGGAAAATCCGCCGGAGGAAGAGTCGTGCTGAAAGCCGCCGGAACGTTGATCACGATCGCGGACAGATTCACGATCGGATCGAACAGGACGTGATAATCGTCCTTGTCCTCGATCACTTTCCAGAACTCGCCGCGTTGGTGCGCATCTTCATATTGTGTGTGGCCCATATCCGTGCCGCCGATGGAAATATCGTACGAATCGAAAATAGGTGAGTGTTGGAAGAGTTTCAACGGGTTATTGTTCGGCGCGGCCAGACATCCGTTGTCGTTTTGCGTCGGGTCGAAAACGGTGACGCCCGGCGCGGTGGTGATAGTCCCGGTGGTGGGGTCAAAGGCGGTGCCCACCGTATTGGTGATTATGACCAACGGGACGATGAACGTCTTCACATGCGTGTCTTTGTTTCCCCCGCCTGTGAAGGGATTCGCGCCAACCATCACGCCCGTGTAGTCGTTGTCGTCTCGGTCCGATTCCACATTGAACGTAAACAACGGCAGCATCGGCGTCTTGCTCGCGGCCCCTGACGCTACTGCGCTTTTCACTTGCTCGGCGTCGGCGGTCTTGGCGGGCTTGATTGCATGACGAACCTGCAGCTTCGGTTTTTCCTGTTGTTGCTCCTGCCCAAACGTTGCGGATGCCGCAACGCTCAGGCCGGCCACGGTACAAAAGGCTACTGCCAAAAGTATTTTGCGATTCACTGGTGAACCTCCGTCGTGATTGAGAGTTACTTTGAGCCAAGCATCTCCGGGGCCTGCTCTGCCCGTTTACCGGCAGAGTACCAACGTGTTGCACCGTCGGATTTCTAGTCCTCTATTTCCAGATGTGTAAGTGCCGGATGCGTTCATGTTCAGCGTCCCTTCAGCCGGGCAAGGTCCGCCGATAGGGCTAGCCTGTGCTTACGGTCCGCGCGGTGGGCGATTCATATCAAACTTTCAATCAGAATGTGTCAACATTTTGCAATTTTTTCGGGTACCAGTACGTGGGGTCCCCGCTGGGAATATCCGAGAATGGAGTGACGGAAATTTTTCTGGAGATAGGCTCGCGCTTGTTTTCGGGATTCTCAGGTCTGCGGGGGTGGGCGCACCGGCGAGCCGAAGCAACCCGCGAAGCCGCAGTTTTACAGTGTTTGCAGCCTTTGCGGCCTCGACCAGTTATCCGTCAACGTCCGTGCGGAACCGCCAATAAACGCAGTAGCGCTGGTCGAACAGACGGTAGAAGGGACTGAGCGTGACGTCTTCAGGCCGGCCCGCCCCCACGGTACGAAAAGTGAGCGGCTTGACTTCCGAAGGCATATACTTTCCGCTAACCGGTTGAATCCATTTGTCCAAGGCATTCCGGTCGCCGGCGAGTTCCGGCACGGCAATCGCGGGAAAACCGCCATGTAGAATCTTGTCGTCGGAATAGATACGCTTGGGGTCGAGACCCTCAGTGCCGAGCTCCCCTGCGAGCACCACCGGTCCATACAGAATCGCCGCGAAGTTCGAGTCATCGGGAATCGCCTGTAGATGCAAGCGCATCGGCAGCTTCACTTGCACCACGTCGCCATTTTTCCACTTGCGCTCGATTTTCGCATAACTCGCAGGCGCCAGCTTTTCGCTCGGCCGGAACGGTTTGCCATTGATCGTCGCGCTGGCGTTCTCGGCCCAATATGGAATTCGCACGTTCAAACCAAATTCCACGGGCGATTTCGCCTGAATCACCAGGCGAGTCCCGGCCTCCTCGGGGAAGCGCGTTTCCTGCCGGATCACGACGCTCTTTTCCTTCCAGTTCACTTCTGAGGCGAAGAACTGGTTCACCCACAGCGAGCCCGCATCGTGAAAATAGAAGCCCTCGCCGAGCTTCGAGAAATTTTCCAGGCCCGTGCCGCAGCAACAGAAGAAACCCTCGTGCGGCACGAAATGAACTTTCCACTGGCCCGACTGCATTCCTAAATAGTAAAGCGGCGAGCCTTCCGCAGGATGTGGTGTCGCAAGAATATGGTTCAGGAAAGCGCGCTCGTAGTACTCCGCGTATTGCGGCTCGGGCTGCCAAGTGAACAGCTGGCTGGTCAGCTTCAGCATGTTGTAGGTGTTGCAGGTTTCCTGCGTCAAGTCCGTGAGTGCGGGGGCCAGCGCGTCCGGTGGCGTCTTGAAATGTTCGCCGACGCTGTCACCGCCCGTCACGTAGCTGCGATGCAGCGCCACCTGCTGCCAGAAAAATAGCGCGGCGTCGTGGTAGTACGGCTCGCCGGTCAACTCATATTCGCGCGCTGCCCCGATGAACTTCGGTATCTGCGTGTTAGCGTGCAATCCGGTGAGCGTATCCCGCCCCTGCGCAGCCGGGTCCATCACCACGTGATGATCGAAGCGTTTCGCGACCACCAGATAACGCGGATTTTCAGTCACGGCAGAGAGGTTCGCCAGCACTTCGTTCATCCCGCCGAATTCCGTTTGCAGCGTGCGCTGCATTTGTTCTTCGGGGATCCGGCCAGTGCGCCAATCGGTCCACGCCGCCATGCCTTCCAGCACCTGCAGCGCCTGCGCATTTCCCCAACTTTCGTGGACATCCAGCAATCCGGCCATAATCTTGTGCAGCGCATACCATACGACTGCGGCGGGGCGACCCGCTTCCAAGTCGTCGAAGCTCGATTCCGGGAACGCGGAAAGATAGCCCTTGTCGCCCAGCGCTGCCTGGCATTTCGCGAGTTCGGCCACCATCGCGTCGGCTTTCGCCTTAATGCGCGAATCGGCCGTCGAGGCATACATCTGCGCGCTGGCGGAAAGAAAATGCCCCACGTAATGCCCACGCCACCCGTTGGCAGGGGACTCGCGGTTGTAGAGCGGCTCGGCAGCCGACGGCAGATTCGCGTTCACGCGGAAGTTATGCAGCAAGCGGCCAGGATCGAGCGCAAGCATGTACGCAAGCGTTTGCTCGCGCATCCGCAGCAAATCCGGATCAAGAATTTTTACATCTTGAAGGGGAAACGGAACGGCGGTCAGTGTAGGAAGCGCGCGCTTGCTCGGCACGTCGGTACGCGTCAGATTCAGCAGGCCATGCGCGAGCGCCGCGCCGTCCTGCGCTAAAGGCGGCTCACTGGCTTTGCCGGCAGCTCGCGCAGCGGCAAGCGCGGTACTGCCGAAAAGTATGCTACGCAGAAAATCACGTCGGATCATGGAAACATCCCTTCACCCACGCACCGGGAAACTGGGCCGACTCAGTCCATGCCAATTCCAGCTTTAGACGCTGGCGACAGTACTCGTGGGTAGGCAGCTTGATCGGGATCAGCGCGGTAATCGGAAATTGAGCCAGCAGCCACAGCGATTGATCCGCCTGCGTCCGAGCTACGCCACGGCCTTTTGCCGCTCCGCCCCAGCAATCTCCGCGACGATCGCCCGTGCCGCCGCCCGCGGATCCGCCGCCGAAGTAATCGGCCGCCCGACCACCAGGTAATCAGCCCCAGCGCGAACCGCATCTCGCGGAGTCGCAATACGCGACTGATCGTTCATCGCGGTGGAAGCCGGACGCACCCCAGGGACCAGGATCTTGAAGTCGGGTCCAAGCTCCCGGCGCACTGCCGGAGCCTCCAGCGCCGAACATACCACGCCATCCATCCCGGCCGTCCTCGCCAGACGCGCCAGCGCCACCACGCGCGACCCCAGCGACCCCTCCATCCCAATCTCCCGCAGCGTCGCCTCGTCGAAACTGGTCAGCACCGTCACCGCCAACAGTGCCGGACGGTTCTTCTTCGACCCAGCCTCAGCAGCCTCCTGCGCCGCCCGCATCATCGCCAGTCCGCCAGCGGCATGCAAGGTCATCAAACGCACGCGCGGTAGCCGCACCGCCGCAGCAACGGCATGAGCAACCGTGTTTGGAATGTCGTGGAATTTCAGATCGAGGAAGATGTCGAAGCCCAGGTCCGCGAGCTTTGTAACCGCTCGCGGACCCTCCGCAGTAAAGAGTTGGCCTCCGACTTTGAACATCCCGGCTGCCCCGCGCAGTTTCCGCGCCAAAGCAGTCGCTGGACCAAGCTTATCCAGGTCTAAAGCGACGATCAGTTTCCGGGATGCGCTGTTGCTGGGCGTGCTGGCACCTTTAGGAGTTCCAGCCGGACTTTGGCGAGCCCGTGCTGATCGAATCCTAACTTACGTGCCACTTCGTAGGAAACATCTAATTCGCGCCCTTCCACGTACGGTCCCCGGTCGTTGATCCGGACCACCTGGCTGCGGTGGTTCCGCATGTTTACAACGCGCACGATGGACCCCAGCGGAAGCGTCGGGTGGGCGGCAGTATCCGCGTACATATCGTAGGTCTCGCCGTTAGCGGTCGGCAAGCCGTCGAAATCATCGCCGTACCAGCTGGTGGTGCATTCCCACACGGCTAGCGGCTTCTCCTGGTGATTGGCCTGGTTTAGCGGGTTTGGTACGGCCGGGGTGATGCCAAGCGCGACCTCTGTAGGAGAAGGGTTGCCCGGTTTTCCGGCGTCCGCTGGATTCACGGGCGTGGTAACCGCGAGCAGACCCAATCCTAAAAACACCGACTGCAGAATCACGAATATCTTGCCCTTCATGTTCACCTAACCTTGATTGAAATCAGCCTAAAGTCTACCTGTTCGGGGGTACAGTGGCAATCAGTTTAACGCTGTAGAGATCCCCGTAACTTGCTGATTTCAAATGTATTTTCGTCCCGGCACCACATTTCCAGACCGCTTACGAGCCGTTCAGAAGCCCGTGGGTCTACAAAGTGGGCCGTACCTACTTCCACCGCCGAGGCGCCTGCCAGCACGTACTCAGCGATATCTGCCGGTTTTTCAATGCCTCCGAGTCCGATTACCGGGATCTTTACAACTCGGCAAGCTTCGTAAACCAGCCTCATGGTTATAGGTTTTATGGCCGCGCCCGACAACCCTCCGGTCGTACTACCGAGACGGGACCTCCGGTTGTGGGCATCAATACACAGTGCAGGGTAGGTGTTCGCTATTACTAGGGCATCCGCTCCTTCCGCTTCAGATACCTTCGCGCTAACTCCAATCATATTAACGTTCGGTGAGAGCTTGACCCAGAGCGGGCGCTTCGTCGCGGCCCTCGCAGCTGCCACAACGGCGCTGGTAAGGGCGGGGTCAGTACTATATTCAATGCCCCCGCGCTCCACGTTAGGGCAGGATATGTTCAGCTCGTAGCCGGCCAGCCCGTCGGCGTCCTCCAGAACTCGGATCACCTCCACGTAGTCCATGATCGTATGCCCGAACACGTTGGCAATCACCGCAGTGTTGTAACGACGCAACAGCGGCAGCTTATCGGCGACAAACGCCCGCACCCCGATATTCTGCAGCCCGATGGCGTTCACCATCCCGCTGGCCGTCTCGCAGATCCTGGGGGCCCCCGCGCCTTCCATTGGTTGCGCGGAAAGCCCTTTCACGACGATTCCGCCCAGTCGGTTCAAGTCCACCAGATGCGCGAACTCCACTCCATACGCAAAAGTGCCGCTCGCGGCGATAATGGGGTTTTTTAGGGTAAGGCTACCAATATTGACCCGGAGGTCAACTGAAGCGGGCCGTTGAGGGCTGCGTGCCGGCGCCGACGAACTCACGATGGGCCCAGTCTAACACGCGGGTCAAGGCCTCACCGCGCCGGGTCGTGGGTCAGTCTCCGATTACGCGTGCCAGCTCGACCGGTCGATGCAACACCACCCGGTCGATTGATTCGCCGATGCTTCCGCGGGAGAAACCGTTCGTTTGGCTGTACTCGGCCAAAACCTAGCCAGGGTAGCGTTCCTTCTGATCTAACCCTCGCGAGCGATTTTGGCCTTTGTTTTCAATGACGGGTGGCCTAGAGCTAGGTGTTGCGTCGACCCGTTGAGATCGCCGCTTTTATCGGAGACGGATCGACTTCCGCCCGCGCCGTCTGCGCGGAAGCTGCTTCAACCCGAGAGGAGATAGTTTAGAACATTCGTTCTGCGACTGGCTAAGAACGCGAATCGGTCCCATCCGAATTCTGACGGCGTTCCGGCGCTGCGAACTTCGCGCCGTCTATGCTAGGATGATGCGCCAGATGCGCGTCGTAGAAAAAAGACAGCTCCTCTCCGCGGAAGAAATCAGCCGCACGCTCCAGCGTTTGGCCCATGAAATCGTGGAAAAAAGCGGCGGTACCAAAGACCTCGCGCTGATCGGCGTGCGCCGCCGCGGCGTGCCCCTATCCGAACGTCTGGCGAAAACCGTCAAAGATTTTTCCGGCGTGGATATCCCGGTCGGCACGATTGACATCACTCTGTATCGCGACGACCTCTCCACCGTGGGCCCGCAACCCGTCGTCCACTCGAACGAAATCAGTTTCAGCGTAGACGATCGCGACCTGGTGATCGTGGACGACGTGCTCTATACCGGCCGCACCGTTCGCGCCGCAATGAACGGCCTCTTCGATCTGGGCCGCCCCAAGCGTATCCGCCTCTGCGTGCTGATTGACCGCGGCCATCGCGAAATGCCCATCGAAGCGACATTCATCGGCAATTCCGTGCAAACCAGCGACACCGAAATCGTGGAAGTTCACTTGAAGGAAATTGATGGCGACGAACGCGTCGTGCTCGTTGACCGCGTTCCCTGAACCCTGGCAATCCTCGCGGAGGCCCGGAAACAACCGTATCTAAAGGGAAAAAGTGCTGCAGCGCCTGGAACACCTGCTCGGAATTGAAGACCTCACCCGCGAGCAAATTTCTTTTATTCTCGACCAGGCCAAACCCTTCCAGGAATTTCAGCGTCATCCGCTTAAAAAGTTAGCCACCCTGCGCGGCAAGACCGTCGCGATTGCCTTCTTCGAAAATTCCACACGCACGCGCATCAGCTTCTCTACAGCCGCCGCTCGGCTGGGCGCGGACACCATGAACCTCCAGGCCGAAGCCTCCAGCCTGAAGAAAGGCGAATCTCTGCTGGATACGGTGCGCACGCTCGAAGCCATGCGCCCCGACGGCCTCGTCATTCGCCACAGTTCCTCCGGCGCGCCGGAGTTTGTCGCGGATCGCCTCGGCGTCCCCGTCATCAATGCAGGAGACGGCACGCACGAACATCCTACGCAAGCGCTGCTGGACGCGCTCACGATTCGCGACCGCAAGGGCCATCTCGAAGGCTGGAACCTCACCATCCTCGGCGATGTGCTGCACAGCCGCGTGGCCCGCTCCAACGTTCACTTGCTCAGCAAATTTGGCGTGCGCATCACATTGTGCGGCCCTGCGATGTGGGTGCCGCGCGAACTGGAAACTCTCGCGCCCAACGTGCGCCGTGTAACGCGCGTCGAAGAAGCGCTCGACGGCGCGGACGTAATCATCGCCCTGCGCGTGCAGACCGAACGCCTGCACGAGCCCGCGCTCGCGGCCGAGGAATATATCCTGCGCTATCAACTCACGCCGCAACGCCTGCAACTCGCGCGCCCCGGCGCGCTGGTGTTGCATCCCGGCCCCATGATTCGCGGCCTGGAAATTGATGGCGCGGTTGCCGATGGTCCGCAATCCTGTGTTCTCGAACAGGTCGCCAACGGCCTCGCCATCCGCATGGCCCTGCTTTACCATCTCGTCGGCGGCGCCGCTGTGGAACCACCACCAGCCAAACCTCCGGAAAAGGCGCAATGAGTCCCAACCATGCCAACCACTAACGACCGCTTGCTGCTCATCAAGAACGGCCGCGTGATCGATCCCGCGACGAAAACGGACGCAACGAATGACGTGCTGCTCGATGGCGTTCGCACCGCCAAAATCGGCACTGGTTTATCTGCGCCGGACGCCGAAATTTTCGACGCCAGCGGCATGATCGT
Organism: Acidobacteriota bacterium; assembly: GCA_013289715.1. GTDB lineage: Bacteria > Acidobacteriota > Terriglobia > Acidiferrales > UBA7541 > Palsa-295. The sequence continues at coordinate 126,041 of JABCZJ010000004.1, read as the reverse complement.
CGCGCCCGGCTTCATTGATCTGCACTGCCATCTGCGCGAGCCCGGCCAGGAAATGTCCGAAACCATCGAAACCGGCGCGCGCTCAGCCGCGCGCGGCGGATTCACAGCCGTCTGCTGCATGCCGAACACGCAGCCGGTGAACGACAACGCGTCGGTCACGCGCTCCATCGTCGAACGCGCCGCCGCTGCCGATACGGTGCAGGTCTGGCCGATCGGCGCGGCCTCGGTCGGTAGCAAAGGCGAAGCGCTCGCGGAAATCGCCGCGATGAAAGATGCCGGCATCGTCGCAGTCAGCGACGACGGCAAGTCGGTAGCCACCGCGCGCTTGATGCGACAGGTGATGGATTATTGCAACTCGCTCGATCTGCCGGTGATTGACCATTGCGAGGATCCCTCGCTCTTCGCCGGCGGCGTCATGCGCGAAGGCCCGCGCTCGGTTCGCCTCGGTTTGAAGGGGATTCCCGCGCAGTCCGAATCCATTTGCGCCGGACGCGACGTCGAACTCGCCGTTCTCACGCGCGCTCGCCTGCACATCGCGCATCTGTCCACCACCGGCGCGCTCGAATACGTTCGCCACGCGAAAAAATTAGGCGTGCGCGTCACCTGCGAAGTTGCGCCGCACCATTTCACGCTCTGCGATGAAGACGTCCGCTACGACACGAATTACAAGATGAATCCGCCGCTCGCTTCGCGCGCAGACCGCACCGCGCTGATTGCCGGAATCGCCGATGGCGCCGTGGACGCCATCGCCACCGACCACGCCCCGCATCATCCCGCCAGCAAAGACGTGGAATTCGATCGCGCGCCCTTCGGCATCATCGGCTTCGAAACCGCGCTCGCGCTGACGCTCAGCGAACTATTCCACACCGGCAAGATTTCAATCACGCGCCTGGTCGAACTGTTCACCACCGGCCCCGCGCGCGTCCTCGGCAGCGAACGAAAAATCGCCGTGGGCAGCCCCGCCGACCTCACGATTTTCTCAACCGACCTCGCCTGGACGTACCGCGCATCGGAATCTCCCAGCAAATCCCGCAACACGCCCTTCGACGGCCGCGCCTTCCGCGGCGCACCAGTAGCCACAATTGTAGGCGGGCGAATCGTCTATCGCCGCGAACTCGGCGCCACCGCCTGATCATTCGACCGAGTCTGGCAAACGCTGGGTTTTTATCTTTGGAATTGAACAGTCAGGACCAGGTGCGTTGCGGTGGGTTTCCCGTCCAGGAGCGCAGGTTCAAATATCCACAGCGCCACGGCTCGTTCAGCCTCATGCTGCAACAGCCGCGGACCAGATAGCGCTTTCGTGTACCGCAAGTTTCCCTTCTCATCAATCAGGGCGTCGACTTTCACCACGCCGTCTGTATCCAGTCCCTTCGCCCAGGGCGGAATCGCTGGCGCGGGTTGCGCCACAATTCGTGCCGGAATCGTTTCCCCGCCGTTCGGCCCTTTCGCATGGCGACGTCTCGCCTGCTCCGGCGATTCCTGATCAGCGTAAGGCGCGCTTTCGCGTGCTTCCAACTTGGGTGCGGCCGGGGGCACACTGGACGCTGTGGCATTATTCGCCGCCGAAATATTCGCGTTGGGCGCGCCAGTCTGCAGCTGGATCTTCTGCGCTGCTTGCGCTGGCGTGGCTCCGGAGTTGTTACCATGCGCCGGCGCTTCGACCTCGCCACCGGACTTGCCTGCGGTCGCCGGCGTTGGCCGCGGTATCGCAGCCTGCGCGTTTTGTTTTGCCTGAGCGACAGCCGCGGCCGCCAGATTCTTGCCGCGCATCGCAACGTGGTGCGAGTGCCAAGCAAATCCCAGCGCGAACGCAAGCAAAACCGACGCGGCGATTCCCACACCCATCGCGCCCTTCCCGTACGTAAGCCGGTGCAGCTTGTGAGCCAACGGCGTCAACTTCGCAACGAGTGCCGCCCTGAGCCCGCCCTGAGCCTCTTCCTGCCCTTCGGTGTCTGCAGTCGTCTGGCCGTGCTCGGCCCCATCCTCGGAAGTTACCTCTCGTTCAGAGTCGCTCGTTTCAGCAGCGGCTGCATCGCGCTTCGGTTTTCGTTTGGGGTCCCTGGCAATCAGTTTTGCCAGCAGTTCCGCGTCTTTGGTGTCGTTCTGTTCGGCCTCGTTTTCCGCATCATGTTCAGACTCAGCCAGCGCCTCTTCCGCCTCATCCAACTCTTCCGTCGTATGATGCGTAGCTGGTTCGATCACCGCAGTCGCAGCATGAATTTCTTCGTTTGCTGGCGCGCTGGTCGGAGCAGGCGCGGACGCCGGAAGCATATCCAGCGCTTCGGTACGCCTCGGTGCCACAACCGCGACAGCAGGCGCAGACACAACTGCGGGAGCAGCCACCGGAGCAGTCACAGTCTGTGGCGATGGGGCTTCCCAGAATTTTGGGTCGCGCGTCGTGAATTCCAGGTCCGCGTAGCCGGCATCGGCTACTTGCCGCCACTCGAGCACCTTGCACAGGATTTCTCGCCCCGTCTGCTCGTTGCGCAGAAAAACGCATTGCCCCTGCGTCACTTTCGAACTCAGATTTACCACCGCGCCGTTTCCAAAGACGATAGTCGTCTTGGTCGGCTCCGTAAAAATCTGGCGTTGCTCCGATCCCTCGACGTGCTTCGCCCCTTGTACCGTTACCGGGACTTCCAGCACGGTCGCTTGATCGTGTCCTGCTGAATCAGCCATGATTCTTCACACCATTGATTGGAATTCGTTGCATTGCCGCTGTGCCCCCCGGCGTTGGACCGCAGCCGTTGCCCCGCGGAGGTGCGCGCGCCAGTCCCATGTCCGGCGGCCCCGCTTCGGCCCGGCTATGTCCATATGGTGCCGTTCGCCGCCGTCCGCTGCAATAGCCGGGAAGTACCAATGTTACCCATTACTACCGTCGCATCCGCCAGTTACAGGCTTTTTGGCAACACGCCGATACTCGATCATGTATCAATTCGACGCCTGGCGGCCACTGCCGCGCCTAAACCCTATCTCCCCGCGGTAAATATAGCGCGCTGACATTTTGTATCGGCCCGCTCAGAGTTAGCACCGTACTCGGAAGTAATCGGTCTGCCTGTGAAACTCATTAGCAGGAAGATTGCCTGCGACCAAGCGTCGCGGGTTCCGTCGCTCTCGAGGAAACGAGCTATGATACATTCTTCGACATTAGAAACTCACTCGGAGGACCTGCAAAAATGGAAAAGCGTCCATCGCCGGCCCTTCGTGTATGCGGTTTCCTCATCGTCGCTGTTGCGCTGCTCGCTCTGAGGGCCGCCGTCGCGCAGAAGCCCGCCGGCACTTCGCCGTCCACAGCACCTGCGACCGAGAATCGCACCGCGCGCGAGCTCGATCTGGCGCGCACCGATCCTCTGAATCTCTACGCGTTTCTCGTCCGCATGCCCAAGGGCGCGGACTTGCACAACCACCTCACCGGCGCGGTCTACGCCGAATCCTGGATTCGCTATGCCGCGGAAGACAACCTCTGCGTGGACCTCGCCACCCACTCGTTTTTTCAGTCGCGCGCCATGACGGATAGCCTCCCGCCGCAACCCGTCTGCGGCGACGGCAATATCCCCGCCGCTCACGCCATGTCCGACCAGCATCTCTACGACGCGCTCATTGACGCTTTCTCCATGCGCAGTTTCGTGCCTTCCAGCGGCGTCAGTGGCCACGATCATTTCTTCGACGCCTTCGCCAAATTCCACGGCATTTCGCACGTTCACACCGGCGAATTCCTGGACGAAGTCGCCACCCGCGCCGCCGCGCAAAACGAACAATATCTCGAGCTGATGGAAACTCCTCCCTTCGAGCACACCGCGGCCATCGCCAAAGAACTCGGCTGGGACGCCAATCGCAGCTTCGCCGAATTCCGCGATCAGCTCCTCGCCAAAGGTTTGCGCGACGACGTCGCGGCCGTGCGCGCCTATTTCGATGAAGCCGAATCTACTCGCCGCCAGGCCGAACGCTGCGGCGAAGCGAATCCAGCGCCCGCCTGCGCGGTGCAGCTCCGTTACATTTATCAGGTTCTGCGCGGATTTCCCCCCGAGCAGGTTTTCGCGCAGACTCTGCTCGGTTTTGAAGCCGCCTCCGCGGATCCGCGCATCGTGGGCATCAATCTCGTGATGCCCGAAGATGGCTTCGTCTCCATGTCCGAATACACTTTACAAATGCGCATGGTCGGTTTTCTGCACGGTGTGTACCCCAAGGTTCACATCACTCTGCACGCCGGCGAACTCGCTCCCGGCCTCGTCACCTTCGAAGGGCTCTGCTGCCACGTTCGCCAGGCGATCGAATACGCGCACGCCGAACGCATCGGTCATGGTGTCAGCGTCATGTACGAGGAACGGCCCTACGATCTTCTGAAGGAAATGGCTGCGCAGCACGTAATGGTCGAAATCAATCTCAGCAGTAACGACATGATCCTCGGCATCAGCGGCAAGAATCACCCGTTGCCCATCTACCGCAAATTCGGCGTCCCAGTCGCGCTCTCCACAGACGACGAAGGGGTCTCGCGCATTGACTTGACCCACGAATATGTCCGCGCAGTAGAAACCTACGCGCTCTCCTACGCCGACCTGAAACAAATGGTCCGCACCGGCCTGGAACACAATTTTCTGCCCGGCGCGAGCCTCTGGCGCGAGCAAGATGTTTTCACTCGCCCCGTCGCCGCCTGCTCCAACGAATTCCTAGGCGCGGAAAAACCCTCGGCCAACTGCGCCGCCTTCCTGAAATCCAGCGAAAAAGCCCAGCAGCAATGGGAACTAGAACGCCGCTTCCGCGCCTTCGAATCCACCAATTGAAGCCCGGCGGTAGCATAGGCAATCTTGCCTGTGCTCTCAGGTTTTCTCTGCGCTCCGGCCTCTGCGTCTTCTGCGGTAAATCTTCGAGTTCCAATGCGCGGCAGTTTCTGCTGCAGTGCGAATCCCATGCCCCAGCCCTCAGTCGGACCGCCAGGGCGAGCGTTCCGGCCAACGCCGTAACGCTTCTGTGGCCCAAGCGGTAGTCTTATCCGCGTGGCACGTCGTGCAAGGGTTCGGAATCTTGTATTCGTCGGTCATCGCGGGCGTGACGAACGCAAATGTGTGCGCACTCACCTTCACGTCCGCAATGGTCGTCTCGATTTTCGGCATATGGCAGGCGAGACAACTGCTTCCAGCAGACCCCTTTTTGTGATGGGTATGCGCTTCCATGGTTCCAGTGCGCGGGCCGTTCAACGAAAGCGGGCCGTGACAATCCATGCAAAGTTGGTCCGCGGGCTTTCTCAATTGCGCGTAATGGTCCGTGCCGTGCGCATCGTGGCAACTGAAGCAAGTCACCCCGCGCCGGTACATCACGCTCTGCACGAAATCATTGCCTTGCATGCGGTTCTTGTGTGCGGTGCCGTCGGGGTAGTGCGTGAACGTCGTCTCGCCCAGTTTGTGTTCCTCCAGCTGCCAGAAATCCTGCAGTTGCAAGCCCACGCGATATCCAACGGGCCAGTCGTAGTATTTTCCTTCGATCGGACCCCTCAGCGGCCGTCCTTGCGAATGGCACTGGATGCAGCTGTCGCTCGCCTGCACGTAATCGAAGCGCGCCGGATTCAGAATGTTCCCGCGCGACGGTTGCTCCACATGCTCGCTTCCCGGCCCGTGGCACTTCTCACATCCCACGTTCCATTCCGCCACCTGTTTCGTGTGGACGTTGTAGTCCACCGAATGGCATCCATCGCAGGTAGGACCGGTAGGCCGCTGCATATTGTCTGGCGGATAAAACGGCTCCCACCAGTCCGTACCCTTGGCTACGAAATAAGGCCGCCACACGCGATGTGTCACGTCCCATTGCGCCGGCTCCGGATAATAATCGTCTCCGCGTTTCGTGAAGTAACGCTGCTTCCAAACACTGCCGTAAACCAGCGCGACGTCGTCCTTCGTAAACTTGGCTACGGTATTCGTCGCAAGATCAGGAATAATCGCGTCAGGATGTTCGCGCGGATCGCGCACCACATTCGCCATCGGTGTCTTGCGCCAGTGTTCGTAGATTTGCGCGTGGCATTTCTGGCAGGATTGCGAGCCAACGTAGTGCGCAGACTGCGCTATGGACGCCTGCTGTTGCTGCTCTTGCTTGCTCAACACGCGCAGGCTGCGGATAAACAACACCAGCTTCCAGCTGTCATCGCTCTGCTCGTCATGCGGTTTCGCCCACCCCGGCATTCCTGTCAGCCGCACCCCGTTCCGGATGATGTAACGGATTTCCCCGTCCGTCAGGTTCTGCGTTTCGGGCGAACGCAAGTCCGGCGCCTTCGGATAAAGATTGCGGCCATCCTGGGTTTCTCCCGAGCCGTTCGGTCCATGGCACACCGAGCAACGATCCAGGAAACTTTCACGTGCTTCCTGCAGAATTTCCGGCGTGGCTTCGAATGGATTTGCTTCCTGGCGGGCCTTTCGCGGGATGGCCAGGTCCCGCGCGGTGCGCGCCGCGACCGTCTCGAGATAAGACGGCTCAACGGCAGTGCTCAGGCCATGCTCCAGCAGCCGCATTCCGTAAAAGACGACGCCTGCCAGCGCCACTCCACACAGCAAAAAAAAAGGTTTCCAGGCTTTCATAACTACATTTATTACAGCGCAGCATTTCTTGGAAAGCAAATCCGGAGCAACGCCAATCGCAGCTCTCTGCTTCGCGAAATCTCGGGGCTTCTAATTCTGCACCGTATAAATCCAAATCTCGGCACCGCGATCGACGCGGGCTGGAACGGCGAGATAAAATCGGTCGAAACCCTTCTTCCCTTTCCCGAAGTAGCCTGCCGTGCGCGCTCCCAAAGCGGTTGGAATTTTCGCCATCAGCCAATAATGATCGGGAGCTGTTTGTTGGAATGCGTAGATGAATCCTTCTCCACCTGGCATGTAGATGCGTTTGCGTGCCGCGTCGTAGTAAAGGTCATCCGCGACGTGCACGCTCGGCATCGAGACAATCATGCGGCCAGAAACCGTATCGAACACGGCCAGAGATGCCGGTTCGTGCATTCCCACAAAAGGCCGATGGTCTGCCTCGTCCGGCGCCATGGGGAAATTGTGCTCGAGCGTCAGCGGCCATCGCGCGATCGCATGCGTGTCACGATAGATCACCGCGATCTGTTTCAAATCCGGCAGGTTCACATAGATATTCGGCCCAGACGCTTCCAGCTGGAAGGACTCAGGGTGCGCTCCCAGCCCGTATTCTTCTCCGGTGCGTTTGCCGGTCGTTGCATCCACTGTCCCGATGGCCCCTGCTTCGTCTTCGCCGTATCCGACGTAAACTCTCATCGTCGCGGAGTCATACCGCAAATTGTCAACATCGCCATGAAAGTCGAGCGTGGTGAGAAGGTCAAAGGAAGAGCCGTCATAAATGTAAGGCTTGCCTTCGCCGCTGCCGACGAACAGCTTATTCGTTTCGGGAGAAAACACGGCGCCCTGAGGATTGGGCACTCCTGGTAGAGTGCGTTCCACCGTGCGCCCGCCGAAGTCAATCACTTCAACGGTGTTATTGCCCAGAGCCGACACAAACAATCTCGTCCCGCTGGTCGCAAAATGATCGAAGCGTCCCTTGACCCCTGCCAACGGAATCGCTTCGGTCAAAACCAGTGGGCTGAGAGTTTGAGTCGCGGAACCGTCCGGTGCGCCCGAACGCATCGTGCCGGCGAGCGCAAGGGCGAGTGCTCCGCAAACACCAAATAGCCTCTTCATCGCTCCTCCGCGTGTCTCACGCGGAATTGTAGAGGAAAATTTCGAGGCGGGCGCGAATGCATGCCATGTATTAGCAATTCCGGCGGGTATTCGAGCAAGCCTGCCTGAGAGCTCAATTTCCTGCAGATATCCTCTGCGAACCCTGCGCTCTTATCTCGGCGTCCTCCGCAGGCAATCTTCTGCGTTGCCGCGACGTACCCTGGATCGATACGCGCACCGCGCGCCAGACTCCGCCGGATTCAAGCCAACCCTACGGAGTCGAATTGCTTGGCGAACGGAACACAAACGCTACGATCACATGTGCCTTTAGCTTCTTTTCGTTCATCGTCGCCGGATTCACTGTCCAATTCTTCACCGCAGCGGCTGCCGCTTCCGTCAACGACGGCACGGAGCGAATCGGCGTCACCTCTTTCACTTCGCTGAACTTGTTTATCACCAAGTCGAGCACTACGGTCCCCGTGCCCACGCTGTTCGGAGGATAGACGGCGTATGACGCCTGCGCCATCTGCGGCGGCTCGTATCCCGCAGGAAGCGGTGGCGCGACCAGCGCCCCAGGCTGCAGCGGCAAATTCTGGTTTTGCAAGGTGCCAGGGTTGAAGACTACTTGGACATTGATTGTGGAAGGGACTGCGACCCCGTCGAGCTTTCCCGGCGAGAAAGTCCACGTAGTCACGGCGTTCGTCGCTACCGCGGTAAGACCCGATATGCCGCGCACCTCCTGCACGTTCTGAACCTGGCCTCCCGCGGTCACATTCACGGCGAGTGACACAAGCCCGGACGCGATGTTGTCGACAGGGTAGGGAATGTCGCCCGCCGCGGTGATGTCCGGCGGCACAAAATGTTCACCGGCCGAAACTTTAGTTCTTGTTGCCGCGAACCCGACGAAAACCAGCAACAACGCGGCCAGCATTAATTCTGAACTTTGCCTCATACGCCCCTTTTTCCCCGTAGCCATGGATGGATTTCGCCTCCGCCGAGCATTTCTACAATTCTCTAGTGCGCGATTGTCTGGTGAATCAGGGACGAGAAGTCCGGTACTTGGCGCTTATCCTAGGTTGGGCCGGAGGGGATGTCAACGAATCCAGGATGTTTGCAGTCAACGGCTCGAGAACATCGAGAACGCGAAGATCATTTCGTTGGAAACTACTTTGCGCAATAGGTCTAATGTGCGGCGGGTTCTGCTGCGGGGTGCATGCCGTGCTGTGGCACTTCGTGAACTCCGCGCAGCGGCTGCTCCTGATGAAATCTGAAAAGCTGATTCAGCGGTCCGGCGCCTTTGCCGATCGCGTAGGATTTTTCGATCGCCTTCGTCACATAAGCCTTCGCCAGAATCACGGCTTCGCGCAATTGTTGTCCGCTCGCCATTTGCGCCAGGATTGCCGATGAAAATGTGCAACCAGAACCGTGCGTGTTCGGGCTTTTCACGTGGTCGCCGCCGAATGTTTCCACTTCCGTGCCGATGCACAACACGTCCGTCGGTTTTTCCAGATGCCCGCCGGTGACTACCACTGCCTGCGCGCCCATTTCCACCAGTTTCAGCCCCGCCGCTTTCATTCCCGCGAGGTCTTTCACTTCGAGGCCAGTCAAAAATTCCGCCTCCGGCACGTTGGGAGTGATCACGCTCACGCGCTTCAATAATTCATCGCGCACGAACTTGAGTCCGGAAGTATCCAGCAACTCCGCGTTGCCCGCCGTGGGACGAAACACAGGATCCAGCACCACGTGCGTGAATTTGTGCTTGTCCAGAAATTCCGTCACCACGGAAGCATTCGCGCGGTTCGCCAGCATCCCGATCTTCACGCCCGCGATCTCGATATCTTCCAGCAGCGTTTCCAACTGCGCGCGCAGCGTGGCCGAAGGCGTTGCGTGTACCGATACCACTCCCTGCGTGGATTGCACCGTCAGCGCCGTTACCGCCGCCACGCCGTAACAATTGTGCGCCGCAAAAGTTTTCAGGTCGGCCGCAGTGCCCGCGCCGCAGGAAGGATCAAATCCCGCAATCGTCAGAAGGATAGGTGGTGCGTGGTTAGTATGACCGTTGTGATTACTCACGTGCGAGTGCCCTCCGCGCGAGGCCCCTGCAGACAACTACGCCGGCGCCGCCATTTTTCGCATTGGCGCACCGGCTAACGAAAATGTACGCGCCTTCTTGCTCCACAAGCAACTACTTTCTGAAATTACCGCGCCGCATGTGAGGAGGGACTAAAATCGTCCAATGGGGAAGGTTTCCGCTCAGCTGCGCTTTGCTCTTCCGATTGTTTTCGCGCTCCTCGTTCCAACATTTCTGCGTGCGCAGGTCCAAGACATCGCGCAAACAGCAAAAAAGCTTAAGGCAATTCCCGTAGATAGCGAACTGCCCAGTACTGACGTGCCAGAGGATGCCAGCGTGCTCTTAACCCAATTCAAGCACGAGCTTCGCGATCTCGTCGCAGCGCGACTAGCCGGAGCGGCCGCCGACCAGGCGCCCGAGAAATTGCAGGAGTCAATTCTGAATGACCGCGCAGCGGCCGGAATCGAATTGCGAGCCGACGTTCCGGATGTCACTCGCACCGGACCACTCCCGGAAGATGCTGAATTCGGTTTCATTCAGAAAATCACGATTGAAAAACCAGCGGAGCATCAGGACTTACTCGTCGCCGTCGTGACTCTACAGATTCCTTGTGGCTCCGACTCGTCTCTCTACATATGGCAATGGCAAAAAACGGCTTGAAACCTAGTTTTGGCTCAGGAAGCGAACGGGTACCGCCGCATAGACGGTGCTAAGGGGGATTTCGGATACTCGATTTCTCCACCCGACGCCAACGAGGATTGGTTCGTGGCCACGGCGGATGTGGATCCGTAGTGCTCTTCAAACTGCCAGAGCATCCGCTACAAGATCCTCCGCGCTGGTTCGCACGCCTACGAACCAGCAGTGTTATACACCGGGAAATCGGACATTTTCCTTGAAGACGATTTGTTTAAGTTGAAAACGACACCTGGCACCGTGTCTTTGAGTTTTGTGGCTCAGCAAAGCCTCGATTTCGACGTCCTGCTTCGGATGCACTTGCTGAACTTTCGAATTTCCGGCGACGCCGTAACTCGCATCGACCCAGTGGCTCTCCACCCTCAGGACTTTCTGGACGAGTGGTTCCAGCTCCCATGGAGCGATGCTTCCAAGTCAGTCGAGCACACTCACGAAAACCAGGCCCATTCATGGACGCAGTGGAAAAAGACGGCGGCACCCAAGTTCTCGAGCCTGCGATTTGTGCAGCCGTGCGAAACTGAGACGCCGGCAAAGCGATGGGTTGTGGGAATTGACTGGGGAGAAACGGAGACCGTTCAGAAGAGTCTCTATTTCAAAATGTCCAGGACGAACGGCGCATTTCGCATCTTCAGCGTGTCTGAAATCAGGCCGTCCGGCTGTCCTGGCGAATCTCAGCCCGATTACGAACCAGACCTCACGCTGCGTTAGAAGCTACGGAAAAAGCCCGCGCACCAGCGTGGCATCCGCAACGCGTCCGACCGCCAGCACGTAAGCTCCGGTGCGCAAATGCGCGCGATGCTTCCGCGCGGTCTCGTGCACCTCATGAAACGCGCGCCGCATCACGAGATCGAGCTTCGCGTTCACTTCCGCTTCCGACCAAAAGAAACTTTGCAGGTCCTGCACCCATTCGAAATAGCTGACGGTAACGCCGCCCGCATTCGCCAGCACGTCGGGAATCACCAGAGTGCCCTTGCGCGCGAGAACTTCGTCCGCGTGTGGGGTCGTTGGCCCGTTCGCTGCTTCCGCCACAATCTTCGCCTTGATCTGGTCCGCATTATTCAACGTGATGGAATTTTCCAAAGCTGCCGGCACCAGAATGTCGCACTTCATCGTCAGCAAATCATCATTCGAAATCCGTGAAGTGCCCGGCATCCCCACGACAGTTCCGGAACGTTCCTTGTAACGCATCGCTTTCAGCGGATCGATCCCTCGCGAATTAAAAACGCCGCCGCGCGAATCGCTGATCGCGATCACGCGCGCCTTCTTTTCGGAAAATAATTTCGCCGCGATCGAACCCGCATTCCCGAAACCCTGGATCGCGACGCTCGCCCCACGCAGCGAAAGTTTCTTCACCTTGCAGGCTTCTTCCACCGCGATTACGCACCCGCGCGCCGTAGCCTCGTTGCGCCCTTCCGACCCGCCGATCGAAATCGGCTTCCCGGTCACCACTCCCAAGGACGAATGTCCCTTGGTCATGGAATACGTATCCATAATCCAAGCCATCGTCTGCGAATCCGTGTACACATCCGGCGCCGGAATATCCTGCTCCGGCCCGATGATCGGCAGAATTTCCGCCGCGAATCGCCGCGTCATGCGTTCCAGTTCGGACTTGCTCATCCGCTTGGGATCGCAGATCACTCCGCCCTTCGCGCCGCCGAAAGGAATATTCACCGTCGCGGTTTTCCAGGTCATCCACATCGCGAGCGCCTTCACTTCGTCCAGCGTCACCGCCGGATGATAGCGAATCCCGCCCTTCGCCGGTCCGCGCGCCACGTTGTGCTGCACGCGAAAGCCGGTGAACACCTTGATCTGCCCGTTGTCCATCTTTGTCGGGATGGAAACCTCCAGCACTCGCTTGGGCGTGCGCAAAATCTGGCGCAGTCCCGGGTCCAGCTTCAGATATTCCGCCGCGATGTCGAACTGGATTTGCGAAATGCGATACGGATTCAGGTCCTCCCGCGGCGCGATCCGCGGGATGGGCTGCGTGCTAGCGGGTTTGGCAACGGTTGCCATTCAATGTTCCTTCCTGACGTGGCGAGCAATTACTGGTAAGGGCCGTAAGTCTTGCGCGAGTCGAAGTTTAGTCAAGCCGTACAGGATGTCAATGGAAACCAATCGAACCACAGCAAATGCTGGCATCGGTGTTCATCGCGATTCTCCCCTGTAAAGATCGCACGTGCATCCGTAAACACATGTAAAGTAAGCACTTATACGCACGGCAATATCCGCACCAGCCGCGTAATTCCGCCTTCCCCAGCGGCCCCGAAATCCCCAGAACGCCGTTGACCCCGCCCTACCAACAAGTTACGCTCCCTCCACGGCAGCCGAACCGCGCGTCCCAAACGGCGTTTCCATCCCGCACCACAATCCGGAAACCCTGCGCGCGCGTATCTATAGGAGCAGCATTTACTTGGTGACGGCGGAGAAGCGAGCGGAGTTGAAGGCCACGGACGCGTCGCTCATTCATCGGATCGTGCAGCGTGACGAGTCAGCGCTCGCCGCGCTTTACGATCGCTACGCTGGCATGCTCTCCTCTGTCCTGAACCGGATTTTGCGCGACACCCAGGCGGCCGAGGAAATTCTGCAGGACATTTTCTATCAGTTGTGGCGCAACGCCGCGCAGTTCGATTCCTCGCGCGGCTCGCTGTCCGGCTGGCTGCTGGTGATCGCTCGCAATCGCGCCCTCTCACGTTTGCGGCGCCACAATCCCGCCAGCGGCGACGAACTCAGCGAAAACACAGTCGTGGTCGCCTCGAACCTCGAAAGCTCCGTCGCGCAGCAGCAATTGATGTCCAAAGTAATAAGCGCGCTGGACAATCTGCCGAAAGAACAGCGCGCCGCGATCGAGCTAGCCTACTTTGAGGGCCTGACGCACAGTGAAATCGCGCAGCGCACCGGCGACCCGCTCGGCACCGTGAAAACGCGGCTGCGCTCGGCGGTAGAAACTCTGAAACGGGATCTGCATTCATGAGCATCGAACATCCAACTCGGATGGAAGATTTCGATCTTTACGCGCTAGGCGCCCTCGATGACGCCGAACGCCGAGCGTTCGAATCGCACGTAGCATCCTGCGCGGAGTGCGCCGAAAAAGTCGCCGAAGCGCGCGGACGCGTGGCGATCCTCGCCTTCGCTTCGCCGCCCGTGGCTCCCTCGCCCGGCGTGAAGGAAACCCTCATGCGTCAAGTGATCGCATCGGCCGAAGGTCCTGGCGGCAGCTTCGCGCACGCGAAACCCGAGCCGGCCGTAGACGGCGGAATCTTCGCGCGCTGGTGGGCCGGGCTGCTGCCGGTCGCGACGGCCTTCGCGCTTGCCACCGTTCTGCTGTGGTTGCACAACGAACAGCTCAATCGCCAGCTCGCCGATCTGCGCAACACCATCACGCAGCAGAAGCAGGAACTCGCCGAAACGCGCCATCAAGCTGATCTGATCGCCGAGCGCGAGACGATGGTCGTTCCGCTCTGGTCGCAGAAGGGCACGCCGGAAAGCCATGCGGAAGGCCATGCGCGCGTGCTGTACAATGCGAAGGAAGGAATGATGACCTACGACGGCTGGCTGCCTTCGGCTCCGGCGGACAAGAGTTACCAATTGTGGCTGGTGCCCATGAACGGCGCGCCCATCAGCGCCGGCGTCTTCAATCCCAGGAACGGCGAGATGAGCCACATGATGATGAAGCTTCCTGCAGGCGTCACGGCAAAAGAATTCGCAGTGTCGCTCGAACCCGTTGGCGGCATGCCGCATCCCACAGGCCCGATGGTTCTGGTCGGTCCGATCTCCTAGCACGCCACAAAAAAATCGGCCACAGAGTCACAGAGGCAGAGAGAAAAATTTGAGAAAGGAACTGCGAACCCCGCCGGCTCGTCGTTTTTCTCTGTGGCCTCAATTCCACCTTTTTCTGTGTTCGTGCTCTTGTGGGAGCCTGTTTTTTCGGCTTCAGGTTTTCTATGTGTCTCTGTGCCAAAGATCTTCTTACGTTTTCGCCGCGACTGGAATGACGTCTACGCCCATGTATGGCCGCAAAGCTTCCGGGATTGCCACCGACCCATCCGCGTGCTGAAAATTTTCCAGCAGCGCGATCCATGTACGACCTACCGCCAGCCCAGAGCCATTCAGCGTGTGCACGAATTCCGATTTCTTCCCGCCGGGCGGCTTAAAACGAATCCCGGAGCGTCGCGCTTGGAACGCTTCCGTATTCGAGCACGAGGAAATTTCCATGAACTCGCCTGCCGAAGGCAGCCACACCTCGATATCGTAGGTTTTCGCCGACGCGAATCCCATGTCGGCGGTGCAGAGCAGCATCACGCGATAATGCAGGCCCAGCCGCTGCAGAATCGCTTCGGCGTTTGCGACCAGCGCTTCCAGTTCGTCGTAGCTCTGCTCCGGTCGCGTGAATCTGAACATTTCCACTTTTTGAAACTGGTGCTGGCGCTTCAGGCCGCGCGTGTCGCGTCCCGCGGCTCCGGCTTCGGAGCGGAAGCACGCCGTCCAGGCGCACACCTTGATCGGCAGCGCGTCGGGCTCCAGCGTCGTGTCGCGATACAGGCTGGTCAATTCCACTTCGGACGTCGGCGTGAGCCACAGGTCCGTGCCTTCCAAGTGAAACATGTCTGCCGCGAATTTCGGCAGCTGGCCCACGCCGGTTAGCGAAGCGGTGTTCACCAGAAACGGCGGCAGAATTTCCGTGTAGCCGTGTTCGCGCGTGTGCACGTCCAGGAAAAAATTCGCGAGCGCCCTTTCGAGGCGCGCGCCCAGGCCTTTGTACACCGCAAAGCGCGCGCCCGCGATTTTGATCGCCGCCTCGAAATCCAGTATCCCCGCGCCTTCGCCCAGTTCCCAATGCGCCTTCGGCTTGAAATCGAATTGCGGGGGCGCGCCCCAGCGGCGCACTTCCACATTTTCCGTTGCGGATTTTCCCACCGGCACGCTCGCGTGGGGAATATTCGGCACGGTCAGCAGGAATTGCTTCAGCTGCTCGTCGAGCACCGTGATGGTCTCGTCGTCACGTTTGATCTGGTCGGAGACCTGCTTCATCAGCGCCAGCAGCGCCGTGGCATCTTCGCCACGCTTCTTCATCCGCGCAATTTCCTCGCTGGCCTTGTTGCGCTCCGCCTTCAGGCGCTCCGCCGAAGTAATCACCATCCGCCGGTCCGTATCGAGGGCGCGAAAAGGCGCAAGGTCGAGCGTGGCGCCGCGCTCCCGCGCCATCTTCTCGATCACATCCAGATGTTCCCGCACATATCCCAAGTCCAGCATAGGCCCAGCAGAATACATGATTCCGCGACGAAGTGAAAAGCGTGGACGCGCAAATTTGTTGCGGTTCGAGATTTGCGACGACCATTGTTGAAGTGCGGCGCAGGCGCCAAAATGGCAGAAAAACTAGCGATTAGGAATTGCGTGACTTGTGATTGGTAAGCGACGAGGTGCTGCGAAACGGTTAAAGAGCGACAAAAACTAGCGATTGATTGGGGGAGGGTGGGGTGGCCGCGCGGGATGCGGAAGCGCGAGCAGCGTGGACCATGTATCCCCCTTGTGGTGATGAAATCAGCGCACGACTGACGATTACACGGTCGTTAAGATGACGCACGTGCAAACTAAGCGGTGGGGGCCTCGCGGGGGCGGATCGGGCCAGGCCGGGCGCGAGCAACTCGAAAACACGTGGGAAAGGCTCGGCGAAAGGTAGGCGCTTCGCGCCGTCTTTCTTATTATTAGTAGGTCGTCGCTGAAGCCACGACCTACAAAGATTCTCGAGCCGCCGGATGGAGCGCGCACGTGTGTGCGGCCGATCGGATCGAGAACCGAGGTAGGAGTTCCAGCGGAGGGGTGTTGCGGGGGTGAGTCTACACCCGCACCCTCGCCTGCGGCGAGAGTGCGGCACCCAGAAAAACCAGGCGTTCGCTTGGGTGCTGTGGAAGGCTTGGCCACGCGCCATAATCGACTATTGCGGGGCGCCAAGAAAAAGCGGCGTCACCATGGCTTCGATCTTGGCGGCCATCTCTTCTGCAGGGGTGCGGCCAGGGGTCTGAAACCAGAGGCGCGCCGCTCCGAAAACGGCCCAGGCCGCGGTGGTCGCCAGCAGTGCCACATCGACGCCGGGCGCCGGGCCATGTCGCTCGAGCCCTTCCTTGAACATGCCCTCGATGACCGGGATGATCGAGCCTTCGAGCGGCAGCAGCGCCCCTTTCACCGGGCAGTTGGTGACCTCGGTGAGATAGTCGCAGACGCCGAGGGCGATGGCCCGGAGAGCTCCCTCACAGTTGGTGAAGGAGATGCCTCGCCGATCGATGAGGCCGCGGAAGCGAGTCTCGGTCATGGCCTGCAGCAGCGCGGCCTTGTCCTGATAATGTAGATAAAAGGTAGCCCGGTTTAGGGTGGCTTCGTCGGCGATCTCCTGCACCGATATCTGCTCGAACTCCTTCTTGGTCAGCAGATTAGCCAGCGCATCCATGAGCATGCGGCGGCTGCGCAGGATGCGCGGATCCGTCGTATCCCCAGCGGATTGGGTTTCCGGCGTCATTCTAAGCCTAGATTACACCAGTTACGCCTATTAGACGCCGCCAGTCGCCAATACGACAGTTGTTTATTTTCTTTGAGTCGACATGTGATTACTAAGCATCAATTGTCGTATAGGAGGATATTTCAATGCCCACACTGCTGCATCTCGATTCCAGCCCGCTTTACGGTCGGTCGGTATCCCGCGAACTGACCGCGGCGTTCGTCACGGAATGGAAGGCTTCGCACCCGAATGGCAAGGTGGTCTACCGCGACGTCAACGCGATTGCGATCCCGCCAGTGTCTGCGGAATGGGTCGGCGCCGTTTATACACCGGAGGACGTCCGTAGTCCGCAGCAAAAGGAACTGCTGTCGTTGTCTGATTCCCTGGTCGCGGAACTGGATCGCGCCGATGAGTACGTCATCGGAGTGCCGATGCACAACTTCGGCGTGCCGTCGGCGCTGAAGCTCTGGATCGACCAGATCGCACGCGTCGGAAAAACTTTTTCATACGCGGACGGAAAGCCCAAGGGCCTGCTGACCGGCAAGAAGTCGACCTTCATCGTCGCGACGGGCGGCATCTACGACGCCCAGACCCAGATGGCTTCGTTCAATTTTGTGGAGCCCTACCTGCGCTCGGTATTCGGTTTCCTCGGCGTGACGGACGCGAAGTTCCTCACCGCCGGCGGCACCGCGGCGCTCAACCAAGGGCAGAACCGCGAAACTTTTCTCGCGCCGCATCTTCAAGCGGTGCAAACGCACGCGCAGACTCTGCAAGGAGGCCGCGCATGAGAATCGCTGCGATCGGGGCACGCTTTTTGCTCGGGCTGACCTTCACCGTTTTTGGGCTGAACGGGTTTCTGAATTTTATCCCGCAGCCGTCACCGACGAATCCGCTGGCCGTTCAGTTCCTTGTGGCCGTCAGCGCCTCGCACTTTGCGGCGTTTTTCTTCGCGCTGCAGGTTCTGGGTGGTTTGCTGCTGCTCTGCGGCTGTTTCGTGCCGCTGGCGCTGACGGTGCTCGCGGCCGAACTCTACAACATACTCGCGTTTCACATCACGCTTTCGCCGGCCACCATCGCTCCAGCGCTCGTGGCCTGCGTGCTGTGGGTGCTGGTTTTCATTCCGTACCGTGAAAGCTTCGCCGGCATTTTCAGAGCGAAGCCGGCGACGCAGTCATAGGCTTCCAGGAGCTTCGCCGAGCACCGGGGCTTCAGCGAAAACCTTCCGCCTCAAGCGGAATGGAGCAACAACAACGGCATGCTTTGAGGCTCGTCCGAAGATTCAGTTTGAACCAATGACACCGCGAATCAGGATAGTGATGCGGTGGGCATAATATGATTTTAGACGACCGGTATATTGTGGTCTAGGGCCAATGGTTGTTGTTAGAACGCTGACTACCCATACCCCAACTTATCGAAGAATTAATTCTTCCGCCCCGGGTGAGTGCGCCTGCCTAGTGAGCAGGGGTTCGGTCTTTGCAAGGATTCTGAATGGGAATCACCAGAGGCCGATGAAGGCAGAGCTCTCTGATCACTAAATTGCGTGGCTAGTGTAAATCGTTATACCGTTCCCATCGGGGTCCTTTATGCAAAAAAGATGATGTTCAAGAAAAGTTTCCTCAGGGATCTCTGCTGCTGCGATTCCCCGAGCGATTAGCTCGATGCGATATGCTTTCAATTCATAGAGTTCTTTGCCTTGAATCATGAGGTCGAATTGCTCGGAAAATCTTTTATGGAATTGTCCGGTCACACTTTCCGCGACGTCTTCTCCAGTCTGCTGATCGACTTCTAACAATAGAAGATGAGTGCCCCCATGCAGTTCAATGATTGCGACCTCTTCGTCAATCGAAAACTGATTCGAGAATCGAGCTTCGCGTCGTAAGACTTGCGGCAGACGGCGTATGGCTTGAGAGAATCATGAACGCAAAATCGAAAAGCTTAAAGGGTGTCGAAGAGTATCTCATTGAGATGACGCGAATCCGTCAGCGTCGATCCTGAAATGGGCTTCTATTCTGTGGAGGCTGACGTTGCTAGTTTCCAGACGATTTGGCGCATTATGGCGGTCCACATGTCGGCATCGCGGGCGGGGAGATTTAGGCGGCGGACCAGGCGGCGGATGCGGTCGTGGGCGTCGGCTACGGTGCGGCGGTCGAGGAAGCCGCTCGAGCTGAGAGCTTCGGTCAGGACGGCGGTGAAGCGTTCGAGTTCGCCGGCGGTGGCGGGCGGGCCTTTTTCGAGCGCTTGCTTGAATTTGGCGGCGGCTTTTGCGTCGCGCGCGAGTTCATAGAGGCAGACTGCTACGGCTTGGCCCAGGTTCATCGAGCGGTGCTCTGCGCGGGTGGGGATGCGCAGCAGCCAGTGGCAGTGGCTCAGATCTTCGTTGGACAAGCCGGTTTTTTCCGAGCCGAACAGGAGCGCGACGCGATTTTTTTTACCGCGTCCGGCGCGCTTGCGCGCAAGACGCTGCAAAATGATGCGCGCGCCAGCTTCGAGCGTGCACAGCGAATGATGCAATTCGCGGCGGCCGGCGGCTGTGGTGCCGACTGCCAGCGCGCAATCCGCGACCGCTTCCGCGACGGTGCTGAACTGTTCGGCGCTCGCGAGAACGGGCGCAGCGCCTACGGCCGAACGCGCTTCGCGATATGCGGGGTCGTAGGGATTCACCAGGCGCAGATGCGTGCAGCCGAAATTGCTCATGGCGCGAGCGGCGGCGCCAATATTCAGAGGATTGCGCGTCGCGACGAGGACGACGCGGAGATTGTCCAACAGGGACGGAGAATTCATGAGCGGCTATTCTACGGCATGACGCGATGCGCAGACGAGTCCAGGAGAGGGAGGCGGCGAAGAGGGAGAGGCACGTTCCGGATGTGTACACCGTTTCAAGTCGGGACAGAGCCGAGACGCGGCGCAGCGATAATTCTCGCAATCGCCGGCAATGGCCGCGATTTTCAATTGCGATTCCGATCGAAGTGAGTGGGCTTGACGGCGGAGGCGAACCATTCTGCGAGCGAGTGATGTCGATGGATGTGAGCGAATGGGGTCAGGGATTTAACTTCCGCTTCGCGTTGGAGATGGATTCGTTTGTGATGGCGCGCGTGATCGAGGGAGCTTGCGCACTGTCCGCCGAATGGCGAGCCGGCAGTGTTTCAAGTGCGGCGGGCGCAGCCGGAGGACGGCGGCTGCCCGGCGGGCGTGTGGAAGATGGACGGCGAGCGGCCGTGGTGCGTAGGGCTACCTGAAGCGACAGAGTAGCGCGAAGAATTCGTTCACATTTGGGCGCTTTCGGGCGGCGAGCAGTTGGAACGTGCATAGAACGCGATCGTTTTTTTTGATGAGAAATTCTGAGCAGTGAAGTGACAATCGCATTCTCTCAACTCGCCAAAGAGGCCCCCTCCGCGCCCGGACGCGCGGACATCGTGGGATTTCCACAAGTATTGCTGACGCGTGCTTATGGGGATCCTGACCTGCTTTTTGTGTCATTGCTGGAAATGGCGCGGGTGGCACAGCAGTTCACCCATTGAGTCTTTTACCTTTGCAACCTGCCGCGTGATGCGCGAGAGCTGGGGACGCTGCGCAGAGGGGCAGGCGGCCAGGCGAAAACTTGCAGTCCGCTAAATTAACATGACTGCAACAGAGCCGTAACATAGCGGCAAGATGGTTTGGTAGGATGGCGCCGCTGCCCATGCGTTCGCCCCGGACACCGGCACAAAGGAAACGACGCCATGCTGCCTCCTAAACTGATTCTTTCCCCGATCGATTTCAGCGATTCTTCACACGCCGCGCTGGACGTGGCCGCGGATTTCGCGACACGCTTCGGCGCTGAATTGCTGCTGGTCCACGTGATGCCTGCGATCGCGGACTTGCCGGAAAACGTGTCAATGCTGAAGGAAGGCGAGTACGACCAGAGCTTGGCGGATGCTGCCGCGAAACGGCTGGCTGATCTGGCTGCCACGCTCGTGCAGAAAAATATCAAGGCGCGCACGGAAATGGGGACGGCGAATGATGTTGGTATGGAACTTGTGCGCATCGCCGAGCACGACCACGCGGACATGATCATCATCGCGACGAACGGCATGACCGGCTGGCACAAGATCGCGTTCGGCTCGGTGGCGGAAAAAGTGGTGAAGCAGGCGAGCTGCCCCGTGCTCGTGTTGCGCGCGAAGGCGATGCAGGATGCGGGCGGCGAAAAGAAGAGCTCGGCGTCCGCTGCAGCGCATTAGTAGTTGTCGCTGGTGCCGCATCCGCGGCGTGCAGCGCCAACTCTTCGATCGTGCTCTGCGGAATTTCGGAGTCTGAATCGCGCTACTGCGCGATTCAGACTCCGACTTCGGCGAATTCGTCGCACATCGAGCGGAAATTTTCGTACCAGGTTTCGGTAAACACACCCACCAAATACTCGGCAGTGCGTCCAGCCACCGCGACGCGCGCCGGTTTGATTTCTCCCCAGGTGCGAACGCGCGTACCGCCGGTGGAATGTTCCTCGAATTCGACCCACTGGTGCAGGGTGATGCCCAGGGCCCGATCAATCCAACCGAGGTCGCGGCCGGGCCGGCAATTGACGATCAGGTGGTCAACGACGACCTTAACTGGTTTCAGGATTTCAATTTCCATCCTGCTGCCGATACTCCAGGGCTCGCCATGTTGCCAGTGCAGACGGCCGTAGATATTGGCGAAGGTGTGCCACATTTTCCAATTGGTGTAGACCTCCCAGGTCAGGGCAGGCGTGGCTTTGGTGGTGACGGCATACTCAAATGTGTGCATCGTTCCTCGTAGCGCACTTCGGATTTTTTACTGCACCAGGGAATAAAACGGGGGTATACTGCGCGCCTGGATTCTTTATACATCGTTTGTTATACGTTGTAAAGATTATTTTTGCGGGATTGCCCTGAGCACAAGGAGCGAAGAGCGAAAATGCCGCGAACAGCCGATGCCCGTCTGGAAGGACGCATACTCGATGCGGCTTATCAATTGTGGAGCAGAGGCGGAGAAAGGGCTCTCACGATGCGCGCGGTGGCGCGCACGGCGCGGACTACGACTCCCACGCTGTACCAGCGATTCCGCGATAAGCAAGACATCCTGGAACTGCTGCGCAAGCGGGCGCAGCAGATCATGTTTTCCTACATGCGGCGGGCGCATTCGGCCGAAGAATTTTGTTTGCGCTATTTTGAGTTCGCTCTTAAACATTCGAATGAGTACGAACTGATCCATGCGGACTGGGCCGTGCGGCTGGCGAAGGAAGAAGCGCGGCCTTCGTTTGACCTGCTGAAGAAGAGCCTGGCAGACCGGTTGGGCGGAACGCTCGAGCAGCACGCGGGCTTGGCGCTGGCGCTTGCGGCGCTGTTGCACGGAACTGCAACATTGCTACTTACCAAGGGAGTGCCGGAGCGAATTTCGCGAGAGCTGCGTCACGCGTGCGTCGCGGCGTTTGAGACGCTGGTGGAGAACGCAGCCGGCCGATCGTTTCGGCCTAACTATAAGCGCGCAGCGCGGCCGTAGTTGAAGATATGTTGCGGGTGATGGCCTGAGCGATTTATGAGTGACGCATGAGCAGGGTATCGCGGCGACGCTGGATTTTTTTGAGCGCGGCAATTGTGCTGGCGTGGATCGCCGCGGCGGGGTACTGCCGATGGACCGGCCAAGTTCCGGCGCCGCTGCTGGAAATTCTGGTGCGGCGGATTCAGCTGCCGCCGGGATTCAAGATCGAGCTTTATGCGACGGGCGTGCCCAATGCGCGTTCGTTGACGCTGGGAGCGGGCGGCACCGTGTTTGTGGGGTCGCGGCGCGCGGGAAAAGTTTATGCGCTGACGGACAGCGGGCGCCATGACAAAGCCGGCGAAGTGATTACGATAGCGCGCGGTCTGGACGAGCCGAATGGCGTGGCTTTTCATGATGGATCTTTGTACGTGGCGGAAGTGAGCCGCGTGTTGCGTTACGACGCGATTGAAGCGCGACTGAAAAATCCTCCGGCGCCCGTGGTGATAAGTATCGACCTGCCCCATACGAATCAACATGAATGGCGGTTTATTCGCTTTGGGCCAGAGGGATGGTTGTACGTGGGAGTGGGCGCGCCGTGCAACGTGTGCGAATCCGCGGACAAGCGTGTCGCGAGCATTTTGCGGATGCGTCCGGACGGATCCAGCATGGAAGTGTACGCACTCGGAGTGCGCAATTCGGTGGGATTCGATTGGCAGCCTGGGTCGCAGGAGATGTGGTTCACCGACAACGGGCGGGACAACATGGGAGATGACATTCCTCCCGATGAGCTGAATGATGCGCCGCGCGGGGGGATGAATTTCGGGTTTCCTTATTGCCACGGGAAAGATATTCCGGATCCGCAGTTTGGGCGCGAGCATTCGTGCGCGGAGTTTGCGCCGCCGGCGTGGGGTTTGCCGGCGCATGTGGCTGCGATCGGGATGAGGTTTTACACGGGTGGCATGTTTCCCGAGGAATATCGGGGCGGAATTTTTATCGCGGAGCATGGTTCGTGGAATCGCAGTGTGCCGATCGGTTATCGCGTGAGCCGCGTGGCGGTGGATGGCGAGCGTGCTGTGAAATACGAACCGTTCGCGCAGGGGTGGTTGATGGGAGGGATTCATTGGGGGCGGCCGGTGGATGTGCTGGTGATGCCGGATGGAGCGCTGCTGGTTTCTGACGATTATGCGGGGGCAGTTTATCGGATCAGTTATCAGAAACAGTAGCATCGCGGCGACGTGACCGAACCAAGCGAAAGATTTAACACACAGGACACAGAGGAAAAGCGGAGAGCACAGAGCAAGAAGCAGAGAGCCGCGAATCAGATGACGACAGATTCCTGGTATTCGCCGAAGGCGCGGCGGAGGGCGTCTGAGATTTCGCCTACTGTGGCGTAGGCTTCGACGGCGGCGAGGATTGCGGGCATTAGATTTTCTGTCGTGCGGGCGCGGCGCTCGATTTCTACGAGGGCGGCTTGGGCTTTGGGCGTGTCGCGGCGGGCGCGCAGGGAATGGAGGCGCGCGATCTGGGTGGGCTCGATTGCGGGGTCAATGCGCAGGGTGGGGATGGGTTTTTCGTCGTCGGTTTGAAAACGATTTACGCCTACGACTACCTGCTCGCCACCATCCACGGCGTTCTGATATTCGAACGCGGACTTCTGAATTTCCTGCTGGATGTAGCCGGTTTCGACGGCGCACAGCACTCCTCCCATGGCGTCAATTTTGGAAATATATTCCCGCGCGCCGGATTCGATTTCATCGGTCAATTTTTCGATGGCGTAGGAGCCTGCGACCGGGTCAATCGTGTTCACTACCCCGGTTTCCTGCGCGATGATCTGCTGGGTGCGTAGGGCGAGCAGCGCGGATTGCTCGGTGGGGAGCGCGAGGGCTTCATCGAGCGCGTTGGCGTGCAGCGATTGGCAGCCGCCGAGCACCGCAGCGAGCGATTGCAGCGCGACGCGCACCAGATTGTTTTCCGGTTGCTGCGCGGTGAGCGAGGAGCCAGCGGTTTGCGCGTGAAAACGCAGCATCAGGGAGCGCGGATCGCGCGCGCCGAAGCGTTCCTGCATCGTGCGCGCCCACAGGCGTCGCGCAGCGCGGAATTTTGCGATCTGCATCAGCAGCTCGTTGTGCGAATTGAAAAAGAAGG
Organism: Acidobacteriota bacterium; assembly: GCA_013289715.1. Classification (GTDB taxonomy): domain Bacteria; phylum Acidobacteriota; class Terriglobia; order Acidiferrales; family UBA7541; genus Palsa-295. The sequence goes on along the minus strand of JABCZJ010000004.1, from coordinate 101,512 downwards.
AAAGCTGCGGTGCGAATTCGTCGACGGCAAGGCCGGCGCGGATGGCGGCTTCGACGTAGGCGATGCCATTCGCGAGAGTGAAGGCGACTTCCTGTACGTCCGTAGAGCCGGCTTCGCGGATGTGATAGCCGGAAATCGAGATCGCATTCCAGTTGGGGAGTTCGTGGCGGCACCAGGCGAAAATATCGGTGACGATGCGCATGGCGGGGCGCAACGGATAGATGTACGTGCCGCGCGCGATATATTCCTTGAGGATATCGTTCTGCACGGTGCCGGCGAGGCGCTGCAGGTTTGCGCCTTGCTGTTTGGCGACGGCGACGTAGAGCGCGAGCAGAATCGCGGCGGTGGAATTAATGGTCATCGAGGTGGAGACCGTTTCGAGCGGGATGCCGTCGAAGAGCGTTTGCATGTCTTCGAGCGAGTCGATGGCGACGCCGACTTTGCCGACTTCACCGAGCGCGAGAATGTGATCGGAATCCATGCCGATCTGGGTGGGCAGATCGAATGCGACGGAGAGGCCTTTCACGCCTTGCGCGAGCAAATAGCGATAGCGCTGGTTGGATTCGACGGCGCTGCCGAAGCCGGCGTATTGGCGGGTGGTCCAGAGGCGGCCGCGATACAGGGTGGGATAGACGCCACGGGTGAAAGGGAATTGGCCGGGATAGCCGAGGTCGCGTTCGGCGTCCCAATCGGGCAGGTCGTTCGCGGTGACGACAGCTTCCAGGGGCAGGCCCGAGGGAGATGCGGCGCGGCGTTCTGCGGTGGCGGCGGATTTTTTCGTTTCGCGCGTCATCTGTTCGTCTCAGCGCACGCGCCGCGCGCGGCGGAAGGACGTGAATGCAAAACAGACCATGGTGACGGCGTAAACGATCGTGAAGCCGAGCAGCCAAGCGGCGGGGCGGGTGTGCCATTGGCGCCAGGCGGAGATGCCGCCGTACAGCGCGAAGAGAGCGAAGATCGCTCCGGTGGTTTCGTGGAAGAGCTGGCGGATGGCGCGCGACACGACGCGCAGGGTGATTTTGGTGGAGCTCCAGAGCGTGGGGTAGAAGCCCTCGGCCATGGAACAATTCTAGTACAGATTGCGTGGAGGTGCGGGAGCGATTGGCGGACGGCTGGGGCCAGGTTCGGTGCGCGGAGATCAAGAGCTCCGATACCCTGACAGGCTAGACTGTTCCGCGAAAAGCAGATCCCTCTCTGCGTCCCGCGTCCGCCAAACTGCGGCGAGAAAAAAAACGCGGGACTCCGTTCGGAATGACACGCGATGTTTTCGTGCGCGGGAGTGCCAAAGCTGTCTCATGGGTGGCGGCCCCGCGGAGCAGGCAACAGCGAAGAGAGATCTTTCGTCGCTGCGCTCCTCAGGATAACGGCGTCGCTTGCTCGGACGGCGTACCGACGCACGGAGGAACAGAGGGGCCGACGGACCGAGGGGCGGGCGTAAGGTTAACTTGTGGAGTTCACTTTCAGCACCTGGGCCTTGTTTCGTGCTGGCGGCGGACCTAGAATTGGGATAGAAGGGTGCTTTAACAGGAGGTGATGCCCTTGCAACTCGACGACCGCATGAAGCAGTTGCTGCGAGAGCTGGGACACGCCATTAATGATACGGTGTCGGACTCCAACCGGATCGCGGAAGCGATTTCGGGGGTGCGTTCGGCGGGCTTCGATATTGTGCTGAAGCTGGACGCGACGATCGGGCTGGCGCGGCGTTCGGCGCAGGATGCAAAGATGACCACGCAGGACCGGCGTTTCCTGGAATCGCTGCACATTCGCGTGGATGATGAAATCATGGACGAAGAAGCGATCGAGCCGCGGGTGGAGATTACCGCGCAAGACATAAAATTTCTGAAGTCGTTGAAGATATCATTCGATGAAGAACTTTAATTCTATCGCTGGCGCATTCTGCTGCGCCGCTGTGATGCTGGTGATTGCCGCCCCACCGGCGCGCGCGCAACTGATCGAGCCGGCGCGGACGCCGATTTCCACCGAGCCCAGCGCGCCAATTGTGGTGAAACAGAGGCCCGCGAAGGCTGTGTGGCTGAGAGCGGAAGTGATCCACGCCGACCGGAACACGCTGATCGTGCGGGAAGTGGGCAATGAGATGGCGATCCATACCTTCACGTTCGCCGATAGAGCTAAAGATAAAATCGAGCAGGTGCAGAATGAAGGCGGATATCAGAGCGGTGACCACGTGAAGATTTTGTGGATACCGGGCAGCAGCGAAGCGCTCAACATTAAGGGCAGGCCTTCCAAACCGATTTGATTCCTCGTATGGCGTTGTAGATTTTTGTCGGAGTCACGCGCGAGATAAGAGCTGGCGAGACGCCCTTCGATCCTGCCGCAGGCAGGCTCTCAGGACTCGGTCGGCTCCACGAAATGATTCGCCCTCCTGCTGTTGCTGGCCGCTTCTACCCATCCGAGCCGAAGGAACTTGCGCGGCAGATTGCTGAATTCTTGCCCGCGACGCCGGGCGCGGGGAAAATCGCGGCGCGCGGGTGCGTCGTGCCTCATGCGGGCTACATGTATTCGGGGCATGTCGCGGGGGCGGTTTATTTTTCGCTAGAAATTCCTGCGCGCTGCATTTTGCTGGGGCCGCGGCATTATCCGCGCGGCGAGGCGATGGCAATTTTGTCGCAGGGAAGCTGGCGGACGCCGTTGGGAGATGCAGCGATTGATGCGGAACTGGCTGCAGAGCTGATGCAGGCGTGCCCGCGTTTGCGCGAAGACGCGGTGGCGCACGAGCGCGAACATTCGCTGGAAGTGCAGATTCCGTTTCTGCAGCGGCTCGCGCCGGATCTTCGATTTGTTCCGGTGGTGCTGGGGGCGGATCGTTATCCGTTGCTGGAGGAACTGGGGCACGCGGTGGCGAAGGTGGTGGCGGCGCAGAGCGAGCGCGTGTTGGTGATTGCCAGCACGGACATGAATCATTATGAAAGCGACGCATTCACGCGCGTGAAGGACGCGCGAGCGATTGAGCGGATTCTGGCGGTTGATCCGCGCGGGCTGTTCGACACGGTGCGCGGTGAAGGGATCACGATGTGCGGTTACGCGGCTACGACGGCGATGTTGGTGGCGATGCGGGACCTGGGCGCGGAGAGCGCAGAGCTGGTGCGTTATGCGACTTCGGGCGATGTTACCGGTGAGCGCGACGAAGTGGTTGGGTATGCAGGGTTGATCGTTCGATGAGGGGCGGCGAGTTTTTGTCGCGGTGTTCGCGCAAGGCGGGACCGCGGTGGGTTGTTGGCGCCACACCGATGGCGCACTGAAGCGCGCCGCTACGAATTTGAGAGATAAGTCAAAGACGCCCGCCTAAAAACAAAAAGCAGGCGGCCGCTACAACGGCTAATTCAAAGGTAACAGCAAAGGCAACAGCAACGGCCAAGTCAACGACGCGCGCGCCACGAGGGCGGGATGGGCGCTAGAAAAGCGCACCCGACATAAATTAAGCGTACGCCGTGCTGATCAGCGCTAGTTGACGTTAAGTGTGAACGTGGAAGTGTGCGTGGTGTTTCCGCTGTTGGCAATCACGGTGATGGTCTGGTTTCGAACCAGCGGCGTGCCCGGGTTGGTCGGCGTCGTGCCGCCGCCTCCGCCACCTCCGCACGCCGCGTTTGTGATCAATAGTGCAAACACCAGCGCCATGCCGACCATGTTCCAGCGACGTCGTCGCGCTTGATTGGCTAGCACAAAAAACGCCACGCACAAGAAGACCAGGCGAATCGCTCCAGCCGCGGTGCGCCATTCACCGAAATCAACACGTCGGCTTACCGGAGCAAGCGAGCTGGGAGCGGTGGTCGAAATTGTCAATGTGGTGGTGGCTCCTGCGGCGACCGTAGCCGGGTTGAAGCTGCAAGTGGTTTCGGCGGGAAGATTCGAGCAGCCTGCGAAATTGACAGATGCCGTGAACCCGTTCAACGCATTTACCGTCACAACCGTGGTCGCGGTTGCGCCGGGAGCGCTGACGTTCAGCGTGGCGGGCGCGAAGGAGAAACTGAAGTCCGGACCGGGAGTAACTTGCACGGAGACTTGCATGCCTGAGGTGCCATAGTTCGCATCGCCCGAGTAAATCGCTGTCTCGACATCGGTGCCGGCGAGTAGCATGTTAGTGGTAACTTGCGCTTGACCATTGACTAACGGTGCGGTTTCGGACGCGCCGAGTCCAATAAACTGGACCGAGCCGGTTGGGCCGGGGCCGCCGGCTTGATTGGGTGTAACTTTGGCTGAAAAAGTAATGTTTTGTCCCTGCTGGATCGTCGCTGCGGACGAGCTGATGGTGGTAGTCGTCGGAAGCTGCGCATCCACAATCGCCGGTAGGGAAACCGATGCAGTATAATTAATGTCGCCACTATACTTCTCAGTTATCGAATTCGCGCCTAGCGTCAGGGCACTGGTAGTACTGGATGCGGTAGCCTGAAAATAACAGGTCTCGGGACTGCTAACTGTGATGGTTTGGGGAGAGCCAACCTGCGTTGACCCATTGAAAAAGGTGATCGTGCCGGTGGGAGGGTTACCACAACTCGGGACATTTACAAGGCCCGTGATGCTCACCGATTGTCCGAGAGCTACGGGGGAGACAACAATGGGAATTTGTGCGCCCGTGGTGGCCTGGGTGATGCTGAAGGTGTCGACGGGCGAGATGCTGGCGTTGAAGCTGGGATCGCCGCTGTAGGACGCAGTGATGGAATGAGTTCCGGCCGTGAACAGCGTCGGATTCGTGGGAAGGACGTTGCCCTGGCTATTCAAGGTGAGGGCGGGAATTCCGGTTATCGCGTTTCCGCTGTCCAGGAAGGTTATGGTGCCGGTCGGAACACCGTTACCCGAATTACCAGTTACATCGGCGCGGAGATAGACCGTAGAGCCGTATGGCCCTGAGCTGAACGGAAGCGGGAAGCCCTGAGCATTCTGTGTAAGGAACGAAACTGCGACTTTGCTCCCTTCTGGCGTGACCGTTACGGGCACGGGCGCGGAGTCGCTGGCGGCGAAGGTACCGTCGCCGGGATAGTGCGCGGTGACGCTGTAGCTGCCGCCCGGCAGCACGGTCGTTGTGGAATTCACGGAGCCGCTGGCTAGCGCAAAATCCGTGACGCCTGCAACGACGGGCGGGGTAGCGGAGGTAGTTGAAAGAAGCGCGACATCCCCCGTAGCCGTGCCGGTGGCGGGAGCAGTGGGTGTCACGTTGATCTGTACCGTGACCGAGGAGCCGTGCGGGATTGACGAAGTCGGATTCAGTGACAAAATTGTTGCGCTGGGCTTCAGCGTCGAAGTGACAGTGCTCCAATTGTTGACGAGATTTGCAGCGTTGACCGAGCCGAGGCCGGTGGTCAGGTCATAGCCGGCCGTCGAGTTGTAGCCCGTCAAAATGCCGAACCCTTCGGCGCCAGCGGGGCCGCAATTGACCGGCACGGGCACGGTGTCGTCGCAGGGCATGGCGTTGGTGCCGGTGGTGATGTCGTAAAAAATGCAAGTGCTTGCGGGAGTGCCCGACGTAGCGCAGCTCGCTCCGGCTTGTGCGGCGAGCTGATAAAGGATGTAGTTGGCGTTGCCCTGGCGCGAAGCGGTTTTCTGAACAACCATGGCCATAATGCCGGCGAAACTGGGAGTGGAAGCGGAAGTGCCGCCGACGGAGAGGAAATCGGGGTTCTGTGCGCTGCAGTAAGATCCTTCGGTCTGATCGGCTTCGCAAATGATGTAAGCGCTGAGGGAAATAGAACCAGCGCTGGCGAAGAGAGCCACGTCGGGTATGTCTCGCTTGCCATCGCTGGGTACACCTTTGCCAGCCTGCCAGGAAGGCTTGGCGTAACCGCCCGAACAACTCGAGGGGTCTTTGCCGTCATTGACCGTGCAAGCACTCTTTCCACCGCTGCCGCCGACTGTAATGACGGCAAAGCTGAGTAGTTGCGAATTATTGCAGTTGGTGAAGGGGTTGGTGCTGAAGCCGAAGAAAGATATAGCAACGCTGGTGCAGGAGTCGTCCCACGGGATTTCAGGAATGTAGCCCTTGGCGGACGCCTGTGTGGTGGCGGCGTTGGTCGCGTTCCAGTAGGTGGATGGACTGGCGAGGTCGTTGAAATCGGTGCCGCCGACGGCGACGTTGTATGGGGTGGAAGCAAAACCGCTGACCTGCAAACCGAATTCAGCCGGTGCGGGAGATTGACTATCCTGGCTATCACAGCCAGCCGAGCCGCTATCGCCCGCGGCGATCAAGACTGTGATTCCCTGCGCGGCAGCCTGTTGCCACATGGCGCTGTAAAATTGATTTCCGGTGGTGCCGACACCTAGCTCGCAGATGCCGTAACTTTCGCTGATGATGGGCGCGACGTTGTGGTCAACAGCGTGTTGGGCGGCGAGATCAACGCCGAGCGTGGTGTTGGTAGTAGCGGCGATCACGAAATCAATGGTAGCGCCTTTGGCGACCGAGCCGGACCACTCGAGGTCGAGGTCGGATTCGGTTTCATCGCCGGGCACGACGCCGGGATCGGGACCGTCATGGACCAGGACTGGATCCTTGATCGGCAGGCCGAACATATTCTGGAAGCCCTCGATATCCTTAAAATCCACGTCGGATTCGCCGATTACCGCGATGGTCTGGCCGGTACCGTCAATGGCCGGGGACCGGTTCCAGAGACCCGCAACGTTGTAAATCGCGGCGAAGTCATACGGCCCGAGGAAAAAACAGGTGGCCTGACCCTGGTCGCAGCTGGTGGTCCACGAGGGCGTGGCAGGATTGCCGGGGCCAAGGGGCCTGACGATCCCGGTCTCCGTATTCTTCGTGTACGCGCCCCTTACAACGTGCATGGCTCTGCGCGGAAAATTGTGAAGCGTGTTAATTCCGGCGACGACGGGCGCGAGCGCGGTGGGAATCGAGGGGTCGGTGGAGTTGGCCCAGTGGTCTTCGAGTGCTCGTGTTGCGTTGGGGACAGAGTATTTGTGGATCGTGGTGTGGAATGCTTCCTGGACTTGGCTGGCGGTGCCGGAGAATTCGACGATGGTGCGGCCGTTTGAAATTGGGGCGACCTGGAATCCGTGGGATTGCAGCCAGGAAGTGATGGTCTGAATGTCTTGGTCGGAAGGGCCGAACTGCTGGCCGAATTGCAGGGGCGTGAGCCACTGGTGGTAGTTCGGCGAGGCGTGGTCCTGCTGCTGGTCGAGCAATTCCTCGAGCGCGGCTTCCTGGCTGGGACTGCGTTGGAGCACCAGGAGCATACGATTCATGGGCAGGCTCGCGGGAGCTGCGCCGCGATCGTATTCGGCGCGTGCCAGGTAATAGGTGTTGCCCTTCAGGATCGTGAGGTTGGATTCGTCCAGGGCCTGGGTGATGCGCGACGGCACGGGGGCGGCTTGGGCGAAGGTGCGTAGCGGAAGCAGCAGCGAAAGGAAAGCAAAAAGCAGAATAATACGGATGAAACTTGCGGGCTGGGGTCGCATGGTTTCGGTCACCTAGGTTCCCATTTTGGGACGGCGAGGACGGCATGGAGAGTAGACGGAGTTATAAGATGTGTCAAGTTGTACGATGGGACAGATTTTCAGCGATCTACGGATAGGGCGGTTGGCACAGACGAGTGGCAACGGCCCAGCGGGCGTCAGGGTGGTGTCGCAACCGGAAAATCTGAGCCGCAGCGGCTGAACAGTTTTGGTGAAAAAGGCGCGAAGGATGGGCACCCAAGGGCAAAATCAACGGCAACGTAAAAGGCGCACAGCTGAAGCTGGCCGCTACAAACTCCACGACAACAGCAAAACAACTACAAAACCAGATGCGACGCCTCCCCGGTTCGATGAAGCTGAACCGGCCGCTACAAAGCCAAAAACTTGGGCGGCGCTCATTTTTTCCGCTTAGTGCGTGGAGCGGATGCGGGTGGCGAGATTGCGGGCGCGGGTGCGGGCGATGTCTATGAATTTTTCGTCGGCGGCTAGCTGGTCGAGGGTGGGGAGCAGGCGTTCGGGCTCGGGGAGCAGCTTGTTGTTGTAGTCGCGTTCGATTTGTTGCATCACGTCGTTAACGCCGAGGTGGTCGTAGCGCATGGTGCGAACCAGGTCGGAGAGGTCCGTAGTTTGGCGGGCGAGGCCTTCGAAGAGGTTGACGAGCTGCGTCGCGGTGTCGTCGAGCGTGTAGTTGAAATCGGTTTCGTGCTTTTCCGCGCCTTTTTCGTAGAGCAGGGTTTTCGCGCCAAGGTTGGCGAGGCGGCGGTGAACTTCCAAATCCACATTCTGAAAATTATTCAGTTTGGCTGCGAGGGCGAAAATGCGTTGCGCGAGGGGAGCGCTGACTTCGAATGGCTGCGGATTGGCGTCTTCATCGAGCTGGCGGATATCGTAGGTGCCGGAACCGGTTTGATTGATTTTGATTTCGACGAACTCGGGGTAGCTGGTCTTGAAGACCTTGCGGAAGGTGATTTGTGCAGCGGCGTTCTCTGCAGGAGCGCCTGGACCGTCGAAAGCGCTATTTGGCAGAGTCGAACGGAGCGCTCGGGCTGGCAGCGCGGCGGATGCTTCCGCGGCGAAAACAGCGAGCGCGAAAAGAACCAGCGAGGTGCGAGCGAATGCGCTCGTACCGTGGCGCTGCGCGCAGCGAATCATGAATTCCCGCATCACAGCACAGAGATGCGCGCCGCGCGGGTTTGGTTTCGCAGGTTGGTTTTTGCGGCGCCGGATGCGGTGCGCGCGCGGATTCCAGCAGGAATTGCGGTGATGGATGCGAGCATGCGTTCGCGCGCGCGGAAATTGTGCGCGTGGCAGAGCGCGACGGCGAGGGCGTCGGCAGCGTCGGCCGGCTCGGGGTATTCGGTCAATCCCAGCGCGGAGGTTACCATCTGCTGCATTTGCTGTTTGGATGCGGCGCCGTAGCCGGCGATGCTGGCTTTCACTTCGCGCGGCGAATAGCTGTGCGCGGGAATGGAGGCTTGCGCGGCGGCGAGCAGCACCACGCCGCGAACTTCGGCGAGCTTTAGCGCGGTGCGCATGTTCAGCGCGGTGAAGACGGATTCCACGGCGACGGCATCCGGCGCGAATTCCGCGACGAGCTGCGCGATCAATTCGTGAATTTCGCGCAGGCGCACGGCGAAGGTGGCGCGCGCGGGAAGCTTCAGTGCGCCGAAACGCAGCAGGCGCGGAGCCGACCCGATGAATTCAACGACGCCGTAGCCCGTGGCGCCGGCGACGGCGGGGTCAACGCCGAGCACGCAGAGGCGCGCGATCTTCTTTACGGAGTTCGCAGTCGTCGTGAAGGGTGCTGGGCGAATCATATGAGAACGCACAAGTGTAGTGCGCCAAGGTGGCAGAGTGTAGTTTTTTTTAAGACGAAGGCGACCCGAACCGAACTACCGAAGTAGAGGAACGCGGAAGAGGCGCAAGGCGGAGAGGAGTGTGGAACGCGCAAGACTGCTTCGACGTTTCCGGGCGAAGCTGGCTTCTCTGGCTTTAGGGCTTAGGTCAGTTTCCGCTTACGGGACTTACCATGCACATGAAAAATAAGGGTCGGGGTTAGTCATTCCAATTTGACTGTAACGAGCCGCAGCGCGTCCTCAAAACGCGTTTTCCGAGAGTTGGCGTGGTTTCGGCAATCTTATAGAGCCTTTCCCGGAAGCTCGGCTTAGGGATCGCCGTTACGACGATAGCTGCAGCTTTTCCGCAAGCCATTGGGCGCGAATCCTAGCGTCTTTTCGATAAGCGGCGAGTCATTCTTTGGCGACCTTTACCTTGAAGCTCACCGTGTTGGCCCCACCGGCGTTCGTGATGACGAACTTGTACTGCCCGTCCGCCGCCGGCGTGACCTTAACCGAACACTTCGGTCCGGGCGAGTCGTCCTTAGCGACTTGCGCGCCGGAGGAGTCGTAGACGAAAAGGTGCACGTCGGTATTCTTCGGACCGTCCGTGGTGGCCTCGAACTCTTTCCCGGCCGTGAAAGACAGAAGGTAAGCGACCTGTCCCTTATCCTTCATCTCGATCTTCTTCCCATTGAACGCCGCTCCCTTGCCCAGGTCAGTCGGCTTGACGTCCTGCGCGGGACACAGGGTGGCGAACGCGAACATAACTGCCACCACGGCTGTCGCGAACCGAGTAATCGATTTCATTGGTGTTTCCTCCAGAGTCGGATCAGATCCGCAGCATCCATGGTGGGCCAGCACGCATTAGGAAGGCATCAGGACTTCGTAAGGTTTTTACAAAGGCCGTCGCGCCCAGCAGGGACTGACTCAGGCTGAACGGATAACTGTCGAGAACAGGGATTATCACCATCAGGGTGAATCGATTCCCAACGCGTGGGCGAATCGGCTGCTGGCAGTGTGAGAACTCGTGCGTTCTCGCCACGGCGATCCTTATACGAATCTTACGAACTTCTTATGCCTTCCTGACACGCGACGGACTAGCGTTCGGTTGCGGGTTCGTTAGTGTAGGGATCAGCCGGGGAGATTGGCTTAATGGTGGCGCTGATTTTCGGCATTATTTGCCTCTGGGCGTGGCTGTTCTTCATCTACGTTCTCGTTCAATTCTACCGGGAGACAGCACACCTAAGGACCGCCCGGAAAAGACCTTGCGAAACCGAGGATCATAGGAGGTGATTATGTTGCAGCGAAGGAACGCCCCATGGGTCATCGTGGATATTGCAGCGTCTGTCGCGATCTGGGCCATGCTGGGGACTGCGGTGGCGCAAAAAGCCTCAGTTCCGAAGACGCAGGATAAAGTGGCACTTGGGTTGGCCGAGGTTAAGCAATTACTTCTCCTCATGGACACAGACAAAAATGGCAAGATCTCCAAGCAAGAGTGGATGGAGTACATGGAAGCGGAGTTCGATAGACTGGATAAGGCCAAGACCGGGGAGCTGGACGCCAAGGAACTGGCGCAATCGCAAGTGTCCGCAACGCGCTTCGCAAGCGTGGGGAGGTGACGTCGGTCTCCACTCAACCGCAACCCCGCGCTCCGACTTGGTGTCCTTTCAAAAGGTTAACGACTCCGCGTCACTCAGCGCCTGGTAACACATTTACGGGACGACTGAAATCGGGGCAAAACCAGTTGTTCGATAAGTAACTGGGTACTTGGATTGTTTTGCGCGTCACGTCACCCAGAGTCGGCCGTAGACTCCCCTGTCCGCTTCCTGGTATCGAATAGTTGATGCCCGATATCGCTTCCCGCTTACTCCTTCACATGCGCCAACGGAATCTGCGAGAACAATTGCAGATCGATGATCATGTTCAGCCGCCGGTCCAGCTGAAAAAACGTCGCCGCCTTTCTTCCCGGCAGCACCTGGCTCACGGTCGGCACATATTGCAAGCGCAGCGCCTGCGCTTGCCCGTCCACCTCCAGCCAGTGGCGCACATAAATCATTGCATCCTGGTCTGACATCGTTGCCCACATCTCCGCGTACTGCTTCAGCAAGGCATACTTCTGGTCGTTCACTACTTGCAGGTCCCTTACGTAATGGTTGTAAATCGGCCAGAACTTCTGGCCCTCGTCTTCCGACAGCGACATATTCTGCCCAATCACCTGCATTTTCATGGCGCGTAAATCTTTCCGCAGCAAAGCAATGTCCTCGTCCGTCACCGTCGGCGTGATCACCCTCTCCACCTTGACTTGCTGCCCCTGCGCCACCGCCCCCGCCCCGGCCATCCACCCACCCAACGCCGTCGCCACCAACATGCCTGCAACAAACGCCGCGGCCAATCCGGCCGCTCCCGTCATTTTGCGCTTCATCATCTTTCTCCTTACCTTTGTCCTCTTGCCACAAAGAACCAGCGAGAACAGCAACTGCGAGTGCATGCTAATACAGTTGGGCTGCAAATGGATTACTACTAGCAGCAAGTGAGAGTCAACTGATTAAAAGCAACTCCTGCGTGGGCGAGCAGCCAGCGCAATCAGGTGACGCCTCTTGGCGTTGCGCGCCAAGAGGAATGCCGTTTCGAGGACGCTAGCGCGCGCGGGCCCACCCCGGCAGCATGCGGCTGAGCAGCCCGTCTCGCACAATCAGTGTGCGAAACAGAACGGCTCCAAAATGGGCGACGAATGCCGCGCCTTGCGCGGGATCGGGTTGCTGTGTGTTGGGGTCAGGTTCCGACGCAACCAGGTTGTCGTAAAACGCTTGCTCATCCTTGACTGGGAATACCGGGAGATTGATCATCGCCGTCCGCCACTGTTCGCCGCCGGACAGAGAAAGCTGAAGGCCCAGGCCGTGCACGCTGCGTAGAGCGTCAGTGGTATGGGGATCGCCGCCGCCCAGAGAAAAGCGGCCAATCACTGGCACGCGGCCGGGTTGGAAGACGACAGCCTTCGAGAGGCGCGCCCCCTGCCCGTTGCTTTCGGAAAATCCACGGATGTCGACGCCTTTTGCGTCGTTGCGGCGGAAACCCGAGTGGATGCCGCCCACCCGCTGAAGCTCGTCGACGGCCCGGGCCTCAGATTCTGCGGGGTGAACCACGCGCCCAGATAGAGAAAAGCTGCCACAACGCCGAGAAGCAGAACGCCGATACCCGCCAATCGGGAAATCATGTCTGCTGCGGCCAGCGGGGCTGGATGATTTTCGATCGCTGCGGATTCAGGCAGCAACTCTCCGCTGCCGTTTGTGGTTTTTGCGTCCTGGGTGGCCCCTAACGGTGCCATTGCGCCCTCCGTTTCCTTTGGCCCGAAGATAGCATTTGGTTGCAAAAGCAAGTAAGAAGGGGGCGTCTTTTTTGGCGAAGCTAGCGTCGCTAAGTTTTGGGCTTGAGGCAGTTTCCGGCTACACGCAATGCCAACTGGACAAGATCGCGCTGCGCCTCAATCAACGCCCCCGAAAAACTTTGGGCTTGCAGGCTCCTGCGAGTGAACTTGCCGCAAGTGTTGCGCCGACCATTTGAACCCGCAGCCGTTAGCGGAAATGTGCCGATCCGACCAATCGCCCCGAATCCCATCTTTACGCTTCCCAGAGATCCGTTCGCGGAAGTATCGTAGCGGGGGGCCACGCTTCTGCTCGGAGGGAGGATTAGGTGCTTTTTCTCAGACGCCAACTGCTTCGAACTCTGTCATTTGCTTTCGGGTCGAGCTTCATTTTGGGACGGAACCAACTCGCCATAGCGGCGCAGACAGCCACACAGCCGAAGAGCTCTCCTTTCGCTGCGGGGGCCGCTGTTCGCGATGCGATCGCTGGAGGAACGGAAATGGAAAAAGTGACCGGAATCGGAGGATTCTTCTTTCGAGCCAACGATCCGAAAGCGTTAGCGCTTTGGTACCAGCAGCATCTGGGGATTTTGACGATACCAACGTCCGATGGGGAAACGGCGTGGCAGCAAGAAGCAGGAGCGACCGCTTTCACTCCTTTCCCCGAGACGAGCAAGTATTTCGGGGATCCGCAGAAGGTTTGGATGCTGAACTTTCGAGTGCGGGATGTCGACAAAATGGCGGTCCAGCTACGAGCTGCCGGAATTGAGGTGAAGGTTGACCCGGAGTCTTATCCCTACGGCCGGTTCGCCCGTCTACATGACCCAGAGGGAAATCCGATCGAATTGTGGCAACCCGCAAAGGCCGACGCCGCCCACTAGCTTGCGGAACAGACCCGGACTGTTTCTGGATTTCTCCCGGATTACTGGCTAACCGGAAGTAATCCGCATGCCTGAGTAACGCGGGACCGGAGAAGTCCTAGTTTCGGAACTTACCAGGCGTTAGGACGCTGAAACTCAGCACGAGCGGACATCTGGTCCGGAATAACTATTGGGATGGTCCACGCCGCATCCGGCCAAAGTCAGGCGGCCTCTATTCAAGTCTGGCGCGCCGTTTGCCTACGGAGGCTGCGAGGTTCGAATCTCTTGCTGTCGGTCACTCAAAATATCAACGAGTCAGATTGCGGGGCTGACGGCATGATCGACGCGCGCGCCGAAAACTAGACTGGACGCGTCAGCCGATTCATTAGGCTGCCGCCACGCTCCGGGATGCAGCGAGGTCAAAGCGATCGAGGTTCATCACTTTGGTCCAGGCTGCGACGAAGTCCTGGACGAACTTGGTGCGGGCGTCCGAGCTTCCGTATACCTCTGAGAGAGCGCGAAGTTGCGCGTTCGAGCCGAAGATCAGATCGGCTCGCGTTGCCGTCCAGCGGACTTCGCCTGTCTTGCGATCGCGTCCTTCAAACGTATCGTTCGCATCGGAGGTCGCCTTCCACGCGGTGCGCATATCGAGCAGATTGATAAAGAAATCGTTGGTCAACGCCTCCGGCTTCTGGGTGAAGACCCCAAACTTGGTCTGTCCGTAGTTGGTGCCCAGCACGCGCATGCCGCCGATTAGTACGGTGAGTTCCGGCGCGGTGAGCGTAAGGAGCTGGGCCTTATCGAGTAGTTCGACTTCGGCTGTTGCGTCCCCGTTTCCGTTGCGGTAGGAGCGGAAGCCGTCGGCGCCCGGTTCGAGCACCGCGAAGGATTGCACGTCGGTCTGCTGCTGCGAAGCGTCCATGCGGCCTGGGGCGAAGGGAACGGTGACGGTAACGCCGGCATTTTTCGCGGCTTGCTCCACGCCAGCGCAACCGGCGAGGACGATCAAGTCGGCAAGCGAGATTTTCTTGCCGCCGGACTGCGCGGCGTTGAAGTCTGCCTGAATTTTTTCGAGTACCTTCAGCACCTTCTGCAGTTGTTCGGGCTGATTGACCTTCCAATCTTTCTGCGGGGCAAGGCGGATGCGTGCACCGTTTGCGCCACCACGCTTGTCCGACCCACGGTAGGTGGACGCCGACGCCCAAGCGGTCGAGGCCAGTTGCGAGACCGTGAGCCCCGAGGCGAGAATCTTCGCCTTCAGAGCGGCGACATCTTTGTCGTCAACCAACGCATGATTTACTGCGGGGATGGGGTCCTGCCAGAGCAATTCTTCCTTCGGAACTTCCGGTCCGAGGTAGCGTGGGCGTGGTCCCATGTCGCGATGCGTCAGCTTGTACCATGCGCGGGCGAACGCGTCGGCAAGCTCTTGCGGGTGCTCGTAGAAGCGGCGTGAGATTTTTTCGTAGACAGGATCGACTCGCAAAGAAATGTCGGTGGTCAGCATTGCCGGTTCGTGACGCTTTGCGGGATTATGCGCGTCCGGAACCGTGCCCGCGCCTGCATTGCCTTTCGGCTTCCACTGGTGTGCACCGCCCGGGCTCTTGGTGAGTTCCCACTCGTACTTGAACAAGTGTTCGAAGAAATTGTTACTCCATTTCGTGGGCGTGCTGCTCCACGTGACTTCGATACCGCTCGTAATGGCGTCACCCGCGATGCCAGTGGCGTAGGCATTTGACCAGCCCAAGCCTTGCTCCTCAATCGGCGAGCCTTCCGGCTCTTTACCCAGCTGGGTGCCGGCTCCGGCTCCATGGGTTTTGCCGAACGTGTGACCGCCTGCGATCAAAGCGACAGTTTCTTCGTCGTTCATCGCCATGCGCGCAAAAGTCTCGCGGATATCCTTCGCTGCCGCGAGCGGATCCGGCTTGCCTTCCGGGCCCTCGGGATTCACATAAATCAGCCCCATCGTGGTAGCGCCAAATGGACGCGCGAGATCGCGCTCGCCCGAATAGCGTTTGTCCGTTCCCATCCACGTGGTTTCCAGTCCCCAGTTAACGTCCAAGTCCGGTTCCCAGACGTCGGGACGTCCGCCGGCAAAGCCAAAGGTCTTGAAGCCCATCGTTTCCAGGGCGACGTTGCCCGCGAGGATCATCAGATCGGCCCAGGAAATTTTCTTGCCGTATTTCTGTTTGATGGGCCAGAGCAGGCGGCGCGCACGATCGAGGTTCACGTTGTCCGGCCAGCTGTTGAGTGGAGCGAAACGCTGCTGACCGCGGCCGCCGCCTCCACGGCCATCACCGATGCGATACGTTCCGGCGCTGTGCCACGCCATGCGAATAAACAGCGGACCGTAGTGACCGAAGTCCGCAGGCCACCAGTCCTGCGAATCCGTCATCAATGCCGCAAGATCCTTTTTCAGGCCCGTGTAGTCGAGGCTCTTGAACTCTTCAGCGTAATTAAAATTCCTGCCCATCGGATCGGACAGCGATGAGTGCTGCGCGAGCAGATTGAGATTCAACTGGTTCGGCCACCAGTCACGGTTTGTCGGATTTGCGCTGCTGCTGTGATGGAATGGGCATTTCGCTTCGGAAGCCATGCGTATTCTCCTTCAGACATTTAAATTCAGCTGAATAAGTTCGTTGAAATCCATGCTGCGATTTCGAAGAAACTAAATTAACATCGAAATGGGAGATAGTTCCAATACCTTACTCCCATTTTAGGTATAGGCATACCCTATGGAATTCCATCAACTGCGATATGTTTGCGCCATCGCGGACACGGGCAACTTCAGCCGCGCCGCCGAGCGCTGTCAGATTGCCCAGCCCTCGCTCTCACAGCAGGTGCTGAAACTCGAGGAAGAGCTGGGCACCAAGCTCTTCGACCGCCTGGGTCGCAGCATTCGCCTCACCGAGGCGGGCCGCGCTTTCATTCCTCGCGCGCGCGCGATTTTGGAGCAGATGGAGGCGGCGCGCTCCAGCGCCGCCGATCAGAATACAGATCTGCGCGGCAGCGTCGCCGTGGGCGTGATTCCCACTGTCGCGCCCTATCTGATTCCGACTTATGCGGCCCGTTTCGCCAAGAGCTACCCCGACGCGAAACTGCGCATCGTGGAAGAAACCACTGCGGTGCTAGTGGAAGGTTTGCGCGACCTCTCGATTGATGTGGCGATTCTTGCGCTGCCGCTGCGCCACAAGGACCTGGAACTGGTCCCGATCCGAACCGAGCCGCTCTTTGCGGCGTTGAGCAAAAACGATCCGCGTGCCTCCGCAAAATCGCTCGCCCTGAAAGACCTCCGCGGAGAATCGTTCGTGATGTTGCGCGACGGCCACTGCTTCCGGGATCTGAGTATTGACACGTGCACACGCGCCCGCATAACGCCCAACATCGTATTTGAAAGCGGACAGTTCAGCAGTCTGCTGGGAATGGTTGCGGCCGGTGTCGGCGTCTCGCTCGTCCCTGAAATGGCTATTGATCGCAGCGTCGCCTGCCGTTACGTGCGCCTCAGCGATGTTCAGGCTACGCGAACGATCGTCACCGCTGTGCTGCATGGACGCAGTTTTAACCGTGTGCAGCAGGCCTTTGTATCCGGTGTTAGAGGCAAAGCCACCATGCAAGTCGCCGGCGGCGGAAACTCGTCTTCGGCGAGTGGCTCCGCTCGCGGTTAACGGCTAGCTGGCTACGGCAGCTTGCATTTCTTTTTCGTCGATGTCGAAGTTGGCGTAGACGTGTTGCACGTCGTCGTGATCTTCGAGGGTTTCGACCATGCGCATCATTTGCTGGGCTTGTGCGCCGCTGAGCTTCACGTAATTTTGCGGGACGAAGCCGATCTCCGCGGTGGCCGGAGTGATGCCGGCGCCGATGAGCGCCTCGCGCACTTTTTCGAATGCTTCGGGGGGCGTGGTGACTTCCCAGGCCGAGCCGTCGTCGCGCAGATCTTCCGCGCCGGCGTCCAGCACGATGCTCATCATTTTCTCTTCGTCGGCGGCTTCCTTGGGAACGATGATGTCGCCCTTGCGGTGGAACATCCAGCCGACTGCGCCGTTTTCCGCCATGTTGCCGCCATTTTTGGAGAACATGTGGCGGACTTCGCTGACGATGCGGTTGCGATTGTTGGTGACGACTTGCACCAGCACGCCGACGCCGCCGGGACCGTAGCCCTCGAAGGTCACTTCGTCGAGCGTTTCGCCCTCGAGCGTGCCGGTGCCGCGCTGGATGGCGCGCTCGATGTTGTCGTTGGGCATATTTTCGCTCTTCGCGGAAAGAATGGCGGTGCGCAGGCGCGGGTTGGTGATGGGGTCGGCGCCGCCGGTGCGGGCTGCGATGGTTAACTCACGGATAATTTTGGTGAAAATTTTGCCACGCTTGGCGTCCGTAGCCGCCTTCTTATGCTTGATCGTGGCCCATTTAGAGTGTCCAGACATGTATCAACCTTCTTCAGGGAGTGTGGCAGGAGCAGCAGGCTAGCTCTTGCCGCGACAGTGTAGCAGCAGCGCAACATTCGGGCAAGAGAGGGAGGGCTCAAATTCAAACCGACTCACGATCTGGGCCATCGGCGTGTTCGGATTGGCGCAACGAAGCGCCTAAAGCTAACACAAAATCGCATACGTGCCGATGCACGCGTTTGCCGTAGCGTGGTTGGCGGTGCGGCGACGGTGAAAATCTTGCTTGCACCAGGGAGAATTTCCTCGGGGTCGAGCGCGCGGGCGCGGGAGGGAATCGGGTTTTTGCTGTAGTGGTTGCGCTGAGAAATAAGTCCTGCATTTTCGGGAGGTTTGCTCTTGACCGAAACAACACAAATCCACAATTTAGGTGAGTCTGCTGTGCGGCTTGGCCGGAGCGGTGCTCTGCAGGGTTTCGTACCATGCAATTCACTACTGGGGACCCTGGGGGAACCAAAATGCCAAACCTATTTTCAACCGTAACGACCGAACAAGATGCACAGGTGGAGAAGAGATTGTGGCAAGCGGTAGTGGTGAGCACGATTCAAGAATGGATTTCCGGACCTCTGCGCTATAAACGAATCGCCGAAGAATATTTGTTCCAGGACCGCTCCGATTTCCCGCAGGTGTGCCAATCGGCTGGGCTCGATGTTGACAGATTACGGCAACAGTTGATGCGGCTTCGCGCGCAATCGAACCCGCTCGGCAAAATCGCGTAGGACTTTCTCGCTCAGAATTGACCTCGTATGAAGACCGTCGTGGTGTGCGGCGTCTCGAACGGGGCATCTTCGGTCGAAGTTTCGATCGACGCGCGAATCGGGCATGTCGGGTGCCGCGGCTTGCCACGACTTGAACTTGCTTCACCTGGATTGAATTTCTCCTGAGACCTGCCACGGTTTACAATTCCGCCCATCGAACCGACGTCGAATCGCGGAGGATGAGCATGAACAATCTCGACGACTTGCTACAACGTAATAAGCAATTTGCTGTTCAGCAGTCTGCTCAAGGCACACTCATGCCCTGGCTTCCGCGGGCGATGCCCACGGTAAAGGCGATCATCATCGGTTGCGCTGATATGCGTGTGGATCCGGCTCATATCTTTGGAACTAAACCGGGCGAGGCCGTCGTGCTGCGCAACATCGGCGGACGTTTCACCCCGGGGTTGTTGGAGCAGTTGGGTCTGCTCGGCCGAATCGGTCAGGTCGCTGGAGAAGCTCCGGGAGGCGGCGGGGAGTTCCACCTTATCGTGCTTCAGCACACCGATTGCGGCATCACTCGCCTCGCCGGCGACCCTGCCATGCTGGCGCACTATTTTCAAATACAGGAAGGCGAACTCAGGCCAAAAGCGGTCACCGATCCCCATGCGGCAGTTGCCGCCGACGTTGCAGCGCTCCGGGCGATTCCCGCGTTGCCGGGCACTTGGCTGATTTCAGGCCTCGTGTACGACGTGGCGACCGGACTAGTTGAGATCGTCGTACCGCCTGCGCCGATTCGTACTGCGTAAGACTCCCGATTCACGCGGAAACCGTGGATGTGCTTTTCAGACGGAGGATTGGCCGGCGCGGTTCGCTGCCAGCTTTCTTCTGCTTCGTAATCTGCTTCGTAATCTTGACACCGGCACATGCGTGCCGTATGGTCTGGGCAACGACGATCGGAAATCTACGTTTTTCATCTCGCCGAAAGATTTCCGATTCGGGAGGTGTTGCATGCCGTTCGACCTTACGACGCTCCGTTTGGTGGAAAAACCGGTTACCCGCGAAGAAGGGCTGCGGATTTTGGAACGCGATCAGTATCGTTGCCAGTACTGCGGATTGGATGGAGGGGCCAGCTTCGAGAATGCTTTGGCGATGTCGGTGGATTTCGTGGTGCCGCGCGCGCGCAAGGGCAAGAAGGATGAACGCAACCTGGTGGCGTGCTGCCGTTCGTGCAACATGATCAAGGGGCGGCGCGTGTACCGCAGTTTTGACGAAGCCAAGACCTACGTGCTCGCGCAACGCGAGAAGCTTCGTAAGGCGTGGGAAACGAGGAAGACCGCGCCCGCTGCGGCAGCGTCACCGTCAGCGAAAGCGCAAAAGCCGTCTCCCGCCGAGACCTCTAAAGCCGCAGCCGCTTCGGTGATCAGCAGCTCGCCGCTATCTATCCGCAATAGATAAATCGCGCGTCGCAATCAGCAATCAGTCTTCTAGTAGCGCCACGACGTCAGGTCCGCGCCGGCCGGCGCAGTCTTTTCGATGCGCTCGAGGATCTTCGGCAGATACATCGTGTTGTAATGCAGCCGCGAGAGATAGTTGGGCAGGTTGGGATCGCCGTTCCAGCAATGCTCGGCGCGGTCACCATATTTTACTTCACCGCCGTAGGGTGGATTCGTGGTGGCGTTCAAAACGTCTTCGAGGTAGTAAACCGCGTCGTTCAGAAAATAAGTGTCCGCGCTGCCGACGTACACGTGAATCTTGCCTGCGAGTTTTGGACCGAGCGTGGACCAATTTTTCTGCAGGATCGCGCTCAGGTCGTAATGTTCCTTCCAGTAGGCGGCGGTGGCGGGATCGATCTCGCCGGTTTCCTTGTCGAAGATGGTCTGCGGGTAGCCATCTTTTCCCACGGGGCCGTACACGGCTTGCCAGATATCGAACTGCTCGCCGGAACGGCCGTGCGAGCCGAGCGCTAGCTCGTATTGATTGATCAGTTTTGTGGTGGTGAGCGTGCGGCCCAGATAATCGCGTTCGCCGGGCTGCTCGACCCGCATGTGCGGGCCCGAGATGAAGAACATATTCTTGTCCGCGTAGAGATTGATGTTGGTGAAGGCGCGAAAATCCACCGGATCGGGGCAGGCGACGAACGCGCCGTTGTAATGGTCCGGATAGAACATCTGCACGGCGAGCGATTCCCAACCGCCGGTGGAGCCGCCGTAAACGAAGCGCGCCCAGCCCTGGCCGATGCCGCGGAAAGTTTTTTCGATCGCGGGAATCAGCTCGGTTTCGATGGCGTCGCCGTAAGGACCGAGGTTCGCGGAATTCACTGCGTAGGAATCGTCGTAATAAGGATTGGCGTGGTTGATCTGCGCGACCAGGAAGCGCGGAAATTTCGGCGCAATCCACTGCTGATAAAATTTGTAGGCTTCTTCCTGCTGAATCCGGTTGTAGCCGGAAATGTGGAAGCGTTCGCTGTAGTCGGGTTTCAGATCCGGATCCGGAGCAGTGGTGCGGAAGCCGTGGAAGTCATCGTTGAAATGGTCTTCGAAGATCATCAGCGGAAAATGCGCGTCGGGGTGGGTATCGAATCCGTCGGGGAGGAGGACGTTCGCGCTGAGGAACATCGGGCGGCCCCAGAATTTCGTGAGTAGCGCGCTTTGAATTTTGATGTGGCGGATGTAGGGCGTGTCTTTGGGATCGGGGATCGGCGGAATGACCTGGTCGAGCACGACAGAGACGGGCTCGCCGCCGGCCCGCAGCGTGATTTTTCGCGGCGTGGAATAAATGTTGCCGGGTGCGAGTTGCCAGTGCTGGCCTTCACCGCGGTCCATGGGGAGTTTTACGGTGTGGCCATCGGCGCGATGAAACGTTTCGTATTTGTGTAGGACGACTTGCACGAAGTAGTCTCCCGGTGGAACCTCATGCAGGTAGCGCACGGGATAGCCGAATGCGGCGTCGTCGAGCGTGACGGATTGGCCGGGTTTAAGCGCATCCACGTCCAGGCCGAAGATCAGTTGGGTGCGCACGGAGTTGCTGATTTGCAGGCGCGGTTCGTCGGCGGGATCCGTCGAAAGAATCAGCAGCAGGCGGCCGTCGAGCGGCGCGAGGCTTTGCGAGGTCGGGAACGAGACCGCGAAGCGGTAGGACGGAGCTTGCTGTGCCTGCAGGGCGCGCGCGGTTAGAGCGAACATCAAGAATCCCTGCAGCACTACGCACCACGAGCCGTGCGACGTCATGATCCCTCCCGATTTCGGGCTGCTTTCGCCGCGGGGATTCTACATCAATAGGCACGCTGTGCCGAGCGCGCGGCAACGCAGCGTTCGATTTGGCGACGAGGCGTCCCAGAATCGGGCAGCGGCTCACCTGCGAGCATGACGGAATTCTACTAAGAGCTTTGGCTGCAATCCGTTTCCTTTCCGAACAATAGGCACAGAAGGTGCAGCGCGACAGGGGTGTAGGTTGTCTACAGCCAGGGTGTAGACGCACTACACCCGAGGGGACCATGAAACAACGGTATCAGAACCGGATCGAGCTGCTGCAGGGGACGCTGGACCTGCTGATCTTGCAGACGTTGCGCTGGGGCGCGCAGCACGGCTACGGGATCGCTCTCGCGATTCGTGCGAACTCGGGCGACATCCTCCAAGTGGACACCGGCTCGTTGTATCCGGCGCTGCACCGGCTTGAGCGGCAGAAACGGATTGCGGCGGAATGGAAAGTTTCAGAAAATAACCAGCGCGTGCGGGTGTACCGGCTGAGCCCGGCGGGGAAGAAGAAGTTGGCGTCGGAGCGGTCGCGTTGGGCGCAGATTTCGCAGGCGATCGCGGGAATTTTGGGGCCTGCCGGCGAGGAGAGCGAAGCATGAAATCCCCATGGGGCGACGGCGAGGAGCGCAAGAAAGAATTGAACGAGGAAATCGCCAGCCATTTGCAGATGGCCGCGCGCGATCGCGAGGCGCGCGGCGAATCTGCGACGCATGCGCGTGCGGCGGCGCAGCGGGAATTGGGCAACGCGGGAGTGATTCAAGACGTGACGCACGATCAGTGGGCCTGGACGTGGCTGGAAGACTTGCTGCAAGACTTGCGCTACGCCGCGCGCACGCTGCGAAAAAATCCGGGGTTCACGATGGTCGCGGTGCTGACGCTGGCGCTGGGCATCGGCGCGAATACCGCGATATTCAGCCTGGTGAATGGAGTGCTGCTGCGGCCATTGCCGTACGCGCAGCCCGATCGGCTGGTGGGAGCCACGCAATATTATCCCAAGGGTCCGCTGGTCGTGATGCGCCAGCAAAGCCGCACGATGGAGCTGGTAGGGGTTTCGGACAACAAGGAATTCAATTTGACGGGTTCGGGCGATCCGGTGCGGCTGATCGGAAATTCGGTTGCGGCAGATTTCTTTTCCATGCTCGGCGCGCAGGCCGCGATGGGCAGAACATTTCACGACGGAGAAGACCAGCCGGACAAGGATCGCGCGGTGATTCTTAGCCACGCGCTGTGGGAGCAGCGATTCAACGCGGATCCGAACATTGTCGGCAAGTGGATCACTCTGGAAGGAGAGGGCCGCGAGATCGTGGGTGTGATGCCTGCGGATTTTCGTTTTCCATCGCCGAAGACTGAGTTGTGGGTTCCGCTGCATCTCGATCCCCGAAATACCGGCGATTACTGGGGCGACAGTTACATGGCTCTCATCGGCCGGCTGCGTCCGGGCGCGACTTTGGAGCAAGCGCGCGCCGAATTGAAGACGATGCGGCCGCTGGTGCTGGCGGCATACGCCTGGCGGATGCCGGACAATTCGTTTGCGGACTCATCCATCGTTTCGTTGGAAGAAGCGATCGTCGGCGACGCGCGGGGAAAGCTGCTGATTCTGCTCGGCGCGGTGAGCTTGTTGCTGCTGATTGCGTGCGCGAATGTGGCGAATTTGCTGCTGGCGCGCGCGACGACGCGAGAGAAAGAAGTGGCGGTGCGCGTGGCGCTGGGCGCGAGCTGCTGGCGGATTCTGCGGCAACTGATCACGGAAAGTGTGCTGCTCTCCCTGCTGGGCGGCGCGTTGGGACTGGGCGTCGCAGTGGGTGGGCTTTCTATCTTGAAAGCTACCCTGCCGCCGGATACGCCGCGGCTTGTCGACGTCGCGCTCGATGGGCAAGTATTGGGATTCACCGCATTGCTGGCAATTCTGACCGGGGTGATTTTCGGATTGGTTCCGGCACTGGGCGCTTTGAAAGTGGACATGACTGCGACTTTGAAATCAGGCGGTCAGCGGAGCGCGACGACTGGGAATCATCGCGCAAGCAACATGCTGGTGGTGGGCGAAGTGGCGGTATCCATCATTCTGGTGATCGCGGCGGGGCTGCTGGTGAAAAGTTTGTGGATACTTTCCGGCACGAGTCCGGGCTTTCGTCCCGAGCGCGTGGTTACGGCACGGATCACGCCGAACGAATCGTTTTGCGAGGTTTCGGGGCGCTGCCTGGCTTTCTACAACGAATTGCTGGAGCGCGCGCGCTGCCGGGCGTGCGGGACGTCGCAGCTGTGAATGGATTGCCACTGGGCGGCGGAGCGGAAATATTTCCGATCGTGGTGGAGGCAAAGCCAACGCCCGAGGGCGCGCACCTGCCGATGTTCTGGGAGAAAATTATCACGCCGGATTATTTGAGCATTATGAACATCCCGCTGCTGCGGGGGCGCGGATTCAGCGATGCGGATGCGGCGCCGGAAGCGCAAGCCGTGGTGATCGTGAGCAAATCCACCGCGGAACATTTCTGGCCGGGGAAGGACGCTGTGGGTGAGCACATCCGCGCCAAGTGGGAACCAAACGTATGGCGGACGGTGGTGGGAGTGGTGGGCGATGTCCGCGAATACAATATCAGGAGCGATTCCGCCAGTTGGATCGACGGCGTGATGTACGCGCCGTACGGACCGCACGCGATTCGTGGCAGTGGCGCGGACGCTCCGCCTGCGCAAATGACGCTGGTGATCGAGATCGCCGGCGAACAGGTGCAGATTGCCAGCGAGTTGAAGAATACCGTCGCCAGCGTGAATCACGACGTGCCGGTGAGCCAGATCAGTCCGCTGAAAAGTTGGGTGGCAGAGGCGATGGCGGAGCCGCGTTCGACGTCCGCGCTTTTTGCGGTGTTTGCGGCGCTGGCGCTCTTGCTGGGGGCGGTGGGAATTTACGGCGTGATTTCGTATTCCGTTGCGCAGCGCACGCGGGAAATTGGCATTCGCATGGCGTTGGGCGCGCGGCGGCAGGAAGTGCTGCTGCTGGTGGTAGGGCAGGGCGCGAAGCTGGCGCTGGCGGGAGTCGGGATCGGGATCGTAGGCGGGCTGATGTTGACGCGGCTGATGAGCGGATTATTGTACGGCGTGCATGCGACGGATCCTGTGACGTATGGCGAGGTGGCAATCTTGTTGATGTTGGTAGCGCTCGCGGCTTGTTTCATACCGGCGCGGCGGGCGATGCGGGTGGATCCGATGGTCGCGTTGCGCTACGAGTGAAATGCTGATTGCATCTGTCTGCTGATCTGCTTTTCAGGCCGCGGCTTTGCGTTGTACCTGCCTGAGCCTACGCGGATTCCTTCAAGTGGATTTTTCCGCAGCGTGGCTTTGTGCCAGAATGTTACTGTGACTCGGGCGCGGCGGTTGCGCGCTGAATTCCATGGCTGACTCGATCAAAGTGGTTCTCGAATTTGCGCTGCTCGCGGTAACCTCGGTGTTTTTTCTGGTGGACCCGTTCGCCGTGATTCCTTTGTTTTTGGCGGTTACGGCGAATTCACCTTCGTCGGAACGGCGCGCGGTAGCGCGGCGTTCGGCGATGACTTGCGCGATCGTGCTCTGCTCGTTTGCGCTGGCCGGCAGCTTGATTTTCAAAATGTTCGGCATCACGCTGCCGGCGTTCAAGATTGCAGGCGGAATTATTCTGATGGGGATTGGTCTGGACATGCTGCAGGCCAAGCAATCCGGCACGAAAGCGACGGCCGAAGAGCAGCAGGAAGGCGCGGAAAAGCAGGACGCGAGCATCATTCCGCTGGGAATGCCGATGCTGGCGGGGCCCGGAGCGATTTCCACGGTGATGGTGCTGGTGGGTGAATCGCACTCAGTGTGGCAGCATGCGATTATTTACGCGACGATTCTGCTTACGTCGTTTCTTTCGTTCATGATCCTGGCGGGCGCCGACGGCGTGCGGAAATATCTCGGAGAGACCGGGATACGCATCCTGATGCGGCTGATGGGCTTGCTGCTGGTTGCGCTGGCGGTGCAATTCGTCGTGAACGGGCTGACGGATTTTGGCTTGCTGAAGCCGTTGGCAACGCCGTACTGAGCGGCGCTATAGATTTAGCCGAGATCTTCGAACGCGACGTAAAATACCCGCCAACGTCGAGATCATCTGCAGTAAGACCAGGGGAAAGGCGAGACCATAATGGCGAAAAACTCCCACGCGGAAACGCGTAAGCCGAATGAAGCTGCGATCGATGCGGTCGAAGCCCATGACAATGGAAGTGCGAGGGCGATGTAGCACGGAATCGTGGTTTTGAAAAAGTTCCAAAACCACCTGCGCGATTCCGGAGAGCCCTTGGTGATTTTGACGATCGCCCGCACCAGCACGTAAGGAAAACACAACGGAACCAAGAGCCAGCTTAATCCGCCGTGCCCGGAATAAGTGAAATTGAGCACCGGTATGATCGCTAGCGCAAACATTATGCCGGGAAAGCTGTACGCCCTCGCGACTTCACGCCAAAAATTGGGATCCGAATTTTCGACCGGTTCCATGATTGTCAATTTTGTGTTCGCCTGAACGGCCCTTGCATAGGGCGCGCCGTGAAGACCGCTAGTATTCCTCGTCTTCGCTCTTCTTCAAGCGGGTCATTTTGAATGCGACGCGAAAGTCGCGGGAGCGTGCTTCAGCGAGGATTGCGCGGCGTGTTTCTATCGGCAGCTCCGACGGGCCAAAGACGCCGGCCATCTCGCGGGGAAAATGCTTGATGAAGATTGCTGCAAGATGCGCGGTGGCGTACGCGATGGGCGTCGAGATCAAGCCACGCTGGCGAACCTGGCGGAGCGTGGGGAAGCTCGCGTCATAGCGCAGCAGCAGCGGTTGATCGTCTTTCACTCCGCGCACCAGCACGGCCGCGGCGAAGCGGGCATTTTCCAGCACGCCGCTGCGGATCATCCCGGCGACACCCTTGGGCGTGAGCGTTTTCGGGAAGCGTTTGCGCACGATTCCTTGCGAGCGGTTCAGGCGTCCCTGGCGGTACCAGCGGAACAGGCGGTCGAAATCGTTGCCGCCGATTTTGGCGTCCATATCGCGCATGGGCACCACATAGGGCAGCATGCAAACTTCATCCTGCGCGGCAAGGTACACAGTGGTTTCGCCGATAGGCGGCGGGAAACGGAATTTTTCGCGGTCAGCGAAGCGCTTGGCGAGCGAAAAGCGCCCGTGGCGATAGACGCGCGGGCTGGAGATCGCTTCGTCGTACATCACTTCCGGCGACCAGGTGGAAACCGGATCCTTGCTCTCGGTGCTTTCGTACAGGCGAATCTGCACGGACTCCACGCTGTCCAGCAGCTCGGAGCCACGCTTGGCGAGAAGATTGGTGAGGCCGGGAGCCGCGCCGGTGCAGATCAGCGCCGCGCGATTTTTCGCGGCGAAGCGTTTGCGGAAGCGAAATTGCTCGGGCTTGAACGGATTGCGATTGAGGTGTGAATTCAGATCCAGGTAATGCGAGCGCAGGCGCAGCGCCGCGCGCAAAATGATTTCGTTGAAGACGGCGGGCGAGGCGTTCACCAGCAGGTTGCAGCCGCGAGCGGCGCGTACGATAGACCAGAGATTGCGCGCGTTCGCTTCCACCACTTCAATCGCGCTCTTCTTGCCGAGAAATTTCCGTGCGCGCTCCGGGTCGCGATCGCCGCACCAGACCGTATGTCCCTGGCGCACGAGCAATTGAGCAAGCAAGGAGCCGGCGCCGCCCACTCCCAGTACGAAGATGCGCATCGGTCCGCAACTTTATCACATTCACCGTGCGCGGAAGCGCGGGCATGGATGGCACTTTCCGGTTGTGCACCGGGTTGCGCGATGCGGATCACCGGCGAGCGCGACGCACAGCTTTCCAGAGTGAAAACGAACATGACGGGGAAAGTAGTTCTGGTGGCGGCCGCTACGTGCGGTGGCAATCAGTCCAATCTACGCCAAGCGAGTGCGTCCTTTGGTCGTGTCAATGCGCTGGTCAACGCCTTGGATCCGCTCCTTCGCCCAGGCGACGAGGGAAACGTTGTCCGACTTACCAATTTTTTCGCGCATGTCGCGCATCAGGCGCAGGTAGGTATCCGGATTCATACGGAGCTCACCACATACTTGCCGGTCGGTGTGTCCTGAGGCCAGAGCTCGCAGTACGATTGCTTCTTCGCCGGTCAAAATTGCGTCCAGCCCGAACGAGGAAGCGCGCTGGATGCTGATTACTTTGGATTCGCGTTTCATTGGGTCACCTGGTCCGTCTTGCCGTCTTTCATCGCCGTGTCGCGGAATTACGCGGTCTTCGATTTCGTGTTCACATCCGAGATACGGTTTCTAATCTTCATCGCGTACAGCGCTGCATCCGCCGCGCCCAAAAGCGAATCGACGTTCTCGCCATCGTTAGGATAAATGGCAACGCCGATGCTGACCGATAACTTCGGCTCCCGGCCATCTTCCGCAAGGCTGTCGCAAATGCGCTGGGCCACCAGATGGGCCGGCGCTAGCCCTGTTTCGGGCAGCACCAGCGCGAATTCATCTCCTCCGAAACGCGCCGGAGTATCTACCTTGCGGCTGCAGATGCACAACACATCGGCCAGCCGGCAGAG
Organism: Acidobacteriota bacterium; assembly: GCA_013289715.1. Classification (GTDB taxonomy): domain Bacteria; phylum Acidobacteriota; class Terriglobia; order Acidiferrales; family UBA7541; genus Palsa-295. The sequence goes on along the minus strand of JABCZJ010000004.1, from coordinate 73,085 downwards.
AGCTTGACTACCAACCAAGTGGCCGAAACGATCGTTGATCTGTTTCAGCCCGTCCAAATCCAGGAACAGCAGAGCGAACTCGCGCTCCGTGCGCTCGGAGCGCTTGATTTCACTATCAACGGTTTCCACCAGATGGCGGTAGTTGGCCAGGCCCGTGAGTGCGTCCTTGGCCGCTTGTTGGCGCAATTGATCCTCAAGCTTGCGCTGTTGCGTGACGTTCTCAACGATGATCTCGTAACTGTCGGTCTCGCCCTCGGTTTTCACCTCGCGCCCGCTGAGCCGAAGTTTCAGCGTCGCGCCGTCCTTCCGCTTCCATTCGATTTCCAGGAGATCGACATCGTTGTGCTCCGCGGATTGGCCCAGCAAGTGTGCTCGCTTGTATGGATCGCACAGAACTTCCGCTGCCAGGTTTACGGCCAGCAGTTCCTCGCGGGACGGATAGCCCAGCATGGTCGCCAGCGCCGGATTGACGTCGAGGAACTTACCTTTGACGTTGCAGCGGCAGATTCCATAGGCCAGATTCCCTACCAGAGCACGGTAGCGTGCCTCTGAATGGCGCAGCCTTTTTTCGGTTCGATCGCGCTCTTCGCGAAGCTGATTCTCACTGAGGGCTCGACGGACAGCTACCGGCAGGTGCCCAATGTGATCCATGCCGACGCAGTCGGCGGCGCCACTGCTGATGAGCTCCGCCATCGTCTCCGGTTGCGTCTTATCAATGAGGAAGATGCAGGGAATTTGCCGTTCCCCTAGATGCAACATTTCCAGTTCGCGACTCCCCTGCCAGTTGGGCGACGGATATTCGGCCAACACCACGTCGTAATATTTTGCCTTCAGGCGTACGGCGAGCTGCTCCGGCGTGAGAACTACGTCTGCACTGACCTTGAAATGTCCCTTCTTCAGCTCTTGCACGCACTGCCCTACATCCCCCACATCCCTGTGAACAAACAGGACACGCAACGGGAGTCGTCTATTTGCCGATCCGTTCAGGACCACGGGCGGCTCCGCTTGTCTGGCGCGATCTCGTGCGACTGAAGACATAAAAACTCCGCTGGGTTAACGAGAGCCAGCCCCTTCGCGAACTGGCCCCCGGAAATGGTCCAAACGCAACCGTGACGACTATGAACATATTGGAACCGGGCAGGCGAACCTGTTCAAAACGGCACACAACGCATCTGCATGTTTACTGATTGGACACTTTCCTGCCCCAAAAGACGATTAATTCGCTGGCCGTACCGTTCCCTGCAGCTGCGCCATTTCCCTGGGTTGCGATTGTTTGCTCCGGTACGACCAGAGGCGTATTATCGGCACTGATATCTCCGACCCACTCGGCCTAACGGAGAGACAGCCTACGGCACGGGGGCGATGCTCCTGGTAAATTCAGGAGATGAGGGACCGGGCGGAAACGCCTGCTCCTCCCGGACATGGAAAGGAGAGCATCCAGCGAGTGCGGTTTTCGAGCGCGCTGCGACGCTGGCGTCCTCGCCCAATTCCGAATTTGGATTGGGCTATTTTATTCTGGGGTGCATCTAAAGAAAGCATGGCACTGACTGACAAATTCGGGCGCCAAATCAGCGACCTGCGGGTTTCGGTCACGGACCGCTGCAATTTTCGCTGCGTGTACTGCCGTTCGGCGGATCCAGAAAATCACATGGCGGAGCACGCGCTGCTGGAATGGGATGAATTCGAGCGGCTGGTGCGCATTCTGGTGGGGATGGGCATCCGCAAAGTGCGCGTGACGGGCGGCGAGCCGCTGGTGCGTCCGGGCGTGGAAGATTTTGTGGCGCGGCTGAAAGCCATCGGCGTGCAGGACCTTTCGATGACCACCAACGGCCACCTGCTCGCCGAGCGCTGCGACCGGCTGGTCGCGGCGGGGCTGGACCGCATCAATATCAGCCTGGATTCGCTGAACCGCGAAAAATTCGAGAAAGTGACGCGCACGAAAACGTTCGCTCAGGTGCTCGCCGGGATCGAGGCGGCGCAGGCGTCGCCGCTGCGTCCCGTGAAAGTGAATGCGGTACTGGTGCGCGGGTTGAATGATGACGAAGTGGAAGCGTTCGCCGAGTTTGCGCGCGAAAAAGACATTGTGATGCGCTTCATCGAGTTCATGCCGCTGGATGCGGACCGCGCCTGGACGCGCGACATGGTGGTGCCCGCGGCGGAAGTGTATCGGCGCATCTCGGCGCGCTGGCCGCTGATTCCCGTAGTGCACGAACGCAGCGAAACCGCGCGGAAATACCGCTTCGCTGACGGTGGCGGCGAAATCGGATTGATCGCGCCGGTGACGCAGCCCTTCTGCGGACATTGCTCGCGCATCCGGCTGACCGCGGATGGAAAATTGCGCACGTGTCTTTTCAGCAAGGAAGATCACGATGTGAAAAGTTTGCTGCGCAGCGGAATGGGCGACCGCGAAATCGGCGACGCGATTGTGGCCATGGTGCAGACGAAGGAAAAAAGCCACCGCATCAACGAGCCGGATTTTGTGCCACCCTCGCGCACGATGGTCTATATTGGCGGGTAATTGGTTGGTAGGCTTGGGAGCGACACAGCATGGCGGATGAGGAGTCAAAGTATTTCTCGCTGACGGAGGCGGAACGGCTGCGTTCGCAGCTGGAGCCACTGCTGATCGAAGCGATGGAATCGCGTCGCAAGATGATGGATGTGGACGAGCAGATCAATTCGCTCGCCGAACGCATTCAGCGCTCGGGCGGTCTGGCTGTCGCCTATGAAAGCGCCGCCAAGACGCGCCTGGAACGCAATCGCCTGGAAGAAACCGTGCAGTCCGCTCTGGACCAGATTCAGGAAACCGGCTGCGTGGTGAAAGATCTCGAAGTGGGCCTGCTGGATTTTCCCGCGCGCATTGACGACGAAGAAGTGTATCTCTGCTGGAAGCTGGGCGAAGATCGCATCCGTTTCTACCACCGCCAGGACGAAGGATTTTCGGGCCGCAAGCCGATTGACCCCCGCGACGCCGGTTACAACAATCCAGTCCAGTAATTCTGCAGCGTTTTTGCGCTCCTACCGCGCAATCATTTCAACAGGACGCACATCGCGTAAGCCCAATCGCTAGACCGGGTTTACAATCGCGGAGTTAGGGTGTATCAAAGTGTCGAAGTAGGTAAGACGCCTGCCATTGGGGGAGAGGATGAGGTCTGGTATTTCGACCGCTGCTCTTTGCGCTGCCGTTTGGCTCGCATTGGTTCTCGCATACCCACGTCCCGCCTGGACAGGCAACGAATTGAGTGATCGAGACCGTAAGCTCCCGATGGAAGTCCTGCACTGGGTGCAAGAGAGCGTGGACAAGAGCTATTACGATCCCATGTTCCGCGGCATGGACATGAATGCGCGGTTCCGGCAAGCCGAGGCGAAAATTCAAGCCGCCACCTCGTATGGGGATGCGATGGAGAGCGTGCAATGGGCATTGCAGGGACTCCACGACTCGCAGACGTACCTAATTCCGCCGCCGCAGCCGTACGAATTCAACCACGGGTTCGATTTTCAATTTTACGGAAATGAGTGCTTTGTCACGAAAGTCAAACCCGGAAGTGACGCAGAAAAGCAGGGGTTGCAAGCAGGGGACAAATTGCTCGCCATCAACCAGCAGCGGCTGGTGCGGAGCGAATTTCAGGAGTTGCGAAGATCGCTCTACCTAATTGCGCCGAGAGCTGAGATGCATCTCACGGTCTTGCCCATGGGCGAAAAAAGCGCCAAGGAGTTGACGACTCGAGCCGAAATTCACGAACTGCCAGCTCGTCTGGATAGTGACAGCACGCGCGATAGCGGTTTCGACCTTAATTGGAAGTTGCGCAAAGCACAGAGCGAATTCTATTACGCGAGGCCGCGGAGTTACGAACTGGGAGACGTCATGGTCTGGAAGCAGCCCACATTTACAAACGCCGTTAGCCTACTCGTCGCGCCGACCGAACCTCTTCCTCCTCTGGGCGTCAGGGCGAACTCGATTTTGGAGAAATCCCGCAAGAGCCGAGCGCTGGTTCTGGACCTGCGAGGGAATCACGGTGGGCGGTTTACAGGTTTGCAGTGGCTTGTGGGAGGGATGTTTGACCACGAAGTGCTGATCTGCGATGTGCTGAGCCGGGGAAATCGCAATCCTGAAAGCGCGAAAGCAGTTGGGAAGCACCCGTTCAAGGGAATGTTAATCGTTCTCGTGGATAGTGAAACGAGCTCCGAAGCAGAAGTCTTCGCCCGTTTCGTTCAACTTGAGAAACGTGGCTTTGTTATTGGTGACCAGACATCCGGAAGGATGAAAATTACAGTACCCTTTTTTCACCAGGGTTTTTTGGCGGGATCCACGCGCGTGGCGCCGAGGCTGGCCGGGGAGACGCTGGAATATGGTGTGATGCTCAGCACGGGCGAGGTCATGATGAAAGATGGGAAGAATCTAGACCGCATCGGTGTGACGCCCGACCTCAAGTTGCTCCCTACGCCGGAGGATTTAGCGGCGGGAAGAGACCCGGCACTTTCCATGGCAATTTCTCTTGCGGGCCACAAGATAGATCCGGAACAAGCTGGAGAACTCCTGGCGCGCAACTGACGAACGCTTCCCTGGCAATACTTTGCCTGACAGGAACTCCGAGGTTCTGCGAAATATTTGCCGGCTCATCGAAATTGTGGTCGCCCGAGCCGACTCCTCGCCGCACCCTAGGCGCGCAGTGACCCGCTACTCTGATTTCGAGCGAGGTGTACCAGCGCGGCTCGTATGGTAGGGTGGAAACGATCGAGAGTGAACTGTGACGGATACCACGGAAAACCGGCTGAAGGATTCCGCTAGCCCTTATTTGCGTTCTGCCGCGCACCAGCCGGTGGATTGGCACGAATGGGGCGAGGAAGCTTTTGCGCATGCGCGCGCGGAAGGCAAGCCGATTTTGCTGGATATCGGCGCGGTGTGGTGCCACTGGTGCCACGTGATTGACCGCGAGAGCTACGAAAATCCCGAAATCGCGGCGCTGATCAATCAATTTTACGTGCCGGTGAAGGTGGATCGCGACGAGCGGCCCGACGTGGATTCGCGCTATCAATCGGCGATCAGCGCGATTTCCGGACAAGGCGGCTGGCCGTTGACGGCGTTCCTCACGCCCGACGGCAAACCGTTTTTCGGCGGCACGTATTTTCCGCCGGAAGACGCCATGGGCCGGCCGGGCTTCAAACGCATCCTGCTGGGGATTGCCGAAGCGTTCAAGACGCGGCGCGCGGAAGTGGATAGCTCCGCGAAGGCGCTCGAAGAGGCCGTGGCGAAGGCTGAAGTGTTTCACACGGCGCGCGGCGAATTCGATCCGGGCGTAGTGGATTCCGTTGTGGAATCGGCGCTGCATCTGTTCGATGAAGCGCACGGCGGTTTCGGCAGCGCGCCGAAATTTCCGCACGCGAGCGCTGTTGACCTGCTGCTCGAGCGTTATCAATCCTCGCGAGATCCTCGCTTGCTGCATGTGGTCGAGCGCTCGCTGACGGGCATGGCCGAAGGCGGTGTTTACGATCAGTTGGCCGGTGGCTTCCACCGCTATTCTGTGGACGAACGCTGGTGCGTGCCGCACTTCGAGAAAATGACCTACGACAATTCCGAGCTGCTGAAGAATTTCCTGCATGGGTTTCAGGTCACGCGCCAGCCGCTGTTCCGCGAAACGGCCGAAGGAATTATCGAGTGGGTCGGCGACGTGCTTTCCGACCGCGAGCGCGGTGGCTTCTACGGCAGTCAGGATGCGGACCAAACGCTGGACGATGACGGCGATTACTTTACCTGGACGCTTGCGGAAGTTCGCGCGGTGCTGACGCCGGAAGAATCGCGCGCGATCGAGATGCGTTACGACGTTGGCCTGCGCGGAGAGATGCACCACAACCTGGAGAAAAATGTTCTGTGGGTGGCGGCGAGCCTGGAAGAAATCGCCCAAGCATTGAAAACGACGCCAGAGGACGTCTCGTTGCTGCTGGCACGCGCGAAGGGAAAGCTGCTGGCGGCGCGCCTGCAGCGGCATCCCACGCCGGCGATAGACACGACGATTTATGTGGCCTGGAACGCGATGTTCGTCTCGGCGTATCTGGAAGCAGCACGTGTGCTGGGCCGCGACGATTGTCGCGAATTCGCGCTGAAGACGCTGGAACGCATCCTGGCCGAGGCCTGGGATGAAGCCAAGGGTTTCCGCCATCGTGTCGGCGGGCCGCGTCTGGAAGGCTCGCTCGACGATCAGATTTTTGCAGCCGCGGCGCTGCTCGACGCCTACGAAGCCACGCTCGACCGGCGCTATTTCGACATCGCCGAGCGCGCGGTGCGCTTGGCGATTGAACGCTATGGCGATCCCGATGGCGGCGGTTTTTTCGATCGCGCGAAAGATGCCGCGCCGATGGGCGGCCTGGACGTGCGCCGCAAACCGCTGCAGGATTCGCCGACTCCGGGCGCAAATTCCGTCGCGGCGATCGTACTCGATCGCCTCTACGCTTTCACCGGCGAAAGACTCTATCGTGAGTGGGCGGCGAAGACGCTGGAGGCTTTCCTCGGGCTCGTCCCGCAATATGGATTATTCGCCGCAACGTTCGGGCTGGCGGCGCTGCTGCACGTGCGCCATCCGCTGCAAGTGGTGGTGCTGGGCGCGGCCGGCGACCCGCAGGCCTCCGCGCTAGAAAAAGCGGCGAACGAAATTTACCGGTTCGGCAAAGCCGTTTTGCGCGTAACGCCCGAAACGCTGGCGGCAGCCTCGCTGGCGCCCACGCTGCGTGAAACGCTGCCGCATCTCGATGCCGCGAAGCCGCAAGCGCTGGTGTGCGTCGAAACCACCTGCCACCCTCCGGTCGCCGATTCCGAAAATCTGAAAGCGCTGCTCACCGGAGTTGCGGCTACCACAGCCGCACTCTGAATCTAGCGTTGTGTTTTCCAGGCAGCGCGAGACGGCGGCCAGGCGGCTCTGCGGATGCGACTCCGCACAGGTTGCCGCGCATCGAACGCAATGTAATAATGCTGCATTCGGCGGGTAGCCGCTTCAGGACGGGTGTACACGGGGGGTTTTATGGCGATGAGGGACGCATGGGTCGAAAAGCGCGCTGCGGCGATGAATGGCGGCGTGCGTAATTTCTCGCAGATGCACTACGCGCGCTTGGGCGTCGTAACCGAGGAGATGGAGTACGTCGCCAAGCGCGAAAAACTTACGCCGGAGCTGGTGCGCGACGAAGTAGCGCGCGGCCGCGCGATCATTCCCGCCAATATTCATCACCGCAACCTCGAGCCGATGGGCATCGGAGTCGCGTTCTTCTGCAAGATCAACGCCAACATCGGAAATTCCGCCACTACTTCGAATGTGGATGAAGAACTCGAGAAGCTGCACCGCTCCGTGCATTACGGTTCGGACACGGTGATGGACCTTTCCACTGGCGGCGACATTCCCATGATTCGCAAGGCCATCATCAACGCGTCGCCTGTGCCCATCGGCACCGTGCCGATTTACGAAGCGCTCTCGCGCGTGCGGCGGCCGGAAGATTTGTCGATCGAGCTGCTGCTGGAAGTGATCGAAGAGCAGGCCGAGCAGGGCGTGGATTACATGACGATTCACGCGGGCGTGCTGCGCGAATTTCTGCCGCTGGTGCGCAATCGGATCACGGGCATTGTGAGCCGCGGCGGCGCGCTGCTGGGGCAGTGGATGAGCTTCCACAAGAAACAAAATTTCCTGTACGAGAATTTCGATGAAATCTGCAAGATTTTCCAGAAGCACGACGTGAGTTTTTCACTCGGCGATGGTTTGCGGCCTGGGTGCCTGGCGGATGCGAGCGACGAAGCGCAATTCGCGGAATTGAAAGTTCTCGGCGAGCTGACCAAGAAGGCCTGGGAATACGATGTGCAGGTGATGATCGAAGGTCCCGGGCACATTCCGATGGACCAGATCGAACTGCAGGTGAAAAAAGAAAACGAAATGTGTTACGAGGCGCCGTTTTACACGCTGGGACCGCTGGTAACCGATATCGCTCCGGGCTACGACCATATCACCAGCGCGATTGGCGCGGCGATGATCGGTTGGCATGGCGCTTCGATGCTGTGCTATGTGACGCCCAAGGAGCATCTGGGGCTGCCGAATGCGGATGACGTTCGCCAGGGCGTGATCGCTTACAAAATCGCGGCGCATGCGGCGGACGTGGCGCGGCATCGTCCGGGCGCGCGCGATCGCGACGATGCGCTCAGCTATGCGCGCTTTCTCTTCGATTGGAACAAGCAGTTCGAGCTCTCGCTCGACCCGGAAACCGCGCGCAAGATGCACGATGAAACCTTGCCCGACGATTTCTACAAGGAAGCGAAGTTCTGTTCGATGTGCGGGCCGAAATTCTGCTCGATGAACACCACGCAAATCGCCGAAGCGTACCAGGGCCTCGATCAGAAAGAGCGCGAGCAAAAATTCACGCAGCTGCTGGAGAAGGTGCAGCCGCAAACGAAGACCGCAGCGACATCCTGACCGGCCGGGACGGTTGCGGTGCTGGCTGGCGACCGGCACTCGCGCTTGCTTGCGCGACGCGGCGAGCAAAAAAGTGCGGGGAACCAAACGAACCGTTCGATCGTATCTGATTGTAAGGCGGGCCCGGGAGTCGCCTGCCCGTCACAATTGAACGCTTCAGGGGTGCGGACATGACGTTTCTTCTCGTTGCGGCTTTGCTGTATTTTCTGCCGGCGATTATCGGGCACAACAAGCGCGATGCCGCGGGAATTTTCCTCCTCAATTTGCTAGCGGGCTGGACGGGGATCGGCTGGATCGTTGCGCTGCTCTGGGCGTGCGCGTCCGATCCGCGCGTACACACCGTGCTGGTGCCCGCCGGCGCAGCAGTGCGGTATCACGCGCCGTGCGGCACGCTGCAGCCCGCAGGAGCGCAATACTGCTGGGCGTGCGGCAGACACTTGTAATCTACAGGTCCCGAGTGACTGAGTGACGAAATCTCCAACAGACGAAAACCTGCGCGAAGAATTCAATCGCTGGGCCGATGCGGGCAAGGGCGAAACGATGGAGCACGACCATTGGCCGATCACCAAGCCTGCGCTCGGCCTGATGCAGATCGAGCCAGACCACAACATTCTGGATGCCGGATGCGGCGCCGGATGGCTCTCGCGGATTCTGGCTCAGCGCGTGCCCCAAGGGCGCGTGGTCGGCATGGATATTTCCGACGAGATGATCCATCACGCGCGCGAAGCCAGCGTGAGCCACGAAAATCTCGTGTTCGTCGTTGGCTCCGTGGATGAGATTCCCTGGGAAGCAAATTTCTTCACGCGCGTGATTTCCGTGGAGTCCTCGTATTACTGGCCTGACCCGCTTAAGGGCTTGCGCGAAATTCATCGGGTGCTGGCCGAAGCTGGCTCGGCGTGGATTCTCATCAATTACTACCGCGACAATCCGTACTGCCACCAGTGGGGCGAAAGATTAGCAGTGCCCACAAAACTGCTTTCCGCTGCCGAATGGGAAACGCTGTTTCGCGATGCCGGATTCATGGAAGTCGCGCATCGCCTGATTCCTGACCCGACTCCCAATCCCGCGGTGTACACCGGCCGCTGGTTCCGCGACGCCAAAGAGCTGGCCGCCTTTCGCGCCATCGGCGCTCTGTTGGTTTACGGAAATAAGTAAGGGAACGCGTTGTTTGACTCGCGCGACGCCCGTCGCTATACTCGCCAAGTTTGTGGGGTCCGGGAGACGTGATGGGGGTTCTCGACAACCGCTTCGAACGCAGTTACGTCCTTTCCACCGTTGATTACGTTTTTAATTGGGCGCGCAAAAGCGCGATCTGGCCGCTGACCTTCGGACTCGCCTGTTGCGCCATCGAAATGATCGCTTCCACCACTTCGCGCTTCGATATCGCGCGATTCGGCGCCGAAGTGTTTCGTCCTTCGCCGCGCCAGGCAGACCTGATGATCGTCGCCGGCACGGTAACGCTGAAAATGTCTCCGGTGCTGAAGCGCGTGTGGGACCAGATGCCGGACCCGAAGTGGTGCATCTCGATGGGCGCCTGCTCCAGCGTCGGTGGCCCCTTTAATGTGTATTCGGTGCTGCAGGGCGTGGACCGCATCGTGCCGGTGGATGTGTACGTGATTGGATGCCCGCCGCGGCCGGAAGGGCTTTTCTACGCGCTGCTGAAATTGCAGGACAAGATCGACCAGATGTCACTGGCGAAGCGCCCGACGGCTGTGCGCTTGAAACCCGAGATGGTGCAAGACTTCAAAGAGGGCGTAATGGTCGCCCAGTCTCCCGCACCCCGTTAAGATATCAGGAACGATGGCTGGCTAGGCGCCCTAGGGGCTCAGAAACTCGCCCGCACCAGCCAGTTTGGAGAGGATCACGCGATGCCCTTTCTGCGCACAGCGAAGAAGGATGAAATACCACCCGGAACGATCCGCGAGTTTGACATAGACGGCAAGAACATTGCGCTAGCCAACGTTGAAGGTAAACTCTTTGCAATCAATAACGTATGCTTGCACCGGGGTGGCCCTCTCGGCGAAGGTGAACTGGAGGGCCAGGTCGTCGTATGTCCGTGGCACGGTTGGAAATACGACGTGACGACCGGCAAGCTGACCACCAATCCTACCGTGGGCGTGCAGTGCTACGCGGTTGAGATCCGGGGCGATGACATCTACGTAGACCTAGGTTAACAAGACACTTAGCGCCAGTTTCACACTTGTACAGTGCCACGATTTACCGGCGCTGGCATCACCTCCAAAATTCCTATTACAAAGTTCGCCATTTTTTCCGTCTTCCGTGTATAGTTCGCCCGACACTTTTTGACGGATGACGCAACCTCCCCACAAAGCAAGGCGCTGGCTGCTGGCGGTAGACCCGCGCGTCTACCACTGGGACACCCTTTTCGTGAAAGGCAAGGAAATGTGGCGGCACGCCGGGCATCGTCCCGACGCGATTCGTCAGCTTAAGCAAATTCACAAGGGCGACCGTGCGCTGGCGTACCACGGCAAGCCCGAGCACGCGCTCTATGCCCTGGCGGAAGTGAGCCGCGACCCGTATCCGGATCCGCACGAGAACGATCCCAAGAAAATGGTGATGGACCTGCGGGCCATCGAGCGCCTGCCACGGCAGGTGACGCTTGCCGAGTTGCGCGAAAACAAACTGCTGCGCAAGATCAAGTTCCTCAAGAACACGCGCCTCACCGTCTGCCCGCTCACCGACGAAGAATATTCCGAAATTCTGCGCATGGCGGGCATCGTTGCTTCCCCTGGCATCCCATTACCCTGAGTCTGCCGCTGCGCTCGATAGATCGGCCTCAGAAATCACGATGTTAAGTTCGAAATACAATGCGTCGCCACGACCGCATTCTTTGCAGGAGGCTCTTCTAATGTACAAACGGTCCGTCGTCATTTTTTCGAGCGCAGCGCTGGCCTGCGTTTTTTTTGTATGTGGCTTCGTGCGCTTGCGCGCCGCCTCGCCCTCGGCTCCGCAAAGCAAGAAAACAGTTTCGCCGCAAGCTTGGTTGCGCGGAGTCTCGGACGGCAGCACGCGCGTAGTGGACATGACCTACGCAATCAACGGCAAGCTGCCCGCGTGGCCTGGAGACGATCGCACGTTTGAAGCCAAGGTGGTCGCCACACCGGAGAAGGATGGCTACTTCGCGCGCAGCTTCTGGATGCTGGAACACTACGGCACGCACATGGATGCGCCCGCGCATTTTCCTCCGGGGAAGGAGTTCCTGGATCAAATTCCGGTGGAGCATCTCTTCGCGCCCGCCGTGGTGATTGATGTCCGCGAAGAGGTCGCCAAAGATCCGGATTATCGTCTGCGCGTGATGCGCTTGGAAAAATGGGAAGCGGTGCACGGGCGGATTCCCGCGGGTGCGGTGGTGCTGCTGCGCACCGGCTGGTCTTCACGCTGGCCGGACCAGGCGCGCTACCGCAACATGGACGCCGCCGGGGTGATGCACTTTCCAGGATTTTCAGTCGAAGCCGCCAGGCTTCTTATCGAGCGCGGCGCCGTGGGCTTGGGAATTGACACGCTCAGCATTGACTTCGGCCCGTCGAAGGATTTTGAAGTACACCGCGTGACGCTGCCAGCCGGGCTGTACCAACTGGAAAACCTCGCGAGCCTGGACCAATTGCCCGAAGTCGGCGCCTTCCTGATTTCCGCGCCCATCAAACTCGAAGGGGGCTCCGGCGGGCCGGTGCGCGTCTTCGCAATCCTCCCGTCGAAATGATCAGCGCGGCTTTCGCACCACCGCGCCGTTCTTCATCACGAAATCAACCTTTCGTAGCGACTCGATGTCGTCGAGTGGACTGGACGGCATGGCGATGATATCCGCGTAGAGGCCCGCGGCGATTGCACCGCGTTCCTTTTGAATTCGCAGCAGCTCGGCGTCGTTGGTGGTCATGCTCTTCAGAATTTCCGCGTTAGGAACGCCCGCCGCGCGCCACACGGCCAGATAATCCCAGGTCATTTGCGCGCGGTTTTCGTCTTTGTAGTCGGTAACGATGTCCGTGGAGAAGGCGAGCTTCACGCCGACTTTATAAGCGCGCTGCAGCCGGTCTATAATTGCCGCGCCGATCTTTTCAGCGTTTGCGAATTCGCCGGCTGCAAAATGGACGGACGGGAAGTCCGTGCTGGAAAGAAAGATTCCCTTTTCTTTCATCCGCCGCAACTGCTCGTCGCTTAGAAAGAATCCATGCTCGATGGAATCCACGCCTCCTGCGATTACATTATCCGCCGCCTCTCCGCCTAGCACGTGCACGGCCACGGGACGTCCGGCATGGTGCGCTTCGTCCACGGCCGCGCGGATTTCTTCCAGGGAATAATGGTAATCGCTATTGTCGGCGACCAGCTTGATCAGATCGGCGCCGTAAAAAATATTTTCGCGGACGGCTTTGCGGATTTCTTCCGGATTATCCGCATCGTAATATTCAAATCGCCAGAACGGCCCAATCTCCTGCGGAATTCCGCGGCTTTGACCTCCAAAGGGCGCGATGATTTTGCCCGCGGTTTGCACCGTCGGGCCGACGAACCATCCCGCGTCAATCGCCTTCCGCAGATCTACGGCCGCGAAATTTGCGTCGTTGCCGACGTCGCGTACCGTGGTGATCCCCGCATTGAGCAGGATCTGAGACTCGTACAGCCCGCGCAGGGCGCGCTGGCCCGTGGCTTCGATAAGATAGTTATGATCGAGCTCCCGAAAATATTTCACGCTCTGCGTGACGTGCGTGTGCGCGTCCATGACCCCTGGCATCACCCATTCATTCGACAGATCAATGACGGCGCTGTCCTTGGGAATTGCTAGATTCGCGCCAACTTCCACGATTTTCTTGTCCTTCACGAGGATGATCTGATTTTTTGAAACCGCGCCAGTCGCGGGGTCAATCAGGTTCCCGGCGCGAATAACGATCGTTTGCGCCCACGCGGGAACGGCCAGCAGCAAGCACACCACGAGCAACAATTTGCGCATTTTGTCTTCCTCCCTTTCTGTCTTTGCGGAAGCCGCGGGAGTTTAACATATTCCGTTTGCTTGACTGGACGAACATATCCTCGGCGCGAGAGCATTCCTCGATTGTGCTACCTTTGTTGTGAGGCCTCGAATGCCGGAACTGCCTGAAGTCGAAACCGTAGCGCGCGGATTGCGGGAAGTGCTGCCTGGACGACGGGTTCTGAGCGTGCGCCTGGGCAAAACGGATTTTATTGACGACCCCGCGGCGCTGGAACAGGATTTGCCCGGCAGCACGTTTGCGCGTATCCGCAGGCTCGGAAAGTATCTGCTGTTGGACCTGGAGCCGCGCAAGACCCCCGCCGAACAGACATCGCTGCTGATTCATCTCGGCATGACCGGCAAGCTCAGCGTCTGCCCGCCGGAGACGCCCGTGCCGCTGCACACCCACGTGTTCCTCGCGCTCGATGATGGCCGCGAACTTCGTTATAACGATGTGCGCAGGTTCGGGCGTATGGCGCTGCTGGCAAACGGTGCGCACGAACGTGTCCTCGGCGGCTTGGGTCTGGAACCGCTGGAGATCAGCGAAGGAGAATTCCGCACGCGCATTCAAGCGCGCAAGTCGCGCATCAAGGCAGTCCTGCTGAACCAGGCCGTGGTGCGCGGAATTGGTAATATTTATGCGGATGAAAGCCTGTGGCGCGCGAGAATCCATCCGGAAAAGATCGGCGCCAGGCTGAAAGATGACGAGCTACGCCGGCTGCATCGCGCGGTGCAGCACATTTTGCGCGAGGCGATTCGGCTGCGCGGTTCTTCCGTCTCGGATTACGTCGATCTGGATGGCGGGCGCGGAGAATTTCAGCAAAAACATCGCGCCTATCAGCGCGACGGCAAAAAATGTGCCCGCTGCGCCGCGATCATCCGACGCATCATTGTTGCAGGGCGCAGCAGCCATTTCTGTCCGCAATGCCAGCCCGCGCCACCGAAACGAAGAAAGCCACGCAAGGTCGCAAAGCAGCGCAGCCGCAAACGTGCCCTGCGCTCCCGCAGCAAAGCAAAGCGCTAACGCCCCGTATAAAAATAAATCAGAATCGCGCCCAGCAGCGTGAACGCGCCGGCATAAATAAATCCAGCGTTGGGGCTTACGCTCGACCACAGCACGCCCACTGCGACGCTCGATATCAAGTCGCCCACGCCATTGACCGTGGCCAGCACGCCGAATCCGGAACCGCGATTGGCAGCGGGAAGCAATTCGGCAGCGAGCGATTTTTCCACCGATTGCTGCACCGCGCCATGAATTCCCGCCAGGCCGAACAGGATCGCGAGCACCGGAATCGTCGGCGGCTCGACAATAAATCCCGCAAACGCCACTACCGCGAAGAGATATCCGACTGCCAGCAGTCCGCGCTTGCCGATGCGGTCGGCGAGCGCGCCGGCCGGGTACGATGCCGCCGCATCCATAAAATTATAGAAAGTGTAAAGCCCCACGGCGATGGCCGAAGCACGCGCAAAGCCATAATGCGGCGTCAGAATTTGTCCCGCGCGAAGTATCAACAGCGTGGGCGCAAAATCGCCGATGCCATGCGCAAAAACTCCCGTAAGAAAATGCCAATACGTTTTCGGAAGCTGCGCGAAGCTGGAGACAAAGCTCGGTGCGCGGTGGCCTTCATCCGGAATTCCCTTAGGCGCGAGAAACGCGAACGCCAATCCGGCGGCGACGCCGGGCAGCAGAGTCCAGCGCAAGACTCCCCGCGCGCCCAGCGTTCCCAGCAATGCCGTCGCGCACAACGGGCCGAGCACCGCGCCGATCGTATCCATCGCGCGTTCGAATCCAAACGCGCGGCCCTGCTGTTCCGGCGCGACGCAGTCGGCCAGCAGTGTGTCGCGCGATGGGCCGCGGCTGCCGCGCCCCACCCATCCAAGCGCGCGCATCACCAGAATTGCCGGCCAGCTTGGCGCAAAGGCGTACGCGAACGTCGAAAGCCCCGTGGCGAAATATCCGATAATCCCGGTCGGCTTGCGCAATCGCGGACGATCCGCGATCCAGCCGCCCGCCAATTTCGCGAAACTCGATAGCCCATCCGAAACGCCCTCGATCACACCCAGCGCGAACGCTGGCGCGCCCAAGCTCGCGAGAAACGCGGGCAGAATCGCCGTCGCCGCTTCATGGCCCCAGTCGGAGAACAGACTCGCAAGGCCAATGCCCAAAACTCCGCGCTTGAGCCAGGCTTTCGGCGGAGACATCGGGGCAGGTAGAGATGCTTGAGAGGAAGCTTTCATGGTTCGTGTGCCGCCCGTCAGCGCGCCGCCCCTTCGCCCGCGCGCGCGACGGCCGCTGGCGCAAGAAATGGAGCCGCAGCGTCGAAAATGCGCTCGGCCCAGAGGCGCCGTTCCGCGGGCTCGAGCCATATGACCGGCGCGCGCAAATTGTTGAATGGCGCCGAGGACAGCAATTCAATCAGCAGGTCATGAATACGCCGCTGAAACGCGCGATCCTCGGATCGAAATCCATCCGCGGGGATATCCGCTTCGACGGGCGGCACGCCAATCAGAATCGAGTACGTATCCATCCACCAGGCGAGCCATGATTCCAGTTGCGGCTGGCGCCCGAATTTATTTACCAGGTAACAATAATTATCGAGCACCGCGCGGTCGGCAATCAGGTGCGGCGCGCTGCGCGCGGCGTCGAGTTCCGCGGCAATCTGCGCGTGCAGAATCCACAGCTGCCCCTCGATCGTCGTCGCGGCGTTCACCGGGAACGGCGAGCGCCGCGCCACTTCGGTTACCAGCTCCACGTTGTAGTGGGCCTTCTTCAGCAGCGAGCAGATTTCATACGCCAGAGTGGTCTTGCCCACTCCATGCGTTCCGATCAATGCAAGTTTCAATGTTTCGCCTTTCTCCAGCAGCGCTTCCGTTTCTAGCACACTTTCATCGCGCTGAGAACCGCGGCGGCGAAACGCGCTTCGCGCCCGGCGCGTCTAGTACTCGAGATTTCGCGCGCATTGTTTTCGAGCTATGCAGCGCATAGAATCATCCGTCCTTACGAGCACTGAACTGCTGCGATCGAAAGGGAGAATTAGGTGAGAGTTCGATGCGTGTCCATTGTGGTCTTGGTTGTGATTGCTGCGATGGCGAGCGGCCGGGCTGCGATTCGCGCGCAACAACCGGCGACCGCGGCGAAAGACCCGAATACCGAAGCCGACGACAAGATTCTGGCGGAAGTGCGCGATCACAACGAGATCATGTCCAACCTCGAATACCTTTCAGACATGATCGGCGCGCGGCTCACCGGTTCGGAAAATCTGAAGAAGGCCAACGACTGGACGCGACAGAAATTCGCCGATTACGGCGTCGCGAATCCCCATCTGGAATCGTGGACCATCGCGCACGCGTGGGGACGCGGCGCCGCGAACGGAAGCATCATCAGCCCAGCGTTGCATCCGCTCGCGATTGCGTCGTACGCCTGGGCGCCATCCACAAACGGCCCGGTGCGTGGGCCGGTGGTGTACGTGAAAGCGCAGTCGGTCGACGATCTCGCGCAATATAAAGGAAAGCTGAAGGGCGCGATTGTGATTTCCGCAGAGCCCGCGCTGCTGCCGCCTGCCGGCCAACCCGCGCCCAGTCCCGTGACGATCCCTTACGGCGACTCGATTGTGCTGGTGGCGCCGCATCGTCCGGGCGCGCAGATCACCCCGCCTCCCGGATACCGCGAATTCGTACGAGCGCGCGCCGAATTTTTCAAGAACGAAGGCGTACTGGCAACGCTCACGGATTCCGGCAAGCCCGATGGATTGCTGAACATGACGGGACTCGGCGGACGCAACTACGACATCGCGCCAATTCCGGCGGCGTTCGTTTCCTCGGAAAGCTACGGATTGATCTGGCGGCTGCTGCAGCGCGGCCCGGTGGAAGTGGAACTCAACCTCACGAATTCCATCGGCGACAAGCCGGTGGAAGTCTACAACACCGTCGCGGAAATTCGCGGCAGCGAAAAGCCCGATGAAGTCGTGCTGCTCGGCGCACATCTGGATTCCTGGGATTTGGGCACCGGGTCCACGGACAATGGCACAGGCTCCACGATTGTCATGGAAGCCGCGCGAGCGCTGCAGAAATCCGGCCTGCGGCCGAAGCGCACCATCCGCTTCGTGTTGTTTTCCGGCGAAGAGCAGGGCTTGAACGGCTCACGCGCGTACGTCGCGGCGCACAGAGATGAATTGCCCAAATTTTCCGCGGCGCTGATTCACGACGTCGGCACCGGCCGCGTGATCAGCATCAGCCTGATGCGCAATTATCAGGACCGCGAAGTGATGGACAAAGTGGTGGCGCCGCTGCACTCTCTGGGATTGCTCGAGCTAAGCGAGCGATGGATGACCGGCAGCGATCACGCATCGTTCGAGGAGGCGGGCGTGCCCGGATTTTTCTGCGTGCAGGATCCCGCGCAATATTTCGAAACCCATCACTCCCAGGCGGACACTTTTGACCAAGCGCACGAACCTGATCTCGTCGAAGGCGCGCAGGTGATGACGGTGTGGGCGTACAACGTCGCGCAGTTGCCGGACCTGCTGCCACGCAAGCCCGCAGCGCAGGCGGCGACGGGCGGGAATTAGCAGCGTGCGCCAGACTATGCGCCAAAGGAGACTATGCGGGCCGTGCTGCAGCGCGTAACACGCGCGCGAGTGCTGGTGGACGGTAAAGTCACGGGCGAAATTGGGCCGGGGCTGGCGGTCCTGGTCGCCGTCGGCCGCGAGGACACGGCCGCCACCGCCGCGTCCATGGCCGAGAAAATCGTGAACCTGCGCATCTTCGGCGATGAGCAAGGGAGAATGAATCGCTCGTTGCTGGACGCGGGCGGCGCGGTCCTCGCCGTTTCGCAATTCACGCTCTACGGCGACGCGCGCGGCCAGCGCCGGCCCAGCTTCATTCACGCCGCGCCGCCCGAGCAAGGCAAGACGTTGTACGAAGAATTTGTGCGCGCCTTGCAGGGGCTGGGAGTGCGCGTCGCAACCGGAATTTTTCAGACGCACATGTCGGTCGAGATCGTGAACGACGGCCCCGTAACCATCCTCCTCGATTCCGACAAGCTTTTTTAAGTCGACGCCCCGGCGCCGGCTGCTGCGCAGCGCCTTCCGTCCGTGCCGCCGCGCGGGCCATCCGAAGTGGAGCTTGCGCAGCACGTCGCACTGTCTTACGCTTTTTTAGGGGTCATACCAATGAGCGAAATCAATCGCATCCTGGATCAAATGGACCGTGCCTTCGCGGGCGACGCCTGGCACGGCCCTTCTCTCAAATCTCTTCTGGACGGAATTTCCGCCGAAGATGCCTCGCTGCATCCCGTGCGCGGCGCGCATTCGATCTGGGAACTGGTAAATCACATCGCATCGTGGAATTCCATCGTGCGGCAACGCGCCGAGGGCGTGGCGGTCGAAGTCAGCACCGAAATGGACTGGCCGCCGGTGTGGGAAGCGACGGAAGTGTCGTGGCAGCGCTCGCTCGAGCATTTGCGCGATTGCCGCGCGCGCTTTCATGCCGCCGTGAGGAAACTTCCCGAGGATAAGCTGGACGAAATCGCTCCGGGAAAAGATCATTCGCTCTATGTGATGCTTCATGGCGCGATTCAACACGATCTGTATCACGCCGGACAGATTGCCGTACTGAAGAAGGCCCTGCGGTGACCGAAAGGCCTCGCGAATGAAGTCCGAGTCCAGCGCATTCGCTGGAAAAATTCGGCCGGCGCATGATTCCGACCACGAGCGCATCGCCGAGCTGGCCGGGCAGTTGAGCTATGCTTCTACGCCGGAAGAAATAGCGCGTCGCTTACAAGGACTGCAGCGGACAGCGGAAACCGCGGTATTCGTGGCGGAACTGGAAGCCGGCGAGATCGCCGGCTGGATTGCAGTCTTCGTGTATCGGACCGTGGAAGCTGACGCGCGCGCCGAGGTCAGCGGCTTGGTTGTGGATGAACGCTTCCGTTCGCAGCGGGTCGGCGAGCACTTGCTGGCGCGCGCAGAAGAATGGGCGCGCGGAAACGGCTGCCAGGCCATCGCGTTGCGCTCGAACGTAATCCGGGACCGGGCGCACAAATTCTACGAACGTCACGGCTACGCACACATCAAGACGCAGAAAGCCTTCCGCAAGCAGCTGTAACGATCGTTCTTCGCTTGCACACATTCTCAGAATTATCGCGCGCGCATAAATATCGTAATACGATATAATATTGCTTGGATGAGAGAGTCGTCGCCAAGAGCCATTGATTACCAAGCGCTCGCGGATTTCCGCTTCGAAATTCGTCGCTTCCTGAATTTCAGCGAACGACTGGCGCACGCCGCCGGCATCGAACCGCAGCAGCACCAGGCGCTGCTGGTGATCAAAGGCCTGCCCGCACACCGCGTGGCCACCATCGGCGTGCTGGCCGAGCGCCTGCTGATTCAGCATCACAGCGCCGTGGAACTGGTGAACCGGCTGGAAGCGAAAGGCCTGCTGCGGCGCGCGCGCAGTGCGGCGGACCGCCGCGAAGTCGTGCTGAGTCTCTCCCGCCGCGGAGAAACGCTGCTCAAACGGCTGACGCATCCACACCACGCTGAACTGCAATCCGCACGGCCCAGGCTGCTCACGGCGCTGGCCGCTGCAATCGATCGGGACACGGCAGTCGGCTATACGCGTCGAATTGCACGCCGCGATAAACGCGGAAAGAAACGCAGCGCGAAGCAGAAAAATCAAATGCGACAGACGCAGGCGGCAAAGGGCCACCGCAGGAAGCTCGATAGGAACAAGGGTTCGTGAACTCATCCGCGCAGAAATCACCGCGGCAAGCACCGCCGCAACCAGCCAGCTACCGGCTTCCATTGGTGTGCTTGCTCGCGGCGGCAATCGGCGTTCTCACCGCGTTTATCGCCTACGCCCTATACAGCCTGATCGGCCTGTTCACAAACCTCGCGTTCTATCACGTATGGTCGTTTCAATTCCGTAGTCCGCGCCATTCGCCACTGGGTTGGTGGATGATTCTGGTTCCAGTTGTCGGAGGCGTGCTGATCGGCCTGATGGCCAAATACGGCTCGGAAAAAATCCGCGGCCACGGAATTCCTGAGGCAATGGAGGCAGTGCTCACCTCGCGCAGCCGCATCGAGGCGAAGGTGGCGTTCCTCAAGCCGCTATCCGCCGCGATCGGCATCGGTTCGGGAGGCCCATTCGGCGCCGAAGGTCCGATCATCCAGACGGGCGGCGCGTTCGGCTCGCTGATCGGACAATTTATTTCCACCACCGCAGCAGAGCGCAAAGTGATGCTGGCATGCGGCGGTGGTGCCGGCCTCGCGGCCACATTCAACGCGCCAATCACCGGCGTGCTGCTGGCGCTTGAGCTGTTGCTCTTCGAGTTTCGCACGCGCTCATTCATTCCGGTGGTGATTGCATGCACGATGGCAGTGGGGATCCGGCGGCTACTATTCGGTGGCGGCGCGATGTTCGAAACCGGCACGGTTGACTACAACTTTCTTCCTGGCCTTCCGTATTACATCGCGCTCGGCTTGCTGTGCGGATTCGCCGCCGTGGCGTTCACGCGCATCCTGGAAAAGCTGGAAGAATTTTTCGACCAGCTGAAGATCGTCCCCAATTTTCTGCATCCGGCGCTCGGGGCGCTCGGTCTGGGCATCGTCGGATTTTTATTTCCGCGCGTGCTGGGTTCCGGCTACGACACGATTGAAGACATTCTGGACAATCATCTGCTGCTGAGCGTCATACTGCTGGTGCTGTTCCTGAAAGCGTTTGTGGTTTTACTCTCGCTCGGCTCGGGAACTTCCGGCGGCACGCTGGCGCCGATGTTCATGATCAGCGCGGCGATCGGAAGTTCGTTTGCCATCGTTGTGGATCGCATAATCCCGCGCGCGCATCTTTCGCCGGAAGCGTTTGCGGTGGCGGCGATGGGCGCGCTCCTCGGTGCATCTTCCCGCGCCACGTTCACGTTCATGTTCTGCGCGTTTGAGACCACACGCGATTTCCACGCCGTGCTGCCGGTGCTGCTCGTCTGCGTGCTGGCGGACGCGGTCGCCTACACGCTGCTGCCGAATTCGATCATGACGCAGAAATTTGCCAAACGCGGCATGCCCGTGCCGGGTGAAAGCGAAACCGAAGTGCTGAAGGCCGTGCGCGTGGACGAATTGATGCGCAAGGATGTAAATCCGATCGCGCAGGAAATGACGGTGTCGGAATTGACCCAACGCATGAGCCGCGGCGAGCCGGCTTATAACCTGACGCAGGGATTGCCGATCGTCTCAAACGAAGGCCAACTCGTCGGCGTGGTAACGCAGAGCGACTTATTGCGCGCGCTCGAACAGGACCCGCAGGGAGCGATGACCGTTCTCGAAGCGGGGTCGCATCAGGCGATCGTCGCGTACCCCGATGAACTCGCGCACGACGCGATGGTGCGCATGTTGCAGCACGATATTGGCCGGCTGCCCGTCGTCAGCCGTGAAAATCCGCAGCAGATGGTCGGCTATTTTAATCGCGCCAGCCTGTTGGGCGCATGGACACGCCAGATGGAGGAAGAGGGAATCCGCGAGCACGGCTGGATCCGGAAATGGCGAAGCTCCGGCCGCCTCACAAAGCACGCGCAGCAAGTCACCCAGAAATAAATCTAGAATCCGCCGCCACCACCGCCGCCGAATCCACCGCCGGAGCCGCCACCGCCGCCGAATCCCGAACCGCCGGAGCTGCGCGGCGAGGAAGCCATCACGCTGCCGGCCTGCAGGGACATCATATTGAGGTCATTCACCAGATAAAAAGCCGTGAAGTTGCCCGCGTACGAGCCCTGATACCACTGCGGCGGCTGCAATGCGATTCCAGAAAACGCCTGCACCCATTTTTTTTCCACGCGCAGCGCCATCGCGTAGGGCAGATACTTTTCGAATAGCTCCGGCGTCTTCTCCAGTCGTTCGATTTGATCTTTTTCCACGCGTCCCAGGAATTCCTCGAAGCCCAGAACTTTTTCCAGCGCCCGCGCGCCGGTGATCGTCCGCGCGGACATGAACACTCCAAAAATGCAGATCACGGCGCCGCTCGCGATTCCCGCTAGAATCCAGCTGCCCACCGCGATGCCCGTGGCATTCGCAAGATATCCCACGCCTCCAAACACCAGAAGAAAACCAATCAGCAATCCCGCGCCCATGTAGCCTTGCTTCACGGTGTCCGGACGATGGAGGTAATAGCCGTCGCTCATCAGCGCGCTGAAAATGCGGTCGCGAATCGCCGGCAGGCGCATATAGAAATGATTTTGCAAATCGGAAAGCTTCACGTCGGGGCTCGCGCCGGCATCAAACAGCGCCGAAAGCATTTCCTGCTCGTGCGAACGCGCCGCGGTCCACTCCCCCGGTGGCTTCTTCATATGAAAAATGTAATCCTTGCTGTGCGTCAGACCGAGCAGGTGGCTTTCCTCTATTTGCTCGATTGCCAGGTAACCCTTCACGGCCAAATCCACCAGCGTCGCGGTGATGTCGCGCATGGCCGCTTCGTTATCCACCAGCGTGCCACATTCTCCGGGCGTCAGTTTGTCCGGCGGCTCGTACTGCACGGAAATTGCTTCGCGCTGCGGGTCGCGGCCGCGCGTCCACCAGAGCCAGAGCATCACAAAGAACGCCATCACCGGAATCAGCAGCGGCGAATTACTTTTCAGGAAGCGCATCAGCTGCATGGATCCAGAAGGCGGGTGCACGAACCCTTTGTCGAAGCCCACCACCGCCGTCAGCCCCTGGCGATAGCCCAGCCGCCGCGTGCTGCGAATGTCCACCACGTTGTCGCTGATCTCAACGCGCGCATCTTCCGCGCGCGATCCGGTGATGCCGGTATACGCGACGGCATGTAATCCGGTGACGCCCGCGGGCAGTTCGATGTGCGCGGTAACCAGCTCGATCGCGTTTTCCCATTCGTTGCCGGTCACGTTCCAGTACAGCTCGTCGTGATCCTGAAAAAATCGCAGCGCATCCAGCACGCGATAGTGCAGCACAATTGTGCGCGTCGCGTCTTCCGCAGCCGGCACGTAGATTTTGAATTTGATGTAGCGGCCTTCGTGGTTTTGTTCCAGCTTGAGCCTCTGCCCTTCGCTATCCGTCGCGCTGATTTGATCCAGCAGCAGCGTGTAGTTCAATCCGGCGTCATCGGTGTACTCGACGGGAATCGTGCGGTAGATGCCGTGCCAGGCTCCGGTGAACTGCGCTTCCATCACTTCGGTGACGTCAATCGTGCCGTCGGGATGCACCTGAATCTGCGAGTCAAAATGCTTGAATACCAGCGTGCGCGCGCTCGCCGGCATCGCGGCGAAAAGCGCCAGCAGAATGATTGCAACCATGCGGTCGGGGCGGGGACTGAACATTTCGCGGCGCGCGCGGCGGCTACGTAGTGGCGCCAAAGCTGACCTTCGGCACATCGCGCTCGACCGGCGTAGCGATCTCAAAAAATTGTCGCGGCGTGATGTTGAACATGCCGGCGATGATGTTGGAAGGGAACTGCACGATCTTCGTGTTCAGGTCGCGCACCACGGCATTGTAATAGCGCCGCGCATTCTGCACGCTGTCTTCAATCTGGCTCAGCGACTGCTGCAGCTGCGTGAAACTCTCCACCGCTTTCAATTGCGGGTACGCCTCGGCTAGCGCAAACACTTGGCGCAACGCGCTGGTCAGCATGCCTTCTGCTTCGGCCTTCGCCGCAGGGCCTTGCGTGTTCATCGCTTGATTGCGCGCCGCGAGCACGGCTTCCAGCGTGCCCTTCTCATGCGCGGCGTAGCCCTTCACGGTTTCCACCAGGTTCGGAATCAGGTCGTAGCGGCGCTTCAGCTGCACATCAATATCAGACCACGCGTTGTCGCACTGCACCTTCAGGCGCACCAGTCCGTTGTACATTCCGATGACGAACACCACCAGCAGCACAACAATGGCACCCAATGCCAGGATCATCACAACCCTCCTAGATGCAGACGCACGCGCACCCATGCAAGCTGCACCTTCGCTTGCGGCACAGCATACGGTGTGCCTCGATGCGTGTAAAGAGGACTGTACCAACGGCAGCGGTTGATTTCCGTGATCGGCACTCGCACCATTCGCGCTGCGGCTTTGCGCCCAGAGTGCGTTTGTTAAGCTGACACGAGATTTTAATCGCGCATTAGCTGCAGCGTCACTTGGGCCGCGTACTAGATTAAGGCCCGCGAGTCCGCGCCTCGCGGGACGCAGTCCCACACTTGATTCGGGAGGAAACAACGATGTCTCAAGCACCTCTGTTGCGTCGCGTGACCACGTCCTTGCTTGGCTTGGGGTTGCTGGCGGCCGGGCTGGCTGGATCCGCCTATGGGCAATGTCAGCTGAACTCACCGGCGGGAAAAATCAAGCATGTGGTGTACGTGGAATTCGATAACGTGCACTTTACCCGTGACAATCCAAACGTACCCTCTGACCTCGAACAAATGCCGAACCTGCTCAATTTCATCACGCAACATGGCACGCTCGATGCCGGCGACCATACCGTCCTCATCTCGCACACCGCCAACGACATCCTTACCACTCAGACCGGTCTCTATTCCGACGATACCGGCATCTTCATCGCCAATAGCTTCGGCGTATTCTCGCCGACCTCCTCCGGCGAAAACGGCTTGTTTCCTTCCTCATTCTTCTACTGGACCGACAAGGTCTCGGACATAAACGCAGGCACGGACGACAACACCTTCGCGCTTACAACGCCTTCGGGCCAGAACGTGTCCGCGCCATGGGTGCCATTTACCCGTGCGGGATGCACGGTCGGCGCCTTCTCTACCGCGAACATCGTGCTGGAACGCGCGCCCTTCGACGTCTACAAGGTTTTCGGTGGCCCCACATCTCCGCAGGGAATGGAGACCAGCTCGAATCAGAACAATGATTTCATCGGTGTCTCAATCCATTGCGCGCTCGGCGATCCTCTCTGCCAGTCGAATCCAACCCTCGGCGTGGTGGGAGTGAGTGACACTTTGCCGGACGAACCGGGCGGCTACTCCGGCTATCAAGCCCTGTTCGGCCTGAAGTACATCAACCCCGCGCTTACCGGCAGCCCCACTGGCAGCATCGTTGATTACCACGGTGTTCCGCTTACAGGGTTTAACCAGTTGGATTTCGACCCCGTCCCCGCGCAATCGCTCGCGGTGATCGAGACGATGCTGAAGAAAGGCATTCCCGTCGTCTACGCTTACATCGCCGACGCGCATGACAATCATGAGGAAACCACGACCACCGAAGGCACCTTCGGCCCCGGCGAGGCTCCTTACGTGGATCAATTGGCGGATTACAATTCCGCGTTCGGCACGTTTTTCTTGCACCTGAAAGAAGCCGGTATCGACGAAAGCAACACGCTGTTCATCTTCACCCCAGACGAAGGCGATCATTTCGTTGGCGGCGCGCCCAGCCCGGCAAATTGCGACGGCGCCAAAATCGAGCACAATGGCAACGTTGTGCCGGATATTCCGTGCACCTATGGAACGAACGGCGTCGGTGAGCTGGACATCAATCTGCTCGGCCTCACTCAAGCTGCTGGCGACCCAACGGCGTATTCGATCCATTTTGACGACGCCGCTACCACCTATGTGAATGGACAGCCGCTTCCCTCCAGCAGCACGGTCCGTACTTTGGAGCAGACTATGGCTGGCCTCAGCGCGGTGAATCCGCACACCGGACTGAGCGAGAGCTTGCTCGGCACCGGTCTGGGTCCCGACCTTCAAGGTGCGATTGTGGATCCGGCGGCGATGCAGCTGCTGCACATGAACACCGTCGCCGATCCCAACCGCGAGCCAACCTTCACGTTCTTCGGCAATCCCAATTTCTTCTTTGAGACGGCGGGCAGCACCACTCCAGTCGTGGGCGCGGGCTTCGCCTGGAATCACGGCGACATCCAGCCGGAGATCGCGCGCACCTTCATCGCGATCGCCGGTCCTGGAGTAAAGAATCTCGGCGTAACCGGCCCGCACGATTTCTTTACCGATCACGTCGACCTGCGGCCAACCATGATGACGCTTCTCGGCCTCACCGACGATTACCAGCACGATGGCCGCACGATCGTCGAGCTGCTGGACCCCAAAGTTCTGCCAAGCAGCCTGCGCGCCCACTCGGACACGCTGCTGCAGCTTGGGCAGATCTACAAGAAAATTAACGCGCCGTTCGGAGAGCTTTCGAAACACACTCTGGCTGTCTCTACCTACGGAATCACCAGCACTTCCGCCGGTGACGTCGTTTACAACAACCTCGAAAATCTCATCTCGGATTGGACCCTGGAGCGCGACGGCCTGGCTGCAGAAATCAAAGCGATGCTCGAAGCTGCGGAGTTCAACGGCGTACCGATCGAGGAAAAAGTGGCCAATGACCTGATCGTGGCGGGACAGGCGCTCCTCGATCAAGCGAGGTTCTGCGCGAATCATCCCGCAACGTGCGGTAGCTAGCGGCACGCAGGAAGTACTGGCGCCCGAGCACCTGGGCCCGGGCGTCAGTGCCGCACTCACGTCTCATCATCACCCAACACAGGCTGACGCGCCCTTCACGACAGCAATCGCTAACCAGCGATTAATTCCGATTGTGTGAGGATCAATGGCTCAGGCTCCAGACGTATGCCGCCAGCGCTTTCACTTGGTCCGGCGTAAGTTGCGCACCACCCATCGGCGGCATCGGACTGCGAAATTCCTTTGGTTGCGACACGCCGTCGGTTATCGTTTTCGCGATTCCGGCGAAGCTGCCGTCGCTCCACAGCCATTTCTTGTTCTTGCCTGCTAGCGGCGGTCCCAATGTTGTGCCTTCGCCGTTGCCACCATGGCAACCCGTGCACGCCGCTCCGCCGACTTGGCCTTGGTATATGCGCTTACCGAGGGCAACCATTGCTGGTGTCGCGCCCGCGGGGACGGATCCGCTTCCCTTCGCGGCGGCGCCAGCGTCCGGATGCGTGCCCTCTGGCGGTTTCGCGGCGGCTACCACGGGAGCACCAGCCGGAGCCGTCAAGCTCGGACATGGCGTCACGTTCGCGGCGCCACCTTCAGAGCCGCCAAGATAGAAAATCCGGTAAATCCGTCCGCGCACGTCATCGGAAACGTACAGCGCACCGTCGGGTCCCACGGCCAATCCAGATGGACGATGCGCGGCTTGAGCCGGGGACTTCACTGCTCCGGCAAAACCATCCGCAAATACTTCGCACTCGCCGGATGCGCGCTCTCCGGAAAGTGGCTGATAAACCACGTTGTAACCGCCTTGCGCGTATGGCGCCCGATCCCAGGAACCGTGGAACGCGATGAAGACGCCGTCATGATAATGCGCCGGAAATTGCGTCTTGTCGTACAGCACCATCGCATTCGGCGCCCAGTGTGCTGGATATGCCGCAACGGGGGCTATCTTGTCCGCGCATACGCCGATCGTCTTGCCGCCGTCGCCGGCATATTCCGGAGCCAGAACCAGCTTTTGCACGAAGGCGTCGTAGTAGCATTCGGGCCAGCCGTAATCTCCTTGCGGTTTCAAAAGCAATAGTTCTTCGGCCGGAAGCGTTGCTTCCTGGTCCGGCTTATACAGGTCCGGCCAATTCATGTGCAGCTGGTCTCGTCCATGCTGGGTCACAAACACTCGCCCGCTGGAGTCGATCGCAAAACCCTCGGCGTTGCGGATTCCCGTAGCGAAGCGCTCAGCGGGTGAAAAAGTTTGGTTCGTCTTATTCGCGTCGTAGCGCCAGATGCCTCCGCGGGACTCCAGTTCCCTGCAGGGGCTAATGCCAGGCGATTTGAGCGTTCGATTTTTCGACTGGCAGGAATTCGTCGCAGTAGCCACATCCACGTACATCGCGCCTTCGGTATTAATGAGGAAGGGATGCATTGGATGGTCGCCAGTCAGAGGCAATCCGGAGACGATGGTGTCGGCCGCGCCGCTCGGCACGATGGCCCCGCCGGACAAGGAATATCGCGCGATGCGATCGTTGATCTCGGCGTAGATCGAATCCTTGTACAGTCCGATGCCCGTGCCGCCTGCGCCGCCACTTTGCGCGGTTTCGCCGAAGCGCTCAATCACGTCGGCCTTGCCCGTGCCGCTCTTGTCTTGCAGGGCCACCACGAAACCGCCTGCATGCGGCGTGTCGTTGCCGTAATACCGGCCCGACCAGGTGTTCACGTAGAGCACTCCGCTGGGCGCGACTACCATGTGACGTGCATGGCCGATGCCGTCAGCGAAGATCGTTACGCAAAAGCCGCCAGGTAACTTCAACCCGCTGTCATCGTTCGGACATACTTTGCTTTGGGTTTCAGCAGCCTCAGCGGAATTGGACCGGTCTCGGGCCGGTGCGAGCGAACTGCCCACATAAATTGTGGCAAGCACTACAAAGATCGCAAATAGAAACCTCAACGGATTGGATGTTTGCATGTGACACCTCAAAGCTTAGATGGAAATACACAACAATTTGACTCGCGAAAAAATTCACAAAATAGACAGCGGAAATACTAACACTCCGCGGTGGAACCGCTCCGGCAAACCTTTCCCCGCCAGCCATCCGGCCAATGCGCCTGATAAACCGGATCGCCAGGCACCACCCCTTGCTGCGGTGATCAAGCCTGCGCACGGCGGGCTCTCTTCGTTGACTTGCCTGCGCGCGCATCCTAAGATGTCCGCCACTCATGCCGGAATCTCAGTCGCCGATCGGCCGCACAATCACGCACTATCGTGTGCTCGAAAAATTGGGCGGTGGAGGCATGGGCGTCGTTTACAAGGCCGAAGACACCGAACTCGGCCGCTTCGTCGCGCTGAAATTTCTCCCTGAAGACGTCGCGCGCGACCCGCAAGCCCTGGAACGCTTCCGCCGCGAAGCCCGCGCCGCTTCCGCGCTGAACCATCCCAACATCTGCACCATCTACGAAATCGGCCAGCAGGACGGCCATCCCTTCATCGCGATGGAATTTCTGGAAGGCATGACGCTGAAGCACCGCATTTCCGGGCGTCCTCTGGAAATGGAGTTGCTGCTCGACCTGGGCATCGAAATTGCCGACGCGCTGGATGCGGCGCACGCGAAGGGAATCGTTCATCGCGACATCAAGCCCGCGAATTTATTCATCACGGATCGCGGCCACGCGAAAATTCTGGATTTCGGCCTCGCGAAGCAGATTCTGGCGACGACGGATGCGACCCGGGGACTGAATCCATCGGACCTCACCGTGGACACTCCGTCCGTGAGGGAAGCCGACCTCACCAGCGCCGGCACCGCGGTAGGGACGGTGGCGTATATGTCGCCGGAGCAGGCGCGCGGCGAAACGCTGGACGTGCGCAGCGATCTTTTTAGTTTCGGCGCGGTGCTCTATGAAATGGCCACCGGCGCGGTCCCCTTTCGCGGAGCGACGACCGCAGTCGTCTTCAACGCCATCCTGGAAAAAGCGCCGGCACCCGCGGTACGCCTGAATCCGGATATTCCGCCGCGGCTGGAAGAAGTGATTTCCAAGGCGCTCGAAAAAGATCGCCGCATGCGTTATCAGCACGCCGCGGAACTGCGCACGGATTTAGCGCGCCTCAAACGCGACTCCGGTTCCAGCCGAGTTTCCGGCGTGGTGCCGTCCGCGCCGGCCACCGTGCCGCAGCAGAACTCAGGTGCGTTCGGCGAAACCGCGACGCAAGCAGCGCCTTCGAGCGGCCACGCGATCGCCGCAATGAGCCCGTCGAGCGGAACGAGTGCCGCGCCGATTACGACAGCCCAACCGGCTGCAGCCGCCGTGACCTCGGCCACAGCAATAGCCGGCGCGCCATCTTCCGCTTCCGTCGCAGTAGCAACCGCGCAGCCCTCGCACGTCGCGCCGCGCAGCCGCTTGCCGCTTATCGCCGCCGCAGCGGTAATCGTGATAGCGCTCATCGCAGGCGGATATTACTTCACGCATCGCAGCTCAAAACTCACCGGCCAAGGCTCCATCGTTCTCGCCGATTTCACAAATACGACGGGTGATACAGTCTTTGACGGCTCGTTGCGCCAGGGCCTCGCCGCGCAACTCGCGCAATCTCCTTTCCTGCATATTCTCTCCGACCGTCAAATTCAGCAGACCATGCAATACATGGGCCAGCCGCCGAGCGCGCGCGTCACCAACGACCTCGCGCGGCAAATCTGCCAGCGCACGCAAAGCGCTGCAGTCCTCGAAGGCTCCATCGCGCAAATCGGCAACACCTACAATTTAATTCTCAACGCGCTCAACTGCGCATCCGGCGAAACGCTCGCCACCGCCAACGCCGAAGCCCCCGACAAAGATCACGTCCTGGGCGCGCTCGGCAATGCGGCCGAAGACATTCGCCGCAAGCTCGGCGAATCTCTCGCCTCCATTCAGAAATTCAATACTCCGATCGAAGAGGCCACCACCTCTTCTCTGGAAGCGCTGAAAGCCTACAGCCTGGGAACGCAAACGCGCGCCACTCAGGGCGAGGAACCCGCCGCGCCTTTCTTCAAGCAAGCGGTTGCGCTCGATCCCAATTTCGCCATCGCCTTCGCCACACTGGGCCAGGTGGAAACAAATTTGGGTAACCGCGGCTTTGGCATCGAGTACACCAAGAAGGCTTACAGCCTGCGCGATCGCGCCAGCGAGTCGGAAAAGTTCTACATTGATTCGCACTACTACGACAACGTGACCGGCGACATCGAGCAGGGCAATCAGGTGTACCAGTTGTGGACGCAAACCTATCCTCGCGATTCGATTCCGTTCAACAATCTGGGTGTTACCTACGCTCTGATGGGCCAGTGGGAGAAGGCTCTGCCTGTCGCTCGCCAGGCGCACCAACTCGCCCCCGAAGAAAGCATCGCCTTCGTCGCTCTCAGCGCAACCTATCTGGGTTTGGGGCGGTTCGATGAGTCCAAAGCCACGGTTGATCAAGCCCTGGCGGCCAAGCTGGATGTGCCGAACCTTCACCGGATTCTCTATTTCTTGGCGTTTGTGCAGAACGATTCGTCCGTCATGGAACGCGAACTTTCGATTGTGGCTTCCAAAGGCCCGGAGAGTGCTGCGTACTCGTTCACTCTGGCGGCGGAAACAGAAGCGCATGCCGGACGCATGGAAAAAGCGCGTGGCTCAATCGAACGCGCCCGCAGTGCCTACGAAGCTTTGCATCAGAACGACCCGGCGGCACTGTGGCTGGCCGTGCTGTCCACGGCAGAAGCCGAAGTGGGCGATGACACTGGCGCGCGCCGAGACGCCGCAGCTGCGCTCGGGAATAATTCAGCGTCCTTGCGCGCGCGCACAAACGCCGCGTATGCGTTAGCGCGCGCTGGTGATGCGGCCCGCGCCGAAGCCGTCGTCGCCGTGCTTGCGAAGGAAAACCCTTCGAACACGATGGTGAATTCGTTCGACCTCCCCGTCATTCGCGCGACGCTCGAGATCGGCCGCAACAATCCCGCCAAGGCCGTCGAGATTCTGCAGTCGGTCATGCCGTTCGACCTCGCCAATCAAAGGGCCATGCTCAGCACCTACCAGCGCGGCCGCGCGTATCTGGCCCTGCACAAAGGCAGCGAAGCCGCCGCCGAATTTCAAAAGATCGTGGATCACCCAGGCGTCGTGCTCAATTCAATCACCGGCGCGCTGGCAAAGCTGGGCCTCGCGCGCGCCTACGCCGGCGAAGGCGATCCAGCCAAAGCCCGCGTAGCCTACCAGGATTTCTTCGCGCTATGGAAAGATGCCGACCCCAACGTCCCCATCCTATTAGCCGCCAAATCCGAATACGCCAAACTGCAGTAGTCCCGCCTGCAATTAAACCGCGTCACGCCTCGTCAATGTGCGCCTTCATATCTTATAGAACGAATCGGGAGTTCGCGGTTACGGGGACGGGTTCGGAGACGCGAGATTTCGAGCCGACGAAAGCGTAGTAAGTTATGAACAAATAGCAGATCAGCGGAACGACCATAGCCGTGGCCATGCTGTGCGTCGCTTCGAAAATCCGCCCCATGACGGGCGTGAAGATCGCCCCCCCGATGACGGCCATCACGATCAGCGACCCGCCGATCTTAGTATTCGGTCCCAACCCCTTGAGTCCCAGCGCAAAAATCGTGGGAAACATGAGCGACATGAAAAAGCTCGTCAGGAAGATCGACCAAAGCCCGACCCAGCCCGGCAGCAACACTCCGATCGCAACCAAGCCAATGTTGACGAGGCTATAGAACCCCATCAGCTTGCTGGGCTCGATGAACCTCATCAGATACGTCGCTAGGAATCTGCCTACGGTGAAGACCACGAGCGTTCCGGTTAGAAAGTATCCCGCGGTCTTTTCAGCAAGGTGAGTGTAGTCCTGGACGTAGGTGATGTAGTAGCTCCAGGTGCCCACCTGAGCCCCAATGTAAAAGAACTGCGCCAGCACGCCTTGAACAAAGTGCGGATATTTGAGCAGCTCCCTGAAGCTCCCCTTGGGCGTGTCACCGGCCAGGTCGGACTCCTCAGCGATCGTCGGAAACTTTGTGCGCATGATCACCACTGCAAACAGAAAAACAACACAGCCCAGCACCAGGTAAGGCGTGACCACGCGCAGCGTTTCGTGCTGCAGGTATGCCTGATACGTCCCGGCTGTTTTCAGCGCTGCAACCTGCGCCGGATTCAATTCGATCCCCGAGAAGATGAAGATCGTGCCGACGACAACTCCGGCAATGCAGCCCAAAGGATTGAAAGCTTGTGCGAAATTCAGGCGCTGCTCCGATGTTTGGGGATCCCCCAAGACCGAGATGAACGGGTTCGCGCCTGTTTCCAGAAAAGACAAGCCGCCGGCGATGACGAAAAGCGCAAACAGGAAGAATCCGTAGCGCTGCACTACGGCAGCGGGCCAAAAAAGCAACGCGCCCGTGCCGAAGAGAAGCAGGCCGATCACCAAGCCGGTCTTGTAGCCGTATTTGCGCATGACGAGCGCCGCGGGCAAAGCCAGCAGAAAATAGCCCAAGTAGAAAGCGGATTGAATCAGGCCGGCCTGGAAGCGGTTCATCTCAAACGATTTCATGAACTGCTTGATGAGCACGTCGTTCAAGTTGCTCGGGATGCCCCAGAGCAGAAACAACGTCGTCACCAGAACAAAGGGCAGCGTGTTGCCTGGCGAAAAAAGCCGGGGCTTGCCGAGCGATTGTTTTTCAGGATCAGGCAGAGCGGACAACCTGACTCCCCTTCGCGAGCGCCTCGGTGATCCCAAGCTGTGAACGCCCCAGCTCGGTCAAATCCCCAACGGTTCCGCGCCCGGCAAAATCGACTTCAAAATCATCCGACGCGAAGTCCGGTGGAGTTTTTCCCGCGAGAAACGCTTGCGCTTGCTGTGGCAGGTAAGCTGAATTTTTGGCGCAGCCGGGCGTCGAAGCGATATACATCACGTTGCTGTAGCCCGATCCACGATGTTCGTTTTCAACCGCATGTACCAAGTCGGAGTGCCAGAAGACGGTGTCGCCGGGTTGCATCAACGGAATTGAGGAGAGAGCTTCGATCAACAGGCTATGAAACTGCGGATTCACGGAAAGCGCACGTCCCGGCTGCGCTCCACACAGATCGTCTTCGGCGACATCATCCTGCAGCGCGCGCAGCAAGATGTACACCATCGACTCGGCGATCGGAATCAGTTGCAGCGTGCCGTCTCCCTTTCCTTGACGAGTCAAGGCAGTCCATCCCTGAAAGGTCCGGAACATCGAGCAAACAGCAGGGGAAGGAACCTCACGCACCTCGGGGCGGAAGGCGGCGTCAAACGCGTCGTACTGCCGCAGCTTGCCGGCAAAGACGTGGCGATACACTTTGCGAAAATTTTCATCAAGCCAACGCTCCACGGAACCTCCATCAACGTGCGGGGACAGGCCCAACGAGGCGGAACCGGGTGGCCGCCGCCGAATACGATCGGCGTAGACGGGCACCTCGTTCGGATTGAAATGCCGTCGTCCTTCACTTTCCGCTTGCCACAGGTTATTCATAAAGACGCGGACGCGAGTGAGCGATTCGGCCTGGCGAGCTTTCACCTGGGGGCGCGACCAATATATTCCGTAAATCTGCGGTTTCGCCGATGCCAACGTTCCGAAGTATTTGTCTTCGGCGGCGTTGGCCAATTTGGCGTCGAGGCCGTTTTCTTCAACATAGGCAGTGACTTCGTCGTTCCATGCGTTTGCCTGCGACGGGTCGAACGTCTCGCGGATCACGCACGCGCCGCGCTGCCTGATCTTCGCAATCATCTCAGCGGGCACGCGGCCGGCTTCGATGTCCGAATAATGCACGATCGGGACAACCGCTTGGCCGGACTCTCGTTCCTTGACGATCGCGTCCACGCGACTACGCATCTCGCCTTCAACTTTCTGAAAAGCCTCGGCATAGTCCGGCAGCGCTGCGCGCAGGGATTTTTTTGTTTCGCGCACCAGCTTGGGCAGGTCTTCGATTTCGAATTTCATGTAATTCCACTCCTTGTAGTGCTCAATGCGGCGGCAAGGACTCAGCCCAGAAGCCGCGACGCCGAATCTAACAAAGAGCAGAATTGTCGAGTGATGCAGAACGGCCAACTACTGATACAATCCGGCCAGGGTCAATTGGCCGCAATAAGGCGACGAAATGAAGCCTCAGTTTGAATCGGTTACGTTTCCCAAAGGATGCTCGGTGCGCGTCTACCACCGACGCGTGACGGAGATCCCCTTCGAGTGGCACCACCATCCGGAATACGAGCTTACGTTGACGTTGAACAGCAAAGGTTGGCGATTCATCGGTGATCACATTGGAAAGTACCGGTCACCGGATCTGGCGCTCGTGCCGTCCGATATGCCCCATACCTGGGCCTCGACCGCAACGCTGAGTCGAAACGAGCCACATACCGCGATCGTTATATGGTTTTCGGGACATTGGGCGCTGCAGATGGCGCAAGTATGTCCGGAATATGCGGCCATCCGGCGCTTGCTGCGCAACGCCTCGACAGGCTTGGAATTTTCGCGGGCGATCGCCAAACGGGTTGCAGGCCGTCTCGACCAGATCCTTTCGGAATCCCCGCAGTCGCGCCTTCACGCCACGCTCGAACTGCTTGTGGCGCTCGCCGACGTCAACGCGGTGGGTCTTTCGAAAACGGCAATGACCGTTCCGTCCGCCGCGGACAGCGAGCCGGCGCAATTCACGCGCGTGCTGCAATATCTTCATCGGCAGTTCCAGGAGCCGATACGAATCGGCGCGCTCTGCAGCGTCGGAAATATATCCGCGAGATCGTTACATCGCCTCTTTGTAAAACACACGGGCGACGGCGTCAGCAAATATCTCTGCAAACTTCGAATTGGGCGCGCCTGTATGCGTTTGGCGGAAACCGACATGCCGGTCAGCATGATCGCGTACGAAGTCGGCCTCTCCAATCTCGCCAACTTTAACCGGCAGTTCCGTCGTGTGCGGGGCATGACTCCGAGTGCCTACCGCCGATCGTTCAAGCAGCACGCACGAACGCCGGAAAAGACAGGCCGTGCGGAACTGCAGATCCGCCCCAGGTCGCTGGAAAGCCTGCATTCGCGCTAATCGTCAAAAAATACATGACTGCGTTTTTCGGTTCGGGCTGGGGTTACCGATCAATCGCGTTCATGGCTCCTGCAGAATAGCGGTCGCCTGCGATCTCACTCTGCGGCACGGCATCTTCCAGCTCCGCCACTTCCGCCGCGCTAAGCTTGATGGCCGCCGCTGCTGAGTTTTCTTCCAGATACTTCCGGCGCTTGGTTCCGGGGATCGGGACCAGATCTTCGCCCTTCGCCAGTACCCACGCCAGCGCCAGCTGCCCAGGCTTCACGCCCTTGCGCTCGGCAATCGCGCGCACGCGCGCGACGAGCACCTGGTTCTGGTGGAAATTTTCGTCTGCGAATCGCGGCATGCGTGTTGCGCGCGAGTCCGTCTCAATCAAGTCGCTCTTCTTCGTGATCGCACCGGTCAGGAAGCCGCGTCCCAGCGGGCTGTACGGCACAAAACCGATTCCCAACTCGCGCACTGTCGGCAAAATTTCCGACTCCACATGCCGTTCCCACAGCGAGTATTCCGTCTGCAGCGCCGTAATCGGATGCACCTTGTGCGCGCGCCGAATCGTCGCCGGCGACGCCTCCGACAATCCCAGGTACTTCACTTTCCCCGCTTTCACCAACTCCGCCATCGCGCCCACCGTCTCTTCAATCGGCGTTTGCGGATCCACGCGATGTTGGTAGTACAAATCAATGTGATCCACACCCAGCCGTTGCAGCGACGCATCGCACGCCGAGCGCACATACTCCGGCTTCCCACTGATCGACCAACGGTTCGGCTCGGCCTTGGTGCGGATGTTGGCAAATTTCGTCGCCAGAAATACTTCATCGCGGCGCCCGCGAATCGTCTTGCCGATCAGTTCCTCGTTGTCGCCGATTCCGTAGGTGTCCGCCGTATCCAGAAAAGTGACCCCCAGGTCCAGCGCCCGCAGAATCGTCGCCGCGGACGCCACGTCATCGCGTTCGCCATAGAAATCGCTCATACCCATGCAGCCAAGCCCCATGCGGGAAACGACCGCGCCCTGCGAACCAAGTTTTACTTTTTTCATAGTCATACTT
This sequence comes from Acidobacteriota bacterium, assembly GCA_013289715.1. Classification (GTDB taxonomy): domain Bacteria; phylum Acidobacteriota; class Terriglobia; order Acidiferrales; family UBA7541; genus Palsa-295. Next base: position 36,197 of record JABCZJ010000004.1, on the reverse strand, counting down.
GGTTAGACGAGCCGCATGCACCCGCGGATTCCTTTTTTTCGCTTGGCTTTTTAGCTTCCGCGCGATGTACAAGCACCCGGCTCATGCGTCCAATTTGCCTCTCACGACAGTGTGCGACGGCATAGCCATTCGCGAAGTCCCTTATTGGCCGATGATATATTCAGTGATGCAGGCATTTTCCCGCTGGAAGGGATCCCCCGCGCGGAGGATTATTTCGCTGTGATCGATTTTCAATTCAACTATCCGTTAATCGGCACAGAGGCCGCGTTCATTGCGGCGGCACTGCAGAAACACAGCGCGCAACCGAGTGCGGCGCAGTCTGAAAGGCCCTTTGCCGGCACTGCGGAGCACCGCAAGGTTGCCGCGTCATTCCTATCACGAGAGAATTTCACCATTCCGGCCAGCTGCGTTTTTTTGTGCGCGGGCGGTCACGCCGGAATCGCGATCGCACTCGCATGCGCCTCTCTCGAAGGCGCCGCAATCGCGGTGGACGAACTTACGTATCCGCATTTTCGAGCCATGGCTGCAGAGCGCCGCATCAAGCTAATCGCCTGCGCCGGTGACGACGACGGCATATTACCTGACGCGCTCGCCGCAGCGGCCCGCGTGCATGGCGTCAAGGCCGTGTATCTGATGCCGACCGTTCATAATCCTCTCGGCACGGTCATGTCGCACCCCAGAAGAGTCGCTCTTGCAAATATCATTCGGCAAAACGCTCTAATTCTCATCGAGGACGATGCCTATCGTTTTTTGGAACCGGACGGACCTGCTCCGATCTCCTTCCTCGTTCCGGAATCGAGCTTTTATTTCTTCAGTTTCTCGAAGCCGCTGTCTCCGGATCTGCGCATTGCTTATCTGCTGATTCCGGAGCGCCTCTGCAAAGGTGCCGAGGAGTTGATCGCGCAGGTGAACAGCGGCACATCGCCGTTGTTTGGCGAAGTCCTCACGTCGCTGATTCTGGATGGCACTGTCGCGCGGTTCATCGCCGAAAAACAAGCGCTCGGGCGCGCAAGGCAAGCGCTAATCTCCAGCGGTCTCGCGGGCCTGAAAATCCGCGCGCATCGCAACGCCTTTCATTCCTGGATCGAACTGCCCGAGAGCACGGATGCAAGCGCGTTCTGTTTGGCATGCGAGGCCAAAGGCGTGCGAATCGGTTCCGGCGCGCGTTATGGCAACGGCGGGCCCGCCGCTCATCGCTTCGTTCGCTTGGCCGTCGGCAACGAGCGCAACCTCGATCGCATCATCGAAGGCCTGGCCCTGGTGAAGCTCGTAGCGTCGTCGGCCTAAAACGCGAGCGCGCCTTCGCGATCATTCGTAGCGCAGGGCAGTCATTGGGTCAACGCGCATCGCCCGCCGCGCTGGAATATAACTCGCGGCAAGCGCGACGATCATCAGCAACGCCGCGAGCGAGATAAATGTCACCGGATCCGTCGGCCGGACGCCGTACAACTGGCTAGCCAGCAGCCGCGATAGCGCCAGCGCCCCAACGATGCCGATCACCGACCCAATCAGCGCCAGCAGCAATGCCTGGCGCACAATCAACAGCAGCACGTCGCCGCGGCTCGCCCCCAGCGCCACGCGAATTCCAATCTCGTTCGTGCGCCGCGAAACCGCATAGCTCATCACGCTGTAAATCCCCACCACCGCGAGCAGCAACGCCAACCCGGCAAACGCGCCCAGCAGCAGCATCGTGAATCGTGCCTGCGACAAAGACGCGGACACCGAATCGTCCATCGTCCGAATATTCAGCAGCGGCACCTCCGAATCGATTTCGCGGATCGAACCGGTGATCGCCGGAACCACGCTCAATGGCGCCGCATCCGTGCGCGCCACAAGAATCATTCCGAACGACCGCCAGCTTGCGCCTCTTGGCACAGACATTTGCGCCACGGGGAAATATAGAGTGGGCGCGGGCTGCGTTTCGTTCATCGCGGTCATCTTCACGTCGCCTACCACGCCCACCACCACGCGCGGCAGCTCCGGAAAGAAATAAAGCGTGAGATGCTTGCCGATGGCATCCTCATTGGGCCAGAAAGATTTGGCCATGGATTCGCTGATCAGCACCGCGCCGGGCCGCCCGGCAACATCGGAATCATCAACATCACGTCCGCTCAAAAGCGGTATGTGCATCGCGCTCCTGTATCCCGGGCTGATGAGTCGGACTTCCACTTCGGGCAGCTCGGCCATCGGGGCGGTCGGTCGGCCCTCCGCGGAAAATGGCTGGTGCGATCCGTCATCGCTCAGCGGCAGACTGTCAATCAGGCCGGCGGATTGCACGCCCGGCAGCGCGCGAACGCGCTCAAGAATGCGCCCGAAGTAGTTGATCTGCTGCGTCGCCTCGGCAAATTTTCCCGTCGGAACCGACACCGCCATGGTCACCACGTTACTCGGATCGAATCCGGGATTTACATGCTGCAACACCCACAAGCTGCGAATCAGCAAACCGGCGCCAATCAGGAGCATAAGCGAAAGCGCAACTTCGGAAACCGCCAGCACGTTGCGCGTGCGGCTTCCGCCAGAATCCGTGGCCGTCCGGCCCAGGCCTTGCTTCAGCGCCTGATTCAAATCTGCCTCGGCCATGCGCAGCGCCGGCAACAGGCCGACAGCGAATCCGGTGAGCAGCGAAATTCCCAGCGTGAACGCCAGCACCCAGCTGTCCAGAGCAATTTCGTTGGCTCGCGGCAGCCGCTCCGCCAGAAACTTCACAATCAGAATTACGCCATAATGTGCGAATACCAATCCCAGCGCACCGCCCGCGAACGCGAGAAGCAGCGTCTCTGAAAGTGCTTGCTGCAATAAGCGGCGGCGGGTGGCGCCCAGCGCCGTGCGCACCGCGACTTCCTTGCGCCGTGAAAGCGCGCGCACCAGCATCAGATTTGCGACGTTTGCGCACGCGATTAGCAACACCAGCGCAACAGCACCAAGCAAAATCAGCAAGGCAGGTCGCACATCGCCCACCAGATCTTCGCGCACCGGAATCGCAATCGCTCCCCAGCCTTTGTTGTCGTTGGGATACGCCTGGGCCAACGCGTTGGAAATGGCATCCAACTCGGCCTGCGCCTGCGGCAGACTCACACCATCCTTCAGGCGAGCGATCACCGCGTAGTTGTGGTTGTCGCGAACGGCGCGATCCTGCGCGCTCCACGCGAGCGGCTTCCACATCTGCGCTCGCGAACCCGGATCGCTAGAGATGGGAAAGTCAAACTCCGGCCGCATGACGCCGACCACCGCGAATGCCTGCCCATTGAGCTGAATATTTTTGCCGACAATGTCCGGATTCCCCGCGAAATGGCCGCGCCACAATCCGTAACTCAATACAACTTCGTGCTCGTGCCCCGGCTCATCTTCGCCAGCAAGAAATCCGCGGCCCAACAGCGGCTGCGCGCGCAAGATCGAAAACAAGCCTACAGTCGCTGCAACCATGCGAATTGCCTCGGGATGCCCCGAGCGGGTCAGCGTGTAGCGGCCGAATCCATAGGCCGACATGCCCTCGAACGAACGACTTTGCTCGCGCCAATCCAGAAAATTGGCGGGCGACACCGCAAACGTTGGCATGCCGGGAAAACTTTTTTGCGGTGGCGTGTGCCAGACCTGCATCAGCCGGTCCGGCTGGTCATACGGCAACGGCCGCAGCAACACGGCATTCACCACGCTGAAGATTGCAGTGTTTGCGCCAATGCCGAGGGCCAATGCCAACACCGCGGTCACGGTGAATCCTGGCGAGCGCAGCATCGTGCGCGCGCCGTAGCGCGAATCCTGCAGCAAAGTTTCAACGAAGTGCACGCCACGCGCTTCGCGGCACTCTTCCTTGGCGTTCTCGATTCCGCCAAATACCAACCGCGCGCGTCGCAACGCTTCTGGCCGCGGCACGCCGCTGCGAATTAAATCGTCGGCATACGCTTCCACATGGAACCGCAGCTCCGCGTCCATCTCGCTCTCCATACGAGAGCGCCGCAGCATTGCCTGCAGCCACGAACTCACGCGGCTCCAAAACGTCATACTTTCTCCAGCAGCAGCCCGAAATTTCTGACAAAAGTTTCAGCGGTCATTCGTACTTCAGCGCCACCATCGGATCCACGCGCATCGCTCGCCGCGCCGGCAAATAACACGCCAGTAGCACTATTCCCAGCAACAGCAAAGAAACCGCGGCAAACGTCAGCGGGTCCGTGGGACGCACGCCATACAAGAAACTAGCCATCACGCGTGTCACGCCGAGAGCCGCAACAATTCCGATCGCAATCCCCAATCCCGTCAGCCGCGCGCCCTGGCCCAGTACCATGCCAAATACCATGCGCCGCTGCGCGCCCAGCGCGATGCGGATTCCAATCTCTTGCGTCCGCTGCAGCACCGAATACGAAATCACTCCATACATTCCGATCGAAGCCAGCAAAAGCGCGAGTATTCCGAACGATCCCAGCAAGAACACCGAAAACCGCGGCTGTGCCATCGAATCGTCCACCAGCGTGGTGAGCGTGGCCACTTTCGCAAGCGGCAAATCCGGATCGATCCCATGGACGGCATCTCGCACGCCTTCGGTGATGCCCGCCGGATCGGCTTTCGTCCGCAGCGCCACGTGCATGTTCAACATCGAAGGCCACGGTTTCTGGTTATACAGCACATACATTTCCGGCGCCGATTCTTCGCGCAACGACGTATGCTTCACATCTGGCACAATTCCCACAATCGTCAACAATGGAAAGCGCGTGCTCCCCGGTCCTACCTGCTTGCCCAGCGCACCTTCGTTCGGCCAGTATTTTCTCTCCATCGCTTTATTCACAATCGCCACCGGCATCGCATCCGTAGTGTCCGTCTCCTGAAAATCGCGGCCCCGCAGCAGCGGCGTGCCTACTGCGGCGAAAAATCCAGGTGAAATCACCGTGAAATTGGCGAACGGCGTTTCTTTTAGGCTGGCGGCCGGATGGTCGGGAATTCGAATCACGGTGCTCTCACCTTCGCCACTCATTGGCACCGTCTCGCCAATTCCCGCCGACTGCACGCCGGGGATCGCGCGTAAGCGCTCGAGCATGTTCTGGAAGAGTGTGACGATTTGATTCTGCTCAGCATATTTCAAAGCTGGCAGCGGCAACTGAAACGTCAGCACGCGCTCCGCATTGAATCCGCCATCGGCGCCAAGCAGCCGGAAAAAAGTGCGCGTCAGCAGCCCGGCAGAAACCACCAGCACCAAAGCCAGCGCCACTTGTGAAACCAGCAGCGCATTCCGGAGTCGCGGGGTCATCCGGCCCCCTCCGGATCTCTGGCTGCCTTCCCGCAAAGAATCCACCAGATTTTCGCGTGCCGCTCCTATCGCGGGAGCCAGGCCGAAGAGAACCCCTGTAACCAATGAAACCCCCAGCGCGAACGCCAGCACCGGCAAGTCCAACGTCACTTCGCGCAAGCGCGGAAGATTCGCAGGTCCAAGCATTTTTACGAAATAAATCCCCGCGTTCGCGATCAGGATCCCCGCCGCTCCGGCTGCCAGCGCGATCAGCAGGCTTTCCGTCAGCAGCTGCCGGATCAATCGCGCGCGTCCAGCGCCCAGTGCCGCGCGCAAAGTGAATTCCCGCCTCCGCGCCAGCGAGCGCGTCAGCAGCAAATTCGCCACATTCGAGCAAGCAATCAGCAGCACGATGCACACCGCGCCCAGCATCAGCTGCAATGGGTGCCGCGTATCTCCCACGACTTGCCTCTGCAGCGGAACCACTCGTGTGTTGAACCAGCCGATCCATCGGTGATCCTGCGCCTCCGCATGTTTGGTGATCAGATCCATCGCGGCCTGGGCCTGCGCGATCGTCACGCCGGGTTTCAGCCGACCGATCAAGGCGAGTTCGGATGGGCCCGGTTTCGGCTCCGCTGGGATTGCCAGCGGAACCCAGAGCTGCGGCTCCGCGGGAAAATTGAAACTGCTCGGCATTTCTTCCGCGCGCGGAAATGCGAATCCCTCGGGCATCACGCCCACCACGGTGTAGGCGTAACCGTTCAGCTCCACGGCTCGCCCCAAAATATTGCGGTCTGCGCCAAATCGCTCTCGCCAAAGCCGGTCGCTGATGATTACTTCGTATTCGTGCCCCGGCTGATCTTCGTCGGCGGCGAAAGCGCGTCCCAAGGCGGGCGAAATTCCCAGCGACGGGAAAAACTCCGCCGACGCTCGAAAGCCATCCAGAAAAACAGGTTCGCCCGACCCGGTGAGGTTGAAGGAATCGTTCTGAAACGCCGCCACCGTTTGGAACGGATGGGCGTCCCGAGTCAGCATGCGAAACTGGCTCTGGCCCCAGGGAAAGTATTCGGAACCAAGACTCACTCCCGGCGGAGAGACCAGCTCGGGCAAAACGATTCTGTTGGAATCCGGATAGGGAAGCGGTTTCAGAAGGATCGCGTTCACCAGGCTGAAAACCGCCGCGCTCGCACCGATGCCCACCGCAAGCGTAAGCACCGCAACCGCCGTAAAGCCGGGACTCTTGCGCAAAATGCGCGAGCCGAAACGAATATCCTGCAGCAAATTTTCGATAAAACTCGCCCCGCTCGCTTCGCGGCACTCTTCCTTCGCGCTTTCGACCCCGCCAAACTCCAGCCGCGCGCGCCGCAGTGCTACTACGCACGGCACACCGCTGCGGATTAAATCCTCGGCGCGCGCTTCCATGTGGAACCGCAGCTCCGTGTCCATTTCGCTCTCTACGCGAGAGCGCTGCAGAATTGTCCGTACCCAGGAATGCATCCGGCTCCACAGCGTCATACTTCCTCCGGCGTCGTGTTCAGGATTCCGGCGATCATGTCCGCCATGCGATTCCACTTTTCGGTTTCCGCCTGGAAGCGGCGCTTGCCCGCCGCGGTGAGCCGGTAATATTTCGCCTTGCGCTTATTTTCCGACTCGCCCCACTCGCTCGCGATCCAGCCCTGATGCTCCAGGCGATACAGCGCCGGATACAGCGAGCCTTGCTGGATTTCCAGGCGGTCTTTTGAAATTTGCTGGATGCGCAGCAGAACGCCGTAGCCATGCAAAGGCCCAAGCGACACGGCCTTCAGGATCAGCATGTCCAGCGTGCCTTGCAGCAGATCAATCGGTTTCGCCACTCGCTCTCCTTGTGTGTCTAGGAGAGAAAATAGCAGCACTCTCCTCGGCTGTCAAGGAGAGCCCTGCGGGCGGCCAGATGGATGTTTCAATTCAGGCGTTCGGGGATCGGCCGGGAGATGTCACCCGCATTACAGCGCCGGGCGACACTCGCGCAAATAATCGCAGCTCAAAAATCCAGACGCAGCGCCAGCTGTCCCGTGCGCGGACCTGCGTTGGCCGACGTTTGATTGGATTGCAGCACTCCAAAAGTCTGCGAGTTGCTGACGTCCACCGCCGGCGGAGCATAGTTGGTGTGATTCAATACGTTGGTGAAGGTGGATTCAAATCGCAGCCTGGCCTTTTCGCCGAGTAGAAAAGTTTTCCCCAGACCAGCCGAAACGCCGATCGTCCCGGGGGCTTGCAAAATCCCCACGCCACAGTTTCCGATTCGTCCCGCATCGGTGGGTGTTGCAGCAAAAGCGCTCAAGTTGAAATACTGCGCGGCGCTGCGGTTCGCGGGAGTCGGATTCCCCACGCAATCCGGCCGCAGCAAGGTGCCGCGGTTGGCGATGTCGGTATTCGATTGGTCTAGCGTTGGACTGATGATCGGAGTGAGCCAGGGACCGGTCTGTAGCAACGTCACGGTGCTCGCTTCCCAGCCGCCGATCAGTAAATTCTGCCAGCCGGAACTATTGAACCACTTGCGTCCCTTACCCAATGGAAGCTGATAGATTCCGTTCATCTGAAAGCGCTGGCGAGGCGTTCCGGCCACGTTGCCGCGATCCGCGCGCAGTTCGAAGCGATTCGAGACCGCGAGTCCGTAGGCCACCTCACTTGTGAAGCCACTGGGTGCATCGCCTTGCGCGTCGCTCAGATTTTTTGCGAGCGTGTAATTCGTCTGGAAAAAAAGCCCGTTCGCCATTCGGTGACTGGCGTCCACTTGCAAAGCCTGGTAATTCGCGAAGCCCGCGTTTTCGGTGGACAGTAGCGTAAACCAGTTCGGATACGGTGTATTTGCGGGCGAATACGGCGTGGCGCTGGGATGGACCTGGTTCAAGTCCTCGGTGACCGGCAGCCGGTACGAATTCATTCCCACGTAGCTCGCGCGCAACAATGTGCTTCCTGTGATCTGGCGCTCGACAGTGAAATTCCATTGCGTCGCTTGCGGGTCGCGGAATAGCGGATCGTTGGCCTGATCCAAAGTGCCTCCGCCATAGACGATCACGCTGGTTGGCGGCGCTGTCGCCGGGAACTGAAATTGCGGCTGGCCCGCGACGTTGTTGGCATACGTGTGCACCACCGAAAGGGGGTTGCCGGCGTTATTAAATGACATCGGACCAAGCGTCGAGATCGTGAACACGCCGAACCCCGCGCGAATCACCGTCTTGTTGTCGCGAAATGGCCGGTACGCCACGCTGATTCGCGGATCGAAGTCACGCAGATACAGTTGCCGAAGGCCCTGCGGCAAATGATCCTGGCTCGCCGTGAACACATTGCTGCATGCACCGCCCTGCCCCAGCGAACACGCATTGAACGATTGCAGAAATCCCGTGTACACCTGCTGATATGCCGGCGACCCTGCCAGTGTCTTCTGCAGCGCGTCCGGAACCAGAATGCTGTTGTTGCGAGGGTCGAAGCTCCCCAAATCTCCCACAGCCTCCGTGAAAGGCGGCAGCATCTCCCAGCGCAACCCGAAATTTACAGTGAGCCGGTCGTTGACCTGCCATTCATCCTGCCCATAAACGCCGTACTGAACCGCGCGAGCGTTCACCTGCGGGGAAGTGATCGCGAAAAACGAAGTATTGGGCAAGCCCAAGAGCGCGTCGCCGAATGAACTGCCGGTGAAGACGCCTTGATTGAACGTAAACAGCCCATAATCATCCGACGGCTCGAAGTACATCAGATCCTGATAGTTCACCCGGCGAATATCCACACCGAATCGCAGAGTGTGCTTGCCCATCTGCCGCGTCAGATTATCCGTGAACTCCAGCGTTTTCGATTGCGTGATGCCCGCGCGATCTCTTCCGATCGCCGTGAATCCGCTGCCGTCGTTGAAATTGAAAGTCGGAAAAGCCTCGCCGTCGGGATGCTGGCTGATGTCAATTCCTTGCAAGCCCAATTGAGAAATCGCCGTGCTCCCGAGAATCGGAAAACTCACGCTGGTCAGCGCATCGGTGAAACCAAACCGAAATTCATTAATCCACTTGGGGCTGATCGCGTAATTGTAGGAAACCAACAAACTTCTGTTGTGTTCGGTATCCGCATCATTCGGCAACAAAGGGTTGGCGGCATCGGTCAGCAAATTCTTCCAGCTGAATCGCGCGAACACTTGCTGCTTCGCAGTGATCGTGCGATCAAGCCGCACGTCCCAGCCATTCGTATCCGCCGGAGTCGGCACCAGCGTTTCGTAATTAAACGATGGATTCGCCACATTCAGGTTCGCGTTCGGCAGCGGGTAATAATTCAGCAGGTTCTGCGTTACCCCGCTGATGCGGTTGCCGGCGCCGGAGCTGCAAATCACATTCGGTTGGCTCCCGCCGCAGCCCATGAATTGCTGATGCGTCACTGGATCGATCAAAATAGCGCTGGGCTGGCCCGTCGCCGGATTCGTGAACGGCGCGGGATTGCTCGCCGTAATAAATGCATTCAGATCGCCATTCCTTTCCGCCAGCGTCGGCACCAAATATTGCTCGGTCGTCGAAATGCTCCGCCGGTTTCCTTCGTAATCGAAAAAGAAAAATGTCTTGTCGCTGCCATGGAACAGCTTCGGAATGGAGAACGGGCCGCCGAGGCTTCCGCCAAACGTGTTGAAGCGCTTCGGTGCCTTCTCGCTGAAATTCAGCGGCTTGGCATCGAACGCATCATTCTGCAAATATTCAAAAAGGCTTCCGTGAAACTGGTTCGTGCCGCTCTTGGTGGTGAAAGTCACATCACCCACCTGCGCAAACTCGGCATTGTTGTTGAATGCCGTCACCTTGAGTTCTTCAATCCCCTCCGACGAAGGATAAGCATCCTGCAGCGCGCCGTTCTGCCGCACGTTCGCCGTCGAAATTCCATCCACCGAATAACCCACCATCGCGGACGTCGCTCCGCCAATGGAGATATTCCCCTGCGCGTCGTACTGCACTTCCGGCGAAAGCTGCAGCGCCGCCAGCGGGCTCGTCGAAACCGCGCGCGAGTTGAGCGGAAGCTGCGTCAGCTGCAGACTTTCGAGACTCCCTGCGATCGTGCCGTTCTCCGTGTTCATTTGCTCGGCGACGGCGCTCACTTCCACCGTCTGGCTCTGGCTCGCCACCGCGAAAGTCAGCGTCACGCGAAGTTCCTGCCGCGCTTCCAGCGCCAGCTGCGGCACCAGCGCATCGGCGAACCCCGGCTTGTGGCCCGTCACGCGATAATGCCCCGGCTTCAGGTTTTCAATCTCAAAAACTCCATCGTCGCCGCTAGTCGTTTGATGGTCGCTGTTGTCGTCCAGTCCGTGCAGGGTGATTTCTGCTGCCGGTACAGCCGAGCCGGTAGCGTCCACCGTCAACCCGCGCAAACTGCCGAAAGTGGATTGCGCTTCAATGCGTCCGGCGTACGGCATTAAAGCCACAGACAGGAAAAGCAGGAACACTGCGGCCGGAAAGACAAACCTTGAAACGGAGCCGAATCGCTTCATCGCAGCACCCCCAAACTAACTGCGACGACGCTAGCGAAGCGGCCATAAGGGAGTCATAAAGCGACCATAAGGAGTTCGTTAAGTCCCATTCAACTTTTCTATCGTTCCGATATGGAATTCAGGGAAGGAAAGTGTCAAACAGTCACGACAATCTTGCCAATCTGCTGGTTCGATTCCATGTAACGGTGCGCTTCCACAATGTGCGCCAGCGGAAACACGCGATCAATGCGCGGCTTGAAGCGGCCAGCGGCAACATGATCGAAGACATACTTCACCGCCTTGGCCTTCAGGTCTGGGACGGAAAGTATTTCGCGCACCGTGTAACCGCGAACCGTCAGCCCCTTGCCGAGCGCCGCAAACAAAGGAAACGACGTCGGCTCCGGCGCCAGCGCGCCATACTCGAAAATAATTCCTTCATACGCCGCGGCTTCAGCCAGCGCCGTGACGCCTTTGCCGCCAATAGGATCGAAAATCACACGTGCCCCTTTGCCACCTGTGATTTCCTTCACGCGCGCGACAAAACCCTCCTCATCTGTCGCGATCACGTGCGCAGCCCCAACCTCCACCAGCACGGCTTTTTTCTTGGACGTTCGTGTGGTGGCAATGCTGATCGCGCCCTCGGCCTTCGCCATTTCAATCGCCGCAATTCCCACGCTGCTGCTCGCCGCCGTAATAATCACGAAATCGCCTTTGCCGATCCGCGCGTTCGCAATCAACGCTCCGTAAGCCGTCAGATACTGCATCCAGATTGACGTCCCCTCCTCCGGCGTCAGCTTTTCCGGATACACAGCCAGCGCGCTCGCCGGCACCAGCGCCACCTCGCCGTACACGCCGTAGTTCGTCATCAGAAATCCCGGCACCGTGCTGGCTTTTTTGCCGATCCAACTTTTGTCCACATCGGGCCCGACGGCCGCCACCACTCCCGCCGCCTCATAACCCAACTTCGAAGGCAACACGGGTGACTCCAGATATCGCCCGTTGCGGAACATCACCTCCGCGCGATTCAACCCAATGGCCTTCACATTCAGCAGAGCCTCGCCCCTTCCCGGCACGGGAATCGGTTCTTCCTTGATCTGCAAGACTTCCGGCCCGCCCAACGAATGAAAGCGCACAATCTTCGCGGTGTTATTCGCCATGTTTATCTCCCGGGTGCCTTTGATTTCTTTCGGATTCGCTTGGATGCAAGAGTTGTATGCGAATGCGCGAACGCTATTTCGGCGGAGTGAGTTTCGGATCCAGCCGCGCCGCTGCCTTAAATTCCGCCTGCGCCGCATCCGGATCCTTCAATCGCAACAGCGCCATGCCCAGATTGTAGTGCGCGTGCGCCAGATTCGGATTCAGCCGATTGGCCTCGCGATAACTGTCCGCGGCCGCTTGATACTGTCCCTTATTGAATAGCGCGTTCCCCAGATTGAATCGCGCATCCGCATTATCCGGATGGTCAGCGATCACTTTCACAAAAACGGTCTGCGCCCCATCCAAATCGCCCAACTGCATTTTCGCCGCTCCCAATCCAATCTCCGCCTCGGGAAAAGTCCTCTGCTGCGCGAAAGCCTTCTGAAAATATTCCGCCGCCTTGCCCGCATCGTTCGCCTGCAAATACGCGTTACCCAAATTGTAAAGCGCATGCGCTTCATCTGGCTTCAGCGCCAGGCCCTTTTGATACGTCGCGATGGCCAACTCCAGTTTCCCCTGACCCTGGTACGCAAGCGCCAGATTAAAATCCGCGTCCGCCTGATCCGGTTTCAACGCCAGAGTTTTTTCCAAACTGGAAACGGCCTCATCGAGCTGGCCCTGCTTGTACAGCAAGTGCCCCAGCGCGAACCACGCGTGCGCGTCGTCGGGATGATCCGTCGCAATCTCCCGGTATTGCGCGATCGCTTCTTCGTCGCGTCCGGCATTCACGAGCGCCGCCGCATAATTTATTTGCAAGTCCAGCGAATGCGGCTCCAGCGCCATGGCCTGCTGGTAAATCGGAATCGCTTCGTGCCACTGCTGCGTCGCATCGAGCGCCGCTGCCAGGTTGTTCAACGCGTCCACGTAACGCGGCATCAGTTCCAGCGCCCGCCGGTACGCCGCAATCGCATCGCCGGCGTTTCCGGAAGCGAAAAGCGCCGCGCCCATGCCGTTGTACGCCTGCGCAAATTTCGGATTCAGCCCGAGCGCCTTCCGGTAAGCGGAAATGGAATCGTAATATTTCTTCTCGTGATACAGCGCGAGCCCCAAATTGCTTTCGGTCACCGCGTCGGTAGGCTTGATCTCAAGCGCCTTATCGAAATCCGAAATCGCTTCGTCGTCTTTCCCTTTGGAGTCCAGCGCCAGGCCCAGATTGCTCAAAGCCTCCGGAAAATTCGGATTCAAAGCCAGCGCCTGGCGGAACAGCGCAATCGCTTCGTCCACTTTGCCTTTCTTGTAGCGCTCCAGCCCCTGATTGTTCAAGGACACGGCGTCGCCAGCCTTACCGGCCGTGCTTTGCGCCGATGCATCGCGCACGCCGCAAAGCAGCCCCACGAAAACGGCAAAAGATATAATCCGCCGCCACTCACATCGCATCGCGCGCAATCCTCCGCAGTCCGCGCTGCGAGGGTAACACACCAGAAAACCACCCCGCCAACGTAGCCGAGGCTAGACGCGCCACACAATCCCCGTTAAAGTTTAATGGATGGATCTTTCGGACAGATTTCGCGGGAGCAGATCATGCCGACAGCAAAAGTAAAGTGGGTAGGCGGCGAAGAATTCCTGGCGACCATGCCATCGGGCCGCGCCGTGCCATTCGACGGCAAAAGCAATTCCGCCGCCGGCCCCATGGAAATGCTCCTAGGCGCTCTCGGCTCCTGCACCGCAATCGACATCGTCATGATCCTCGAAAAAAAACGCCTGAAGCTCGCCACCCTGGAAATCGACATCTCCGGCGAACGCGCCAAGGACCCACCCACGGTCTGGACCAAGATCGAAATGGTCTACCGCCTCTCCGGCCGATTGGAAGAAAAAGCCGTCCGCGACGCCATCGAGCTGAGCCAAAATAAATACTGCTCCGTAGCCGCCATGCTCCGCAAAACCGCCGAAATCACCTACCGCTTCGAAATTCTTCCCGGCCCATCATAGCGGCACCGCATGCAGTGCCCGCTGCGGCACAGCCCCACCCGCCGCAGGAGGCCATTCCTGGCCGTGCGCGCCGGATGAACGCGCTTGCTGGAAAAGTGAAACACCACGTAAAATGTTCGTTTATCCTATAAGCCAAGGGAGACTCCATGTACGCAGTGAAATTGGAATACCAGCACCGCACCAACGGTCCGCAAGGACGAACGATTCAGGTGGACACCGGTTCCATGGCCGCCGCGATCGGCAAAGCCGCCAGGGAATTCTTGAAGAGCTTGGATCGCAAAGAACGATTCGACGCCAACAAGAACGGTTTAACCATCGTTTGCACCAAAGCCTCTGAAGACGCAGCTGCTGCCACCGCCTAGCGCTGCCTGAAATCGCGCGACGTCGCCCCGGCAAGAAATCCGGCGCGGCGTCGCACGCATCACTCACGGCGACATTCCCTTGTCACACCTGCGTCCAATTGCATACAATCGCGTGCTGTTCTTTGTCATTTGCACTTTTCTTTCTTCCTGGGGGAAATGAATGGGCCGACGCATCGCCGCAAAGATTACCGGAGTGGCTGGATACCTTCCGCCGCGCGTGGTCACCAATCTCGATCTGGAAAAACGAGTGGACACCAGCGACGAATGGATTCGCACCCGCACCGGAATTCGCGAGCGGCATTACGCCGACCCCGGTGTGGCGTCGTCCCATCTCGGCGCGGAAGCGGCGCGCAAGCTTCTTGCCGCGCAAGGCATCAGCGCTGACGATATCGGCCTGATCGTAGTCGCTACCGTCACTCCCGACATGCTTTTCCCCGCCACCGCCTGCCTGATCCAGGATCGCATCGGCGCCAAAAATGCCTGGGGCTTCGATCTCTCCGCGGCTTGTTCCGGCTTTCTCTATGCGCTCACCGTCGGCGCGCAATTCGTCGCCAGCGGCGCGCACAAAAAAGTACTCGTCATCGGCAGTGACGTCATGACTTCCATTCTCGACTACACCGACCGCGCCACCTGCGTGCTCTTCGGCGACGGCGCGGGCGCGGTTCTCATCGAACCCGCCGCCGCGGACTCCGAAGGCATTCTCGATTTCGTCCATGACGTGGACGGCTCCGGCGGCTGCAATCTCTACATGCCCGGCGGCGGCTCGCTGCATCCCGCGTCGCAGCAGACCATCGACAACCGCATGCACTTCGTGCATCAAGAAGGCGCGCAGGTTTTCAAATACGCCGTGCGCCGCATGAGCGAACTGGCGGTGGAAATCCTCGAACGCAATGGACTAACCAGCAAGGACTTGGCGCTCGTTGTGCCGCACCAAGCCAATCTGCGGATCATTCGCGGAATGCAGGAACGCCTGGGAGTGGACGACTCGAAAGTTCTCGTAAATATCGACCGCTACGGAAACACCACCGCCGGCACCATCCCTCTCGGCATGATGGACGCCGTAGAACAAAAGCGCCTCCGCAAAGGCGACCTCGTCCTGCTAATCGCCGTAGGCGCCGGCTACACGACCGGCGCAGTCCTAATGCGCTGGGCGTACTGAGCAGCCCTGCCGGCTCGTATCCCGTTGCTCCACACCAGCGCCGTTTTGCTCTAGGACTCTGTCGGAACCAGCGCCGTAGGCGCGGCACAAAACGTTGCAAGAAAAGTCCGGAGCGCGGTAGGTGCGACATAGCTTCAGAGGTTGCCGCATGATTCTGCCCAACAAAACTGACTGCTACTTGAGGCTATCCAGTTCGAAGTCAGCATCAACCTTCTGTCCGCCGGACATCGTGACTTGTACTTTGGCGGTGCCAGACTCGAACTGGTCGGCATCGAATTCCATCAGCACCTCTTTCCGCACGCCCTTATCGTAACGTCCTGCGTAAAGGGCCTTGCCGACCATCTTTTTCGGTGCGATGGGATGCTCCTGCGATACCAGGAAGCGAAAACCCAGCCGAGCATCATCCGGCGAGCCAACCGCACTCGGCTTGTCGGAATGATTCGCGGTGGACTCTGGATTTGTGAGCGGCGAATAGATGATCACGCTGATGATTACCAGTTCGGGCTGCGACGCGTAGTCCTTTTCCGCTTGATCTAGGTCGTAACCACCCTGGTGTTCCCACGAACGACGCACGATTTGTTCATAAGGCGTCCGAAACTCTATGGACTCAACGCGAGCGTCGCTCGGCGCAAACGGAAAGTGTCGGCTGTATGTGTCCAGGAGTTCAGAAATTTTTTTCGTGTCTGCCGATCGCCCGAGGAGATACGCTTGGCGAATCTGCGTCTGCTGCAGGGGGTAATAAAAGGCGTCCGAACTCTCTGTCAATACCAGGCAGAGGCCCAGACCTAAGAGTCCGATTCGAAGTATGCGGCTGCAATTCATATGGCGCCGCCTGTGTGACTTTGCTATTGCAGATGACGGCGTAGGGGCGCGGCACGCCGTGCCCGCTTCACAAATCTCCACAGCTTGCCGTTGATTTGCCCTTCGACTTTGTCACTCTAGCGGTGCGCTGCAGTGCGCCATCGGAGGCGCGGGAATCGCCGACGGCGGTCCGGCACGACCGAGATTCCACAGTCCGTTCCGCCCCCGCTCCGCGATCAATGCCCGATGATCACCAAAACCGGATTCGCATCGCCCGTAGTAGTCGTGATCATCACCATCTTCGTCGGCGTCACATAATAAAACGCGCCGGTGAACGCAGCCGGAGAAGTCAACGTGACCGTCCCACTCCCGTCCGTCGCGCCGGTACTCGATAGCACGTACGTTCCCGTCACCGTCTCCGCGGATGTGTTCGCCGCTGAAGTGCTTTCATCCTGTGTTCCGGTCACTGTCGCGGGCGTCACGTCACCATCGAACGTCAGATAGCCGGAGAAATCGCGGTCGGCGCTCACAGCCGGCGCGGACGTTCCTTCCACCAGCGGAGGAGTTTGGAAGAGGAACTTAGTCGTGAATGTCCCGGGTTGGGACTGCGCGTCCAGCTCACCGAAAATCGGAGCGCCTCCCAGTTGGCCCATAACGAACGCGTCGTCTGAGTCAATCATGTACAAAACCGGCTCGAATGCATTGTTAACAACCAGCCCTGTGTAAACCCGCCCATATTGATCGCTGGTGTACGTCACCGAAAACGGTGTGCCCTGCGTTCCGCTCACCGTGCCCCCTGTGTTGTCCGTGAGCACGAGATTGAAATTTATTGCTTCGGGCGCGATCTGCAGTACCGACACGTACGGCACCGATAGCACCGATCCGCTAACGCCGCCAGCCATCGGTGCGGCTATGACCGCGCCAAGGAACGGCTGCCCGAATTGCAGCTTCATCTCGGCGAGGCTGACGTACGGAGTCGCCCCGCTCGTCGCGGTATCCGTCTCAATCAGAAAAGCGTCGGAAGCCGAAATCGGATACACGTCGTAGTCAAGATCGCTGATACTCGTGCTCAGTTGAAAAGTGCAATGCGTCGAGTCCGTGCCCGATTGGTACGTGCCGGAAAACGAACTCCCGCCCGCGCTGCCCAACGGAACCGAGCCTGGAACGTTGGCGTCCATTTCCGCCGGACCCAGGCTTCCCACCGTGGTCGGTGCGGTCGGCGCGATAGCTGTGAATTCTCCGGCAAATGCCATCGGTCCCGATCCAGACGGTCCCGCCGACGACGTAAAGCCCGCGCCTCCGAATGCGAAATTTCCTTGGTACGTGGTGGTCGTGCCCACTACGCAAGTGCTCACGCTCTGCTGTTCCAGACGTCCGGAACCGCGCGTGCCGGTCGAATCGAACTCTACGAGCCGCCCGTGCCCCGAACCCCCTGTATCAATCGCAAACGCAAACGTGGGCGACCCCGCGACGTTCGTAAACGTGATGGTCCCGCGCCCATCCACTCCCGCCGTGTACGTCCCCGTCATGTTGGTGTACAGCTTGTTGGCTTGCAGTGTCGTGAAGTCCGCGTCACCCGATTTGATATTGCCGTTGCCATCCGTCGTAAACGCGCCGGCGGCCGCCACGTATCCACCGGCACTGAACCCACTAAAACTGAACGCGAAAGACCCATTAAGCAGCGTTAAGTCCTGCACCGGATTGACTACCAGCGTGAACGTGTTCGTGATCACCGCCGCCGGGTTTTCGCTGTCGGTCACGCTGATTCCGAAGCTGTAATTACCCAGTGTTGTCGGGATGCCGGTCAGATCTCCTGCATTAAGCGTTAGACCCGGTGGCAAACTCGAACCAGCCGCCAGCGCAAATGTGTACGGCGATGTGCCGCCCGTCGCTGCGAATTGCACGCCGACATATTGCGCGTTCACCGTCCCAGCCGGCAGGGGCGAAGTTGTCGTAAACGCCAAACTACTCACCACAATCTGAAACGGCCCCGCCGTGCTCGAAGCACCGGTAGCATCCGTCACCGTCACAGTTACCGTGGACACTCCCGCAACCGTTGCCTTGCCGGTGATATTCACGGTATCGGTGGTGCTCGATCCCAACGCCAATCCCTTCGGCAGTGTTCCTGACGACAAAGTCCACTTCAGCGGCGGCACTCCGCCAGTCGCTGTTACGGTCGCACTATACGCCGCATTCAAAGTTGCATCCGGCAGGGAAGTCGTCGTGATCATTGGCGGCGGTTCGATCATCACCGTTAACCTCGCCGACTGCTTCGGAAAATCCACCGACGTGGCCGTGATCGTCACAGTCGTCTCGGCCGTCACAGCACCCGGCGCCACAAAGCTTGCCGTGGTAGAGCTGAGCTGCGTCAGCGTTCCCGATGTCACTGCCACGGGCGACAACGTAAACGTCACCCCGCCGTTAAGTTTCGTATCATTCAATACAGACGCGGTGATCAGCGGAATCGTCCCGCCCTGCCCAAGGAACATCGTTCCCTTCGGAGAAATGGTCACCTGGTTGAACGTAGACGGCGTGCCGGAGCAGGCGGAGAACTGGATCAGGGCCACGATTATGAATGCAAGCAAGCACGAAATTCTGGCGCGGCTCTTCATGGCGCCTCCTTCGGTCGGCACACACGTCATAGCTGTAGGATTCACCCACAATATTTAGGCATGAAAAGCGCCGCATCCGGTGCGAAATACCCGCCCCGAATGGCGTATCAGGTAACTGGCTGGATGGACAGAAAGGAGAGAAATTGACTATACGCGGGATGCGTCGGCGAATAAAAAGGGAATTGTAGGAGGACTAGTAAGACCGAACTTCCGCAGCCAGCTCTTGGTTGCTGCGCAGGCGTTGCGACAACACCGCGGCGGTGTATTGCGTACACAGAGCCATCTCGCGGCTCGTCCAGCCCCCGAAGCCATCCGCGCCCGGCGCAACGATGAAATCGCCCAGCCGGTTCATAGCCTTCAAGAAGCTGTAGTAAACGCGCACCGAGCGCAGGTTAACCCGCGCATTCTTCAGGTCCGGCAGCAAGCTCTGCAAGCTGTTGATGTCGGCGAAGTCTTTTCCATTCAACAGGTTATGGGAGATCTCGGCCGTTACCTCGGCTTGGTCACCGATAGGCTCGGTGGCGATGGTCCGCAGTAGCCCAGCGCGCCAACTGAAGACGGCGAACTGAACCATCGCTGCGAAGCTGATCACGAGAATGAACGCTGATATAAACATGTTCGACCTCACCCAGTTTGCCGCCCCCTTCCGCCCGCGGCAATAGAACGAGCGTACCAGCGAAGGCAACCTTCACGGGTAAGCCCGCCATTGTGCGCTCGAACCGTGTCTGCCAAGTTGCCCGGCGCCCTATTCGTTGATAGCCTGTGCCGCGCAAGAATTCCGCAGCGTCCGCCAGCTTGCCGGTAGCCCGGCGTGTCACCGGCAGTTCGCACTTGGTGGTGGGTCTGTTTTTGTAGGGGCGGGTCTCAGACCCGCCCGCTCTTTGCTCGAACAAATTCGCATCCGTCCAATTCAGGAGGGTCACAAAATGCCCGCACAATTTCGCATCGCACGCTTCGCCGCGGTAGCCGCAACAATCTGGCTGGTGGTAGTCTCGCATTCCTCCGTCGCCTCCCCCGCGTATCCATCCGACGAATCCCAAATCCGCGCCGTCCTGGACATGCAAACCGCCGCCTGGAATCGCGGCGACATCGACACCTTCATGACCAGCTACTGGAATTCCGAGCAAACCGAATTCCTCGGCGCCAACGGCATCGCGCACGGCTGGCAGGCGGTGCTCGATCGCTACCACCACTCCTATCCCGATCGCAAATCCATGGGCGCCGTCTCCTTCTCCGATCTTGAAGTTCACCTCACCTGCGCCGACGCCGCCTACGTAGCAGGAAAATTCCACCTGGTCCGCGAAGCCGACCAACCCTCCGGCGTCTTCTCCTTGGACTTCAGAAAATTTCCCGAAGGCTGGCGCATCGTCCTCGATCACACCACAGCATTCCCCGCTGCCGCCGTCGTCCCGGCCACCTCCCACTGATCCGCCACGCGCGCAAAAGAAAGCCATCGTAACTCCGCGCAGCAACGCTGTTGCTTGCCACGATGTCAGCTTCGACGGCGGCTCGCTTTGGTTTTTCGCTGCGTATCTGACGACGCGACGCGCGTCGTCATCCTGAGGCCAGCGCCTTTGCCTCGAGCCGCCCCCCGCCGCAGGCGGAGATTTCTCCCGCTCTTCCCACTCTTCCCGCCTTTCTCTGTGCCTCTGTGGCGATCTTGCCTTTGCCTTTCTCTGTGCCGCCATTTCATAGATAATGAAACCCACACAATCGCGACCCATCCCCATCGCGATCAAGGAGCGACCAATTGCGCGCGGCAATCACAGGTGGAGCGGGATTCTTAGGCTCGCATCTATGCGAGCTGCTACTCGAAAAAGGCTGGGAAGTGCTCTGCCTAGACAATCTGGTAACCGGCAGCGACTCCAACATCGCCCACCTGCTGCCCCATGCCAAATTCCGTTTCGCGCGCCAGGACGTCTCGCGCTACATCGAGGTCCCGGGCCCCTTAGACGCCGTCCTGCATTTCGCGTCGCCCGCCAGCCCGCCCGACTATCTGAAGTATCCGATCCAAACCCTGAAAGTCGGCGCTCTAGGCACGCACAATTCCCTAGGCCTGGCCATGGCCAAGAATGCCCGCTACCTCCTGGCCTCCACCTCAGAATGCTACGGCGATCCGCAAGTCAGCCCACAGCCTGAAAGTTACTGGGGCCACGTGAATCCCGTCGGCCCGCGTGGCGTTTACGACGAATCCAAGCGCTACGCCGAAGCCATGACCATGGCCTATCACCGTTATCACGGCCTCGATACCCACATCGTCCGTATCTTTAATACCTACGGCCCGCGCATGCGTCTCAACGACGGCCGCGCTCTCCCCAATTTTCTCTACCAGGCCCTGGTCGGCGAACCCATCACCGTCTACGGCGACGGCAAGCAAACCCGCAGCTTCTGCTACGTCTCCGACCTGCTAGCCGGAATCTACAAGCTCCTCGAGTCCAACGAACACGAGCCCACCAACATCGGCAATCCCCAGGAAATCACAATCCTGGAATTCGCCGAACGCGTTCGCAAACTAGTCGGCGCCACCACGCCCATCGTCTTCCACCCGCTCCCTCAAGACGACCCCAAACAGCGCTGCCCCGACATCACCAAAGCCAAACGCATACTGAACTGGGAACCAAAGGTAAGCTTGGAAGAGGGCCTGCAACGCACCTACGAATACTTCCGCGAAAAACTAGCCCAATCCACCCAGGCAAAATAGGTGGCGTAGGCAATCCTGCCTGTGCTCCCGCTCTTGAACGTGGTTTTGACTTTACGGGTGCCCCACTCTTCGCGCCTTTGCTTCATGCGAAGGGTGGGGGGTCGTGTCGTACGTGTAAGCCTCAAACTGGAAACTAATCCGGCCTTCCCATCGAATAATACTCAAACCCGTGCCCCTTCATCTGTTTCGCCGAAAGCAAATTCCGCCCGTCCAAAATCAACGGCCGCACCATCGAATCGCGCACCCGCTCCCAATCCAGTTTTCGAAACTGTTCCCACTCCGTCGCGATCAACAAAGCCTCCGCGCCCTCCGCTGCTTCATAAGCCGATTTCCCAAACTGAATCTGCGGCAACACAGGCTGCGCCTTTTCCATCGCCTCGGGATCATACGCGCGCACAATCGCGCCCTCCTTCAACAGCTCGTGAATCAAATCAATAGCCGGCGCAAACCGAATGTCATCCGTATTCGGCTTGAACGCCAATCCCAGCACCCCAATCTGTTTGCCTTTCACCACCCACAGCGCGCGGCGAATCTTCTCCATAAAACGATTGATGCGCCGCTTGTTGATGTTTTCCGCTTCCTTCAGCATCGAAAAATCCACGCCCGATTTTTCCGCCAGATGCACAAACGCCTGCAAGTCCTTCGGCAAACAAAATCCGCCGAACCCAATCCCCGCGTGAAAGAAGCTCCGTCCGATGCGCGGGTCCATCCCCACCGCGCGCACTACTTCTTCAATATCCGCGCCCAGCTTTTCCGCCAGATCGGCCACCATGTTCGCGTAAGAAATCTTCACCGCCAGAAACGAATTCGACGCGTGCTTGATCAGCTCCGCGCTGTTGATTGTCGTCACCAGCCACGCGGGCAGCGGCACATCCGGGCATTTCCCGGAATGCACAGGACAAGTAAAAGTTCGCTCCAGCACCGGCCGGTAGATCTCTTTCAATTGCTTCTCGGCCACCTCGTCCTCAACGCCCACCACGATCCGGTCCGGATGCAGAAAATCTTCCACCGCCGTTCCCTCGCGCAAGAATTCCGGGTTCGACGCTACGCGAAACGCCACGCCAGACTTGCGCCCATACACGGCGAGCGCGCGCTTCAATTCCTGCCCGGTTTGCGCCGGCACCGTGCTCTTTTCGATCACCAGTTTCGGCGTGCGCGCTTCGGTCGCCACCAGCCGCGCCACGTGATCAATCGCGCTCAGGTCCGCGCTGCCGTTGGGCAACGGCGGCGTCCCCACGCAAATAAAAATCGCATCGCCAAACTGCACCGTTTCCGCCCCGTTGGCCCGAAAACTCAGCCGCCCTTCCTTCCGCGCATGCGCAATCACCACATCTAGCCCCGGTTCGTAAATCGGCAACCGGCCGGATTCCAGCGTCTTCAATTTCTCCGCGTCGCTGTCGGTGCACACCACTTCGTGACCCAGTCCCGCCAGGCATCCGCCCGTCACCAGGCCCACATAACCCGCTCCAATCACCGAAATCTTCAATGTTTTCTCCCTCAAACAAGTTCTCGCGCGGCCGAAATGCAGACGATCAATTCTATCCGCGGAATCAGGCGCATTTACGGTAATCTCAACGTCTGTTGCGCATCCCCAACCTTCATTGCAGGTGAGGTTTCACCGGCAATCCCGCCCACACGTTCAACAAACCCATGGATTCACGCACCACCGCCAGCACATCCGCCGTCGTTCGCCACCAATGATCCGCATCAAACCGATCGCCCCAGGCCGCTCGCACGATTACCCGCGGATCTTCGCCCACCAACTTTCTCCACAGCGCCTTCACGCGCCGCGTATGCTGCGGCGAAGTAACAATAATCACAGTATGCTTTCCCTCGCGCCGCATGTCTTGCGAGATTTCCTCCACCTCGTCCTGTGTGTTCACAATTGTATCCGGAAAAATTCGGACCGCGGCACCCGGCACGCCCTGTTGCACCAGGATCTCGCGGTTGTACTCTTCCTCGCCCACAAAGTGGATTCCCAGCGCGGCCAATTCCTGCTGCGGACCTTCCGGCCGGCTAACCCACACCGCGGGCGCATATCCGGACTTGAAAACGCTCGCCGCGCCCTCCGCGCGAAACGGCAGCTCGCCGCTCAGCACCACGATGACGTCAGCCTTACTCAGCGTGTCCTCACGCACCAACCAGTGCCCCACATTGCGAAACACCTCGGCACCCATCACCGCCAGCAGCGCCAATATCGCCAGGAAATAAATTCCCACCCGGCGGCGTCGCCGCGCAACGCACAGCGAAGAATTGTCGGTGTTCGTCATCATTTCTATTGGCTTGTTCCCTGCCTCCGCCACGGCGACAGAGTCACCGTGAAAGCGAGGCAATCCTTGCGGGTAGTGGCTTTAGAGTTTCTGTAACAGCTCAAGAATCCTTATATGTTGTGGCTTCAGCCACGACATAAAGCTCACAGGCGCCGAGCGGCTTCCGTCGCCGAAGTTCCGCCTTTCTCTTTAGTAGCGCCGGCGTCCCGCCGGCTCTTTTGCAGTTGCCGTTGCATTTGAATTTGTAGCGGCCGCCTGCTTTTGTTTTTTAGGCGGGCGTCTTTGACGTTGCCTTTGAGGTTGCCTTTGATTTCGCAGTCGCAGCGAAGCCCTTCACCGGCCAGGTTTGGCCGCTGAAATCCCGATTTTGCTGGTCTCACACTTAGCACTCTACCGCTTCTCCAAAAGAAAATTCCCAGCCACCAAAGCATCCGCCCCCGAACAAAAATAACTCCGCACCGCATCCCGCGGCGTAACCACCAAGGGCTCGCCAAACAAATTGAAAGATGTGTTCACCAAAAGCGGCGCCGGAGCATTCTCCCCCGCACGATTCAGCAATTTCCAGAAAAGCGGATTGTCCGCCGCATGCACCACGTGCAAACGCACTAAATTGCCGTGCAACAAAAACCCCGGCGGCAAGCCCTCGAGCAATCTGCGCCCAGCTCCATTGGCCTTCGCCATCGTAGTAAGGAATCGCCCATTCGGCGAACACTCGAAATATTCCCCGCAACGCTCTTCAGGAATCGCCAAAGCAAACGGCCGGAACGATTCGCGATGTTTTACATAATCGTTCAAATTTTCCTTTACATACGGCGCCCACGGCGACGCCAGCAAACTGCGAGCCCCCAGCGCCCGCGGCCCGAATTCCGCCGCGCCCTGAAACCACGCCATAATTTTCCCCGCCTGCAGCAATCGAACCGCTTCGCCAAGCTTCCGCTCGTCCGAATCGCACCAATGATACGCGGCCTTGCAGTTGTCCAGCACCTTCTTGATTTCTTCGTTGCTATACGCCGGCCCCCAATAAGGTCCAGGCATCGCCGCGATTCGCGCGCGTCGGCACTGCTGATGCCAAAGATAATATGCGGCTCCCAAAGCCGTGCCTTCATTCCCCGCTGCAGGCTGCACAAAAACATTCTCAAATCCCACCCGCGCCTCAATCGCCGCCACCAGCAACGGATTCAAGTACAACCCACCCGCAAGGCATAACGAGCGCTCCTTAAATTCCTCGCGCAAAGCCGTCAGCCATTCGCACACAATAATCTCGCAGGCCCGCTGTAACCCAGTCGCGATCCTCACGCGCAACGGCTCGGGCACCCGCGTTTCCGGCGTGTTCTCCGCAGGCTCCTGCGCAATTCCTGCACGACGATAAAACTCATGCGTAAACGAAAGCTCCCCCGCAAATCCATTCCGGAAATATTTCGCGTTCAAATGCGCGGGCCCGCGCGGCTCGCGCCGCAACATCTCCAGAAATAATTCCGTGAAGGCAGGAGCACCCGCCGCCGCGCCTTTCACCGCCGCCGCGCCGCTGTCCGCGTCACCGCC
The DNA here is from genome assembly GCA_013289715.1 of Acidobacteriota bacterium. GTDB lineage: Bacteria > Acidobacteriota > Terriglobia > Acidiferrales > UBA7541 > Palsa-295. Next base: position 10,939 of record JABCZJ010000004.1, on the reverse strand, counting down.
GCCCTCGCCACAAATACTCAACCACTGCGTCTTGTGTTCATCCGCGTGCGGACGAAATCCTAAAAGCTTCGTCACCTGTGAATACACCCAAGCCAGCGAATGCGGCAAAGTCAGCGACTGAACCTCGCGCAATCCGGTACCTTCGCCAATCCCGACGAAACCGGCGCGCCCGTCGCCCTTCTCGTCCAGCGACACCACCAGCGCCCGCTCGAACGCCGAAGCGTAGAACGCACTCGCGGCGTGGCACAGATGATGATCGAGCGATTCGACGCGCCCCTCCGGCGCACCAGCCATCTGCCGCACGATGCGCACGTTATTCAACTCGCGCCCCAGCTCGCCCGAAGCCTTATTCACGAAGTAGCCGCTCGAAACCGGCGCGCGCGGTGCCAAGCGCGCGCGAAACGAAGCCTGCCGCTGCCAGGCGCGCCACGGACGGCTGGCGATCGCCACATGCACAACGTCGCGCCAGCCGATTCCCGCACGCTCCAGGCAATAGCGAATCGCCTCGCGCGGAATCCCTTCGCTCGCCCGCGTGCGCGCCAGTTTGCTTTCTTCCATCGCCGCAACAATCCCGGAATCGCCCAGCAGCGCCGCTGCCGAATCATGTCCCATCGCGGACAATCCCAGAATGTACATGCTAGATTCCTTCACGCCAAGAAATCGCAGCAGAATTTTTCAGAACACACGGAAGAAAAACACGCAGAAGGAAAACCCACAGAAGTAGTGGTAACGAAAAATCCGCGGAAGCAACCAGCGCCGCCACACAACCCTACGGGCGCGACCCGCGCAAAGGACGCAGCGATCGGCTATGCGTCAGCAACCCGCGCAGCCCCAGCAAAATCAACCGCGGCTGGCTCAAACAAACGCGCCACAAAATTTTCCAAGCCTCATCACGCGAATATTCGCTCAACGACTGCTTCGCCGGATCATTCAGCAAATCCACCAATTTGCTGTAATCATCCTGCTGAAATTCATGCAAAGAACGCCGCAGCAAGAGATGTAGATCCAGCTCGCGCCGCAATTTCCGCAGCACGCCACTCGACCCGCCATTCAAAATCGCCTCCGCCACTCCCAACGCCCCGCGAAACCCGGTAACGATCCCGCCCACGGTAGTCACTTTCACCTGTGCCGCCGCGTCGCCCACCAAATAAACGGACCCCTGCCCCACCCGGCGCCGCACCGGCACCCACCCTGTGTACACCGGAATGCGCGCTCCCTGAAATTCCACTGGCGCGAGCCCGCGCTTCTCCAAAAAATTCTCCAAAAGTTTCCGCGTCTCCGGCCCCGTCTCGCCAATCAATCCCAACGCCCCGCGGGTAGGCGATTCCGGAATCAGCCAATAAAAATAAGGAGTGTCCTGCGGCACGAACCACACCCGCGCCGTATCCGGCGCCATATCTTTCGGCAGCGGCACAATCGCCTGCACCAGCGGCGCAGTCTCCAGCGGCGACCACCCCGCCGCGCGCGCCACGCGGCTCGCCGCTCCATCGCCGCCGATAATCGTGTCCGCGTGAATTTCCTCGCGGCTGCCGTCCGTGCAACGCTCCACTTCCAGCACCAGCCCGCGCCCATTCGAATGCAGCGCGTGGAATCGCCGCCCCAGCTCCAGCCCCGCGCCCGCGCGCCGCGCCTCTTCCGCCAATCCTTGTATCAACGCGCGCCGCTCGATAATCAAATCCGGCTGCTTCAATTCAAAAGTAGCCGAGCGCCCATCCGTAAAAAGTTCAAACCGCCGAATCTCGTTGACGATGCTCCCTTCCGCCGCGCGCCCCAGCAAAGTGCGCATGCGGTTCGTCACAATCAATGTGCGCTCCGCTGGCTCCAGCGTTTCGATGCGCTCGTACACGCGCACTCCCACGCCCTGCCGCGCCAGCACCGAAGCGGTTAGCAGCCCCGCAGCCGATCCGCCGACCACCGCAACGCTCTTGTTCGCGCCCTGGCTCCCGCTCTGGGTCGAGCTTCGGGCGACGCTTCCGCTCGCTGCGTGCGCCTGAGTTTTGGGCGTGGATGTATTTTTCGTTTCGCGTGAGTCGAGCGCCATCTTGTCCGTGTGCAGTCAGCCTTATGAGCGAATACGATTGCCAAATATAGGAACGCAAATAATCTACAGCCGCGCCGTCCGGCCACAAAGCCTCGGCGCACGGGCAACGCCCGCCGCGCGTAAGACGTTCCAGCCCGCCGACCGGCCTAGAAGTATATCCCAGCATTCGACTCGCGCCAAAGCGCAAGCGACCCGATAGCGCTGGCGTCTCGTCGGCCCCTTCGCCCTCATCCTGCTTGTCCTGAGAACCCGCGGTGGTGGGCGCGAAGGACTTGCCTTGAGATACGTGCCCAAGGGACCCCGCAACCGCGAGCGAAGCCTGCCTGCCGCTGGCGGGGGCCTCCCTTAGCCTTTGCGGTCGTCCTCACGAGTACTACACAGAACACCTGATGTGCATTTCGTTGTCCGGCCTATAGAGTACTGATAGTACTGCGCAACGAGCGCGAGGTGCACCGGCCCATGGAAGCAGTTCGCATCCTGATTGCAGACGACAGCCCCACCGTACGCGCCGGCCTGAAATTGCTCCTGCAGTATCACGAGAATTGGACGATCTGCGGCGAAGCCGAAGACGGCGAGGACGCCGTGAAAAAAGCCGCCGAGCTGAAGCCCGACGTAATCCTCCTCGATATCTCCATGCCCGCCATGGACGGCCTCTCCGCCGCCGAAATCATTCGACGCGACTCCCCCGAAGCCGAAATTCTGATCGTCACCCACTTCGAATCGCTCGACCTGGCCCGCTACGCCGCCCAAACCGGCGTCCGCGCCTACATAACAAAATCCCGCATAGGCACCGACCTGGAAAGAGCCATCGAAGCCGCCTCCCGCCATCAATCGCCGTAAACCCGCAGTCGCATTCACTTATTGTGCAGAGCTTTGCAGTCCGCGTTCCGCGCCTGTAAGCCGCGCCACCGTCCTCGACCGCGTCCTCCCGACCTTAAATCATTCCAGAACAAGGAATTAGCTCCTTAGATACATCGCGTCGCGTTTCTCTCCCAAGAACGGCAAAGCGCGTGCTGAGTTCTCAAGCAACCAGTGATGAAGTTTGCCTGCGGTTCGATCCGAGGAGGACACATGAGGTTTAAGGTTGCTGCTCTGGCGGCTTTGGGTTTGTGCTTGGGGTATTCCTCAATATGCTCGGCGAGTTCAGTCGGGGCCACTGGTAAATCGAATTATGGCAGCTTTCCCAACGGTTCTCTTACCCAGGATACCTCGATTACACCCGTACCATTGGGGAGCGGATTTATCGCGTCAATCGATGACTCTGACAGCTTTGGTGCTGACAGCTACCTCGAGATTGACACGCCCGATCTGCCCGGCGGGACCACAATCAACATAAGTGGTCTCGCGGATGACGTCTTTTTCAATGGAGTTTTTTGCGCTGCCAGTTCGTTCATAGGCACCTGCGATCCCCTCGGAGGCGTTAGCTTAACCACCGCCCAGTTGAACTGTCTGAATACGCTCAGCTCCAGCGGCCCGAGTGCAGGCGTGTTCCAGATCTCCGCCCCTGGGTGCACCACCGTCACGGGCAACTACACGATGGCTCTGATTTTCGGCACCACGGACAACGTGGAATTTTCCGCTTCCGATTTTTCTTCCATCAGCGTTTCGACCACTCCTCCTGCGGCCGCCCCTGAGCCAGGTTCGTTGGTATTGCTAGGCGCCGGATTGGTGGGGCTATTGGTGCGAAGACGCTCCGGGCGTGAAGCGCGTTCTTAGCGCCCGATTCTCAATCGCGCAGCTGGGGAGTTCACCTCAGGTTCGTTCGCTCGGAAAGAGGGACGCTACGGCGCTAGCTTGTTCCGGCTACGCTGCGCATGAGAGGCCAGGAGCAAGTACCCCTTGGCCCGCGCCTCGTCTTCAACTTCGTGCAGCCGCTGTTTTGCCAAACCTGGATCTGAAGGCGTTTCCAGCTCCGCTTGAGCCAGCTTTATTTCCAGCCTCAAACTCGCCAGCGCCATCTTGTCGGCCTCTGTAAGACTGTCAGCGAGCTCCTTTCGTGCTTCTGGTTTCCTGCCCTCGTGCCCTTTCAGTCGCGCGTCCGTGATTGCCAGCGACAATCGGATGATTCGGTCCTGCGGAGCATGTTTCAGTCCACGATTCACTTCGCTTCTCGCTTCAGTCAATTTCCCCTCTTCAATCAGCGCCCGGGCTAGCGTGTTTCGCGCGTCAGCCTCGCTATCAACGAGTTTTTCCGCGCTGAACTCCTCGGCCGCCTGCCGCGCGAGAGACTCCGCTTCGGATGGCTTGTCCTCTGCGAGCTTCAGACCAGCGAGTGCGGCGCGGCTGGCGGCAATGGCTGCGGGAGAGCTCTGTTCGGTCGAAAGTCTTAGCGATTCATCGTAATTGTCTCCAGCTTTTGCAAAATCTCCCTTTACCAGGAAAAAGTCTCCCAGCGCGCGCAGGGCAAATGGACGGTCGCCTTGCAACTCGGCCTCTTGTTGCAGTGCGAGTGCTTGCCGAGCGTTATCTTGCGCTTCCGTGAGATGCCCTTGCTGCAACTGTATTGAACTCAGGTTTTCAAGCGCCATCGCGATTCCGCCCTTGTCTCCAATCTCTCGCGCAGTTTGTAGTGAGCGTTGATACATAGCTTGGGCGTCGGTAAAATCGCCGTTGGCGCTCAAATCATTAGCCAGACTGTTCTCCAGCTTGACCAAGCCTAGTTTGTCTCCGATCGCCTGCGCAATCCGGAAAGCCTCATCGTAGTCAGCTCTTGCCTCTTTGGCATTTCCCTGAGAGCTAAGCATGTCCGCGAGATTCTGCAGTGCCCCGATCATGTCTTTCTGCGAGCCAAGCTTCCGTGCTGTATCCAGCGCCTGTCGCCGCATACTTAGCGCTTCAGGAATGTTTCCGCGGGCCTCCATGATGTTGGCCCAAACCGTCTGACTGCGCGCCTTGATCTCATCGTCGAACGGTGCGGCGCCGTTCGACGAATTGCACGCTGCCTCTCCTTTCTGGTACTCGCCCAGAGCGTAGTAGGCGCTGCAAAGTTGCCAATACGCATGAGCTGCCAGTAGCCGCGATTCTTGTCGCGTGGCCTTCTCCGCCGCGTCTTGCGCTGCGTCTCGCTGTTTCTGAGTGTCCGCCAGCGACTCAGCGGCCAAAGCCACGGAAAGTTCCACGCGCGGATCATCCTTCATCTGCTGCTCACTGCCCAGCTTGGCCAGCGTGCCCAGGGCATCCTGCCCTTTGCCCGCGGAGGTCTGAGCGTTCGCGAGCGCCAGTGCGTAGTCTGGCTCGTCCGGATACAAAACCCACAAAGCCTCGTAGATGGCGATGGCCTGGTCCCATTGGGAATTCATTTCGTGATATTCGGCTTCGATTGAGCGTTGCTCTCGCGGAGGCAAACCGCCCGATCGTTGTACCGCCAGTTTGGCTTCGCCGCGCGCCTTCTCGTCGTATCCCAGCAACTCCCACGCTCGTGCCAACCCCACGTGTGGCAGCGCGAGATTGGGCGCAAGCGCGACCGCCCTCTCCAGCAACTCTCGCGCGCCCAGCGCATCGAACAACCGCAGTTTTGCGACGCCTTCCGTATAAGTTCGCAAAGCCTCAGGATCCGACGGCAATGCTGCGGTTGCCTTGGATTGTTCGCCGGACGACCCCTGCTGGTCTTGAACTCCCAGCCGGTTCCGCAGATCTGTCGCCACCTTCCGCAGAAGCTCGGGCAGATTTGCAATCGTGCCATCCTCTCCCAGCGAGAAAATGGATTCCCCGGTATCGGCATCCTGCAGGTGCACATCCACGTGGATGGAATCGCCTCCTGCGCTTCCCATCGCGACGTAAGCGCCCGAAATCACATATTCGGAATGCAGAATGCGCCGGATTTTCAACAGTGTCGCAATGTTGAAGGTCGGAACGATCGCCAGCCCCAGATCCATCTTCGCCGTGGAAACATTCTCCGGAGATATCGTGCGCACCGCATCCGTGGACCCCAATTCCGTGCTCAGCATTTCCGAGAGCGCGTTCGAGAGCCACTCCACTTCCGGTTTGCCGAGGTTCTTGAAACCCACCACCGCCACGGTAGGCCTGTTATTCAAGGGCATGCTCACCCGGCCGGATATGTAGCTTCGGTAGAAATAAACGCCCGCCCCAACGGCCAGCATCGTCCCCGCCACCGCTCCAGCGATCCTCAGATTGCGTTTTCTTCGCCGGCCCACGTCTAGGGGTCGAATGGCCGTCGGCCGCGGGCCTTTTCCATCCCAAGCGGCCTCCCACAGCACCATGCGCTCCACACCCTTCATTGCGAACTCGCCGCGGGAGTGGAATTTTACGTCCGTCATTTGGCGGACGAGTTCGTACGTCCGCGACGAAACCAATATTTGCCGTTCCGTTGCCGTGGACGCCACCCGCGCCGCCGTGTCCACGTCCGTCCCGTGCCAGCTGCCCTCGAAAAATTCCGGGAATCCCGAGTGGATGCCGATGCGCAACCGCAAAGCACCCCCAGGCGTCTCGATCGGATTCTGCGCCAGTCGTTCTTGAATGCTCGCGGCGCAGCGCACTGCGGCGGTTGGATCCTCGAATGTCAAAAAGAATGCGTCGCCCGTGGTGCTGACTTCTCGTCCGCCATGCGCACTGCAGCACGCGCGCACCAGCTCGAAATGCGGCCTCTGCACTTGCGTCAGATAGGCGTGATCGCGCTCGCGATTGTCCCGCCCGAGCGACGTGTCCCGCTTGGTAGCGCTGGACGCGACCACGTCGGTGAACAGCATAGTTATAAGCGCCATATTCAGGGAAGGAAACTAACTCAAGGGCTGCATACTATTTTGCCCGGCCCGGCAAGTCAACGAACCCACGCAACTTCCCGAGTCACGCACGGTATACGAGGATCGACTACTTCGCGGACGAAACCAAGTCGGCGGGGATTAGACCGATCTTGCATTCATGAGTGTTGTTGGAACAGGTCACCCACGCCTGCCGGAGTAATGTAATCGGCGTGGAATCCGGAAAGGTATCCGGGAAATGTAGCGCGTGAATATCAGCAGCGGTGGCTTTCAGCTCGTCACTACCTCTAATAAATTGAACGCCCGCCACAGCGGGTCCGGGTTTTAGCAGCAGCCACAGCTCTCCGTTATCGTCAATGTTGCGCGAGTTATTGAATTTTATTCCCTCGCCGGCTGCGCGCTTCATTTTTACATTGGTGATTTTGACGTCGAGATCGTCGCCTGACGGAAGCAGCGCGGCGAGGCGCGCGCGCGCTTCGGGCATAGCGTAAGGCTTCCCGAGCGTTATCTCATACTGAACGGTTGCGTCCGTCCTGCGCCCCTCTTTCTCGTAAATCTGTCCGAGATGGTCGCCAATCGCCGGGTATTCACACAGCCCCCACGCGGCACTTATGAATTTCTCGGCTTGCGGCATGTCGCCTGCTTGGAATTTAATCCAGCCAAGCGTGTCCCAGTAGGCGGCTAAGCTACACATGCGACTGGTGTCGGCATTGGAAAGCGCGGATAGGTCTGTCGTATTCGACTGCGCGGAGAGCGTGGCTATCGCTGATTGTACGAGAGCTTCCGCGCGATCGAGGTGCACATTCATTTCCGCCATTTCGTAGGCGACGGTGTTTTGCATCGAGGGCACAGGAGAGAGTTCGAGCGCGCGTTCCATCGCTTTCACAGCTTTTTCGGGCTGGTTTGTCTTGGCATATCCGTAGCCAAGGTTCTCATGGATGGTGGCGTCATTGGGCGCAGCCTGCGCCGCAATCTCGAGTTCGGCTACTGCTTTCTCGTATTCGTTCGTTTGCAAGTAGAGCCGGCCCAGATTGGGGTGAACAAAACGGTCTTGCGGATTGATTTCGAGCTGTTTCTTGAAGGCTGCGGTCGCTTCATCGAACTTTCGCTGCCGCATCAAAGCCAGTCCCAGGTTATTGAAGGCGTACGGGTCCTCGGGGTTGACCTCCGTCGCCTTGCGCAACGCGACAACGGCTTGCGGCAGCTCATTCAACGACATATATGCGCGTCCCAGATCGTTCAACGCGGAGCTGTTGTGAGGGTCGCGAGCCGTGGAAGTTTCCAGCAATTCCACCGCCGCGTGGTAGTTGCCTGCTTTCAGCGCTTTCAGGCCCGACGCATACAATTGGCGCGCTTCCTCTTCATCGGTAGGCGAGGATGGATCCGCGGCGGATGGCGATGCCGCAGAAGTTGCAGGAACCGTGGCCCGCTTACTCTCCTTCACGCTCTTGATGAAATTATTCAACTTTTCCAAAGCGTCGTCCCGGAAGTGAGTGTACTCTGACACTTGCGCTGCGGAAATCTCCGACGCTCGAATATTCAAATCGAGGTCTATGGAAACGACGTGACCTTCCACCGATCCGCTCGCGTCGAACTGCGCAAAATCCGTGGTGACGTGCGCCGGCTGAATCCTGGGGAAGTCTGTCGTCTCGGGCATGTCCAATTTTACTTTGAACTCCATTTCCTTTGGTCCGTACAACGAGAGCGGTCTGGGTGATGACGGCGGTTCCGGAAGAAATAGCTTCAGCGCATCGTTCACGTCAGAGCTACTGGACTTGGACGAAGAGGATGTCGAGGCCGTCGAGGTCTCAGGCAACTCTATATTGATGTGCACCTCTACACGGAAGGGCTTCGTGGTATCAAACGGGTCTCCAGTTTTCAGGTCGGTGAACGAGGCGTTGCTATCCGGCGAAGATTTTTTAGCGCCCATGCTCATCGCTTGAGTGAGTTGGCTGAGCGGTAAGCTGAGCATCGCGGATCTCGCCAAAACCTCGAGGTCTCCGCGTGCTTCAAAGGCGAGCTGCAGGTCGACTTTCCGTTTGGTCACACTGCCGTCAACATCCAGCCGGTAGTATTTCGGGAATGGCAGCTCGGCTGGAGTTCTGCGCAATTCCGCTCCGTGCTCCGAAAAAACGATCAGGGCATCTTTGCCGCGGAGTTGCGGTAGCAGATATTGGAAGGGGGCCACCTGCGCGGTCGAATCGAGCCACATGTCCTTGCCCCCGGTCGATACGAACGAAATGGCGTGATCGAATTGGGATGGTGCGGGGACGTCGGGATCGACATCGAATTTGCTGTTGATCAGGGCCGTCGAGCTGTGAATCCCTTCCGCCTCCAGCAGAGCGTCGAGCAATGTTGCTTTGTCTTTGCAATCGCCGTAACGATTCGTCAGAACTTCCGCCGCGTAATGCGGCTGATAGCGGCCCACTCCGAACGAGAGGCTGACGTAGCGAATATTGCGTGCGACCCACCGGTACAAGGCTTGCGCCTTGGCAAGGTCGGACGTCGCGTCTTTGGCGATTTCGTCCGCTTGTGCTTTTACTTCGGCGGATGGGACGCGCCGGTCATGTTCCAGTTGTGAATACCACAGGCCTACTTGCGTCCAGTTTTCAAACGTGCTGAACGAGATTTTGCGGAACGGCAGAGGCTGAACGCCGCGCAGCAGCGCCGTCGGGTCAAAGCCTTGCGTATTTGCTAACCCTGGCAGGGGAGCTTCTGCGGCGTGGTCGGTCGTGGTCTTCCAAACGTAAATCTCGCGGTCGCCTTCCGCGTGGGAAACGGGCGATACGTCCGGCGGGCTCTTCATCTTAAGTGACCGGCTCCGCGGGACATTCAACTCAACTTGCTCGTCAAGACAGGGAGCGTCGTCGGCGAACTTCCATGTCTGCCAGAATTGGCCCGGCGTCAGGGGCTTCACGGTGGTGTTGATGACGTCGTACTCCACGGTATCGCCAACAGAAAGCCCCGCAACGGTAACGTGCTTTTGCCGCGCATCGCTGTACATCGGCGCCTGCAGCGCCACCGGCGCGCTTAGATCCTGCACTGCCTCCGCCCCGGAATTCACCGTTTTACCATCCGGCTTCGTGACTTGAATGCGGACGATGTCCAGCCGTTCATTTTCGCTGTTGTAATTGAAGACCAGCTGGCCGGCTCTCTCGATACACGCACCGGACTGAACCTTAATTCGCGCTTTGATTTCGAGCGTGCCGGTGCCGTCGTTTTCGTACCGCATTGCTCCGCGCACTTGTTCGTAAACGCAGGGCGCCTGCGAAATGTCAAACGCCTTGGCTCGAGGGCTGGGTATCGGGAGTTCTGAAGTTGCCGCTGCAGAAGCCGAAGGAGCCTGTGCTTTGTCTGTCGTTGCTGGCGTCGGATTGCCACCCAGCGTGAAAACAACACTGATCGTGGTATCCACTTCAACCGCTTCGCCGTTGAGCAGAGTCGGCTTATAGACCCATTGGCGAACGGCGTCCATCGCCGACTTCATTAGCATCGGCGGCCCGGATACGTATTCAAGCTGCGTCACGGTTCCGTCTTTGCCGATAACGCAATGAAGCGCTACGGTGCCGCTGATATGCGCTTCCTTGGCTAGTTGCGGATAGATCGGCACAACTTGATGGACCAAGCCCTGTGCTGCGACATTCCCACCAACCCGAATTCTCGAAGGCTTTGCGGCAGGTGCTGGCGGCGCTGGCTCTTGCTTCGGAGGAGTAGTGGTCTGCGCGGAATCAGCGGGCGGACTCGAAGGCGTTCCCGAATCTTCGGCTGGGGCAGCGGCAGCGACTATCACCAGCGCAACGATTCCAGCGGTGCATTTCCATCTGATCATTCGTCGCCCCTTGGTCCACCGCGCGAACTTTTCCAAATATGCGAGTTATTGTACGTGCCTGTATATCAAATCCTAGGCCGAAATCGCACTCATTTATAACGGGCTGGCTACCTGTCCGCGCCAATCAAAGGAACGCATCAAGAATTTCCGGGTGGGCGAGTGGCCAACCTTTCCACACCACCCAAGGGAACGCCTGGTTTTTCCGGGTGCCGCACTCTCGCCGCAGAAGCTGTGAAGAAACCTCTGAATTTCCATCTTGCAAAAAAAGAAGTCTGCCGTAAGCTCGCGGCATGAGCCAAGAAAATCCGATCAGCAAACAGCCTCTGATTCGCTACGTGAACCGAAAGCAGC
>JABCZJ010000003.1 GCA_013289715.1 Acidobacteriota bacterium | reverse complement strand
ATCAGTCGCGCGCTGGCGGGCGAATGGGTGCGCATCGAGCGTCTCGATGGACGCGTGTTGGTGTACTACTGCCGCAGCCTGGTGCGCGAACTTGACCTCGTCACCCAGCGGTCCACTGCAGTGGACCGCTGGGTGAGCTGACTCGCAATGTGTAAAGGATGTCCTGATAACACTGTGTAAAGTATGTCCTGGAACTTGACACAAGATTGCCTATGCCACCCGTCCGGCAAGGGCGGATTGTTCCTCGGATGATTCCGCGACTACTCTTCGTCGTCGGCTTGGGCTTTTAGTAGGCGCTCGATTACTGCCATGTCTTCGAGGGTCGTTGTGTCGCCGGTGACTGCGCCTTTGGTGGCTAGTTCGCGGAGTAGGCGGCGCATGATTTTGCCGCTGCGAGTCTTGGGCAGCAGGGAAGTGAAACGAACATCGGAGGGGCGCGCGATGGAGCCGATGGTATTGGCTACGTAGTCCATCAATTCCTTGCGCAGTTCTTTGCTGGGTTCGTGGCCGACGCGAAGGGCTACGAAGCAGACGATGGCTTCGCCTTTGATTTCGTCGGGGCGCGCGACTACGGCGGCTTCTGCTACGGCGGGATGGCTTACCAGGACGCTTTCAATTTCCATGGAGCTTAGGCGATGGCCGGCGACTTTGATGACGTCGTCCACGCGACCGAGGACCCAGATGTAGCCGTCTTTGTCACACTGGGCGGCGTCGCCGGCGAAATAGACGCCGGGGATGCGCGTCCAGTATTCGCGAGCGTAGCGTTCGTCGTCACCGTAGATGGTGCGGAGCATGGAGGGCCAGGGTTTTTGGATTGTGAGGTAACCGGTTTCGCCGGGACCGACTGGCTCGCCTTTCATGTTGACTACTTTCGCGATCACTCCTGGTAACGGCAACGTGGCCGAGCCTGGTTTAGTCGGCGTCGCGCCGGGGAGCGGAGAAATCAGGATCGAGCCGGTTTCCGTTTGCCACCAGGTGTCCACGATGGGGCAGCGATTTTTTCCGATGGCTTCGAAATACCATTTCCACGCGGCAGGATTGATGGGTTCGCCGACTGTGCCGAGTAGGCGGAGGCTGGTGAGTTTGTGCGCGTTGATCCATTCCGTGCCCCAGGCCATGAAGGCGCGCACGGCGGTGGCGGAACTGTAGAAGATGGTGACTTTGTAACGGTCAACGATTTCCCAGAAGCGGTCTTTTTGCGGGAAGTCGGGCGCACCTTCGTACATTACGACACTGGCGCCGTTTGAAAGCGGGCCGTAGACGACGTAGCTGTGGCCCGTGACCCAGCCGATGTCGGCCGTGCACCAGTAGATGTCGTCCTCTTGTAGATCGAAGACGAGCTGGGTGCTCCAGGTGCACTGCAGCAGATAGCCGGCGGAAGTGTGCAGCACGCCTTTCGGTTTTCCGGTGGTGCCGCTGGTGTAAAGGATGTAGAGCGGATGTTCGGAATCGAAGGGGGCGGCGATATTTTCCTTGGAGGCTTTTTCTTCGAGTTCGTGCCACCAGAGGTCGCGGCCTTCTTGCCAGGCGACTTCTTCCTTGGTGCGTCGCACTACGATGCATTTTTCGATGGTGGGGCAATTTTTCATGGCGGCGTCGGCGGTTTCTTTCAGGGGGACGATTTTTCCGCGACGGAAGCCGCCGTCGGCGGTAATCAGGATTTTGGCTTTGCAGTCGGCGACGCGGTCGGCGATGGCCGTGGCGCTGAATCCGCCGAAGATTACGGAGTGTACGGCGCCGACGCGCGCGCTGGCGAGCATGGCTATCGCCAGCTCCGGGATCATGGGCATGTAGATGGCAATGCAATCGCCGGGCTTGACGCCGAGCGTAAGCAGCACGTTGGCAAATTGGCAGACGCGTTCGTGAAGTTCGGCGAACGTGTATTGAATGGTGGAGCCGTCTTCGGCTTCCCACATGAGCGCGGGCTTATTGGCGTTTTTTTCCAGGTGGCGGTCCACGCAGTTGTAGGAGACGTTGAGCTTGCCGCCTACGAACCATTTGGCGTGGGGTGGTTTCCAGTCCAGGACTTTTTTGGGGGCTTCGAACCAGTGGAGGAGCTTGGCCTGTTCGCCCCAGAAGGATTCGGGATCGGCTTGCGCGGCGGCGTACATTTTGTGGTATTCATCGAGCGAGCCGATGCGGGCTTTTTTGCTGAATTCTTCGGGCGGCGGGATGGGCTTCTCTTCTAGGACATGCGGATCGAATTCCTGCATGATGGCGATTCCTCCGTGGTATTTGTGCGACGGCGCACTGGGATTATGGATGAGCCGCGGCCCGGCTGCGGCGGGGCGCCCTTTGGCCGTCCCTACGTTATTGAAGCGGAGAGGTTTGGTCAAGGAGGGGATTCTAGAAAGGAAGACCGTGCGAGGCGGCGGTGTGCGCTGTGTTGGCATGGAGGCAACGATGACGGATTACGGCTGACGCGCGGAGGCCGCAGAGAAAAGCAACGGCGAAGGCACGTCCAAGGCGCCCAGCTGAAGCTGGCCGCTACAGAGTCAAAACCAGTGTCAAAAGCTGGATTTTCTTGGAACTTTCCTGGGCTCCGGGGGGAATATGTAACGAGAGTTGCGCCGGGCCGTCCAATCATCTGAGATGAATAGGGGCATTGAAATTATAGATGAGGGCCTGCTGCTCCGGCGGATGGTGGCCGGGGACGAGGCTGCGTTTACGCTGCTCTACCGGCGTAAGCATCCGGCGATATACCGGTTTGCGTTGCATATGAGCGGGAACGCGTCGATAGCGGAGGATGTGACGCAAGAGGTTTTCATGACTTTGATTCGCGACGCCAAGCGGTTTGACCCTGCGCGCGGGACGCTGGGCGGATTTTTGTTCGGCATCGCGCGGAATCATTTGCGGCGGCGCTGGGAACAGGAACGCAATTCGGTGCCGCTGCCGGAATCGGCAGATGAGCTGGACGCGATCATGGCGCGGAGCAGAGTGGGCGGCAGGAACGGGACTTCCGGGTACGGAAATGGAAATGGGAATGGCAACGGTCACGCGAACGGCAACGGCGCGGGAGTGAGCGCTTACATGCTGCATCGCGACGAGTTCGCTTCGTTGGAAAATGTGCACCGGGTGCGTCAGGCCATTGCTACTTTGCCGGAAAATTATCGTGAAGTAGTGGTGCTGTGCGAGCTGGATGAATTGAGTTATGAGGATGCGGCGGCGGCGCTGGATTGTCCGGTGGGAACGGTGCGTTCGCGGCTGCATCGCGCGCGCGCGATTCTGGTGGAGAAATTGCGCGACGTGCAGCCCGTGCGGCGCGCATCGGCGGTGGGCGAATGAAACAGGATCCCGGCAAGGACATTTTTACGGAAGTGAAGAGGACGAAGCGGATGGACTGCGCGCAATTTCAGGAAGTGCTGCATGAATTGAATCGGCCCGGAACCGAGGGCGCGACGCTTTGTGATCGCGCCCTGGCACATGCGGAGTTGTGCGGTGATTGTGCGGTGCTGCTGACGGAAGTTGAGTCGCTGGATTTTGCTTTGCGCGAGGCGTCCGCGGAATCGGCGGAACTGCAGGCGCCGCCGCGGCTGGAAACTTTGTTGTTGCAGGAATTTCGCCGGGAGAAATCGGCGACTGCTTCGCGCGGAGTGCGCTGGCAGCTCGCGGCGTTTGGTGTGGCCGCGGCGGTTTTGTTGGCGCTGGGGATCACGCTGCACCGGCAACATTTAGTGACGCCGGGCGGCATGAACGCCATGCAGAATTCCGCGCAGGTTTCGTCACAGACTGCCGCCCAGACTTCCGATAATTCGGCAGCGACGAAAACTGGGGCGACTGCGCCGGATTCCGACGCGCAGGCAAGCGTGAATCACACGCAGTCGATCGCTAATTCAGCGCAGGTGGCTCGGGCTCACGACACCGAATACACGACTGCGTATATGCCGCTGCCGTATGCGTACGATCCATCGGAACTGGAAGGCGGGGCGGTGGTGCGCGTGGTGTTGCCACGCGCGGCGTTGGTTTCTTATGGACTGCCGGTGGAAGGCATGGGCGTGGCGGACCACGTGACGGCGGATATGGTGGTGAGCCAGGACGGGACGCCGCAAGCGATACGGCTGGTGGCGCAGGCTGCTGCGAATTCTGAAATCGATACGGATTTTTAGAACGACCCATGATTTTTTCGGAGGAGCTTAAGATGAGGAACGGCGCAAAGTTTTTTGCGATGGCGGGGGTGGCGATGATTCTGCTGGTGTCTGGCGCTGCTTTGCAAGCGCAGGATGCGGCGTCAGCGCCACCTCCGCCGCCACCTCCCGGGCGTGGATTCGGGCACGGGCCGGGGCGCGATGAGATTCGTTTTTTGGGTTTTGAAGCGGGGCTCGGCGACAAGACGGTGGCGGGTGCGCCTTTCAGCGCGAGTTTTTCGACGGAGACTACCGAGACGCTCGCCGATGGGAACCAGATCAAGCAGACTTCGACCGGTACGATTGCGCGCGATAGCCAAGGACGCACGCGGCGGGACATGACTTTGCCGGCGTTTGGGGCCGTGGCTGTGGCGGGGCAGGCTGCGCCGCATGTGACGTTTGTGAACGATCCGGTGGCGGGCACGCGTTACATTTTGGAAGCGGATACGAAAACTGCGCGACAAATGCCGCCGCCTCCGGATAAGGCTGAGTTCAGTCGGAAAGGGCACGGGGGCGGACCTGGAGCGGACGGCCCTGCGGCTGCGGCGGACAAGGAAACGGTAACGACTTCGCTGGGCACGCAGACGATTGGTGGCGTGGCGGCTGAGGGCACGCGTTACACGCGCACGATTCCCGCGGGACAGATTGGGAACGTGAAGCCGATTGTGGTCGTTACCGAGCGTTGGTATTCGGCCGATTTGCAGATGGTGGTGATGACCAAGCGCAGCGATCCGCGTTCGGGCGACACCGTGTTTCAGATGACCAGCATTGCGCGGACGGAGCCTGCGGCGACTTTATTCCAGGTGCCCGCGGATTATACGGTGGCGCAGGCTGCTCCGCGTGTGCGCGGCGCGGTGCGGATGGCTGGACCGCCGCCTGCGGAAGAATAACCCGCTCGTTGTTCGATATTGCACGGACCTAGTTGCTCCGCCTCAAATTGCGGGCGGAAAATTTCCCCCACGCTCCGCCCGCAATCCCTCCTTTTTTGATGACTCGAGCAGGTTTCGTTCGCGCGAGATTTCGTATCCGTGAAATGCGTGTGTCGCGATCTCACGGCGCGGGCAGTTCGCGAACCGCCCCTAGAAGTTTTCGACGGGGCTGACATCGCGGCAAGCTGTGGCGCAGCCATTTGGTCCCGCAGAGCGGGGGCTCAGAATCCATCGCGCTGCGGCGCAATTCACGAAGGCAACCGAAAACCAACGGCTGCCTGGTTCGATGAACCTGAACCGGCCTCTACAATTTCAAGGGCAACGTCAAAGTCAAAGGCGCTCGCCTGAAAAGCAGGCGGCCGCTACAAGATCAACGGCAAAGGCCACGTCAAAGGCGCCCGGCTGAAGCTGGCCGCTGCAAAAGCAAATGCAAAATCAAAGGCGATAGAGTTGGCATTAGGCAAGGGCGCGGTCAAGGAGTTCTACTACGTGCAGAACTTCCTGGTTGGTGCGGCGGAGGGCGGCGCCGGCGCGGAGTTGCAGGATGCAGCCGGGGTTGGCTGTGGCGATGATTTGGGCTTTGGTTTGCTGCACGTTGTCCATTTTGCGGTCGAGGAGTTCCAGGGCGGTTTCGGTTTCTGTGACGTTGTAGACGCCGGCGGAACCGCAGCATTGATCGGCCAGCGGCATTTCGACGAAATCGATGTCGGGGATGGCGTGCAGGAGGCGGCGCGGAGCTTCGCGGATTTTCTGTCCGTGGACCAGGTGGCAGGAATCCTGGTAAGTGACGCGCACGGGCAAGGGGCGCAGCGTTGCAGTGAGGCCGAGGTCGACTAGAAATTCGCTGATGTCGCGCATTCTCGCGGAGAACGTTTGGGCGCGGGAGTGCGAGGTGTTGTCGGCATTGAAGAGATGCGCGTATTCCTTCAGAGTTGAGCCGCAGCCGGCTGCATTGGTGATGATCGCGTCGAAATCGTCGGAGAGGAAGGCGTCGAAATTCTTGCGTGCTAGTTCGCGGGCTACGTCGCGCACGCCGGCGTGGGCTGCTAGGGCGCCGC
Source organism: Acidobacteriota bacterium (assembly GCA_013289715.1). Lineage (GTDB taxonomy): Bacteria > Acidobacteriota > Terriglobia > Acidiferrales > UBA7541 > Palsa-295. Next base: position 292,519 of record JABCZJ010000003.1, on the reverse strand, counting down.
AGCAGGTTTGTGCGGCGGGGACGACTACTTCGCAGCCGTTGGCTTGCAGGACGCGGATGGTGGCGCGATTCAGTTCGCTGAACGTGACCTGGGCGACGCATCCGGCGAAGAATGCGACGCGGGCGCGGCGGGCGCCCTTTGCTGGGAGCGTCTTACCCAGCTCCCGGAAGAAAAAATCGGAGTCGATGCGCGGCAGGAGCTTTTCGCGGTTTTGCAGGCCGAGCAAACGGAGGATGCCGGTGGCGCGGGCTACGGCTGCGAGTCCGGAGCGCTGATAGATTTTTACCGCGCGCGCGGCTGCCGCGATTCTGCCGGGGTAGGGAAGCAGGCGGCGATAGACGAAGTCGCGGGCGATGCGCGCGGCGAGCGGACGTTTATATTTTTGTTCGATCTGCGCGCGGGCGAGCTCGAGAATTTTTCCGTATTCGACGCCGGAGGGGCAGACGGTTTCGCAGTTGCGACAATTCAGGCAGCGGTCAATGTGCAGGACGAACGATTCGCCGAGTTCGAGGCGGCCTTGATCCACCAGAGCCATTTGCTTAATGCGTCCGCGCGGAGAATCGGCTTCGCGCCCCCAGAGGCGATAGGTGGGGCAATTATTGGCGCAGAGGCCGCAGTGCACGCAGCGGGAATAGTCTTCGTACTCGGGCTTGTCGATCGCGGAGAAGCCGCTGAGCGTGAGCTGGAATTCGCGTTGCGCGGCGTCGTGCGATTGCGGCGGCGCTGCTTGCGCGGGATTCGGTAGCGGCGGTTCGGAAGCCATTGCGTTGAACGCCTCGCGTGATTCGTATCCAGCCAGTATCTTACGGCATTCGGAGAGCGGCCGCTTCCTGCTACTCGTCGTGAGGCTCGCCGTACCATGGATGTTCGAGTGTCAGCAGGTAGGGCCAGTCCTTTTTACGCGGGAGTGACTTCCGCGCCGCTTCGTATTCAGACTGGGTCAGAAACATCCCCCCTAAATCGTTGCCGCCGTTTATCGCGTATAGTCGGTATTCGGATTTCGCGAGCTGATCATTGATAATCTTGAAAAACACATAGGCCGGTCTTGCCCAGAGCCGACCTTCGTCCTCAGGCAGAGCCGGTGAGTAGATCACATATTCCAGGCCACCACATCTTACGAGATAGCTGGGCACGTCGTTGTCGATGACGTCCTGAACTTGAGCAGGCTGCGATACATATTGGCGAAGAACTGGCAGAGCCGACTCATAAGCCTTCTTGATTCCGGCCTCGGCAAGATCCTCTGCGTCGAGGACCAGCATTTTCGCGTAATCGAGCCTAAATTTCATACGCCTGCGAGAATAGCACGACAATCGATCCGACTAGGTCCGGGGTTCCGGCCTTGTAGTCTGAACGATCGAGGGGCGGGTCTGAGACCCGCCCCTACCGATGCGCAGAGGCAGCGCGACGGCGGTCTGCCGTTCACCGCGATGGCCCGCGGTTCAGGATAAAAAAACCGCGGCTACAAAGGCGAGGCGAAGCGGTCGGGGCTTAGGATGTTTTGCGGATCGAAGACGGATTTTATTTTTTGCATTTGCGCGGCATCGGGGCGGGCGGGACCCCAAATTTGCAGCGTGTTCTTCCATTGGGCGGGTGCCCAGGGGATTGTGGCGTGGCCTGCTAGTTTCGCGCAGCCTTGTTGCATTTCGCTCGTGGCGTTTGCGACCTGTTGGCGGTATTCCTCGGTGTGATCGCTGGGCAAGATCGCGAAGTAGATTATTCCTAGGCCGCGGGCCATGGCGGCCCAGCGGAGGTTGTTGGATTCGGCTGCTCTTTGCGCGGCGGCCAGGGCTTCTTTCATGCGCATCGGTAACACACTCATTTTTACGATGGTGGTTGCCGGCGAGGATGCTAGCGCGATAGGGATGAATTCGCGCTTGCGTGCCCAGGCGGGCGGCAGCTTCTCGGCGAGGATGGTGACGCCTGTGGTGCCGGATTCTTTGGCCATGCTCTGCAAGTCCTTTGCGTAACGGTCTAGCACTTGCTCGTTTCCGGCGTAGCCTGTCGTTAGCGCCCATTCGTTGTTGGAAATTACATTGGCTGGCATGGGGGCGCGCTCGTAGCGCGTCGCTGCGTCGCTGCCGAAAAGTTCGGCAACGCCAGGGCTGACGATTTCCATTGTTAGCGGCGTGAGGGCAGATTGCGCGATGCGGTGGCGCATGTCCAGCGCGTTTTCGGCGGTGGCGAAGCGCGCGATGCAGCCGCGTGTGGCTAGCGGCATGGGGAACGTCTTGAAATTTACGCGGGTGATTACGCCTAGGGTGCCTAGCGCGCCGATCATTAATTTGTGGATGTCGTAGCCGGTAACATTTTTTACTACGCGGCCGCCGCTTTTTGCCGCGACGCCTTCGCCTGTGACGTATTCCATTCCGAGCAGGAAATCGCGCGCGGTGCCGTAAAATTGGCGCAGCGGGGAGTCTACGCCAGCGGCGATCAGGCCGCCGACTGTAGTGCGATTTACGAATGGGACGGGCAGCGGCAAAAACTGGCGATGCTCGGCTAGAACTTGCGCGAGTTTGGCGAGGGGGACGCCGGCTTCGACGCTGAGGGTTAGGTCGCCGGGATCGTAGGCGATCACTTTGTTGAGGCGCGTCGTATCGAGGGCGAGATCGTAGCGGCTGGGAGCGTAGCCGATTCCTAGTTTTGTGCGCGCGCCGGTTGGGACCAGCGCCAATTTTTCGGACGCGGCAAATTCTACGATTTCGGCCACTTCTTCTCCGGAGCCGGGGCGCACGGCGGCGGCTGGCAGCTTGCGGTCAATTTCGTAGGTGGCGAGTTGCGCGAAATCGCTCGCGACATTTGCGGCACCGACAATTTCGCTGAGTCGCGAAGTGACGTTCGGGCTGATGGCGGAGGAGGTCATCTTATTTTATGCGCTGGGCGCGCCGGCCAGGGGCAGCGGACGGACGTGAATTTCGCCGCAGCCTTTTTTCGATGGGAAAATTTTATCGGGGTTCAGCAGGCCTTGCGGGTTGAAGGCAGCGCGCACGTTGCGCATCACGTCGAGATCGGCTTCGCTGAAGAGCAGCGGCATGAGGCGGTCTTTTTCCATGCCGACGCCGTGTTCGCCGGTGATCGAACCGCCCATTTCGATGCAGAACTGGATGATTTCGTCGGCGGCGGCGACGACGCCACGGAACTGCGCTTCGTCGCGCGCGTCGAAAAGAATCAGCGGGTGCAGGTTGCCGTCGCCAGCGTGAAAAATATTGCCAATCTGGAAGCCGTACTTCACGCCGATTTCATTGATGCGGCGCAGAGTGGCGGGAAGTTTGGTGCGCGGGATCACGCCGTCTTGGACGTAATAGGTGGGCGAAAGGCGGCCGACGGCGCCGAAGGCATTCTTGCGGCCTTTCCAGAGCAGGTCGCGTTCGCGGGCGTCGCGGGCCACGCGGACTTCGCGGGCGTGATGGGCGCGGCAGATGTCGGCCACTTCTTCGGCGTGTTGTTGCACGGCTTCGGCGACGCCGTCCACTTCCAGCAGCAGGACGGCGGCGCAATCGAGAGGGAATCCGGCGTGGACGTAGGCTTCGACGGCGCGGAGCGTCCAGCCGTCGAGCATTTCGCAGGCGGCGGGAGTGATGCCGCGCGCGGTGATGTCCACTACGGTTTCTGTGGTGTCGTCAAGAGTGTCGAAAATAGCGAGGAGAGTTTTTACGGCTTCGGGCAGGCGCGTGAGCTTCACCGTGATTTCGGTGATTAGAGCGAGAGTCCCTTCGGAGCCGACGAAAAGGCCCAAGAGATCGTAACCCGGAGAATCGAGCGCGGAGCTGCCGATGCGGATCAGTTCGCCGGTGGGGAGAACGGCTTCGAGGGATAAAACGTGATTCGTGGTGACGCCGTAAGCGAGCGTGTGCGGGCCGCCGGAATTTTCCGAGACGTTGCCGCCGATGGTGCAGGCTTTCTGGCTGGAAGGGTCGGGGGCGAAATGCAGTCCGGCGTTGGCTACCGCGGCGCTTAGGTCGGCATTCACTACGCCGGGTTGGACCGTGGCGCGCTGGTTTTCGATATCAATTTCCAGGATGCGGTTCATTCGCGAGAAAACCGCGAGGATGCCGCCTTTGCGGGCTAGCGCGCCTCCGGAGAGGCCGGTGCCGGCGCCGCGGCCTACGAGCGGAGTTTGGTATTGGTTCGCTAGTTTTACGATGGCTAGGACGTCGGCGGTGGTGCGGGGGAAGACGACGCAGTTGGGGCGCGCTACTTCGACTGAGCCGTCGTATTCGTAGAGCATTAGTTCCTCGGGGCGGTGGAGAACGGCTTCGGAGCCGAGGAGTGATTTCAGATCGCGGAGGAGTTGAGAATCCATGGACGTGTCGGGTGAACGCGGGGATTAATCGCGCGCTCTCTCATGGTCACTATAGCCGTGTGCAGCGATGGGCGTCAACGAGCGGGGCTCGGTGGTCGGCAGAGAATACGTGAGCTTGCGTGTCGTGACCGTTTTTCGCCAATTCGGGTCGTTTCTGAAACGGCTGCGTTCGCATCGCTCGATCCAATTGCCGTGCTCGTCACTGTTGTAGGCAAAGCGCCAGATATGATTTGGTTCGGTGTCGTCCGCGGAATCATTAAAGCTCAGCACTTGGGACTCGCGGCCTTCGGGATCGTATTCGTGCACGTACCTGCCGTCGCCGAGAGGCTTGCCGTCTGCTTTCAGCCCCAACGTCTGTGAGATTCGCGCTTCCGCGTCATAGGTGGAGATCCATCGCTCTGCGACATCGCCATTGGGGATGTAGTATGTCGAGGTGGATTGTACGAGCTTGTTGTCTGAGTAATCGAACGTCTTTCGTCGCAGCAGTAGGTCGTTGGCGCGAAACGAGACAAGGGACACGAGAAGCTTTCCATCGTGTTCCTCAACGCCGCGACCGATTACAGCCCCGGATTTGTCTCGCTTGGTCCAACCGCTGCGTTTTCCATCACTATCGTGCTCGTAGTCTGTCGCGCCGGCTTCTGATTCCGCGCTATCAAACTCAAGAGATCGCGCCAATTTTCCTGATGGGTCATAGCTATGACACTCGGAGCGGAAGACATCACCCGCTCCTGTGTATTGAGTGAAATGGACGACCTGCCCGGAGGGAGAGAACTCGACGTCGAAGCTATGGTAATCGACGAAGTGCTCGAAACCGGGGAAGCACGGCTTGCGCTGTTCTAATTTGAGGACAGGACCTTTAACATTATAGTTTTCATTCATCCTGCTTTGTGCGGCCAGCGGCTGGTAATCACCAGGTGGCCCGAGCACGATCGATCCTCGAATGATACTACCGTCTCGGCTCATTTATCGATTGAAGAGGAATGCCGACGCTGTTCCTGTATGGCGCGATTAGATCCCGCGGAGCCTTCTTATGCGTTTGATGATTTCTTTGGCGGTGGCGTTGGCGGCGGCGTCGGGGGTCCAGCGGCCGTCGCGGGCGAAGGTGAAAAGTTCGGCGCCGCTCGGGTCGAAAACCTTTGTTACGGAGGCGCTGGCGGCTGCGGGGCCGTAGGGGGTCATGACTGGGCCGGCGACGCCGTAGGCTACGCGGTAGTCGAAACCGGATTCGACCAGAACGAACTGGATATGGTGAGTCGCGGCGCGCTCGTTGAGCTTGGCGAAGAGCAATTGCCGCTCCATGGGCGTGGATTGTATTTTGACCTTCAGCGTGACTTGGCCCATCGCGAGCGGGGCGATGCAGGCGCTGACGAATAGAAGTACGATCGCTCTGCGTAGATGCTTCATGAGTGTTTCTCCTCCGACATTACTATGATGCGTCAACGCGCCGCTTTGTCAGCAGCCCTTCGATCCCGCACTGCGGGATCCCGGGATGAATCGTCCGCCGCGGCGGACGATTCACTAATTTGGCAGTATATGTTACAAATTCTGCGTGCAGGCTTTTTGCGAGGGATGCGTTGACTAAACCTAAAATACTCTCGACGCGGCCGCTTTTTCCGGCGGCGCGGGCTGTGCTGGAGCAACGTTTCGAGGTGGATTATTGGACGCCGGCTGAACGCATCACGCGCGAGGAACTGTTGAAGCGCGTGGCGGATAAGGAAGGGCTGGTGTGCCTGCTCACGGAGAAGGTGGACGAAGAATTGTTAGGGCGCGCGCCGAAATTGCGGATTGCGGCGACGGTTTCGGTGGGCTACGACAATATAGACGTAGCGGCTTGCACGCGGCATAAAGTGGTGGCGACGCATACGCCGGGCGTGCTCGATCATACGACGGCGGACTTTGCGTGGACTTTGCTGATGGCCATCGCGCGGCGGCTGCTGGAGGGCGATGCCTGGATGCGCAGCGGAACTTGGCCCGGCTGGGACCTGGATCAGCTGGTGGGCGGCGACGTGTGGGGAAAAACTTTGGGGGTGCTGGGATTTGGGCGGATTGGGCGCGGCGTGGCGCGGCGGGCGCTGGGTTTTGAGATGAAGGTGCTGTACAGCGATGCGGTACGGGCGCCGGAAGAAGTGGAACGCGAGCTGCACGCGGAGTTTGTGGATCGCGACCGGTTGTTCCGAGAATCGGATTTTATCAGCTTGCATGTGCCGCTGCTGCCGGATACGCGGCACCTGATTTCGCACGAGAACCTGGACAAAATGAAGCGGACGGCGTTTTTGGTGAATACTTCGCGGGGGCCGGTGGTGGACGAAGCGGCTTTGGCGGAGGCGCTGGAGAACCGAAAAATTGCCGGGGCCGCGCTGGATGTTTACGAGCATGAGCCGCTGGTGCATCCTGCGCTGCTGTCGCGGCGGGACGTGATTTTGGCGCCGCATATCGCGAGTGCTTCGCTGGATACGCGCACGAAAATGGCGGTGATGGCGGCGAATAATGTAGTGGCGATATTTGACGGGCGCCGACCGCCTAATTCGCTGAACGCGGATCCGTTGGGACTAAAATGAGAATATGCCGTCGAGCGAGAATTCATTTGAGGGCGAAGAGCGCAGCTTCCGGGGCTAAAGCGCCTTTCTTTGGCGAGCTTGACGGAGGGACGGAAGCCCCTCCCTTCCACTTCCGTCATTAGTGCAACCCCATGAAACAAACCGCTGAACACGTCTTTCGGCATACTTTGGCGGCGATTGATATTCCCGCGGCGATGGCGCGAAAACTGGACCGGCGTGGGTCGCTGCTTAGCGCCGGTAGAGCTGACGTTGACCTGAGCGGCTTTCGCGAAATCGTGGCGATTGCGCTTGGGAAGGCCGCGCTGGCGATGGCGCGCGGGTTGCACGAAACCCTCAGTCCTGAATTTCCACCGGATGGAATTCTTGTAGTTCCTGCGCCTCCTTCGTCGTTGCTTCCCGGTTGGAAAACATTTGTGGGCGGGCATCCCTTGCCTACGGCGGAGAGTTTTGCGGCGGGGCGGGCGATTTTGGAGCGTCTGGCGCGTTGCGACGAGCGGACGCTGGTATTTTTTCTGATTTCTGGTGGCGGGTCGTCGCTCGTGGAGCAGCCGCTGGACCTGGGCGTGACGCTTGCGGATTTTCAGCAGCTGAATTCCGCGCTGATCACTTGCGGCGCGCCGATCGAGGAAATTAATGTGGTGCGCAAGCATCTTTCGGCGACCAAGGGTGGACGGCTCGCAGCGGCTGCGGCGCGCTCGATGAAAATTACCATTGCGATCAGCGATGTCCCGGAAGGCGAGGAATCCGCGTTGGCTTCGGGGCCGACGGTGGCGGACCCGTCCACGGTGGACGACGTCGAGAGCATCGTTCGGAAATATGGTTTGCTTGCGAAATTGCCGGGTTCGTTGCGCGGAATGATCGAGCGGCGTAGCTTGCCCGAGACTCCTAAGGACGACGATGCGGCATTCGCGCGCTCGCGTTTTGAAATTTTGCTGGGGGAGCGCGAATTGTTGCATGCGGCGCATCATTGTTGCGAGGCCGAGGGATTTACTTGCCTGGTGGATACCGAGACGGATGATTGGCCTCTGGAGCAGGCGGCGGAGCATTTGCTGGCGCAGCTGGAAATTCTGAAAAAGGAGAATCCGCGTCGGCGCGTGGCGATTTTTGCGGGCGGCGAGGTGAGCAGCCCGGTGACTGGCGAGGGGGTCGGCGGGCGCAATTCGGCTTTTGTGTTGGCTTGCGTGCCGAAAATTGCGGGGAAGAGGATTGCGGTTTTGAGCGGAGGGACGGATGGGGTAGATGGGAACAGTCCGGCGGCTGGGGCGGTGGCGGACGGAGAGTCGCTCGCGCGGGCGGTGGCGGTTGGTTTGGATCCTGTGGATTTTTTGCGGCGTTGTGATGCGCATGGATTCTTTTCGCGTTTGGATGACGCTGTGGTTACCGGGCCTACGGGGAATAATTTGCGGGATTTGAGGATTTTGCTGGCGGAGTGATGCTGGCACGCGCAAGCTTCTTGCGGTGAAGCGACGGCAAAGGCGGCAGCACAGCATTACCGCGGAGACGCAGAGGTCGCAGCGCAAAGCGACGGCGAGTCGGCGATGTGCGGTCGATCGTGCTGCGTCGAAACCCCCACCCTTCCCGTGAAACAAAAGCGCGAAGACTGGGGCACCCGTACCGTCAAAATCAGGTTCAAAACCGACTTCAGAATCAACTTCAAAATCGCCTTCAGATCCAAGTTGAAAAGCAGAATCACGAGAAAGAGAACAGGCAGGATTGCCCATGCTACCCGTCTGCGCTTACTTCTCCTTGGTTGAGCTCAGTTGCGATTCGATTTTTGTTAGGAGCGCGTTCACTTCGTCCATTTGTTGTTGCAGTTTTTTCAGGGCGTCCAGCGCGATGTCTGAACCGGCTGCCGCTGAGGTCGACCGTGGATTCGACGACCTACCTTGTCCTGCGCCTTGGCCTGCGCCTGGACCCGCATTCGCGCCAGCGGCGCCTGGGTCGGCACTTGCAGCAGCACCCGAGCTGGAGCTTGCGCCAGAACTTGTGCCAGCGCCCGCACCTGTTCCTGTGCCCGGAGCACTCGTGTGATTTCCCGCGGCTTTGGCTTTTAGCGCGTCGATTTGCATTTGGAAGTAGGGGGCGGCGCCTAGACTTAGGTCGCCGGACTTGAGCATGGCTTCGAGGGGGGCGATGGCGTCCGGATCGCCGCGTTTGGTTAGCGCGAACAGGGTGGCGTACTTGATGTCAATGTAGGGTTCCTGCAAATACGAAATCAGGGTTTTGGTGACGGCTCTGTTTTTTGTGTCGAGGCCGGCGATTGCGCCGATGGCCGCGCTGCGCGTGTCAAAAGGCTTGCCGGGAGCGGACCATTCGAGCAGCAGTGGGACGGAGCGATCGTCGGCGAGGGAGCCGAGGCCTTCCAGAGCGCCCTTGCGCAGAGTGTCGTCGGGTGAATCGAGCTTTACGGCGGTCGTGAGCACGTCGTACGCGTTGGGCGCCTTGATTTCACCGAGCGCGTTAAGTGCGGCGGCGCGGACGCGATAGGCTTTGTCGTCGGTTGCGATGGTGGTGAGCTGCGGGGCGAGCGACGCGTCTTCCGTGAAACCGCCCAGCTCCTGTGCGGCGACCTGGCGAACCCAGGGCTTGGGGTCGTTTACGGCGGTGAGAATTTGTTTTTCCGCGGCGGCGCCACCAATTTTTCCCAGTGCTTTTAGCGATTCGGCGCGGACGCCCCAAAAAGGGTCGTGCTGGGCTGCGTTGCCGAGGGCGGCGACGACATCGGAATTGTCTTTCATGACGGCCAGCGCTACGGCGGCGTCGGCGCGGTCGGGGACGGTCTCGGCGTTTTTCAACTGATAGATGAGCGCGGCCGGGTCTTTTTTGAAGTCGAGGGTTTTCAGAATGTTGTCGCCCTTATCGAACAGAACCATTTGAGGGGTGCCGTCGGCGGGCAGCGTGAAGGTTTCGTCGGCTTTGTTGACCTGGATCGTGGAGGTTTTGCGTCCGTTGGCAGTCGAGATTTCGATTTCGACGGGCATGTCGAACAGGTCCACCATGCCTTCGACCTTCTGCGTTTGCTTGACCTTCAGTTTCACCTGGTGCGCGACGTCGTCGTAGGTGTAGCCGACTTCATACTTTGGCGCGCCGGCCCGCCAGATCCATTGGTGGAAGAAATGATCAACGTTGGTGGCGGTGGAATGGTCAATCGCTTTTTCGAGGTCGGCGGTGACGACGTTCTGGCCGCGATTTGTTTCCAGGTAGTAATGCAGACCACGGAAAAAATCGTCGTCGCCGAGTTTGGTGCGCAACATTTTCAGCACCCAGCCGCCTTTGTCGTAGACGTTGCCGGCGTATTCGATGCTGTCTTCGAAATTTCTTGTGACGATCGGCACCGGATACAGGCGCTTCTGGCGGAACCAGCCGGTCTGATCTTGCCAGAATTCGTAGGCGGCTTCATCGGCTCCGTAACGCTGTTCGGCCCAATAGTGCTCGAAATACGTGGCGAAGCCTTCGTTGAGCCAGATGTTGGCCCAATCGCGACAGGTAATGAGATCGCCGAACCACTGGTGCGCGAGTTCGTGCGAGTCGAGATCGTCGGAACCGCGCCGAAGTTCGGGCGCGAGTCCGGGAGCGACGAGGCCGCGCGTGGTGAGCGTGGTGGCGCTGGTATTTTCCATGCCGCCTTCGACGAAATCGTTCACGGAAGATTGCGCGTACTGCGCCCAGGGATACGGCACGCCAAGCTTGTCTGAAAATAGATCGAGCATTTGGCGCGTGCGCGAAAATGTGGAATCAATTGTGTCTTCCTGGCCGCGTGGAACTACGTAGCGCACGGGGATGCCGCGCCAGGTGTCTTTCTTTTCCACGAATTCTCCGGCTACGGCGGAGATCAAATATGTGGAAAGCGGTTCGGATTGCTTCCAGTCCCATGTTTTGGTGCCGTCGGGTTCTTCTTTCACGCTGACGAGGCTGCCATTGGAGATGGTGAGCCACGTCGCCGGAACCGTGAGGATCATTTCGGAGGTGGTGCGGTCGTTCGGGTAATCGTAGATGGGGATGTAGTAGCGCGTGTCTTCGGCTTCGCCTTGGGTCCAGACTTCTTTCGGACGATTGGGATAATTTTTGTCGGGGAGGACGAAGTACAGGCCTTTCTTCGGCTGGCCATCGTAGCGGATGAAGACTTCGTGATGTTCGCCGCGGCGGGAAGGGCCGGGCAGCAGGACGATTACCGCTGCATCCGTAGTGGAGAATTTTGCGTCCTTGCCATCGAGGGTTACGGTGGCGATATTCAGAGCTACGGAATCGAATTGGATTTGCGTGACGTCGTCGCGCAGCATGGCGATGCTATGGGTGACTTCACCGCGGACTTTGCGCTGTTCGACATCGAACCAGAGGTGCGTCTTCACATTTTGCAGATCGTAATCGCGACTTCGCGCGTAGGGTTCATCGGCGCTGGCGAGTACGGGAAGCAGCAATGCGAGGGACAAAAATAGGGCGCACATTCCTGCGGGCAGAAGCGGACGAAAGCGTCCGGAAATCTGAGTCATTCGGTTCTCTCCCGTGGCGAAACAAAGATGGCGACAAAAGCGAATAGTATACAACGTGCTGCGGGGCGTTTACGTTTCGTGGTTGTGCTACAGCTCAAATTACAGAAGTCCCTTCGTGCTGCCACCGTCCACGGCGATCGTCGTGCCGTTGATGGAACTGGCGCGCTCGGATGCCAGGAACGCTACCAGCGCGGCCAATTCTTCCGGGCGCGCGAAGCGGCCGATGGGCACGTTCGCGGTGGATTGCTTCAGGATCTCGTCGTAGGCGACGCCTGCATCTTGTGCGCGCTTTTCGAAAAGCTCGGTGAGGCGATCGGTGAGCGTGTAGCCGGGGCAGACATTGTTGACGGTGATGCCATCGGCGCCGAATTCATTGGCGAGCGTCTTGGCCATTCCCGTGACGCCGGCCCGCAAGGAATTAGATAGCATCAGGCCGTCAATCGGTTGCTTCACGGAGATGGAAGTGATGGTGAGCAGGCGGCCCCAGCGGCGACGTTGCATGCGCGGTAGCACTTCGCGCGCGAAATAGACGCTGCTGAGCAGGACGAGATTGACGGCGGTGCGCCATTCCTCGAGCGTGATTTCCATGAATTTCTTCGACGGCGGGCCGCCGGTATTGGTGACGCAAATATCAATGCGTCCGAATTTCTTTTCCACGGCGGCGACGAAATCGCTGACGCCGTCGGCGTTGGTGACGTCGAGCGCGCGCCAGAAGATCTCGCGGCCTGCGATGGCGCCGATTTCCTGCGCGGTGCGTTCCAAGTCGGCGGCGGTGCGCGCGCAGATCGCTACGGCGCAGCCTTCTTTGGCCAGTTCGGTGGCGATGGCGCGGCCCAGTCCTTTGCTGGCCGCCGCCACGATGGCGACGCGTCCTTTTAGTCCGAGGTCCATGGGTTCAGTCCTTCTTCTGCGGTACGTCGCTGCGCAGGTAGGCGTCGGTCTTGTTGATCCAGTCTTCGCGGCGCGGGGCGAAGAAGTCAATGTCCACGGTGTCTTCCAGGGCTTCGGCTTTGTGCGGGACGTGGGCGGGAATCAGGACGATCTCGCCGGCGTGGACTACCGTGGTTTCGCCGTCGTCGAAGAAAAATTTGAGAGCGCCGGACATGATGAGGGAAAACTGTTCGCTGCGGTGCGAGTGGCGCGGGACAATGCCGCCGCGCGCGATGAAAATGCGGGCGAGTGTGGCGTCTTCGCCGCTCATCATCTGGCGGGAAATGTGCGCGTTGAGTTTTTCGTGTTCTACTTTTTCGAATGATGTGGCTGCGGGCATGGGGCACCTCTTCCTGGGAATTGCGCGACAGGGAATCGTGTACTGAAACGGTGGAATCGTCAATGGGCGGGAGGCGCAACGAAAAGATTGTGGCGCGGGGCGTCGTTCGACTAAGATGCGCGCGTCAGACCCTGGGGCGGGCGCGGGACGGCGGAAGTTAGCGGGCGCGACGAAATTTTGGGAGGTGCGGCATGCGACGATTCATGGTGTGCGCGGCGATTTGCGCGATCTTGGTGATGGCTGCAGCGGGTGGCGCCACGGCGCAAATCGGCAAGAGTGTTTCGGTGGCTGCGGGCACTCCCGAAGACAAGGCGCTGACGGACATTTACGCCGCGACGGATGGGCCGGACAAGATCGCGCTGCTCGATAAATTCATGGCGGATTACGGCAAGGGCGACATGGAGTTGCTGGGCGATCAGCTGTACGTGCAATCGTATTTGGCGCAGAAGGATTACGCGAAGGTGTACGAGTACGGCGACAAGGTGCTGGCGCTCGATCCTGATAATTTTTCCACGGCGGTGATTATGGTGCATGCCGCGGAGGAACAGGGCGACAGCGCGAAACTTTTCGACGCCGGCCAGAAGGTGGCGGCGATCGTGACGCGTTACAAGGCGGCGCCGGCGCCCGAGGGCACCGCGGCCGATACATGGAGCGCGCAACGGCAAGGCGTTTTGAAAACCGTGGAAGGCGATGTCGGCTACGTGCAATACGCGCTGCTCAACGCAGCATACAAGACCACCGATGCCACCGCGCGCGCGGCGCTGCTGGAACGCTATGCGGCGACGTTTCCGGATTCCACTTACACGGTGAGCGCGCGCGAGCAAACTGCGATCGCTTATCAGCAAGCGCAGAACGCGCCGAAGATGCTGGCGGCAGCGCAGAGTTTGCTGACTTCGAATCCGGATGACATTTCCATGCTCATTTTGCTGGCGGACACTTGGTGCAATGATCCGGCGCATCTGGATAAAGCGGGAACGTACGCGCAGCACGCGCTTGATTTGCTGTCGCAGGCCAAGAAGCCGGACAACGTGGACGACGATCAATGGCAGAAACAGGTGGCGATTCAGAAGGGTTTGGCGTATTCCTCGCTGGGCGAAGTGAATGTGAACAAGAATCGTAATCCGCAAGCGATTGACGAATTCAAGCAGGCGAGTCCGTTGTTGAAGGCCGATACGTTTAGTTATGCGCAGAATCAATACCGGCTGGGTTTCACTTTGGCGAAGATGCAGCGGATACCGGAGGCGCGGGTGGTGCTTACGGAAGTGATTGGATTGAACAGTCCTTACAAGGCGCGGGCGCTGGATACGTTGAACAAGATCGGCGGGCCGATCTCGTCGGCGAAGACGAGCAAGAAGAGTTCGTGAGGGATTGGATTGTTGCCGTGTTACCTGGCACCACGGCGAGGCTGGCGATTTAAGCGGATCGTCGAAGGGCAGAGCTGGTTTATGAAACGAACCTTCCGGATTGCAGCGGGACTGGCGCTATTTTCACTTTTCCTTTTAATGGCCGCCGCGCCGACTCTTGCACAGCGTCCGCCACATTTCGTTCCGCCGGATGTGATTTACGCGAGCGATATTCCGTATGCGGCCGCGACGGCAGCGGCGGGCGTGGTGACGCTGGCGGTGAACCTGGACGAGGGCGCCAATATCGTGAATGTGCAGGTTCTACGGGACATTCCCGCGTTAACGAGTCCGGCGCTGGTGGCGGTGCGTGGTTGGACCTATGCGCCGGCGAGTTTGGATGGCCAGCATGTTCGGTCAAGCTTGCTTGTCAATGTGGTGTTCGATCCGGCTTATCTGCAGCTGAAAAATGTGCCGCTGGCGCCGGCAGAGCCGTTTCAGCCGCCGAACCCGAAGGCGACACCTTACACTCCGGCGCAACTTCTGGCTGCGACGTATTCGCCATATCCTTCGGACGCTGCGGTGGGCGGTGCGGTGGTGCTGGACGCGCCCGTTGACAGCCGAGGCGCTTTAACGAAGGTCACGGTCATCCGCGCAGTTCCTATGTTGACGGCGGCGGCGAGCGGCGCGTTGAAGACGTGGAAGTTCGGCGCTGCGGTTTACGGAACCACACCGGTTGCATCGAAAGTGGTAGTAGCCATGGTGTTTCGGAAGACTTCGATGCCTCTGCAGTAGCTCTCGTCATCGTTGCACCGGTTCAGGCGTGCAATGTGCGCGGGGCCACGAGAATTTAGGACTTTCGTTCTTGATGTTTGATCTTGCTGCGCTGTCGCTGGAAGGTGCGATCGTTCCGGGTCTTCGCTGCGGTGAAGTGAAGCATTGCGTGCCGCAGGAGCCAGTTGGCTTTCGTCTAGTAGCCTCGGCCCTCGGTTTTGAGCCATGCGATTCCATCAGAATCCAGTCGCATCGTGACTGGCTTTTTTGCCGGCCGCTAGAATTTGCCGATCTCCGCTGCGCTCCGGTCCAGAACCGGGGGCGCGTCGGAGAAATCAATGTCTTGGTCTTTTCTTGCGGCAACGGCGCGGATGTCTCGCTTCTGCTGTTTTGTGAGATTCCTCATAAGCTTTCCCCGGCAACTTAGCCGGCATCTTCAGCCGTTCCGATGTCAATACATTTGTACGTACATCGAATGCCGAGAGACATCGACGAAAGCAAGCAAAGGCGAGTGTCGGCGCCGGTCTGCCGGTGGTCCACCTTCAGTGGTTCGCGGTGGAGACGAAGCGGAAGGCGTCTTCGACGGCTTTTAGGCCGGCTTTCGAGCCGAGCGCGTTGGATTCGACTGTGGAAAATTGATAGCGGCGGCGCGGCGAGAAATTTTCCGGGTCGAAAGTGCCGGGCGCGACGCGGAAGATCCAGACGTATTGGTGGTGCGCCTTGTCCGGATCGGATGCGGACGTCAGCCCGGTGTCAATCGGGGTCAGGGCCCTGAAATCGGAGAAGCCCTCGATCTTGTGCACCGGCGTGGGCATGGTGACGTTGAAAAAATCCACGTCGTGCGTGAAGATCATTACGTAATCCACTTTGGAAATATCGGGCGCCGGACAGATATTGGAGAAAAGTTTTTTGCGATTTTGCGCGATCCATTTCAACTGGCTGGGCGCAAGGCCGTAGGCCGAAAAATAGTTCTGGCAAGCGGGGTCGGCGCTTTCGTTATCTGGTGGCGGAGCGGGAGCGTCATCGGAATTGACAGCAGGGGTTGCCGCCGCAGAATTGGAGTTGGTAGCCTCTGGCTGAGTCGCAGGCTTGCCCGCCCCTGCTTTGGCCGACGTGTTCGAAAGAGGCGAGGGAGCTGCGGCGGAATTATTGTCCGCGAAAGTGTCGGAGGGCGAGACAGGCTCGCTGGAAGGTTGCTTTTTCCGCGTCGCGTTTTGCGCCGGAGTAACGGCGACCGAGCTAGACTTGGCGGCAGCATCCTGGTGAACGTCTCCAGCCGGGGGACCGGCGAGGGAACTGTCCGGCACGTAGCCCTCGACACCGTTTTGCGCGCGAATTTTTAAATAGTGCTGCACACGCCCGATGATCTCGACTTCTTCGCCACACTTCAGTTTTGCTTCGACGCCGCGGGTGCGCAGCGAATCGTAAACAGAGATTTGATCTTGTTGCGCGACACAGCGGACGGTGGCGGTGTTGGCCGAGACATTGCGCGCGAGCAGAGAAATAATCACTACGCCAGCGAAGATTGCTAATAATCGAATGATTCTGTTCATCTGCCCCTCCCAATTCCGCAGCTCGACAATCCAGTCTGCTACCTTATGACTTCGACTGTGCGAGCAACGCTCGATCGCGCGGAGAATGGTCAGGTCCCGGCAGACCATGCCGCCGAGATTCGCGCTGCAGCGAAACGTGTCCCGCAAAAAGTAATCCAGAAAAATCCCGCCGAGGTCTGGGGCTTGTTGCGTTCGTGCGTCTGCGTGCGCGGGGAGTGTTGCCCAGTTGCCGGGGGCATCGTACTCGCAGTCGGGGCGTCTAGCCAAGTACCGATTGATACGGTACCCGGACGCTAGAGGTACCAGTACCTGGCCTGTGGCACTCACGCACCGGAAGATGATAAGTTGCGATGGAGTGATGTTTGGCGCAATCCGTCACGGTGATTTTAAGCGTTGGGAGGGGCGCCGATGCGCAAACAACCGAATTGGTTCGGGGGGTTGCTGCTTTTCCTGCTTTTATTGCTGGGGGTCAACGGCTTCGCCAATCCATCGCGCTCCTCGCCTGTTACAGCGGTGGCGCAATCCACGGCGCCGTCAGAGAAGTTTCGATTCCTGAGGAAGCTGGCACAGGAGTTCTCAATTGACCATAACGCGCGCTGGAAGCATTCCGTTCCTCAGTTTGGCGACGTGACCACGACGATCTCGGTGGCGCCGATTAACTTCGACGGCTGCTCGATCGTTTGGAATCAAATGCAGGAAGGCACCGCATTCGGCCAACTGATTTACATCGAAACGCACCGCTTTGCTGTGCCGCTGGCAAGCATGGACGCGAAGCAAATTACTATCGAGCCGGTGCGCGCGGGGCAGAGCGAGCGTCCTGGCATCGAAGCGGGGGATTACTACATGGTTCGGCTGCAATCCACGAGTGGCAAGAACACGGTGAACGTGGTGGACCAAAACATCGTGTTCAACAGGAAGCGAGGCCCCGTTGCTTCCGTCGAGCAGCCGATGGTTTCAAGCGCGTGGGTGAGGGTCCGCACGGAGGAGCAAGCTGAGCAGCTGAAGCTGCAATTTGAACAAGCGATAGGTGAGTGCGTCGCGGCGGGCCAATGATCGGTGGCGGAGAGGGTGGGATTTGAACCCACGGTCGAGTTTCCCCGACACTCGCTTTCGAGGCGAGCTCTTTCAACCGCTCAGACACCTCTCCGCGCTTGGTGCTCTTGTAGCTTAGCAAAGGCGCGGCAGGCTCACAACTAGCGCCGGCAAACGGTTTCGTGCGGTGTTCGGATTATTTGTGCTTGAATGACCCCGGGAGGCACGCGGATAACGATCCTATGGGTACGCTTGGCGAACTAGGCCGCAAGGGCGTACCGCGCGCGCTTCCTGCGGAGGAGCTTCAGAGAACGCTGGGAAGTAGTCCGGTGTTCTGTTCGTGGAATGTATCGAATTCGAAGATCAGCGACGTAACGACCGGCTGGCCGTTTTTGTTTTCTCATCCTCTGCTCGGCACCAACAAGAATCCCGCACGTCAGCCGCTTCGAAAATTGGGTAATCCACAGATTGTCGGACGCTCGGACATTCAATCCATTTCAAAAGTTACGTAGAGATATTTTCCGTCGCGCTCGACTTGCAGTACGCCTGGGGCGCCTGTCGGCAGGGCCTTCAATGCGGCGCGCAGCTGTGCCAGCGTGGCCAGAGGCTTGCCGTTTAGCGCGTGAATCACGTCGCCGGGTTGCAGGTCGGCTTCGACGCCCATCGAATCGGCGGCGAGGGCCGCGACGATCACGCCTGTAGGCTCGCGCAGGTCCTCGAGCTGTTTCGCTAGTTGCGCGTCAATTTCCACGCCGTAAATTCCCAGCTTCACGACCAGGTCCTTTTCGGGATCCACGAGGTCGCCCAACTGGTCCACGTCATTTTTCTGCTCCGTCACGGGAATTGCCAGCGTGAGGCGCTGCGTGCCGCGCAGGACTTCGGCTTGCATCACCGCGCCCGCGGGACGCGTGGAAATGATCATTTCGGCGAGCGGCACGCTGCCCATGGCGCGGCCGTCGAGGTTGAGCAGAATATCCTGAATTTTTAGACCGGCTTTTTCCGCGGGGCCGTCGGGAAGGACGTCCGTGACCACTACGCCGCGTTCTTTTTTCAGAGAGAGTCCGGTGGCGAGATCGGGCGTGATGTCCTGCAGCTGCGCGCCGATAATGCTGCGATGCACGCGGCCGTATTTGCGCAGCTCGTGATATACGAATTCGACGACGCTGCTGGGTATGGCGAAGCCCAACCCCTGGCTGCCGCCTGATTCGGTGAGAATAAATGTGTTAATACCAACCAGCTCGCCGTTCGTATCCACCAGCGGCCCCCCGCTGTTTCCCGGATTGATGGGCGCATCGGTCTGGATGTACACCGACGGCACGTCCGGGTCCGCTTGCCGCGCCACAGCGCTGACTACTCCCATGCTGACGGAATTTTCCAGGCCTTCGGGGCTGCCGAATGCCAGCACCAGCTGGCCTTTCTTTAATCGGGTGTAATCGGCGAAGGCCATCGCGGGCAAATTTTTCTGTTCAATTTTCAGCAGCGCCAGATCGATCGCGGGCGCGATGCCGATGATGCGCGCGTCGGCTGGCGGGCTGTGTTCGCCGAGACCGAGGCTGGCGCGCACTTGCGAATCACCGGCGGTAGCGGGCGTGAGGACGACGCGCACACGCTGCGCGCCTTTCACTACGTGCGCGTTGGTGATGATGTAGCCGTCGGGATCCACGATCACGCCTGAGCCGAGGCTGCGCTGGCGTCCGATGGTGTTGGCATCGGTGTCGTTCTTTTCATTGAGCGCGCGATAGCCGGTCACTTGCACTTGCACGATAGAGGGTGTGACGCGCGCGGTGAGTTCCTGCAGCGATTCGTTGAATTGCGCGAGAAGGTCCTTGCGGGTTATTTCGCTTGAGGTTTGTGATTTTTGCGCATTTTGTTCGGTTTGCGCCGGCAGGGAAGCGGCGCCTGGCATGGACGCCGCGGCGGCTAGCAAGCAGAGCAATGCGCGGGTGCAGTTACGTATCGCGTTGCGGGTCATTCTTGCGCTCATGCGAATTATTCCTTCTATGATTATTGGTGTGGTGCGGCTTGGGCCCACGCTGCTTACGTCCGAAACGAGTGTAAACAAATCTGCGGTCAGTGGCGAGGGGTCAATCCTAGTCGTGTTGCGTGCATTTGATGTGACAGGAGCACGGCATGGTTTTTCTACCGTCGCGCGGCGAAGAAATCTTTCAGAACTGCGGCGGCTTCATCGGCTAGAACTCCCGCGGCTACTTCCACGCGATGGTTCAGTTGCGGATGATCGAGAACCTCGAAACACGAGTGAACCGCGCCGCCTTTGGCGTCTGGCGCGCCGTAAATTAGGCGTGCGATGCGTGCTTGAATCATGGCGCCGGCGCACATGGCGCAAGGCTCGATCGTGACGTAGAGCGCGGCGCCTGCCAGGCGATAGTTGCCGATGCGCTTTGCGGCCTCGCGCAGGGCGATCACCTCGGCGTGGGCGATGGGGTCGCAATCTGCGATCGTGCGGTTTCCAGCGCGGGCTACGATCTCATTGTTTATTACCACGACTGCGCCGACCGGGACTTCGCCTCGTTCGGCTGCGGCGCGGGCTTCCTCCAGCGCGGCGCGCATGAATCGCGCGTCGTGGTTATCCGCCGGAATCCAATCGAGCAGGCTCATTTTTGGCAGGATAGCATGGAACCGGCGCGGCCATCGGCGGGCTAAGGCACAGCATTGCCGCGACGTCGGAAATCGTGCGCTACCCGCGTCTATTGACTTCCGGTGGCAGGGAAGTCACAATCCTCGAAATGAGAGAACTTCTGCGGCGCGTGTTTCTGGTGGACCTCTTCAAGGGCATGTGGGTCACGTTTCGTTATCAGGCTCCGAAGAATATTTACACCGAGCAGTATCCCCAGGAACGGCCGATGGTGGCGGAGCGCTATCGCGGGGCGCCGCGGCTGAATATGAATCCGGAGACGGGCGAATCGCTGTGCATTTCGTGCAATTTGTGCGCCCTGGCGTGCCCGGAGAATTTGATCGTGGTGGGGTGGCTGCGCGACGATGCTACGCGGCGCAAAGTTCTGACCACTTTCACCTACGATACTTCGCGCTGCATGTTCTGCGGCTTGTGCGAAGACGCTTGCCCCACGGATTGCCTCGAACTGACCCAGGATTTCGAGATGGCCAGTTACAGCCGCGAAGGCGCGATTTGGGATCGCCATCGTCTGGAAGCTGGGCCGACTCCCACGCATTACACTCGTTAGACAGCGCTCTATCGAGCGTCGTCGCCGCACCTGTCAGCGATGCACGGCTCTGATACTCCATACACTTGTGACCGCGGCCAGTGTCGAAAGAACGACGCAGAGAATCGCCCCAACGCAAAGCAGTGCAATCAGCGCGTACTGAATTACGACCCACACCGACAAAGTGCCATCGACAGCGTCTTGTTGGAAGGCGCCCACCGTTCCGCTGATACCTGCCCAGACGACGACAAGAGCAAAGAGCGTCGTTAGGGTAGAACCCGGACCGCCGAATCTGCGATTATTGCTCGCCCAGGTGAGCCGGCCGACGGCGTACCACCATGCGGTTCCCAGAATTAGGAAGAATGCGAATGCTCTGAACTGGTCCGTCATCCACCATATAAATATGAAACATGGGGGGTCGATTCCGATCATACGAAACCAAGCGTCCTGTCGCCGCATTTCGAGAAAACCTGCGAGGGCGCAGAGCAGAACGTGGAGCGCGGGCAGTATAGCGGTGGGCCATCTGGGCACAGAACCCCTGATTTGTATGGAAGCCATACTGCATAATGATAGACGAGCATGAATCGGAGTCCAACCGAACTGTCTACGCTCGGTGCCGAACCACAAAGCCGTGGCAGTCTGAAGCCCGCCGCTACGAAAACTCTCCTGTTATGTTTTGCCCTCGCAGAGCCCACGTTATAAGATTACGCGTTTCCTTTTCGGTTTGAGGACTGATGGAACTTCGCAAAGATCCGATCACGCGCAGTTGGGTGGTGGCAGGGCATCCGGAACGCGATAAAGTGCGGCCGGATCCTTGCCCGCTGTGCCCGGAAAATCGCATCGAGACGCAGACTCTGCTCGCGCTGCCCCCTGAAGGCAAGTGGCAGGTGCGGGTGTACCCGCATTTTCGGCCTTTGTATCGCATCGAAGGCGATCCGGGGCGCAGCGCCGAAGGGATTTACGACCGCATGGCGGCGGTTGGCGCGCACGAAATTGTGGTGGAGACGCCGGACCACACGCGCACGCTCGCGCAGATGAGCGACGAGGAAATCGAGCGCGTGCTGGACGCTTGGGTGCGGCGCATCGCGGACTTGAAACGCGACGCGCGGTTCAAATACGTGACCGTGTTCAAGAATCAAGGCGAGCAGTCGGGCGAGGAGTGGCCGCACGCGCATTCGCAGATCACCGCGACCACATTTGTGCCGCGGCGGATTCTGTACGAGCTGCGTTCGGCGCGCGAATGGTATCGCGACCGCGAGCGCTGCGTCATTTGCGACATTCTGCGCCAGGAAATGCGGCAGGCCAAGCGCGTGGTGGACAACGCAGGGGATTATTACGCGCTGTGCCCGTACGCTTCGCGCGTGCCTTACGAAATTTGGTTGCTGCCGCGCACGCACAATCATCAATATGAAGTGCCGCTTGCCGGTGAACAGCGCCGCAATCTGGCCGCTTTGCTCGGACGCACGCTGCGCCGTTTGTTGCAGGTGGCGCCGGGTTATCATTTAGTGGTGCACACGGCGCCCAATACGCAGCAAACGAAGGGCGAGTTGAGCGAATACTGGCGCACCATCGCGGGGGATTATCACTGGCACTTTGAAATCCTGCCGATCGTCGAGCAGCGCAGCAAGTCCTACAGCATCAAGGAAGTCTATTTCAACGGGACATTACCCGAGCAGGCCGCCGAACGATTGCGTCAGCTTGACCCCGCAAAATGACCAGCCTCGCCGCCACGCTTTTTGCCGAACCGGACCCACAGCGCGGCGGAATTATCTTCAGGCTGCTGTTCCTGATTTTCTTCGTCGTGTTTCTGGTGATTCTGTATCTGGTGCGCGTTCCGCTGCTGCGTTTTGCGGGGGAATTCTGGATTGTGGATGATGCGCCGGAGAATTCGGACGCGATCGTGGTGTTGAGCGGCGACAATTACGATGCGGTACGTGCTTCGCGGGCTGCGGCGCTGTTCAGGTCCGGCATGGCGCCGCGAGTGGTGGCGACCGGGCGGTCGCTACGCTCTTACGCCAGCACCACGGACCTGATGAAGCGCGACTTGGTGGATCACGGCGTGCCGGCGGCCGCGATTATTCCACTGAATCACCGCGCGGAAGATACGCACGAGGAAGCAGTGGCGGTGAGCGAACTCATCGCTTCGCACGGCTGGAAGAAGATTCTGCTGGTTACATCGAACTACCACACGCGCCGGTCGGAATATATCTACGAACGCACTTTGCCGGCGGGAACGCAACTGCGCGTGATATCCGCGCCTGATAGTGATTACGACCCGCAGAGCTGGTGGCGCACTGCGGAAGGGGTCAGGATTTTTTTTCACGAGTTGGGTGGATATCTGCACGCGCTCTGGGAAATGCGGCATGATGATGTACGTACCACCTGAGCAATCAGCGGTGGGGCTGACGGTTTGGCGGCGCGTTGTCATTTAAGTACGCAGGCCTCTATCGTTGCAGCACTTCTCTGTAATATAGTTCCTGCATCACATCAGGACCCCTGCCACCCCCCGCGGGAGTCTCAGCGATACTGGGGAGGAACCCATATGTGGCGCAGAACCGAAGAATTGAAGCCTTCTTCGCCGGGAGCAGAGGCAGCAGAACCGGGCGCAACGACAGCGAATCCGAATTCAACCGTGACTCCACCTGCAACAATTTCAACTTCATCGGTGCAGGCAGCATCCGCCCCCGCGGCATTTACGCCCGCTGCGGCGAGCGCGCCGGATGTGGCTGCGGCGATGAGCGCCGTCTCCACGATCGGGCCAGGCCTGAAAATCCGCGGGGACATTACCGGCAGTTGCCACCTGGTCATCGAGGGCGAAGCACACGGTAAAATTCACCTGACGAACGGGCGCGTGACCGTCCGCGCCAGCGGCCGCGTGAATGCGGATATCGAAGCGCCGGAAATCGAGATCGACGGCAATGTGCAGGGAAATTTGCATGCTCGCGACAACGTGCGCATGGGTCCTGCGAGTCACGTGCAGGGTAGCGTGCTCGCGCGGCGCTTCCGCATCGAGGATGGCGCGCGTTTCCGCGGCAAAGTGGAAATGACGCGTCCCGGTACTGCGGCCGAAACCTCCGGCGGCAAGGCCTCAACCGGGACCTCGCCGGCAACCTCGCCAGCGACCCCGGCGGCGGCCCCGACAGCAACCGCGGCGACGAGTCCGGCGGATGCCGTGAAACCCATAAAAGCTATTGCAGTCGCACCGAGGGGCTAGCGCGATTTATGGACTGGACGGCCAAGCATAGAGCGAATTCCACGGCTACGGCCCGCGCGCCCGTGAAGCCGGGACCGGAAGTGGCGAACGCTGCTTCCGCCAACATGCGCGTCTCGAACGGGCTGAAAGAATTTCTGTGGCTGATCAGCGATAACGGGCAAGGTAAGATTCTGGATCTGGGCGCCGTGTTTCAGTCCACGGTGATGTTTTTCATCGAGAAAGGTTTCCGGCTTTCCACCGAAGACCTGCTGCGTTCCTGGAAGGAATTTCTGCACGCGGAGGAAGAAAGCCTGCGCAACGCCCCGGTAGGCGATGGCAACGGCCGGGGGTCACAGGGAATGCTGGCGGGGAAATTTCTGGATACCGCGCTGCAGTATTCCGAAGATTATTTTCACGGCGTGCTGGCGTGGGACCTTTTCGATTACCTGGATGCGGAACTTCTGCCGCGAGTGATGGAGCGGATCTACACGGTGATGCGGCCTGGCGGAGCGGTGCTGGCTTCCTTTCACAGCCGAGCGCCGGAGCGTTTCAATCGCTATAAGGTTGTGGATTCGCAGACGCTGGAGTTGGTGCCGACTCCCACGCTGGCGGTGCATGCGCGCGTGTTTCAAAATCGCGAGATTCTGGATATTTTCGGGAAGTTCCGCTCGTCGAAGACGTTCGTCGGGCGCGACCAGGTCCGCGAGGCTCTTTTTCTGAAGTAGATCGTCCCACCGAACGACTCACTCGGCTAATCCAAACTCGTCGAGCTACTTCCACATCCCTCAGATTTTCAGGAACGCTTCTGTCAATCGCGCCATTTGCCGAACAGAATGGCATCGAGCGAAAATGGTCCCGACGCTGAGGTAGTCTTCGCTTGCGGTTCAAGATCTGTGATCGACTGGTTTTGCGGAAACCGTAGGGCGGCAACGGTGATCATGCGATCCACACCATTCACGATCTTGCCGTAGTACTGCGCTGCATCGGGGCAAGTATGTGAATTTTCCGGAGTGATGGTTTTTCCGAAGCGCGCTGTTTTTGCGTAGCAACCGTAATATGCCGTCGCCGTTTCAATCGATTGGCCATGAATTCCGTGATAGCCGTAGGCATCATAGCCGGCGCCACGCAAGAGTTCGGCGGCGTCAAGAAGACGTTCCAGTGTGAACATTGGATAGCCAATTCCTTGCGAGGCGTCGGCGTTGCGATAACGGTCGTCGATTTCACCGGGCGCTACCGTGACGGTTTGAAAGAAAGGCTTGCTCATGTCGCCATCCGGGCCTTTATTGGCATAACAGGCGTTTACCTTATCCCCATTGCCGTAAATCGCTCTCTCGAAAAAAGAGGTCCACGGCAAAGTCACGGAGATTGACTTATCCCTGCCGTAGAGGACCGCTTCAATCTTCTGTTGATTGTCCAGTATGCGCGCCAGTGCCAACAGCCCGGTCAGTTGATTCGCTGCGTGGTTACTAAAGTGGTCGCAGGCCCAAGCATGGAAGGAAAAATTGTAATTAAGCGCATTTCGAAGCAACTCGTACATCGCGGAGTGGAAGGCGTTGATTTGCTTGGCATCTGCGTCACTAAGAGTGCCCACATACATGAGAAGATCCTGCGCCTGCACGGAATAGATTACGCCGCGCGCAACAGCTAATCCCGCGCCCGCCGTCGTGCCGACGTTAGAACGGCCGTCGTCATCGCAAAATTGAGAGGGGATGGAAAGAATTCGGCCGTGGCCGTCCTGAAAGCCATGCGCGCTCCACGCCACAAGAATTTGCTTTCCTATCGCCGCAGCCTGCTCCGCGCTTGGCTCGCCCGCAGCTAGCGTCGCACCGGCCTTCAGCAGCGCTGCATACAAGGCCAGTCGTGAAGCAACAACTGCTGCGCCAGCAGGAGGAGTAGAGTTTGGGTTAAGCCCCAGGGCTGAGGAAACCTTCGTGGCGTGGTCAACGTTATGGGTTGTCTGTGGCTCGTAGGAAAATGCATAAGTGTAGATATCCAAGTTACAGCCGGAATAAGCGGCTCCCCACTCATTGCGACCGGAGACATCACGTTTGACTTGAGCAGCAAGTTGATGAAAGCGCTTCGCGGAATAGCTGCCTGGCACATTAATTTGTTTAGCCAGGGCGTTTAGCTCGCTGCGTGTGGTGAATACTCCCGGATGTCCAGCAAGTCTGACGTATCGTCCGGCAAGTTTAGGGGCCGAGAGGTCGGCGACTCCGGGGCCGGTGCCTTGAGGTCGGGCGAACGATTCCGGCATCGCTGATAGCGCGCAAAACAAGCCTACTGCTAACCGCACCACGAACCGAAAGTTCTGCTGCTTGACTATGAGAGGTCTCCTGTCCAACTTTATTCTACAAGCCGCCGCGTTGCGGCGGGCCTGCGTGGATTACAACGGTGCGCTTAAGCATTACCGCCAAGATGAAATCACACAGTTGCTATGAGCTTTGATCATCCGTGCCCCGGCGCTGATGGAAGTATTCAGATTCATATCTTTGCGGTTTCTCGAACGCAATATTTTCCGGTTGCATTCAGCAATACGCGGGAGTAGAAGAGAATTGTAGTCGTAGTGCACGGAGGAATTTGTATGACTCCACCGGGCAGAGTAGTTTGAGATAGACGCCGTTTTCACACCGCTCTTGCGGTGCGCGCCACCGGCGAAGCCTTCGGCATCGCGGTGGCTACGGAAGAAGCAAGCGGGGAGCCGCCAGGCTCCCCGCTTTGCGTTGTGTGCCGATTTAGACCGCTCAGCAAAAATCTGGCGGTGCTTTTACAAGTGAACCGGAAGCGCCCGGGTAATGCTGGTGAAAATCCGCTCGCGGGTCCGCTTCCGATAGCTGCATGAACTTTCGCTGTTCGATCACCCACAAGCGGCGTGCCGAGGATGCAGTGACAGTTCAGAGCCAGAGACACGAGCGCGCTGGGTGCGTGCGTCGGTCTGCTGTGTTGAATTAAGGGAGTTGCAGGTCAAGCGAGTAAATTTCTTCGTTGCTGATGTCGCGAACGAGGAGGGGAGAGCCGTCAGGCGCAATGCCGGCCCAAGGACCAAATGGGCCGTAGTAGCGACGGACGTCGCCGATTTTCACGATTGTCTCCAAGCGCAAGTCGGAGAGGCGAAGGCGATAGAAGGCGGGCTCCTGCACCAGGAGCGTATCGAAGAGGATACTTTTTCCGTCGTCCGTCCATTCCATATAGCCAATGGGCCCAAGGCCCCTGGCAATGACAGTCCACTTTCGGGTAGCAAATTCGTAGAGGAGAAGATCATCGTAGTCCGCGTGAGAAGCCAGGAGGTAGCGGCCATCGGGAGACCAACGCGGACAACAGATGCCATCCGTGCCGGCGAGAGTGGTAGTGCGTCGAGAGGCCAGATCAAGCAACTGAATTGACGCGATTTGCTTGCCGCCTTCGATTCGGGTTTGGCCGTAGGCGATCGTCGAGCCGTCCGGAGCCCAGGTGGGATCAAGATCGGAGACTGTGCCGGAGGTCAATTGATCGGCTGGCCCGCCAGCGGCAGGAATCAGGAAGATGTTCCAAGGACGGCCCGGACGAGAGCCGGAAAAAGCAATGCGCGAGCCGTCTGGGGACCAATGCGACAGCGTAGCGCGAAGAGAAGGCCCGGTGAGTTGAGCAGCTTCCGAGCCGTCAGCTTTGGAGCGCCAAAGAGTTTGTTCTGGGTAACGGACGTAGGTAAGCATGCGGCCATCGCGTGAGGCTTCCACATCGCCGGCCGAAATTCCGGAAAGAAATGGCACAAATTGGCGAGACGAAGAATCGTAACGCACAAGGACGGCGCGCGGCTCCGCGGCAGTGACGAACAGTTTCTTTCCGTCGTCGCTCGGGGTCCCCATGTAGAAGTTAGGCGGAACCGTGGTAAGGGGAACGGCCACCGGGCTCCTGGTCCAGAAGGAGTGACGCTCCGGCAGAGCCCAAATCCTGCTCTGGCCATTGCGCCGGGTCTCGAAAAAGTAGTAGCGGCCGTCGCGTGACCATTCGCCACAACAGCGGTCCGGGAAATCCGTCAGTTCCGTCAGAATCTGATGAAGACCTGTGCCGCCGGCTTGTGCTTCCCAAATTGTGCTTTGGCTGGTCATCCTGTCGCCGACGGTGAAACGCAATCGAGCTCCGTCCGGAGAGAAGCGCATGTGGAACACCGGACCCGATGCGGAAAGAAGTTTGTGCTGATGGGACCCGTCTGCATCGGACAGGACAACATCTTGGTCCCTAGCGAAGATAATTTTGCTGTCGGGCGCCCAGGCGACGTCATTACACTCAATCCCATCGACACTCTGCAAGGAACCCGATGGTAAATCCATGACCTTGAGCGGAAAAGGGCCTTTTTTTGTGTTCGCCGGAGCGATCAGAAGCTTCGAGCCATCCGCAGAGACGCCGCCAAGAAACAGGCCGGGATAGGAGGAGGCCAGCAGAACGGGCGTGCCGCCGACGGTAGGAACTTCCAAGAGCGTGACGCGATCGGAAGCTTGTTCATTGAAGTAGATTTTCCCGTTGTGCAGCTGAAGGTTGCCTTTGCCCATTTCGTCGAACGTAATCTGAGTCGAGTCCAGAACGCGTGGCTCGGCTACGGGCGAATGAATGAGAACTAGCAAGCCGGCGACAACGACGGTGACGAATAGGCCAGCAACAATGAGTCTGGATCGAAGGCGTGCAACGAGAGTCGGCGAAGCGTCAGGGGCCCACTGAACGGGCGAGCGGCCGCCATCCTGAATGACTTGAACCGGGGCAAGGAAACGGTACCCGCGGCGGGGAACCGTCTCAATGAAAACGGGATTATCCGCGGAGTCCGCAAGTACTTCACGCAAACGCTTGATGGCTGTGTTCAGGCTTGTATCGAAATCGACAAAGGTGTCTGCCGGCCAAAGCGCCGCATGAAGATCTTCGCGTGCGACAACTGTGCCGGCGCTCTCCAGCAACTTTCGCAGAACAAGAAAGGGCTGATCCTGAAGGCGCATCTTGGCGCCGTTTCTTCTGAGTTCACCGGAATGAACATTCAATTCAAAATTGCCGAAACGATAGCGCGGCACGGCTGGCGCTGAGACGGTGTGTGAATTCGATGACACGGTGATTTCGGTCGCTATTATAGACGAATCAATGAACAGAAACGTTGCACGAACGCTATGTCATAACTCGTTGTAAGTGTAAGTTGGCCGGAGCTTTGTGATGTCAGACGTGTTCCAGAGAGAAGTCAGCGGGGCACTATGGAGCTGCTGCTGCACCCAAGCCAATTTAGACGCTCGCGCTACTGTGGTTCGAAGCGCGCACCGTCATGGATCGGACAAACGTCGTTGCGCTGCTGGGAACGCTGTTGCTGTCGGTTGTGTGCGGCGCGGCCGTCGGCGGCACCAGGACGCAACTGGCTAGCAACGAAATGGCCATCAAACTCTATGGCGGCTACTTGGCGGTGGCCCGGGGTAGCATAAACAATGCCGACAATTTACGGTTCTTGCTGGATACAGGAGCAAGCAACACCGCGATCGACCGCCGAGTGGCGGAGAGACTTGGACTTGACGGCCAACCGGCAAAGGTAATCACCTTCGACAAAACCGTGGCGCTGGAATCGACGGAAGTGCAGGACATGACTTTCGGGCCGGAGCGCGTTTCCAATGTTCGGGTCATGATCGAAGACCTTGAGTACTTGCGCTCGACTGGAGTACATGTGGATGGCGTGATCGGCCTCGACCTGTTCCGCAGGCAGAGTTTCCTTGTTGATTACGCCAGAGAACGCGTGTTGTTCGGTCCCACATCGACGGTCGGAATGCACTGCGCGCCCATGCGCGCAGATGCCAAGTCGATCAGGGTGGAAGTAGATCTCGACGGGCGGCCGGTCTGGCTGGTCGTGGACAGTGGTGCACGCGGAATAGCTCTTTATGAAGATACGGTCAAGGACCTGCTGGCGAATTATCGTGTGCAAGGGCGAACCGGCGAATGGAGTCTTGGCGGACCTCTCGAAAACCGCATCGCCATCGTGCCGCGCCTTCGTCTGGGCCGCCAGGATCTCGACAGAGAAGTTGTTCTGATCAGCGCGCCGGGAGCAAACAGGCTCAGCGGTGTTTCGGGATACCTGGGGCTGGCATCGCTCGGTGCAAAGCAGGTTGCTTTTAACTTCGAGACAAATCAACTGCTATGGAGAAAGTAGGCCAACGCGGCGGTTATTTTCCTGCCTCGGGCGTCCTCTTCCGGGCGACCGGCATCCGCGGGCTCTTTTGCGGCGACTCGGTGTTCCGCAACTGCCGTTTCTGCCGCTTTGCTCCGTGCAGTGACCTCGCGTTTAGGGGCGCCGCTAGCTGCGCCCGGTCTTGCCCGGACTACAGCATCGCGCAGTGCGGTTGCTTTCTGCATCACGCCTTGCGTATTTTCGTCCCGACAGCGGGCCGGGTTTTGGCCCGATGAGGGATCTGTTTTGGCTTGGAATTACCTCCCATCACAGTAATCGCTCATGGTACTATGCGTGCCTTCCTAGGAGGCCGCAATGTTACGCGCGACCCTCGTGATCCTTCTCGCTGTTTTCTCCCCCGCGGTCCTGTATTCGCAAGCAACCGCTGAGGACGGCGGAACTCGGCAAGTCCAGGCGCAGGACGGTGGAACCCGGCAAGTGCTTGAAAGCATCGTCATTCCCCCCAAGGCAGACGCGCCTTTCCTTGCGACTCTGCACACGGAGTGGGTGCGCGGATCATCCGACAGCGGCACCATTACGTTCGTGAACTCGCGACGCGTCGCCCGCGACGCCTCCGGCCGCATTTACCAGGAGCGCTGGATTTTGGTGCCAAAAAACGGAAACGTGAAATCGCGAATGAACGCCATACAGATTTCCGACCCGAGCGCGCATACTCTCTACACCTGCATGCTGCTGGTCACGCCGAAAGTTTGCACCTTAACTTACTATTTGCCTTCCACCGAGACTGTTTACAACGTTACCGGCGTGCCCGCCGGGCCATTGCCGAATGACGCCGGATACGTGACCCGCGAAGATATCGGTCATCAGGTAATCCTCGGCGTGGACACGGTCGGCACGCGCGAGACCGTGACTTACAATCCCGGAGCGATTGGAAACGATCAGAAAATCAACCTTACCCGTGAGTACTGGTATGCCGATCAGCTCGGCATCAACCTGCTCTCCAAGCGCACGGACCCGAGCTTCGGCACGCAGCTCTTTACGATCACCGACATAACCCTATCCGAGCCCGACGCGGAGCTTTTCGAACTGCCCAAGGACTTCAAGATTGTGGATCATCGCCAGTCAGACGCTCCAGCCGTTAACTAAGTTATCTGCCGAAGCCTGCGGCATCGTCGTGATGAACGCGTAACCGGCCATTGGCAATCGCGCCGCGCCGCCTTGCAAAACTCCACCGATGCCGAGTACTTCCAAAGCCGTTTGGCAAAGCCCCGGATTAGTTTTCTTTCTCCAACTCCACCACTACAACCTCGATCGGTTTCTCACCGGCGTTGACGTCGGCGTGCATCGTGTTGGGCAGGTTTGCGGGGAGCCAGTAAGCTTTGCCGGTTTCCCAGACATGAGATTCAGCGGGGCCGTTCTGTTCGACGATCTTCATGGTCCCCCCGGTCATCGCTATGATTACGCGTGGATGTTCGTGCCGGTGCATGGCGAGGGGTGCGCCTGGAAAAACGACGGACTTCCACACCTTCACGTCGTCATTTTCGAATAATGGAATTCGCTGCGTTTGCGTGGGCTGCTGGGCCTGAACGGCGAAAAAAATCGACGACGCGAAAAGCGCGCCAAGAACAAACATCTTCATGAAATCCTCCGGGCGCGAATCGTAACACACAGAAGCGCCAAAGCCGGACGGTACTAGCGGCCGACAACCTCAACTCCTCCCACTCCAATCTCAACACCTGCGCAGCTCACCCCGCCAGCCCACCCCGCGAACCCCCTTGGTGTAGAATCGCCCTGCACTGTTCGCAGTCAACGCCACGCTTGGCAACTTCGTGGCTCGCGGGAGGTCCGAACTGATCGGCCGTACGCTCGCACATTACCAACTCATGGCGGCGATTGGCGCCGGCGGCATGGGCGAGGTGTATCGCGCTTCGGACACGAAGCTCGGCCGCGATGTGGCGCTTAAAGTGTTGCCGGCCGAAATGGCCCGCGATCCTCAGCGTCTCATGCGCTTCCAGCGTGAAGCTCGAGCCGTCGCCGCGCTCAATCACCCGCACATCGTCACCATCTTCTCCGTCGAGGAGGCCGACGGCGTCCACTTCCTCACCATGGAGCTGATCGAAGGGCAGCCGCTGGATCGGCTGATTCCTGAAGGCGGATTCCCAGTCGAGCGCATCGTGGACATCGCTGCCGCGCTCGCCGGGGCACTCGCTGCCGCGCATGAGAAAGGAATCGTGCACCGCGATCTGAAACCCGCAAATGTGATGGTGACGAGCGATGGTCGCGTGAAGGTTCTGGACTTCGGCCTGGCCAAAGAGATCCGGCCAATGAGCTCTGGCGACGCGACGCAGACGCACAGCCCGCAAACCGAGGCGGGCATGGTGATGGGAACACCGGCCTACATGTCTCCCGAACAGGTTGCGGGTGAAGCGGTGGACTGCCGCACCGACATTTTCTCACTGGGCATCGTGCTTTACGAAATGGCAACCGGGCAGCGCCCCTTCAAGGGGCGTTCGTCGGCGGAACTTATCTCAGCAATTCTTCGGGACACGCCCCGCCCCGTTGCGGAGCTGCGCGCCGATCTCCCTGGCGATCTCTCGCGCGTCGTTAGGCGCTGCTTGGAGAAGGATCCGCAATGCCGCTTGCAAACCGCGCGAGACGTGTCCAATGAATTGCGCGATCTCGCGCGGCAGCCGTCGACGACGGTTCTCGAACCCGTACGCCTCGCCGGCGGCAGCGCATCGGGCGCGGCGCGCGCCAATGAGGGCTTTTGGGTCGCCGTGCTGCCGTTCAAGTACGGCGGCGGAAATACGGACCTCACCGCGCTCGCCGACGGCTTATCCGAAGACATCGTCACCGGTCTCGCACGTTTCTCCTACCTCCGCGTGATCTCTCGCAGTTCCAGTTCGCGCTATGCGCACGAGTTGCTCGACGTCCGCTCCGCCGGCAAAGCGCTTGGCGCTCGCTATGTGATGGAAGGGAGCCTGCGCCAGGCGGGGGCGAAGGTGCGCATCGCCGTGCAACTCGTGGATACCAGTTCTGGCGCGCATTTGTGGGCCGAGGCCTACGATCGCGTCTTCAGCCCAGAGACCGTTTTCGAACTGCAGGATGACGTGGTCTCGCGCATCGTTTGCACCGTCGCCGATTCGCACGGTGTTCTGCCGCACAGCATGAGCGAAGCTGTCCGCAGTAAGGGCTCCGACCAGCTCAGCCCGTACGAGGCGTTGCTGCACAGCTTCGGTTATTTCGAGCGCGTCTCCGCTGAGGAGCACGCTGTGACGCGCGACAACTTGGAGCGCGCTATCCAGCAGGCACCGGGGCACGCCGACTGTTCGGCCATGCTGACGATTCTTTACGTGGAAGAGTATGTTCACGGATTCAACGCCAGGCCCGATCCACTCGCACGGGCGCTCGTGGCTGCTCGGCGTGCGGTCGAAGCAGCGCCGTCCAATCACCTCGCCTATCACGCTCTGGCCACGGTTCTGTTTTATCGGCGCGAATTCCAGGCTTTCCGCAACGCCGCGGATCGGGCCGTCGCGCTCAATCCGATGGACGGCTACAC
Organism: Acidobacteriota bacterium; assembly: GCA_013289715.1. Taxonomy (GTDB): domain Bacteria; phylum Acidobacteriota; class Terriglobia; order Acidiferrales; family UBA7541; genus Palsa-295. Next base: position 259,147 of record JABCZJ010000003.1, on the reverse strand, counting down.
TGCCGCCTACCAGGGTTTTCTGATAGCGTATTCCGGCGACTGGGAGCGCGGTTGCGCCTGGGCAGAGCGCGCCAGAAAACTGAATCCGCATCATCCGGGGTGGTACTGGTTTCCTTCGGTCTTCGATGCGTACCGTAAGCGCGACTACCGCGCCGCTCTGGATGCCGCACTCAAAATCAACATGCCCCGCTTCTGGCGCGCGCACCTTGCGCTCGCGGTGATATATGGGGAACTCGGTGAGCGTGACGCGGCGCGCGCTGCCCTGCAGCAACTGCTCCGGCTGAGGCCTGAATTCGCCCCAACTGCGCGGGAGGAGCTTGGGAAGTCTTGGGATTCGGAACTCGTCGAGCAGTTGATGGACGGCCTGCGCAAGGCAGGACTCGAGGTCGCCGGCGAAGCGGGCACCGAAATCGCCAAGCCCGCAGCCGGCCCAGGCTCGTAAGGCTCTTCGACGATCGAGAACTGTCCCCGTACAGCGGCAGCGATCTTCATCACTTGTTCAGTTCCCAATAAACGCGCTAATCGTCCATCCGGATTCAAGTCTCCGACTACCCGACCAATCAGGAGTTGACGGTAGGTCGAAGACAGCGCACAGCTCATCCGACCACGATGCACCGCGTGATTTTCACTCTACAATTATCCGGTCTGCCCACTCCACGAGCGAAACAAAGATCGCCGGATTGCCAAATTTTGCTCCCCATTGATTCAGGTCTGTTTCCGTGACCCCACGGGCCCGGGAACAGGCTCCTCAAGCAAAGATCGGAATGTGTCTTGCCACAACCTTGTCGAGTGTCTCGCTCAAAGGCGGCCAGCCAACTGGCAGAATCGCACTCACCATCGACTTTCGCAGCACAGAGGTGGCCTCTGCGAGAAGGAAGATTTGTACCTCGTGACCCGCTTCTGCCAGCGCGAGTCCGTGTTCGAACGGAAAAGCCGCCCTTGTTGGGTCGTCGGGACCCCAAGCGCTTTTCATCATAACGTGAAGAGATTTTTTCGACTCTTGCACCTGCAGACCCAACGCTAGAAGAGGCAAACCCGCCAGCTTCGTAAGGAACGAGCGTCGCGCCATATTTTAACCTCCTGAGATGGGATTCCCCTCGGGGAGCAGTGCCGCACGTCTACACCTGTTTTTCTTCTCCGCGCTGGCCGCAATCGCGCAATGCTACAGCACTATCGAGGACCGTGCTGCCAACTGCTGGTAAACGATCTAACCGTCCAAGTGGAATTACTGGAGGGTTGCGCGGCGCTCGCTAGTGATCGCCAAGGGTGTCACGTCGAGAGGCGGACGTTTCTCCCGTTTGGCGACCACGCGAGCAAAATGACCCGCCGGCTTGGTTAGAAGCTGATCTTCAGGATCGCGCCGTTATTGCCGACGAACCAACCCGCATGCGGATTCGCGAAAGCGACGGCCCAGTAGCCGCTCGCCCCGGGTATTGGAACCCACGTGAAACCCTCATCGGGAGTAAAAGCAGCTTCTCCTGAGGTGAAGTTCGGCTCCGTCTCGGTCGTGATCACAACGGTATGCGCAAAAGGCTCAAACTCCTCGCCCCAGCCTTCGTCATCGCGATGTTCCGTGCCGCGGATGTAGGCCAGGCAGAAAATGGCTCCCTGCAAGGGTGGTGCGGTGGTAAGAGTCCATGTTTGACCGCCATCGTCAGAGATCGCGGTGTCGGCGCTGGCGTTTGAATTCAAGTCGCCGCCGCCCACGATTCCGTGACGTGAGTCTCGAAAGGCCACAGAGACTCCTCCCGCGCTGGGCGAGCTGAGCAACGGAGTATCGTAAGCGTTCCAGGTATTGCCTCCGTCTCTGGTAGCGAGGATTCTCGCAATCGTTGCGCCGCCAGTGGTAATCCACGCATTTGATTTTCCTTCGGCGGCGATGCAGGTTCCGCTTGCGGCAAACGAGGCTTCACCGGGCAGCGCAGGCGGCATACTGCCGGCGATGGACTCCCATGTGTTTCCGTTCTTCGTGCGAATGTCGGGAAACACCCCATTCACCGAGTCACTGTGAGTGATGCCGCGGTCCGGAGTCCAGAACGCGAAACAATCATAGAACGCACTGGGATTCTCATTCGTGAACTGAATCGTCCAATGCGCGCCGCCGTCCACGGTTTTGTAAACCTTAAAATCCGTGGTGTTGTTTCCAATGGACATGAGATAGGCGACTTTGTCGCTCACGCCATGCACATCACGGAATTGATCGTTTTCTGCTCCGGGGACCACAGCGGCTTTCCAGTGCTCGCCGCCGTCCGTGGTCACCACGTACGTACCGCCAGTTCCGCCGGCCCAGACTACGCGGGAGTCCACAGGACTCACGGCGATCAGCAGCTGGGTGGTGCCGCTTTGCTGCGGCGTGAGTTTTGGTTGATGATTTTTCCAATTTTCTTGCGCAGAGCAAAAAGTTGCGGAGACGGCAATCAGGAAAACGGCCAGCAAATGTTTCGGCATCGGAGCCCTCCAGGCAGGAACGCGTTGCGTGGGGGAGTATAAGAACGCGGCCCAAGGGTGTCAACCGGACTTTCTACTTTGCGTTGACTGCGGGCAAGTCCTCACCTCGAACAGGGCGGCATTTGTCCGCTAACGCGGCACTCGCCGGTCGGAATGAAGCGACATCGTTCTCATCTCGCGGAAGCCAATTTGACCCCTCGACCTCGCAATTGCAAACCCGCCCTATATACGAACGCAAGTGTTGGGTGCCTCTCGATCAGTCTGTGCGTTAATTTTCTGGTCCTTAGACCCAACATTAGCTCGCGACTCTTCTGGCGGGAGAAGTCGTGTCTTGGGAGCGAACCACGACGGTACCGACGGTGTATCCCCTCCTTTGTACGGCAACAGACCTAGCCGTACCGGGTCAAGTGTCCTACATTGAACATTGTATTCCGTAGCGGAGACACGCTGGAGTACCTTTGTGTGTATGAACGCAGGCAAATGCAAACATGTCCTCATAGCGGACGATAGCGTCACGGTTCGACAAGTCCTCAAACGTTACTTGTCAAACCGAGGGGACGTGGTGGTCTGCGGTGAAGCAGTCAACGGCCGCGAGGCGGTACAGAGAGCCATGGCGCTCAAGCCGGATTTGGTCCTGCTTGATCTGGCGATGCCAGAGTTGAATGGCGCGGAAGTTGCGTCAGTGCTCAAAGGCGCGATGCCAGAAACGCGCATCATTTTGTTCACAATGTATCGCGAGAACGTTGGTAAGTACCTGAGCTCGGCGCTGGGCATTGACGCCGTCCTTTCCAAGCCTGACGGAGTAACAAAACTGGCAGCAGCAATTGATTCCGCGCTAGGCCAAATTTCAGATCCCACCTAATAGTCCAGTCTGCAAACTCGAAGGCTAGTTCCGTTGACTGATTAAGTGTAGGTATAGTTGGGAGCTACCGGTTCAGGTTCATTCCAAAACTGCTACGACCGGTTGCTGGCAACTGGTTAGCGGTTAAAAGGGCCGTTTGCGCGAAGACAGATCGAATCATGGGAGATGTCCGGTCACGGCGTTACTCAGGATTTGCGGTCGCAACCTGTATCGACTTTCCCTTGTAGAAGTTTGTGACGCGCACCCGGACAAGCCAGTAAACCAGCAAAATCAGCGGAAGCAAGGTGAGAAATAAATACACGCCGGTACTGAATAACGCCGGGGAGAGATGTTGTCCGAGGCCCGCCGCAGACAGCAATCTGAGCGGCCGATTTGAAGGTCCCAGAAAAAAAGATCCTGCTGCGATGAACAGCCCAAAGCACATCCGCCAGAGATGGCGCGCGATGCGCTTCGCTCCAACAACGCCGCCAGCTACAAGCATGCGAAGGTCTCCTGCGGCTGCCAGCAGCATCACGGAACCCAAAAAAAAGGTCATTCCAACGGGAACTCCGTCTGGTGAGTCCACTCCACTGCGCACGATTGAGAGACCGTTGATCCAAGTAACGATACCGAGCGCCAAGGGAATCAGCAGCACAACCCAATCAAAACGGCGCGTTGCTCCGTCGCTGCGCCTGGCGGTCAGCCATGCCGTTCCGATCAGGTAAAAGGTAAAGATTCCGCCACGGAGGTTACTGGGCTGATGTCTTACGATGGCAAGGTACACCGCAACGGCCGCCATGGTGAGCATGGCTGCCACAAAGATTCTTCCCGCCAGTGCGTGACGAGGGGAACCCTTGCGGAAGAGTATTGCCGCGGTGCCGGACAGCAACCCCAAGGCCCCAGCGGCAATATGAACGAGCAGAATCGGCGAATAGGGCATCGGCGCCTCTTGCGGATGTATACGTGGAGATTAGCCGGAAGGTTTCACCCGATTCCGACAGTGAACCCCGCGCCCGGTAAGTTCTCGGAAATTGACGCTCTACCGAACGTCCGGTCGTCTCGCCTGCTTCGTGGCTGGCGACGCGTAACTTACGACATCAAGGTTCGATACGCCACTCGATTCGCCGCGTTGGTTGGGGGTACACTGTTACAGCCCGGCTGGCCAAGATGCAGAAAGCGCGCGCCCTGCCCCTACGCAGTGTCCTTCACGATGCGCTCCACCTGCACTGCCCTTATTGTAAGCGAGGACGCGTCCTCGCGCGTTGGCCGAATAGGATTTATCCGGAGTGTCCGCAGTGCGGGCTTTCGTTCTTCCGCGAGCAAGGTTACTACATCGGTGGCATGATCATCACGTATGGCCTCACGCTGGCGGTGGTGATCCCCGTTTTTCTTGTCTCGCTTCTCCTGCCCGATTGGAGAATCGTTTCCGACAACGGTCGCTTCGCGCTCTGGGTCCTCTTCGCGGTCCCGCTATCGTTTGCCCTCATGCCCTACTCCTACAGCCTGTGGCTTCATCTCGATTTCTGGCTCGAGCCTTGGAGGCCGCCGACACGGCCATAGGACTCCGCGTTTCGGCGCATCGTGATTGGTCTTGGTTTGCTGCGATCAGGCGGCGGTCTTGCGGGTGCGTGCTTTCCATGCGGAGTAGATGGCGGGGAGAAGCGAAAGAAAAATCACAACGGCGATTACGTAGTGGATGCGTTTGTCGATATTGGGGACGGTGCTGCCCAGCGTGTAGCCGAGCAGGATCATGCTCCAAACCCACAGAAATCCGCCGGCGATGTCGAACAGCAGGTAGCGCGTGTAACTCATTTCCGCGGCGCCGGCCACGGGAGGACAGAAGGTGCGAACGATGGGCATGAAGCGCGCCAGAATAATCGTGCGCGAGCCGTATTTTTCGTAAAACTCGTGCGCGCGCCGCAGGTGGCTCTTCTTGAAAAATCGCGAGTCCTCGCGCTGATAGAGCCGTTCGCCCATGGTGCGTCCGATCCAGTAGCCCACTTGGTCTCCGGCAATCGCGCAGAGCGTCACAAGCGGTAGCAGCCACACCAACTGGAGTCCGGAGGCCTTGTCTGCGGCGACCACTCCGGCGGTGACCAGCAGGGAATCGCCCGGCAGGAAGAAGCCGACGAACAATCCGGTTTCCACGAAGATGATTCCGCAGACCATCACCATCCCGCCCAGCGCTACCAGCGCGCGGACGTCGGAAAGCCGGTGCAGAAGCTCCTTTAATAGCTCAACCATATTAGTGTGGAATCCTCGCGATCCCGATAGGCGCCGGCGGCCTGCAAAACGCCCCTAAATCGCTGTAAACACCATAACATGAAAGGCTTTAGCCGCCACCCCCAAGAACTGTCAACTGGCTAGTACTACCCTCCTACCGATCATAGCCGCCTGTACCATTGGCCAGTTCGGACCCCTGCCCGAAACTGCACTTGTTCGACGGAGCCAGTCTCATGAGGGGGGACAAATGGTAGGTGGTTACGCAATCTGGATGGGGCAGTCAGTCATTCTAAGGGTGATAGCAGGGAACCTGCGAGTGCCTCTCCGCGGGCGTTTGGTCTCAGAAACCACAGACGTCGTCCGTTTGCGAATCGCCGACAGCTGGGATGTGGACATTTTCAAATCCATGGTTCTGGCCGTGGAACACGACAATCCCGTTTACGTTTTGAATTAAGGGGGCAGGGCATGAGCGCTCTAACGAGCACTGATTGGAAGTCACACAGCCACACAGCAACGGCAACGTCCCGCGCCCTGCCTTTTCCTGATACCTCGAAGGTTTCGTTCATGCGCGAGAAAGCAATGGCGTTTCGCGACACATTGATCGTGGTGGCAATTCAACTTGTGTTTCGCGCGTCGATGGCAATGCGCCGTTGGAACTACTAAGCGGCACTTTTTAAAAGAGTTTTCGGCCCAGCGTCCCTCACCCCCGGTCCCCGGGTCTGCGCCCCCAGACCCGGGGATTTTTTTCTTCCGGAGCTTTTCCAGCCTGCTGGGAAATTTGCGATTTCTACCTAGACTCGCGCTCTGGCCATGGTGGCTGTTGCGGACTCGTGGTAAGTAGTTCCCGCAAGCCTCCCAAGGCCTGACTTGCCACTTACATAGCTTTTTACAAAACCCCCTGTTGAATTGGCCGTTCTCGCGATACTATCCTTCGGAACCAATTAGTACCAAAACAGGAGCCTATTCGATGAGGATTGCTAGCGTCGCGAGCGCCTTTCCAGAGTACTACTACAAACAAGAGATTCTGACGGAGGCGCTGAAGAACGATTGGCGCCATCGGTTGTCGAATCCGGACATCCTCGACCGTCTCGACGAGAGCATGCAGGTCGAGGGGCGCTATCTGGTTGAACCGATCGATTACTATGAAAGCCTGACTACTTGGGGGCAGGCGAACAACACCTGGATCGCGCACGCGCTGGAGCTCGGCGAAGAATCTCTATGCAAGGCGCTGCACAAAGCGGGGATCGGCCCGAAAGACTTGGGCGCGATTTTTGTGACGTCCGTCACCGGCATTGCCGCTCCCTCGCTGGATGCGCGCCTGGTGAACCGCATGGGCCTCTCGCCCAATATCAAACGAATTCCAATTTTCGGATTGGGCTGCGTCGCCGGCGCCGCGGGAATTTCGCGCGCTGCGGATTATGTGAAGGCTTACCCGGACCAAGCCGCCGCGCTTTTGTCAGTGGAATTGTGCTCACTCACTTTGCAGCGCGACGACCTCTCGATGGCTCACCTGATTTCCGCGCTTCTCTTTGGCGATGGCGCTGCCGCGACCATCGTGACCGGCTCCAATCGCAAGGCAGACGGTCCCGAAATCCTCGCCACGAAATCCAGCTTCTATCTGCACAGCGAGAAGGTCATGGGCTGGGACATCTCCGAGAAGGGCTTTCGCATCGTACTATCTCCGGAAGTTCCGGAGATGGTGACCAAGCATCTGGGCAAGGATGTGGACGCTTTCCTAGCCGAAAATGGCGCGAAGCGCTCGGACATCAAGTCCTGGATCATGCACACCGGCGGCCCCAAGGTTTTGGAAGCCACTGCGACGGCGCTGGGAATTACGGCGAACGATCTGGCGGCATCATGGGCTTGTTTGCGCCGCGTCGGAAATATTTCATCCACATCCGTGTTGCTGGTGCTCGAGGACGTTTATACGAACAGGCGCCCGGAACCCGGCTCGCTGAGCATTCTGGCCGCGATGGGTCCTGGATTCTGTGCGGAGTTAGTTTTGTTGCGTTGGTAGGAAGTGGGGGCTAGTGGCAACGGGCGCGGAAGTCCTGATCGTCGGCGCGGGGCCAGCAGGGATCGCAACGGCGATAGCGGCGAGTCAAAGGGGACTTCGCGTAACGGTTGCTGACGCGCGTCGGCCCCCGATAGACAAGCCCTGCGGTGAGGGTTTACTCCCTGAGGGTGTATCCGCGCTTCGACAGTTGGGCATTTGGCTGGACTCTTCTGTAGCGTTCCCGATCGCTGGATTGCGTTTTTCCGATGAGGCTTCCTCTGCCTGCGGCAGAATTACGCGCGGCGCGGCGTTTGGATTGCGGCGCAATGTGCTGCACGATCTGCTGGTGCGGCGAGCGGTAGCCTTGGGAGTTTCCTTCCGCTGGGGTACTCGCGTTACGGAATTAAATTCCGATCATGCGCGGCTGGATGGCGTGCTGTTTCCGTTTCATTGGCTGGTGGGCGCCGACGGGCAGAGATCCATCGTAAGAAAATTGTCAGGGCTTGGTCCGCGCCGCGTTCGCTCCGCGCGCTTTGGATTTCGCTGCCACTTCGCTGTTACTCCCTGGAGCGAATTCGTCGAAGTGTACTGGGGCGAGCATTGCCAGATTTACGTCACACCGACGGGGCCGGATGAAATTTGCCTGGCGGTGCTTACCAGCGATCCTCAAATGCGCGTTGCGCATGCACTGAAGCATTTTCCTTCGGTGGCGCGCCGCTTGGATGACGCGTGCCGTAGTAGCGAGGAAACTGGCTGCCAGACCGTGCTGGAGTTTCCGCGCAGCATGGCGCGTGGGAATGTCGCGCTGGTGGGCGATGCTTCTTTTACCATTGACGGAATTACGGGGCAGGGCATGAGCCTTGCGTTTCAGCAAGCGCTGCGACTGGGCGACGCGCTCGCATCCGAAGATCTGGGGCCGTACCGCGCGGCGCATCGCGAAATGATGCAAGAGCCGGTGCGCATGGCGCGCTTGCTGTTGCTGCTGGATCGCCAGGCGTGGCTGCGCCGCAAAGCGCTGCGCATGTTCTCTGCAAATCCCAAGCTTTTTTCTCGGCTGATCTCCTCGCATGCCAATTGCCCCAAGCCCGCGCCGATTCGGGCCGGTGAGATGTTTGATCTGGGCTGGCAGGTTTTGCGCGCGTGACGTTTGAAGGCGATACGAGCCGACGCGGCGTGGGCCTTCACGCTGGGCCGACCGTATTACGGCGCGTCAGGCGTGCGTTCGTTTTGTTCGCGCTCGCCTGTTACGCCGCGCTGGGGTCCGCGCCGGCTTCGCAGGCGCAGGCGTATGTCGTTACCCTCGATCCCGCCCAGACCAAGGTTGATTTCGCGCTCGACACCACACTGCACAAAGTTCACGGAACCTTCCAGCTAAAAAGCGGCCAAATTCACTTCGATACCGTCACCGGCAAGACCAGCGGCGCGGTTGTCGTGGACGCACGCAGCGCTGACTCCGACAACAAATCCCGCGACAAGAAGATGCATCAGGAAATTCTGGAGAGCCCGAAGTATCCGGAGATTATTTTCACGCCCGCGCAGGTGCGCGGCGCGTTCGATCCGCAGAAATCATCCCAGGTGGACGTCGCCGGCACGTTTCGCATTCACGGCCAGGACCACGATCTCACCATGACGATTGCAGTCCAACCCGGCGCGGGCTCGCGAATGCAGTGCGACACGCAGTTCGCGATTCCTTACGTGAAATGGGGTATGAAAGACGCTAGCACTTTTCTGCTGCACGCGAACGATACGGTGGAACTGGAAATCCACGCCACGGCTCGGATCACGCTAGACCAAACCGGGCCTTAGCTTTCTCTGCGTCCTGTGACGATGCGACAAGCATCGTCAGCCTGAGGTCGGCGCCTTTGTTTCAATTCGGCCGAAGGACCTCTGCCACACCGCCCCGCGAGCAGCCTCTGTCTGTGCCCTCCGTTTTTCTCTGTTTTCTCCGTGTTAAATCTTTTGACTTTCGATGCCGCGGCGGCCGCCCTCTAGCTCTCCTTGTCCGTAAATAGCAACTCCTTCGCCCTTTGCGAAGCCTTCACCACCGCCTTGATCAACGTCACGCGCAGCTTGCCTTCTTCCAATTCCAGAATTCCATCAATCGTGCACCCCGCCGGAGTCGTCACAGTGTCCTTCAGTAGCGCCGGATGATGCCCAGTCTCCAGCACGACTTTGGCCGCGCCTAACATCGTCTGCGCCGCCAGTAAAGTCGCGAGCTCGCGCGACAAACCCATCTTCACGCCGCCCTCCGCCAGCGATTCCAAAATAATGTAGAGAAACGCTGGACCGCTGCCGGAAAGCCCCGTGACCGCGTCCATATGTTTTTCGTCCACTACGACGGTCTTGCCCACGGCATCAAAAAGTTTGCGCGCGAGTTCCAGATGCTTTGCTGTCGCGTGCTTACCCTTGCAGATCGCGGTGATGCCTTCGCCGACCATCGAAGGAGTATTGGGCATCGCGCGCAGCACCGGCACATTCCCGCCGACGCGCTTTTCCATGTATTCGGTGGAGACCGCCGCTGCGATCGAAATCACCAGTTTGTGCTCGTTTAGCTCCGAATGAATTTCATCCAGCACCGCGCCCACTGCCAGCGGCTTCACGCAGATCAAAATCACTTCGGCGTTTTTCGCCGCCGCGCGATTGTCCGTGCCCAACGTGATTTGCGCGCTGGAAATGCTGCGCCGTTCCGAGCTGGTCTGACGCACGGTGGCGAACACTTGCGCGGGCGCGACGAGGCCATGCTTCAAAAACGCCTCGAGCAAAATCCCACCCATTTTGCCGGCGCCGAGTACTGCGAGTCCCTTTGCTGCGGAAATTTCCGTCACGTTAGCTTCTCCTCCGTTTCTTTAGTGTCGCCCCGTTGCGCTTCTGTGGCGGATCGTTCTTGCGGTCCGCAATTGTAAGATCGTTGGGCAAGCTTGCCGGCAGCTCGAACGCGCGAAGCATCGCGCCCTTCTTCTGGCGTAGGATGATCTCCTCGCCGCGCCGGAAGACCTCGAGTTCCTGGCTCTTTACTTCGAATTCTTTCGGCAGCTGGACGGCTTGGCTGTTTCTTGACCGGAACATCTTGGCAGTGGCCATGTGGACTCGCTCCAGTTATACCCATCAAGTATCCACACATCCGGACTTGGACCAAAGGAATTGCGCGGCCTGCGCCTCAAGCCGATACCGTAGCGACCACTCGGGTCCGCGCATTTCGCGATGCGGCGGGCGTCGTTCGTTTCACTAGTGATATGATTGTGTTGAAATACGGAATTTAAATTGCCGAGTCAATCTCTCAGGCTCGCACGCGAGGCGTAACCTGTGGTCGAAATACCGCATGAATGGCTGGACGGGGTTGTCGGCATTCTGGAATCGCTCAATCAGGGAGTGCTGATCAACAACGATTGCGGCGAGGTGGTTTACGCCAACGCTCTCTATCTGAAAATGGCCGGGTATTCCGCGGACGAATTCGTCGGCTCGAAAATCACCAGCTGGTATCCCCCCGAAGACGCCCAGGCGTTGCAGCGGCAAATCGAGCGCCGCCAGAGAGAAGGCAGCAACCTTTTTGAATTCTACGTGCCGCACCGTGATGGCAACCGCCTGCCAGTGGTGATCACCGCGCGCCAGATTGAAGATCCGGATGGCGGAATTTTTTCCATCGTCACTCTCACGGATATCTCCGCGCAGAAGCGCGCCGAAAATGAGCTGCGGGAAGTAAATATCCAGCTCGAGCAGCGCCATCGCGAAATCGAGGAGGATTTGCTGCTAGCTGCGCGCGTACAGCAGAGCCTCGCGCCGGGCAGCCTGATGTGGGGAGGCGCTGCCGTCGAAACCTTTTACCAGCCGGTGCGCACCATCGGTGGAGATTTTGGGCTGGTCGCGCCGCGCCCCGATCATCTTTCGTTGATGATTTGCGACGTCTCGGGGCACGGCATCGGCTCGGCGCTGGTGGCCAACCGCATTTACACCGAAACGATGTCGCAAATCGAGCGCGGGGCCGGGCTCGCGCCAATGATGGAGCATCTCAATCGTTTCGTGATCGGCAGCCTGCGCAGCTCGGTTTTTTATTTCACCGTAGTCGCAGCGCGACTCGATCTCGCCGCGCGCACGCTGGAGTTTGTCGGCGCCGGGCATCCACCGGCAATGATCGTCAAGCCGGGAGAGGCGCCGCGCCTGCTGGAATCGCGCAGCTCGGTCCTGGGCCTGCTGCACGATGCCGTGGACGTGGAAAACCCCATGAAGATTTCAGTCGAGCCGGGCGATCGCGTGATTCTGTACACCGATGGCTTCACCGAAAGCTTCAATACGCGCGACGACATGCTGGGCGTTGAGGGCCTCGCCGACATCGTGCGCGAAACTTCCCAGCTTCCGCTGCCGGCCATGACGCAGGAAATCGTCAATCGCGTCGCGGTGTTCCGCCACGGACCTCCCGCCGATGATATGTCCCTGGTTGCCGTCGAGATCCCTTAGTAGAAGCCAGCCGCCGGCCGTGAAGTGCATATAGATCGTCGGTTTTCTCTGCGACTCCGCGTTTCTGCAGCAATTCGTATCGCTTTCGATGTACTGCATCGGTCACCCACGCACCAGTCCATCCTATGCAACCTGCAACTAAAGCTCCATAATCGGGTTTCTTGCATGGAGGTCACGAGCCGCCATGTCAGACACGCGCATCGTTCTTTGGTTCGCATGGTTCCTTGCTGCCAGCTGGTTGCGCAGGATGGCGATGCTGTTGCCAGTGCACGCATCGAAGGGGTTCGCTTCATGACCAAAAAGTTGTCGCTGGTAGTGTTCCCGATGCTCATAGCCAGCATCCTCGGCGCGTTGCCCCAAAACGCAGCAGCTCAAGACCAGGACCCTTCGCAAGTGCAAGCCCAAGCCCAGGTAGTCGATCCGCCGACGCGCGTCGCGCGCCTGAATTACGTTCAGGGCTCGCTATCCTTCCAAATTGCCGGCGAACAAGATTGGATCGAGGCCGACATCAATCGCCCGCTCATCACCGGCGACAACCTGTGGGCCGACAAGGACTCGCGCGGCGAAGTTCACATCGGCGCCACCAGCATTCGGCTTTCCAGCGAGACGGGAATTTCGTTTCTAAATCTGGACGATCGCACCGTGCAGCTGCAACTGGCGCAAGGCACCATCGAAGTGCACGTCCGCCGCCTGGAGCCTGGCAACGCTTTTGAAATCGATACGCCGAACCTAGCGTTCACGCTGGCAGCTTCCGGCGAATATCGCATTCAGACGGACCCTGACGGAAATTCCACAGCGATCACCGTGCGTGAAGGAGCAGGGCAGGTAACCGGAGCGGGAGAATCGTACGACTTGGCGGCCGGGCAGCAATACATTTTCAACGGCACGGAGCAGTTGAGCTTCAACGTGCAAGCCGCGCCAGAATTCGACGATTTCGAGGATTGGTGCCAGGCGCAAGACCAGCGCGAAAATAGTTCTGCGTCAGCGCGCTACGTTTCGCGCGACGTGGACGGCTACTACGATCTCGACGACAACGGCCAGTGGCAGACCGATGCGGACTACGGTGCGATTTGGGTGCCGAGCGGCGTTGGGGTTGGCTGGGCGCCGTATCGCTACGGCCACTGGGTTTGGATTGGGCCCTGGGGCTGGACGTGGGTCGAAAACGAACCGTGGGGCTTTGCGCCGTTTCACTACGGGCGCTGGGCGTATGTGAGTGGCGGATATTGGGGATGGGTGCCGGGGCCGATGGTGGTGCGTCCTGTTTATGCGCCGGCGCTGGTGGGATTTGTCGGCGGCCGAGGAGGTCCGGGCGTTGCCGTGGGATTCGGCGGAGGATTCGCCGGTGTCGCGTGGTTTCCGCTCGGGCCGCGCGATGTTTACATTCCGGGCTATCGCGCCAGCCCGCGCTACGTGCAGAACATCAACCTCACCAACATGCGCGTCGTCAACGTCACACAGGTCACGACGGTGTACAACAACTACATCGCGAACCGCAACGTGGGCGTGAACCGAGTTGAATACACCTACGCGCACAACGCTGCCGCGGTGACGGCCGTTTCGCGTGAAACTTTCATCGGCGCAAAACCAGTGGCTACTGCGTTCGTTCGCGTGACGCCGGAACAATTGCAGAGCGCGCACGCGACCGAACAGACTCCGCTCGCGCCGACGCGCGCGAGCTATGTGGCGGCGACGGCCAGGCCCGCGCGCGCGAAACCCGCGGTGGCGTTCACCGCGCGGCCCGTGGTGGCGCGCCTGAATCCGCCGATGCCAATCACCAGCCATTCCATTGTGCACGCCGTCAATCCGGCGGCAGCGCCACGAGGTAGTAACGCTGCGGCGGCGCCTGCACGCCGGCCCGTGCCCATGTACACCAACGACAGTTTGGCGCAATCGCCAAAATATCCCAACACCGATGCGCGCGCGAACATCAACACCAACGCGAACGGCAACGATCGGCAGAAGGCGAACGGCAGCGAAGGGCCGAACAGCAACGGGCGTCCGCCAGCGAACGACGCCGCGCAGCAGCACCCGGCAGTGAAGTTCACGCCGCCCACCAAAGCCAAGGACGACGACTACGATGTCCATCCTCCGCTGAACCACAAAGCCAGCACGCCTCCGCCAGCGGAGCATCACGATGCGCCGGCGCCAGCGTCGCATCCGGCTCCCGCGCCCCGCGAATCTGCACCAGCGCCGCGCCCAAAGAACTGATTCGCGCGACAAGAAAAATAACGAGGTTGTCATTCCGAGGGCGCAGTTTGCCCGAGGGATCTGCTTTTCGGTTTGGCGTGAGCGCGAAAAGCAGATCCCTCACCCGCTGCCGCGGGTTCGGGATGACAAGCACTGCACTTTTGGCGGAGACTCTTCAGCCACGACATAAATAACATCGGCGCGGAGGGCCGTTCTTTTCGCGGTGCTTTTCCCGCGCGCTTTTGTTTTGCTTGCTGCCGCACCGCGGCGCGACTCGCTCGTCGGCCAACTTCAAGCCGCGCGGTCGCGGTGTTATTATTGAACTTTGCCGCAAAACTCTTAGCGGGGGAGGGCCACACAAAATGCCAGCAGCAAAAATATTGATGCTTGTCGGTGATTACGTTGAGGACTACGAAGTGATGGTCCCGTTCCAGGCGCTTCAGATGGTGGGACACACCGTGCATGCCGTCTGCCCGGACAGAAAAGCCGGGCAATTCGTGCGCACCGCGATCCACGATTTCGAAGGAGCGCAAACGTATTCGGAAAAGCCGGGACACAATTTCACTTTGAACGCCACGTTCGCCGAAATCCACATCGAGGATTACGACGCGCTGGTGATTCCCGGCGGGCGCGCGCCCGAATATTTGCGGCTGAATCCCAAGGTTCTGGAAATCGTGCGATATTTTTCCACCGCGGGCAAGCCCATCGCCGCCCTTTGCCACGGGGCGCAGATTCTGGCCGCCGCGCGCGTCATTTCCGGCAAACGCGTCAGCGCGTATCCCGCTTGCGCTCCCGAAGTCGAGCTTGCCGGCGGCGTTTACGTTGCTGTGGAGATGACGGACGCAGTGGCGGACGGCAACCTGGTCACCGGCCCCGCCTGGCCGGCGCATCCTGCGTGGCTCGCAAAATTCCGGACGGTGCTCGACCGCAGCCTCGCCGAAAAATCCGGTGCAAAATCGGCAGCTGGCAAGGCGTCGGCATAAGCCCGCAGCACAGCGCGAAAAAATGGAAACATCCCCGCGGTGAATATTCTTGAAACAGAAAGGCTGATGCTACGCCGCCTCGCCGCAGGTGACGCCGCATTCATCCTCGAACTTCTGAACGAGCCGGCCTTCCTTGAAAATATCGGCGATCGCGGTGCGCGCACCCTCGCCGACGCGCGGCGCTACATCGCCAAAGGTCCCGTCGCCAGCTACCGCAAATTCGGCTTTGGCCTGTACCTGGTCGAGCTGAAAGATTCCGGTGCGCCCATCGGCATCTGCGGCCTGCTGAAACGCGAATCGCTCGACGACGTGGACATCGGCTTCGCGTTCCTTCGAAAATATTGGTCGCAAGGCTATGCGCGCGAATCCGCCGCCGCCGTCATGCACTACGGCTGGACGACTCTGCGCCTCCAGCGCATCGTTGCCATCACCAAGCCTAACAATCACGCCTCCATCACCCTCCTCGAAATACTCGGCCTGCGCTTCGAAAAAACCGTCGCGCTGCCAGACCACGGCGGCGAAAACAAACTTTTCGCTGCTCGAGCGCCGCGCTCCTGAGCGTTTCCAGATGACAACGAGCGCTAATCCGTTTTACTCTTCGATTGAAGCGTCGTCTTAACCGGGAATGTCAATCTGGCTTCGACTTGCACCGGCACTCCATTCACCGTCGCCGTTTTCAACTGCCACTTCCTTACGATTTCCCGAAGCGGAGTCACCAACTCCTTGTTGTCGCATCCCCCGGGCCACACTTCCCGCATGCGCCCGGATCTGTCTGCGGAAACATATAGCGCGCACCCACCGGTTAACAGTCCGCCTTCCACAGCGGTCCACTCGATTTCAGTGCTGGTCAACGACAAGCTTCGGAGCGTCGCCTCGCTAATCCGCAAGCTATTGATCCTGGCTTCCGGCGGAGTGGATTTCTCGATAGCGAACAAGGTTTCAGCGGGCTGACGCACTTCGGTCAGTTGGGTGATCGTCGCCTGAATTGTCGTTCCCGGCTCCGGGTCCATGATGCTCTGTCGCGCAACCTGCTTTCTTCCGAATTCGGAGAAATTCTTGAAGTCCCCGACGAAACCTCCGCTCCTATCGAATGCGTTCGTGAACAACATTCACCGCGGCTCGATAAAAAAGGCCCATTGATCGATGCCAATCGTAGTGCGTGTGCAGACGCTTGATATCTGTGGATTCAGTTTGCTTCCGGCCTGTTCGTTACTGTGATCGGGCATTACAAAGCCCGGACGACGATCCAGAATCATGGTGATTAAATGGGTCAGCCACCACGGAAAATAATCGCCGGTATCTTGCACCAAAACATCGTCTCCGTTCACCACTTTGGTCTGCGAAAAGTCCGGGCTCTCGATCGTTCGTCTCTATTTCTCAGGCGACACCCAGTACTCTTCGAATTTTCCTTTGTATTCTGAATCTGGATTTGTGGATTCAATGATCTCTGCTTTCAAGTGAAAGGGTTTACTTCCCGGCAAAGCCATTGCCGATTGCTGAATGGCTATCGCTATCACGTCCGTCCAGTCGCTTTTTCGTTCCTGGGCTGTAGCGGGGATTGCCAAAGCGATCACGATAACGGCAATCGCTAGCTTCATCATTCCTCCCTCGGCATAGTCGCGCCGAAGGCATCACACAGACAAGAAAAGTTTCTTCGCTTTGATTCGCAGTCGTTCGGTGACACCTATTTCGGCTAGTAAGTACTAGTTCTGTCCTAGTTCTGTACGGACGTATAGCTGCGCATTCAACCTGGGCGTGTCAGCTTCGGGCGGGAGTCGAAAAAATGGCGGGTTTTCTGAATTTACTCGAATTCGGCGGCTTTGCGTTGAGTCCGCGGGAGGAAAGCGTGTGCGGTCAAATGATGCCGACGACTGCTTTGAGCGACTGTGCCGCTGCAGGCGGGAAAATGATCGAGGGCGTGCGCCCGCTTTCGCGACGCCATGCGGGTTCTCGTACAGCGGAGAACGCGGGAATCGGCGAAATTCTCATCGGTAGTGCCGCAATTAGAAATCGTCGCAAATCACTGAAAACAAAAGGTGGGGGCCATTTCAAATCGGTCGAAAATCGCGTGTCTGTGCGCACCATTTTCGCGCGTAAGTGACGCTGGATCCGAGCGCGGGGCTAACATCGTGGCAAGCTGCGGCGCAGCAAGCAGCGCCCCTGAACTTCGAATTACGAATCACGAATCATTACCCACCAGCCGCTACTCGCTACTCACTTTGGCAGAAACCGATCAGCCCCATATACCAAGCCTAGGGTCAGGAACGCGATCACGACTTCGCCCACTGCGCCTACTAGGAACGGGCGGAAGCCTTGTTTGCCTAGTTCGCGGATGTTGGTACGTAGGCCTACGCCGGCGAAGGTCAGGAGGAAGGCCCAGCGGGAGAGGTTGGCTAGGCTGGTTAATTGGGGTTTGCTGAAGACTTGGGCTGTGGCTATGGCGCTGATTAGCAGAAAGCCTAGGACGAACTTGGGGAATTTGCGCCAGAGGAAGGCGGCTTTGTTGGTGACGCCTTCGGTGTGTTCTTTGCGGGCCCAGTGAATGGCGTAGCCCAGGACTACGAAGCCGATCATGGCGTTGCGAGCGGTTTTCGCGAGCACTGCGACTTTACCGGCAGCGTCGGAATAGAGGGCGCCGGCTGCCGTGGCTTCGGCGGTGTTGTCAATGCCGAGGCCGGCCCAGAGGCCGTAGCTTTGATCGCTGAGGTGCAGCCAGTGGCCGACCAGCGGAAAGATGAAGAGGCTGATGGCGCCTAGCGAGAGGATGGCGGCGATGGCGTAGGAGGCGTCTTCTTCGTCAGCGTCAATCGCACCTTGCGCGGCGATGATGGCGGAGACGCCGCAGATTGCGGAGCCGACGGCGAGCAGCGTGGTGAGCTTGGGTCCGAGCCTGAAGGCGTTGCCCAGCGCGGTCATGAACGCTAGCGAGACGGCGATTTCGATGGCGACGAGTGCGAGGGCAACGCCGCCGAGTTTGGCTACGTCGCCGAGCAGGAAGCGGGAGCCGAGCAGGACGATGCCGGTCTTCAGCCAGAATTCGTAGGTGGCGACGCCCGGTTGGAAAAGTTTGGGCACGCCGACGGTGTTGCCGATGACCAGGCCGATGACGATGGCCCAGAGGACGTATTCAATATTCGGGAGCGTCAAGTGGTGGGCTTTGCCGTAGGTGGCTATGGAGCGCTCGATGATTCTGCCGGCGTAGCCGACGGCCGCGAGCAGCGCGAGGCCGGGGATCAGGCGGGCGGCTTGTTTGAAGAAACTCTCGGTTGCGGGTGCGTCGAGTGCGATGGAGCTGGCCATGCGGTGATGTCCTCCTGGGAAATTTTTGGCGCCATCGCGTGCGGCGAATGCGAGCGATCGATGCTCGCGGTGCCGACGACGGCGCAATGAAGTGCGCCGCTACAAACGCAACACTGAACCAACGACAACGGCTGCCCGGTCCCGCTTTGCGGCACCGGCCACTACAAATTCCAGTGCAAAGTCAAAGACGCCCGCCTCGAAAGCAAAAGCAGGCGGCCGCTACAAAGCCAAAAGCTTGGCGGCAAATTACCCTTCGAACCGGCGCTGCCGGTTCTCAGAGTGAATCGCGCTCTGGCGCGATTCACCACGGTACTTGCTTGATCCAGCCGATCCAGATGGCTAGGGCGAGAGCTAGGGCTAGGATTACGGCCCAGGCGTCGAGAGAAAGCAGCGGCGTCGCTTGGCCCGGTCTGGCGTTGCGTTTGAGTTCGTCGGCCATTTGCGATTCTCCTTGGTGCGTTTGGTGCTGGATTTGGTGGCGTAAAAACAAAATGCCCGCTTGACAGCTGGTGGGCTGTTAGCGGGCTTGAAATCCGGTGTGTAGGGTTGCTAAAGGATTCGGATTGGGCGCCCGCGCAGGCCGGTGCTGGTACAACAACACGGCGTAGAGAGACAGGCGTGGGGGCGGCGATTCATAATTGCAAATCCTACATCGATATGGATGCGTGTGCAACGCGAAAGATTCATCGGACGTGCTTGGAAACATTTAACACAGAGTGCACAGAGAAAGGCGAAGGACACAGAAAAAGGCAACGGCCAGGCGGCGCGTTGACTGTGCGCCGCCTGGCCGGTTGATGTTGATTGCCGCGCTTATTCGAACTTGAAGAGTTCGAATAAGTCGCTGATGGCTGGACCGTTTGTCGGAATGTAGGGGCTGCCTGCCGTGATCGGGTTGGGGAAGTTATCGCGGCTGCGGGTGGTGACCGGCCCTATGCTCCAGTTCTTCTCGATGAACTTGAGGATGGAGACGTGATCCGAGTAGTTGTGCGTGATGTTGCCGCCGGTGGAGAACTTGGAGACGACGAGCAGCGGAATGCGGGTGCCGTCTCCGAAGAAGTCCAACGGTTGCACGTAACCGGAATCGTAGTAGCCGCCGCCCTCGTCGAAGGTGATGAAGATCGCGGTGTCGGCCCACAGAGTGGGATTGGCTTGCACGGCCTTCACGATCTTTTCCACGTAGCCTTCAAAGAGATTTAGCTTCGAGGACGAAGGATGGCCGTCCACGAACCCGCTAGGCTTGACGAAAGAGACGGCGGGAATGTCGCCGGCTGCGATGTCATTGTAGAGCTCGCTGGAGTCCTTGAGGTGCGCGCTGCGGACGGCGGCGTTGGCCATGATGGACGTGTCGTACTGGAACGGGTTGCAGATGTTGCAGTACTCGTCCGCGTTGGTGATAGGAGCGCCGAGACCATTGGGCGAGCCCACGGCGCCGTAGTTGATTTGATATTTATCTTCGGGGATGTAGCAGGGTTCCTTCACCGTTGGCGGTGCGCAGAGCGGCTCGGTCGAGCCACCGTTCCCAGCGTAGTCGTTCCACTGATCGCCGTAGTACTTCCACGAAATGCTCTGCGCGATCAGTTCGTCACCGATGCTGGGAACCGCGGAGGGCGGGATCGTGAAGACGGTGTTGGCGGCGTTGGTGTCCAGGAACGCGTTTTCGCCGCGACCGAAGTAGCCAGGGTTGTAGTTGTTCAGCAAGTAGTAGTGGCCGGCTTGGCAGCGCGGATCCACTGGTTTCGGGAGCGCCGCGAGGTATTTCAAAATCGCGGAGACGCCGGGTTGCATGGGGTCAGCGCAATTGCTGTAAGAGCCGCCGCCGTAAGACGCAGAGCCGAAAGAGCCGCCGCCGTAACCATCTTCGCTGTACCAGTTATTGGTGCCGGCTGCGGGGTTGGGATTTTCGACTTCATCTACTACGCCGGCATTTGCGCCGCCTTTTTGTACCAGCACGTTGTGAGGTGGTACCTGGGCATTGCCAGCGCCGTCGGTAAAGTAGATGGCATCGCCGTGACCGAGCATGATGTGGTTGGCACCGGTGCCGCCGCTGACGGACTGGTGGAAGTTGTCGCTCATGGAGTAGGTGTCGGCGAGAGACTTAAAGTAAGGAGCGTCACCCTGCTGCACGTTGTAGAAGCCGAGAGCTGTCGAGCCTTCACCAGTGGTCGTGGCGCCGGGCAGGTAGTTGGTGTCGAAGTTGGATGGTTGCGCCAGGCCGTTGGTGCCGGCACCGACCGTGACTTCGACCCAAGAGAACAAGCTGCCGTTGCACGGAGAGCCATTTGGCCCGACGATGTGATTGGCAGCGCAATCGAGTTGCTGCCACATCTGGTAGAAGCGGTGCACGGGGCTGGCAGCGTACGCGTTGTAGGTGAACAGACCGCCGTTGGTCAGCTGGAAGGGACCGGCAGGGAGGGCATTGACGTTCGTGATGCGCGTGTCCGGAATGTGCGAGGACAAGCCAGTGCCGCCGGAAACCAGGAACGGGTAGTAATTAGTGGGCAAGCCGGTTTCGGACGCTTCGGCGAGACTGATGCTGTCGCTGGGGATGTACGAATCCTTCGCGCCGCCGACGAGCGGGGCAGGAAGCACATCGCCGCCGAAATCGATCTTGGGAGGAGTCAGAAGAAAAGGATCGCCCCCGTTTTTTTCGCCGAGGTCGACTGCCGCGAGCTGGTGGGCCTTTGCAAAGTTGGGTCCAGGAGTGCCATCGGCCTTGACGATGCCTTCTGACAGCAGGTTGTTGATGGTTTGTCCGGGCTTCGGCACGTAGGTCGCGAAGACGTGGTCAAAGCTGCGATTCTCACCGATGATCACGATCACGTGTTTAATCGGCGTAGTAGTCTTCCCGTCATTGGTCGACTGGGCCTGGGCCGAGCCGGCCAAAGGGCCGCCGAGCGAAAATTGGAACAGAGCGAGTGAAGTTAACCCGATACGCAAGCAATGCATCGAGTTCGAAGCGAAACGCTTAAAGGACATGCATCCTCCTAAATTTTTTGCGAAATCTGCTCAGACAGAGCTTGTGAGTAATATCTGTTCTTTGTTGCGGCAGAGTTCTTCTTGTGTGAATGGTAAAAGACAAATTGTAAAATCAGGTCGTGCCCACTGGTTCGTTGAATCGAAGCAGCGCGAGCGCACACCAATACGCGATTCGCGGATTCTGCTGCGGGCCGCGGAAGACGGATTCAATTGGCGTTTGTCGAGTGGGCTGGAGTGCTACTCGTTCTAGAACTTGCAGTACTTTTTTCTCGAGCTTGAGCGCTGTCGGCTGGTTCGACGCGGATCAGGCCCATCATTCCTCCATCTTCATGTTCGAGTAAATGGCAGTGGTACACGAAAGTGCCAATCGTGTTGGGGTCGCGAAAATCCATGCGCAAGCGGACGCTGGGGTATGCAAGATCCGCGTCTTTGTGATAAGGCACGTTGATCGTGTCGCGTAAAAACGGTTCGTCAATTAGGACGCCATTCCACGCCACTAACATGAAGTGCAGCTGATGGATGTGAAATGCGTGCAGTTCCGTGGAGCGATTTTCGATGATCCAATCTTCCACGTCGCCTTGTTTCGCGATGATGTCTGGAACTCCCGAACTGGGATCGAAGGGCGTGGGGGTTTGGCCTTCGACGGTCAGGTAAAAAGTGGTGGCGCTATTGGGATCGTTGGGATCGAGAAGTTTTTCCGAGAAATAAAGTTTGCGGATGCGAACCGGAGCGGCATTGCCCAGCCAGGGCTCAGTGGGCGGGGGAAGTGGCACGGGCGATGACGCGAGTATTGAACGCGGTTCCGGAGCATCGTCTGAGGCGGTGATAGTGGCGAGCGCGCGATTCGGATCGTTCTCACCGCCTACGCCGGTGTCCACGGTGCGCGTTACGAGCAGGCCTTGAACTCCAGCGGGTGGGCCCGTGACGATGAACTCGACACGGCCGCCGGGCGGCACACCGAGATGCGTTTGCCAGCCGATGAAATCTCCTGTGGTTCCGTTGGCATTGAGGGGAACGCCGTCTAGCGCGATGATACCGAGTTGTTGCGGCACGCGTTTATACAAGACTGCGAGATTAAGATAGGTGATCGCGGAGGCGTTGAGTACGCGCCAGAATTGGCGCTCCTGCGGCTTCATCTGGATCGAGGCGGGCGGGTAATCGGGATAGGGAACCGGCACGAAATTGATGGAGAGGTCTTTCGCGGGCTTGCCGAAGCCGGTGCCGTTGTTGGCGGAGTCGCCGTCGTGGTCCACGAAGAATCTGGGCACGACGGGTTCGGATTTCGATGGCGGCGCGTTGGGATTCAGCAGATCTTGATCGCGTATGACCAGGACGCGTTCCGACAGACCGGCTACTTCTTTATTGGCGCGCTCGATTCCTTCGATGATCATTGCTCCGGAGGCGCCGCCCAGGACCTGTGGCTTGCTGAAACCGTGGATGTGCGGGTGATACCAATACAATCCGGGCGGCTCGTTTTCCGGGATACGAAATTTATATTGGAAGGGCGCGTCGCCGGGTTGGATGGAAGTTTTGAGGACGTCGTCTTGATGGCAAACCGCTGGGACCGTGAGGCCGTGGAAGTGAAGATTGGTGGAGGTTAGCGACATCGTAGAGTTCTCGCATGGGTCGGCGTTCTTTCTTGCGGTGGCGCGATCGTGATTGTGGTTTTTAGTGGCGGCGGGAACGGCGGGGGGCGAGTCTGTCAGATCGTTCTTCAAATTTAGGATGAGCAGGTCGCCGGGACTCAGGCGCAGAGTGGGGGATTGATTTCCGTTTGCGTCAAAGTAGCAGAAACGCGTGGTGCCGCCGGGCTGGGTGAAATTGCGGACGGTCAGATCAACCTGTAGCACGCCGCTGTGGCTGCGCAAGTCTTCAGGCTCGGGGACCGCGGCACCGGGAGATGGCCGGGGGCAGGAAGTGTCCGGGGATTCCTGAGCACGAAGGCCAGAGCACAAATGTGCGGAAGACAAGATTGCGAATAAAACTAAGATGATCCTTGGCATTATGACTGCGAACGAATATGTTCTGAGCTCCTGGACCCAAAGTTAGCGACGTTGGCGGCGCGAAAGGCAAAAGAGCCGGCGGGACGCCGACGCTACAAATTCAACGGCAAATTCAACATCAAGTTCAAAGGCGCCCAGCTAAAGCTGGCCGCTACAAAGTCAAAACCTTGGCCAGCGCCGCTACGAAAGCCAGTGCGGTTTAGCTCGCGCCGCCGATTTTGCTGAATAGCCAGAAGAGGCTAGCCGCGAGACAAATCGATGCGGGCAGCGTGAGCACCCACGCCAAGGCCAGATTGCGCACGGTGCTCATTTGCAATCCGGAATGATTTGCGGCCATGGTTCCGGCGACGCCGGAAGAGAGCACGTGCGTGGTACTGACAGGTAAGCCGAACCAATCGGCGGCGCCGATCGTAGCCATCGCCGTAATTTCCGCGGCGGCGCCTTGCGCGTAGGTCAAGTGATCCTTGCCGATTTTTTCGCCGACGGTGACCACGATGCGCTTCCATCCGATCATGGTGCCCATGCCAAGCGCCAGTGCCACGGCCACTTTCACCCACGTGGGAATGAATTTAGTGGCGTTATCAACGTGCTTCTTGTAGTTGGCGAGGATGGCGGTGTCGGCGGCGGAGAACTCCGGCTGATGAGTCTTGTTCATGAGGCGCAGAGCTTCGCTGACGACGTACATGTCGTTGCGGAAGTTGCGGACTTTGTCCTGCGGGACAGCCTTCAATTCGCGGTACAGAGCGCTTTCCGTGCCGATGCCGTTGACGAGTTCGCGCAAGGCCAGCATGGTGTTGGGAGTGAATTGCTTGGTGCGAATGTAATCGGTCACTTCTTCGCGGGAGTCGCCAACGACCGCAGCAGGAGAAACGTAGTGGCCGAGCATGTCCGCGGTTTGCGTGGAAACCGCGACGAAATCCTGGGTTTGCTGGTAGGTGACGGCGTGGTTGACGGCGTAAGCCGTGGGGACGGTGCCGATAAGGATGAGCATGATCAAGCCCATGCCTTTTTGGCCGTCGTTGGAACCGTGGAAGAAGCTGACGCCCGTGCAGGTGATCATGAGCAGCACGCGAATCCAGAAGGGAGGGGGTTCGTTTCCCTTCGGGGCTTGGTACAGCTCCTTATTAGGAATCAGCTTTTTGGAAACGATGAGAAGCAGCGCCGCGAAGACGAAGCCGACGATGGGAGAAAGAACCAACGATTTTCCGATGTTGGTGGCCTGGCCCCAATCCACGCCGCTGGTGCCGGTCTTTACGGACATCAACTGGTTGGCGATGCCGACGCCGATGATCGAGCCGATCAGGGTATGCGAGCTGGAGGCGGGAAGTCCGAACCACCACGTGCCGAGATTCCAGATGATCGCCGCGACCAACAGGGCGAAGACCATGGCGAAGCCGGCCCTGCCGCCGACTTGCAAAATCAGTTCTACAGGGAGGAGCGAGACGATACCGAAGGCTACCGCGCCGGTGGAGGCCAGCACGCCCAGGAAATTCCACATGCCGGACCAAACCACGGCGACGTGCGGTTCCATGGTATGTGTGTAGATGACGGTGGCGACGGCGTTTGCGGTGTCGTGAAAGCCGTTCACGAATTCGAAAGCCAAGGCGGTGAGGAGGGCGATGCCGAGCAGCGCGTAGGGAAGCCAACTCTCTGCGTGGATGCCTGACAGATCTGTAATCAGGTGCCGGCCGATGTACACAAGTCCGCCCAGCAGCACCAGAACGGCAATGAGAATGCCAATTCTTCCGGGCCCTGCCGTCATCTTGGAATCGAGAACCGACGTTCCTGCCGCCATTCAGCACCTCTGATTGTGTGGGAGAGTCAGCTGGCGAAAGTAACGGGTGATTGTTACGGGGGTGTGACAATGCGGTGAACAGTTCCGTACCCGGGATGGGTTGTGAATTTGTGCGTTGCGACGCATCGTGGCGAAGATTTTGTGGCGTGGCGCGCGGCGTGGCGCGAATTTGCGGGCTCCGGGCGAACTCGGATCGCCGTACGCTGTTGAAGTCGCGGGCAGTGTGTCGTAATCTAGACGGAACGCACGCGTTGTTTCGGCGGGCCTGTAGCTCAGCTGGATAGAGCACCTGGCTACGAACCAGGTTGTCGGAGGTTCGACTCCTCTCAGGCCCGCCACTCTCCTGTTCATGGCCCTTGTTATTGAGATTGACGGCACAAGTGCGCAAACCGGGCACATCGCGCGCGAGGCCAACACCTTATATTGAATTGTGATGCACGGCCCATTCTTCTGGGAGGTGACGTGGTGAGAGGTCGTACTTGGCCGCTGGGTATTTCTTTGGCGCTCTTGTGTTTTGGGTGCGGCCGCAAGCCTGTTCTGGATGGACGGAAGGTTTTTCTGCAGTCGGAAGCAGAGTTGAAGGGGGTGCGGTCATTCCGCGCGCACATGGTTACCGGCGAGGGCGGCGGCATGATGACCGACGCGGAGTATCAATGCGATAAGAACATCGCACATTACCTGGAAACAAAAGACAATCCCCCAAGCAAGACGGAGTTCATCGCGACCGAGACGGTTCTGTTCCATCGATCCGCGGACGAGCTGGACGCAATTTGGAACGCGGAGCGCCGTCCGGCGAATTTGAGGGCGTGTACGCGACTGCTGGATGGACCCGATCGAAAAAAGATGGGGGTGCGCTACTTCAGCGCCGACCAGGAACGCATCCTGCCGCCGTTTTCGCTATACGCGACCGAGGATGGGACGACGATCACGCCGCTGGGCAACGAAGCGGTCGACGGAGTCTCCAGCGAAATCTGGAAGGTGGAAGACAAAGCGTTGTTTATTCCTGTGCACACAATTTGGATCGGGACGATCGATCGCTTGCCGACGAAATATGTGGAAGGTGATTTGGCCAAGCCGAAGGGAACGGTGACATTTTCGAGTTGGGGCGAGCAATTTGATATTCAATTGCCGCCTGGAGCGTTGTTTCCCAAGGAAGCGGCGCCGGAGCTGTTTCGTTGAGCTGCGCGTGGTTGATGGTGCCGGCGGCCGGGTAGTGGTCAATTCACTCGGCGATGCTGCTGCCGACGGGCACCCAGGCTTTGCCGTCGAAGCGAATCAGAAACAGCTGTTTGATTGGCTGATAATCGGTGGGGCTGATCTTGATTTTGATGCCGGGGCGGAGCATGCCGAGTTCCAGATCGAGGCTGGCGGCCTGTTTCATGACGTTCGCGCGGGTGAGATTGTCGCCGCAATTTTTCAGCACGGCGACGAGAGCCTGGGCGCGTTCGTAGCCCGCGACGTTGTTCTGGTCGCGGAGGCTGGCGCTGGGGTTGTACTTGCTGATCCAATCGAGAAATTCGTGCACAGCGGGATCGCTTTGCGCGCGCGGTGACATCCAGCTCTTGGAGCGGGCGTTGCTGATGACACCTGCGGATTTTTGCAGGCCGGCGGGTTCGAGGAACGCAGCGACGGAGAGCGAGGCGTTAGGAATGAACTGCAGCGGATGCCAGTCGAGGTCGTACGCGGTGCGAATGGCTTGCGTGGTGAATGGCCCGAGGGAGAAGTTCAAGAAAACGTCGGCGCCGGAATCTTTCAGCGCGGCGATTTGCGGTTGTAGCGATTGTTCCGAAGCTTGGTAGGAAACTTCCTTCACGATTAGCTGCGAGGCTTTGTCGCCGAAACCTTCGCGCGCACCTGCGAGAAATTCCTTTCCGGCGTCGTGGTTCGCGTAAAGTACTCCGACTTTCGCGGCCGGCTTGTTTTGGAGGATGTATTGCGCGTAGGCGATGCCTTCGTTGTGATACGTGGCGAAAAATCCCATGGTCCAGGGAAAATGAGCAGGGTCATTGAAGACGGCGGAGCTGGATTCGACGAAAAGCTGCGGGATTTTGTGGTCGTTCAGATAGGCGCGGATGGCTAGATTGTCTTCGGTTCCGATGGAGCTGAAGATTAACAGGACCTGATCCTGTTCGACGAGTTGACGGGCGAGCGCTGAGCTCTTGGCGGGGTCGGAAGCGTTGTCCACGCTGATGAAAGTGATTTTGCGGCCTTTGATTCCGCCGCGGTCGTTGATCATCTGGAAGTAGGCGGCTTCGGCGCGGGCGACGGCGGCATATTGGCTGGCCCAGCCGGTGTAGGGCGCGATGTTACCGATTTTGATTTCGGTGTCGGTCGCGCCGGAGTCGTAGGACTTTTGGGCTGTGGCGGACGGTGCGGCGATTGCGACGGCGAGCGATGCGATGGCTAGGACGCGTGAGACGAAGTTGTGAAGTACGAAGCGGTGCACCGTTGAGATTTGCCTCCGCGTGGAATGGGACGGCGTTGTTGTGCCGATCAATGTCGCGCCAGAAGGAACATGGCGGCCGCAATTGCCACGCCGACGAGAATTATCACCGCGAAAATACGTTTGAGCAGAGAAGCTGGAATAGGCGTAAGCGGACCGGGCTGTCTCTTCGGAGGCACCGGCGGGTCGAGCACTCCCACTCCGGTGATTTTTCGCGGCGGGACACCGCCGCGAGAGGAGGATGCTTGAGGTTCCGGCTCGTACTCCCGGTCGGTGAATTCGTACGGCATAGTTCGCAATGCTACTCCCATTCCCAGAATCTCGTCCAGCACCACAAATTGCGCGGCCGCAATCACGCGGGTTTGCAACTGACCGCAGCCACGGCGCTTAATTTTCGCTTGGACCGTCGCGCGCCCGACTCTCCGAAATGCGCACGCCCCGTACGGTGATGTTGTATAAGGGTGGCGTGAGGATGCATTGAAAAACCGTGAAATTGCGTTGGCTGCTGCGGAGCTGCTGCTGCAGGCGGGGATTTTGATCACGCCTGAGGAGGAGCAGCGGATGGAAGTGACGGATTTTGGTCTGGGCGAGTTGGCGACGACGGGGTTGCAGATTCTTACTTATGTGAACACAAAGCGGGTGTGCGCTAAGGAATTGGTGATGATTCCGGGGCAGACTTGTCCGGAACATTGGCATCCGACGATTGGCGGCGTGCTCGGGAAGGAAGAGACATTTCGCTGCCGGTGGGGAAGCGTTTCGCTTTACGTGCCGGGGGAGCGGACTGTGGCGCCGCGATGCCGTCCGCCGGCTGGGTCGGAGGATTTTTATACGATGGGGCATGAGGTTCATTTGGAGCCGGGGGAGCAGTACACGATTTATCCGGACACGCCGCATTGGTTTCAGGCGGGGCCGCGGGGGGCGATTGTGTCGGAATTTTCGACGCGGAGCACGGATGAGACAGACGTGTTTCGGGATCCGCGGATTCAGAGGATGGCGGGAAGTGAGTGCTGAGAGTTGTCGGGCGAGATTTAAGAGTTGACGGTTAAAAGTAAAAAGCTAGTTCACGAATGTTTCCACGCTTCCATAGCACTGCTTCCGCTGCCGGACCACCGGGAAAGTGTCCGTTTCATTAAAGCGATAAGACTTATCGGATAAATCAGGAATTTGTATTGGACCTGGACGCTGGCGGTAACTACAGTGAAGCTCCCGCAACAGCTCGGACCGGGCTACGACAGAAACGAGACAGACTTACCGGGCGCGTGGTTCCGAGAGTTCGGGGCTTGACGTTGGCGCACGGAAGGACTGATGACCGCAGCGGCCGTCCCATCACCGTATGGAAGTTCCCGCCCCTTTGTGAAATACCAGTTCGACACGGCTTATGACGAAATGTTCTGCGCTCCGGGTTTGCCGCGCGAATATTATCAGGCGTTGCATCGGACGCTGGTGGGGCTGCCTCCGGAAGAATTGCGCAAGAGCCAACAAGCGGCAGACCTGACATTTCTGCACGAAGGGATCACCTTCACGGTGTACGGAAGCAAGGAAGGGACGGAACGGATTTTTCCGAACGATTTGATACCCCGCATTATTCCTGCCGCCGAGTGGGCCAAAATCGAAAAAGGGCTGACGCAGCGAGTAACCGCGCTGAATTTATTTTTGCGCGACATTTATCACGAAGGGCGGATTCTGAGCGAAGGGATTGTGCCGCGCGAGTTGATTTACAGCTGCAAACATTTTCGGCGTGAGATGCGCGGGTTGAATGTGCCGCGGGACATTTACGTGAGCATTTGCGGCACGGACCTGGTGCGCTTGCCGGACGGAAATTTCGTGGTGCTGGAAGATAATCTGCGGGTGCCGAGCGGAGTTTCTTACATGCTGGCGAACCGCAAGGCTTTGAAGCGCGTGTTTCCGAAAATGTTTCGCGATTATGGGGTTTCGCCGATTGATCATTATCCGCAGGCATTGCTGTCGACTTTGCGGACGCTCGCGCCGGAGAATTGCGCTTATTCGCAGGATCCGGTGACGGTGCTGCTGACTCCAGGCGTTTCCAATTCTGCTTACTTCGAGCACACATTTTTGGCGCAGCAGATGGGGATCGAGTTGGTGGAAGGGCGCGACCTGCTGGTGCACGACAACGTGGTCTACATGCGCACGACGGCGGGGCCCCGTCGCGTGGATGTAATTTACCGTCGCGTGGATGACGATTTTCTGGATCCGTTGTGTTTCCGGCGCGACTCGTTTCTCGGCGTGCCGGGGCTTTTCAACGCGTATCGCGCGGGGAATGTGAGTTTGGCGAATGCGATTGGGACGGGATTGGCGGATGACAAGGCGGTGTACGCGTACGTCCCCGAAATGATTCGATTTTATATGAGCGAGGAGCCGATTCTGCCGAATGTGCCGACGTATATGTTGACCGACGCGGCGCAGCGGCAGCACGTGCTGGAAAATCTGGAAGAGATGGTGGTGAAGGCTGTGGGGGAATCGGGCGGATACGGAATGTTGATCGGGCCGCAGAGCACGAAGCAGCAGCGCGAGGAATTTCGCGCGCGGATTCTCGCCGATCCGCGGAACTATATCGCGCAGCCGACGTTGGCGCTTTCCTGCGCGCCGTGTTTGATTGATGGCGAAGTGGAATCGCGGCATATTGATTTGCGTCCCTACATTTTGATGGGCGAGAAGGTGACGTTGGTGCCGGGCGGATTGACGCGCGTGGCGCTGCGCAAAGGTTCGCTGGTAGTGAATTCGTCGCAGGGAGGGGGAAGCAAGGATACGTGGGTGCTGCGTGCGGGGAATGCGGAGGATCGCACCGCGCAGATTGCTGACGATGTGTGGAAGGGACTCGCGGGAGGGCCGCTGGCGTAAACCATGAGACCTAAACCATGAGAGCTCCGCGAAATTATTTCGGGCGCAGCATGCAGCGGGACGCAGGGATGCTTTCGCGCGTGGCGGACAGCTTGTACTGGATGAGCCGCTATCTGGAGCGCGCGGAGCAGACGGCGCGTTTGCTGGATGTGGAGATGCAGCTTTGGCTGGACCAGTCGCCGGAAGCGGGATTGGGGCGCTGGAAATTTGTGTTGGAGGCACTGCGGATGCCCGCGGCGCAGGGGCCGGTGGATCCCACGCGCCTGATTAATATGCTGGTGTTCAGCCGGACGAACGCTTCGTCCATCGTTTCGTGCATCGCGACGGCGCGGGAGAATCTGCGGCACGTGCGCGAACAGTGCAGCTCGGAAATGTGGGAGCAGCTGAACCGTTTGTATCTGGAAGTGATCGAAACCTGGCCGGAAGAATCGTGGATGTTGAAGTCGCACGCATTTTTTCAGACGGTGCAGGAAGGCGCGCATCTGTTTCAGGGAATTACGGATGGGACGATGAGCCACGGCGAGGGCTGGCAGTTCATTCAGCTGGGACGATATGTGGAACGGACGGACGCGCTGGCGGCTTTGCTGGAGACGCACTTCCGACGCGTGGCGCATCCCGTGGATCAGGCGGTGGAAAGCGCGGAATATCTTGGGTGGGTGGGATTGCTGCGGGCTTGTGTGGCGTTTGAGGCCTATTGCAAGGCTTACACGGCGGAGATACGTCCTTTGCGGGTGGCGGAATTCTTGCTGCTGAACCCGGATTTTCCGCATTCGGTGCGGTTTTCCGTGGATCGCGTGAACGCGGCGCTGCACATTATCGGGGAATTGACGGAGCGGCGGGAAAAATTGCCAACGCGCATTGCGGGCCGGATGCGGGCGCAGTTGAGTTACAGCCAGATTGAAGAAGTGATGGCCGACGGAGGTCATGCATACCTGGAAAATGTGCGCGGTGAGTGCGCGCAGATTCATGCGGCGATACATCAGATTTATTTTGATTATTCGATCGAGTCGGAGCTCGCGTCTTAAGGCCAGGCAGGGAAGCAAACAGGCAGAGAAGCGGGGAAACGGCGTAACGGCAACGCGGCGGAGAAAATGGCTTATTCGGTGCGGCACATTACGAGTTTTCGGTACGAGCCCGCGGTGCGGGAGAGCGTGATGGAAGTGCGCATGCAGCCGCGCACGGATTTCCGTCAGCGCTGCCTGAGTTTTACGCTGGATGTGTTGCCGCGGGCGACGATGTTGATGTATCGCGACTTTTACGGCAATGCCGTGCATCATTTCGATATTCCGCAGAAGCACGCGTTGATCGAGGTGACCGCACAGGCGATTGTGGATGTGCTGCCGGCGCAGGATTTTCAGCCGGAGGATGCGGGCGATTGGAGCGACCTGGACGCGCGTGTGGCGCAAACGGATTATTGGGAGATGTTGTTGCCGAGCCAGTACGCGGCGCCGACGGAGCTGTTGGAGAAGCTTGCGAGCGAGTTGGAATTGCAGCGGCGCGGGAAACCACTGGCGCTGCTGCAGGAATTGAATGCGCGGCTGTACGAAATGTTTGACTACGTGCCGAATACCACGAACGTGGATTCGCCGATTAACGATGCGCTCGAGGCGCGCCGGGGTGTGTGCCAGGATTTCGCGCACATTATGATTACGCTGGTGCGCGGGCTGAAAATTCCGTGCCGGTATGTGAGCGGATATCTGTATCACGAGGACAAGGCGCATGACCGGTCGGCGGCGGGCGCGACGCACGCTTGGGTGGAAGCGTATCTGGGGGATTTGGGTTGGGTAGCGTTTGATCCGACGAATAATTTGCAAGGGTGTGAGCGACATATTCGTGTGGCGGTGGGTCGGGATTACGCGGACGTACCGCCGACGCGTGGCGTTTACAAGGGCGATGCGTCGAGTGAATTGAGCGTGATGGTGGCGGTTTCGCCCATGAATGCGCCGGAGCCGGAGGAATTGCCGCCTACGACCGTGATTCGATCGAAGCCGCTTAGCGCGGAGACCATGGCGGAGTTTGCGCAGCAGCAACAACAACAACAACAACAGTGACGAAATCAACCGCAAGAGCGAAGTCAAAGACGGCCGCCTAAAATAAAAAGCAGGCGGCCGCTACCAATTCAAAGGCAGATTCAAAGGAAAATTCAAAAGCAACGACAATTACTGGCCGTGGTGTGTGGCGTGAGGGTGATGGCCGTTGCCGTTTGTAGTTGGCGCGGCTGCTGGGGCCGCCACGGCGTATATGGCTGTGTCGTCTGCCTGCGGGGCCGCGGTGGAATCGTTGTAGAGGCGCGACATGAAATTTTTACGCGAATCGCGTTCCAGGAGATGCAGGATATTTTGCTGCAGGTGGGCGCAGACGGTGCGGGAGTCGGCTGCAGCGTCTACCATCTGAAAATTGAATTCGGCGCTGAGGCGATCGAATTCGGTTAGCAGGGCGGCTTGATAGCTGCAGAAACTATCGAACATATCGTGGCCGGGGTATAGATCCATTCCCGATTCCCAGTAGTCGAAGCCGCGGCTGAAGACGACGCGCGGAAGCAATTGGTCAATGCCGAGGCGCAGGTAGAAGACCGCATCCGGCTTGAGCGCGACGCTGTAGATGCTGCGAATCCAGCGCGGATCCATGCCGCGGACGATGGCGCGCGCCATGAGCGAATAAATGTAACGATCGGTGAGCACGATGAAGCCGGCGCGCAATGCCGGCACGATTTCATTTTCCAGGCGGTCAACGAAATCGGTGGCGTAGAACAGGGCTTGGGTTACGCGGCCGAGATTATTGCCCTCTTTCGCGCGACGAATGCCTTCACCGGCGAGCGGCGAGCGCGTCATACCGGTATCCACTACCGCGTGGCCCAGCTCTTCCAGCCACGGTTTCAGCAGGTCAATCTGGGTGCTGCGTCCGGCACCGTCGGTGCCTTCGATGACGATCAATTTTCCGGCGAGGTCGCCGAGGCGCATCTCCGGCAAAAGCCTTCCGTAGGTTTCTCTCATGCTTGTACCCTCAATTCCTTGGCTTTATCCAAGTGTGCTTTCACGATTTGGCGCACTTGCATCTGTTGGATTTCAATGGGGAGCGTCGCGTCCACTACGGTGAGGCCGAATTCCGGAATCATTTTTTCGTACTCGGACAAGATGCGGCCCTGGAAGAGGCGAAAACTTTCGACGGAATCGTCCGCCAGATTCAGGTCCATGCCTGCTTCGTAGAACTTGAAGCCGTCGCGGCCGTCGAGCAGGCGATGGATGGCGGTTTCAAGCGGGACGCGGAAATAGAAGGCGATCGCGGGTTTCACCGCGAATGCGTAGAGTTCGCGGACCCAGGCACGGTCCATACCACGCGCCACGTCGCGGGCGAACGCCGTATAAATGTAGCGGTCGCAGAGGACCACGGCGCCGGCTTTCAGCAGCGGCAGAATGCTGCGTTCGGTGCGGTCGGCGAAATCGGTGGAATGAATCAGGGAAAAAGTGGCGGGCGTGAGCAATTTTTTCTTTTTGCCGTGCTTGGTGGTGTCTTTCACCAGCGGCGAGGAATTCCATTCGCTGAAAACCACACCGTAGCCCTTTGATTCGAGCCATTTGTGCAGCAGGCTTAGCTGGGTGGACTTGCCGGAGCCGTCGATGCCTTCGACGACGATCAATCTGCCGGGGAAGTGATGTTCGCCGTAGTGGCGGACCATCGAGACGGCGGGTTGCAGTGGAGCAAAGACTTCGAAGGGGCCTATACGCACGCCTGAAGCAATCTCCATTTGTCTCCTTGAGGCGATCGCGGCTACCGGTTGCGGGCCACGGTGCTGCGCGCGGCGGCTTGGCGATCAGATTTGGGTTGTCGTCCACTGACGAGAGGCAGTGGATGACGCCTGTAAAATCCTTCATCTGGGCGAAAGATGCAGCAGGTATTCGCGGGGAGTGTATCGAAATGAGAAACAGGGCGGTCGAGGGGTGCTGAGGGGTGATTTGCCTGGCGCCAACGCTGCACTCGGATGGGTTGCGCGATATCCAAGCTCCGCCGTACGAGAAATTCGAATAGGCGGCCGGAAGTTGCCGTCAAATGTGACGTTTGTATTCCCCACACATCCACTCATCCAATTGGTCAGAGGTAGGTCGATTTCGCCTACAATCAATAATGTCGAAGTAACAATCATGCATTTTGACGCGACTCAATTTCTCATTTTTGGCTCAGTAGCAGCTTTCGCTATATGGGTGTGGAGGTTTTCGTCGATCCTGAGCAAGACTCCGAGAGACATGCGTGCGGCCGCGCTGAGAGGTTCGGCGACGGCGATGGGCAGCGAATTCTGGGAGCAGGGGAACCCCTATCAGCGAGAACTTGCGGATGAGTTAACGATTGACCCGAACTCAATCGTTCACACCTTGCAGTGGCCGAATGCGCGCGTCCAGATTTTTTCGTTTCAGGAAGTTCGTCACCGCACCAAAGGCCGAACCTATTACCTCTACTGGGTAGCCTATCGGTTTAGCGACCCTTTGTTTCCAAAGTTCGATTTGAGGCCGACTCGCACGGCGTCCTTCCTGCGTCGTGGATGGTGGAGGAAAATCTCTCTGGCCGGCCAGATCGAGTTCGAAAGCCGCTACACATTGACAGGAGAGAACCGCGCCCTACTCGAACAATTCTTTACAGCTGGCCGCTGCGCAGCAATCTTGTCTCGGGAGTGGCCTCGCGGGATCAGCTTGAACGCCGGCGGCCATTGGGTGTTGGTGCATCGCGAAGCATTCTTTCACGCGACGAGCGAGTCCGATTCCGAAGCCAGCGTAGCGAAAGAAATACAAGAAGTGTCGTCACTTGTGACGGGAATGCTGCCACTTGCGGAGGCGCTCACTGATTCGCAACTGGTCGGGCAATCGCAGCGATACGTTGGTACTGATCCGGCTATCTCGAAAAAAGAACGAGCATGGTGGGATCGATTGGCGATTCTGCTGCTGGGTGTTGCCATCGCTCTCTCAATTCTATTGTCGGTCGCCTTTCTCGGGGCGTGGTGGGAAAAGTTTGACAAAACGATTCTGAGAACAGAAGCGAGGCGATACCTGTTTGCCGCGCTCTTCATTTCTGTGTTATTCGCAATCGGTGAATCGCTGGTTCGTTTTTACGGGAAGACGAAACAGCGGGCGGCAACACGGTTGGAGGCTCAATACTCCGCGTTTCTGAACACACCTTGAATTAAGACCGGTCTCCGCGATTGACCGTGCAGCGTCGTACTGACGCAGCGCAGTTGTTCCCACACAGACTCTGAAGCCACGGTTGCAAATTCAACTACGCCCGCCTAAAAAGCAGGCGGCCGTTACATAATTCAAAAACAAAGTCCCAGTCAAAGGCGCCCAGCGAAAGCTGGCCGCTACAACGTCAAAGGCAAAGAGCCGGCGACACGCCGCGTACCCCGGGTGATTGACAATCGCGGGGGAGTGGTGGAGAATTCCTCTAGGCGAACAAAAAGCGAAGATCTGGATGGCGCTTTTGGACGCTGACAATTGACCCGACCATGGCCGCCAACTTTGCCGCGCTGCGCTCGAAGGTGGAACTCGCTCTGGCGGGGCGCGTGGTTGCGCCGTTCAACTATCGCGACCGCCAGGAGGTGGTCACTGTTTCCAGCGGCATTCCGGAAATTGATTCGCTGACCGGAGGATTGCCGCGCGGAGCGTTGACGGAAATTTTTGGGCCGTCGTGTTCGGGGCGCACGAGTTTGCTGCTGGCCGCTTTGAGTGCGCGCACGGCGCAGGAGGAAGCTTGCGCGTTGATTGATGGAGGAGATGCGTTTGATCCGCATTCGGCGGAGGCGGCCGGAGTGGAATTGCGGAAATTATTGTGGGTGCGCTGTCGGAATGTGGAGCAGACGCTGCGCGCGACGGATCTGCTGTTGCAGGGCGGAGGCTTTGGATTGGTTGCCGTGGACCTGAGCGATATTGCGCCGCGGCTGGTGCGGCACGTGCCGCTGGATTCCTGGTTCCGTTTTCGGCGCGCGGTGGAAGATACGCCGACGATTTTGATGCTGCTGGAGCAGGAATCGAACGCGAAGAGCTGCGCTTCGTTGGGATTGCGTTTGCAGGCGGGGGCGGCTGGGTGGTCGCGGATGCCGGTGGAGGGTGCGGCGGATTATTCGCGATTGCCCGGGGGATGGTTGCTCGAGGGGCGGAGCGCGCGGGGGGAAGTGTCGCGTTCGCGCGCGCAAAAAGGGAGTGCGGGGTATTTTCGCGGCGGTTCTGCCGCGGAGCCGCGGGTGGCCAGCGCAGGGATTTTTAAGACACGGATAGATTGGGATTTTTTCAGCCTGCCGATTGCAGCCAAGCGGAAATAACTTTGTTGCGAAATCTGGCGGTAATTTTGCCGGATGAGGCCGTGCATTCGAAAAAATATGGCGTTTGCTGCTATTCACGTTGCGAATTTCATGGTGCAGGCGGTGCTGCGCGCTGAGGGTGAGGTGCGCGATAGGGCCATAGCGCTGGTTGATGGGACTGCGCCGTTGATTAACGTGGTGGCGGCAAACGACGCAGCTTGGCGCGCGGGGATTCAATTGGGGATGGCGCAAACGCAGGCGCAATTGTGCGGAGTGGAGATTCGACGGCGTTCGCGGGCGCTGGAGAAGGCGGCGCATGCGGCGTTGCTGGATCTGGGGTGGTCCATGTCACCGCGCGTAGAAGATCACGCGCAGGATACGATTCTGGCGGATCTGGCCGGGCTGAATTCTTTATTTGGCGC
Organism: Acidobacteriota bacterium; assembly: GCA_013289715.1. Taxonomy (GTDB): domain Bacteria; phylum Acidobacteriota; class Terriglobia; order Acidiferrales; family UBA7541; genus Palsa-295. The sequence goes on along the minus strand of JABCZJ010000003.1, from coordinate 221,939 downwards.
GGAGGAAGATATCGCGCGGGAATTTGCGCGACGCGCGGCGGAGTTGCGTTTGCGCGTGCACGTGGCCGTATCCGCGAACCTGGAAGTGGCCGTGCATGCGGCGCGCGGTTTTGCGGGAATTACCGTGATTCCAGAGGGGGAGGAAGCACGGTATTTGAGCGGGTTGCCGGTGCAGACGCTCGCGCCCTCCGCGGAAGCTTTGGAAACGCTGGAGCGCTGGGGCATACGAACGTGCGCGGCGTTGGGGGCGTTGCCGGTGCTGGAATTGTCGGAACGATTGGGGCAGGAAGGAGTGCGTTTACAGGAACTGGCGCGCGGGGCGCATGTACGTGCGCTGGTGTTGGCTGAGCCGGCGGAAATTTTGGAAGAAGAGATGGAGCTGGATGATGCGGTGGAGGATCTGGAGCCTTTAGCGTTCGTGTTGGGGCGATTGCTGGATCAGGTGTGCACGCGTTTGGCGGCGCGGGCGTTGAGCGCTGCGGCGATTCGTGTGCGATTTGATTTGGGGGATGCGTTCGAGAAGGAGGAGCCGGTTCGCGGGAAAAACGCGACAGCCACGGCGGCGGGAGTGGCGCGAGTGGAAACGGAAGCGGCGACAGTGGCGAAAACGTATGAGAAGGTTTTGAATCTGCCGGTGCCCATGCGGGATTCCAAAATGCTTTTGAAATTGCTGCGTTTGCAGTTGCAGGCGGATCCTCCTCCTGGCGCGATTGTGAAAATTACGCTGGGGGCGGACCCGGCGCGGCCGCGCACGACGCAGCATGGATTATTTGTGCCCAATTCTCCGGACCCGGAAAGGCTGGAGCTGACCGTGGCGCGGCTGGCAAAGCTGGTGGGCAACACGAATATCGGTTCGCCGGAATTGACGGATACGCATCGCCCGGGAGAATTCCGGATGAACCGGTTTTTTTCGCAGATGAATGAAACGAAGGCGCGGGGAAAGGCGGGCAAGAAATTGGCGTCTGGCGGCGATGGCGAGCCTGCTGCTGGGCGCAGGACGGCGACGGGTTGCCGGATTTTTCGGCCGCGTCTGGCGGCGCGAGTGGAATTGCGCGAAGGGCGCCCGGCGAAAATATTTTTTCGCGGTTTGTATGGGCGGGTGGTGACGGCGTCGGGGCCGTGGAAAATTTCGGGGGATTGGTGGCGGGGGGATGCGTGGCAGCAGGAGGAATGGGATTTGGAGATTCAGTTTGATGGTGGGAGTGCGGGTGTGGCGGAGCATATGCTGGCGAATATGCAGGTGATCGCGCCGGTACGGGAGGCGAAAGCGCACATGCACGCGAGTTTGTATTGCGTTTATTACGATGGGGCGTGCCGGAGTTGGTTTGTGCGCGGGATGTACGATTAGAAATTTGTGGTGCCTCAAAAGCGAAGAGAGATCGTTCGCTGCGCTCAGGCTGACGAATGAAAGAAAGAGCACAAGATAGCCTATGCCACCAAAGGAAAAGAGCCGGCGGGACGCCGGCGCTACGAAAACCGGGTGGTGGCCAAAGTGCGAATCAGATGAATGCAGATGTACACGGAACTACATGCGCGGTCGGCTTTCAGTTTTCTGGAGGGGGCGTCTTTACCCGAGGAATTGGCGGAGGGGTGTGCGGAGCGTGGGATGGGGGCGATGGCGTTGCTGGATCGCGACGGAGTGTATGGGGCGCCGCGATTTTATCTGGCGGCGAAGAAAAGTTCAGTGCGCGCGCATATTGGGGCGGAAGTGACGTCCGCGGAGGGGTGGCGTTTTCCTTTGCTGGTGGAAGCGCGCGCGGGCTACCAAAATCTTTGCCGCCTGATTACGCGCATGAAATTGCGGGCAAGCAAGGGCGAAGGGCATGTGTCGGACGAAGAAGTGGGCGAAAAAGCTGCGGGGCTGATATGCCTGACGGGAGGGAAGGAAGGGCCGTTGGCGTATGCGCTCGCGAAGGGCGGAGTGGAAAGCGGAACGGCGTGCGTGCGGCAACTTTGCGAACTTTTTGGGCGCGAAAATGTGTATGTGGAATTGCAGCGGCATTTTGACCGTGCGGAGGAAGCGCGCAATCACGCGGCGGTGGACATCGCGCGGAAATTGCATCTGCCGCTGTTGGCGACGAATGGCGTCTGCTACGCGGTGCCGGAACGGCGCGAAGTGCTGGACGTGTTTACCTGCCTGCGTCATCACCGCACGCTCGAAACCGCCGGGCGGTTGCTGGGGCGCAATTCCGAACGTTATTTGAAATCGCCGGAGGAGATGGCGCATTTATTCGCGGATCTTCCCGAGGCCATCGCCAATACACAGCTGGTTTCCGCGCGCCTGCAATTCGATTTGAAGGATCTGGGATACGAGTTCCCGAAATATCCGGTGCCAGATGGCAAATCCCAGGCACATTTTCTGCGCGAGCGCGCGCTGGAAGGAATGATTCACCGCTACGGGTTTCAAAACGAAAAAGCGCGCGCGCAGATTGAAAAAGAATTGAGAATGATCGAGCGACTGGGGCTGGAAGGTTATTTTCTGATCGTCTGGGACATCATTCGTTTTTGCCGCGAGCGCAATATTCTGGTGCAGGGAAGGGGTTCGGCGGCGAACAGCGCGGTGTGTTACGCGTTGCGGATTACGGCGGTGGATCCGGTGGGAATGGATTTGCTGTTCGAGCGATTTCTTTCTGAAGAGCGCGGCGAGTGGCCGGACATTGACCTCGATCTTCCTAGTGGTGATCAGCGCGAGAGCGCAATTCAGTACGTGTACGAGCGCTACGGAAAATTGGGCGCGGCGATGACCGCGAACGTGATCACGTATCGCGGGAAATCGGCGGCGCGGGAAATCGGCAAAGCGCTTTCGTTTAATTCCGAAACGCTGGACCGCTTGACGAGTCTGGTGAGCGCCTGGGAATACAAAAGCGAGAACGACACGCTGGCGCGGCATTTCAAGGATGCGGGGCTGGATTTGCAGCATCCGCAGATTCGCAAATTTCTGGAACTGTGCGTGCAGTTTCAGGATCTGCCGCGGCACCTGGGCCAGCATTCCGGAGGGATGGTGATTTGCCAGGGCCAATTGGATTCGGTGGTGCCTCTGGAGCCGGCGACGATGCCCGGGCGCGTGGTGGTGCAGTGGGACAAGGAAGATTGCGCGGACATGGGCATCGTGAAAGTGGATTTGCTGGGACTCGGGATGATGGCGGTGCTGGAAGAATCGCTGGAAATTATTCGCGACAATTACGGCGAAGAAATCGATTTGGGGCGCTTGCCGTCGGACGATCCGATGGTTTACGAAACGCTGCGCAAGGCGGACACCGTGGGTATGTTCCAGATTGAAAGCCGCGCGCAGATGTCCTGCCTGCCGCGGCTGCGGCCGGTGCGTTTTTACGACATTGTGGTGCAGGTGGCGATCATCCGGCCAGGGCCGATTGTGGGGAAGATGGTGAACCCGTATTTGAAGCGGCGGCAGGGGCGCGAGCCGGCGACTTGCCTACACCCATCACTCGAGCCGGTCTTGGCGCGGACATTGGGCGTGCCGCTTTTTCAGGAGCAGCTGCTGCGCATGGCGATGATCGCGGCGGGATTTACGGGAGGCGAAGCGGAAGAATTGCGCCGCGCGATGGGTTTCAAGCGTTCCGAGAAGCGCATGAAGGATATCGAGCAGAAACTGCGGCGCGGGATGGAGAGGAAGGGGATCGCGGGCGAGGTGCAGGATACGATTGTGCAGTCCATCACTTCTTTTGCGCTGTACGGATTCCCGGAATCGCACGCGGCGAGTTTTGCTTTGCTCGCGTATGCCAGCGCGTATCTGAAATGTCATTATCTGGCCGCTTTCACCGCGGCAATGCTGAACAATCAGCCGATGGGATTTTATTCACCGGCCACGCTGGTGAAGGATGCGCAGCGGCATGGATTGCGAATCCGGCCGATCGATGTGACGTGTTCAGATTGGTTGTGCAAGCTGGAAAAGCAGGGTGAGGAGTTGAGCGTGCGGCTGGGGATGCGTTACGTGCGGGCATTGCGCGCTGAGATTGCGGAGGAAATCGTGCGCGAACGGAATGCGCGCGCATTCGCTTCGCTGGATGATTTGAAACTGCGCCTTCCAGCGATACGCAAAGCGGAGCTGACGGCGCTGGCGGAAATTGGCGCGTTGAATTTCATCGCGGGCGCGCGCGGAGGGCATCGGAGAGACGCTTTGTGGCAAGTGGAGCGCGCGGCGCGCAGTGCCGGACCATTGCTGGAAAAATGCGAGCAGACGGATCGCGCCGCGAGCATCGAGCAGGATGCAGGTCAGCCCACAACAATCGTGAACTCGCCGCTGCTGCCGATGACGCCGGAAGAACGGCTAGTGGCCGATTTTCGCGGGACGGGGATGACCGTAGGCCCGCATCCGATGAAATATCATCGCGCGAGCATGAAACGGCAGGGAGTTCTGACGGCCAGCGAACTCAATCGTTTGCCTGACGGAACGCATGTGCGGGTGGCCGGCGGGGTGATCGCGCGGCAGAGGCCGGGCACCGCGAAAGGTTTTGTGTTCCTCAGTATCGAGGATGAAACGGGAATAGCGAACGCGATTGTGACGCCGCGTGTATTTGAAGAGCACCACGTTACGATCGTGCATCAGCAATTTCTGCTGATTGAAGGGCAGCTACAGCATCAGCAGGGCGTGGTTTCGGTGAAAGTGGAGAGCGTTCAGCCTTTGTCCATCACGCGGGCAGAAACCACGTCGCACGATTTTCACTGATGACTGGGAAGTAGCTGCGAAAACTTCAGCCGCGAAAGCAAAGGGAACTCGAGCGGCTAAAGCCACTCGGATTCTGCGCGGTTTATATCGTGGCTAAAGCCACGACCAAGCAGGATTCCCGAGTTCTAACACAAACTCTCAAACTATATAGGCGGTGAGTGAACGGCGGGGCCGGAGCCCCGCCGTTCCGGGCCAGTCAGGTTTGCGAATGATGTTAGGCGCCGGCAGCGCTCTTGCGCATGGGAATGGGCGTCGTATCGGTGCGTTGCAGAGCAGGAACTTCCGCTTCAGCGCGCGTTTTTAGTTGTTCTTCGGCTGCCAGCCAATCGGACAGATCATGGCCGGGTTCGCCGCCGCGTTCCAGAAAGATTTGGTAAGCGAGAAATTCAATTTCCGCCTGCGAGGGGACTTTCTTTGCTGCGTCAGACATGGTGTGAACCTCCTCAAGACCGCATTATACGCCTGCTAAAAAACAACGGCGTACAGAGAAAAAGGCAGTCCCAGGGCGTGCGCCCGTTACCTGGATTTTCGCGGCGTTGCACTTGACTTCGACGGTTTGCGACGAGTTGGCTTGCGACGAGCGAATTTACGATTGATCGCTTTGTGTACAGGGCAGCGAACGCGGCGCGAAAGCTGGATTTCGCGCTCGATGGCATGAATCGCGGTGTCGGCGATGTCAATAAATTGCACGCCAACGCCGACTCCGGGAAGAGTGTAACGGACCTCGCCGCGCGCCTGCACTTCCAAGCCAGAAAGCGCGAGACAGAAGCTCAGGTTCAGCACGGCGCCTTCGGCATATTTCCGGCCGGTATTGACGAACATTCCGGTGGTGCTGACGTCCGGCACGCGCGAGATGATGCGCTCCTCGATGCCTTCGTATTGCAGAGCGATTTCCCGGATGCTGTGGATGCGGGGAGCCAGGCGCGCGGTGTCCCAATCCTTTTTTATCTTGGCGGAGCTCATTCGTTCACCACTCCTTGTGGAACCAACGCGAGGCGCTTGGGTTTCACCGTTTTGGCGGAGGTTCTCTTTTTCCCGCAGTGCGGACAGAATAGAAAGGCGGCGGAAAGTTCGCGCGCGCAGGAAACGCAATGCACGCTCGTGACGGATGCGAAGGGAACCACGCGCTGCACTTCTTCGAGAGTGGTAAGTCCGTCGCGAACGTGCTCCAGGGCGTATTCCTGCATCAGCTTCATGCCGCTCTGCCGCGCGAGCGTGCGGATTTCGTCGCTGTTACCGCCTTCGCGGATGGAGGCACGGATGGGTTCGTCCAGCGCGAGCATTTCGTAAATTCCGATACGGCCCTTGAAGCCGGTGAGGTCGCAAATCTCGCAGCCGTTGGGCGCGTTATGGAACGCCGAAGGATCGGCGATTCCTGCTTGCACGAGCTGCGAGGCGTACTCAGGCGTTGTGGGAGTGGACGTTGAACAAACGCAGAGACGGCGGATCAGCCTTTGCGCGATGATGGCGGTGAGCGAAGTGGCAATTTGAAACCCGGGGACGCCCAGATCCAGCAGGCGCGTGACGGCCGAGACGCTGTCGTTGGTATGCAAGGTGGAAAGTACCAAGTGGCCGGTCTGCGCAGCTTTCAATGCAATTTCAGCGGTTTCTTTGTCGCGGATTTCACCGATCATGATGACGTTGGGATCCTGCCGCAAAATGGAGCGCAGACAAGACGCGAAGGTCAAACCGGCTTTGGTATTTACCTGTACCTGATTTAATCCGGCCACCGCGTATTCCACCGGATCCTCCACTGTGATGATGTTAATCGAAGGCCTGCGAATCAGGAGCAGCGAGGAGTACAGCGTGGTGCTCTTGCCTGACCCGGTCGGGCCGGTGACGAGAATCATGCCTTGCGGCAGGCGCAACATCGGGCGCAGGCGCTCTTCGATCCACATGGGAAAGCCGAGCTTGGCCAAATCCTGCAGCGGAGCGTCACCTTCGAGCAAGCGCATCACAACTTTTTCGCCATATTGCGTGGGCAGCGTGGAAACGCGGAGATCAATGCGGCGGCCGCCGATTTTCACCAGGAAACGGCCGTCCTGCGGAGCGCGGCGTTCGGCGATATCCATGTCCGAAAGGATTTTGATGCGCGAGGCTACGGAATTCTGCAAAGCTTTGGGAATGCGCTGGTATTCGCGCAACATTCCGTCCACGCGAAAACGGATGGCGGTATCGTCGGAATGCGGCTCGATGTGAATGTCACTCGCGCTGCGTTCGGCGGCGGCCTTGATCATGGAAGCGACGAGCATGACGGCGGGAGTGGTTCTGGATTTCTGCAGAAGCTCGGATTGCATTTCGCGCATGGCTTCTACGTTGCGTTCCTGCGAGCTGGAGGAGATGAACTCCATCTCCGTGTCCGCTGCCGCGAGCACAATTTCTTTCATGGAAACCAAGGACGCAGCTGCGCTGGCGGCTGCAGTGGCAACGGCGGCCGCGGCTTCCGATTCCGCTGACGCGTAATTTATCGTGATGGCCGCTTCGACTTCCGAGCGAAAGCCCATTCTTGGCGATATTTGCATGCCTGACTTGAAACGCAGCTCATCCAGAAAACGCAGATTCTGCGGCTCGGCCATCACCACCACCAGTTTGTTGCCAGCGGTTTCCAGCGGGAGAGCGCAGCAGCTACGAGCCATCGAGGGAGTGATCAGGCGCAAAGTCGCAGCGTCAACCTCGACGGAAGTGCAGTCGAAGTAGGGAGTTCGAGAGACTTCGTCGAGCGCGGAAACCAAGTCCGGCTTGGACACAAGTCCGCGTTGCAGCAGAAACTCGCCGAGATGCACAAGCTTTCCCTGCTGATCGCGAAGTGCTTTTTCCAGATTTTCGACGGAAATATGATCCCGTTCGCGGAGGATTTCTCCCAGCCGCTTCTTCTTCATGGCCCAGGCCCCTCGCAGAGCCCTACAAGCAGACACAATTCTGCAAACGATTGTAAGCGGAAGGGGTAAACTAGCTCCTTTATAACATAGGATCGTCCCTATTGGGGGCAGCTTCGTGATTGTTTCTGGGGCAATTTCCACGGTGGTGTGTTGCGAGTGAGCGGGCGAGCCAAATTCCGTGTGGAGTTTGCAGGTCAAGCAAACGAGGGCGCGTGCGATGTTTGATGCCGGATTGCCGAGGGAAGAAGGGGCGGAAAGTCTGACGCGGCGAGTGTTCCTGTTTGGAGCGGTGGCGGCAATTGTGGGTGCGGCGGTGTGGCGCTATGAGGAATCTCAGCGTTCGGCGGTGAAAGCTGCAGCGGACAACCGACCGGCGAACGTTTCGATCGTGGAATTTAGCAACGCTGGAGCGAGGCAAGGGCTGACGCAGGTTCCGAGGATTATCAAGACTGACGACGAGTGGAGGGTGCAACTGGGGCGCAGCGTTTTCGAGATTGCGCGAAAGGGCGACACGGAATTTGCGTTCAGCGGCGAATATTGGGATTGGGAGGAGAAGGGCTTGTTTCGCTGCGTGTGTTGCCAGACGGCGCTTTTCAGTTCAGCGGCGAAATTTAATTCGGGAACGGGCTGGCCCAGTTTCTACGAACCAATTGCCAAGGAAAACATCGCGACGCGCGAAGATCGCAGCTTTGGAATGACGCGCACCGAGGTTTCCTGCCGCCGGTGCGATGCGCATCTGGGGCATGTGTTTGAAGATGGGCCGCCGCCGACGGGGTTACGCTACTGCATCAATTCCGCGTCGCTGACGTTCTTCAAGTTTTCCTGAAGCGCCGGCCACTTCCGCGCTACTCCGTTGGGTGACTGATCAGTGTGTTCTGGCTCGCGACGCAGAGCCACGTGCCATTTTGCTTGACCCAGGTATCCGTAAATCTTCCGCGGCGTGAGATGGGCTTACCTTTCACCGTCCCTTTCTCGCGATACATCCCGGTGACGGTCGCGCAGTCGCCATAAACACGGACTTTTAGATCTTCGTAGACGAACTGGTCGCCCTCGGGGCTGGAACTCTTGACGCTGGCGAGGAACTGCGTTTTATCCATCACCGAGCCGTCGAATTCGGTGTAGACCAGCGTGCTGGCGAGAAGCTGATCGAGCGCGTGGGAGTCCTTGTGCTCCTCCGCCAGATTCCAGGCTTTTTCGAGCGAAAGGATGAACGCCTCGTCCGAGCTCATGCTGCTGTGTTCTTGGGCGCGCAGCGGAAGAGAAAAGATGACGAGAGCGAGGCACATCAGTGAGGCGATTTTCATGTCGGACTCCGAAATGAACGGGCTATTCACGCCCTGATTGCCTTGCTTATCGCATTTCGCAGGCGGGGATTCAAGAGAGATGAACGCGTGGTGTTCGATGCGGGAGATAGCCGGACGCGCGATGATTTGCGGGGCGGCGCTCGGTCATCGATTCTGCGTTCTGGTCAGCGATTTGTGCCGTTTTGTTCGATGAAGGTTAGAGCGTCCATCACCGTGCGGAAGCCGCCGCGCGAGCCGAGCATATTGGTTTCGGCTTTGGAATAGAGTGGGTGGCGGTGCGAAGAAAATGTCGCGGGGTTGAATGCGCCGCGGTTGGTGTGAAACACCCAGACATATTCGTGATGGCTCTTGTCCGCGTCCGTGGCGGAGATCACGGCGGTGTCAACCGTTGTGAGTGGAGTCCAGTCCGAAAATCCGTTTGCATCGGTGTGGACGGCGTTAGGCATGGTGACGTTATAAAAGGCCACGTCATGCGTAAAGATGACGACGAAGTCCACTTGCGCGGGAGAGGGTGCGGGGCACACTCCGGGGAAAGCCTTGCGGCGATTCTGCGCTAGCCATTTGTATTGGTTCGCGGAAAGGCCGTAGGCGGAAAAATACTGTGTGCAGTTGGCGTCTACGCTGTTGAGCGCGGCTACTTCAGACTCTTCATCGCCGTCTGGATCTATGGGCCGCTTCGTGGGCGGCCTTGTGACGCTGATCGGCGCGCGCGGAGTGGTATCCGCGAGCGGCTGCAGACTTGCGGAAGTTTCGATGGTCATGCTGCTGGCGTTGTTTGAATCGTCGGGGGCCGGCGTCCGAGCGGAAACCGGTACGTTCGATGCGGTCGCGACCGGAGCGGGATTGCTGACGGTAACCGCTGCGGGAGCTTTTGCTCGGGCCGTCGCGACGGGCGCGGGAGCAGAGGCCGCGACAACCGGAGTTGCGCGGGGAGCCGTCACGGCTGCAACATTGACTGGCGCGGGTTGCGGCGCTGGAGCCGGTTGCGGCGGTCTGGATGGCGCGGCTGCCTTGTATGCGGCTGGCGTAGGTGCGGGTGCAGCAATGTCTTCTGCGACCACGGACGAACCTGCGCCGGAAGCAGGGCTGGAGGTTTTTGCGATCACCGCCGTCGCTGCAGGCGTTGGCTGCGGTTGAGCTGCAACAGTAGCCGGCGCGGCGGCCGTGGATGAAAGCGTGACCGTCGTTTGCGGCGGAGGCTGACTCGGCGCGACCGGTTTTACGACTGCGAGCGGCGCAGCGCTCGCGACCGCGACTGGAGCGCTGGAATGCGTGCTCGCGGGCGCTTCAACGGAATTGTCCGGAGCGCGCGCACCCCGACGGGCCGCGAAGGCGACGGCTGCGGATTCTACATCGTTCGGTTTCTCGACCGGCGCGGGGGGGAGCGCGGATTTCGGGAAAGCGGTGTCGAGCACATATCCTTCGGTTCCGTTTGCCGTTTCGATTTTCACGTAGTCTTTCACGCGCTCGACAATCTGCACCGGGTCGCCGCATTTGAGCTTGGCGGCCACGTTGAAATCGACCAAGGACTCGTAAACCCACACGCGATCTTCATTCGGCGCGCACTTTATATTTACGGTGCCGCCCGCTTTTGCGGACGGAACCGCGGCGATGGTCACAAGCGCGATGAAAATCCCAAGGGTGCGAGTCATTTTGCCTCCAAAACTTGCGGCTGCTTGCTTGGCCGGGCGCCGCGTGGCTTCGGCTTCGAGTGCCATCGAGAGGTAGCGCTCGCGCCAATGATGCGCGAACCAGCAGCACGCGGATGAGCAGCGGATCTGGGCGGTATGCCGGTCTCGCGGGTTCGCGGAATCAGCAAGGAAGAGAGGTTGCACGGCATTCCCCAGGACGCACCGCTTTGGACATCGCCCAAACCTGCACTGCCAGTATGGGGACAAGCGAAACCCGGGGACAACTGACCATACGTCTAGAAATGGGGCAGGGTAGGACAGTTCACTTTTTCATCGCCCCCGAGTGCGGCGATACAGGAAGTACGGGACGATCGGAGGCGAAGCAGAGGCGAACGACTTCGGCGCCTTGCGTAAAATGCTAAGGATGCGCTCCGCGAATTATTTTTTGTGGTGGCCGGCGCGGCGCTGTTTGTCGTAACGAGCCAGGGCGGCTTCGATCACGGGATAGGCAACCGCTGCGGGTAGGATTTCGTCCACTTCAACGATTTTGCCTTCGAGTTGTTTATAGTCCTGGAAAAATCTGCGGACCATCGCAAGCTTGTGGGGCGGCAGCTCGCTGGCTTCGTGATAGGAGTTGTACTCTGGGTCGGCGGTGGCGACGGCGATGATTTTGTGGTCGATTGTGCCCGAATCGATCATGGACATCAGGCCGATGGTGCGCGCGTGCATGATCGTCAGGGGAGTTACCGGCACCTGGCAGAGGACGAGGACGTCGAGCGGATCGTGATCTTCGGCGAGTGACTGGGGAATGAAGCCATAGTTCGCGGGATAGTACACGGCGGAGTACAACACGCGATCCATTTTGATGATGCCGCTGGCTTTGTCGAGCTCGTATTTGACGCTGGAACCCAGGGGAATCTCAATGATGGCTTGAAATTCACGAGGGATGTGTTCGCCGGGACTGAGGTCGTGCCACGGGTGCATCTGAATTCCTCCGAGAACAATTGTAGGCTAACTTGTGGTACGGCGAAGCGCTGAAATTACTTATTCGATTCGACCGGAAGTTCGCGCAAGGCATGTGTCGCACCTACGGCGCTCGGAGTTTTTGTGCGAATTTTCCCAGGCCTTCCGGCCTGGGCTAACTTATGCCGCGCCTACGGCGCTGGTGTAAGGGATTTGAACGATTTTGCCAATAGGGAAGAGCCCGCCACCGATCTAAGGTTCGTGCGGGTTGGTGTGGGCTGCTGAATTCATTACGGGCGGATTGCGCCTGGAGATTGAGCAGCGGACACGGATGCCGTGCCCTTACCAACAAAAAATAGGCGCTGCGATTAGGGTTGGTGCGCGGCGCCGCATTGCGCGTCCACTTGGGTTTGTAGCGTGTCGTCGAGCGTTGCGCCGCGGCGGGATTTCGCCGAGCATACCTGGTAGACGGCCAATTGCAGCGCGCCGCGCAGGTCGGCGCCGTCGAGATTGGCGTCCTGCAGATTTGCGCCGTTCAACACTGTGCCGTTGAAATGCGCGCCGTGTAGGTCCGCGCCCTGCAAATCGGCGTCGATAAATATAGCGGTGCCGAGCTGAGCATTTTGCAGATGCGCGCCGCTGAGCTTGGTCGACCACAGATAGGCTTGCTGCAGGTCGGCGCTATCGAGATTCGCGCCTTCCAGATGCGCTTCGCGCAAATCCGCTTTTTCCAGATTGCCGCGCACGAGCGAAGCATTTTCAGCGTGCGCGCCATAGAAGCTGACGCCGTCGAGGCGTGCATCGAGCAATTCGGCGTTTGCCAGCGACGAATAGGAGAGATTCGCTCCGCGCAGATCCACGCGCGTGAGGTTTGCGCCGTCCAGTCCCGCGCGGTCGAGGTTGGCGTGATTCATTTGGGCGCGATCCAGCACCGCGTATTTCAAATTGGCTTGGCCTAGATCAGCGCCGCGCAAGTCTGCTTCGGACATGAACGCGCCCTGAAAATTCGCGCGGAACAGATGCGCGCCTGCCAGAAATACGCCGTAGGCCTGCGCGTAACGAAAATCTGTGCCGTTCAGGTGCGCGCCTCGCACTGCCTGAACCTGGTCATCGGCACCGGTCCAATCGGGCGGGCGCTGCGAGATGGACGCCTCGGTCAATTCGGCGTAAGGGTCGTAACCGACCATCCAGAGAACATTGGGCGCCCAGCGGCGAATACTTGCAGCTGCGAATTGCGGCGCGCGTCGTTGATCGTGAGGAACGCCGGCGATCGTGCCGATAGAGAAAAAAGAGAGCACCACAAAAAGTGCGATCAGGACGCTGGCGGGCTTAAGACGTTTCAGGCGAGCGAACGTGGGGCTCTCGGGTTTCCCTTGCTCGACCCAGCGTTCGGCGGGCCGGCCCGTGCTGGTGGTGCAATAGAGAGCCGCGCCGACGGCAATCAGAATCAGCGCTTCCTGCAGCACTGTGCCGTGCATTTCCTGCAGCGTCAGGTAACGCGCCCAGAAAAAAAGCAGAACGAGCGGGACAGTCCAATAGGCGAGTAGGACCGAGAGACTTTTCTCGATCATGCGCGTGGAGGGAGCATCGGGATTCATCCAGCGGAAGTGCGTGCGCAGCAGTCCGGTGATGATGCGTGGACCTTCTTGGCCGAGCACACGGCCGTCCGGAAAAACGGCGGGCAGCTCAAGGACGGAGTCCCACACCCGCTGCAGGTTGTACAGAAACCAGAGATAAACCGCCAGTAGGGCAGCCGGAGCGATCAAGTAGATTTCGTCGGTGGGCGCGGCGGCAGCAGCAGCGGCGGAATGCAGATAGGGAATGATCGCGGAATCGGTGAGCAGCTGGACGTCTTTTGTTTTCCAGATGGTCAGGCAGGAGAGCAGGCTGACGACGAGCGCCGTGCCGAACAAGCGCGCCGCGGTAGTGGACGTACGCTTAAAATCCGCGAGGGCATTAAATTCCAAAATCGTGGCGGGCAGTGACGCCTCGTGAAGATTGGCCCCGGCCAGTTGGCGCGGCAACAATCCCATGGCGGATACGAGCGACGCGCCTTCCAGATTCGCGCCTTCCAGATTGACGCCGACCAGGCACGTCTCTTGCAGATTGGCGCGCACCAGGCACGTGTCGCGAAGATCGGCGAGCAGCAGGTCGGCAGACTTCAAATTCGCGTCCTGCAGATCCGCATGGCGCAGATTAACGCCGATCAGTTCGTGGTCCTCAAGCTGCGCCTTTTGCAGGTCTGCTTTGCCGCCGGTGGCGGCGTGGGAATCCAGCCATTCTTTATGATTGGCAAGCGTTTCCTCGAGCGCCCACTCGGCGGTATCGATTTTGGGTGCGTCTGGCGCGGCGTCGGCGGGCATGAGTTCGGAGCCCGGGACGACGTCTTTCTCCGGCTCGGTCAATGTTATTTGCACGATCGGGTCGAAGTCCGTGCTCGCGTCCACGCTCGTCTCCGTGCTCGCGTCCGCTTTGGTGATTGCGCTTGTGTCTGCGTTTGGGTTGGCGTCAGGGTTGGCGTCTGTGTTGGAGCTCAAGTCGGCAAGCGGTTCGGGCAGGCGCGCGTAGGAAAGCGGCACCACCGGCGTTGCAGTTTCCGCGGACGGCTCGTCGAGAAGGAAATTCTTAATCAGGAAATCCTGCAGCACCGCTGCTTCGTTGACCACCGGCTCGGCCGATGGCGCGGCGATGGTCACTTGGGGGGCAGGGAATTGTGGCGGCACAAGATTCAGGTCCGAAGGCACCTCGGGCGGAGGTGTAAGTGCCGCCGTCTTCTCCGCGCGAAAAACCGACTTGAAAAGAAACGCCATCGGATTAAACACGTCCCCCAAAGAATGAAACCGAGCTACGACGCAATAGCGGGAGCTAGTCCCGTGTGCGCGTTCATCATTTTAGATTATTTTCAGGCTCGCCAGGGAAGATGGTAGCGCGAACGTTTCCGAAATCATGCCTGTCCTTTGGTCCAAGAGCGGTACAGCTGACCGCGGGTGCTTGCGAGTTGCGGCAGTCCCCGCGCTGATTGCGAGCCCCGCGCCGAGGGGCAGCGGCTTGCGCAGTTGATGGCGTTCGCTCGAACTGCAGGCTGCGTGGCGGCAGTTTCCGCAGTATCCTTATATCAGCAGACATAAAGATGCTGGGTCACGGCGGCTGGGTCGCCGCCTGCATCGCTTGTCAGGGAGGGAACGTGGACGCCAAAGCGTCGCCCGCAGTGAAGGCGCAGACACGCATGGAATCAGACAGCATGGGGAAAATCGAAGTTCCGTGTGACCGCTATTACGGCGCGCAGACGGCGCGTTCACTGATTCATTTCGATATCGGGCGCGAGACGATGCCGCCGGAATTGATTCGCGCTTTTGGCGTGCTGAAGAAAGCAGCGGCGCTGGTGAATAAGGATTTGGGCAAGCTTTCGGCGGAGAAGGCGAAGTTGATCGTACAGGCGGCGGATGAGGTGATCGAGGGAAGGCTCGACGAACATTTTCCATTGCACATCTGGCAGACCGGCAGCGGCACGCAAACGAACATGAACGCGAACGAAGTGATTTCGAATCGCGCGATTGAGATCGCGGGCGGCGTGCTGGGCAGCAAGAAGCCGATCCATCCCAACGACGACGTGAACATGTCGCAATCCTCGAACGATACGTTTCCCACGGCGATGCACATCGCGGCCGCGTCTCGCGTGGCCGAAGTGCTGATCCCCGCGGTGGAGAAGTTGCGCGATGCGCTGGCGGCGAAGGCCGGCGCTTTCGCGGATGTGGTGAAAATTGGGCGAACGCATTTGATGGATGCGACTCCGCTGACGGTGGGGCAAGAAATGTCCGGCTGGGTGAGCCAGCTGGATCGTGATATCGAACGGCTGCAGATGGTGTTGCCCGGGCTTTACGACCTGGCGATAGGCGGCACGGCAGTGGGCACGGGATTGAACGCGCATCCGGAATTCGCGGAGCGCGCGGCGCGGAAAATTTCCGAATTGACAGGCTTGCCGTTCGTTTCGCACCCCAATAAATTCGCGGCGCTATCGGCGCATGACGAAATCGTATTTGCGAGCGGCGCATTGAAAACGCTGGCCGCATCGCTGATGAAAATCGCGAACGACGTGCGCTGGCTGGCATCGGGCCCGCGCGCCGGCTTCGGAGAATTAATTCTGCCGGAAAATGAGCCGGGATCTTCGATCATGCCCGGGAAGGTGAATCCCACGCAGTCGGAAGCGATGACGATGGTGGCGGTGCAAGTCTTCGGCAACGATGCGGCGATCGGGTTTGCGGGCTCGCAGGGAAATTTCCAGCTAAATGTTTTCAAGCCCGTGATGATTCACAATTTTCTGAACTCGCTGCGCTTGCTGGCGGACGCGTGCCGTTCCTTTGTGGACCACTGTGTTCTGGGCATGGAACTGGATCTGGCAAGAATCGAGCAAAACGTGAAGAATTCGCTGATGCTGGTGACGGCATTGAGTCCGAAAATTGGATACGACAAGGCCGCGGAAATCGCGCATACCGCGCATCATCAACACACCAGCCTGCGTGCTGCGGCGCTGAAGCTCGGCTATCTGACGGAAAAGGAATTCGACGAGCTGGTGAAGCCGGAGAACATGACCCATCC
Source organism: Acidobacteriota bacterium (assembly GCA_013289715.1). Lineage (GTDB taxonomy): Bacteria > Acidobacteriota > Terriglobia > Acidiferrales > UBA7541 > Palsa-295. Next base: position 205,879 of record JABCZJ010000003.1, on the reverse strand, counting down.
GTGACGGGTTCTGTGTTTTTCGCGCGTAGTGTGTTGATTGCGACCACGCGCCGTTTCATATTGGCACGGGCCGTAAGCGAACAATGGCGATTTCTGCCGCAGTGCCACTAAAAGTTTATTTCTTGGAATCATTTTGGTCGAAACGCGGATTTACTCTGACAATTTCCTCGATTTTCACTGAAGTTTTCTTCCCTACCTTAGTTTTCTTTTTAGGTTTGCCCCCGTTCCTCTGGAGCAGTTATGCGTATGTTAGTCGCCGAGAACGACCTTGCCCTCGCGACGTTCCTGCACGATCGTTTCAGCGCCGAGCATTACACCTTGGATCTGACGGGTGACGGCGAAGAGGTCCAGCGCTGGGTCGAGGAGCGCAACTACCACGTGGTGATCCTGGATCTGAACCTGGTGCGGGCGGAAGCCGCTCGAGTGGTGCAAATTGTCCGCAGCAAACGGCGGCAGATGCCCATCGTGGTGCTCTACAGCCGAAATCGTGCCGAAGAAGGCGTGCAAATTCTGGACGTGGGTGCGGACGATCTGGTGCTGAAGCCCTTCGCGTTTTCGGAGCTGTGCGCGCGAGTGCGCGGGTTGCTGCGCCGAGGCGGGCGATCGGCGGAAACGGTGCTGTGCATCGAGGAGTTGGAATTGAATCGCGTGGAGCATTCGGTGAAGCGCGCGGGGCGGGCGATCGAGCTGACGCCCAAGGAATTTGGGCTGCTGGAGTATTTAATGCGCCATGCCGGACAGCACGTCAAGCGCGCGCAGATCATTGAGCACGTGTGGAATCTGTCGTTCGATGCGATGTTTGCATTTTTCGTCGTCCTGTATTCCTCGGCGCAAATTGACAAACGCAAGGCTGGCCAACTGGCCGAGGCCATCCAGGCGGCTTTTCAGCAGACGGGCTTCTTCGATGCTTCCGGCTCCAGGTCGGCGCTCGCGAGCGCCCAACCCATCCCTGCTGGGGACGTGCGGATTATCGAAAGCGTTAAACGCCTGCAGAATCTGGGCCGCCTGCCCACTTCGCCACAAGTCTCTTTCCCAGGCTCGGTGGATCGCGCCAAGATGGACGAATTGCAAGCAAGATTAGCGGACGCGCTGGCATTGCGAATCGACGATCGTATCGTTTCCGAAAACCGAACCAGGAGGGCATCGTCGTAAGCCTGCGCGAAGCTGGATTGTTCCACAGCGCTTCCACCCAGCTCGCTCCGCAGACCCTCCCGTCGCTGGCTGCCATCGTGAAAATCATAGGTCCGGAAAAGGCGATATCCGCATCGAGGGCCAGACCGATGATGTTCCCATTCACAATGAAAAATACGATTCGAACTGGGAATTGTCCACCGCCCGCGCGACGGAAATCATCAAGCTGTTCATCACGAAATTCGCCGTCGCCCCCAATCGCCTCTCGGCCTCCGGTTGCGCCGAATATTATCCGACGGCTTCGAACGATACGGCCGAGGGCCGCGCTACGAATCGGCGCGTGGATCTCGTGATTCTGAATTCGATCTCGGACGCGGGTGTGCCCTCGCCAACGGTCATCGCGCCCGATGCAGTCCCGTCAGCCACCGCGCCACCATAGTGCCAGGATACCCATCCGCACAAATGGCTGCTGTAGCTACAGCGGTCTAACCTCAATCTGGGGAGTTCATCGCGACACATAAGCTTGTGCAAGACACCCGTGCGCAAAACAGATGGTGGAGCCGTTAGTTCGGTTGCGTGCTAACAGGCGGGGGAGAAGCAGGAGTCGCCGGAGCAGGCGTCGCGGCATTCGATGCAATTTCCTTCACCACTTGTGCGGCAAGCTTCTTGCTCACCGGACAGGAAGTGTCGTTGATGCGACATTGCGCGAGAGTCAACGTGCAGCCGCAGTCGCAGCTCTCGGAATTCATTCGTTTCAGCGCTGCCTTCTTCTGCTCGGGATTCAGTCCGGTAAAATCAACGTCGGGCAGCTCAGTAGCGAGCGCCGCATTTTTCAAAAATATCTGTCCGGTATCTTCAAACGTTTCGACGGTCGCATCCACCGGCAATCCCAGTAGCAGCCGCACCTCGGCCTCATACAGCGCGTTTGAATAAAGCCCTTGGTGCTTTTGCACCACGTTGCCGTCCGGATTCACCACAAACAGCGTAGGCAGTGCCGCCACACCGCCGTATTCGGCGACGATCGCGCGGTCGGCCATCACAATCGGATAGTTGATGCCGGCTTGCTTGGCGAACTGCTTCACGTCCGCCGGGTCGCCCTCGTCCACCGATACGCCGACAACCTGCAAACGATCCTTGTAACGATTCGCCAGATCAATCAACACGGGAATTTCAGCGCGGCAAGGCGGGCACCACGTGGCCCAGAAGTTTATGAATACGACTTTGCCTTTCCACGCAGCGGTAGATACGGGGTTGCCATCGAGATCCGTCACCAAAAACGCTGGCATGGGTTGCGGATGGCTCGCGAACCTTACGACGTGACTTTGCGGAGAAGTCGCTGCGGGTTCTGCTTTGCTTGCGGCCAGTACGTATGACGCGGAAGACGTTGACGGCGCCATCGCTTTCACGGCGCGCGGTTGCTCCGTACGACTCGCAGCTAACCCGATCGCCAACCCGGCGAGTCCAGCCACCAACGCGAGCACCAGAATAAACGATCTCTTCATTCGCCGCCCTGCACCCCACACTATTATGCGGCACACAGATTCACCGGGCAAGGCGGGATGCCGCGACCGTTGCGCAAAAAAAGGGGAGGTGACGAAAAGGAGAATGGATTCAAACCGGGACGCATATTCCCAAATCGGCGCGGCTCCGCAAGTTTCGTTTCAGACGCGAAAGTTAAGTGCTTGAAAATACGCTCGGTCCAATTCTCCCGCGCCCCCGTACTTGGGCATTCCACTTGCATTAGGCACGGCGTGGGTCGCGTTCCAACACGATCCGCATCGTCCAGCAAATGGGGAGGAAGGGGCCCACTTGCAGGACGGTATGGGTCGTTCCCACCTGCCTCTGAGAGGGAAGCTGGATGGATGACCCCATGATTCGGTCACGCCTAGGCCGGATCACCGGAACGCGACCTTTGGGGCCTTGGATCCCAAGCCGAGGCCCCTCTTTTTTTTCTGCACGCGCTTTCTTGCCGGTATCGCCCAGCCTCTCCCTTCAATTCCCAGCTCATTTCGTGATAGTTTCTGGCCATGAACACCTCACTCATTTTGTGCCTGGCCTTCGCGATGGGTGTGATTGCCGGTCTGCGCGCGTTCACCGCTCCTGCCGTCGTCTGCTGGGCCGCGCATCTGGGCTGGATCAATCTCCACGGTTCGCACCTGTCATTTCTGGGCTCGATCGTCACGGTCGTGATCGTCACCCTGCTCGCGATCTTCGAGTTGGTCAACGACAAACTGCCCAAAACGCCGAATCGCACAACTCCCGGCCCTCTGGGCTTTCGTATCCTAACGGGTGGGCTCAGCGGCGGGGCGCTGGCAATCGCAGGGGCTCAGGGCGTCGTGCTTGGCGTAATCCTCGGGACCGTAGGGGCCGTCGCGGGAACGTTCGGGGGCTACCAGGCGCGCCACCAGATCGTCACCGGTCTAAAAATAAAAGATATCGGTGTGGCGCTGGCGGAGGATTTGGTTGCAATCGGTGGCGCGCTGCTAATTGTTACTCGGTTCTAGCTTGCGCAGCACCGGAATTCTGGCCTGGCGCAGAACGTGCTCCACGACGTTTTCGCGCAACCGCGAAGCGTCGTAATCGATATGCAGGTAGTTGGTCTTTTCGTCGAGCCGAAAACCCTTCAGGCCGTAAGTATTCGCGAACGCACCCAGCGCGCGGAATTGCTCGGGTTTCAGCGGCCCCTGCAGTTCGTATGTAACAGTCATCTGTGTCATGGGCGTGATTATAACAGGTGGGGCGGGCGCTACGCGTTCACAACTTGATCCCTCGCAAGCGTAGCGCATTGGTGATCACCGAAACCGAACTGAACGTCATGGCCGCGCTCGCGAGAATCGGGCTCAGCAGCAATCCGAAAAATGGGTACAGCACCCCGGCAGCAATGGGCACTCCCAGCGAGTTGTAAGCAAACGCGAAGAAAAGATTCTGGCGGATATTGCGCATCGTCGCGCGGCTCAGCGTGCGCGCCCGCGCGAGGCCGCGCAGATCGCCTTGCAGCAGCGTGATTCCAGCGCTCTCAATCGCCACATCAGTGCCCGTGCCCATCGCGATGCCCACGTCGGCCTGCGACAACGCCGGCGCGTCGTTTACGCCGTCGCCCGCCATCGCCACGATGTGCCCTCCGGCTTGCAGTTTCTTCACAATTTCGTTTTTCTGCTCCGGCAGCACGCTCGCGAGAACTTTTTCGATGCCCAGCTTGCGCGCCACCACTTCAGCGGTCGCGCGACTGTCGCCGGTGAGCATCACGATGTGAATTCCGTCTCGATGCAGCTGCGCGATTGCTTGCGCGGTCGTTGATTTGATGGGATCCGCAACGGTGATCAATCCCGCCGCTTTCCCACCGACGGCGACGAACATCACCGTCTCGCCCGCGGCTTCCCGCTCTCGCGCTTTCTGTTCCAGCGCTTCCAGTGAAATTCCTAATTCGGTGAAGAGCGCGCGATTTCCGAGCGCTGCGATCTTCTCCCCCACGTTTGCCAGCACGCCCTTGCCCGTGCGCGACTGGAAATCGCAGCTGTCGCCCGGCCCTATCCCGCGCTCTTTGGCGCGCGTCAGAATCGCAGCCGCTAGCGGATGTTCGCTCGCGCGTTCCAACGTCGCCGCAATTCGCAATATCGCCGCTTCCTCGAATCCGGGCGCCGCGATTACGGCCACCACCTGCGGTCGGCCCTCGGTGAGAGTCCCGGTCTTGTCCACCACAACCGTGTCCACTTTTTCAAGCGTCTCCAGCGCCTCAGCATTCTTTATCAGAATGCCGGCCTGCGCCCCGCGCCCCGTGCCCACCATGATAGCCATCGGCGTTGCCAGCCCCAGTGCGCAGGGACACGCAATGATCAGCACCGCGACGGCGTTCAACAGGGCATGAGCCATGCGGGGCTGCGGCCCCACAGCCGCCCAGACCACGAAAGTAAGCACAGCGATCAGCACCACTGCCGGAACAAAAAATCCCGCTACGCGATCGGCGAGCTTCTGCACTGGCGCGCGGCTCCGCTGCGCCTCGCTCACCATCCGCACAATCTGCGCGAGCAGCGTTTCCTTGCCAACTCGCTCCGTGCGCATCACAAAACTGCCCGTCCCGTTGATCGTTCCGCCGATCACTTTTTGCCCGGGAGATTTCTCCACCGGAATCGGCTCGCCGGTCATCAGCGACTCGTCTACCGAACTTTCTCCTTCGGTCACGACCCCGTCCACCGGCACTTTTTCGCCCGGACGCACGCGCAGCATATCGCCCACCTGTATATGCCCGAGCGGCACATCCAGCTCCGTGCCATCGGCGCGCACCAGACGCGCGCTTTTCGGCGCAAGCCGGAGCAGCGAACGAATCGCAGCAGAGGTTCGGCCGCGCGCGCGCAATTCCAGGACTTGTCCCAGCAGCACCAAAGTCGTAATTGCCGCGGCAGCCTCGAAATAGACCGGCACTTCGCCCTTCGCGCCGCGCAATGTTGCGGGCAACAGCTGGGGGAAAAGCACCGCAACCAGGCTGTACAAGAATGCCGTGCCCGTACCCAGCGCGATCAGCGTGTACATATTTAGGCTGCGATTCACGAGGGACACCCAGCCGCGCTCGAAGAATGGCCAGCCGCCCCACAGCACCACAGGAGTCGCGAGCGCCAGCTCGATCCAACCCATGGCGCGCATCGTCAAGACGTGCTGCAGCGCCTGACCCGGAATCAGGTCGGACATCCCCAGCGCGAGCACCGGAATCGTCAGCGCGACGCTCGTCCAAAATCTGCGCGTCATCGAAACTAGTTCTGGATTCTCCGTTTCCTCCGCGATCAGCGTGCGCGGCTCGAGCGCCATGCCGCAGATCGGGCACGAACCAGGCCCCGGCCGGACTATTAGCGGATGCATCGGGCAGGTATATTCAACGCGCGTCGCGGGAGCGAGCGGCAGCGTCGGCTCGAGCGCCATCCCGCACTTCGGGCACGCCCCGGGATAATCCTCGAGTACTTCCGGGTCGATTGGGCAAACGTAGGCACTCGCCGGCGCGGGATGCACCGTGGGACTCGCTGTTCCGAGCATATTTTCGTGAGAGACCGCTAAGGCAGGAGTAGCAGCAGCGGTGTGCGCGCGGCTAAATTGCAGAAGCGTGCCCTGAGCTTCCGTCGCCGTGGGTGCATCCGCACTTAAATATTTCGAAGGCTCCGCGCGAAATTTGTCGGCACATCCGGCGCAGCAAAAATAATAAGTCTTGCCGGCGTACACCACCTGCGCGGCTGCTCGCGCCGCCTCCACCGTCATCGCGCAAACTGGGTCACGTTCCATCATTTCGCCTTTTCTTGCGCCGCCTCACGCCTCGCCGTGTCATCGCGCGTGCGTGTAAATCAGCTTCATCAATTCGTCGTAAGTGGCTTCCGCCTGCGCCGGATTTCCTTTGCGAATCGCCTGCGCGGCGCAATGTCGCAGATGGTTGCGCATCAATCCACGCCCCACGGCGCGCAAAGCCTCTTGCACCGAGGAAATCTGCACCATGATGTCGGGGCAGTAGCGGTCCTGTGCAACCATGCGCGCAAGCCCGCGCACCTGTCCCTCGATGCGCTTCAATCTTTTCAAATTTGCCGATTTGATTTCCGGGCTAACACCCGCGGCCTTGCGTGCGCCGCCGTGAACGTCGCAAGCGCAAGCTGCGGGGTGCGTTGCAGGCGTACCGCGTCGCTTCATGCTCGTATACCCCCTGGGGGTATTATGCAGCGAACGGGCACAATCGTCAAGCGTGGCAGGATGTCGCTGGTTATTGCAGGGACGCCTCACCGGCGGGTACTACGCGGAACCGCGCTACTTCGCGTCCAGCAGCGAATCAATGTACACAGTCATCTCCGAACTGGTCCAGTCCTGCGGCCCCACGATCTTGCGGTCGAGCTTTCCGTCACGCCCGATCACATACGTGTCCGGATACATGGAAGTGCCGTACTGCGCGGGAATCTGCTTCGAAGAATCGCGAAATGTCGGAAAGCGAATTTGATAAGTCTTTAGGAACTCGTCGTAAGCCTGCTGATCGTCGTCCTCGCTCACGCCCAGCACCATGCCACCGCGCGCAGCAATCCGCCTGTGCAGCTCATTCAACGACGGCGTCTCGTCAATGCACGGCGGGCACCACGTCGCCCAGAAATTCACCAACACAACTTTTCCGCGCAGGTCAGAAAGCTTGCTGGGCCTGCCGTCCAGCGGGAACGAAAAATCCTTGGGCGTCGAACCGCGCAAACTCGGCTCGCCCTGGCGGTAATCCGGATGCGCAAATAGCACCAGCAGCCCGGCGATGAACGCGAGCACCAGCCCTGTATTCAGTTTCCGTTTCAGTCCTTTGTCCAAGCATCCTATAATAACGGTATCGGCGAATCGAATGCGAGCGATTTGCCAGAGCTTGAATTGGACCGAATGCGCGTCCGGAATCCGGAGGTTGCACCATGAACGCCGGAACTAAGACCGAAACGGCTACGAATGCGAACGTCCGGCAAGCCGTGCCCTTTTTCCGCGTGAAAAATATCGCCAATTCCATCCGCTATTACGTGGACGGCCTCGGCTTCCAGATGACCAACAAATGGATTGACGAAGGCGAGCTTCGCTGGTGCTGGCTTCAGCTGGGCGGCGGCGCGCTGATGCTGCAAGAAATTCGCACAGAGGGGCTGGACGCCTTGCTCGCCGCTGGGAAACTGGGCGAAGGCGTTTCGATTTGTTTTCAATGCCAGGACGCGCTGGAAATCTATCGCGAAGTCACCTCGCGCGGAATTCAAACCGCCGAGCCGTTCGTTGGCAACAACCTGTGGGTAGTGACTCTCGCGGACCCGGACGGATACAAAATCGAATTCGAAAGCCTCACCGACGTGCCGGAAGATACTAAGTTTTCGGAGTGGCAGTCAGCCCACGATCACTAGACCGCGGAGCGGCGTCGCCTCCTCGACCAGTCCGACAAAATTATGGTTTCCGCCATCATTCCGGCACGCAACGAAGAAGCCTCGATCGCCCGCGCGGTCGAATCCGTTGCGGCGCAGCCCGAAATTGTAGAAATCATAGTCGTGGACGATCAATCCACGGACCGCACTGGGGCGATCCTCGCCGAGCTTGCCACGCGCATCCCCAAATTGAAAATCCTGCATACACGTGCGCTGCCGCCTGGCTGGGTCGGCAAGAATTATGCCGTCGCCCTCGGCTCGGATGTCGCGCAAGGCGACTGGCTGCTTTTCACCGATGCCGATACCTGCCACATGCCCGGCTCGGCGCGTCGCGCGCTCGCAGACGCCGTGGACCACAACGCGGTTCTGGTTTCCTACTCTCCGGAGCAGGAGCTAGGCTCGTTCGGGGAGCGCGCCCTCATCCCCTTCGTGTATTGCCGCCTCTCCGCGAAATTTTCCTTCGCGCGCGTCAATACCCCGAAGCTGCCGGACGCCGCCGCCAACGGCCAATTTCTGATGATTCTTCGCGACGTCTATCAAAAAGTCGGAGGCCACGCGGCCATTGCGGGAGAAGTCCTCGAAGACGTAGCTCTCGCCCGTCGCGTGAAGCAATCCGGCTACCAGATTTATTTCACCGCGCCGCTCGGGACCGTTAGCACGCGCATGTACCGCAGTTTCCCGGCGCTCTGGCAAGGCTGGACCAAGAATCTTTACCCGCTGATGGGCGGCACGACGAAGCAGGCGTGCGTGGAATTAATCGAAGTCTTTCCCGTCCTCGAGATCATCGTCCTGTGCGTGCTCTGGGTGCTGCTGCCCGGGGCGCATCGGCCACCCCTCTTGCTTTTAGCAGCTCTGCTGTTGCTCGCGCTATCGCGCCGGTGCGCGCGCTTCGGCCAGGCGCTTTACCGGAATCTGTACCCGATTTCATACATCAAACACTATGTCCCTGGGATGTGTCTTTATAGCGCCGCGCTCGTCGCGTCATGGTGGAATAATACGCGCGGTTCGGTGGTATGGAAGGGCCGGAGCTACCCGTCGGGCACTCAGCCCGTAGCGCAGAAGCCGTTGCCGCAAAGGACGCAATGATCCGCATCACACGCAAAGTCGAATTCTCGGCGTCGCACTTCTACAACAACCCGAATTTCTCGCTGGAGGAAAACCGCCGCGTCTTCGGCAAGTGCAATAATCCACATGGCCACGGGCACAACTACACCTTGGAAGTGACCATCGCGGGCGAACCAGACCCCGCCACCGGCATGGTGCTCGACCTGAAAGAACTAAAAGACATTCTGCAGCGCGAAGTGATGGATCGAATGGACCACCGCCACCTGAACTACGAGGTGCCCGAACTCGCCGGCAAAATTCCCACTTGTGAGAACATCGCGACGGTGATCTGGCAGCTTCTTGAGCCGAAAATCACGCGCGGCAAACTCGATCGCGTTCGCCTCTACGAATCGCCCAGTCTTTTCGTCGATTGCACCGCCGCATCCCCGGACGGAGCAGGGAGGCGCGCATGAAACTCTCCTTAACGCGACGCTACGATTTCGCCGCCTCGCATCGCCTGCACGCACCGCAATTGAGCGAGGAAGAAAACCAGCGCATCTATGGCAAATGCAATAATCCCTATGGCCACGGCCACAATTACGCCCTGGAAGTCACGGTCACTGGCCCGGTAGATCCTTCCACGGGGATGATCGCGAATCTGGGTGATCTGGACCCGTTCGTCGAACGCGAAGTGCTCGCAGCTTTCGACCACAAGAACCTGAACGAAGAAGTCGCCGAGTTCAAGGCTGTTGTGCCGACGACAGAAAATGTCTGCCGCGAAATCTTTCGCCTCCTGCAGAATTTTCCGGCAGCCCGCCTGGAACGCGTGCGCATCGAAGAAACCAGCAAGAATAGTTTCGAAATCGGAGTGGAAGACTTCGCGTGAGGAGCAAATCAGACATGAGTGAAACAGCCGAAATCATACTGCCAGACCCCGTCTCCGGAAAGATTGGCGAGCTCGTCCGCGAAATCCTCGTACTACTGGGCGAAAATCCCGACCGCGAAGGACTCCGCCGCACGCCCGAACGTTTCGAGAAAGCACTGCGCTTCCTCACCAGCGGCTACCGCCAGGACCCGGACAAATTGCTGAACGGCGCGATGTTCAACGTCTGCTACGACGAAATGGTCGTCGTGAAAGACATCGAACTCTACAGCCTGTGCGAACACCACCTGCTGCCGTTCTTCGGCAAATGTCACGTGGCTTACATTCCTAAGAAAAAAGTAGTCGGCCTCAGCAAAGTCGCCCGCCTGGTGAATATGTACGCCCGCCGCCTGCAAATCCAGGAGCGCCTCACCAGTCAAATCGCCACGGCGATCCAGGAAAAACTCGATCCGGCGGGCGTCGGCGTCATCATCGAAGCCCGCCATCTCTGCATGGTAATGCGCGGCGTCGAGAAACAGAATTCCACGACTACAACCAGCGCGATGCTCGGCGACTTCCGCGAAAACAAACAGACCCGCGACGAGTTCCTCTCGCTGGTGAGTTCACCACGACCTTAACCGACCCGAGGCCTCCGGAAAGGCCAATGAAATTCGCACGCATCACATTCTTGGTCGCTGGAATGTACGGCCTGATCGTGCTCACTCCGGTCTATTTTCTGGAAGGACTGATCGGCAGGCAGACGCCCCCGCCCATCACCCACGTAGAATTTTTTTACGGGTTCACGGGCGCGGCGCTCGCCTGGCAAGTCGTGTTCCTGATCATCGCGCGCGATCCCGCGCGTTACCGGCCGATGATGTTGGCGTCAGTGCTCGAAAAAATCGCTTACGGCATAGCCCTGATCGTCCTGCACCAACAGCATCGCATCGCCGCATCATCTTTCGGAATCGGCATGGTGGACTGGGTCTGGGCCACGCTATTCGTGATCAGCTACGCGCGCACGCGAAGCGCTTAGCAGCGGACCGAAATCCGCGCATACTGCCGCGCACGCAATCCGCTGCGCGCTTTGCAGCGGCACGCGTCGAACGATCGCGCCGCCGACTCGCCCTTCCGCCCCCGAAAATCCCTTTGTGCAGCAATCACTGTATGTTAGCATTTTGAAGTCGAAGAGAGACCAAGAGCATAGAGCAGGGCACGACGTTTCAGGAGGGGGTCGAGTTGAGCGCAGCCAAACTGGCATTGATCGAGCAGTTCCGGGTTCACACCAAAGACACAGGTTCACCGGAAGTGCAGATTGCTCTATTGAGCGAACGCATCAGCTATCTGACCACTCACCTTAAGTCCCACGCAAAGGATCATGCCTCACGCCGCGGATTGATCATGATGGTCAACAAGCGCCGCAGGCTGCTGGACTATCTGAATCGTCGCGACCCGGATCGGTATCGCGAGATTGTGGAACGACTTAGTTTGCGCAAGTAGCGCGGATTTCTTGAGCGGTCGTTCCGGCCGCGTCTTTATCCACCGCACAAACCATAATTTTCAGGCGACATGCGGGCCGCGCGGCGCGTTGTCGCTCGTCGCAAAATTTTCCGCTCTGTTTTCTTCTCTGCTTTCTCCCTTCGCGACTTTTCCCGAGACTGAAATCTCGTATCTGAATCAAGCGTCCCCGGTGAACCGGGGCAAAAAGGATGTGCAGTGATGTTTGAACAAGTTAGTTTGGAAGTTGGCGGCCGTACCCTGACGTTCGAGACGGGCAAGATGGCCCGTCAAGCGCACGGCGCCGTCGTGGCGCGTTATGGCGATACAGTGGTGCTGGCAACGGCCTGCATGGATAGCAAAGCGGCCGAAAAAGATTTTCTCCCTCTCACCGTGGACTATCGCGAATACACCTACTCCGCGGGCAAAATTCCTGGCGGATTTTTCAAGCGCGAAGGCCGCCCGTCGGAAAAGGAAATCCTCACCTCGCGCCTCATCGATCGCCCGCTGCGGCCTTTGTTCCCCGAAGGCTGGTCCAACGAGACGCAGATCGTTTCCATGGTGCTTTCCGCGGACAGCGAAAATGACCCGGACGTGATCGGCGTCACCGCCGCTTCTGCCGCTCTGTATATCTCGAAAATTCCATTCACCACTCCGATCGCGGCCGTACGGATCGGAATGCTCGAAGGCAAGCTCGTCGTGAATCCCACGGTTGCCGAGCAGAAGACCAGCACCATGAACATCGTCGTGGCCGGCTCCGATAAGGCCATCGTCATGGTGGAATCGGGCGCCCTGGAAGTCTCCGAAGACGCCGTCGCCGACGCGCTGGAATTCGCGCATGCGGAAATCCGCAAGATCGTCGCTGCCATTCGCGAATTGCACGACAAAGTAAAGACGCAGAAGGTTTCCTTCACGCCTCCGGCATTTGACGAGGCGCTCTACAAGCAGCTCCAGCAGCAATACGGCGAGAAACTGCGCGACGCATCCGACACGGCGAAATACCCCAAGTCCGAAAGCTACAGCCGCATCGACGCGATCAAGACCGAAATCTACGCGACGATTCCTCCGGAAGACGTCGACAAGAAAAAGCTCGCCGCCCGCGCTTTCGAGCGCCTACGCGAATTCATCTTTCGGGACGATATGCTCACGCGCAAGCGGCGTCCGGATGCCCGCGCTTTCGACCAGGTTCGCGAAATCACCTGCGAGACGGGCGTTCTGCCGCGCGCTCACGGCTCCGCGCTTTTCACTCGCGGTGAAACGCAATCTCTTTCCACCGCCACGCTCGGCACCAAGGAAGACATGCAGCGCCAGGATCTTCTCTTCGAGAAAGATACCTTCAAGCACTTCATGCTGCATTACAACTTCCCGCCGTTCTCCGTCGGTGAAGTGAAATTCCTGCGTGGCCCAGGCCGCCGCGAAATCGGCCACGGTGCTCTCGCCGAACGCGCTCTGGCGAACCTGATGCCCTCGGACGCAGACTTCCCGTACGCCGTGCGCTGCGTTTCGGACATACTGGAGTCGAACGGCTCCTCCTCCATGGCCACAGTTTGCGGAGGCTCTCTCGCTTTGATGGACGCAGGCGTGCCGCTCAAGTCCGCTTGCGCGGGCATCGCCATGGGCTTGGTCGTTGAAGGCGATAAATACGCCATCCTTACGGACATCGCCGGCGCCGAAGATCATTACGGCGATATGGATTTCAAAGTTGCCGGCACACGGCAGGGAATTACCGCGCTACAAATGGATATCAAGGTCGCGGGCGTCAGCATCGCCATGATGCGCGAAGCCCTCGCCCAGGCCCGCAAAGCGCGGCTGCAAATTCTGGACATCATGGACAAGACGCTTTCGTCCGCGCGTCCGGAAATTTCTCTCTACGCCCCGCACCTCTTTATGCTGAATATTCCCACGGACAAAATTCGCGACCTGATCGGTCCGGGCGGCAAGAAAATCCGCGGGATTATCGAAGCTACCGGCGTGAAGATTGACGTGATGGACGATGGCAAAGTGCACGTCTTCGCATCCAGCGGAAAATCGGCCGAAGAAGCGCTGAAGATGATTCGTGACGTCACCGCCACCGCCGAAATTGGCAAGACCTATCTGGGCACCGTCGTGCGCATCGCGGAATTCGGCGCTTTCGTCGAAATTTTCCCCGGCACCGACGGCCTCTTGCACATCAGCGAAATCGCCGAAGCGCGCATCCGCGCCGTCCGCGACGAACTGAAAGAAGGCGATCAAATCCTCGTGAAGGTTCTGGCGATCGAAGGCAACAAGATCCGCCTAAGCCGCAAAGCCGTCCTGCGCGACAAACAGGCCGCCCCCAAAACCGAAGCCGCAACCTAACAAGTTAAGCCGGGAGTTTATTCACTGCGAGAGGGTGCCCCGCCCTTCGGTTTTCGAAGGGCGGGTTTTTGCTTTCACGCTTTTGAATTTGTAGCGGTCGCCTTCAGGCCGGCGCCGTTGACTCGCTTTAACGCACTTTTATTCTTCGCGCCCGCTAATCCGTTCGATATTCGCGCCCACATCCTGCAACTTCATCTCGATCATCTCGTACCCGCGGTCAATGTGATACACGCGGTCAATCCAGGTGGTGTTGTCCGCCACCAACCCCGCCAAAACCAAGCCCGCGCTAGCCCGCAAATCCGAAGCCGTAACCGGCGCCCCACTCAACGGCGTAGGCCCTGTCACCGCCGCCTCGTTACCATCAATCTGAATATTTGCCCCCATGCGCACCATTTCGCTCGCATGCATATAGCGATTCTCAAAAATAGTCTCGCGCACTCGCGACACGCCCTGCGCCTGCGTAGCCAACGCCATAAATTGCGCCTGCATATCCGTCGCGAAGCCGGGATACTCCTCGGTAGTCACGTCCGCCGCCACCAGCTTCTTCGCCGCCCGCACGTGCAATTTATGGTCGCCCTCACACTTGATCTCCACACCGCAAGCCCGCAACTTCTCGATCACCGCCTTTAAATGCGCCGGCTCGCAATCGGTCAGCGACAATTCTCCGCCGGTGATCGCCCCAGCCACCAGAAACGTCCCTGTCTCAATCCTGTCCGGAATGATCGCGTGCGTCGCCCCATGTAATTTGTCCACGCCCTCCACGCGCAAGGTGGACGTGCCCACGCCCTCGATCTTCGCCCCCATCTTGATCAGCAATTCCGCCAGGTCCGTAACTTCCGGCTCCATCGCCGCATTCTCCAAGATGGTCTCGCCGTCGGCCAGCACCGCCGCCGTCAAAATATTTTCCGTCCCGGTCACCGTAATTTTCGGAAATCGCAAAGTTGTCCCGCGCAAGCGTTTTGCCCGCGCTTCCACGTATCCGTGCTCCACCTTTATTTCCGCGCCTAGCCGCTCCAGCGCCTGAATATGCAAATCAATCGGCCGCGCGCCAATCGCGCACCCACCCGGCAGCGAAACGCGCGCATACCCGAAACGCGCCACAAGCGGCCCCAACGTCAGCACCGAAGCACGCATCGTTTTCACCAGCTCGTACGGCGCCTCGCGCATGGACACCGTCTCCGCCTGAATAATAAATTCGCTAGGCGGCAAATCCGGGCTCTCGACGCGACAGCGCATATGCGCCAGCAACTTCGCCATGGTAATGATGTCGCGGACGTGCGGAATATTCTGCAGCGTCACAGTGTCAGCGGTCAGCAGAGCAGCGGCCATCGCCGGCAACGCTGCATTCTTTGCGCCGCTGATCCGCACCGTCCCTTGCAGTTTGCGTCCGCCCTGAATCTTGAACCGATCCATGATTATTTCCCCTGGCCTTTCGAAATAGCCCGCCTCTTCGGATGCAGCTCCAGCGCCATTCGTGCATTTCCGCCAGACCGGCGCAGCGATCTCCGCGCAGCCACGGCATTCGCCCCAGTCTTCAACATTACCAACGCCGCCGGCAAATCGTGTCCCGCCTGCCGCAGTGCGTGTTTCGCCGCAGACGCAGTCACTCCCGCAGCCTCCGTCAAAATCCGCGCGCCCCGTCGGTGCAACTTCTGATTTGTCAGCGCCACGTAGATCATCCAGTTCTCATAAACTCTGCCGAGCCGTACCATCGCCGTAGTGGAAAGCATGTTCAGCACCATCTTCTGCGCCGTTCCGGCCTTCATCCGCGTGGAGCCGGCAATCGCTTCCTGCCCGGTTTCCGGCGTGATGGCGATTCTTGCCATGCGCGCCAGCGGCGATCTAGAATTCGATGTCACCGCCACCGTCACGCACCCTCGCCGTTTGGCCCATTCCACGCCGCCCAGTACGTACCGCGTCGTTCCGCTAGCGGCGATGCCCACAACTACGTCTCGCCCAGTAACCCCGGCCTTGGCCAAATCTCTCGCACCATTCGACGCAGAATCCTCCGCGCCCTCCACCGCCCCGCGCAGCGCCTTCGCGCCACCTGCAATCAGCGCCTGCACCATCTTTGGCCGCGTGCCAAATGTCGGCGGGCATTCGGCCGCATCCAGCACCGCCAGCCGCCCGCTCGTTCCTGCACCGATATAGACAAGCCGACCGCCGCGACGAAAACTCTTCACAATCGCATCCACAGCCTGCGCAATCTGCGGCAGCACGCGCTGCACCGCTAGCGCCACGCGCTGATCCTCATGGTTCAGCACGCGCAAAATCTCAATCGTGGACTTGGTGTCCAGCCCGCGCGTCCGCGGGTTGCGCTGTTCCGTTCTGGTTGGTGTCACCGCGCCCTCAGCCGCTCATCGGCCTGCAAACCGCCTTCCATTAATTATACCGATAGGCGAGTACCAGTATGGGGCTTGTAATGAATTCCGGCAGCCTATGTGACGAGGGAGTTATCGAGTGGTAGTGGAAGCGTTCGCGACGCCCAG
The DNA here is from genome assembly GCA_013289715.1 of Acidobacteriota bacterium. Classification (GTDB taxonomy): domain Bacteria; phylum Acidobacteriota; class Terriglobia; order Acidiferrales; family UBA7541; genus Palsa-295. Next base: position 189,632 of record JABCZJ010000003.1, on the reverse strand, counting down.
GGCTTGCAGGATTGCATCATGGATAGCGGGCCGCACCTGGCGAATCTGCTCGTTGGTGCGCGTGGGGTTCACGCGATTGGTCAGCAGCACCACAAAAAGGTCGCGTTCCGGGTCAATCCACAGCGATGTCCCGGTGAATCCAGTGTGCCCGTAGCTGCCCGGCGAGAAATAATGCCCGGCGGAGGAGGTTGGCGGCGTCGGCACGTCCCACCCGAGCGTCCTGGCCGAATCGCCCACGGTCTGCCGCGCCGTAAATTCCTGAATCGTCGAGCGCGCCAGCAAACGATGATGTGCGTAAATGCCGCCGTTCAGCAGCATCTGCGCGAACGCCGCCAAATCCCCGGCAGCGCCAAACAATCCGGCATTTCCCGACACGCCGCCCAGCGCGAACGCATTCTCGTCGTGCACTTCGCCGCGCAGCAACCGCTTGCGGAAATCCGAATCCATTTCCGTTGGCGCGATTCGCGCGCGCAACGAAGCAGGCGGGCTATACATCGTATCGCTCATGCCCAGCGGCGCGAAGATGTGCCCCTTCGCGAATTGCGCCAAAGTATCTCCGGTCAACCGCTCGATAATTTCGCCCAGCAGGATAAATCCCAGGTCGGAATACTCCACCTGCGCGCCGGGTTCGTGCACCAGCGGCTCCGCCAATACTTTGGCCAGCACTGCGTCGTGACCCTTGGCGTCCTTGTAAAAATCGCGATGCGCCGGCAATCCCGAATCGTGCAGCATCAACATCCGCACCGTAATGCGCGCGCGCCACGAAGAATTCGGATCTGATCGTGCGGCGGCGGAAAACTCCGGCAAATAACGCTCCACCGGTGCATCCAGGTCCAGCCGTTTCTGCTGTACGAGCATCATCGCCGACGTGGTCGTCACGATCACCTTCGTCAGCGACGCCAGGTCGTAAATCGTGTTCTCGGTCACCTTCGGCGCTTTCGCGTCGCGCGTCGCCGATCCAAACGGATACACCGCCAACTGATCGTGGTAACCCACCGCCAGCACGCCGCCAGGAAAAGCCCCCGCCGTCACAAAGCCATCGAGCAATCCGAACACGGGATGCAGCTGGTCATCCATCTGCGCAGGCGCCGGCTGCAAAGTCATCGGATCCACCGCCACGCGCAAACCATCCCCCCGATGCACTGTTCCCGGCACAGTCACCGGAATCTGACCTTCGACCGCGACCTGCCCAAAAAGAGCGCGCACAGCCGCCACCTGCGATACTGAATTCGTCGAAAATTCAGCAAGCCAAGTCCCCACGCCCGGAAATCCCTCAATCAAATACGGGCTGCCAAACGCAATCACCGCAGTCGGCTTCCCAGCCGCAATCATCTGATTCACGAATGCGCGCTGCTCATCCGGCAACCCGACATTCCCCTTACGATCTGCAACCCGCACAAAGAGCGCCGCAATCGCCACGTCATAACTATCAGCTGGCGGTAATTTCAGTGTCGAGACGTTCGCAAACTGCATGTCCGCGCGCAACGCCTTCAGCGAATCTACGCGCCAGCGAATTTCCGGCTCGATCGTCTCCCCCGGATAAGGATCCGCATCCGCCGAAAGCGAAACCAGCAGCACGCGCAAAGGTTTCGTCGCGTCCAGCGGCAGCAAATGCGCCGTATCGCGCAACAAAGTAACGCCGCGGTCCGCGATACTCTGCGCCTGCGCTGCAAATTCCGGCCGCGCGAACTTCTCGTCCAAGTGCTCGATATCAGCCAACCGATTGCGATCCAGCCCCAACCGCGACTTCGCCTGCAAAATCCGCCGCACCGACTCATCGACGCGCTTCTCAGTGATTCGCCCGGAGCGCACCGCCCCCTCCAGTCCCGCCATCGCCGCATCCGGCACCGGCGGCATCAGAAGGACGTCCGCGCCCGCTTCCACCGCCCGCACAGCCGCTTCGCCCGGCGGATAGCGCGACGTCACACCGCCCATGTCCATCGCGTCCGTAACCACTAGCCCCTTATATTTCAATTCGTCGCGCAGCAATCCGGTCACAATGTTCCGCGAAGTCGTCGCCGGCACGCTCGCATCCGGCTCAAACGCCGGCACCGCCAGGTGCCCCGGCATCACCGATCCCACGTTCGCGCTTATCGCCGCGCGAAACGGCACCAGCTCCGTCGCCTCCAGCGCCTTGCGGTCTCCCGGGACGGTCGGCAGCGCTAGATGCGAATCCACGCTCACGTCGCCATGCCCCGGAAAATGTTTCGCCGTCGCGAGCCCGCCGTTGTCTTCAATGCCGCGAATTTCCTGCGCCACAAATTCGCCCACGCTCTTGGGGTTTTCGCCAAACGAACGAATGTTGATGATTGGGTTGTCCGGATTGTTGTTCACGTCGGCGTCCGGCGCGAAGATCCAGTGCACCCCCGCCGCGCGCGATTCCAGCGCGATTACTTTGCCAATCGTGTAAGCCAGCTTCGGGTCGTTAGTCGCGCCTACCGCCATCGCTGATGGAAACGACGTACCTTCATCCAGCCGCATTCCTGTGCCGCTCTCAAAATCCGCGCCAATCAACAGCGGCACTTTCGCGCGCCGCTGCATCTCATTCGTCAGCTCCGCCGTGGGATAAACCTGGCTGCGCTCGATGCCCAGCGGCCCGCGCGTCGTGCCCACGATAAATCCGCCCACATGATTTTCTTCCACCTCATGCACCAGATTCTTGTAGTCCGCGCTCTCGGCCGAAGTAAACACGCCAAAGTAGTAGGGCATCAGCATCTGCCCCAACTTTTCACGCAAAGTCATTTTCTTCAGCGTGGATTCCACCCATGCAGAATTCGCGCCACCAACAGCGGCGGCGTTTCCGGCTGAGCTTCGTGCTTTGGTTGCGGAGGTTTTTTGCGAACGGGCGTAGGCTGTCATCAGTAGGAGCAGGAGGAGCGCGAAAATTCCGAGTTTACGCATTGCACCCATTCGGAACGTTCCAGGTTGACGCTCGCATCCCGCGGCTGTATATAACACACGGTAGCATGCCGCACAACGAATCCTCCCCCGTCATGTTTCGTATCGGTTTCGTAGTGATTTTGCTCGCATTCGCCGCCATCATCGGTATCGGCACAGTTGCGACCCGCGCAGCGCACAGCGATTCGTCGCCAGCAACGCTCCCGCAGTCGCCCGACCACACGAAAACGGGCGTTGACGTGCTCGAAGAGCAAAATTTCGCGCCACTGCGCGGCAAACGCATCGGCCTGATCACCAATCAAACAGGGGTGGACTCGCAAGGCCGCCGCACGATTGACGTCCTCGCCCACGCGGACAATGTAAAACTTGTCGCGCTCTTCAGCCCCGAGCACGGCATCGCCGGCCAACTCGACGCCAAAGTCGGAAACACCACCGATGCCGCCACAGGCCTGCAACTCTTCAGCCTCTACGGCGACACGCGCCGCCCCACCGACGAAATGTTGCAGGGTCTCGACGCCCTGGTCTTCGACCTGCAAGGCGCCGGCGTCCGCTTCTACACTTTCATCACTACCATGGGCTACTGCATGGAAGCCGCCGCAAAACACAAAATCCCGTTCTTCGTTCTCGATCGTCCCGACCCGCTAGGCGGCGAAAAAATCCAGGGCCCGATGCTCGATCCCTCGCGCATCTCCTTCGTCGGATATTTCCGCTTGCCCGTCGTCTATGCCATGACGCTGGGCGAGTTAGCTCAAATGTTCAACGTCGAAAATAAAATGGGCCTCGACCTGGATGTAATCGCCATGAAGAATTGGCGTCGCAGCCAGACCTTCGACCAAACCGGCCTCACCTGGATTCCCCCCTCGCCCAATCTGCGCACGCTCAACGAAGCGTTCCTCTACCCCGGAATCGAAATCCTGCAGGCCGCTGGAATTTCCGTTGGCCGGGGCACCGACGCCCCGTTCGAACACCTGGGCGCGCCCTGGATCCACTCCGATGTTTTGCTGAATTCACTGACCATGAGGCAAATTCCCGGCGTGAGTTTTACCGCTACCACTTTTACTCCGAGCGACGGCCTCTACAAAAGCGAAGCCTGCGCCGGCGTCAAACTCGCAATCACTGATCGTGACGCGTTCGACTCCATCCGCACCGGCCTCGAAATCGCCGACGCGTTACACCGTCTCTATCCCGAGCGCTTTGAGGTTACGAAGCTGATGGATTTGCTCGCCTCGCAAACCACGGTGGACGCCCTCATCGCGTACCAGGCCCCTAGCGGCATCATCGCGAGCTGGGATGGCGACCTCGCGGAATTCCGTGCGCTCCGCGCAAAATATCTCCTCTACAATTAAGCGCCGAAAAATGTTCGCGCGCTACCGCGAGCCGCGCTCCTGTGCGATACCATATCTCTATGCGAATCGTCTCCCTGCTTCCCTCGGCGACCGAAATTCTCTACGCGCTCGGCGTCGGCGACCAAGTCGTCGGCATCACGCACGAATGCGATTTTCCGCCCGAAGCTGCCGGCAAACCCGTGCTGATCAAGCCGCGCGTGGATCCAACCGCCGCGCCAGCTGAAATCGATCGCCAGGTCAGCGAACTGGTCGCGCGCGGCGAGAGCATCTACGCGGTTGACGCCGACCTGCTCGGGTCTCTCGCGCCCGACCTAATCGTCACACAGGATCTCTGCCACGTCTGCGCCGCATCACCCGACGATCTCGCTGCGGCGCTCGCCCGCTTTCCGCGCCCGCACCGCGTGCTGACCCTCACTCCTCACTGTCTCCATGACGTCTGGCAGGACATCATCCGCGCAGGCGAAGCAACAAACACGCTCCCGCGCGCCGAAGCTCTAGCCGCCAAACTGAAAGCAAGAGTGCAAGCCGTCGCGTCAAGCACGGCTTCAGCCGAGGCGTCCGCCATGGCCCGCCCCGCCGGACGAGCCGGTGTCCGCCCACGCGTCGCCTGTCTCGAGTGGCTCGACCCGTTTTACGTAGGCGGCCACTGGGTCCCGGAGATGGTGGCAATTGCGGGCGGTGAAGACGCACTCGGGCGGGCAGGGTACCCATCATTTAAGGTGTCAGCAGACGACGTCGCGGAATCCAACGCGGAGGTGATCGTAGTAATGCTCTGCGGCTACGACGCCAAGCGCAACGCCAAAGAATTTCAAGCCACGAGAATTCCGCCCAACTGGGAAAATCTCCCGGCCATCCGCAATCGCCGCATCTTCGCCGTCGATGCCAACAGCTACTTCTCGCGCCCCGGCCCGCGGTTGGCGAATGGCGTCGAGCTTCTAGCGCACCTGCTCATTCCACAAAGCTCGCACCCGCATTCGCTCGAAACCGCATACGTAAGACTTTGAGAAATGGAGCTAATCCGCGGTCACTACACTTCGATCTCGCCACGCCCGGTAAAACAATAGCCCCGATAGTATCAGCGCCAATCCAATCGACGACCGCACCGGCCGCTCAATCCAAATATTCACGGTAAGCGCCAAAGCCCCCAAAACAAACAACGCCGGCACCACCGGATAACCCCACGTGCGATAAGGGCGCCGAAGCCCAGGAGAAATCCGCCGCAGCCGAAACATCGCCACCACCGACAGCGCGTAGAAAATCCAAGCCGCAAACACAAAAAGGGAAGTCAACTCCTCGAACGTCCCAGTCAGCGCCATCAAACTCGCCAAAGTCCCCTGAAAAATCAACGCCCCGCCCGGCGTCCGAAATTTCGGATGCACAATCCCGGTAACGCGAAAAAATAATCCATCACGCGACATCGCATAAGGCACGCGCGCGCCACTCAAGAGCGACGAATTCAGCGTCCCCAGCGCCGCAATCACCATCGCAATCGTGATCCAACCCGCCGCCCCGCGCCCCGCGAAGCTCGCAACCACATCCGAAGCCACGTGCGACGAACTGGCGACGCTAGCAAACGGCAACGCATAGAAACAAACCGCGCTAAATAACAAATAAATGCCACCCACCAAAATCGTCCCACCAATCAACGCCAAAGGAATGTTGCGCTGCGGCTGCTCCACCTCCGAACCCACGCGATTCAAATCCTCCCACCCGTCATAAGCCCACAACGCAGCCGCGAGCGCCGCAAAAAACTTGCCCATCGTGCCAAGGCCAGATCCAACCGGCCAAAAGGGATGAAAATGCTCCATGCTTCCATGCCCAAACCAAAATCCCGCCGCCACAATCGCCAGAACCGAAGCAATCTTCAAAATCGTCAACGCGACCTGCACTCGCCCGCCCAATCGCACGCCCAAATAATTGATGAAAGTAAAAAGCGCGATCGCCCCGACCGCCAGAGGCTGCGCCCAAGTAAATTCGAAATCATAAGGCTTGCCGGAGAAAGGACCAGTGAGATGCCAGCTAAAAATCGGCACAGCAATCGCCGGAATCAGAAAACTCGAAAATCGCGCGAACCCTGCCGCGATCGATGCCGCCGAGCTCGACTCACCCACGGTCGAATGCATCCAGCCAAAAAGAAATCCCCAAACCGGCCCCAGCCCCTTACGCAAATAAGCGTACTGCCCGCCCGCTTCCGGCAACGCCGCGCCCAATTCCGCAAACGAAAGCGCCCCAAACAGCGAGAGCAGCCCGCCCACAATCCAAGCGGCATACACGACGCTCACCGACCCGCCCACCGCCGCCATCTCACCCGGCTTCAAAAAAATTCCGGTCCCCACCATCGTGCCAATCACGATGGCCGCCGCAGCCCAAGGCCCCAGCGCACGTATCAGGTCAAGCCGCTCGCCCTGCTTCGATGAGATCCCGATAAAGCTTCTCCCTTACAGCCCCAACAAGCTCAATCCGGCAAGCCGCCCGCAACTTTACTTCGCCCCGGCGCCACTTCGCTCGCAATCGTGCCCACCAAGAACGTCAAAATCGTCCCCGCCACGACGTACCAGGTCCAAGCCAACGGCGTGAACCGATTCACCGCAATCATCGCAACGAGCCCCGCCGCGAATCCCAGCAACGCCCCATTTTCATTCGCGCGCGCATTCCAGGTCCCCAACAAGAACACACCCAGCAAAGCCCCGTAAGTGATGGACGCAATCGTCAATCCCGCCACCAGCACCGGCCCCCATGGCACCAGCGCCAGCAGACCAAGCACGACACCCCACACCAAAGTCATCCGCCGCGAAGCGCCCAGCGATTGCGCCGCAGTCTCGGCGCGACGCGCCCCCATATCCATCATGCTCGATGAAGCCAGCGAGTTCAACGAGCCGCTGGCGTTCGACATCGCAATAGCAAAAATCGAAGCCAGCACAATTCCCGCCAGCCCTACAGGCATCTCATGAACGATGAACGCCGGATAAATTCGATCCGCATCGCCTCCCGGCACAACCAGCCCCCCATTCCGCATGTACACAAAAAGCATCACCCCAATCACCAGAAACAAAGTGAACTGCACCAAAATAATCACGCCGCTCACCAATAGCGCCTTCTTGCTGTCCCGCTCGTTCCGCGCCGCTAGCAACCGCTGCACCATCGTTTGGTCCGTCCCATGACTAGCCATCGTAAGAAAAGTTCCGCCAATCAACCCAGACCAAAACGTAAAACTCTGCGTCAAACTAAACGCAAAATCGAAAACGCGCAGTTTTCCCCCGCTAGCCGCTGCCACTTGCACAACTTCCGGCCAACCGCCAGGAATTTTGTGCAAAAGCAAAAAGAACGCCGCCACCGATCCAGTCAAATATAAAAAGAATTGCACCACGTCTGTCCAAATCACCGCGCGCATCCCGCCCTCGAACGTATAAAACATCGTCAGGACCGTAATAATTAAAATCGAAACGCGATCCCCCGTAGCAAACGCCACGCTCACAACTTTCCCGATTGCCGAAATCCGCACACCCTCCGCCAAAGCCCGCGTCCCCATGAAAACCACCGCTGCCACCGACCTCATCCTCGTACCGAAACGCTTTTCCAGAAGCTGGTAGGCGGTATAGAATTCACCTTGGAAGTATTGTGGTATAAGTACCACGCAGAGGATCACTCGCGCAACGAGGTAGCCCAGCACCAGCTGCAGAAAACCGAGGTTTCCGCCGTAGGCAATCGCCGGCGTCCCGATGATGGTGAGCGTCGAAGTCTCTGTCGCGACGATCGAGCAAGCCAGCGCCCACCAGGGCGCCGTGCGGCCGCCCAAGAAGTAGTCGCGCAGATTTTGCTGGCCACGCCGGAATCGTGCGCCAAAAAGCGTGATGGTCACGAGATAGAGCACCAGAACGCCGAAGTCAATTAGGCTGATTTGCATTGCGCTGCTCTAAATTCCGAAAGTATCTGTAGGTCGCGCGATGCTAACTGCCCGCTTTGAACGCTGTCAAGCATGGGGCAATGAATGACTGAAGAAACTCACGCGCCGGACCCGTCCTTCTACCTGGGATTTGACGGCGGTGGCACAAAAACAGATTGCTTCCTGGTGGACGCAGACTCCAACGTTCTCGCCCGCGCCACCGCGGGCCCTTCAAATCCACTGCGCGCCGGCTACGCGAAAGCCTGGTTCACGCTCAGCGATGCAGCCGACGTAGTCCTGGAGCGCCACCACCTGAAAGCCAGCGATATTCGCGGCATCTGCGCCGGCATCGGCGGAGCCGGCCGCGAATCCGTCGCGAAACGCATCGCCACTTTTCTCGAACGCGCGTTCCCCGAAGCCGCAGTCACGGTGACCACCGATCTTGCAATCACCCTAAACGCTGCCGTCGGTGAAGGCGAAGGCATCATCCTGGTCGTGGGCACCGGCTCCGCCGCATACGGGCGCGACGCACAAGGACACACCGCCCGCGCCGGCGGCCGGGGCCCCTGGTTCAGCGACGAAGGCAGCGCCTTCGACATCGGCCGTCGTGCGCTCGCCGCCGTAGTTCGTGCCGAAGAAAATCGCGGCCCGCAAACCGCTCTCTCTGCAAAAATGTTGAAGTGGCTGGGCTGCAACGACTGGAGCCGCGTCCTCGACTGGGTAGTCAAAACTCCGGATGATGTTTTCCCCCGTATTTTCCCTCTTGTTGCCGAACTGGGCGACAAAGGCGACGCACTCAGTTGCGAAATCCTTTCGACCGCTGCGGCGTCGCTCGGCGATCTCGCCGTCAGCGTAATCGAAAAACTTGGCATGCAAGATCACGAAATTTCCATCGCCAAAGCAGGCGGCGCCAACGGGCGCAGCAAATTCTTCGATGCCGAGATTGACGCGCGCTTGCACGAACTCGCGCCAAGTGCCCGGGTCGTCCCGCTGCAAATGAAACCCGCCGAAGCCGCGGCGAAAATGGCGATTGGTCTGGGGAAGCGCAAGGCTCATGCCGGATGAACTTTCCGCGCGTGCGCACAATGCGCAGTCCGCGCCCAAAGAAAACTTGCAAGCGCTGATCCACGAGTCCGACGAAGAAACTCTCCTCGCTCTGCTGGAAAATCCGCAGCTCGAAGAACCGCACATTTCGCAAATGCTCGAGCGCCTCGATCTTTCCGCGAACGTTCTCACGGCCATCGCCGAAAAGGGAAAGTGGACCACGAGCGAAGGGGTGCGCCTGCGCCTGGCGCGCCATCCGCGCACGCCGCGCCGCTTCGCGATCGCGTTGCTTCGCCAGCTCTATCTGTTCGACCTGGTGCGCCTCAGCCTGCTGCCCTCGGCGCCAGCCGAAATCCGCCGCGTCGCCGAAGAATTAATGATCGTGCGCGTGCCGCAACTTCCCATCGGCCAGAAATTAACTCTGGCGCGCCGTGGTCCTGCCCGTGTCGTCGGCGCCCTCCTGGCAGAAGGCCACCCGCAAGCGATCAAGCTCGCGCTCGGCAACGCGTTTCTCACAGAGAGCCAGATCCTGAAGGTTCTGGCAAAAGCAGGCGTGCCGGAGCGCGTCGTAGCCGCCATCGCGCAACATCCGCGCTGGGCCGTCCAGTACAATGTCCGCGTCGCGCTGGTTCGAAATTCGCACACGCCCATTCCGGTCGTGCTGGCTTTCCTCCCAAATCTAACGCTGCGCGACCTGAAAGACCTCGCGGAGCTCGAAGGTGTTTCGCCCCACGTTCGGCGTTATATTCAGAAGGAACTCTCGCGCAGGCCAGGTGCAAAATGATCACGCGAGAACCCCGGGACGCCGTGCCTCAAGAGTTGGCGTTGTAGGGGCCAGCTCTAGCTGGGCGCCTTTGACTTTGCCGTTGGCTTTGTTGCGGCCAGTCCCGTTCCGCGGGACCGGGCAGCTTTTAAGCTGGTTTTTGACCCGGCCTTCGTAGCGGCGCATTCTAGTGCGCCAAGCGTGACGCGGAGATCACCGATGGCGGTCTGAAGACCGCCGCTACAAGAGCCGCGCACGCTTTTTCGCAAAATATGCAGCAGTCAGAACGCCAGTATAATCGTTGCCAATAAACGAGGCTCCATGCCAAACCGCAAAACCCAAATCCGCGTAATCGTAACCCTAGGCGCCGCGCTTTTCATCGGCGTCCTCCTCTATTCCTCAATGCAACAAACCAAAAACGAATTCGAAGTCTGCCAAACCTTCAAAGGTGCCATGCACTGCGCCACCGCCTCCGGCGCGACCGCTCAAGAAGCTATCCGCAGCGCACAGGGCATAGACTGCCAGATGCTCGCCAACGGCCGCGACGAAAATATCGTCTGCCTCGACACCCCGCCGAGCAGCGAGCGTCAGGTGAAGTAGAGTCAACTCATCGCTTTCCGGTGTCCAATAGACGCAGCGGACGTGCGTACGGCGGTCTTGGCAGGCGTGGGTCACGGGCGAATTGACACTCAACCGCCCGCCTCATAACATCAAACCGTCACACCACGGGAGACAGACTTCACGATGACGCGTTGTTTGAACTGTGGGGCTGAACGGCTCAGCGACACATGCGACGCCTGCGGCCTCAGTTCCTCCGCTGCGGAATTTTCCCTGCGCCGTTCGCTGCTCAATCGCACCGCACTATTTCTCGTAGGCGCGATCGCCTTCATCGTCGCCAGCGGACGCTACCCGGCCCTCGAACTCGATGGCATCGTAATTTTTATCGGCGTAGTATTTTTTCTTACGTTAGGTCTGGCGATCATCGTCGAACGCCGCGCGCTACGTCATCAGGAAGTTGAATCTTTGAAGCGCATTTACTACGGTTTGCTCCCGCTACCATGGTTGCTCGCTGCGCTGCTCTACGGAAACGGCGCGCTCGATCGCTCGCCAGCCCACGTCGAAAAAGCGCGCGTAATCAGCAGATTTTCCATGACCGGCCCGGTCCCCAGCCGTCGCCTGATCGTAAATTCCTGGCGCGCAGGCCATCGCTTCGAACGCATTCCAGTCGATCGCAGCGATTTCGACCGCTTTACCACCGGCGACATCGTGGACATCCAGGTAAAAGACGGCCTGGTGAGCATCCCCTGGGTAGCCACCGTCTCCCGAGATTAAAATAACGTCGCGGACGTGCCTTTGCCCTTCTCTGTGCCCTCTGCGGTAATCGCCCCTGCTTTCTCCGCGCCACAATCCCGCAACTAAACCTTTGCCGGATTCTCCCGCTTCAAAAACTCCCCCGCCCCAACCTTGCCCACAAACTTTCCGCCCTCCACAATCACCCGTCCCCGAGACAAAACCGTCTGCGGCACCCCCTTCACCTGCGTCCCCTCAAACATCGAATAATCCACCCGCATGTGATGCGTCTTCACACTGATTGTCTGCTCTTCGTCAGCATCAAACACAATCAAATCCGCATCCGACCCCACGGCCACAGTCCCCTTGCGCGGATACAATCCGAACAATTTCGCCGGTGCCGTGGACACCAGCTGCACAAACCGGTTCGGCGAAAACTTCCCGCCATGCACCCCGCCGCTATACACCAAACTCACGCGATGCTCGATCCCCGGCCCGCCGTTAGGAATCTTCGTGAAATCATCCTTCCCCAGCTCCTTCTGCTCCTTCATGCAAAATGGACAATGGTCCGTCGAAACTACCTGCAAATCATCCTTCGCGAGCCCCTGCCACAATTTTTCCTGATGCCACTTCTCGCGCAACGGCGGCGTAAACACATATTTCGCGCCATCGAATCCCGGCCCATCCATATTTTCCAGCGAAAGGTACAAATACTGCGGACAAGTCTCCGCATATACGCGCAACCCGCGATCCCGCGCCTCGCGCACCTTCTCCAGCGCCTCGTTGCACGACAGATGCACGATGTACACCGGCGTCCCCGCCATTTCCGCCAGCGCAATCGCCCGCGAAGTCGCTTCCGCTTCCGCCGTCACCGGACGCGTCAGCGCATGATACTTCGGCGCGCGTTTTCCCTCCGCCAGGGCCCGCTGTACGATCACATCAATCGCGCCGCCATTTTCCGCGTGCATGCAAATCATTCCGCCGCAGTCCGCCGCCACTCCCATCGCCTTGAATATCGAAGCATCGTCCAACATGAACACGCCCGGATACGCCATGAACAATTTGAAAGTAGGCACGCCCTCGCGCACAAAAGCCTTCATCTCATCCAGCTGCGCCCCCGCAATATCCGTGATGATGCAGTGAAACGAATAATCAATCACCGCCTTGCCGTCCGCCTTCTTCATCCAGGTGTCAAACGCATGCCGCAGCGCCTGCCCCTTGTACTGAATCGCAAAATCAATCAAGGTTGTCGTCCCGCCGTAAGCCGCCGCCACCGTCCCCGATTCGAAATCGTCAGCGCTAGTCGTCCCGCCAAACGGCATATCGAGATGCGTATGCACGTCAATCCCGCCCGGCATCACCAGCATCCCCCGCGCCTCAATCACCTTGCCCGCGCCCTCCACCGGCAAATTCAACCCGATCACAGAAATCTTCTCGCCAACAATCCCCACATCGCTCAGATACGTATCAGTAGCCGTAACAACCGTCCCGCCCCGAATCAAAGTGTCAAAGCGCATAACCCGCCATCCTCCTCATAATTCTCACGAAGCGTTGTAGCTTACACCGCTTCAGCATTTTCTTGCAGACGAACAATCGCGCGACAACACACTGGACTGCGCCTCACGATTAGGTGTAGAAGACAGCATGAGCGCAGCTTATAAGTTCGGTTCGATTCCCGACAGTGAACGCCGTTACGACTACCAGGATGTATTTTCCTTCGAGAAGAACCCTAGGCTGGAGCGGCTCGTCATTGCTCCGTCCGCAAAGCAAGTGACTTTAATGGTTGAACTGCTAGGCGCCATGCCCGAACCCTATGGGATCCTCTATGTCTTGGTAGTACCTCGAAGTGAAGCGGAAGCAGGGAGATATCAGGCCGCGGATTTCAGATCGAGAAATGAAACCGAAGATTTTCTAGGCAGATTCAAAGATTTTTTTGAGAACGATGGCCGCCACCACGTCTGGATCGCGTCGCGTCCCAGCCCTGACCTGCTTGTGTATGACCGCCACAATGTCATATACGCGTACGGTCGACTGCCGCAATTTGAGAGAATAGTTTTGAGTCGCGGGCTGTCTAAAGTTGACGACGTTAAGTTTCCATCGCCGCACACTCACAATTACAATGAAGCGTTCGACGAAGACGAAGAAGAGTTGCTTCGCTATTGGCCTTGGCTGCGGTCCCCTCTGCGAGACAACGATTGCTGAGCTGGATTGATTATACTTGCCAGGCCGCAACGGCGACAGTTTCGAATTCTCTGTGCCTCTGTGACTCTGTGGCAAGAAATTCAGTCCCGAACACTTCCGCGATTCCCTTGAGCCTCCCCGCAATCCCTGATGCTAGAATGGCGTCTCATTTCAGCTCAAGGAAACGACGGCAAGTCCATGACGTTGCGCGAGACAGCTCCCAAACTTTCGCCCGAGCAATACGAAAAAAACTTCGCGGAAATATCCCCGCGCATGACGCCCCGCCAGGCCGCCGTGGAAGCCGCCCGCTGCCTCTTCTGCTTTGACGCACCCTGCACCATCGCCTGTCCCACCCACATTGACGTCCCATCCTTCATAAAAAAAATCACCACCGACAATCTGCGCGGCTCCGCGCGCGTGATTCTGGAAGCCAATATCCTGGGACACAGCTGCGGCCGCGTCTGTCCCACCGAAGTCCTCTGCGAAGGCGCCTGCGTAATGCACGAGAAGGAAGAAAAGCCCATCGAAATTGGCCGCTTGCAGCGCTACGCCGTCGATCACGTCCTCGATCGCAATATCCAGCTTTTCCACCCGGGCGCTCCCAACGGAAAGCATGTCGCCCTAATTGGTTCCGGCCCGGCATCGCTCGCCTGCGCCGCCGAACTCGCAAAACTCGGCTATCGCACGACGATTTTCGACCGTAATGAACTCGCCGGCGGCCTGGACACCTACGGAATCGCCGCCTACAAACTCCGCGCCAAAGATGCTCTGCGCGAAGTCGAACTCGTCCGCGGCCTGGGCGTCGAATTTCGCCAAAAGACCACAGTTGGCAGCGACATCACCTTCGCCCAACTCGAAAAAGATTTCGACGCCATCTTCATCGGCGTCGGCCTCGGCGATACCGGCGCTCTCAAAATCCCCGGCGAAGATCTGCAAGGCGTCATCGGCGCTATGGAATTCATCGAACCAACCAAAGTCCGCCCTTTCGCGCAACTGAACGTCGGCCGCCGCATCGCCTGCATCGGCGCCGGCAACACCGCCATCGACGTAGTCACTGCCGCCAAACGTCTCGGCGCCGAGATCGTTCACCTGATTTATCGCCGCGGAGAACACGACATGCCCGCCTTCCGTTACGAATACGATCTCGCGAAACTCGATGGCGTCAATTTTCACTGGCACGCGCAACCCGTCAGAATCCTCGCCGACGCCAGCGCCAAAGTCGCCGCAGTAGAATGCGTTCGCACCCGCACAGAATCCAGCGCGGGAAACAAGCGCAGCCAAATCGCAATCATGCCCGGCAGTGAATTTCAGCTGGAAGTGGACATGGTCGTGCGCGCCATCGGCCAGGAGCCAGTAACAAACTTCGTGCGCGCGGTCGAGGGAATTAGGCTGCGCGAAAACGGCACCATCGCCGTCAGCGATCGCTTCCAAACCGGCAACGCCAAATATTTCGCTGCCGGCGATTGCGTGAACGGCGGCAAAGAAGTGGTGGACGCCGTCGCCGAAGGCATGACCGCCGCCGGCGGCATTGACGCGTGGCTCGAATCGCCGCGCGGAAAGAATTAATCGCCGTGCGCGTGCCCGAATCATGGACCGAGCGCCTGCCAGTCCTGGAAGAGCTCGAACAACCCTGGGAGCCCGTCCCGCGCGCAGCCCTGGTCGCCTGGCTCATTTTCTACGCGCTCTTCCTCTACCAGCGCGCCCGCGGCACCGGCCTTCTACTCCTGATGGACGGCGTTTTCGTCCCCATCCACGAAGGCGGCCATCTTCTGTTCCGCCTCGGCGGCGAATTCATCATGGTCGCAGGTGGCACGTTCCTGCAATTGTTCGCTCCCTTCGCGCTAGCCACATATTTTTTGCTCCGCCGCCAATCGCAAGCCGTAGCCTTCTGCCTGTTTTTTTTGTTCGAACAATTTATCCCGATCGCCACCTACATGGCCGACGCACGCGCCCAAGATCTGCCGCTCCTTACGGTAGGCGACGCCGAATACGTTATCCACGACTGGAATTATCTGTTCGGCAAACTAGGCGTCCTGGACCACGACATCCAAATCGCCGGCGCCGTGCGCGCAATCGGCTGGCTAGGCATGTTAGCCGTAGTAATCTGGCTGATCTGGCGCGGCATCAACGACGTGCCGTCTCCGTCGCCCAAGAACGCAGTTGGGAGGTAATCCATGTCAGACCTAAGCGTTAATTTTTGCGGCCTACGCTCGCCCAATCCCTTTTGGCTCGCCTCCGGCCCACCGACCAACACCGGCGGCCAGGTAATGCGCGCCTTCGACGCTGGCTGGGGCGGCGCCGTCTGGAAAACGATCGGCGACCCAATCCAAAACACCTCCTCGCGCTACGGCGCCATAGATCTAAACGGCGTAAAAATAATGGGCCTCAACAACATCGAACTAATCAGCGATCGCCCCATCGCCGTCAATCTCACAGAAATCGCCGAAGTAAAAAAGCGCTACCCCAAACATCTCGTGATCGCCTCCCTAATGGTCGAATCCAAACGCGAAACCTGGCACGACATCGTTCGTCGCGCCGAAGACGCCGGTTCCGACGCGCTCGAGCTAAATTTCGGCTGCCCGCACGGCATGAGCGAACGAGGCATGGGCGCCGCCGTCGGCCAAGTCCCCGAATACACCGAAATGATCACGTCGTGGGCCAAAGAAGTCGCGAAGACTCCGGTAATCTCGAAACTTACGCCGAATGTCACGGACATCACGCACATCGCGCTCGCCGCCGAGCGCGGCGGCGCCGACGCTGTCAGCCTCATCAACACAATCAATTCGCTGATGGGCGTCGATCTCGAAACTTTCGCGCCGCGCCCCAACGTAGCGGGGAAGTCGTCCCACGGCGGCTACTGCGGACCCGCCGTAAAGCCCATCGCCCTCCATCTGCTCTCGAGCGTCGCGAAAAAAGTAAAAATTCCCATCGTCGGTATCGGCGGAATCGGCGATTGGAAGGACGCAGCCGAACACATCGCCCTCGGCGCCTCCTGCGTGCAAGTCTGCACCGCCGCCATGCACTACGGTTTTCGCATCGTCGAAGATATGGCCGACGGCTTGGCAGCCTACATGGATGACCACGCCTACCGCTCCACCGAAAATTTCCGCGGCCGCGCAGTCCCCAACGTAATGGACTGGGGCGACCTCGACCTCAACTACAAAATCATCGCCAAAATTGACGCCGGTCTTTGCATCGGCTGCCAGCTCTGCTACGTAGCCTGCGAAGACGGCGCCCACCAATGCATCGAACGCGCCCCGCAGAAAAACGCCAACGGCAAACGCAATCCCAACAATATGGAAGTTCACGTCCCGCGAATCATGGAAGAAGAATGCGTAGGCTGCAACCTGTGCGCGCTGGTCTGCCCAGTGCACGGCTGCGTCACAATGGAGGAAATCCACACCGGCCAACCGCCGATGTCCTGGAAGCAGTTAAGAGCATCACAGAAAGGCTAGTTTCATTGGCTTTTCTGCTTTGTGACTTACCTTAGTTTACTTGTGCCTTACCTCTGGCACCTACCTGACTGCCTCGATAGACCATTCCAGCGCCGTTCGATGAGAAAAACGGGAAACTGTTTCTCTGAATATGCAACACACGCTTGCGACACTCGTAGCTCTTTCACTGATTATCGGCGCGGTCACCTCTGTGCTGATTGCTTGGAGACTTCAAAGACGTCATACAAATGAACCGAAGTGGCGTGTAACAACTTCAACCATCGCGCTTTTACTGGTAACACTGTCAGTGGTTCTGTTTTTGACGTACAGGACCTACAACGCCGTGATTGGTGGCGAGGGGAATGGAAACTGGACGACCTTGCCTTCGATAAGAACTGGGAATTACCTTTCATTGCTGGGCCTACTTGCGAGCCTAACGGCATCCAAAAAGCTGCGGTGGCCACTGCTTGCCGCCTCATTTCTGATGGAATTCATTTGGTTGTCGCAAGGGATGAGCCTATAGCTCCTGATAAACGCAGCCCTAATCGGAGTACTGGTAGGGGCACTCTGGACAATCCGACCATTCTGCGTTGTTCGGCCGGGTGCAAATCCCTAAGCTATTAATCTCCGACGAACCGAATATAAAGTTGGTCCCTTGCACATCGTTCGGCAACGTCTCTAATGACGCGCGATTCTCTCAAATGAGCGAACGCAGGAGTTGATGAGGCAATATCCCATTCTCGGACGAATGATTCGAGCTGCGTCGGATTCAACAGCGTCACATAATAACGTGCTACCGAACTACAGATTGGATACTCGGAACCGTACGGAACGGTGTCGAAGGCAATATCGAAATCGTTCTCAACCGACCGACCGCTCTCGGTTTCAACTTTGATTGTCCAACTCACCCAAGTGGCCTCAGAGACACAGACTCTACCGTACCTAAATTCCAATTAATCATGAAAATTAACCACTGGAGGATGTAAGTCCTGATAAACGCATTAACCGGTAAAGTCGGTCCCAGTACCCAAGTTACCGGTAACGCGACTTATCGGGCCTTAGGAAGTTTTGGAAGTATAATTTCCTCAGTGGCGGCACTGTATTTGGCACCCAAACACTTGGCGCTCCTTCCCGGCCTTGATGGGACAGGGGATTTATTTGCCGATTTCATCGCGGCTCTTCCTGAGTCATGGACCGCGACGACTGTCACCTACCCAACTGACAGATTTCTACGGTACGCGGACCTCCGTCCGTTCGTAAGTGCAGCGGTTCCGCAAGTAGAGCGATTCGTACTGGTGGCTGAATCGTTCTCCGCGCCGCTGGCTGTTTGGTACGCGGCGACTAATCCACGCAATCTAGCCGCTGTCGTCATCTGTGCCGGATTCGTTAGAAATCCGCTACGTGGCTGGTCGGGAGCAGTGAGAGCAGTTGCGAAACCTTGGCTTTTTAAATTGAAGCCGCCTCGCACAATTCTTGAGTATTTTCTTCTCGGACAGCACGCACCTTTCGGGCTTCTGCACAGCCTTCGCCACGCATTGCAAAAGGTGAGTCCCAGTGTACTCAGTGGCCGTTTGCAGGAAGTGTTGGATTGTGACGTACGTGATGACCTACGCCGAACAACAGTGCCGCTCTTGTACGTGGAAGCGACCTACGACAGGCTGCTTTCCTTCTCATGCAAAGATGAATTTTCTCAACTGAGGCCAGACACCGTTTTAAGGTCAATTCCTGCGCCGCATTTGCTGTTGCAACGCGAACCACAGAAAGCCGCTACCGTCATCATCGCTTTCATCGAAAGTTTGCCGTCAAGTCCTGATTAACGCTGCCAGCTCAACCGGTAACTGACTCTCAGTTTCCGGGTTACGCGACTAATCAGTTAGAAGCTTCGGGCGCGGTCCCGCGCGAACGATTCAGCTGGAATAGACGACGCCATCTCGGCGGTCGATTAAAACCCGAAGCTCACGGACCAGCTGCTCGTGAGGGAAGAAAAGTGAGTTGAAGTAAAGCTGTTTGACGAGACCGTGCGACCGGCTTAATTCGAGCACATGGCCGCCGCCGTAGATTCCAGAATACACGTCAATGTCTACAATCTCGTCGAGGGGAATCCAAAGTTTCGCCGGTGGCGCATAAACCCAGATGCCTTTTCGCGGTTCCAGCAGGACGGCGTAAGGCCACATTGCGAGCAATCTTCCAACAACGAGGACTAGAACTGCCAAGATTCCGGTCGCCAGCAGAATTGCGTAGAGAGTGGCGTCATTGTGAAATCTTTCGTTATCTTTGAAGCCGTGCCACATGAAAAAAATCACAAACGCGAAGTAGCTCGGAATAGCAAGCCAGAACGCACCAATCATGTTGGCGGCGTATAACAGCCGACTTTTGAACACTTGCGCGTCTTTCGAGATTTCGCGGTTCAATCGTCTTCCTAACATTTTTGCGGCGACCGCGTGATGTTATCAAATTCTTGCCATCGGGTTGGACCTAAGTCCTGATAAACGCATTTACCGGACAATAGCATTTCAGGTGCGAGCAATCGCTGCGGTCCCTTTTTTTTGTCCTGGAAACAAAAAGTTAGCAACGCAACATGACCAAGGCGTAGGACAAGCGCCGTAGGCGCAGCAGAAGTTAGCCCAGGCCGGAAGGCCTGGGAAACGATCCCAAGATGATCCGAAGGGCCGTGGGTGCGACACAAGCCTGACCAAGATTGGCGAACACTGTGGTCGGCAAATACGTCCCCGCCCGATCGCTTCTAATAAAACGCCCGCAAATCCGGCATGTGCGGCAATTCCACATCCAGCGCCCGCCCGTAATCTCCCAACGTCAACTTGATCATCTCCGCCGGTCCTACGTCGCGCACAGTCCACGCGGTAGTCGGCATCAGGCGCGACTGCACAAATAAATCCCCGCTCTCGAAATCCGACCCCTTCGCCTGCAAATCCGAAGGAAACACGTAGTAAGCGACCTTCCCCTTGATGTCCAGCGCCAAGTAGCGCCGCCCCAACTGCACCAGCACCAAATTCGCCTGTTTCTTCTTTTCAGTCTGATACACGTTCCAAGTCAGCGGCGTCTTATCTGCAAGCTTCAACTGCGCCCGCCCCACCGCTTTCCACAAAAAGCGCTCGTTTTCGCCAGCTAGAGCGCCAGCGACAAAAGCAATCGCGCAAAACATTGCCAAGATCCGCAGCGCCACGCGGTTCATCACACGATACTCGCCACACCAAGAAGATTCCTTCCCAGCCCGCACCCTCCGCAAACTCATTCCCATTTCACGCGCACTTGCTTCGCAGAAATCACCACAAATCCCTTAGCCCGCCCGTGCTCCACGACATCGCGCAAGATCGCCACGTCCTGCTCGCAATATTCCGCCACGCGATCCTTCTGCCCCGCGCGCCACCACTTCACAGCCTCCAGCCCGTCGCCGCTCTTCGCCGTGCCGAGCGTATCCTTAGCCAATTGATCGAGCTTCACGCGATGCCCCAGCTGCTTGTGCAGCAATTCGTGAATATCCAGCGACCGCTTGCGCAAACCCTCCACCGGCGCATAAGCCCGCAACACCTCAATATCAAACCGATTGCCATTAAACGTAATCACATGCGTAAACTGTTCCAACTCCGTAATCAACTTCAACGCGTCCTCTTCAAACCACCGCCGGAACGAGTACTCCTTGTCCCAAGTCACAGCCACCGCCAACCCAAACGCGCGAATGTTCCCCCAACCTCCATCGACTTCGCTCGAGAGCCGCAACGTCTCAATGTCCAAATAAATTTCGCGATCGAATAATCCAGCCAGGTAAGTGTCCTCTCGCTTCTGGTAGCCCAGGATTTGAAGTTGTAGCCATCCCGCCTTGCGGGATGGGCGCCTTTGACTTGGCCTTTGTAGCGGCCGCCTGTTTACCCAGAGTTCGCGTCAGCGAACTCTGGATAGGCCGGCGGTTTAGACCAAGATTCAATCCACATCCGCCGCTCCGCCGAGTTGCTTTTGAATTCGAAGTCCGCCGTTGCGTTTGAATTCGTAAAATATTGTTGAGTTTGAATTTGTACCTTGCCGTAGCCTTTGTTCTTGTAGCGACCGGTCCCGCTTTGTGGGACCGGGCAGCCGTTGCTGTTGTAGCTGCGGACTGCGGTGCGCCATCGTCAGTAAAGGCTCGACTCCCGCTTCCGCCCCGTGTAATCAATGTAAACGATCTTGAGGTCCGTATAAAAATCAATCGCCGCATGTCCCACTTCCCGCGGCCCCACGCTGCTATCCTTCGCTCCACCAAACGGCACATGCGCCTCTCCGCCGACCGTCGGTGAATTCACGTGCGTCATCCCCGTCTCGATCTTATCCACAAACTCAAAAATCTTGTTCGAATCCGACGAATAAATCGAACTCGAAAGACCATACCGCACCGAGTTCGCGACTTGCAAAGCCTCGTCAAACCCCTTCACGCGAATCACGCTCAAAACTGGCCCAAAAATTTCCTCCTGCGCCAGCTTGCTGTCCCAAGCCACATGATCGAACACCGTCGGCACCACAAACCACCCTTTATCGTAACGCGCCCCCGTCAACCGCTCGCCGCCGCACAAAAGTTTCCCTTCGCCCTTCCCAATCTCAATATATTTCAGCACCGTGTTGAACTGGCTCTCATCCACCGACGGCCCCATGTCTGTCCCCGCCTCCAGCCCATCACCCACCACATATCTCTTCGCGCGCTCGACGAGCATTCCCACGAATTGATCCGCCACGCTCTCCTCAATCACCACGCGGCTCGTAGCTGTGCAGCGCTGCCCCGTCGAAGCAAACGCGCCAGCCAGCACCGACTCCATCGCCAGCTGCAAATCCGCGTCCGCCAGCACCACCACCGGATTCTTTCCGCCCATCTCGCATTGAATTTTCTTCAAATGCGCCGCGCCCGAAGCATACAATGCGCACCCCACCTCGTTCGACCCGGTGAACGACAGCCCGTGCACGTGCGGATTCTGCACCAACTCGTCGCCCGTCTCGCGCCCCGATCCCATCACCAGATTCAGCACGCCCGCCGGAAGCCCCGCCTGCTCAAAAATCTCCACGATCTTCATCGCCGTCAGCGGGGTCAAAGTCGCCGGCTTGAACACCACCGTATTCCCGCACACCAGCGCCGGCGCGATTTTCCAAACCGGAATCGCCACTGGAAAATTCCAAGGAGTGATCGCGCCCACCACTCCTAGCGGCTGCCGTATCGTGTAAGAAAAATTCTTAGGCAGCTCGCTGGTCAGCGTTTCGCCATTCAACCGCCGCGCTTCACCCGCCATGAATTCCAGAATGTTGATCGCCCGCTGCACCTCGCCCAACGAATCCTTCAGCGCCTTGCCTTCCTCCCGCGTCAAAAGCCGCGCCAGCGCTTCCTTCTGTTCCTGCATAATTCGCGTAGCCGCAAAAAGTATCTTGCCGCGATTTGGCGCCGGCGTCTCGCGCCAGGCAGGGAAGGCCGCCTTCGCCGCCACAATCGCTTCCTTCATATCCTGCCGCGTCGAAAGCGGTATGCGCGCCACCACCTCATCGGTGTTAGCAGGGTTCCGTCGCTCCACAATCTTCGTGGACTTCGACTCCACCCACTGCCCATTAATATAATTCCTGCAAAGCAAGTCTGTCGTCGTTGCGGTCGCCATCACACTCTCCCTCTTAATCTCGCAAAATAGGTACCGTGGACTTAATTGGCTCAGGCGTCTTCGTTTCGAACGGACGACGCCGAATCCAGATGATACAAAGTCCGATCCATAAAGCATCGTTGAAAATGGTCAAAAAGGGATCTCTCGTAAGGGAGTGGTGCAATAGCTTGAAGATATCAACTCCAAGGGAACTCCCGAGGGTGAGAAAGATCCACCAGAGGATTTTTTGAGTCAACGTTCCTCTCATCACTACGTCGTATGCTGTCGCAACTAAACCCGCCGTGGCGGGAACAGCAAGCCAAGCAATTGCCCAGCTGCCCTTCGAAAGTTGGTCGATTAATTTCCAAATAAGCAGACCTTGAAGCATTGCGATAATCAAGAGCCAAGACGCGCGCCACCGCGAACTTAACCCGTTACTCTCAGCACCGTGTGCGGCTTGCATTCTTACAGGCGAACCTCAGCAAACGACTTATCGAGCAAACGTATGCCCTCATCCACATCCGCCTTCGAAATATTCATCGGCGGAGCCATGCGAATCACATTCCCATACATCCCGCCCTTGCCCACCAGCAAACCATTGGCCCGCGTCCGTTCCAAAATCTGATTGGTCTCCTGCGGGGCAGGCTCCTTCGTCTGACGGTCCTTCACCAGCTCCATCGCTTGCATCATCCCCATCCCGCGCACGTCGCCAATCAAGGCATACTTCTGCTGCAGCTCTTCCAATTTCTTGCGGAAGTATCCGCCCACCACAAAAGTATTTTCCCGCAGATTTTCTTCCTCGATCACTGCAATCACCGCCCGAGCAGCCACGGACGTAACGGGGTTTCCGCCAAACGTAGCAATATTCAATCCCTGATACTTGTCGGCCAGCTCCGCCGTAGTGATCGTCAATCCCACCGGCACGCCATTCGCCATGCTCTTCGCCGACGTAATAATATCCGGCGTCACTTCCCACTGTTCGATCCCCCACCATTTTTTCCCGGTGCGTCCCCAACCAGTCTGGACTTCATCAGAAATAAATTGTCCCCCGTAATTTTTCACTATGCGGTACACAATCTTGAAATATTCCGGAGGCGGAGTAATAAATCCGCCCACGCCCTGAATCGGCTCAGCGATGAACGCAGCAATAGACCCGCTGGTAGTCGTCTGAATCACGCTCTCCACGTCATTCGCGCAAGCCACGTTGCACGACGGATAAGTCAGATGCAAAGGGCAGCGGTAACAATAAGGATTCACCGCGTGCGAAATCCCCACGCTGATCACTCCGCCTTTGCGCCAAGCCGATTGCGCCGTCACCGACTTTGCGATCGACGACCCGCCCGAATAAGCATGCCGCAGCGCCACAACGTCGTAACTGGGCGAAACCATCCGTGAAAGCATGATCGCCGCTTCGTTCGCCTCGGTTCCCGAACTGGTGAAAAAACTCTTCTGCAATTTCCCCGGCGTAATCTCGGCCAGCTTCTCCGCCAAAGCCACGACCGCTTCGTTCGGAAACAGCGTCGAAGTATGCTGCAGCTTGTCCACCTGCGCCTTGATCTTCTCCGTCACCTTAGGATTGCAGTGCCCCACGCCGATCGTGACAATTCCGCCGAAAAAATCGAGGTACTTGTTCCCCTCAATGTCCCACAGGTACTGCATCGAAGCATGGTCCGCCACCAACGGATGCTGGTAATAATTCGTCACCGACGGCCAAATAAACTCCTTATGCTTCCGCACCACCTCTTCACTCCGCGTCGGCGCCACTTTCGGCGTAGTCGTCATGGTCGTTGGCCTCTTTTTATCTTTTGCTAATTTCTACATGAAAATGGAAAAGAGAAAATGGAAGAACCCACTCCTGGTCGAGCTGCGCAGTTCCCAATTTCCATTTTCACCTTTCCATTTTCACCTTTCCATTTTCGCATTCGCCTAATCCGCCGCATCCACCGCTTTCGCGCCTGCATGCGTCCGCGTGATCTCTCCATACGATTCCGGCCGACGGTCGCGATAAAATTGCCATGTCTGCCGCACTTTATCCATCTCTTCTAAATCCAGGTCGGCTACCAGCACCTCATCCTTGTCCCGGCTAGCCTGCGCGATGATCTTGCCCCGCGGATTGCAAAAATAACTCTTGCCGTAAAACTCGCCAATGTTCCAAGGTGCCTCCTTGCCTACGCGATTGATTGCGCCGACAAAGTATCCGTTAGCCACCGCATGCGCCGGCTGCTCCAGCTCCCACAGATATTCGCTCAACCCCGCCACCGTCGCCGAAGGATTAAACACAATTTCCGCGCCGTTCAATCCGAGCACGCGCGCCCCTTCGGGGAAGTGCCGGTCATAACAGATGTATACCCCAATCCGCGCAAATTTCGTTTGAAAGGTCAGATACCCGGTATTCCCCGGCGTGAAATAAAACTTCTCCCAAAATCCCGGCGCCACCTGTGGAATATGATGCTTGCGATATTTGCCAAGATATTTTCCATCCGCGTCAATCACCGCCGCAGTGTTATAAAAAAGCCCCGTCATCTCGCGCTCATAAACCGGCACAACCATCGCCATCGAATATTTCTTGGCCAGCTTCTGCATCCGCTGCACAGTAGGCCCGTCCGGCACAGGCTCAGTCATCTCATACCAACGCGCCTGCTGTTCCGCGCAAAAATAAGGTCCGTTAAACAGTTCCTGCAAGCACAAAATCTGCGTCTTCTTCTTCGCCGCCTCATGGATCAGCTTCTCGTGCTTCTCGACCATCTTCTTGGAAATGTCACCAATCGAATATTTCTCCGGCGACCATTCGCAATGCACCTGAATCAATCCACAACGCACCATACGAGACATCAAATTCCTCCCGCGCGCAGCAAATCGTCAGCAAAGTTTACTCTGCGCCGTGAAAAGCGGCAAGCGAACCGCACCGCCAGCCCCTGCGCCGCGATGCTCAATCTCCGATGAAACGTACCACCCGCACCTCGCCTCTCAGAAATCGCACACGATTCACGCACACTACCCGTATAATCCCGCCGACAACCTTAATGGACCGCTTACTGAAAAACTTGTTCCGCGGCCTCGGCCGTATTTTTCCAGACTGCATCACGCTCAGCCAAGCCATCGCCTTCAACATGTTCCTCGCGTTTTTCCCCATGCTGCTTCTGGCCCTGGGCATAATCAGCAGCACCGCCTCGTTCCATAGCGCGCTGCGCGAAGTCCCGGATCGCCTGCGGCTCATTCTTCCGCCCGGCAGCGCAGACATCGTCACGCAATATTTCGTGCGCAAGGGCCAGCATCCCTGGAAATGGTTCCTGCTCGGCTTAGGCGGCACGCTTCTCGCCGGGACGCAGGTCATGGTCGGCTTCATCGAAGGCTTTCGCATCATCGAAGGCGATCTCGCGCGCCCAGGCTACTGGCGCGTTCACCTGCGTGCGCTCCTTCTGCTGCTGCTGACGATCGCTCCCACGATTATCGTCGTCGCGCTCACCGTCTTCGGTAAACAATTGCGCGCCTGGCTCGTCCAGCAATACGGGCAGCCTATCCTGATTCACGATTTGGAGATCGTTTTCCAGGCCGCGGTCGTCTTCGTCCTCTCGATGGTTGCTCTCGTGCTCCTCTATCGCATCGGCCGCCCAGGCCATCGCGGATTCAGGAGTCTATTTCCCGGCGCAATCGTCTCCACGGTCCTCTGGTGGGTCGTTGACGTCGTCTTCGGCGTCTACGTCCGCAAAATGCCCTACGACGTAGTCTATGGCGGCCTTGCAGCCGCGATCGGCTTACTGCTCTGGATGTACTTGACCGCCGTAGTAGTCCTGATCGGCGCCGCCTACAACGCCGAATCCTACCAGTCCGCGAAATCCCTAGACCGGCTGGGCCAAACCCTCCTCGGCTAGACTCCGTTTCCACTGCCTGCGCGCGAGATCCCCAACCCTTGTTGACCACTAGGCCCCCACTCGCAACTTTTGCACCGTGCCGGGGTTAAAATGGAAGCAAGCAACGCCATTCGTATTTCTCAGCGCATCGTGCGCTCCGAGGCTGCTGCAGTGCACAAAAAACGAATCCTTCAGAACAGCGGCAGCACCCGCTTGGACGCCCCCGGCGCCGCTCTTCTTGCTGGTCTGCTCGCGCTCGGCCTCACCATGGCTGTCCCGCACGCCAGCGCCTCAAACGATGCGCGGTCCAACGACCAGTCGAGCATGAGTCCGAGCAAAGCTCCGGACCACGTCGCCCTAGACAAGAAATTCAAAGGCAAGCTCCCCATCACCGAGCTAACCGAGGACGAAGCCATCCTCCACGCCATGAATCGCCTGGCCTACGGCCCCCGCCCCGGAGACGTCGACCAAGTCCGCCACATGGGCCTGGAAAAGTGGATCGAGCAACAACTCCATCCCGAATCAATCAACGACGCGGACCTGAATCTGCGCCTGCAGCGCTATCCAAGCCTCGAGATGTCTTCCAAACGCCTGCTCGAAGAATTTCCGCACCCTGATCAGAACGCCAAGCAACAAGGCCTCACGAAAGAACAAGCCAAGGATCAATACGAACAACAGCTGAGAGCCAAGCAGCAGGAAGCCGAATCGCAAATCATCGTCACCGGTAACGACAATCTCGACAAAGCGCAGCAGCAACTAGCCAAACTGCAAGGCCCCAACCGCATCATCGCAGAACTTTCCATGGCCAAGGTCGACCGCGCCGTTTACAGCAACCGCCAACTTCAGGCCGTGATGGAAGATTTCTGGTTCAATCACTTCAATGTCTTCGCGAACAAAGGCGACGACAAGTGGTTCCTCACC
The DNA here is from genome assembly GCA_013289715.1 of Acidobacteriota bacterium. Taxonomy (GTDB): domain Bacteria; phylum Acidobacteriota; class Terriglobia; order Acidiferrales; family UBA7541; genus Palsa-295. Next base: position 162,418 of record JABCZJ010000003.1, on the reverse strand, counting down.
GCCTACGAGCGCGACACCATTCGCCCTCGCGCAATGGGCAAATTTCAAGACCTGCTGCTGGCCACCGCGCAAAGTCCCGCGATGCTCTATTACCTTGACAATTTTTTGAGCGCCGATCCCGCCGCTGTCGCGCGTATAGAAGCCCAGAAAAATCTTCGCCGCGCGCGCTACCAGGGCGCATTCGCCGGCGGCTCCATGCCAACGCCGGGCACGTTTCCAGGGCCAGCCACCAGCGGTCCTCCGGCGGCGAATAGCGTCGCCACCCCCAAGAAACCCGACCGCGGCCTGAATGAAAATTACGGCAGGGAAGTGATGGAACTCCACACCGTCGGCGTGGACGCCGGCTACACTCAGCAGGACGTGATTCAAATGGCCGAGTGCCTGACGGGATGGAGCATTCACGAACCGCGGAAAGATCCCGAATTTTTCTTCGACGAAAAAGTTCACGGCGAAGGCAGGAAAGTAGTGATGGGCCGCGCCTTCAACTACGGCGGTGAAAAAGACGGCGAAGAAGCCCTGAAAATGCTCGCCAGCCAACCAGCCACCGCGCATTTTATTTCCCTCGAGCTCGCACACCACTTCGTTTCGGACAACCCGCCCGCGTCTCTCATCGATCGCATGGCGAAAATGTTCACGACAAGCAACGGCGACATCCGCGTCGTCCTCAAGACCATGATTTATTCGCCCGAGTTCTGGTCGAAAGACGCCTATCGCTCGAAAGTCAAAACACCATTCGAACTAGTAGTCAGCACGTCGCGCGCGCTCAATGCCGAATCAACCATCTCTCTGCCCCTCTCGCAATGGGTCGCACGCATGGGCGAGCCGCTCTATCTCTGCCAGCCTCCCACGGGATATTCCGATAAAGCCGAAACCTGGGTGAACACCGGCGCGCTGCTAAACCGCCTGAATTTCGCCCTGGCCTTCGCCGGAGACAAAATGAGCGGCGCCACAGTAGATCTAAATACCATGCTCGGCGAAGAGGGCTCCAAGGATCCCGGCGCAGCGCTGGCCCGCTCGATACAAATTTTCCTCGATGGCCAGATTTCACAATCAACACAGGAAACGCTAGAAGCGCGCCTGAAAGATCCGCAAATCCTCCAAGCGCGCCTAGATGATCCGGTGAAGCAAGTAAACGAAGGCCTGATCGTAGGGCTAGTGCTAGGCACCCCAGAATTTCAGCGTCGCTAGGATCGATTTTGACTTTGTAGCGCCGGCGTCCCGCCGGCTCTTTCGCGGTTGACGTTGCCTTTCAATCTGCAGCGGCCGGTTCAGTTCTATCGAACCGGGCAGCCTTTGACCTTGGTTTGATTTTGTAGCGGCCTCTTGCCTCTTAGGCGCGCGTCATTGATTTTGCTTTCGGCACGATCGCCGTTGTTTTGTCGGTCGTGGCTTTGGCCACGACATCAGCACGCAAAAAGGACGTGCGGCTTCAGCCGCCAAAGTAAGGTTTTCACGCAGCCAGCAACAAGGAGCACCAAATGACCATCTCCCGACGCTACTTCCTAAAAAACGGCGGCGTAGCCATGCTAGGCATGGCCGCACTCCCGTCCTTCCTGCAACGCGCGGTCGCCGGCACCCCCGCGCCCAATCAAAAGAAAATGGTAGTCCTCTTCCAACGCGGCGCCATGGACGGCCTCAACGTAGTCGTCCCCTTCGGCGAGCCAAATTACTACCGCATGCGCCCCACCATCGCGATTCCTCAACCCCGCCAACGCAGCGCAGATGCCACGCTAGATCTCGACGGTTTCTTCGGTCTCCATCCTAGCCTCGCCCCGATGCTCCCTCTTTTCCGGAACGGACAACTAGCCATCGTACAAGCCGTCGGCTCCCCCGATCCCACGCGCTCGCACTTCGACGCCCAAGATTTTATGGAATCCGGTACCCCGGGCCGCAAAGCCACCGACGACGGCTGGCTCAATCGCGCCTTGCAAACCAGGCCCGAAGAAAAACCGTCGCCATTTCGCGCGGTAGCCTTCGGCCCCTATCTCCCGCGCACGCTCCAAGGCAGCGCCTCAGCAGTAGCCATCCCAGATCTGAAGCAATTCAAAATGAACGGCCCGCAACAAACCACCGAAGGCGGATTCGAAGCGATGTACGCGCAAACGATCGATCACGCGCTGCGCGGCGTAGGCAGCGAAACTTTCGAAGCCATTGACCAACTCAAAAAAATAAATCCCGACAAGTATCAACCAGAAAACGGCGCGGCGTATCCCGGAAATCGTTTCGGCCAAAGCCTGCAGGAAATCGCGGAGCTTTTCAAAGCCGATGTCGGCCTGGAAGTCGCGTTCCTGGATAGCGGCGGCTGGGATCATCACGTCAATGAAGGCGGCGTGCAGGGCCAACTTTCCAATCTGCTCCGGGATCTAGGCCAGGGAGTCGCCGCATTCAATCAAGACATGGGCGACCGCATGGCCGACGTAGTCTTCGTCAGCATGTCCGAATTCGGCCGCACTGCCCACGAAAATGGCAACCGCGGCACCGACCACGGCCACGCCAACTGCATGTTCGTAATGGGCGGCGACATCAAAGGTGGCCGAGTCTACACCCGCTGGCCCGGCCTAGCCGAAGGCCAGCTAAACCAAGGCCGCGACCTGGCGGTCACCACAGACTATCGCAGCGTCTTAGGCGAAATCATCAACAAACACCTGGGCGACCGCGACCTAAGCACAGTCTTCCCCGGCTTCGCCAACGACCCGCATCAATTCCTAGGTTTGGTCAAAGCGTAAGGTCGGAAACAAGCGGAGGCTGAGCAGCGAGGTTGTCCGTGAGCCAACACCGGGATGGAGTGCGGCGGTTTGCCGCCGCTTTCGCAAAAACGCAAGACTCATCGCGGTCGACCCGGGTGAGGCTTGCCTCGCCCAAGAAATCGTCAGCAAGCCGGTCGCGCTGCGGAAACAAAGTGGCCCCTACTCCGACCCCTTAATTCGCATCCCATAAAACGATCGATAAACAAAGAAGAACGAAACCAAAAAGAAGGCTGCAGCCAAAATATGCGTCAAATTTCCGCCCGTTTCAGCTGTAAGCTGCACCGCCAACTCGACAGCCAGCAATCCAAATAAAGTAGTGAACTTGATCACCGGATTCAAAGCGACCGACGAAGTATCCTTGAACGGATCGCCCACCGTATCACCCACCACGGTAGCGTCATGTAGCGGCGTACCCTTCTGCTTCATCTCCACTTCCACGATTTTCTTGGCGTTGTCCCAGGCCCCGCCCGCATTTGCCATGAAAATCGCCTGATACAGACCAAAAATCGCGATCGAAATCAAATACCCGATAAAAAAGAAAGGCTCAACAAACGCAAACGAAAGCGTTCCAAAGAAAACCGCGATGAAAATATTCAGCATCCCCTTCTGCGCATACTTCGTGCAGATAGCCACTACCTTCTTGCTGTCTTCCACCGACGCCTTCTCCACACCCTCCAGCTTGATATTCGCCTTGATGAATTCCACCGCGCGATAAGCCCCGGTGGTAACCGCCTGCGTCGAAGCCCCCGTAAACCAATAAATCATCGCGCCGCCGGTAACCAATCCCAGAAAAAACGGCGCATGCAGCAGTGATAACTTGTCTACGTTCTGGGTAATCCCATTCGTCAGCGCCATGATGATCGAAAAAATCATGGTTGTAGCGCCGACCACTGCCGTACCGATCAATACCGGCTTGGCCGTAGCCTTAAAAGTGTTGCCAGCCCCGTCATTCTCTTCCAGCAGCTCCTTCGCACGCTCGAAATTCACATCAATATTGAAATCCTTTTTCAATTCCTGCTTGATGTTCGGAATCGTCTCAATCAACGAAAGCTCATACACCGATTGCGCGTTGTCCGTAACCGGCCCATAGGAATCCACCGCAATCGTCACCGGCCCCATCCCCAGAAATCCAAAAGCCACGAGTCCAAACGCAAACACCGGCGCCGCAATCATCAAACCGCTCAGCCCCTGCAAACTCACCAGGTAGCTGATGGACATCAGCAAAACCATCGCCAGCCCGATGTAATAAGCCGAAAAATTCCCAGCCACGAACCCCGACAAAATTCCCAGCGACGCCCCGCCTTCTTCCGCGGAAGACACCACTTCCTTCACATGCCGCGATTCCGTCGAAGTAAACACCTTCACCAACTCAGGAATAATCGCCCCGGCCAAAGTTCCGCACGAGATAATCGTCGAAAGCTTCCACCACTGGCTCGCGTCGCCGTTCAGCACAGGAATAATCACCGACGAAATCGCATAAGTCATCGCAATCGAAACCAGCGAAGTAATCCAAACCAGCGAAGTCAGCGGCGCTTCAAAATTCATCTTGTCCGCCGCAGCAAAACGCGCCTTGGAGATAAAATCATTCAAAAAGTAAGCAGCCGCGCTAGCCACCAGCATCGCGATGCGCATCACGAAAATCCACACCAACAATTGCACCTGAATCGTGGACTGCACCGCCGGGTCCGCATTCTTGACACCCAGCAAAATAAACGTAATCAGCGCGACGCCCGTCACCCCGTAAGTCTCGAACCCATCCGCGCTGGGCCCCACCGAATCGCCCGCATTATCGCCCGTGCAATCCGCAATCACCCCCGGATTCCGGGCGTCATCCTCCTTGATCTTGAACACGATCTTCATCAAGTCGGACCCGATATCCGCGATTTTCGTGAAAATTCCGCCCGCAATGCGCAAGGCCGCCGCACCCAGCGATTCTCCGATCGCAAATCCGATGAAACACGGCCCCGCGTAATCTCCCGGAATAAACAGCAGAATAAAAAGCATCATCAGCAGTTCCACGCTGATCAGCATCATCCCGATGCTCATGCCCGCTTCCAGCGGAATGTGATAAATCGGAAACGGCTTGCCGCGCAGCCCCGCAAACGCCGTGCGCGAATTCGCGAACGTGTTCACGCGAATCCCGAACCACGCTACGCCGAAACTCCCCATAATTCCGACCATGCTGAACGCCAGAATAATAATCACGCGCGCCGCTTCGTAATGCAGCAGCACGCCGAAGTACAGCACGATCACCACGGCGATGAACGCTTCCAGCAGCAGCAGGAATTTCCCTTGCGTGATCAGGTAAGTTTTGCAGGTTTCGTAGATCAATTCTGAAATTTCGCGCATCGCGCGATGCACTGGCAGGTTTTTCAGCTTCGTGTAAATCGCCAGCCCAAACGCCAGCCCGAACACGCAGAACAAAATCCCAAAAAGCAAAAGCTTGTGCCCATTTATTCCCAAAAAATTTACCGACGACAAATCGGGCAACTTCAGATTTGCCTCGCCGCCCGCCGTTTCTGGCGCCTTCTGCGCCTGCGCTCCCGCCGCGCTTAATAAAATCGCGGTACACCCCGCCGCGCCCACTCGCCCGGCGCGACATCCCAGCTTCCACAGTATTTGCAGCACTTGCCGCATTAGTTGCCCCCCGCCATACGCACCTTGGCGCACATGTAACCCCGTACTTGTACCGACATTCTTCCTCCGGATGAAGACTCCGTAAATAGGGGAGCCTGCTGACAGCGAGAAGTTACAGACCAGAATGGCCTTTTGTATCAGGAAACCTTTCTAAGGTCAAGAAAAGAGGCTGTCTCCCGGTCGCGGCATACCCAGGAGCGTAACGCCAGCGCCGTAGGCGCGGCATAAATGAGCCCACCCTGGAAAGGCTGGGAAAGGTGGCAAAGGAATTCCGAGCGCCGTAGGTGCGACACAGGGGTTGGCGCACCCGTTGCAAATCCCAGTCGTCTAGTTCGTTCGTGCCAAATCCTGAATACGTCAACCGCGCTAAGTATCCAGCAAGCCCCGCTACCCCTCGTACTGCCACAAATAAACCGGCAAAGAATCCAAATCAAAATACATCCGGTAATAATAATCCGGCCCCAGCGCATAAAACGGCCGGAACTTCGCCATCACATGCTTCCCATCCGGCGGTACCACGCGATAGACGCTCGGCCCCTCGTCGTCCGCCACCAGCCACTTGTTCAAATCCTCATCATTGTACGGAAGCCTGAAGACCGGCTCATGCACTCCGCCGTCCTGCACCAAAACTACCGGCCCGCGCACAATCGCGACGCGATGCGGATGCTGCGGATCCACCGGCAGCATGCGCAACGGCAAAGGAATCGTAATCTCCACGCGGTCGCCCGAGATCCACGGCCGATCAATCGTCGCCCAGGTTCCCGGCGTGCAATTCACTTGCGCGGGAATGTCATTCACTTTCAACGACGCGCCCTGCGCCCATCCCGGAATCCGAAAACGCAGCGGAAACCCAGCGCCACGCTCCATCTGCAGAGTCAAAGTGCTCGTCTCCGCCTCTGGATACTGGGTTGCTTGCGTAATCTTCACATCGCCGCCGACGCGCTTCCACACAACTTCCGACGGGACATACAAGCTTACATACAAGCCCGCATCCGTCTTCGCTGGATCATCCTTATAATAAATCAAATCGTGAAAATTCACGACGTCCTGAATGTAAGTCCCCGAACAACACGTATAAGCATTGCGGCTGAAAATTTTCACGCCTCCAGCCATGCGGTAATCCGCATAATAAAAATGCCGCCCCGGACCATTGATTTCCAGCGACGCTCCAATCCCGTTGTAAAGCAATCGCTCAGCCCAGTCGCCGTAACGCGCCTCTCCCGTAAATTGCGTCAAGTAGCGAGAAAGCTTGAACCCGGCCCAAGAACCGCAAGGCGCCTCAAAACAGTTCTGCTGATATTCCAGCGCCTTGCCCAAACTACCCGCCGGCATGATGCGTTCCACCGGCCCGTATCCTCCCGTCGCATAAGTTTGCGTGTTCTGCAAAAAGTCGTAAGCGTTCTTGATCATTTGCAGATACGCCGGATCGTTCGTCACCGCGTAAGCCATCGCCGCGCTACTGAAAGTATTTACGTGGCTGTAAGCGTGCACCCCCGAAGCATCCGTGGGCGCGGCCGTCGCCGCGAATTTGTTCCAGTAAGAGTGATACAACCACACATCAGCAAAATCCTTGAACTGCGCATCGCCCGTCAGCGCATAAGCGCGAAACAAGTTTTCCGGCAACGTGTACCACTCCAGCGGCTTGCCCGAATGCATCTCCCAAGGTTCGGGATTCGCCGGCGTCCGCGTGCGATCGAAAGTCTGGCTAGCGTAATCCGTCACCTTGGAAAGCAGCGGCATCGCCTCCGGATGATCCGCATATTCATGCATGTCCACCAAACCGCAAGTCAATTTCTCGTACGGATAGGGCCTCATCCGGCAATCGCCGTTCGCTCCTACGGTCTTCGCGAACTCCGTCAGCAAATAAGCAGCCTTATCCCGCATCGCCGTGTCGCCCGTGGCGCGGTACATCCGTGACATCCCGCTCAACCATTGCCCAAACACAGTCGCGCTGTCCTTCTCGCACCACCCGCCCAACGGTTTCCCCGGCGCAGGCAATCCCGCGGCCAGGCGAAACCCCTGCAAAATATCGTCGTTCGAAACATGGAAATAAAAATCCCGCGCCCGCAAATACTGGTCGCCCCAACGGCTTTTGCCCAAGCTCACGCCGGCATAATTAAACGTCTGAATCCTGTTCGGCGCGCTCACCGCAGCCGACCCGCCAGCCAAGGATCGCGACGCGTCCGCCGATGACGAGGCTCCCGCAGCCGGTCGCGGCGCACCCCCCAGCGATCGCGGAACCCCTGCCAACAAGCCCGTAGCACCCAAAGTCTTTAAAAATTCCCGCCGCCGCACTGACTTCGTCATATCGGGAGACCCCCAAACACGTTGGATAAAGTATACGCAATGCCCGCAGCCTACTTCTCGCCCTCCGCCCCTGTCAATCCGATTTTTCGCTCTCGGGCTCCGCAACCTTTGTCCGAAGCAAACTGCAGCGCTTTTCTCTCAGGGGCCCTGCTTGCTGCGCTCCAGCTCGCCACGATGCCAGCCCCAACGAGCCTTTGCAGTTCACGCTGTGGCGGCCGGTTCAAGTTCATCGAACCGGGCAGCCTCGGTGTTGTTCTGCCGTCGCCGTTGGTTTTGACGTTGTAGCGGCCGCCTGTTCGCCCTGGGTTCGCGCCAGCGAACTCAGGGTAGCGATTAAACGTCAATCCGGACCTCGCCGACCGCCCAGGTTCACTCTTGACTCCGCCACGCCGCCAGCGCGCAGCCGCTTCAGCCCCAGAAGCCACACTTTTCGATCTTGCCGGAGCATTCGTGAGAACAACCGTGCCGAGGTTAATTCGCGGGATTCTGCGCAGCCTTGCCAAACCGCACTTCGTAAAACATCAACGCCTTCTTCGAAGCAATCACCGAAGCATCCGGCACATAAAGCACCGCCGTATCCGCCAGCGACAATTCGTTATTCACATTGAAATACAAAAATCCGTGCAAAGCTCCCATCGGCGGCACCACATCTGCATCCAGCGTCAACGGCCGCAAAATCTCCGCCAGCTTATCCGTCTTCTTGTCGCCGCTGGGCAAAGGAATCCCCGCAATCCGCGGCCGGTTCGAAGGAGTCACTCCGCCAGGATGCGCCACCAATCCAGCCACGTCCTCGGCCGGCAGCCAATCAATCTCCTGCCTCCCACCTTTGCGCAACTGCACTTCCAGCTGAATCGTGTTGATGTCCACATGAATCGGTTCGTTCGTCTCATTGCGCATAAAAATTTCTACCGGCAGAATCCCCGCATCCAGCGGATTGGCCTTCCCGAATTTTTCCTTGCCCCGCGCCTTGTCCGTGTAAGGATCGGCCGTCACCGTCAGGCCATCATGATGGTCGTGCGCCAGCGCCGCGGTGGGATCCGGCGTAGCCTGCTTCGCCTTGGTAGCAGCGGGATTATTCTGCGCGAAAGCGGCTTGGCCACCGCACGACAGCAAGATCGCGATGGCAAAAAAAGTGCTTGAGCTTCTTGTCATCCTGCTGTGCGATGCCTCTGCGCCGCTTGAAGTTGTGCGCGTTTTCTCGCGGCTGCCACTATAATACCGGGTCCGCGCGCGGCAAAGCCTCTTTCCCGGTTCCTGTGCGCGACACCCACGGAATGTATTTTTTCTACCGCATTCTCACAGCGGCAGGCATGTTCCTACTCGCGCCGTATTTCGCGCTGCGCGGGTGGCGTGCCGGCGAACCGACGCGCGCTCTCCGCGAACGTCTCGGGAGCCTGCCCCCCGAAATCGCCGTCCGCGCCGCAGCCGCATCGGTTGCGGCCGCAACCGCCTTGAACAACGGACCCGTCTGGATCCACGCCGTTTCGGTCGGCGAAGTTCTAGCCGCCCAGCCATTAATCGACGGCTTGAAACGTCGCTATCCGGCTGCGACGATCTTCGTCTCCACCACCACCGAAACCGGCCAGCGCCTGGCCCGTGAACGCCTGCAATCAGGCGACGGCATCTTTTACTTTCCGTTGGACTGGGTAGTCCCGGTGCGCCGCGCCCTCCGCGCGATTAAGCCCTCGCTCGTAATCATTATGGAAACTGAAATCTGGCCGAATTTCCTTCGCGAAGCCCGCCGCGCACAAATCCCGGTAGTTTTCGCAAACGCCCGCATCTCCGAAAGATCCTTCGCCCGCTTCAAACAATGGGAATTCCTAGTCGGCCCGTTTTTCCAGCGCACCATGCAAGACGCTGAACTCTTCCTAGCGCAATCTCCCGAAGATTCCGCGCGCCTCCAAGCCATGGGCGCCCCGCCAGACCGCGTCGCCGTCACCGGAAATCTAAAATATGACGCCGCGCCCCCCGCGGTCTCCCGCTTCGCCTCTTGGCTCGAGCAACAAATCCGCCAACAAGAACGGTGGCCGATCCTCGTCGCCGGCAGCGTGGTCGCCGGAGAAGAAGAAGCCGTCCTAGCCGCCTACGATCTCGTGCAACGCCAGTGGCGCCACACGCTTCTGATTCTCGCGCCGCGCAAACCCGCGCAATTCGACGCCGCGGCCGCGATCCCCGCAGCCGGCGGATGGAAAGTCGTCCGCCGTAGCGCACTCGACCTCACTGCCACTCTCGATGAAGCCGCCGACGTTCTGCTCCTGGATTCTATCGGCGAATTAGCCGGCCTCTATTCGCTCGCCGACGCCGCTTTCGTAGGCGGCTCGCTCGTCCCCGCAGGCGGCCACAATATTCTCGAGCCGGCATGGTTCGCGCGCCCCCCAGTTTTCGGCGCCTCCATGGAAAATTTCAAAGAGATGGCCGACCAATTCCTCGATGCGCACGCCGGCGTTCAGGTCACGACAGGCCCAGGCCTAGGCAAAGTCTGGATCCAGCTTATCCAAGACAACGCGATGCGCGAACGCTTGGGCGCAGCCGCGCGCGAAATCTCCCAGCGCAATCGCGGCGCCACCGAACGCTCGCTCGATCGCATCGCTGCCATTTGGCAAAATCGTTCCGCGAAGGGCCACAGCGCATGACGCTGAAGCAATCACTGCTCTGGCCGCTCACGCTGCCCTACGGCGCAGCAGCGCATTTGCGTGCCCGCGCCTATCGCAAAGGCATCCTAAAATCTCAGCGTCTCAATGGCACAGTGATCAGCGTCGGCAATCTCACTACAGGCGGCACAGGAAAAACTCCCATGGTCCTCTGGATCGCCGAGCGCCTTCTAGGCGAAGGAAAACAAGTCGGCATCTTAACCCGCGGATATCGCGGCGAGATGATCGCGCCAGCGTCGGAAGATAATGCCGATGCCACCGCACAGCAGAACGCCGGCGCGCAGTCCCTGCCAGCGACCAGCGACGAAGTCCGCCTGCTCCAGTCCCGTCTAGGCGATCGCGTGCAATTCGGTGTCGGCGCAAATCGCTTCAAACAGGGCAGGCTTCTAGCCAAGCGCGGCGTGAATTGGTTCGTCCTAGACGACGGCTTCCAACATCTGCAACTCGCACGCGACGTAGACATCGTCCTAATCGACGCGACAAATCCCTTCAGCGGCGGCCGCCTGCTCCCCGCCGGCCACCTCCGCGAGCCGCGCTCCTCCCTAGCCCGCGCCGATATCATCGTAATCACCCGCAGCACCCACGCTCTCGCGATCGAATCCGCCATTCGCCGTGATTCCAACGCGCCGATTTTCTACGCGCGTCCGAAGCTCGACTCCATTCACAGCTTCACCGAAGGCCAAATCGCTGGCACCGTCGCTCCCCAAGCGCTGCCCGGACTTTTCGCATTCTGCGGCATCGGCAACCCCGCAGCCTTCCTAGACGACCTGCGCACCTGGGGTCTGGATATCGTCGGCCACAAATTTTTCCCCGATCATCACCGCTACACCGATAAGGACGACCAGGAAATTCTGCAGCTAGCAAGCCAAGCAGGCGCGAGCGGTCTGATCTGCACCGAAAAAGACCTCTACAATCTCCACGCAATTTATTACGGAAAGTTGCCGACGTTCTATTGCTCCATCGGCATGCAAATCGACAACGGCGAAGATCTCTGGCGCACCGTACGAGCGACAGCCGAATCGCGACGCAGCCTCCCGGTGCAACCATAAAAACGCCCATGCGCGTCCAATTGCCGCACCGGACGCCGCTGTGATACGTTTCGACGCAGCCATCGAACGCGAAGTCATCAAGGAGCCTGGTTGACCAAGGCACGCAAAAACCGCAAATATTCCACCCCACCCAAATCATCCTCCGGCGCGGCCCGGAAATCCGACGTCAAAACCGACGCCACAATAGACCTAACTCGCCTGCTCGACATCGTTGCCAGCTTCCCCCGCCAAACCGTCGGCGTAGTTGGCGATTTCGTCCTGGACGAATTCGTCTCCGGCGAGATTTCCCGCGTTTCCCGCGAAGCCCCAGTCCTGATCCTGCGCCATCGCCGCACCGAATCCTACCCAGGCGGCGCGGCCAACGCTGCATTCAACCTAGCCGATCTCGGCGCCAGCGTCCTCCCCGTCGGCGTAGTCGGCGATGACGACGCCGGCCGCCAGCTCCTCGATCATTTCCGCCGCAAACGCATCAACGTCTCCGGTATCCTCCGCGGCCGCGATTGGGTCACGCCCACCAAAACCCGTTACCTGGCCGGATGGACTCACACCACCGAGCAACAAGTCCTCCGCGTAGACCGCGAGCCGCAAGTAAAACTTTCTGCAACCACAGAAAGCGCAATCGGCAGCAAAGCCCGCCCAATCGTGCAACGCGCCAGCGCCGTCCTGGTCTCCGACTACGGTTTCGGCGCCGCCTCCCCCGCGCTAATAAAAAAACTAAACGCCAAGCTCCTGACTCTCGACTCGCGTTACCGCCTGCTAGAATTTCGCGACGCCGGAATCACCGCCGCCACACCCAACGAGCCAGAAGTCGAAGCCGCATACCACGCCCGCGTCGGCACCGACATCCGCAAGCTCGAAGACCTCGGCCAACGCGCCCTGCGCGATCTGAATCTTCAAGCCCTCGTCGTCACCCGCGGCAAAGACGGCATGGCGCTTTTCGAACGCAGCCGCGTCCCGCGCAACATCCCCATCTACGGTTCCGACGCTCCCGTGGACGTAACCGGCGCCGGCGACACCGTAATCGCGGTCTTCACTCTCGCCCTAGCCTCCGGCGCGACGTATCTCGAAGCCGCGCACCTGGCCAATTACGCCGGTGGAATCGTAGTCATGAAGCGCCGCACCGCTACGGTCAGTAGCGCCGAACTAACCGCCGCCCTGCGCCAGGACGCCACAGCCGCAACGCAGCAACGCTGAAAATCGATGGACACCCGCGAAAAAATTGTTTCACGCCAAGGATTGACCGGCATCCTTGAAGAGCATCGCCGCTCCCGTCGCAAAATAGCATTCGCAAACGGAGTCTTCGATCTGCTGCACGTCGGCCACGTCCGTTACCTCGAAGCCGCCCGTGCCGAGGCCGATCTACTCGTAGTCGGCATCAATTCCGATTCCAGCGCCAGAAAACTGAAAGGCCCCGGCCGCCCTGTCCTCACGGAACGCGCCCGCGCAACTCTGGTAGCCGCGCTGCGCTATGTGAATTACGTCGTCATCTTCGACGAGCTCGATGTGAACTCATTACTAAAAGAACTTCAACCAGACGTCCACGCGAAAGGCACGGACTACACCGCCGACACCGTGCCCGAGCGCGAATTAGCAGCTTTGCTAGGCATTCGCGTGGCGATCGTCGGCGATCCTAAACAACATTCCACGCGCGATCTGCTAGCGCGCCTGCGTCAACCTGGCAATGCCTGACGCGCGCTTCCTACTCGTCCGGCTCGGCTCACTCGGCGACGTAATCCACGCCCTGCCCGCCGCTTCCGCGCTGCGCGACGCGTTTCCCGGAGCTCGCATCGACTGGCTGGTCGAACCGCAATGGCACCGCCTCCTGGAAGGCAATCCGGATCTCACCGAAATTATTTCACTCGAAAAGAAAAGCGCCGCAGGCCTCGTCACCACTATTCGCAAACTGCGCGCTGCCAACTACACTTGTGCGGTCGATTTTCAAGGCCTCTACAAGTCCGCGCTCCCCGCATTCGCCTCCGGTGCGCCGCGCCGCATCGGTTTCCCCAGCACCTACGCCCGCGAAGGATTTGTATCCTTCCTCTACACCGATCGCATCAATCCGCGCGGCGCGCACAAAGTCGACCACAATCTCACCCTCGCCGAAGCCGCAGGCGCAGATGCGCGCCCCTCGTCTCCGCGATTTCCTTTGACCCCACGCCCGGAAGATGAGAAACAAGTGACGCAAGAACTCGCCCGCAACAACATTGCAGATTTCTACGTGTTAAATCCCGGCGGCGGCTGGCGTTCGAAATGTTGGCCGCCCGAACGTTTCGGCGAACTGCATCACCGGCTCGCCGTGCAACATGGCTGGCGAGCAGTCATCAGTTTTGGTCCAGGAGAAGAAAAGTTGGCCCAAGAACTCATTAGCGCGGCAGGATCCCGGCCGCCGATCGCCATTCCCCTCGGTCTGGGTCCGCTGATGGCTCTACTGCGGCGCGCAAAATTCGTCGTCTCCGCGGACACCGGTCCTGTGCATCTCGCCTCCGCGCTCGGCACCCCAGTCGTCGGCCTCTACGGCCCCACCGATCCCGCGCGCAACGGCCCATACGCCGGCCCAAACCAAATCCAAAGTATTGTCATTCGCAATCCCGGTAAGAGCGAAACGACTTATCGCCGCGGCGCGTCCTATTCTTCGCCCATGCTTTCGATCACCGTTGACCAAGTCGCCGACGCCGTTGCACGCCTTGTCAGCGCGAAAACATGAGGTCCCGCGAGTGACCACCAAATCGAACGAACTCGTCGCCGCCCAACCCAGAAAATTCTGGATGCGCTGGCGCGTGCGCATCGGTTATCCCGTCGCGGTGTTGTACCTGCTTCTCGCGCATCCCACACGCCACTGGATTGCCATGGGCGCCGCCGTCGCCGGATTCGGCATCCTCATCCGCGCTATTGCCGCAGGACACCTGAGCAAGGATCGCGAACTCGCTACCTCCGGCCCCTACGCCCGCACGCGCAACCCTCTCTATCTCGGCAGCGCGTTTCTCGCCGCGGGATTTGCCATCGCCGGCCATTCTTGGTGGGCGGGCGGCCTGATCGTCATCTATTTTGTGGTGTTTTATTACGCCGTGATGCGCAACGAAGAAGAAGACCTGCGCGCCCGCTTCGGCACGGTATTCGACGAATACGCCGCGAAGGTCCCGCTGTTCCTGCCAGATTTCTTCGGCACGGGCTACATGCAGCCGCAGGCGGCCAAGTCCAGCGAAGCATTCTCGTGGCAACTATATCGCCGTAACCGCGAATACAAAGCCCTGATCGGCGCCATAGCCGCCCTGGCAGTAGTCTGGCTCCGCATGTGGCTCGAGCGACGCTACGGATATTAATCAGCTGGGAAGGGAACTGCGTACAGTCTGGCAGGGCTTACTGCAGCCGATAAACCGCATGCATCACCCGCTGGAATTGCGGCCGGTATATCAAATCAAACGCCCGCTCTTTCCCGGGAAACATATCCAAAGCGATTTTCCGCGTCTCCGCCACCATCTGCGCCGCGTCTTCCGGTGACAGATCTCCACCTGCAATCGTTTCAAGCGTAATATGCACCAGGATGCGCAGCCTGCGAATGCGGCGGCTCTCTTCGTCAATCTCTAGCTGCGTGGGCTGAACCGAGGGGTCGTCCATATTTGACCGTGGGTACCGGAAAACTAGTATGGACCCAAGACCCGGAGGCGCACAATAGTACTGTCGGACTGTTTTTGAGGAGCCCCACGATGCCTGAGGAATATTCCAACGAACGCGTAGTGATTGCCCACATGGCCGAAAACGCCACCGAAGCCCTGGTAATCCGCGGCCTGCTGGAAAGCGCCGGCATCCAATCTCCAGGCTCAGTCTCCACCGACCCTTTCCCCATCCCCGAAAATCCCGAAGGCCCTCACAACGTTGAAATTTTCGTCCTGGAATCCCAAGTCGACGAAGCTCGCAAAATCATTGCCGAATACCAGTCCGCCAACAATGTCTCGCTCGAAGAATCCGACGACCCGGCCGAGTCCAACAACTAAAAATCGCGTCGCGCTGCAACCATCCGCGCCAGCGCAGGGCAATGCCAGGATCGACACGCCCCGCCGTAATCAATCGCGCAATGCGATTCGCAGGAACAGTCGCGCGTTCGACGCTGGCGGCCAGTCAGCCAATCGCCAGCCAGGCAAGTAGCGCGAAAACCCACGCCACCGCCGCGCAGGGTCACCACGCCAAGAAACCCAGGGCCAGAATTACGCCCGCGAGAATTCCCACCGCTGCGCTAACGGCCCACAGCCTCGGCGAGCCCGGCCATCGGCCCGCGATTCCGACGCCCGCCGCGAATGCTCTCAGGATCCACAACGCCGGTAACTTCACGGAGTTGGCGGCTTAAGCGGACTGCGGTGGTTCGCCGCCGCTTTTCGAGCGTTAATTTGTGGTATCCACCTTTCGCTGGGCGTGGATTGCAGCAAGCTGTAAACGGCAAAAACATGAAAAAAACGAGCGATTGATTTGGGGTGGTCGGGAGAAGCGCGGGGAGGGAGGGGGTCTGAAGTTGGGCCGTGCTCCACATGCTGCCGCGTACTTAGGGGATTCAGTGGCTCCCCGACTCACGCTAACACATTTGACGGTCGTAGAGTATTCGTAGCAATACGGATGAGGGGCATCGGTAAAAAGGACACGGTGTCGTTCCAGGTTGTTGCCGTGCGCAGGTTTGCGAGGATAAAGTCGAAAGCAACGGCAACGGCACCCAGCTAAAGCTGGCCGCAACAAAGTCAAATTCAAAGACGGCGGCAAAGATGAAAAGGTCGGCGAGACGCCAGCGCTTCAGGAGTAAAGGCAACGGCAACGGCGCCCATGCCGCGATGCGTTGCGCAATGTTCAGGCGCGCTTGCGCAGCCGAACGATCGTCTCCATGTGGAACGTCTGCGGGAACAAATCGAATAGCTGCACTTCTGTGCAGTCGTATCCGGCGTTGCGAAATAAAACTAGATCGCGGGCTAGCGTCGGGGGCTCGCACGAAACGTACGTAATCCGCTCGGGCCGTAGCCTGGCCAGCCGCTCCACCGATTCGGGCGACATTCCGGCGCGCGGCGGATCGAGTACCACCAATTCCGGCCGCTCCCTGTTACGCTTCAAAAATTGCTCCACTTCGGCTGAACGCACTTCGATCGAGCCCTTTCCGCGCGTGTTCGTTTCCAGGTCGCGCGCGGCCGCTGGATTCGATTCAACCGCCAACACCCGCGCGAAGTGCTTTGCTAGCGGAATCGAAAATAATCCTACGCCGGCGAAAAGATCGATTGCCAGTCGCCCAACCTCTTCGCGCTCCACCACCTCCCGCGCGAGTTCCTCGACCAGAAAGCGGTTCACCTGAAAAAATGAGAAATGCCCGACGCGATAGGAAAGGCCTCCGGCCGAGTACTCCACGAATCCCGGCCCGTACAATTCCATGCGATCGTGGCTCGGATCGTGGAAAAGCAAGCTCGCGATTTCCGGCACAACCTGGCGGAATGTTTCGGCATGTTCCGCTGCTCGCGAAGGGAATCCTGCGAACGTTGCGGTCAGAAGCAGCTTCGCGTCCGCGGCATCCACGAACGCTTCGATTTCGCGCAATCCGCGCGGCAAAGCGCCTGCAGCCAGCGCCGTGCGCAACGAAAGCAAAGTCTTCAGCAGCAGCGGGGAAATGATCGAGCAGTCTTCGACCGCGCACAGCGCCGTCGAATTCGCCCGAAAATATCCGATGCCCAGATTCGCCGCGCCATCTGCGCCAGCTTCGGACGCTGCGCCGTCGGGGCCAGGATTTTCCAACGGCCGCACTTTCCACTGCGCGCGGTTGCGATAAGCCCACGGGGGCGATCCGTGCGTGGTGATTTCCCCGGTCCACTCGATCTTCCCAATCCGCCGCAATGTTTCGCGCAAAATCTCGCTCTTGAACCCGAGTTGCGCTGCGTAAGGGATGTGCTGGTAATCGCACCCGCCGCAGCTCCCGAAATGGGGGCAGGGCGCCGTCACGCGTTCCGGCGCCGCCTGCAAGATCCGTTCCACCCGCCCGCGCACGAATTTCTTCTTTTGCTCGACGGCCTCCACAGCGACGCGCTCCGCCGGCAACACAAACGGCACAAATACGGTTGACCCATCGTGATGAGCCAGCCCCTCGCCGCCGTAAATCAATTTTTCAATCGTGATGTCCATATAGGTGTGCTGGCCCGTCGCGTGGTTCCTGTTCAAATCTCGGGCAAACTTTTGAATCTGGTGAAGAGCAGGGTGCGGGTCTGAGACCCGTCCCTAGAGCCGCAAATGTACCGGACGGAAGTTCGCACGGCACGTCAATTTGTCCTAATCCGCTTATGTCAGATAAAAAAGGCTCAAGCGCGGCACCTCGAAATACTCGAACAGCCGTTTCTGTGTGTATTGCCTTTCCAGCTGGGTCAATTGTTCAGCCGACATCTTACGCCGGTAAGGCGCGAGCGACCGGTCCATTTCGCGCCGGATCGCAAGCAGCGCCTCTTCGTCCGCGTCCGCCGCGAGCGCGGCGGCCAATTTTTCCTCGAGCACCGTCATCCGCCGCTCGATATCCTCCAGATCGAGCGCCCCCGGCGCATCCAGTAACGGCAAGGCATCGTCAAGTTTCTGCGCGGTCTCATCAAATCTGAGTGCCAAGCCCGCCGCAGTCGCCGCGTCCGCTTTCGCGCGCAATTTCTGCGCGGCCGCCCGCAAACGCGCGGCATTCCGCTGCAAGTATTTCGTCAGCTCGTCGCGCGAAAATGGTTCCGCGCCTGCGCGTGATGATTTCACTTCCGGCCCCGTGCCCGCAGCCGCCTCCGCCGCTTCCGCCGCCGCATCGAGCACCGCGTCCACGCAATACGCCAAGCTTTTCAATTGCCGACCGCCCGCCGCGCGCCGCGAACGCGCCCAACTCTCAAACGCGCGATCGATCCCCTTGAGCACGGCGCCAATCGGAATGCCCGCCTTCTGCCAGGTTTCCAGAATCGCCCAATCCAGGGGCGACACGAGCAGATGCGCCCCACGCTTTCGCCAGAAATATTCCTCGATCTCGGTAAAATAATTGAAGTAGTTAAACGATTCCATAAGTGGAAGCAAAACTAAGATTCTGTGGATGCCGATTGCCCGGCGGGTGCCAATTGTTTTCTGTTCGCCGCTTTCAAAAATGCTTCAAAAGATTACGTTCGTCGCGCCGTAGGTGTTTTTTTCTGCGCGGCTTCCTGATTCCGATCCCAAATAATTCGCAACCCTTCCAAAGTCAAAAACTCATCCACCGTCTCAATATGCCGCGAAGCGCCCCCGATCAACGCCGCTTGGCCCCCCGTCGCAACCACTTTCGCCTTCGCGCCCATCACTTTTTTCATGCGATCCAGAATCCCGTCCACCATATCGGTGTAGCCATAAAAAAGTCCCGCCTGCATCGATGCCGCAGTATTTGTGCCAATAATTTTTCCTGGATCCTTGATCTCCACACGAAATAATCGCGCCGCGCGCGCAAACAGCGCGTCCGCTGAAATTCCGATTCCCGGCGCCAGCACCCCGCCCATATATTCGCCGCGTGCCGACACCGCATCAAAATTAATCGCGGTGCCGAAATCTACGATGATGCACGGGCCGCCGTATTTTTCGAATGCCGCGACACTATTTACGATGCGGTCCGCGCCCACTTCCTGCGGGTTATCGTACATCACCGGCATGCCTGTTTTGATTCCCGGCTCGACGAACAGCGCGGCCTTGCTGAAATATCTTTCGGCCATTCCCGCTAGGCGCGAATTCAGTTGCGGCACGACCGAGCTGATAATTATTCCGCCAATTTCGCGCGGTTCCAGCGCGGCCAGAGTAAACAAATCGCGCGTCAGAATCCCGTATTCGTCTTCCGTTTGCTCGCGTGCCGTAGTCAGCCGCCAGTTCGCCACCAACTCTTTGCCGCGAAAAACGCCCAGCACTGTGTTGGTGTTGCCCACATCCAGCGTCAGGAGCATCAATCGGCCTCCGCCACGTCGCCGGAAAGCACGAGCTCGATCCCGCCGCCGTCGTCGCGCAGTACGCGCAATACGCCGCTGGGCTCGAGGCCGGCCGTGCTTCCGGTGAAAGTTTCCCGCGCCGTCGTGATGCGCACTCGCTTCCCTTGAAAATAGCTGGACACTTCCGCAAACCGCCGCAGAATCGGCGTCGCGCCTTCGCCGAGGAACTGATTGTAGTAGCGGTCGAGGTGGCGCAGCAACCGTATCAGCACTTCCAGGCGCGAATGTATTTTCCCCGTTTCCATGCGCAGGGACGTCGCGATGTCTTCGAGGCCCGGCGGCATCTTGGTTTGATTTACGTTAATCCCGATGCCGACCACCGCGTAGTGCATGCGGTCTGGCTCCGCGTGCATTTCCGTCAGGATTCCCGAAAATTTTCGCCCGCGCACCAGCAGATCGTTCGGCCAGCGTATGTCCGGGGCGGCATCGAGTTCCTCTGCGGCTGCGTCGCGCGCCGCGAGTCCTGCCACCAGGGTCAAGAGCGGCGCGTGCGCTGGAGGAATCGACGGCCGCAGCAGCACGGTGCAGTGAATCCCCGTCGATTTTTCCGAAAGCCATTTGCGTCCGGCGCGCCCGCGTCCGGCTGTTTGTTCTTCCGCGAGAACTACCGCGCCGTGCGGCTCACCCTGCGCGCCCAGCTGCATCGCCACGGTGTTGGTCGAATCGATTTTAAAGAAATGGTAAATACGCCGCGCAAATGGCGTGCCGTACAAGCGGTGGCTCAAAAGCTGGGCCGCTAGAATGTCCGGAGCGCGCTCGATGTGATAGCCGGTTGCCGCATGACCCTTTACGCGCACGCCCAGCTCGCGCAATTTCTCGATCCAGCGCCATACCTGCTGGCGCGTCACGCCAATTTCTCTTGCGATCTTCGCGCCGCTGATCACAATCGTCGAGTTCTCGGCGAGCAAAGTCAGCAGCGCGTCCAGCCGCCGGTCCGTCGTCCCCGGCAAATTAGCCATCCGTTTCGTAGCCATGTGGATTGTTCTGCGTCTAAGCTTGCTCTAACTGTGAAAGGCGATCGAGCAATTTCTGATGCTCGATCTCTCGTGCTGCCAGTGTGGCCTTCAAGTCCTCCACAATCTTCGCCGGCGCTTTGCTCGAAAAAGTCGCATCGGCCAATCGCGTTTTTTTCGACTCAATGTCCTTCGCCAGCCGCTCGATTTCCTTTTTCAGCCGCGCAATCTCCGCCTGTTTGTCGACGGCCTCGTCGTACGTGATCCGCAAGTCAAATTGCGCGCTCGAGCGCACTGCCGCGCCCTTCGCATGCAAATGCCCGGCGGAAATGTGCAGCGCCGAAAGATTCGCCAATCGCAGGAGCGGCTCGAGGTTCGATTCCACCAGCTCCCGGACCGCCGGGTCGTTCGTAGAAAAATCCGCCGCCACCTTTTTCTTCTGATCCACTTTCATCTCCGCACGAATATTGCGTGCGGCCGCAATGATTCCCTGGATCAACGCCATACCGCCGTCGGCACCGGCGTCAATCCAATCCTCGCGTCGCGTAGGGAACCGATCGAGAGCGATAGACCGCGCTCCGTCCGGCTGCGGTAGCTTATGCCACAGTTCCTCCGTCAAAAATGGCATCACCGGATGCAACAGGCGCAGCGCAGCGTCGAGAGCAGCGAATATATTGCGCCACGCGGCCAGCGCCACCTCGCGATCTGCAGACGACAGCTGGGGTTTCACCGACTCGATGTACCAATCGCAAAAATCGCCCCAGAAGAAGTGATAAATCGTTTGGCAGGCTTCGTGAAAACGAAATTCATCCAGCGCCTTGCCGGCTTCGCCCGCGGCCGCCGCCAACCTGGAAAAAATCCAGCGATGCACTAATTCGCCTTCGCCCTTCAGCGCATACGGCGCGGCCGCGCGTACCGCTGGTGCAGCCAATTCTTCCAACGTAAAACCCGCCGCGGCCTCGGCCTTCTCCAAGTTCATAAATAAAAATCGGGCCGCGTTCCAAATCTTGTTGGCAAACGCGCGTGCGCCCAAAATCCGGTCTTCGGCGAGCGCGATGTCGGTCCCTGGCGCGGACATGCTTGCCAGCATGTAACGCAGCGCATCCGTGCCGAATTTCTGCGTCAGCTCGAGCGGATCCACGCCTGTCCCTTTCGTCTTGGACATCTTCGCGCCTTCCGCCGTCCGCACCAGCGAATGCAGGTACAGCCTGCGGAAGGGAATTCGCTCCGCTTCGGTGGCACCGCTTGAAAGGTGCAACCCCAACATGATCATCCGCGAGTCCCAGAAAAACAGAATGTCGTAGCCGCTGATCAATAAGCTCGTCGGATAAAACGCGCGCAGATCCGGCGTGTCGTCCGGCCAGCCCAGAGTTGAAAACGGCCACAGGGCCGAGCTGAACCAGGTATCCAGTACGTCCGGATCCTGCGTCAATTTCGCGCCGGCCGCGCCGCACTTCGGACATTTCGTTGGCACGCCCGCCGCCCGCGCATGCCCGTCCACAATTTCCACTCTGGAATCCGTTGCCGGAACCATCTCGGCACAATCGGCGCAATGCCAGATGGGAATGCGATGCCCCCACCACAGCTGCCGCGAAACGCACCAATCGCGGATATTCTCGAACCACTGCAGCAGGATCGTGCGCTGATTACCCGGCACGACTTCAATTTCCGCCGCCGGTCCAAACACACCGGTCACTGCCTTCCGCGCGTCCTCCGCCAAGGGCTTCATGTTCATGAACCACTGCGTCGAAACGCGCGGCTCGACGATCGCTTTGCAGCGGTCGCAAGTGCCGACCGAATGCGTGTGCTCGGAAATATGATCCATCAGCCCGAGTTCTTCGAGGTCGGCAATCACCCGCGCGCGCGCGACGAACCTTTCCAGGCCGGCGTATTTTTCCGCGGACTCATTCATGTGCGCGTCGTCGGTCATCACATCAATTTGCGCGAGGTTGTGCCGTTTGCCCACTTCGAAATCGTTCGGATCGTGCGCCGGAGTAATTTTCACGACGCCCGTGCCGAACTCACGGTCGACGTACGTGTCCGCGATGATCGGGATCTCGCGATTCATCAACGGCAGCAACACTCTCTTACCTACGAGATGCTCGTAACGCTCGTCTTCTGGATGTACCGCCAGCGCCGTATCGCCGAGCATCGTTTCCGGGCGCGTCGTCGCCACCACAAGGAATTCCTGCGTCGGCGCGCCGGCAACGGGATAGCGGATGAACCACAAATTTCCGGTGCGCTCGTTGTGCACCACTTCCAGGTCGCTGATGGCGGTCTGGCAGCGCGGGCACCAGTTCACGATGTAGCGGCCGCGGTAAATCAGTCCTTCGCGATAGAGGCGCAGGAAGGCTTCCAGGACAGCGCGGTAGAGCGCCGGCTCCAGCGTGAATCGCTCGCGCGTCCAGTCGCACGAAGCGCCGAGGCGAATCATCTGCTGCTTGATCACGCCGCCGCTTTCCGCTTTCCATTTCCAGACGCGGCGCTCGAATTCCTCGCGTCCCAAATCCTTGCGGTTGATCCCCTCCTTCGCCAGCATCCTTTCGACCACAAACTGCGTCGCGATTCCGGCGTGATCCATTCCCGGCAGCCACAGCGTGCGTTCGCCGCGCATGCGGTGCCAGCGCACCAGCATGTCAATCTGCGTGTGCTCGAGCATGTGGCCGATGTGAATCGAGCCCGTGACGTTCGGCGGCGGCAGCGCAATCGAAAAACGCGGCTGCTGGTCGCTCGGTACATCCGACGTGCCGGAATTTTCCGCGCGGAATAATTTCCCGTCGAACCAGGCCTTGGCCCAGCGCTCTTCAATTTCCTGCGGCTCGTACGCCTTCGGAATTTCTCGCGCCATCTGCTCCCCGATGTGAAGTTGAGTTTGCGGTTACAGCGCGACAGCACTGCGAAAGACAATCAACCAATATAAGGGGCAGGGGAGCAGGGCGTCAACGCAGGGCGTCGGTGGGTAGCGTCCTGCTTTGTGGGCAAGCGAATGAAAGGCTTGCTGAAGACGCTCCGCGAAAACTGGTTGCGCTGCGGAGCAAACGCCGAAGCAAGCTTCGGCTAAGGAAAGCGACGGCAAGCCGCCGCACTCCACAACGGATTGTGCCGGCGCAGAATTATGGAAAAGCGCGCAAAAATTCTACGGCGCCACGCGCGCGGCTTTTATGATTTTGCGCGTTGCGGGGTCCACACGCTCTACCCACGTGTCCTTGATTGCGGCGACGGGCACGTGGATTGTATCGATTTTCGCGGAGCCGCCCAGTCGCTGCGCCAGCCTGCGCAGAAACCGGTCGCCAGCGCGCTTCGCGCCTGCGTCATCCGGCGCACCGAGCGATCCGTGCGTGTATGTGCCGTGCAGGCGGCCAGTTTCCGGATCGAACGCCACCAGCACCACGGCTTGCAGCATGTCAGAGTCGCGCCTCTTGGTCATGGAAAGCATCGGGGGCCTGGCAAGCGTATGCAGCTTCTTTAGGTCACCGGGTAGAAGGTCCAGCCGCCCATGGCCGTGGCGGCCACGACGTCCACCGCGATGGTGATGGAAACGCAGTCTTGCACTTCGATAAAGCTCGCTACGTTTTCCACGTCCACGACCAGCACGTCGCCGTCGCTGTTCTGCCAGGCGTAGTTCGCAAAACACGCCAGAGCCACGCCCGCGGTGTAATTGAGTTCGCCCGAACAAACCTCGGCGAGACAGGAGGTTCCGATCCCGTGCGGCAGGCCTTGGAAGGGAACCGTAAAATGGTGGCGTTGCAACGGCGCGCCAGACCGCCGCGTTGTGCGCAACGTATCACCTTTGTAGCCTTGTGGAACGATCAAGCGAAGGCGTTGGCGGAAACGATGCGCGGGTTGCGCGGGCCTGGAACTGAGGCGGGAGTTCCACGAGACGGCAGAGCGATGCTGCGTCTAGACGCGCAGCCCTCGACAACCGAAGCGTGCGGCGCACGCAACATCCACCGCGTACGTTGAGCTGGTGTGGGAGGGTGGAGCACCCGCCGAGAAACGAAAATTGGAGCAGCGAACGAATTATTCTTGAACCAGCGGTATCTGCGAACTTAGTTGCAGATCAATCATCATCGCGATGCGCCGATCCAGCTGAAAGAACGAAGCCGCCACCTTGGCCGGAACCGCCGCGCGGAAGATCGGCTGATATTTCTGGCGCAGCTCCGCCACGGACACGTCCAGCTTCGACAGGCGCTTGGTCATGCTGTCCGCCTGGTCATCCGTCAGTTGCCCGTAGCTATTGAAATATTCCTTGAGCAGATCGTATTTGGTGTTGTTGATCTTCACCAGTTCTGCGATGTACTGGTCGTAGACGGGCCAGAACTTCGTCGCTTCCGTATCGGTCAATTTCAAATTGGCTGCCACCAGCTGTTTCCGGATCGAGCGAATATCTTTGCGCATCAATTCGATGTCTTGTGCCGTGGCCTTTTGGTCAGCTGTCGAGGCTTGTGCTTGCGTGGTAGATGGAGATTGCGTTGCGCTTTGCGCCGGCGTGGTAGCGCCTTGCGATAGAAGTATCCCCGCCACCGATAGAACAGCCAACATAAGGTTTTTCACAGGCGTTCTCCTTTTCCTCATACCCACGTACAATCGACCGCTGCATGCATCGCGCCAGGCTAAATGCTTATGAGACGGTGCCCGGAAAAAGTCTATTGGCACAAATACCAATCGCCGAATCGCGCCGCAGCGCCGTTCAACGAGCCGACTTCCAGCGCAATTCATCTGAGTTCCTGCGGCGCGAGATCGAAGATTTGCGCATCCCAAAACACCTGAACGAACGTCTTAGGATTGTCGGGCGCCACGTGCACGGGCCGGGAACCGAGGCAGGAAGTACGCGAGACGGCTGAGCGACGCTGCGCCTGCACAGGCACTCTTCGAGAAGCGGCGGCGCGGTGTCCGCAAAATCCAAGGCACGCACCGAGGTGGCGTGGAAGGGCGGGCCGCTCACCTGAGACTTGTGCGGCGGGAAGTCGCAGGCAAAGTCAACTACGCCCGCCTAAAGAGCAAGCGGCCCTGCAGACTCCAGAACAAACTCAAAAACGAATTCAACGGAAAGAGCACAGCCCGGATTGCCTGCCACGGCAGGTCGAGCTGTGCCACGATTCGGGATTCAGGGGTGCGAGCGCTGCACGGCGGCCAGGATGGCTACGCCGACCAGGATGGTGACAGCGCCCAGGACTACGAGGGCGATGCGTTGGGGGCGGCGCGAGGGGGCGGGCAGTTGTGCGACTACTTCGGGGCTGGCCGGGGGCAATGCTTGCGTGAATTTTTTGATGGCTTGCTTGTAGAGGCTCCAGACGACCCATGCCGAGGTGGCCCAGAACAGCAAGGAAGGGACCGCAACCCAGGCGATGGCCGTCAATTTCGCGCGCAGCGGGACGTAGCCGCCGTAGTAACTGCTGATAGAACCTGGGGCGAGCACGGCGACGAAATTCAGCAGGCTCCACATTAAATTGAGCACGGCGCTGGCGCCACGGTACATCCTGGCGAGGGCGCGGAGTTTTTCCGCGTCGGAGGGGGAGTCGACGAAGTAGGCCTCGCGTTTGGTGATGAGCGGGAGAAAAACGAGGCGGCCGCGGGAATCTTCGCGGAATTGAGCGGAGACCGCGACGTCCAGGAATCTGGCGAGGGGAGAGGGCATCACGCCTCCGGGAAAAAGTGAGCTGCTAGCTATGGAATAGGGGCCGGGACTTCGTTCGTGCGCGATCGCGCTTGCCTTGCTGCGTGGTCAGCGATCTTTCTTGTGCAGCTCGTTCTGCAGGAGATTTTCTACCAGGGGTTTTACGCCTTGGGAGAGGAGTTCCTGGAGATGTGGGCCGAGCTTTTCCATGACTTTGCGTACCATGTCGTCCACGGCTTCGGCATCATTGGCGCGGGCGGCGGGCTGTTCGGAATTTTGCGGCGGCAGGAGCGGCGGCATCAGGAAAGGAATTTCCGAGAGCGCTTCGCGATTGGGCGGCGGAAGAGTGGGGATGCGTTCGAAATTGAGCAGCGCCGGGGGCTCGGCGGGCGCGGCGGATTCAGAGAACAGCGACGTGCTGGACTTCGCGAGGATGGCTGCTTCCTGCGCGGCGGCTTCGCGGTCCCAATAGTCGTGGCTGGGCGCGGGCTGCGGGAGCTGCCCGGGATGCGTATCTTCGGCGAAGGCTTCCTGCTCGCGGGTGTCGGCGCGCGGCGGTGCTTCGTCTTCATCGCGCTTGGAATAATCCGCGGCGTCGTGCAGTGGTTGGCCGCCGAAGAGTGGTTCGGCTGGCAACATGCCGGAGAGGCCGCCACCGTTCAATGGGACGTCTGCGGGAGCGGGCAAGACCTCAGCTGTAAATTCCGGCGAAAAATCAGCGGCGCTGCTCGTGATGGGCTCGGATTCGGCGTTCAGACCTTCGGAAACCGTGGCGCTCACGGAATAATCGCCCGAGCCCTCCGCTCCAGAAGCGGGTGGAGCAGGCTCGCCCAGCTCGGCTTGGATTCCGGTGTGCGCATCGTCGGAGAAATGATAGGACGAGCCGCCGAATTTGTCGCCGCTCTGCGCGCTCTCGGGGAATTGGCGGGGCTGGACTTCTTCCCGCACGTCTGCGAGTACTTCGCCCGGGGCTTCGACAGGCGCCGCGACGTTCGATTCGGCGTTTGCGGTGGGTGCGAAGTCTGCGTTCGGAGGCGCTGGTGACGGTGTTTCTGTTGCTGCGAAAGCGGTGGCTTCGATAATGGGTTGGGTCTCCGCGGCCTGATCCACGAATGGAGCGGCGGAGGCTGGCGCAGCTTCGACCCGCGCGGTCACTGATTCGGCTGCGGGTGAAGATGCAGCGGCAGGCGCGGATTCTCGCGCGGCGGGGGACGCCGGCGCAGGAGGCGCAGAAAGATTATTCATCCAATGATTGTCGGATGTGTCGTTGGAATGGCTGGCGGAAGTATCGGCGACATGGCTGGGTGCATCGTTGGCCGAAGCGTCAGCGGAAGCGTCCGCAGACGCTTCCGGCGACGAAGGCGTGAGCATGTCCATCCAGCCACGCATGCGCGAGACGAGCGTGGGCCGGGCGGGCGGCGGTTCGGGCGTCGCTTCCGGAGTCGCTTCGTGGTGCTGTGCCGCGGGCGCTGGTGGCGCCGCCTTGGCGATTTCGGGTGTGAGATATTTCGCTTGCGTGTCGGGCTCTTCGACGCGCGTAAATCCGGCGGCCAGTTCAATTTCGGGCTGGTCTTCTTTCACGTCCCATGGGTTGGGTTTCGCCGCAGGTTCAGGGGAAGCTTGCACGGGCGCTCGTACGATTTCGGCTGCGAGTTTTTCTGTTGCAGCAGGCGCGTCAACTTTGGCGACGGCTTCTTGAACCGTGGTTTCTTCGGCGCCATTTTCATCTGTTTTCCGACGGCGCGGAGGAACGTCCCGCTCGGATGGAAAAGTTATCGGCTCGAAGTTCCGTCCGTAGGTATAGACCGGATCGGCAGCGACATTTTCGGGAACTTCGAAGTCGGCCGCGTTGCGCCGCCAGTCGTTGGCGGTGGCGGAGCCATCAAATTCATCGTCATCGTCATCGTCATCGTCTATCGCCGCAACTACCGGAGTTTTCGGAGCAGCGGGCGCCTTCGGCGCTTTGGAATCCTTCGAGGTCTTGCCGTTCTTACTGGCTTTCGGCGTCGGTTCTTCGTCGTTTTCCTCGACTTCGTCGAGATCGATGGCGCGCACGCCTTTGCCGAAGCCGTAGATCACGGCGGCTTCTTCAGCCGTGGGCTCTGGGAAGTCAGGCAGCGGTTTGGGCTCGGCCTTCAGCGGAACTTCCGGTAGGGGCGGCGGCAGAAGCGCTGCGGCGGCGACTTCCTTGGCTTTAGCGAGCTCGGCTGCAACTTTGGGATTCTTTTCCAGCGCGGACATCACCATGGCGATCAGCGGATCGGGCGGAACGAAAGGCTTCTTCAACACGCCGTCCGCGCCGACGCGACGCGCTTCTTTTTCATCCAGGGGATCGAACGCGCCTACCAGCAGAATTACGGGGACGTGCGCGAAACGAGGATCCTTCTTTACGAACTCGCAGACTTCGTAGCCGTTGCGTACGGGCATGAAGACGTCGGCCAGCACCAGATCAGGGTTGGCGTCGGGCAGGCGGCGGACTGCGGCTTCGCCATTGCCAACCGCGATGACTTCCACGCCGCGCTCTTGAAACGCGAGCACGACCATTTTTTGGATATTGGTGTTATCGTCCGCAACCAAAATTCTGGGCACTGGAATCCCCCGGGCGGCATGCCCCCATACGAGACGCGCCTAGCCCTGAACATAGCTATTGCAGCACCCCGGAGCAAGGGCGTCAACAAAGTCGAGGTACAGGAGTGCCTGAGTTGTTAGCAGGGAGTAAATACCAAGTTTTTGGTATCTACCAGGGAATGAGTTTCTTCAACCCCTTTTTCTTCTTGCTGGTGGACTCTTCCTTGGTGTCCACGGGAGTGGGCTTTGCCGGGGTGGAGGCTTTGTCCGCGGATTGCGTGGCTGGCTGGGCTGAGGTCGCGCCTGGGGCCGCGGTGTCGCCCTTTGTGCCGGATGCGGAGGAACTGGACGGGCTGGAACTTGAGGCGCTTGAAACAGCGGCAGACGGGGTGCTTTCGGCTGGCGGGTTCGCGGTGCCTGAGCCGTTGAGGCCTGCGTCCACCGTACCGTTGGTCGCGGCTGGCGGCGGTGCTGCGGCTGTTCCCGGGGCATTCGTATCCCGAGCTGGCGTTTCCGGAGCAGGCGCTGTCGTCGCAGGCTGCTCTGATGTTGGCTGGCCTTTGTCGTCGAGGGGTGTCAGGATTTCGACGCCGAGGCCCGTCTGCTGCGCGGAACCTGCTGGTACGGTGGTGGCGTCTTCTGGAGTGACCACTTCGCTGCTGCTTCCTGAAGTTTGCGCGTTTGATCCCGACGCGCTGCCCGTGACCGTAAACGATGGGCCCGCGGCACCGGGCCGGAGCACGTCGGTGGCTGAAACTGCGTCATTCGGCGGAGCCATTTGCGGCGTGCCACCGCGGGCTGCGGTGGAAACGTCCGGACTGCCCTTGAGCATTCCCAACGGAAGTTTCACCA
This sequence comes from Acidobacteriota bacterium, assembly GCA_013289715.1. Classification (GTDB taxonomy): domain Bacteria; phylum Acidobacteriota; class Terriglobia; order Acidiferrales; family UBA7541; genus Palsa-295. Next base: position 133,061 of record JABCZJ010000003.1, on the reverse strand, counting down.
CCATGCTTTGGTGATGGGTCTTTTCGTAGAGCTGCTGTTTCTGCATGCGCACAATGGCATCGGGATCGGCGGAAGGCACGGGCCTGCCCATATCTTTGAGGCGCGCTTTGGCGCCAGGCGCAACTTTAGAGAGCGGATAATCGCGTACGATGCGGTCGTAACACTTGCTGGCGAGATCGCTCCAATGATTCTTGTCGTCTTCGTTTTTGGAAACCTGTTTGGCGCGCTCGTAGATATTTCCGAGCATCCACAGCGCATCATCATTCTGGCTGTACAGAGGGTAACGATCGGTGACTTCAACCAGCCGCGCGGCAGAGGCGCGGAAATCATTTTTCGTATAGTAGAAGTAAGCGATTTTGTAATCGCCATCGGCCAGAACTTCCTGCACATCGCGCAAATATTGTTCGGCTTTGGGGATCAGCGGGCTCTGCGGATAGGACAGCAGGAACGCCTGGAAAGCGTCTTCGGCCGCTTCGCCCTGGGTTTTATCGCGGTCAGATTTTTCCATCATCTTATAGTGCGCGAGGCCGATCTGCATTTGCGCGTAGGCTGCTTCATCGAGGAACGGGAAGAACGTGCGGAAATCGTTGTATTCCTGAATGGATTGCGTGAGGCTGGTGGTGCCGCCCTCTTTATAGTAGGAGTCGGCGACGGCGAGTTTTGCTTTGGCGAGGTATTCGCTGTCAGGATAGGTGTTGATCAAGGTTTGCAGCGCCAGGCGCCCTTCGATATAGCGACCCGCTTTGAGGTCCGCTTGCGCGCGATCGTAGAGGACCTTATCCGGCTCTGCCGTGGTGTTAACGTCGATGGTTTGTTTCTTCTGAACCTTCTTTTTCTTGCTCGCGGCGGTTTGGTCAGCAGGCTTGGCTTTAGGTTGGGGTTTGGGCTTGTTGGCCGTCGCAGTGTCGGCCGCCGTGGGCGTGGGAGGAGGCGCGTTTTCACCGCTGCCGCCGGTCTGCGGCGTGGGTACCTGCGCCTTCGCGGCTGGGCACTGCAGGAACAAGAAGCCGAGCGCAAACACCAGCGGCGCTGCGCGGCGATAATTTTTTGGTTTTTTCGCTGCCATCGGATCATTCCAGTCAGACGTTTGCAAGGTTTTTATGCCTTTTGGCTCAAAGCCTGGGTCGCGAGCTTCTTTAACTGGCGCGTTGCAGCCGCTGGATCGGCTGTGTGGAAAATCGATGTCCCCGCTACGAACGTGTTCGCCCCGGCCTGCGCCAGCTCGGCCGTGTTTTCCAGATCAACTCCGCCATCTACTTCAATCCGGAAGCTGGCATTATAACGCGCCCGCATCTGATTCAGCTGGCGAATTTTCTCGTAAGTATTGGGGATGAATTTCTGACCCCCAAAACCTGGGTTGACGGTCATCACTAACACCGTGTCCACCTTGTCCAGCACTTCGCTGAGCATCGTTACGGGCGTCGCCGGATTGATGGCCGCGCCTGCTTCCGCACCGAGTTCGCGGACCATTGCGAGGGCCCGGTCCAGATGAACTGTAGCTTCCTGGTGCACCAGGATGCGGTTGCCGCCTGCGCGTATGAAGTCCGCTATATAGAGTTCGGGCTGCTCGATCATCAGATGCACATCGAGGGGCAGATGGGTTGCCTTGCGAAGTGAGGCCAGCACGGGAATTCCCAGGGAAATGTTGGGGACGAAGTGGCCGTCCATGACGTCCACGTGAATGATGTCGGCGCCGGCTTCTGCGACGATGCGGACGTCGTCGCCCAGTTTGGCGAAGTTCGCGGCTAGGATGGAAGGTGCAATTTCGATGCGTGCGTAGGTCATGATGGAAGGCAAATTCTAGCACAGGCCATTCGTTGTTGGCGGGTTTGGCGGCTGATTGATGCGGTGGATTCGTCCTTTCTGTGTCATTCCGGCGCTCTGGCAGGCGTCGCCTTACTCTGCGAGCTGCAATTCGATCGTTGTGCTGGCGTCGAGGCGCGCGCCGCGGGAGGGAGTTTGGCCGATGACCGTGCCGTGCAGGCCGCCGGGGACGGGGGCGAACGTCAGCTTCGCTACTTTCAGGCCGGTGCCTGCGAATTTCGATTCTGCTTCGGCGAGTGAGTAGCCGACCAGCTCCGGCATCACGTATGCGGCGGGGCGCGCGCCGAGCGAAACCAGCAGATCGACGTGCGGGCTGGTGACGTCGGAGGTCCCGGGCGCGGGATCCTGTTGCAGCACGGCGTCCGAATCAGTTCCTGGGACGTAAACCTGGGAAATTTCGCCGACTTGCATGCCGGAACGCAGCAGTTCGATGCGCGCGGCGCGGATGCTGTGATCGGTGAGAATCGGTATGGTGGCTTGCTTGGGGCCGAGGCTGATCACGACGTGCGCGTATTGACCGATTTTCACTTTCATTCCCGGGGGAGGAGTCTGACGCACGACAGTATCCACGGGCAGGGGACTGAACATGCGGTCTTCGACTTTGAACGCTACGCCGCGGCCTTGCATAATTTGCTGCGCTTCCACCGCTTTCTTTCCGACCACGTCCGGCATGGCCACTTCGCGGCCTTGAATCGCAAAGCGCATCGCCATGAGCGCGCTGAGAAACGCGACGGACATTAGGATGAAGACGAGCAGCGCCATGCGGAAAATCCATTCCAGGCGTTCGCGAAACGTCATCTGTTTGCCTCAACCTTTATTTTGCTGTGGCCTGCGCATCAAGAGCCTAACATGACTGGCTGCGGCGAAAGTTCCTTGCGGATGGCTCGCGCGCTCTCGCGGTTAACGCCGCTGGCTTGGCGGTGCTACGTTCTGCTGATGACTGCTGCGAAGAAACCGTCTGTTTCGAGCGCGCCGGGCGTGCTGCGAAAGAATCCGTCGCGGTCGAATAGGGTTGCGCTTTCGCCAACTGGGAGGAGTTTATCTCTTAGGGCTTGCGCGGACTCGCTTGCCGCGAGCCGGCGGAGCCCGCTGGCGCCGCGCAACGCCTCTGCAACGACCTGTTCATTTTCTTCCGGCTCCATCGAGCACGTGGAATAAACCAGGCGGCCTCCAGGTGCGAGCCGCTCGAGCGCCGATTTCAGCAGCGCAGTTTGTAGCGCATGAAGTTCCTGCAGTTGTTCCGGCCGCAGGCGCCAACGAATTTCGGGATGGCGGGCTAGGGTGCCCGTGCCGGAGCAGGGCGCATCGACGAGAATGCGATTGAAGAACGCGCCGAATGGCAGCGGGCTTGCTGCGTCCAGCTCTACGAGACGCACTTGTGTCAGTACCAGCCGCTTGAATTGTTCGCGCATGGCGCGCAGGCGATGCGCGTGCCGGTCTGCGGCGACGACGATTCCGCTGGGGCCGGCGGCTCGGACGAGCGGGGACGTTTTTCCTCCTGGCGCGGCGCACAGATCCAGCACGCGGTCGTTCGCTTGCACGTCGAGCAGCAGCGGGATCGTTTGCGAAGCTTCGTCTTGAATGGAGATTGCGCCGCTGCGGAAGGATTCGGTGCGCGTGGGGCTGCCGCCGCTGACGGCGAAGGCGGATTGCAGAATATTTCCGGGTTCGATGCGCAGGCCGGTGCGTTGTAACGCGGCGAAGATTTCTTCGCGTTGCTTTACGTCGTGCAATGCGCAAGATAGACGCGGCGCGCGATTGTTCGCTTCCAGTAGCGCGACCGTTTGCTGCTCGCCCAATCGCGCGAGCCAGCGCTCAACCATCCAAGTGGGATGTGAGTGCAAAATGGCCAGACGCTCGGCTTGGGGGGCATGCTGCGCGACGAATTGTTCGGCGGGCATTCGCGCTTCGTTCGCCGCGCGACGCAGCACCGCGTTTACCAATGTCGCTGCGGAAGTTTTGTGCGCGCTCTTCACTAGTTCCACCGATTCGTTCACAGCGGCGCGCGCGGGAATGCGCTCCGAGAATCGCAGTTGATACAGGCCGATGCGCAGCGCCAGAGCCACCGGCAGATCCAGTCGGGCCACTGGCTTCTTCAATTGGCGCTCGAGCAGAAAATCCAGCAACTTGCGCCGGCGCAGCACGCCCATCACCAATTCAGTTGCGAGGCCGGCATCTGCCGCTTTCACGCCCGCGCCGAGTTCCGTGTGCAGCAAGTCGCTGGCGTATGCGCCTTCGGCTTCGACGCGGCGCAACACTTCGTAGGCGATTTTTCTGGCGGGACTAATCACGATCCGAATCGTTCACCGGGCAGCAGGCGCGCGCCATTCGCGAATTCGCGCGCTGCGATGCGCTTCCGGCCTTCGAGTTGTACGAATTCCAGGCGCAGTGCGGTTGGTTCTCCGCAGGCTACTTCTACTTGACCGCCGCCTACGCGTATTGTTCCGGGTAGTTCCCGAGCGGCCGGAGGTGCGATTGTAGGGGCGGGACTTAGACCCGCCCCTATGGTCGCTCCGGTTGCGACCGATTGATCCGCAGTGGAACGGGTGAGACCTGCGCCCAAAATGGGACCGGCTGCGAGTGACGGATCCGGGGCGGGCTTGCCCCATATTGCGCATTGTTTTCCGCGGAACTGCGTGAAGGCGCCTGGCCATGGCTGGAAGCCGCGCATGCGGTTGTAAATATTCTGCGCAGGGAGCTGCCAGTCGATTTTGCCGTCTTCTTTTTTCAGGGGTGGGGCGAGAGACGCTTGCGAATTATCCTGCGGCGCTGGCGTGATTGTTCTGCGGTCGAGGCCGCGCAGCGTTTCGATCATCAGGGGCGCGCCAGCGTCGGCCAGCCGGGCGTAGAGTTGCGGCGCGGTTTCGTCGGGCGCGATTTCGGTTTCGCGCCTCAGCAGAGTGGGGCCTGTGTCCAGACCCGCGTCAATCTGCATGGTGGTCAGGCCGGTGCGCGTCTCACCGCTGGCGATCGCCCAGTGAATCGGGGCGGCGCCGCGATATTTTGGCAGCAGAGAGCCGTGCAGGTTGATCCATCCGAGGCGCGGGATTGCGATGAGGCGCGCGGGAATAATTTGGCCGTAGGCGATGATTACTACTACGTCAGGCTGGGCGCCACGAAAATATTCGTAGGATTCTTCGGCGCGGATTTTCTGCGGTTGGTACACGGGAATTCCAGCTGAGATGGCGGCATCTTTTATTGGCGAGGTGGAAATTTCCTGGCCGCGGCCGCGCGGACGGTCGGGCTGCGTGACGACGCCTGCGATTGCGAACTCGGGATGCGACAGCAATTCGCGCAGCGTGGGTAGGGCAAACGACGGTGTACCGCAAAAAATAATTGTCAGCGGCGGCACGAGCGTCCTACCACTCGCCGGCTTTTTTCAGCTTGCGGATTTTGCGTTTGATGAGGTCGCGCTTGAGCATGCTGAGGTGCGTGATGAAGAGCACGCCGTTGAGGTGGTCAATCTCGTGGCAGAACGCGCGGGCGAGGAGGCCTTCGCCGCGGCGTTCGAAGGGAGCGCCGGTCGCATCCTGCGCGCGGACGGTGACGTACTGCGGGCGTTCGACATAGCCGCGGAAGCCGGGGAGCGAAAGGCAGCCTTCCTCTTCGCGCTGCTGGCCTTCGGCGTAAATAATTTCGGGATTGGCGAGGACCATTTTCGCTTCGGGGACTTTTCCGTTGGAGACGTCAATTACGGTCAGGCGCAAGCCCACGCCAATTTGCGGCGCGGCGAGGCCGATGCCGGCTGCGGCGTACATGGATTCGAACATGTCAGCGACGAGTTTTTGGATGTCCTCGTCGAATTTTTCTACGCGCTTGCCGGGAGTTTCCAGGACCGGGTCGCCGTATTTCACAATGGGATGAATCATCGTCGATCAGTTCCTATACGCAGCGTTAAAATTCGTCGAGCTGCTTGTGATAGCCGTCGAAATTGCGGTGGGTTTCGCCGATCGAATCGCCGCCGAATTTTTCCAGGAATGCGCCGGCTAGTTCTACGGCGACCATGGCTTCGCCTGCTACGCCTCCAGCTGGGACTACGCAGACGTCCGAGCGTTCGTACGCAGCTTTCACCGCTTCTTTGGTTTTCAGATCCGCGGTCAATAGCGGGCGGCGCAGCGTGGAGATTGGTTTCAAGTAGCCGCGCACGACTACTTCGCTGCCGTTGGTGATGCCACCTTCCAGGCCGCCGGCGCGATTGGACGAGCGCTGGAAGCGTTTTTTCCTAGCGTCGTAGCGGATCTCGTCCTGCACTTCCGAGCCGTAGCTCGCGGCATTCACAACGCCCGTGCCGAATTCGACAGCTTTCACGGCTTGGATGGACATCACGGCGCGGGCGATGCGCGCGTCGAGTTTTTCATCCCACTGCGCGTGACTGCCCAAGCCCGGCGGAATTCCGCGCGCGACTACTTCAAAGACGCCGCCTACCGAATCTCCGGCGCGCAGGACGTGGTCCACTTCGGCGACCATCCGGGATTCGGTTGCCAGATCCACGCAGCGCAGCGGCGATTCCAGATTTTCGCATACTGCGGCGATCTCTCCCCAGGTGGCGGTGCGTTCCAGGTGTATGTGGCCGACCGCGATGGTGTGGCTGAGCACTTCGGCGCCGAATTCGCGTAGTAATAATTTTGCGAAAGCGCCGGCGGCGACGCGGGCGGCGGTTTCGCGGGCTGAGGCGCGCTCCAGCACGTAGCGTGCATCGTGGAAATTAAATTTCAGTGCGCCGGCGAGGTCTGCGTGACCGGGGCGTGGGGCTGTGAGTTGGCGTTGCGCGCTTTTGGGGTCGCTCGAGTCGGCGCCATCGCTGTCTTCGACGTCTTCCACTGGGAGCGTCTTCTCCCAATTTTTCCAATCGCGGTTTTCGATCCGGACGGCGATGGGCGCGCCGATCGTTTTTCCGTGGCGCACGCCGGCTAGAATGTCCGCGGTATCTTTTTCGATGCGCTGACGTCCACCGCGGCCGTAACCCAGCTGGCGGCGGTGGAGTTCATGTTGAATCAATTCCAGGTCGACGGGCACGCCTGCAGGGAGCCCGGAGATCCAGGCAATCAAGGCCTGTCCGTGAGATTCACCGGCTGTGACAAAGCGGAGCATGTTTGGTCGGACCTCGCGTGCAGGCACGAATGACAGATTCTACCGGACGCTTCCACTTGCGTAAAGCCGCGCGCCTGCACGTGTGCTGGATTCGGATGTGGGGAAGAGTGACGCGTCACGATTCCGTTTGGGAACGTTGCGAATTGGGACAGCGCTCGCGCCAAAAATCTTCCGTGGATGTTTGCTTGACGCGGCGCGGATCAGCCGTTACGCTTTCGTGGACTCGGCGCAAGCGGCGCATTCCGCCCGCCACGCGTCGCCCAACATGCCCGAAGCCAGCGCCACCTCATCGCTCACTGCGGTTCTCGGCGACGTATTGAAACGCCAGGTCGCGGCTGTCCAGGATTACACGCTGCTGACGGTGCAGGCGATGCGGTGCATGTTCTCACCGCCGTACTACTGGCTCGACACGTTGGAGCAGATGGACATCGTCGGAGTAGGCTCCCTGCCCATTATTATCGTGGCCGGACTTTCGATCGGCGGCGTGCTGGTGCTGCAGACGGCTGCGCAATTCCAGCGCTTTGGGGAAACCGCGTTGACTGGAGATGCTGTATCGCTGGCGCTGGTGCGCGAACTGGGCCCGGCGGTGACGGCGCTGCTGGTATCGGGGCGCAATGCGTCGGGGATGGCGTCGGAGCTCGGTTCGATGGTGGTAACCGAGCAGGTGGACGCGATGCGCGCGCTGGGCACTGACCCCATACGCAAGCTCATGATGCCGCGGGTGATTGCCACGGTGCTGATGGTTCCGCTGCTTACCGTGGTGTTTGACTTTGTAGGCTTATGCGGCGGATTTTTGGTCGCCTACAGCACGTTGCGGCTCGGAGCGGTGCAGTTCTGGACACGCGCGATCAATTCGCTGGACATTGGCGACGTGGTGCAGGGCCTCACCAAGCCCGTGGTGTTCGGTCTGATCATCGCGACCGTGGGATGTTATTGCGGATTGCGCGTGCGCGGCGGAACGCAAGGTGTTGGGCGCGCTACTACGACGGCGGTGGTTATTTCCTCCGTCTGTGCGCTCGTGGCGGATTTCTTCCTGTCGAGATTGTTGCTGTATCTGTTCCAATAGTGCCGGCGCGTCAGGTGCGCGGATTTGCACCGAACTCTCCGCTTGATTCCGCGGATTTCCATCTATAATCGGACGCATGACGCGCGACGTTCCGCCGCTCGATTCCTCCCGTAATGTTGCGAACACGTCGCGCCATGAAATACAGAGCGTGCCGGGGGAGGCGCTCATCTCCCTCCACGATGTCCACGTAGGTTTCGAAGACCGCGAAGTTCTGCAAGGCATTTCTTTTGACGTGGCGCACGGTGAGACCAAAGTCTTGCTGGGCGAAACCGGCACGGGCAAAACGCTGATCATGAAGCTGGCGGCAGGCTTGATTCAACCCGACTCCGGGCGCGTGTTGGTGATGGGACACGACGTCAGCGAAATGCCGGAGAAGGAACTGCTGCATTTTCGACGGTCGATTGGTTTTGTGTTCCAGGAAGGCGCGCTTTTTGATTCCATGACTGTCTCCGACAATGTGTCGTTTCGTCTGCGCGAGGAAGCGATGGACGAAACGGAAATTGAGGAACGAGTGCGAGAGGCGCTGCGCTTCGTTGAGATGGAGCACGCGTTGGAGAAATTTCCGGCGGACCTTTCCGGCGGAATGCGCCGGCGCGTTTCGATCGCGCGCGCGTTGGTAGATCGTCCGCCGGTGGTGCTGTACGATTCGCCGACAGCGGGGTTGGATCCGGTGACTTCGCAGACGATCATCACTTTAATTTTGCGTGGGCGGGATTTGCAGGACGTGACCGCGCTGCTGGCGACGCATCGGGTGCAGGATGCTTTCGGGTTGGCGAATTTTCGTTTCGATAAGGCGAGCGGGCACGTGGTGGCGCTCGCCGGCAACGGCAAGTCCGGATTGGCGCAATCGCTGGCCGAACGCGAGGAAGCAGCGGACGGCGGGAGAGAACGCAACCCGACGCAGCCGACCAATGTGCTCGTACTTCGCGACGGCAAAATTTATTTTGAGGCGCCAGCGGACGAATTGCTGGGCACAAAAGATGAGTATCTGAAAAAATTTCTGGCTTCGGCGGAATGAGACCGTTATCCGCATTCAGTGAGGAGGCAAGGGCATGGCGCAACGCAAGCAACTGACGTGGACGGAACTGCGCGTGGGACTTTTCGTGCTGGTGGGGCTGTTCATTATCGCCGTGGCGATCTTCTATATTACGGGCGCGGGGATATTAGGGCCGAAGTATCGCCTGTACACGTATTTACCGGAGGTGGAGGGCGTGACCGCGGGCGCACCGGTGCGTCTGGACGGCGTGGCGATCGGGAATGTGGAGAAAATCGCTCTGAACCCTCGTCCGTCGGACCGCACGCAGAGCATTCAGCTGATCTTGCGCATCGACAAAAAATTCATGACTGACGTGCGGACGGATTCAACCGCGAGTCTGGTGACTGAAGGATTGCTGGGCGATCGTTATGTGACGATCAAGCGCGGGTTGACCGGCACGCCCATGCAGCCGAACAGCACGGTTCCTGGCGCACCGGCTGTGGCGATGACGGAGATGGTCTCACGCGGCACGGATTTGCTGACGACCTTGAATACGGTGTCGGGTGAACTGCAAGGGATTGTGGACCAAGTGAAAGAGGGTCAGGGGACGGTCGGCAAGCTGATCACGGACCCTGCGCTATACAACAATGTGAATGCCACGGTGTCTCGGTTGAACTCGATGGTTGGCTCGATTCAGGAGGGCAAGGGCACGGTGGGGAAATTCGTTACTTCAGATGAGTTGTACACGAAAGTGAACGCTACTGTGGACAATGTGAATGATGTGATCGGCGCGGTGAAGGAGCAGAAGGGAACGGCGGGGAAATTGATTTACGATCCCGCGGTTTACAACAGCGCTCGAGGATTTTTGGATAACGGCAATGCGGTTTTGAGTGACGTGCGCGCGGGGAAGGGCTCGCTCGGGAAATTTGCTACCGACGACGCGCTTTACAATAATTTGCGCGATGCATCGGCACAGGTGCGCGACGCTTCGGCGAAATTGAATGCAAATCAGGGGACGGCGGGGAAATTGTTCACGGATCCGAATTTGTACGACAACCTGACGGGGATGACTGGCGACTTGCGTTTGTTGATTGGGGATTTCCGCAAGGATCCGAAGAAGTTTCTGCACGTGAAGCTGGCGGTGTTTTAGCGATGGCACAAACCTCGGCGCGCGACGGCGAGTTCTAAGGCCGCTATGCCATCGCGCTCAGGCGTGCCGTGAGTGCGAGGACATCAGCGAACCGGCGGAGTGCATTGTACTCGGCGATTACTGTGATGGTGATCGTCGTGATTTACGTGAGTACGGGATTTATTGGAGTGGTGGCGCGGCCTCCGCACTTGCGCACGTTGCAGCAGGTAGACCGTTGCCTGGCGATTCTTGAATACCTGATAATCCCGGTCGCTATCACGCTGGTCGTCTTGATGTCCGCGGTGTACGCCTATGCGCCGCCGGAGCGCAAGACGTACGCCCTCGCGGCGCTCGCGTTCATCACTATTTTTGCCGCACTTACATGCAGCGTGCATTTTGCGGCGCTTACCGTGGTGCGGCGCGCTGAATCCGAATGGTCTGCGGAGTTTTCGCGGCAGCGATCGATTGCTGGAGGAGGGCAATGGCCGACTCTGGCGCTGGCGGTCGAGTAGCTGGCGTGGGATTTTTTCTTCGGGCTGGGAATGCTGTTTGCGGCGCCCGTCTCTCACGGCGGGCGGTTGGAGAATTCTATTCGTGGGACCATGACGTTGAGTGGGACGCTGTGCTTGCTCGCGACGCTTGGTCCAGTTACCGGGGACATGCGTATTCCTTACCTCGGGATTGTGGCATACGCGTTGATGCTGCCGGTGATCCGTGTGTTGCTGGCGATACTTTTCGCGCGCAGCACTCCGCAGGCGCGCGGGAATCCTTGAGCTGCTATTTTGCGGTGTTGGCGGGAATACGCAGCCACCAGACTGTGCCGGCGTAATCGGAGAAGCAGACGTGGCCGCCGGATTCTTCCAGGACGCCTCTGGTGCGGTCTGAAAACTCGACGGTGGCGACGATACCGAGAGGCACCGATTCATCCCACTCCACGTAGCGAGAGACTTCCGTGGTTTGTGCATTCAGCACGGCGACGATGTGTTTGCGGAGTTCTTCGCGGTCTGGTTTTTCCTGGGAGCGACCTAGGCGGCGGATGATGATGACCGCGATTGGCGCGCCGAAAAGTTCATTGACGGAATATGGCCTGTCGAAGTTGCGGTAGCCGTCTTTGGCCGCGCCGAACGCGCTGCAGGCTTTGCCGAAGGGCTCGGCGGGCCACAAGTGTGTCGCGCCGTGTGCGCCTGCGGGTTCTTTCGCGTTTGACGCATCGCCCGCGGCTGGTTTTTCCAGATCGAGCACGACCTTTGGGTCTTTGTTTTTGTCCTGCGCGTTGGCGGGCCGGGCCGCCAGCGCGGCGAGCGCGAGAACCACGAGAAAACATTGTGGGGTTCTGAACATTTCAATCCCCCGGACGCGGCGCGCCTGGAAAACGGGATTGTACTGCAAATCACTCCATCGGATGCGAGCCTCACGTAGTTTCACGGACCACCAGCTCGCTGTGCGGCAGCTGCGGTGCGGAAACTGGCTGCCTGTAATTCGAGGCGCGGGGAACACACCGCGTCCTCGATTGCAATTTCCGCGCCGCTGCATTCACGCTACGGCTTGTGGTCCGTGCTACGTCTCGTCGTCCAGCACGAGCTCGATATCCCGCTCGTCCTCGTTCAATTCGCCCGGAGCGACGAAACCGGCTTGGCGCTTCGGGCCGCGCGGGGCTAAGGTCCAGGCGATGCGCTCCATCTCGTCGAGTGTGTTGCGGACTTTGTTGATGTAGCTGGAGCATTCGCGCACTGCGAAGGTGATGCGAATTGCCTCCGCGTACGTCGCCTTGCAAAGCGTGAACGACTCGCTTTCGCGATAGCCCTGCACAATCTGCGCGCGCGTGCAGGTTTCGCAGAGCGAAGGGCCGTGCATCGGTGTGCCTTTTTTGATGTACACGCTCAAGTGGTTACTCCTTTCTGGAAGCGGTGGTTTCGCCGCTTCAAAAGTTTGGTTTTTTCGCGCGGGTATCGACACACATCCACGGACGCGTCGGTGCACGCGATGCGGCAAGAGCGCGGTACGGGCGCGAAAACTGGTTGTCGGAACCGGGAACTACGCCGGCCGGTGGTTCGAGTTACGTCGTATGCAGTTGAGAGCTAGGGAGACTTACCGTGAGGGATTGCTAAACATACGGTCACAATCCCGCCGCAGCGTCTTGTTGGCCGCTGGCTGCCACTGCGAATTGTGTGTGCGTATGGTCATACTGTGTTTTTCTCCAGCTGGCGCGAATTTACTTGGATTGGTGTGGGAAGGCAATGGCAAAGCATCGAACAGGGAAAAAATCGCGGCGAATGGTTTTTGCGGCGAGGTGAACTGCGAAATTCGCGGACGAGGCGGGCGAGGCAAGCTTTGCCTGGGGCGTTTTGTCGGCCGAGATTGCGTTTCGGCGAAAGCGGTGGCCCTTCGGTCCTGACTCAATCGGGACCTCAGCACAAGCAAGGCGCCGCACTCCCCCTTGGGCTCGGTTTACTCTGCTTGGCCGGAGTGCTCGATGGCTACTTCGTGGATGCGGCGGAGGTCTAGTTTGCCGGTGCCTAGGTGCGGCAATTCATCGATGTGGAAGAATTGGTTGGCGCGGGGGATCCAGAGATTGGGCAGGCCCGAGCTCGACAATTTTTCCAGCACGGGTTTCAGGGCATCGGGGGCCAGCGTGTGGAGGACTACGAGGCGCTCGCCTTTTTTGCCGTCGGGAACGGCCGTAACTACGAAAATCTTTTCCGCGGATTCGGCTAGCTCGTGCAATTTTTCTTCGATTTTAATGTGCGGGACCATTTCGCCACCGATTTTGCTGAAGCGGCTTAGGCGATCGGTGATGGTTAGGAAGCCGTCTTCGTCTTCGGCGGCGATGTCGCCGGTGGTGTACCAGCCGTCTTGCAGGACCTCGGCAGTTTTTTCTGGCTTGCCGAGATAGCCGAGCATCACGTTGGGGCCGTGCACGAGCAGCAGGCCGGGCGTGCCGACTTCGCGGCGCTCGCGCGTATCGGGATCAACGATGCGCACGCTGACCCCGGGGAGCGGGTGGCCGATGCGCCCGCGCTTTGCGCCGACCTGGCGGAATCCAGGGGCGCGAAAATCGCGGGTGTTGACGGCGACAACCGGCGAACATTCCGTGCAGCCGTAACCTTCGAGCGGGCGGATGCCGAATCGATCCTCAAATGCAAGCGCAAGGGGTTCCGGCAATTTTTCCGCGCCCACTACGACGAATTGCAGGCTACCGAAATCTTCGGGAAGGCAGCGGCGCGTGTAGGCTTGCAGGAAGGTGGGAGTGGCGAGCAGGAATGTGACCCGGTAATCGCGGACCAGTTCGCTTACGGCCGTGAGATCGAGCGGGCTGGGATGATAGGCCACGCCGACGCCGAGCACGGCGGGTAGCCAGAGCGTTACGGTATAGCCGAAAGAATGGAAGAAGGGCAGGACGCCTAGAAGAACGTCGCCTTTGCCTAGCATGAAGGTTTGGGCCATCTGGTCAATATTGGACATGATGTTGTAGTGCGTGAGCATCACGCCTTTGGGTTCGCCGGTGCTGCCGCTGGAAAAAATGATGGTGGCGAGATCGTCGAGCGATTGCGGTTTCCTGGAGCTGAGCGCGCGTTCGAGCAGGCGGCTGGGGAGAAGCCAGAGCAGCAGGGCTGCGATTTTTTCGCTGAGGCGCGAGCCGGCAGCGAATTCTTCGAGCAGGATCTGTTTTCCGGGGACTTGCAGCGGAAGTTTTTCGAGCAGGAGCTTGGTGGTGACGACGGTTTGCAGTTTGCATTGCTGCGCACAGGAGGCGATCGTCTCGTTCGACGCGGTGTAATTCAAATTCACGGGAATTTTTCCGCTGATAGACGCCGCGAAATTCACCAGCGCCCCGGGAACGGATGGCGGCAGCAGAATGCCGACCATTTCCTGGCCCGCCCAGATACGGCGCAAGCGTCGCGCCAGAAAAATCGAGCTGAGCAGCGCGTTGCCCCAATTCATGCGCGGGCGGCGCTTATCTCCCATGGCGAAGCGGAACGGGTAATGGTGCGCGGTGCGAATCAGCGAGCGCGGCAGGGTGTTCATACGGCTCTTGTGATGGAGATAGGCGGCGCTCTGCAATTCCTGTACGGCTTCGCGGACTTCAAAGGCAGTCGCGGTCGCAGGCATGGGTGTGCCGAAGCTGACCGTCACCGGATACGGGATTTTGCGTGGAAGTTTCCACAGGAATCGGCCGCGTTCGTAGCTAAAGATGCTGCCCCAGACGCCGTCGAGATTTACGGGAACGATCGGCGCGTCCACATTTTTCATTATTCGTTCCATGCCGCGGCGGAACGGGAGCAGCTGGCCGATACGGGTGATCTGGCCTTCGGCAAAAATGCAGACGATTTCGCCGTTGCGGATGGCGTCGCTGGCTTCGCGCAGGGAATGGATCATGTCGCGCGGACGCAGCTGCGAGGAAATGGGAATGGCGCGAATCACCTTGGCGAAGGGCTGGATGTGCGGCTGGTCGTAGATGTCCTTGAACATGAGGAAGCGGATGGGGCGGTCGGTGGAGGCCAGGAGGAGGAGCGCGTCCACCAGCGACATGTGATTGGAAACGAAGAGGGCGCCGCCGGACTCGGGGATGTTGTCGCGGCCTTCGACCCGGATGCGATAGATGGAATGCGTGACCATGAAGAGGACGAGGCGGAGCAGGGAATCGGGTAGCAGATAAATGGAATAGGCGGTCGCGACCAGGGTGAGGATGGCGCCATCGAGGAAAACGCCGGCGGGAGTCTGATGCAGGGCTGTCGAAAAGAAAAAGTACGCGCCGGCGGCGAGGAACACGCCTATGAACGAGAGCAGGTTCGCTGCGGCGATCACGCCGCCTTTTTCTTCGGGGCGCGGGCGATGTTGAATCAAGGCGTTAAGCGGCACGGCGAAAAATCCGCCGAAGAAGCCGAGGAGCCAAAGATCGGGGATGCGCAGACGGACGATGGCGACGAGGAATGCCGTAACGTGTTCGGCGAGTGGAATGCCGGTGTGCGAAGCGGTCGCTTGCACCCATCCGGCAAGCGCTTCGGCGGGGCGGTCGAAATACAGCAGCGCGCCGAAGAGGGTCATGCCAACGGCGCCGAGTGGAATCAGTCCGTATTCGATTTTCCCGCCCGAGAGATAGCCAGCCGCGAGGCTGCCCAGGCCGATCCCGATGCCCAATGCGGCCACGATATAGCTGATATGGGTTTCGTCGGCATGGAGAATGTCGTGGCCATACACGAGTATGGTGAATTGCAACAACGCGGCCAGAAACCAGAGATAGGTGTTGCCGAGAACAGCCCAGCCGAGGACGCGGTCGGCGCGAATGATCTTCATTTGCGCGCCGAGGTCGGCGAACGGGTTCCAACGGAATTTTCTGGCGGGATTCGCAGCCGGGACGTGCGTGATTCCAAAGCTGGTGGCCAAGCCGAGGAGCGTACAGCCGAGCAGAACCACTCCGGCCATGGCTTCGCGGCCGTGGTAACGCTCGGCAAGATAGCCGGCGGCGGTGACGGCGCTAATGCTGCCGATGAACGTGCCGAGCTCGATCACTCCGTTGCCCCAGGAAAGGCGGCGCTCGGGCAAAACCTCCGGAAGCAGTCCATATTTCGAAGGCCCGAAGAGCGCCGATTGGGCGCTGATCAGGAACACCGCGGCGCATTCCAGCGGCAGACTGTGCAACCACAGGCCGAGGATGGTGACGCCCATGACAAAAATTTCCATGAGCTTGGTGCCGATGACAACGCTGCGTTTGCTGTAACGGTCTGCAAAGTAACCGCCAGTGAGCGAGAAGAAAATGAAGGGCAGCGCAAAGAGCGCGCTGACGATGGTGCCGAGCAAGTCCCGACGTTCCTTCGGGAAATTCATGGCGATGATCAGATAAATCACCAGGTACTTGATTGCGTTGTCGTTGAAGGCGTTCTGGAATTGCGTGACGATGAGGCTCCAGAATCCGAATTGCCATGCGGCCTTCGTGGCTCGTTGCGATTCAACTGAATTAGCTTGTTCGTTCATTTGAATTGCGCGGCGAGAATGGCGTAGCGTAAACGCACGCCTGGATTACCGAGAACGTCGCCAGTCTAGCGGTACCACAGACGACTAGCAAGAACGAGGCGGGAAGTTCCGCGGCGAGGAGCGCGAAAATGATAACTGGATGGCCAGCCAATATGCCCGTGACGCAAATTCGCATCGCGCGACCGACGGACAAGCTCGACGCAGTCGTGCAATTCTATTCCCAAGGCATCGGGCTGAAGATTCTTGGTTCGTTCCATGATCACGATGGTTATTCCGGTTACATTCTCGGACTGCCCGGGCGCGAATTGCACTTGGAATTCACCCATCATGCGGACGGGAGCCCGTGTCCCGCGCCGAGCCGCGACAACATGCTGGTGTTATACATGCCGGACCGCGCGGCGATTGCGAGGGTGGTCAATCATCTGAGCGAACGCGGCCACGAGCCGGTACCTCCCGAAAATCCCTACTGGGCGGAAAAAGGCGTGACGTTTGAGGATCCGGATGGTTGGCGAGTGGTGCTCATGAATGTGCCCGGGTTTGAGGTGGGATAGTTGCGGTGTGCCCCGCTGCACAACGCGGTGGTCCGACAGAAAGTCGTTCTTGCCCGCAAGTCGTACATCGACTGCCGCGCTGGGGATTCGATTTGGCTAATCGGTGAGTTTGCGGAGCCAGATTTGGTAGGCGGATTCGAGAACTTCGATCTTTTTGGCGTAGACGGCTCGCAACGTGTCAATGGCGGGCTTGGGGACGCCGAGTTGAGTGTGCTGCGGATCGTTCCAGTGGTAATCATCGAACGCGATGATGGCGCCGGTCCTTGCGAGACGGAAACTTAGGACGGCGTCTTGCAGGACGTGAATGGTGGAGTGGGCGCCGTCAATGGAGATGAATTCGTATGCGACGGAGGGCAGCGTGTGCAGGGTTTCGCGCGATCTGCCGCGGCGGAACTCGGTGCGTTTTTCGCCTCCGGCTTGCTTGATGTTGGGCCAGAGCAGCGGCTGGTCATTACAATCGAGGCAGAGCGGGCGCGAATCGGGCGAGGTGGCGATATTTTGTAGCAGCCAGGTGGAGGCGCGGCCTTCGAAGTAGCCGATTTCCAGGATCGAGCAGTGCGTGCCGCGGAGGGCTTTCAGATGCTTCCAGAAACTCGCGATGTTTCCCGAGAACCAGTCGGCGGTGAAGGTGTACCCCTCGGTAATTTGCCTGGGCGGAGGCGCGGCGGGCAGTGCGCGCTGAATCTCGCAGAGGTTGAGCAGCGCCTGCACGTAGTCGTGCGTCGGGCCGCTGGTGAAGGCGAGCGATTGGCGCAGATAAGCGGCGGCGTCGGCTTGTTTGCCAACGCTGAAAAGCAGGACACCGAGATTTATGGCGGCGTCGTGATGGGTGGGCGCCAGCAGCAGGGCACGGCGCAAGGCTCGCTCGGCGACGGCGAGTTGAACCACGCCCCAAGCGTTCGACAGATCGGCGGATTCCCCGCGCAGGATCGCGTTTGAGAGCATGGTGGAGGCTTCGACGACCTGCCCTTCGAGAAAGAGGTAGGCGGCGGTAGTCCGCTGGCTGCGTGGATTCGGATTGGGGAACGGGATCGCGGCGTCGGCTGCGATCGGAATGGGCTCCGCCGCTTCTAGGCAGGCTGATGGCCAGGGATCGCATCGGTAGAAGTTGCACAGAGGCTGCGGAGGCTCGCGGCGTCCGGCGCGTCCCACAGGCGAGCAGTCAGGTCGCCGGAGGCGGGAAACGCGCTTGCGTAATCTGAAGCGAATCAATCGCTTGCGTTGCGGTGAGCTTGGCAAGTCGGTTGCAATTGGGCTACGACAGCGAGGTGTGCCAATGAATATCGATTGCAGCAAACTACGGCGGACGATTCGTTTTGCGGGATTGCTCGCGGCTTGTGCTTTCGTTTTGGGAAACGTTGTTCTCGGGACGGCGGCCTTCTCGCCGAACCCGCGCCGGGACGTGAGCATTGATTTTCCTTCGGACATTCCGGCGACGACGCCCGCGGACCGCACCTTGGTGGCCGACGCGCAGCCAGACCTGAAGAAGGACGAACGCTTCACGAATGAGACGAAAGTCGTCGAGTACCGCATCCGCTTGGACGGTTTGTCGGACATGGTGCATCTGAACGTTTCCGCGGAAGTCGAGCACGGACTGGTTCGCTGGGAGTTGATTGATCCCACCGGTGAAGTGCGCGCAAATATCGGAACGACGGAGCGCGCCTCTATGGACACGACGAACATTCAGGCCATGAAGGGCGAATGGCTGTTGCGCGTGACGTTGCAGGATGCGACCGGCCACTACAAAATCCATTGGGCTCGATGACGCGCTGATTATTGAAAGCGTGCAGCGCTGAAGCTTGGGAGGCGCAACGATGAGCGCTCTTTGGAAGAACGTTCGCTATGGCACGCGCGTGCTGGCGAAGAGTCCGGGATTCACGCTGGTGGCGGTGCTGACGCTGGCATTGGGAATTGGCGCGAACGCGGCGATTTTTTCGGTGGTGTATTCGGCGCTGCTGCGGCCGTTGCCCTACTACCAGCCGGACCGGTTGGTGACTTTGGGCGAAGGGCGTACGCAGACGCGGGACAACGAAGCGGTAAGCCGCAACAGTTCCTATCCGGATTTCGTGGATTGGAAGAAGACGACGAAGAGTTTTTCATCGTTAACGGCGTATAGCTTCGACACTTTTACTTTGGCGGGGAACGGCGAGCCCAAGGCGGTATTTGCCACGCAGGTGATGCCGAATTTTTTTTCGACGCTGGGAGTAAAGCCGGCGCTCGGTCGAGGATTCGTGGATGGCGAGGACGCGGGCGACGGGCCGCACGTCGTGATGCTTACCTACGGCTACTGGCGTAGCGATTTCGGCGGCGATCCGAAAGCGATTGGGCGCACCATCACGTTGGACAACAAGCCGGCGACGATCGTGGGAGTGCTGTCGCGCGATTTTCATTTTGCGCCATCGAATGATTTTCCGCTGTGGGTGCCGATGCATGCGACGCAGGATGTGCTGACGCGGCGCAATCTGCGCTGGATGAATGTGTTTGCGCGTCTGGCGCCGGGAGTGACGATGGCGCAGGCGCACGCGGAAATGGACGGGATCACGGCGCAGCTGGCGCGGGAACATCCGCAGCAGGATGGTTCTGTATTTGTGGCGATGGGTACGCTGCGGCAAAGGATCGTGGGCCAGGTGCAGCCGTTGCTGCTGGTGATTTTCGGCGCGGTGGGATTTGTGTTGCTGATTGCTTGCGCGAACGTGGCGAATTTGATGATGACGCGCGCGGCGAGCCGGCGGAAGGAATTCGCGATACGCACGGCGTTGGGCGCGAGCCGGGGACAATTGATCGGGCAACTGCTGACGGAGAGCGTGCTGTTGGCTGCGCTCGGCGCGGCGTTTGGGTTTGCGGCGGCGCAGTGGGGCGTGAATGTATTGATTGGGGCGATACCGCAGCCGGTGCTGAGTACTTTGCCGAGTTTGCGCGAGGCGGGGGCCAACTTGCCGGTCCTACTGTTTTTGTGCGCCGTGACGCTGCTGACGGCGGTGCTTTTTGGTTTGGCTCCAGCCCTTTCGATGTCACAAACGAAAGTGAGCAACGCGCTGAAGGACGAATCGCGCGGGGGGACCAGTGCGGCGCACGCGCGTTTGCGCAATGCGGTGGTGGCGGCGGAAATTGCGGTTTCGCTGGTGTTGCTGGTGGGTGCGGGATTGATGCTGCAGAGTTTGCACGCGCTGCTGCATCAGGACGCCGGGTTTGATCAGCGGAACTTGCTGGTGTTTTCGGTGAACTTGCCGGACAGCTCTTATCCCAGCGACAAAAATTATCCGAACGACAGTCCGGCGGCGAGATTGTTCGAGCACGAGTTCAGCGAGAAGTTGCGCAACTTGCCAGGAGTGCAGGGCGTGGGCGTAACCAGCGCGCTGCCGATTGGCGGCAGCGGCGGGACGATCCGGTTTTTGGTGCAGGGGCGGCCTACGGCGCAGGGGCAGGAAGATGAGTGCGACATTATTACGGTGACGCCGGATTATTTTTCCACGTTGAAGGTGCCGCTAGTTTCGGGGCGCATGTTTTCCGCGACGGACAAGCTGGAAGCGCCGTGGGTGACGGTGGTGAATCAAGCGTTTGTGAAGAAATATTTTCCGAACGAGGGGGCGGTGGGGAAACGCACGCGGTTTACGTTCGACGCGAAGGAACCGTATCGCGAGATTGTCGGCGTGGTGGGAAATATTGCGCAGGATGACCTCGCGGGCCCGCCCGCGCCGGTGATTTATGTGGCGAACGAGCAGGGGCCTTCGACTTTTCTGACGTACATGGTGCGGACGGCGGGCGATCCCGCGGCGTTTGTCGGCTCGGCGCAGGTTGCGCTGCACCAGATGGATCCGCAACTGCCTTTGATTCAGCCGCAGACGATGGAGCATTTTACCAATCAGACTGCTTCGGTTTTTCTGCGGCGGTATCCTTCGTATTTGATTGGGAGCTTTGCGGGGCTGGCGCTGATTTTGGCGATGATTGGATTGTATGGGTTGATTTCTTACACCGTGCAGCAGCGGACGCGCGAGATTGGAATTCGCATGGCGCTGGGGGCGCAGTCGACGGATGTGTTGAAGCTGGTGATGGGGCAGGGAGTCGGCGCGGTGCTCGCGGGCGTTGGCATTGGCGTGGTGGCGGCGCTGGCTTTGACACGGTTGATGGCGAGCTTGCTGTTTGGCGTGCGGCCGACAGATGCGGTTACGTTTGCGAGCGTTGCGGTGCTGCTGACGTGCGTGGCGCTGGCGGCTGGTTACATTCCGGCGCGGCGCGCGATGCGCACGGATCCGTTGAACGCGTTGCGGCATGAGTGAGAGTTTAAGAGGTGCTGGTTCTCATGGGGCAAGCTCGTTCCGTCGCGGCGCTAGTGTGAAACTCGATGTGAGAAGAGCACGGCGAGTCCGAAAAGGATGAAAACCAGAAAGCCGGCGGAAAAAACGTAATACAGCAGGCGCACTTTAGCCCAGAAGAATGCCGGCAATTCGTCAGCAAATTTGTCACTCCACGGGTCACCGAGACGCGGCGGCGACGCTCCTGCCTCGGAGTCAGGTTTCCAGGAGGAAGCGATCCAGGTAGCCCGAAGATTCGAGAATAGAACCGCGGCAATCAGTATTTTGACAACGCTGTGCCCGCCTACCACTGCGTCCCCTAGCACTGCGTCCGCAACGTACATTAGCAGAACGACAGCGGCTGCGTAACGGCTGCGCTCGCGAACGCCCACGCCGCCGATGTAGTAAAACAAGAAAATCAGCGGGCCGAGAATCGAGTTGCCGCTGAATATCAACACGACAAGAGAAAGAAGCGCTGGGATTGTGCAAAACCAATATCCCTGCGCGCCCAGGTAGTCCACGTCGCTACCGGTCTGGATCGACGGCCAGAAGAGACTTTTCAGGCGGCTCTCGGTGCGAGGAGTCGAATCGGACAATCCGAGCGTTTGCATGGCGCGGCGATTACCGCCCAATGCGAGTTTACTGCCCAGTCAAATATCGGCCAGACAACTTGTGGGTAGACAGAAGCCTCTGGAACGCCGCTAGGCTCGCGAAGGCGCACGACCACGCCCTCCTGCTGCGGGCGGGGATGTGCCACTGTTGACGAAGGAGAGGGCGAGGCAAGCCTCGCCTCGGGCGATAAGCGATTGGGTTGAATTCTCAGCGAAAGCGGCGGCGAGCCGCCGCACTCCATATCGATTACGCAAGTACGCGTAATGCGGATTTTGCGCTTGCTGCTGGGGGCGGCGGGACGTTCACTTCCGGCAGCGGGTGTTCGCGCTTTGCGTATTTTGTGGCGATGTAATCGTCTACCAGTTTTTGGAACGCGGAGGAGAGTTCTTCGTAGGTGCCTTCCAGGGTGTTGAAATGTTTGCCGTCAATGTAGACGGGGCAGCGAGGGGCTTCGCCGGTGCCGGGGAGGCTGATGCCGATGTTGGCGGCTTTGGATTCGCCGGGGCCGTTGACGATGCAGCCCATCACGGCGAGCTTCATGTCTTCCACACCTTCGTAATAGCGCTTCCACTCCGGCATTTTGTCGCGAATGTAGCCTTGAATGCTCTCCGCTAATTCCTGGAAGGTGGTACTGGTGGTGCGTCCGCAGCCGGGGCAGGCGGTGACGCTGGGCGCGAAAGTGCGCAGGCCGAGCGATTGCAGCAGCTCGCAGGCAGCGTAAACTTCGTCGCGGCGGTCGCCGCCAGGACGCGGCGTCAGCGAAACGCGGATCGTGTCGCCGATGCCTTCATCGAGCAGAATACCCATGGAAGCGGAGGACCACACCAGACCTTTTGCGCCCATGCCTGCTTCGGTGAGGCCGAGGTGCAGCGGCTGATCGGTTTTCGACGCGAGGTCGCGGTAGATGGCGACCAGGTCGTGCGGGCGGGATACCTTGCACGAAATAATTATTTGATCTTTGCGCAGGCCGCATTCGAGCGCGAGCGCGGTGGATTCCAGGGCCGAGAGGACCATGCACTCATTGATGATCTCTTCGGAAGACTTGCCGAGGTCTTTGTCCGTGTTTTCCTGCATCTTACGCATCACGAGCTCTTGGTTCAGCGAGCCGCCGTTCACGCCGATGCGCACGGGCTTGTTGTGATCGCGCGCGACTTTGCAGATGGTGGAAAATTGCTCGTCGCGGCGCTGGCCGGCGCCGACGTTGCCGGGATTGATGCGCAGTTTATCGAGGGCGCTGGCGCAGTCGGGATATTTGGTCAGCAGGACGTGGCCGTTGTAATGAAAATCGCCGATGAGGGGGACGTCGCAGCCGGCATCGAGGAGGCGCTTTTTGATTTCGGGCACTGCGGCCGCGGCTTCGGGGATGTTCACGGTGATGCGGACCAGTTCCGAGCCGGCTTGGGCTAGTTCCAGGCATTGCTGCGTGGTGGAGGCGATGTCTACGGTGTCGGTGTTCGTCATGGACTGGACGACTACTGGGGCGCCGCCACCGACTTGGATTTTTCCGACTCTTACGCCTACTGTTTTGTGCCGCTTTTGTGTCATGTCTTGTCTATTGTAACGAATTGGCGGGGTTTCGTGCTAGCGGTGGTTGGGTGGAATGTTATGGAGTTCCAAGGCACGACAGATGAACGCAGATAAACACCGATAAAGGCAAAACTGATAAAGCGAAACCAAGGGAGAACAAAGACAAGGAATGCCCGCGGTTACGGCCGGAGCGCCCAGACGGCTATGGCGGCGAGCATTAGGCAGCCGTGGACTCAGCGGGGGTAGGTGCGCTGTTGTGCGCTTATCGAATGTTGCGGGAAAAAGAAGCGCCAGGCGCCCGAAAAGGTGAGGCCGGCGAAGAGCATCCAGAAATACCAGCCGCGCCACCAAAGGCAACGGAGCGAAAATAGCAACAAGCAGGCGCCGCTAAAGCGCACGACACCGGGTTTCCTGAGCCGGTAGTTTACTTGGCGCTGCAGAAAGATAGGGAAGAGAGCCGATAGCAGCAGGAATGCTGTGATGCGATCGCGATAGACAGACGCGAGCATGGGCCGACGGACGGGCATGATCCGGCAGCGGAGAATAAAATTAATATTCGGGGCGGCGTCCGATGTTTGTGGGCTTTCCGTTTACGCGCGACGGCGGTGGAGTGATGGTGGCCATCTTGCGAATCATCGCGAGTACGAGCTTCTTGTCATCGTCGGAAAGCGTGGTGGAATATTTCTTGATGTCTGCGAGGAAGCGGATTTCTTCTTCGGAGAGTTCGCCGAGCATTTTGCGAGTTTCCCGATCCCCGGGCGTGTCGCTGCCGGGGAAAAAATCGGCGAGGGAGATTTCCATAGCCTCGGCAATTTTGGCGAGAGTCTCGAGCGAGGGAACGGTGTGGCCGTTCTCGACGCGCGAGAGGTAACAACGGAGCAGCCCGGTGCGGCGCTCGATATCGCCTTGGGAAAGCCCGCGGTCGGCGCGGTAGGACTTGATTACTTCACCGATGTTAACTTTTGGTTTCTCTTTGGGCATGGTACCTTTCCTCTAACTGGGCCGTATCTTACGAGTAACCCTCAAAGCGGCGCAAGTAATATTTCGAATATTGTTCCTCACACGAACATTCCTGGCGTGAAACGCGCGTCTTGTGAGTCTGGTTGCACGATTTTGAAGACGAAGTTGCCGTGTCCTGCAACGAGACCTCGCCAGGGCGCCCGAGAGTCGGTTCCGGCCGCTAGATCGTGGACTGCACGACCGGAGTTTGCAGCGTCGCTACCACGTTGCGTTTCCCGGCGCGTTTATTCTCATAGAGAGCTTGATCGGCGCGCTTCAAGAGCTCCTGAGGCGTTTCGCCCGCGGCGTAGTCGGTCCAGCCGCGGGAATACAGCAGGCGCAACTTTTCATTATCGAATTCGAACTCCATACCTTCCAGACGGCCCAGGACGTGCCGAACCTCTTCAGAGCGGCATTCCGGAAGCAGGGCCATGAATTCGTCACCGCCCAGGCGCACGGCAAGATCGGAGCCGCGAATGGCGCGTTGCAGTCGATCCGCGAATCCCTTTAGCACGGTATCGCCGGCGGCGTGGCCGAACCGGTCATTAATCTGCTTCAAGCCATCGAGATCCATGAGGAGAACCGTGAGCGGGCGGCCGTGGCGCTGCGCACGGCTGATTTCCTGAGCCAGGCGCTGTTCGCCGGAACGCCGATTGTAAAGCCCGGTGAGCTGATCGAGTGCGGCGAGCTTGTAAACCTCTGACGCCAGAGATTCCACCTTGGCGAGGGATTGCATCTGCTCAGCCACCTCGTGACGAATGCGCGTTAGTTGGTGCTGCTGATAGATCAAATAGACGCTGAACACCAGAACAAGCCCCACCAGAGCGCGGACTGCTTGATTCAAGTAGAACGAATAGGAAGATTCATCGCGGCTGAGCATCGCGGGGAATGCGAAGGATGCCACGGCGAGCGTGAGCAAGAGAATCACCGCTACCGTTGTGGACCACAGCCACCATTGCCGGCGATCCAGGTGATGCAAATGTTCGCGGATTTTCTCCGGTTCGAATTGCGGAGGGGCCTGACGGTCGGACGGCGCCGAGCTCTGAGCATGAATCTCCGGCATGGTTCCTCGCTGGTGTACCACTCGACAAAGGATGCCAGAGCTGAGAAAGCGGGGATATACGTATGTGCCGCAGGGGTTCCATTGTGGTAACGGCATAAGCTCCTAGTAACGAGAGGAACAACATGGGGCTTGCTCCGCGGTAAATACGTGCCAGCGGTTATTATCGCGGACGTGACAGAACCATCGCCCGTACTTCTCTGCCTGGGTTTTTCCCGACCGCTTCGCGAATCAAGGTAAGTCCTGCTTTGCATGCCAAGCAATTCCCGCCACGCGACGTTTGACGCGCGCTGGCCCTGTACCGTGGCAGCGCGCTTCAACGCGCCAAGACGAAAAACAGGAGACCCTCAATGAACCAGACAGCTAGAGCAGTGGTGTTTCTGTTTGTGGTTTGCGGCCTTGTGGTAAGCGTGGCCCCGCGCAACTCGCCGTCGCACAATAGTTTGGCGGCCCTGCTTGACGGTTTGCAGCCGCCCGTCCCGCCTAAGGCCGTGTCGCTCGATGGCTCGCAACCGCCGGTTCCCCCCAAGATGACGGGGGCATCTGCCCGGTTTCTGGATGGATCACAGCCGCCCGTTCCTCCGAAAATGATGGCAGCGGTTGCCGCAATGTTCGATGGCTCGCAACCGCCGGTACCACCCAAGGCGCTGGAAGCAGCAGTCTGAACGGAGGTCTACGTGCACTTCGGGCGGTCTAAACGGCCAATTGGAACGCGCTAACCGGGGGAGAAAGCGCTGATTCTCCCCTTGGTTTTGTGCTACGATTTGCGCCAGTGACGAACATGTTAAGTTTGGTTTTATGGTTGGCGGGAATGGTATTTGAATTCCTGCTGCTGGTGCGCTCCGTTCAGACCAAGACAGTCACCAAGTACATCTATTTTTACGCTTACATTTTCTGCGTCTTTGCGGTGTCCACGGTACTGTACATCGAGCGCTCGAAGCCGAATTTCTATGACGCGTGGTATTGGCCAACGCAGTTTGCGACGCTCGCGGTCGGATTCGGCGTGGTGCTGGAAGTCGTGCGTCAAGCGCTGGATGCTTATCCGGGAGCGAAGCGTTTTGCGTGGCGAGCAAGCTGCGCGGTTTTCGCGGTGACGTTCTGTTACGTGGAATGGCGTGTGGCGAGACGCACCGAGTGGACCACCTTGGCCGCGACGGTGGAGCTGGAGCGGGACCTGCGGGTGGTTGAAGCGCTGGTGCTGGCGACTGTGCTGGCGATCGTTTTTTACTATCGCATCGAGCTCGGCAAGAATGTGACCGGCATGATCTTGGGGTTTGGCGTGTACGTAAGCGTGAGTTTGACGACGCTGGCGCTACGTTCATTCGTCGGACCTCGATTTGATATGGCGTGGGGATTGTTACAGAGCGCGTCGTTCGTATTTGGGACGGCGGTGTGGACGGTCGCACTATGGTCTTACAGCCCGAACCCGAAGCCACCCACAACGGGGCGGGGAGGGCGGGGCGACGGAGGATACGACGCGCTGGTTCGCGGCACAAGGGCGCAGCTGGAATCGGTGCGCTCGAATTTGCGTGGGGTGGCGGGGTCATGATCGGCTTGGTGCTTTATTTGCTGGTGGGCGTCGGCCTGCTAGTCATCCTGTGGGTGCTGGCGAGAAGGGAACGCGCGCCCGTGGAAGGATGCGGCCGGCAGTTTGTGGAGGCACGGCAGGCGCTGCGTACACTACAACTAGGACTGCTGCCGGATAATCTAATCAAACGAATATTCGACCGCGAGGATTTTCGCTACGTGATGGCGACGAGTCCCGGGGAAATCGGAGAGTTGTTCTTGCAGGAGCGCAAGAGAATTTCGCTGATGTGGCTGCGCCGGGTGCGCTGCGAAATTCGCAACCTGATGCAATTCCACCTGAATTATTCGCGATTGCACGCGAAATTGAGCCTGCTGACGGAAATCCGCCTGGCTCTGGACTTCACCTTGCTGCTGCTGGCATGCCGCGCGTTGCGGATGCTTTTGTATATGCGTGGACCTTACGGCGCGGGAGCCATGGTGAGCGTGTTGACGGCGGCCGCGGGACGCGTGTGCGCCTCATCGGAAAAATCTCTGGCGTTTCTGAATCCTCCGGCCCTGGAATCGATCCGCCGCGATTCCGCCGGTGATGGAGCGACGATCTAGCCCTTGAGCGCCCCGGCCAAACACGTGGATGTGCTGGCGGCCGCGGACGATTTGCGCCGCCGCACGCTGGCGGGCATGGCCCAGCCTCTGGAACGACTGATCTACCTCGCTTCGACGCGTGACTACAACACCGGTTTGTATTATCACCACGGGCTGGCGCTGCGTTTTTCGGAAGAGTCCGCCTGCGAAGCGCTGGCGGATTGCCACCGCGAGGCGTTTGAGGAACTCGTGGACGCGTCGCTGGAGCAATTGGTGCATGAACTGGAAGCCTACCTGGAAAGCACACGCGTCGCGCCGAATGATTTTATCGTGGCATGGAAAGGGCTGGAACCTTATCGCGTCGCGATTCCGGTGGGAATCGACTCGTTGTCCAGCGAACTTGTTTTTTCCAACCTGAAGGTGGCCCTGGCTATTTTGGAGGCGCGTCTGACGGCTCGGACGAAACCAGGCGCATCGCGACACCCGTCACCTGTCCAATAATCTCCGCCTCTTGCGGATACGGGAATTGCCGGACTGCAAAACCGGAAAGAGGGTGCGGAACCAGCGTAAGTTGCGAACCTCGCAGTTCGATCCACGAACACGCATAGCTATCGCGCAATTCGATGAAGTAAATCGGCCGGTCGAATTCGGTGCGCCAGCCGGATGGGTGCGTGCGATTGACGTGGCTGTCAATCTGCACGAACGAGCCAGGACGCAGTAGCGGATACATCGAAGAATCGTCCGTGCCGATGTATCCATACTGGCAGTGGCGCAAGTCCAGCCTCTGAATGAACGAAATCGGAACTTCGCCCCACATCTCGACCATCCGTGAAATCAAGTTGGTCTTTTCCAGGTTGAAACCGCGGTCAAAACGCACCGGGAAGTTCATACACTTGCCGTTGGCCGGGGCCTCGAGCGTGGCGAGGTGGGTATTCTGTAGGGGCGTGGACATTTGATAGCGCATGGTCTCATCCAGCAGGACTCCGAAGGCGGCGAGCAAGTCGGTGAACTTGGTGCGGTAAATTACGCTGAGACTGAATAATTTATAGATGCTGGGGACGGAATTCCGGTTCTCGATCTGCGTCAGCCAGGCGTTGGAGATGTAGAACTCCTCGTTTTCCGATTCGAGGGCAATCTTCTTACTCAGTTCTTCCACTTCCCGCGTCGTTACGCCCAGACGGCTGCGGAGCTCCCGAAGTTGGTCACCGGAACGAGTCACAGGCTCCATTTGCGCGACCTCTTTCCGGAACTCGGCCGTTCCGGCAGTCTAAAGGTGCAGGGGAATAAAGCTGCCCACCTGCTTGATCATCTGGTGAACGAAGTATGACGCGGAACCCGCGCAACGGTCCGCGACGGCTTCCCTTTTCCTTCTCTGGGAACAGAAAATACAGTCGAAACCGTAGAATTGCAAAAGTCTGCTTTCAATTGGAAGCAGATTCCGTTTCTGCACAACATTGGGTCGAAAACACCAGAAGATCCGCAGCCCCAAAATCTGCCGCAGGAGCGGCAGGGCGGGATCCCCGGCGGCAGCCCTAGGTTATCGCAGGTCCAAGATGGAACCAAGGGCCGGGCGTTGGAAAAGCGAAAAGAGCCGCGATAAGGCGTCGGTATAAGTACCTAGCTTCGAAAAAGCATTACGGAGTTACGCGTTGGTAATAATGGCGCGCGACGCGATTTTCGTTCGCCGAAGTTGCGGCGATCAGGCCTCCAGGCGACGCCAACTGCGACGCGCAATGTTACGCAGGAGCCAAGGCGAACAGAAAGCGGCGGTTCATTTTTGGCGTCAGGATGGGAGAGAAAGGTGGCGGTGGGTGCGGGGGTGTGCCACTCTGGCACAAGATTTGGCACTGGCTCTGACGCGGTCGGGAGAAAAGCTCATGGGCTCGTTTTCCGGCACACCTGTCAATCCCGGCGGGCCGTATCGCGAACACCGCGAAGTCCCACGCTTCACGTTGATCGCAAGCATCGAGCTGCGCGAGCCACAAAGCGACACGCGCATTTCCGGGCGCATCTCCGAGATCAGCCGCAAGGGATGTTACGTGGACGTGCTGATCACGCTCCCGCAGGGCACCGTGCTTGACGTGCGCATATCGCGCGATCAAGGCGTGTTCGAAACGAAGGGCAAGATCGTCTACGTGCAAGAGGGCATGGGCATGGGCGTGACGTTCGTCAATCCCGCGCCCGAGCAATTGAAGCTGCTGGACTGCTGGCTGGCCGAAATATCATCCTAGCGTAGTTCCCCAGATTCGAGCTTGTTTGTAGCGAGTAGGCCGTGCTGAGCCCGCGAGCGAGTGGGCCAGTTTCCGATTCCGCGACGATTCAACTGTGCGCCGGAATTGTGATGATACGTAAGTTAGCGTCGCCTGTGAACCATGAGCGAATCATTGCAGGAAATCATCAGTAAGCTCTGGACGACTCCTGAACATGCGGAGTGGATTCCCAAGACAGACACAGTCGCGTTCAGCGACATTCAAAGATGGATGGCGAGTAGCGATATTGAAATCCTTGGTTTTACCCGCGCTCTTCTGAGCGACAGGCGTTTTCGTATTGAGCCGCCGGTACCTCGCGACGACTACATTGAGTTCACGAAACACTATTACGAACGATGCTTGCTCGAGGATCCCGACGGTGACTGGTCGGATTCCAGACATTCGGCAGGAATGGACTTGGTGAATTTATTTGCGTACTGGTGGCGGGACTCGTCCGTTCCTCGCCCTGTTTTGGACGACCTGAAGGCGTGGCTCGGTCGTCTCTACAAGGATGGCGATCCCGATCTTCGCAACAGCATGGTTCAGGCGACGCTGGAACACTTATTTGAGCACGAGCAAATACGAAAATTCTTTTCCGACTGGAAGCACGACGAAGTGCTCGCCGTGGCGCATGAAGCGGCCTCTGAGTGGTACCAAGGCGGCGGAAGCAGTCCACTTGGAAAACCGCGCTGAGTCAGAACAGAACTGCTGAGAATTGCTCCGGAGCCTCACGGGGTGGCCAAGTCCGATTCCAATGCTTGATAAACGCTGCGGTAATCAGAAACCCAGCCGCGACCGCGCGCTGCTGCGATTTCGGGATTTCCGCGTGCGTGCGGTAAGATAGAACCAGCAGAAGTGGGGAGGCCATTAGTGGGTTTTAGTGCCAGTACACGTCAATTGGGGACCGTTACCGTCGTAGATGTCCGCGGTCGATTTACCCTGATTGAGGGAGAAGCGGTTCACGAATTGCTCTTGGACCTGTTCGAGGACGGGCGCAAGCGCGTGCTGCTGAACTTTCGGGACGTTTCTTACCTGGACAGCTCCGGAATCGGGCAGTTGATCCGCGGATTGTATTCGGCGCGCAAGAATAATGCGGAATTGCACGCTGTCGATTTGAGCCCGCGCGCGCGGGAAATTCTGCACATGACCAATTTGCACACGGTGTTCACTGATTTTCCGGATGAACAGACGGCGCTGCGCACGATTGATACGCAATAGTTTTTTCTCGCCTCCGGAAGATTTGCCTGCAGCCACGCCGGTTTTGCTTGCTTAACAGTTTGCCGAGAACGGTGTGAGTTTTTGCGGCGGCGGTCTTCAGACCACCATCGTCATCGCTGTGCCGCCGATGGCGCACTAAGGTGCGCCGCTAGGAGGGCTACGTCAAAAACCACCGCAACGGCTGCCCGGCCCCGCCTTGCCGGACCGGCCGCTACGAACTCAAATTCAACCGCAAATTCAATCGCGCTCAGCTAAAGCTGGCCGCTACAACCTCAAAACCTGCGGCCGCACGCTTTCTACTATTTCCCGATTACGCCGCAGGCGATGCGCGCGCCGGAATTTCCTGCTGGATCGGTTTTGTAGTCGTCAGCCGCGGCGTGGATTACGATCGCGGTGCCGCCGGGTTGAAATAGGGAGGTGGGGCCATCGTGCAGTGTGACGTTGGCGTCGAGCAGCGACGCGGTGCCATGGCCGTCGGCCGCAACTTCCAGATTAAGCAGGTCGCCGTTGTGCGGGCCTTCCGGGTTGTCCTTGCCATGCTTTTTCCCCGCTGGATTGAAGTGACCGCCTGCCGTTTTGAAATCGGGACCTTCGCATTTTCCGACGGCGTGGATGTGGATGCCGTGCGTGCCGGGAGGAAGCTGGGTCACGTCCACGTCAATGCGCACGCCGCCAGCGGACGGGGAAAAAGTGGCCGTGCCGATCTTCTGGCCGGTGGCGTTGACGATGTCCGAGTGCGCGGATTGCGCGATCTGCGCGGACGATTTTTGCGGCGCGGTGGTGCGTGCCGATGCGGGTTGTAGCGCGATGGTGGAAGTGCACAGAGCTACAGCTAGGATTGCGGTCTGGAATTTCATAGGTCTGACCTCCGTCGATGGGGCTGGCTTCATCCTCTTATAGATGCGGCGGGTCGGCAAAAGCAACTGCGAATGTTTGGCTGACATCCACGCGAGGGAGAGATCCTTCGGCCGGCTTACAGCGAAGGCGCCGGGCTCAGGATGACGCTGCTCGTCGCATCGTCAGAGATAGCGCAGAACGATCAGGGTCATGTCGTCGTGCTGCGGGGCGCCGGCGGCGAATTGGTCGGCTGCTTGCATGATGTGCGTGATGGTCTCGCAAGCGTCGCATCCTTGCGCCGCGCGGACGGTGGCAATCAGCCGCTCTTCGCCCCATTCTTCCAGCGCGGGATTCATGGCTTCGCTGACGCCGTCAGTGAAGATTACCAGCCGATCGCCGGGAGCGAGCGTCAGTTCAGTCTGCTGGTAAGCGCAATCGGGAATCAATCCGATGACGGGGCCACCCTGGTCGAGCCGTTCGATTTTCTTGTCGTCGAGGCGCTCGACTCCGGAGGTTCCCCCACCCGCAGCGGCGCGAAAAAGCAGCGGCGCGCAGTGGTCGCCGTTCACGTAGGTGAGCCGGCGCGACGCAGGATCGAACTGCGCGTAGAAAAAAGTGGCGTAGCGATCCGCCGAGGAAGCTTCGTACAGAGCCTGATTGACGCGCGACATCAGCGCCGCGATTTCGTTTCCGGCGCGCATGGCTTCGGCGCGCAGGGAAGCCTGCAGGCTGGCCATCATCAGCGCCGCGGGAATCCCCTTACCGGAAATGTCGCCGAGAGCGACGCCGAGCGTTCCGCCCGGCAGCGCGAGGAAATCGTAATAATCGCCGCCGACGCCCAGCGCGGTTCGGCAGCGCCCGCAATAATCCACACCGGCAGCGGGCGGCAGCTTCTGTGGGAACAATCGCTCCTGAACTTCACGGGCGATTTCGATTTCGCGATTCATTTTTTCGCGGCGGCCCACTTCCACGGCGATGGCGCTGCTTAACCGGGCGTTGGCGAGCGCCAGGCCCGTTTGCGTGGCGACGGATTTCAGCAGGCGGAGGTCGGTGCCGGAATACGGCTCCTCGGAACGTTTTTCGCCGAGGGCGATGAGGCCGAGAAGTTTTTCCTTCATCGAAAGCGGCAGCAACAGCTGCGGACGAAGGTCGGCGAGCGTGCGCCGCTCGTCTTCCGAAACGGAAGAGGAGTTAATCCAGGAATCCTGATCGTCGAGATAAATCCGTTCGGGGTCGGAATCCCGGCGCAGGCGCTGAATGGTGGCGGCGGAATCCGGCAGGCCGTCTTCGGGTGCCGTTGCGTAACCCATCGCGTAGGCGGGCTTGTAGCAGCCGTCATCTTCCAGCAGCACGGCGACGCGCGGCACGTGGAGAGATTCGGCGATGCGCTGCGCGACTCGTTCCAGCAGCGGCTTGGTTTCGACGATGGTGCGAACTTCATCGCTGAGGCCGGAGAGAATCTGTTCGGCGTTGTAGGCGTCACGGAAAAAGCGGCGGTCCACCCAGGCGCGAACCGAACCCGACAATTTCCGCAGCCACAAGATGGCGATGAAACTGAGGGAGATAATTACGATCTTCTGAGGGCGACTGCGCTCGGCGCCACTTCCGAGAGTAACCGCCGCCGTGATGATAATGCTGGTCAGGATGATCTGCATCACGAGCACGCCTTGGCGCGCCAGCGCATACTGCAGGCCTTGGCGAATCACCACGCGTACGTCCATCGCGCGTTGCACCACGATCACGTAGGCGAGCGTCACCGGAAAAAACATCAGCATCAGCAGGCAGCCGAGCACCAGCCACTCCGGGAAAATTTGCTCGAGGGGCAGTTTCTTGAAGGACTGAATGACGGAGAGGATGAAGAGCGGCGTCAATGCGACCGTCGCGCCGGCGTAAACCAGATTAAAGCGGCGCTTGGCGTCGCGCGATGCCGCCATGCTGGATTTGATTTTCATGGACGCGAAGAAACTGCCGACGCCGACAAATGTGAGCGCGAAAAGCAGCGGGTTCACGCGCTCCAAAAATGCGTCGAGGCGCGCAACCGCGGCGAAATTCTCGAGTTCACCGAGCTGTTCGATGGTCGTCAGTATCGCGACCACAATCATCGTGGGGATATAGACGGCGACGGTCCAGCGCCACCAGCGAGGATTTTCCCGCTCCGAGGAGCGCTCCGGGAAATACAAGCCGAACAGGAACATGAACAGGGGCCACGCGGAATCGATGACGACGCGGTAGATCGTCGCGAGGTCTCGAATTGCCGGACCCCAGCTTTCCATTCCGGCGTTGTAATACGTCGATAGAAAGAGCAGGACCGGGACCAGCAGCCACGCCGAGGGATCGCGCGGGCGCACTGCCGCTACCCAGAAGCCGAGCAAAATGCAAAAAATGGGCAGCACGATTTTCAGGGTCACGACCATCACGATGCCGGCGCTGCTCAAGAAGAGCTTGTGCGGCTGGAGGGTCACGTTTGCGGTGCGCGCCGCAGCTTCGCCGGGACTGCGGACGGTTACTTGCAGCGCGTCGCCTGCTGCGGCGTGTGCTATGGCTTCGCCGTAAACCGCTGTGGCGGTGAAAGGGCGTCCATTGATCGCGACGAGGATATCGCCTTCTTTTATTCCAGCATCGAGGCCGCTGGGGAACACGAAAGTGGCGTGCGGCTCGCCGGCAGTGTAGGCGGGCGTGAAGGGCCAGCCGACGGCCTGGTGGTGAAACATTTCGGGGAAGTAGTAGAGCATCGCGCGGACTTGGTACGCGCACACCAGCACGAAGAGGATTGCGAGGCAGACGTGCTGCAGAGTGGCTAGCTTCTTCGGTGACATGTCAGGTCGAGGCGGATTTTACCGCAGAGACGCGGAGTACGCAGAGAAAAGCTGACGAGCAACACGGTTTGCGGAAATATGCTCAAAACTGTCATTCCGAGGGCGGGTGATGCCCGAGGAATCTGTTTTTTCCTTTGCATTTTTACGAAAAGCAGCTCCTTCACCCGCTGTCGCGGGTTCGGGACGACACCTACTGGCTTTTTGTGGCGAACGGACGAGGCTCCGCGGCGAAGACTCGCTCGGGCGACGCGCGCCAAGTTTATTTTGACATGCTAGCGCTGCGTGGTTGTGAGAGCGATTGGTTGGACGCTGGGACTTGGCGCTGCGCTTGATTGCAGCAGCGCGGGAGCGGCATTTAGCGTGGTCGCGGGCGCATTCTTCGGCGCCTGGCAGCCGGCGCGTGCGGGGGACTTCAGCGGGTGCGACACGTTCGCGCGGAACGGGCTGGTTTCCTTGATGCGAGTGCGCACGCCGTCGATGGTCGTTGGTATCGCGCGGTGCGCTTTGCCTTTCAGCACGTAAATCATTAGCGCCGGATCGCCGGGGCTATCGAGGCTGGCGCTGACGCCCACACCGACTACCGCGGGATCGCTCATCAGTTCCGCCACGTGCTGCTCTTTGATGGCCTTGGTTTGCTCGATGGCGCTGGCGGGAATTTCCATCGCTTGTGCCTGGGCCGATTCTGATGCGAGCTGCGCGCTTTGCTGCGCGCTCAACGCGCCTTGCGCGGAAGCGGAATTCGACTCGATACGGCGGGTGCGCACGCCGTCAATCGTCGTCGGAATGCCAGCGTGTGATCCTCGGGGCGCGACGAAGATCAGGACGGCGGGCTCTTGCGGCGCATCGAGGCTGCCGCCTCCGCCGTAGGCCGAGACGCCAGGCGTACTCATGATTTGCGTGCTGTAGTTCGCTGCGGCCGCCTGCCCGCGTTGTGCTGTGCTGGAGGGAAGCGCGGCGGATGCTTGCGGCGTCACTTTCACGGAGCTGAGACCCGGCAACGAACATCCCGGTACGGTGTGCTGCGCGCCGCCGACAAACGAGTATGTGTGCCCTGTGCTGGTGTGCAGCGCGTTGAGGACATCGGCGACCGGATTACCAATGGCGCTGGTATCACTGCCGGCAAACATCAGTGCGACAGGCTGCGCGGTCGCCTGGTCCACAGCCAACGAGCCGGAATCTCCATCGCCGATGAAGCTTTGTTCGTTGGACATGTTCGCGACCACGATTTCGTCGGTATAGGCGACCGTAAAGGACGTGGTAGTCGCGCATCCCTCTTCGTACTCGACATGCGCCGAAGTGTTTAGTGTTTCGACCTTCGCGCAAGTCAAACCCGTAGTACGGCCGCTTTTCGTCAATAATTCATTCATGCTGGCAGCCATACCCGTACCGGCGGCGGGAGGAGCAGGCTGGGGCACGCCATTGCTGAGCGCGCCCAATTCCAGGATGGTGCCGGTGAGGTCCACCTGTCCGGTGGTGATCTGCGCCGTCGTGACGTCCACTGGAAACGCCGGAATGGGTTGCGTCTGCAGATTCAGGATGTTGGTCACAGTCGCCACGTTGATCGTTCCGGTTAGGGAACAACCCGTTTCGATCACGCCGGGTTGAGTCACTTCTTGCCCGATGGTTGCGCCATCGCTCAGGCCGAGAACGTGATTGTTGGACAGGATAACAACCGCCGGCGGAGTCGCGTTGCTTGTCAGCAACGATCCCAAAGTTCCGCCGAAGCAAAATCCGGGCGCGGGGGTTAGGCAGATAGCATTCGCATTCGAGCCGGATGAGCCCAGCGGCACCGGTGCGGTGTAACGCTGCATGTTCAGCGAGTCAATGGTGAATACTCCGGTGCTAGCGGAAGCGTTAGAATCGGCTTGCGAAATCGCGGTCACGATCAACTGGGCCGGATCAGTGCTGCTCGCGGTAGCAAGCGTCGGCACCGTATTCGGCGCCACGTACATGCCGCTGGCGGACATCGAGCCGCAAACCGAGGCGGGCGTCGTATTGCAGCTGAGCTCCCAGGTGACGGCGGTATTCGAAGTCCCGGTCACGGTGGCACTGAATTGCACGGTCTGGAAGGTCTCGATATTTGAGACATCGGTATTAATGGAGACCACGATCGGAGTGCTGGAACCGCCGCCGCTGCCACAGGCCGTCAACCCCAAGGCTCCGGCTACGGCCAGTATGCCCGCCAAACACGCACCGTTTTTCATCGGCTTGTCCCTTCGCACGAGATGTACGAACGACGATCAGCGCCTTCCGCTAAGTGTTTTCACCGACCGAGCGGCCACCCGCGTGACCGAACCAGCGAATCTTCCCTGCATGCCGCGTACGAACCCGAGTCGCGAGCTTTTGACGCAAAAATAAACTGAAAAGGTTCAAATCATGCCCGAGCGTATGTCTAGCTGATGCAATGGTAACAAGCATGGTTACCCGGGCCAATCCGATGTGACAATTTTATAACAACGAAGACGCGGCAATGTTACGGGGTGTGCCTATGTGTATGGCGATGCACGCGATGGAAGCTTTCACGAGTACTACGATTTCTGAAGGTCGGCATAGGCGGGGGGAAAATCCACCGAAACCGGTGCAAAATTACACGGCAACAGGCCGGGCCGATACATGCGCACCTGCACTGCCGTGCGGCGGATGTTGCTCTGCCGGTTCAACTTCAGATTTCGCCTCGGTGCTGGCAAACGCATTGCGTGGGTCTCCTGCGGACGTTCGAACGCGATATTCGGAAACGGCTCGTGGCGCAAGTGAGCGCGGTTCCTATCGCAAAGGGGAAGACCATCAATGAACTTCGATCAATTGGAAGGGAAATGGAAGCAGTATAAGGGCCAGGTGCGCGAAAAATGGGGAAACTTGACTGATGACGATTTGCAAGTGATCTCCGGCAAGCGTGACAAACTGATCGGACGCATTCAGGAACGCTACGGCATCGCGCGCGAGAGGGCCTCGGAAGAAGTAGACGCATTCATGAGGACACTCCACGACCAACCAGCGCACAATATTCGTGACCCGGATGAAACGTACAGCGAAGAACGCGGCGAACGCGCAAAAAGCCATACCGCCGGCGGGAATTAGGGCGTACGGCAGTTGATCGACTCGAAAGGCGCTGCGCAACGTAACTTCGCGCTGCTCGGCCCAGGATTGCGGGCGACCCAGGATCGCCAGTGGTCCTGGGTCGAGCGCCGGAGTTGCCGCGGCTTATCGCTGGCGCGCGCGTTTTATTGTTCGTCGTATTCGGTGGGTACATCGTCTTCGGGAACTTCCTTCGTTGTTACTTCACCCTGGTCGGGATCGCGGGCATTTTGTACGCCGGCGACGACTTCCGCTTCGTAGTCCTGCCCTTCTTCAGCCAATTCTTCCACGCTTTCCGAGCCCGCGAATTCCTTGCGCGAGAGGCCTTGGTTGTCGCCGGACTGTCCGCCGGCGGCGGGACCTAGGCCGCGGCCGCTGGGCGGCAAGATAGGATTGGAGAGTTCGGCGGGCGCGCGGGGAGCGGATATCTTCTTGCGACGAGCGGGCCTCTTCTTCGGCGCGATCTTCTTCTTGGCGATTTTTTTCTTGCTTGGGATTGCCGGTTTCTTCGCGGATTTCTCTTTGCTTGCTGGTTTTTTCTTGGCCATGCAGGGAAGTCTATCACCCGTGCGGAGGCGGGACAACTGCGGCGGAGCTTCAGCGAACGGCGGAAAGATTCAACACCGAGAACACGGAGAAAGGAGGGAGAGATCCTTCGACCGGCTTGAAGCAAAGGTGCTGGCCTCAGGACGACGATGCTCGTCGCATCGTCAGAAAACCGGGGGGCACAGAGAAAGCACTGCTCGTGCGGGTTCGTAAGTAGCACGCGACTCGGAGCGAAAATTGCGTCGCGGCCGCCGTCGCCCGCATCTTAGGATGTACGCACATCATTGCAAATTCTTGGCAGGAAACTCGGCTGCGTGGCGCTTCAGCGGGGTGCGCGGGTTTCAAGGTATAGTGAAGAATGCTCGGTAGACAAACCAGTCCTGGCGTGGAACGCATGGGCAACCGCATGGAGCGCCAGGAAAGGAAGAACAGCGGCGACGGAAAGCCGGCGAAGGCAAAATTCGACTGGAAGCTGTTGCCTGACGTTCTGGCGCTGATCAAACCGCGCCGCGGAGTTCTGGCAATAGGTTTCGGGCTGATGGTGATCAACCGCGTTTCCGGCCTGGTCCTGCCGGCCTCTACAAAATACTTCCTCGACGACGTAATTCTGAAACGCCAAGCGCGCCTGCTGCCAGTGATCGTCCTGGTGGTGGTAACTGCGACCGTGATCCAGGGCCTCACGTCGTACGCGCTCACGCAGCTGCTATCGAAATCCTCCTGGCGCATGATTTCCGAGCTGCGCGAGAAAGTACAAGCGCATATCGGGCGGTTGCCAGTATCGTTCTACGACGCGAACAAAACCGGCGTGTTGATCTCGCGCATCATGAGTGATGTGGAAGGTGTGCGCAACCTGATCGGCACGGGGCTGGTGGAATTCGCGGGTGGAATCCTGACGGCCGTGTTCGCCATGGTGTATCTGCTGCGCACCAGCGTGAGCATGACGGCGGTGGCGTTCATCGTGCTTTTTATTTTTGGTATAACGCTGAACCGGGCGTTCAAGACGATTCGCCCAATTTTTCGCGCGCGGCCGAAAATCAACGCCGAAGTGACGGGCCGGCTGACCGAGTCCATCGGCGGCGTGCGCGTGGTGAAGGGCTATCACGCCGAAGCGCGCGAGGAAAAAGTGTTTGGCGCGGGCGTGCAGCGGCTGCTGGACAACGTGCTGCAGACGCTCACAGCGACTTCGTTGATGAGCCTTTCGGCCACCAGCCTGATGGGAATCGTCAGCGCGATGATCATGTTTCTCGGTGCGCGGCAAATTCTCGCTGGGACCATGACACCCGGAACGTTCTTTTCGTACACAATGTTCCTGGGATTTCTGATCGCGCCGGTTTTCCAGATCGTGGCGATCGGGCCGCAGATCACGGAAGCCTTGGCGGGCCTCGAGCGCACGCGCGAAGTGCTGAACGAAAACCCCGAAGACGAAGATCCCAACCGCCGCGAATCGCTGGAGCGCATTCACGGCGCAGTGACATTCGAGGATGTGAGTTTTTCATACGACACGGGCAAGGAAGTTCTGCACGAAATCAGCTTTAACTCACAACCGGGAACGGTGACGGCACTGGTTGGTCCTTCGGGCGCGGGAAAATCCACAGTAATTGGATTAATCGCGGCTTTTTATGTGCCGACGAGCGGGCGCGTGCTGGTGGATGGCGTGGATTTGGCGAAAGTGCGCCTGGATTCCTACCGCACGCAGCTGGGCGTGGTGCTGCAGGAAACTTTTCTATTCGACGGCTCGATTCGCGAGAACGTGGGCTTTTCGCGCCCGAACGCTACGGAAGAAGAAATCCTGGCCGCTTGCCGCATCGCGCGCGTGGATGAATTTGCCGAAAATTTCGAGAGGAAATACGATACTGTGGTGGGCGAGCGCGGAGTGAAACTTTCCGGTGGGCAGCGCCAGCGCGTTTCCATCGCGCGCGCGATTCTGGCCGATCCGCGGATTCTGATTTTGGACGAGGCGACTTCGAGCCTGGATTCGGAATCGGAGGCGTTCATTCAGGAGGGATTGCGCTACCTGATGCGCGGACGCACTACCTTTGTGATTGCGCACCGATTGTCGACGGTGCGGCGCGCCGACCAGATTCTGGTGCTCGAGGCCGGGCGGATTATCGAGCGGGGCACGCACGCGTCGTTGTACGCGGCACACGGACGATATTACGATCTCTACACGAAGCAGCACGGCTTGGAATCGAATTTGTTTCTCGCGCCCGGCGAGGGCGGCGATGGATCAGCGGACGCGCAGGATGCCAATGGTGCTGCTTCGCGCGGTGCGGGAGGCGGCACGACGGCAGAAGCTGCAGCGCTGCCGGAAGCGATACGGCTGATTCGCGGTGGCAGCGGAAGTTAGTGCGGGGAACAGTCATTCGCTCGGGCGTTTCAGAGAAAAGCAGATCCCTCGCTACGCTCGGGATGACACACGATATATTTTTAGGCTAGGCGTTAATCCAGCCACTGCGGATTCATGATCGTGCCGTCGAAATTATGGGCGGTTTTGTACAGCTCGTGCTCGCCACCCTGTGCGGCCTTTTCGGTTTTCGCCAGCAACGCGGCAACCTGTTCCTGGCTCAACGGGCGGAACGTGCGCGCCGTTTGCAGGGCTTGCTGCAGGATGGGCAGCGTGTCGCACCCGGTGATCACAACGCTCGTGGGCAAGTTCAGCGCGTATTGCAAGCATTCCACAGGCTCCGCCGTTTTGCTCCGCAGGATCAATCCGTTTCCCAGAGGTTTCATCCCCAGCACGCCGATATCGTGCGCCACCAGCACGGGCAGGACTAATTTTTCGAAACTGTCGTAGTGCGCGTCCATTAAATTCAGCGGCATCTGCACGGAATTGAAAGTGAATTTGTGCGCGAAGGACGTGTTCAGCATTTTCAGGTGAATTTCCGGGCTTTTGTGGCCGGTGAAACCGATGTAGCGGATTTTGCCCTGCTGCTTCGCGGCCAGCGCCGCTTCGAGCGCGCCATGCGGCGCGAAAATCGCTTCGGGGTCGGTGTCGCGAATGACTTCGTGAAATTGCAGAAGATCAATGTGATCGGTTTGCAGCCGGCGCAGGGATTCATTGATTTGGCTTGTGGCGCCTTGCTTGGTGTGGCTGTCAATCTTGGTCATCAGGAATGCTTTTTGCCGGTAGCCGTCCTGCAGCGCTTTGCCCATGCGGATTTCGCTGGTTCCGCCGTTGTAGTCCCAGCAGTTGTCGAGGAAATTGATGCCTTCATCGAGCGCGGTGCGGATGATGCGGATGCTGTCCTGTTCGTCGGATTGCATGCCGATGTGATAGCCCCCGAGGCCGACGGAGGAAACCTTTTCGCCGGTGTTGCCGAGCGTCCGATAAGGTATGCCGTTCTTGGCGTCAGCCGCCGCCGCAGGCGCGTTTGAGTGCGCATGCGCGTGCGGCGGTAGACCGCCCGCCATGGCCGATGCGAAGGTGGTGCCAACCGTCGCTTCCAGAAAGCGGCGGCGCGTCAACCCTTCGTTCGTCTTTTGGTTTTCACCTTCCGGCGAGGAGTTCTTCATGACGTTCTCCGTGGAGGCGGGATTATGCTGCGCGCGCGATTGGCTCGCGCTGCGAATATAAATATACATGGTGCTCGAGGAGGGAATCGAACCCACACGGCCTTGCGGCCACCGGATTTTGAGTCCGGCGCGTCTGCCAGTTCCGCCACTCGAGCGTCTGACGCAGACGAAAGGTTAGCACGGCGAGCAGTGTCGCTCAACCAAAGGATTTACCGGAGGGATGCGTCGTAAATCGCTGGGATTAAAAACGAAGCAGCCGGCGAGACGCGGGCGCTACATGGCTGCTACGAATTTTTCACCGCAGCAGCACGCACTTGAAACGGCTGCGGTTCGATTATGGCGCGGAGAACTTTGCCGCGGCCGAGGACCAGGTCGCCGGAGCGGGCTTCGACTTCGAAGACCAAGAAGCGGCCCTGATAACCAACCAGGCGCGCGGCGGCGCGCACGGTGGCGCCTTCGGTTACCGCTTTCAGGTGATCCACTTCAATCCGCGTGCCGACCGTAATCGAGCCGGCGGGTAGTTCCGGTTGTACGGCCTGCGCTGCGGCGACTTCCATCATGCCGATCATCGCGGGAGTGGAGAGCACGGCGGGAAGGCGCGGATCAAATGCCGCGATGGTCCATTCGCGCGGGACTACGCTTTGCACGGCAGATTCCAGGCCCAGGCGCGGCATGCCTGCGGGTGCTGCGTGTGAAATTGTCGCGGAGCGTTTTACTTTCTTCGTAGGACGAGCGCTGCGTTTGCGGGGCTTGGCACGTCTGTTCATTGCGCGGGTTCGCGGTCGCTGGCAGGCGAGGGCGCTGAAGCTCGCGCGCACGCGATGCTGCGCGGATCGAGGAAGCTGCGCGTGAATTCTGCGAGCGTGATCCCGAGCTGCGCCCACAGGCGGCGCTTGAGGCTGCGATAATCCTGAGAGCCGCTGAACACATCGCGAATCAGATCGCGAAACGCGGGCGAATAATTCAGCAGTTGCACCATGCGCGTGGTGATGGCGCCGCCCAGGAACGTGCCACGGAAAACTTTTTTTGCGATCTTGGCGGCGAATTCCAGGTCCGCTGAAAAAGCAGCGCGCAATTGCTCGGGATATAGTTCGGGCTGACCCGCCGCAATTGCCTGTGCCAGCAAATCGCCAGAGCGCAGCGCGTAGTAGAGGCCCTCGCCGGTGATGGGATCGACTGTAGCAGCCGCGTCGCCGGCCATCGCCCAGTTTCGGCCCATGATTTTGCGGCTCCGAATTGTCTTGGCTTGCGGCGAAGGCAGCACGTGGCTGTAAAATTGCGCGCCCGCGCGGGGAA
This sequence comes from Acidobacteriota bacterium, assembly GCA_013289715.1. Lineage (GTDB taxonomy): Bacteria > Acidobacteriota > Terriglobia > Acidiferrales > UBA7541 > Palsa-295. The sequence continues at coordinate 90,302 of JABCZJ010000003.1, read as the reverse complement.
TTTTTTCTTCCTCGAAAAATGCATCAAGGTGGCCGCGCAGCACCGGCGTCGAAGTCTGGCCCATCTTCGCGCAGATGCCCACGGAAAGATGATCGGCGCGCGGAAAAGACCACAGGTAGCCTTCAAACTGCTTCAGAAACTTGATCTTGATGATGTCTTCCTCGGTGGGAACGAAATAGCCCAGCGTGACTTCCAGATCTTTTGAGCCGAGGGCAGTGGTTTCCGGCAGCAACTGATTGCGCGCTCCTGCGGCCAGGACGATGAAATCCGAGAAGCGCTCTTCGCCACCGGCCATCAGACTGACGCGCGGGCCATTGGTTTTTACATTCGTCACGCGCGAGCAGACGGCCGTGCATCCGGCGGCAATGGCGCGATCGAGCAGTAGCCCGTTCAGCACTTTGCGCGCGTAAATCACGATGGGATGGTTCATTTCGAATTGCGCGCGATGTCCGTTGCTGGAAATCAGCTCCGCCTTGCGTACGATTTTTTTCGGCTGGGGGGAATCGAGCAGGAAGGGATAAGCTTCGATGGCTTTATGGGTTAAGCCGCCGCCGCAGGGCTTTTCCCACGCGAGGCGCTCGTCGTAAATCGTCACCTGAAAACCGGCGCTGGCCAGACGCTCGCCACAAAGCGCACCGGCAGGACCGCCGCCGACAATCGCTATTTCTTTCATGTCCCCTGCTGTGACCTGGCTCAAGTTAGAGGGAAAACAGAGGCAATGAACCAGGAAGCGAGTATAGCACCAAATAATGCCGCGGCTGTGGCGGAGACGGTGCGAACCCGTAACGCATCGGTAGCAAGCCTTTGCAGGATGGAAAACACCGCCAGGTAGGTGAAAAGCAGCGGGATGAGCACCTGTCCGCTGGCGAAAAGATGCCAGGCGAGAGTGCAGGCGAGAAATATTTCCGCGCGCAGCAGCAGGAAAACTGCGTAGCGCACGGCGCGTGCGAGGCCGTGGTGCACGGGGCCGAGTGCGACTTCTTCCGCGAAGCTGTAAATCCACATGACTGGCAGCAGGCCGGCGAAACGCAGCCAGCGCGGGGCGTTCAGCCAGGCGTCATCGAGCTGCCAATTCAGCCAGGCGCCGATGGCCAGGAACGTGGCGAAGCCCAGAACCGCGGCGACGATGAGCTTTCTACCCGGCAGCGACGTGTATTCCATCGCATAGCCGAAATTGATGATCAGCAGCATGACGCCGACGACGAGCAGCAGCGATGCGAGGTACGCGCCGGTGTAAATGTGCAGAAATTTGAGCGGCACGCCGACGACGAGCAGCAGAACGCCGATCATCGCGCACAGCGCGGTTTCGCCGAGCAGAAGGCGTGTGGACGGATGATTCCCGGGCGATTCGATTTGCGCTGCGGCAGGACTTGCTGCGTTTGTCGCGTCGGTCACGGCGGACGGCACGGTCAATTTCGCGGCAAGTGCGACGACCATTGGAAACAGCAGCAGGATGCCCAGGAATCCGAGCGCGCCGCCGGCGAGGCGCCTGCGTCCCTTGCCAAACGTTTCATATGTGGCGAGGTCTAGATTCAAGGTGAGCGTGTCCGCGGCGATATCGGGGAAGAGCGCTTGCATCGCCCAGTTTTCGGAATCGTGCGCCACGCGGCGGTCGGAGAGCAGGCTGGTGTGAGTCGAGCGCGGCAGCCAGCGCAGCTCGAACGCGCGCTGCTGCACGAAATCTTCCGGCGCGGTGCGCTGGCCGCCGGCCGCGTCGGCCAGACTTTGCGCCACGCGTTTCAGAATGCCCAAATCCGCGCTGGCGCTGAAGACCAGCAGATTCGCGGGCATGCGCTGCGGCGCAGTCATCGGAGCCGGAGAAAGCACAATGGTAGCTGCCACAGGATCGCGATCGGCCATGCGTATGGCAATCGCCGCGCCCATCGAATGGCCCAGCAGGATCGTGGTTTTGGGGTCGAGTCGCCCGCTACGAATCAGCGATTCCACGGCGGCGGTGGCGCAATCTTGCGCGCGCGCAAACGAGAATGCGTCGCGGCTGTCGCCGTGTCCCGGCAAGTCGAGCGCGTACGCGCGGAAACCGTGGCCGGCAAAATCTTCGGCGAGATACATCATGAGTCGGCGATTGGCGGAAAGCCCGTGCAGCAGAACGACGCTCCCGGCTGGCTTAACGTCAGCAGGTGGATCAAGGACCGTCATCGGCGTGTGGCAGCCGCCTGCATCCAGCCAGATCTCTTGCTTAGGAAGTTCCGCGACACGAATCCATCGCGAGCCAAGCGCGAGAAACACCTCGCCGATGACCGCGAGAAGGATTTGCCACAGCTTCATGGGGCGCTCCGCGGCGTTTCCGCGCGACATGGTAGAATGGTGTGTTTGTGTTTTTCCGCCTGGGCGGAATGAGGAATAGGCAATTGGCAGTGGTCTCGCAATCCGAATTGATTCTCCAACGTCAGGAGTGGAAACGCAACGGAAAGCGCGCAGTTTGCGTGGCCGGCGCGTTTGACCTGCTGCATCCCGGGCACGTTCGTTTGCTGGAACAGGCGCGCGGGCTGGGCGATATATTAATCGTGGCGCTGCAAAGCGACGAGAGCGCGCGCATCGCGGCGGAACAGGCCGCGAAGCTCATCGGCGCGCCGAGCACCCCGGGCACGGCGGCAGCTGCGCGAAATTTCGTCGCGCGGCCCATCACACCGCAGGCCGAGCGCGCTGAGATTCTGGCGGCCGTCGCAGCCGTGGACTTCGTCGCGATCTTCGACGAGCCCACCGCGGGCGAATTCATCGCGCGTCTCGCGCCCGATGTCCTTGCGCAAGGCGGCGAACCAGGCTCCAGCGAAAATGCATACGCGGATGACGACGCCGTAACAGCAGCTGGTGGGCAAGTGGTGCGCCTGCCGCTCGAACCCGGCTATTCAACCTCCCGGCTGGTCGAACGCATTTCACAACTTCAAGCATGATTCTTCCTTTGGTCAGCGAGCTTCTGGCGCGGGTGGCACGCCGCCCGGTTGTCGAGGAAACATTCGAGGCGCTGCGGCGCAGCGGCGGCGAAGTGCGGCTGGCCGGCCTCACCGATTCCGCGAAAGCGCTGCTGATTCCGCTGGCGTTCGCGGAATTGGGTCGGCCCACCGTGCTGCTAGTGGATACCAATCAGCGCGCCGAAGCGCTGCTCGAGCCTGTGCGTTATTTTTATCGGGCCGTGACCGGCAAGCCTGGGCGACGCGTGGCGCATCTGCCGGCGCACGAAGTGCTGCCTTACGAAAACCGTTCGCCGCACGCGGAAATTTCCGAAGACCGTGCTGTGGCGCTGTGGCGTTTCGCTACCGGCGATGCGGATTTGCTGATCGTGCCGGTGCAGGCCGCAGTGTGGCGCATGCGCGACCGCGAATTTTACTCGCAGCTGGCGCGCACCATCGCGCGCGATGAATCCATTCCGCATCAGGAGCTGATCGACTTCCTCTCGAGCGCGGGCTACGACAAGCAGATCACCTGCGAGATGCCGGGGCAATTCGCGGTGCGGGGCGGCATCATTGACATTTACTCGCCGGAATCGCCGCAGCCGGTGCGCGTCGAGCTGCTCGGCGACAGCATCGAATCGATTCGCGCATTCGATCCCAATACGCAGCGTTCCACGAATCCCATGGAGCGCGCGACTTTGCTGCCGCTGACGGAATATCCTCTTCGCTCGGAGGTCCTGGAGCGCGCACGGGTTTCCGTTGCGTCCGGGCGCGACGATGATGCGATGCCCGGCGGATTCTATCCCGGATGGGAATTCCGCGAGGCGTTGCGCGAGAATCGCAAATCCACGCTGTTCGATCTCACCGTCGAACCGCTGATCATTGCGGATGAGCCTTCGCTCCTGGCAGCGTCCATCGAAAAATATCGCGCGCAACTGGCGGAGGCGTTTGACGCGGTGGAAGATCCGCTGGCGGAACCGCCCGACAAGTTTATTTTCGATGACGAGGAGTGGAGTCTGGCGCTGCAGATGGCGCCGCGCCTTGCAATCGAGCATTTGGCGGTTGAGGCGCCGGAGTCCGGCGATGGCGCCTCTGCAGCGGGTCACGACGGAGCGGGTGCAACCCGTACGCTGCACACGCAACCGACTACGCGCTATCACGGGAACGTCGCTGCGTTCATCGCGGAAGCGCGCAATCGCATTGCGGCGGGTGAAAACGTGATGGTTTCGGCTGCGAGCACCGGAGAGCTCGAGCGCTTCGCCGACATCTGCCACGAATTTGAATTGCCCTACCGCATGGGTGAGCTGGAAGAAAACGCCACAGTGACGCGCCTCGCCGAAGAAGGCAGCAATGCGCCAGGCTCGGCGATGTTGCTCACCAAAGCGCCGCTGCCGGAAGGCGTAGTCTTCACCGACGCGAAAGTCGTGCTCTACGGTAACGCCGATCTCTTCGAAACTCAGGCGCCTGCCTCGCAACGTTCGCGTGCGCGGCCGAAAACCGCCAGTTTCTTCAGCGACTTCAGCGACCTGAAACCCGGCGACTACGTGGTGCACGTGGATCACGGCATTGGCCAGTTCGAAGGTCTGCGCCAAGTGGCGATGGAAGGCGCAAACGGCGAGTTCATGCTGTTGCGTTACGCGGGCGATGCCAAACTTTACGTTCCTCTGGCGCGGCTCGACCTGATTCAGAAATACACGTCCCTCGGTGGCGTGGAACCGCAGCTCGACCGCCTGGGCACCACGGTATGGGAAGCGCGCAAATCACGCGTGAAAAAATCCGTCAGCGACATGGCGGAGCAGCTTCTGGAACTTTACGCCGAACGAAAAATGGCGGTGGGGCATCCGTTCCCTCCGGACACAAATTGGACGCATGAATTCGACGACGCATTTGAATTTGAGGAAACCACCGACCAGCAGCGCGCCATCGAGGACGTGAAGCGCGACATGGAATCGAATCTGCCAATGGACCGGCTGCTCTGCGGCGACGTCGGCTACGGCAAGACGGAAGTGGCGATGCGCGCGGCGTTCAAGGCCATTGCCGATTCGAAGCAGGTCGCCGTGCTCGCACCTACAACCGTGCTCGCGTTTCAGCATTATCAGACGTTCAAACGGCGGTTCGCGGCGTTTCCAGTGCGCGTGGAAATGATCAGCCGTTTCCGCACGGAAAAAGAGCAGAAGAAAGTTCTGGAAGAAGTGGAAGCGGGCAAGGTGGACATCCTCATCGGGACGCACCGCATTCTTTCCAAAGACGTGAAATTTCAAGACCTCGGCCTGCTGGTGGTGGACGAAGAGCAGCGCTTCGGTGTGGCGCACAAAGAACGTCTGAAGGAAATGCGCAAAAATGTGGACGTGCTGACCATGTCCGCGACGCCGATTCCGCGCACCCTGCACATGTCGCTGGTGGGCTTGCGCGATATGAGCTTGATCGAAACGCCTCCGAAAGATCGCCTCGCGATTCAGACCACCGTCGCGCCTTTTACCGAAACTCTCGTGCAGCGCGTGATCGAAGAGGAGCTGGCGCGCGACGGTCAAGTCTTCTTCGTGCACAATCGCGTCGAATCCATCATTTCGCTCGCGGCGATGATCAAGCGCCTGGTGCCGAAGGCCCGCGTGGTAGTGGGCCACGGCCAGATGCGCGAAGCCGAACTGGAAAAAGTGATGCTGCAATTCATTCGGGACGAAGCGGACGTGTTGGTCTCGACCACCATCATCGAGAATGGTCTGGATATTCCGCGCGCCAACACCATCGTGATCAATCGCGCCGACCGCATGGGCCTTTCGGAGCTGTACCAGCTAAGAGGCCGCGTGGGTCGTTCGAACCAGCGCGCCTACGCGTACCTGCTCGTCCCACCAGACACCGCGCTGACGACGATCGCGCGTCAACGCCTCGCCGCGCTAAAAGAATTCAGCGATCTCGGCGCTGGCTTCCGCATTGCCGCGCTCGACCTGGAACTGCGCGGGGCGGGAAATTTGCTCGGGCGCGAACAGCACGGCCACATCGAGGCGGTAGGCTTCGACATGTACTGCCAGATGATGGAGCGCGCCGTGGCCGAGCGTAAAGGCGAGGCGCTGACGCCTGAACGCCGGGCGACGCTCAACCTGGGACAGGAAATCCGCATCCCACCTGAGTATATTGATAGCGAGAATCTGCGGCTGCGGATTTACAAGCGCATTGCCGGCGTCACCCGCGATGCCGAGCGCGCGGAGGTGCGACAGGAGTTGGAAGATCGCTTCGGCCCGCCGCCGCCGTCGGTGGAGAACCTGCTAGATTACGCGGTGCTGAAGGCGCTGGCGGAGAAGCTCCTGGTGGCGACGATCGACCGCAAGGGTGATCAAGTGGCCATCAAGTTTTATGATGACACGCCAGTGGGCCCTGAACGCGTCGTTAAATTGTTGCGCAAACGCCGGGGCATGCGGCTCGACCCCTCCGGTGTGCTGTGGCTCGACTGGAAGAGCATCCAGGGCGGGCCGATGGGCGCTACGAGAAACGTATTGCTACAACTACAATCGTAGGGATAAAATTTAGGACGGGTGATTCCCATGAAAAATTGTAATTTTGCATCTGTCTGGATACTTAGCGGCGCCCTGACCGTTAGCGCGGTGCTTCTACCGACCGGCGCGGGCGCGCAGGCCAAAGCATTGGTGGTCGAAGAAATTATCGCGCGCGTGAACAACGACGTGATCACCATGTCCGACTATCAGAAGGCCGAAGAGCAGTTGCGCGAAGAAGTGGCGCACGATTGCCAAGGCTGCCCGCAGGACAAGCTCTTCGCGGAGTTCAAGGAGCAGCAGAAAGATTTGCTGCGCGGGCTGATTGACCAGTCGCTGATGGTGCAGCGCGCGAAAGACATGGGCGTCAGCGTCGAGTCCGACGTGATCAAGCGCCTCGATGACGTGCGCAAACAGAACGGCCTCGCCAGCCTGGAGGATTTGGAGAAAGCCGTCGAATCGTCCGGGCTGGCTTGGGAAGATTACAAGACGACGATCCGCAACGGTCTGCTCACGCAGGAAGTGGTGCGCCGCGAAGTCGGCTCGCACATCAACATTGGGAATGACGAAGTGAAACAATATTACGACGCGCATCCGCAGGAATTCACGCGGCCCGAGCAGGTGGTGCTATCGGAAATTTTCCTCAGCACCGAAGGCAAAAGTCCGGAAGAGATCGAATCCGTGCAGAAGAAGGCGGAAGACCTGCGCAACCGCGTCATGAAGGGCGACGACTTCAACGAAATCGCCAAGCGATATTCGGAAGGCAGCACTGCGAAAGACGGCGGCGACCTGGGGACTTTCAAGCAGACCGAACTGGCGCCACAGCTGGAAGAAGTCGTCTTCAAAATGGAGAAGGGCCAAATCACCGACGTGATCCAGACCAAGACCGGATTCGAGGTGCTCAAAGTCGAAAATCATTATCAGGCCGGTTTGCAGCCCCAGGCGAAAGTGGAAAACGAAATCATGAACAGGCTGTATATGCGCAAAATGCAGCCGCAGATGCGCGATTATTTGGGCCAGCTGCGCGAAGAAAGCTATGTGATGGTGAAGCCGGGATACACCGATAGCGCCGCGGTGGCCGGAGCCAGCGTGATTACGGAAGTGCAGCCCACGCCCGACGTCGCACAGAAGAAGAAAGAAAAGAAGAAAGTGCCGCTGCCCAAAGTCAACGGCCAATGAAATCGCATTACGTTTCCGACCTGCAGGACGGACAAGCCGTCACATCGCTGTTTATGGTCGGCGCGAAAGAAATCCGCACATCACAACGCAGCGGGAAATCCTGGCTGGAACTGGCGCTGCGCGACCGCACCGGCTCGATACCCGCGAAAATGTGGGACAACTTCGAGGCGCTGGCGAAAACATTCGAAGCGGACGACGTGGTGCAGATTCGCGGCCGCGTGAAGCTCTACAACGGCCAGAAGGAAATGACGCTGGAGCAGATTGTTCCAGCGGCCATGCGCGATTACGACCTTTCTGATTTTCTAGCCCACACCAAGTGCGACGTCGAGAAGCTGTATGCCGACCTGGGTGCAGCCGTCGCTGGCGTCAAGGATCCCTGGATCAAAAAGCTTCTCGAAAGCGTGGTCAACGATCCGGCGATCGTTCCAAAGCTGAAGCGCGCGCCTGCCGCGATGGGTATGCATCACGCGTTTGTTGGCGGATTGCTCGAGCACATCGTCAGCCTGATCGGTCTGGGGCGCTCGGTTGCTGCGCATTATCCCGAATTGGACGCGGACGTGCTGCTCGCCGGCATCGTGCTGCACGACATCGGCAAAATTGACGAGCTGAGCTACGAGCGCGCGACGAATTACACCACCGCGGGCCGCCTGCTCGGTCACATCACAATAGGCACGCTGCTCGTGCGCGAAAAGATCAAGGCGATCCCCGGATTTCCGGAGCCGCTCGCGATTTTGATCGAACATTTGATCTTGAGCCACCACGGCACGTATGAATTTGGCTCGCCCTCCTTGCCGCAAACGCGCGAAGCGATTGCCCTGCATTTTCTGGACGACATGGATTCGAAAATGGCGGCGATGCGCACAACTCTGGAAGGCTCGTCCGGAAACGAAGTGTGGACCGAGCGAAATCCGGCGCTGCACCGTGCGCTGCTGCGCACCGATAAATTTTTGGCCGGTGAGAATGCCGCGGGTCGGGCGGAGGCTACAGCAAGTAACTCGGCTCAGCGGGCAGCGTCCGGTGCTCCGCGCAATACCGGGGGCACGCGGTGAGCGTGAACGCGCATGCGAACATTCATGACTGAGCTCAACGCTCGAAATTCGTCGCCGCGCCGTGCGCTGCTCGATCTTGCGCCGCTCGAGCTGGATTGCATGAACACGCTCTGGCCCATGGGGCAGGGCACGGTGCGCGAAATCCGCGACAGTCTGGCTGCACGACGGCCGCGCGCGTACACCACGATCATGACGATCATGGATCGCCTCGCGCGCAAAGGCGTCGTCGAGCGCCGCAAGGTTGGCCGCGCTTACATGTACCGCCCGAACTTGAGCGCCGAAGATGCGCGCACGCAGGCGCTGGGCCAGGTGATTGAGAATTTCTTCGGCGGCTCAAAGGAAGCGTTGATCGCACAACTGAGCGGCATTGCGCCGCGCGCGCGAGCCGCCACTGCGGCGGTGGGTACCGATAGCGACAGTGCCGAAGAATTCGTGGCGGCGAAAAGGCGCGATGATTCCCGCTGAACTAAAAATTCGCGACAACGTGATCCGCCCGGCGACGATCCTCGCGCCGATGGCCGGCGTTACCGACACGGTATTTCGCCGCGTGATCCGCTCGCTCGGCTCCTGCGGCCTGATCATGACCGAATTCACCAGCGCCGAAGGCTTGACGCGCAATTCCGCGCGCACACTACATTATTTGTATTTTGACGCCGACGAGCACCCCATCGCGGCGCAGATTTTCGGCTCCGATCCGCAGGTGATGGCTTCCGCCGCGGCGCTCACGGAAGATCTCGGTTTCGACCAGGTAGATATCAACCTGGGCTGTCCCGTAAAAAAGGTGGTGAAGTGCGGTGGCTCCGGCTTGCTGCGCGACCTGGTGCATCTTGAAAGATTGCTGCATGCAGTTCGCGCCGCCGTCACGATTCCGCTGACGATCAAAATCCGCTCCGGCTGGGACGAAAATAATATCGTCGCGGTGGACGTGGCGCGCATGGCGGAGCAGGTTGGCATTGAAGCCATCGCCGTGCATCCGCGCACGCGCATGCAGGGCTACAGCGGCTCAGCGGATTGGAGCGTGATTCGCGCGGTGAAGCTGGCCGTGCGTATTCCGGTGATCGGCAACGGAGACATCCGCGTGCCGCAGGATGCGGTGCGCATGGTCGCCGAAACCGGTTGCGACGCAGTGATGATCGGCCGCACCGCGTCCTCGAATCCCTGGATTTTTCGCCAGATCGCGGACTTGCTTGCCACGGGAAGTTACGACGAGCCCACCGACGTGGACCGCTACCACTTGCTCTCCGGCTATTTCCGCAGCTTAATCGCCGCCGAAATGCCAGACGCCATTGGCAAAATGAAACAATTCGCGAGCCTTTTCACACACGGCGTGCGCAACGGCGGGGAATTGCGTTACGCCGTGCATCACGCGCACAAGGCGGCGGAAATCCTCGATGTGGTGGACGCCTTTTTCGCGAACAGCGCCGCATCGGCTGCCGATTGAGTCTACGGGCGGCCGCGCGTCACTCCTCGCGCGTGATGAGGAGCTGCTTGTAAGCTTCGCGGCGCGTGAGGCCGCGTTCGCGCGCTACTTGTTTCAGCGCGGCTTTATTGTCCACGCCGCGTTCCTTCATGATTTCCGTCACGCGTCGCGCAAGAGGAATCTTCGCCCGCGCGTCTGCCGCTGCGGTGTGCTGCGCCTCGCCATCTGCCGGTCCGATCAGCAAAGTAATTTCCCCGCGTGGCGGTTTCGCACGCGTAGCGGCCAGCAGATCTCCCAAGTGCCCGCGCACGAACTCCTCATACACCTTGGTTAGTTCGCGCGCCACCACCGCCGGACGATTGCCCAGAATTTCTAGCGCGTCTTCCAGCGTATCGAGCAGCCGGTGCGGCGCTTCGTACAGGGCAAGCGCGCGCGGTTCGCCCGCAAGCGCGCGCAATCGTTTGCGCCGCTCGGTGGGCCGCGACGGCAAGAATCCAATAAACGTAAATTCCTCGATGGGCATTCCCGACGCCGCGAGCGCCGCTACAAACGCGCACGCACCCGGCAGCGGCACCACCTGGATTCCGTGACGCAGCGCGAGGCTCACCAGTCTGCCGCCCGGATCGGAAATTCCCGGCGTGCCAGCGTCGGTCACCAGAGAGATTTGCGCGCCCTGTTCCAACTCGATCACGATTTCCGCCGCGCGCGTGATTTCATTGTGCTGGTGGTAACTTATCAGGCGCTTCTGAATGTCAAAATGAGAGAGCAGTTTCAGTGTCTGTCGCGTGTCTTCGCAGGCGATCGCATCCGACTCCTTCAGCACGCGCAACGCGCGCAGTGAAATATCTTCCAGGTTGCCGATGGGCGTCGCGACAACGTACAAACATCCCGCACCCCGCTCGCGTTCTGTCGTTTTGATCATGATGAGATCGAGAAATCAGGGAACGAACGCAGTCTAACACATCGCGTGTGTGCTCATTTTCGAGCGCCGGTTTCGTAGCGGCGGTCTTCAGACCGCCATCGATCGGCAGCGCGCCACCGAGGGCGCACTGAAGTGCGCCACTGCGAAATCCTCTCACAACGTGTGCTCGCCTGGTTGCGGATGCGCGCCGCCGCTGCGCCAGCAGCCGCAAGCGTGTTACTATTTTCGTTACACTCAACGCAGGGAGGAGTTCCGCATTGCCGCTATACGAATACAAATGTGCCAAGTGCGCGCATCAATTCGAGAAAATCGAAAAGCATAACGCGCCGACGACGCAGAGGTGCCCCAAGTGCGGCGGAAAAGCCGAGCGGATGATTTCCGCGGCGGGCATTCAGTTCAAGGGCTCGGGCTGGTACGTGACGGATTATAAGGGCAAGAATTCCGGCGCCTCGTCCGCGGAAGGCTCAGGCGATGGCGCATCGGGAAAATCGGGCGAGTCGTCCTCGGATTCCAAATCCGCCGACGCCAAGTCGCAGGACTCGAAATCGAGCGACGCGAAAACCGGAGAATCAAAATCCGGCGGCGCAAAGTCCGGCGAATCGAAATCTTCCGGCGAAAAGGGCTCGTCGAAGAAAAAGAAGTGAAGCGCTAAAGTTCCAGCGTCTTCAGGTAGCGGCGGAATTCGTTGCCGAATTTCGGATTCTTCAGCGCCAGTTCTACCGTCGCTTTCAGGAACCCCAGCTTGTTTCCGGCGTCGTGCGTTTTTCCCTGGTGCACGTGCGCCCACAAGCCTTGCTTCGCGGCTAACGCGCGCAGCCCGTCCGTAAGCTGAATTTCGCCGCCCGCGCCGGGCTCGGTTTGGTCCAGGTAATCGAAAATTTCCGGCGGCAGCACGTAGCGGCCCGAAACTCCCAGATTCGAAGGCGCCGCGTCCGGCTTCGGTTTTTCCACCATGTCGTTCAGCCGTAGCACGCTATCGCCCCAACGCGGAATTTTCCCTGGGCTGGAAGAGATCACACCGTAAAACTGCAACTCTTCGCGCGGCACTTCCTGCACGGTGATCGCGCCCTGTCCCGTAGCTTCGTAAATTTCAATCAGCGCGCGCGTGGCGGGCACCGGGCTTTCCATGATCACGTCGCCGAGCAACACCGCGAATGGCTCATCGCCCACCAGCTCGCGCGCGGTCAGCACCGCGTGGCCCAAGCCCAGCGCTTCGTTCTGCCGCGTGTAGCTGAAATGAATTCCGCCGCTGATGTCGCGCACCATCTGCGCCAGTTCCGGCTTGCCGTGGTCTTCCAGAAAATGTTCCAGCTCGGGCGCGAAATCGAAATGGTCTTCGATGGCGCTTTTGCGGCGCCCGGTGACGAAAATCACGTTTTCAATTCCGGAGGCGATGCATTCCTCCACCGCGTATTGAATCAGCGGCTTATCCACCACCGGCAGCATTTCCTTGGGCATCGCTTTGGTGGCGGGCAGAAAGCGCGTTCCCAGGCCGGCGACGGGTAGCACAGCTTTGCGCACGCGTTTTCGTTCGGAGCTCATAGTCCTCTTAGTGGATTGCGGCCGGTCCCCTAAACAGGCCAGGCGTGCCAGAACGGATTGATTTTACCCTCTGGGGTCGGCTTGGTGGGGAAGCGCGATCGCAGGAGTTCGTAAACGCAACGGCTTTTTACGGCGCGAGCGCCGCGCACGCAGGACGCTTTCGCGCAAGCGTCGCGTGCGGAAAAGCCGGTCGCATGGTTATGCTACCATATTCATTGCGAACTCTGGCGCGTCGCGCGAGATTCGAGGTATTTTCTTGACCACGCAACGCAAAATTATTCTGGGGATTGAGTCGTCGTGCGACGAGACTGCCGCTGCCGTGGTCTCGGGCGGCGATACGATTCTCTCCAGCATCGTCGCATCGCAGATCGCGATTCACCGAAAATATGGGGGCGTGGTGCCGGAGCTGGCTTCGCGCGAACACTTACGCCAGATCGTCCCGGTAGTGCGCGAAGCACTCGAGCAGGCCGGAATCACGCTGCAGGATTTGGATGCGGTCGCGGTGACCCGCGGTCCCGGCCTGGTGGGCGCGCTGCTGGTGGGTATCACGTACGGCAAAGTGCTGGCGCAAGCGCTGGGCAAGCCGCTGATCGGCGTGAATCACCTCGAAGGCCACGTCCACGCAGTTTTCCTCGAAGCGCATGCGGCGAAACTACCGCCACCCGAATTGCCGGCGGCCTGCCTGATCGTTTCCGGCGGCCACACGGTAATCTATTTGGTGAAATCCGATTCGCAAAATGGCGCCGCGCATTTTTCCTACGAACGCCTGGGCGGCACGCGCGACGACGCGGCCGGCGAAGCCTATGACAAAGTCGCGCGCCTGCTCGCGCTCGGCTACCCCGGCGGCCCGGTGATGGATCAGCTCGCGCAGCACGGTAACCCGCGCGCGATCCGCTTCGGCGAGCCGAAAATGAAAGGCAATCCCTACGATTTCAGTTTCAGCGGAATCAAGACGGCGGTGCTTTACCACCTGAAGCGCCATCCTGAGCTGCAGCCCGAAATTGACGCGCGCAAGGAAGCGCTCGCAAGCGGCGAACGCGGTGCGGACGCTTTGCGCCAGCTAGCCAGCACAGCGACTCTGGATCTAATCGCAAGTTTTCAGCGCGCCGTGGTGGAGGATCTTGTCGCGCGCACCATCGCCGCGGCCCGGCAAAATAATGTGTGCTCCATCCTCGTATCCGGTGGAGTCGCCGCCAACCGCGAATTGCGCGCCTCCTTCGAAACCGAAGCCAGGCGCCACAACCTCTCCGTATTTTTTCCCAGCCGCGCCCTGTCCACCGACAACGCCGCCATGATCGCCGCCGCAGGCTACCCGCGCTTCGTAGCCGGCCAGCACGAGGACGCCACTCTCAACGCCGAGCCGAATCTGCCGCTCGCATAGCGAAATTTTAATTCCGCGGAATACTTTTTGAAGCGGTCGAGCGCCAGCTGGGTGTATAGGACGACCTCGATCAGCTAGCCGTCGGGATCGCGCATCTAACAGCGCCATTCCCAGCCGTGATTATCCAGTGGTTCCGTGAGGAAATCAGCGCCCTTGGTGCGCCATGGCTTGTAACACTTCCAGGTGTCAGCGACGCGCAGGTTCAGGAAGCTGTTGACGGTGTTTAGATCCCGCGTTGTCTCGAGGAGCACCTCCGGCTTATCCGGCGTCGGCCCGCCGCCGGAATTCAGAATGATCCGGGAATTCTCGAGCTTGATGTAGCAGGGATTTTCCGGCTTGATCACTATCCCGCCAAGAATTCGCACGTAGAAGTCCTGCGATTTCTTCTGATCCCTCACAGTAAAGAAATGCGTGACGTAGAATCCATCGCGCGCAATCGGTGCGTCGGGCAGATTCATGCGGTGCCTCCAGTGAAGCCTCGAAATTGCTTGAGCAGGATCCATGAGTTCCTGTCGTCGGTTTCCAGGGGCTGGCTGAAGGGTCGCGACGTCAAGCCCAATACTCGAAGAACCGGACTGAAGGTACCTCCCGAAGGTCACTTGGGTGCGGTGCACGCCGAATCAATAATCTGGTCCAACACCTTTGGCCGCTCTCCCGATTGCAGCCAGTAGCCCGCGATTTCATGACCCGAGAAAATTGCTCTGCGCCAATATCCGCCGTGCTGCACGCGTCCACGCGCGTCCATGCCAACGACATTTCCTGCGCTGTCCTTGATCCATCGTTCCTTGAACCATTCCGTACCCAGCGAGTCGGCGGCGTCTGTTATTTCCTCAGAACTTTTGGAAATGATGAGTTCTGCGGAGGGTGCGTCTTTTCCTCGCGGGTAGACGAAGACGGCCTGTGCATCATCAGCATTCGACGGACTGGATTCCATGTTCTTGGGCAAAGCGAATAGAACCGAAAATCCAACTCGACGCGGGGAGTGAACCTCGCCGCAAGCCGTAATCATCCAATCCGAATGCTTCGCGTCCTCCAGACTCACTCGAATCGAAGCGCCACCTGGCTCGACGGTGAGGGCTAACGGACGATCGTTTGGATCTTCAAAGCGAAGTTGCTGTCCGGAGTTGGAAAACGCAAATTCTCCCCGCTCGTTGGTGACAGTTTTCTGACGTTCGGGAGGCGAACCACCGAGTACATCGTCAAAGACCGTGAAGCCTTCCGCTGGTTTGCCATCTACACCAATCAAGACGCCGTGAAGATTGAGATTTGCTGGTGGGACGGATTCCACGTCGGAGACCTCTGTGATCACGAGAAGCGCACAACACCCCAAATGACCGTAACCAACAAAAGTCGTCGCTCCATTTGCAGCCGCGCGTGCATCCCCAGCATAAAACGTACCGGTGAGCGTCGCTGTGACCGTGAACTCAGGTTTGTCTCCGTGACGCGCGGCAATTAAGGCGTAGAGTCGGTGGAAATTCTCGTCCTTCTTGATTCCGTAAGACACTTTATTCACCTTGATGTCCACGCCCGGCGTTCTGAAAGAATCGTTTACCGTCGAAGCCACAATCCCTGGCACGTCTCCCCCGAACGCCAGCCAGATGCCCTGTTCTGAATCACAATTGCCGACTCCTAACGAAAAATCCTCAAAGTGAACATTGAGCGTTCCGCGGACGCGAAGCAGCTTTCCATCGAAAGCCTTGGGATTCTTTGCGAGGTCACATCCGGGTATTTCTACGGGATTTTCCTGCGCAGCGGACGATCGCGGAACGAATAAGCTACCGGAAAGTAGCACAAATAGAAGCAATCTCCTGGACATGTTTAGGCGACGGCTATCCCCCTCGGATACTCTCAATGGCGCGCGGCAAACTTACACCCCACTCGGCAGCGCCTGATTAAGGCATTAATTCGTAGCTGGCTTTTGGCGGTGCGTGAATTTTGTGAAGAGGGTCTCCGCTCCTCGGCTCAGCAGGTACCACCACAGCGTTCCGGTTGCGACGATCCAGATCGCGGCGAACGGGGCGTACTTTGGAGTCAGCGCATAGGCGACCCGTGAAACCGGGAAGTCGGCGTGCATCACAAAGTCCCAAATCACGACCAGGTACTGCAGGCCCGGCACGAAATAGCGCAGCGTGCTCATCAGGCAGGCGCAGAAATGCAGGATGGGCAGGAAATAAATCCAGTCGGGATGCGCTCGACGAGTCAGCCTGCCTGCTCGTTGCACTAGCCGGATCGGCTCATTTCGCGCTTCAGTCATATCGCCCACACAAGACAATTGTCATCGCAGCATCCATTTTTCGCGGAAAGTTTTCCAGATTTAAATCAGCGGTGGCTCGTAAATGTAGGCCATGCCGTCGCGCGTCATGGCATAGGCTTTTGATCCATCGACGCTCCAGCGCAGGTCCACGATTCCTTCGGCGGCGTACTCGTCGAACACCGTCTGGCGGGCGAGGTCCACGAGAAACAGCCGGCCCTTCGCTGAGTTTTTCAGCCACGAACTGTAGCAGATACACAGCGGCAGGTGCGGATGGCACACGCACAATTCCGCGCCGAAGGGCAGCGCCTCGAAAGCCAGGCTTTCCACGTCAAGTGTGTACGCTTGCCCCGCGGCGCAATAAATAATTTGCCGGCTGTCAGGCGTCCACGTCAGATCCGTGATGTGGCCTTGCGCTTGGTAGACATTTTGCGTGCGCAGCGCAGGCACATCGGCGAGCACGATGGAATCGTCGGCCCAATCGCCGCGAATTTCGATCACGCCGGCAAGAATTTTTTCGTCCGGGCTGAAAGCGATCCGTCCGTAACCGCCGAACGCGCCTTCCTCGCCGAATTCCGCTTCGTAGGTTTGTCGCTCGAAGCCGTCGGGCACGCCCATTTCTTTCGTCGGCGCCTGTGCGAAAGGCAGCGGGGCCGCTCCGACTTGCCACAGCCGCAAGCTCGCGCCTTTGCCACCTGCAGATGCCGCAGCGAAAAAATTGCCAGCGCCTGACCACGCCAGGCACACCGGAAAATTCTTGAAATCCCCGAACGTGCCTAGCAGCATCTTCTCGTGCAGATCAAGAATGTGCAGCGCCGGCTGCCACGCCCCCCACGCCGCCACCAGGTGACGTGCCGAAGGCGACCACGCAAACGCGGCCGAAAAATCCTCCGCTGCGGCGCCAGCACCCGGTCCAGCCGCTTCCTGCGGCACCGCGAGCGCCAAGGTCGGGCCGGTGCGTTCAATGTCATAGAGGACCACGCGCTGGGAGCCGCTGTGGTCGGGCGGGGAGATCAGGCTCACAGCGCCCGTCGCGGAAATTGCCAGGTGCGGCGTAGAGCCGGGAAAAACTTTTTTGATCAGCCAATTCGAGTCGCGCGCCATGTCCCGCAAACCGCGCACCACCAGCGCCGCAGAGCGCAACGCCAAACCGCGCGAGGCGGTAGGCACGATTTGCTGGCCGCCATGTTGCGCAGTCTGGGATTCCGTTGACTTCGCGCGCGTTTCCATGATCAGTAGCCCAGACCTCGCGGATTTTCCAGGCGCCGCTTGGCCTGCGCGATTTGATCTTCGACTTTTTGCACCATTTCTTTCAGCACGTCGCGCCCGTGGCTTTGCGCTTCATCCAGACGCACTTTCAACTGATACAAATCCGAACGCAGCAGTTCCTGCAATTCCGCTTCGATCTCGGCCAGCCGTCCGCGCGCCTGGCTGATCCGGCGAATCACGCGAATCAATTCCGCGCCCGGCCCTTCGCCTTGCACGGCCTCCGCGCTCCACTCGTATTCCGTGAATATTTTGCGCAGCTTGGTTTCGTCGCCGCGCTCGTAGGCTTCGTTGGCCTCGGCCATCAATTGCTGGCGCTTGGCGCGGTCCGCGCGGTCCGAAGTGAGGTCTGGATGAACGCGCTTGGCGACTTCGCGGTAGAGCCGCTTCATTTCCGGCGAAGATTCGAAAGCGCGTGGCGTCGCTTCGGACTTTTCTCCCGCGGTGGATTGCGTTTCGGCGGCGCGCGCGCGAGCTTCCCGCGCGGCTTGCTGCGCACGCGCATTTGCGGGCTGTTCCTGCGCCAACCGCTCGGCAACCGCGGCTTTCAGTTCATCCAATTCCGCGTAGCGCGAGCCGACGTGGTGCAGGTATTGCCGCTCGAACGCGCCCAGCTCCGCGCGCAAATTTGCGGAGCGCAACTCGCGTTCGGCCAGTTCGCTCTCAATTGCTGCTTGCTCCTCGCGTTTGCGCGCAAGTTCCAGCTCTTCTGGATTTAGTGCCAGATTCGGTGTGGAATTCGGACCCGCGTTGGCGGAGGATGTGGGAATTGTCCGTCCAGCCGCGTCAATCTGCGGGCTCGTGGCAGGGATGTCCGTCGCCTTCAGCGCCATACGCTTCGCCTCTGCGAGCTGCGCGATCCGCTTCACGGCCAAGCATTTATAAAGTGTCCCGAGTTCCTAAGGGCCTGCGGGGACCGCTATTTGAATTGTAAGACGCGCCCAATTTCCCGGCAGGGGTTCCGCGCCCGCGGTTTCCAGAAGACGACAACTGTACGTTGGTACAGGCCGTCGATTGCGTCCCGCCGCCGCGGTTTCCAGCCCATTGCTGCCATGTACGCCTGCCAAAGTGGCCGCAGACGGACAGCGCCCGCAGGATCGCTATCCTTTTTCATTCGTGCGAGTCTTTTCATATTCACCCGCATCCAAACGCTAACGCAAGGAGCAACCTCCATGAGCGAAACAATTCCGCAGTACGTGGCGCGAATCGTGGGATATGCCGAAGGGCAGCAACCCCTGAAAATCCAGGCCGCCAGCGCGAAAAAGCTGGAGCGCCTTCTGAAAGACGTTCCGGCGGCGAAGCTGCGTAAGCGGCCTGCGCCGGACAAATGGTCGGTCGCGGAAATCATGGCGCATCTGGCCGACAGCGAAATCGTCACCAGCTTCCGTCTGCGCCAGATCCTGGGCACGCCCGGCACGCCCATCCCCGCCTATGATCAGGACGCCTGGGCCAAGGCCTGCCGCTACGAAAAACGCGACGCCCGCAACTCGCTCTCGACATTCCGCACGTTGCGCGAAGCGAACCTCGCGCTACTGAAGTCGCTCTCCGCCGAGCAGTGGAAGCACCACGGCATGCACTCCGAACGCGGCCCGGAAACGATCGAACGTCTGGTGACGCTCATCGCCGGCCACGACCTGAATCACACGCAACAGATCGAACGCATCGTAGCGCCGGCAAAGAGACGCGGAAAATAAGAAGGGCACAGCAGCAGCGCGAAGGGAACGAGCACAAAAAAAGGGCACAATCTTCGCAGATTGTGCCCGCCAGGGTTGACACGAAAAATCTACTCCGGAATTGGCGCGCCCTCCGGCATTTGCAGTTTAGCTTTGGCCAGCGCTTTCACCAGGTTTGCTTCCACAGCTGATTCGGAAGTGTTGCGCACCGTGGCGAGTTCACTGACGAGGAGATACTTGGCACGTTCCAGCATTTTCTTTTCGCGGAAGGAAAGCGGCTTGGTCCGGCTGAGGGCCACCAGACCTTTCAAAACTGCGGCGACCTCCATCAACGAGCCCGTCCGCATGCGATCCGAATTTTCCTTGAAGCGGTGTTTCCAGTCGTGATGTGAAGCGGAGCGGCCTTTTTCCAGAAACGAAATCACCGCGCCGGCTTGCGTGTTGCGAATGATGGGGCGCAGGCCGACGCAATCCACGTTCGTCTGCGGCACCATCACTTTCAAACCGCTCGAAACGATCTTCAGCATGTAGAATCGCTCCGAACGTCCATTCACGTAGCCGTAACTTATCTGTTCAATGACCCCGACACCGTGATTCGGATACACAACCTTTTCGCCGAGCTTAAATTCACAGGACATGGATGCACGACCCTCCCCGAAAAGCATATTGAAAGTTTAGGCACATGGGTCATAAACGTCAAGATAAATGGGTGGTTTGGCGCAACGTCTCGAGGCTGAGAAACCGAATGTTTTCAGTAAGATTGGCCCCCAAATTGCCCTATACTGGTGCACGTGCTAACCCTCTCCCTGGACACCTCTTCGCCCGCCGGAAGTGTCGCAATTCTGCGTGACGAAATCACCCTTGGCGTCATCTCGACGCGCGCCGAGGAGAACTATTCCTCGCGGATTTTCCGCCATTTGGACTTCTTGCTGGGGGATCTGACGCTGAAACTAGACGAATTTGACCTGTTCGCGGTATCGGCTGGGCCTGGTTCTTTCACTGGGTTGCGCGTTGGCTTGACGGCCGCGAAGGGCTGGGCGGAGGTTTACCGCAAACCCGTGGTTGGGGTGAGCGCGCTGGAAGCTGTCGCGTTTCAGGCTCGAACCGGCAGCACAGTTTTAGTACCCGCTCTGGACGCTCGGCGCGGGCAGATTTATTTTGGCATGTATCGGACGACGACGACGGGGCATGCGCTCGACGGTGAGGAATTCGTGGTAACGCCGGAAGAGTTTGCGGGGAAACTCGGTGCGCTCGCGAACGATGGCGGCGCTCCGCGCGGCGATGGTAGTGACGGCTTTAGCATCGTCACTCCGGATGCTTCTGTCGTCGCGGCCGTGTCGCGATTGACATTAAATTTGACCGCGGGTTTCGCTGGACTCGAAATTGTCTCCAGCGTCCTCGCGCCGTCCATCGGGCGGATCGCACACGCGCGTGCGTTGCGTGGACAAGTGAGTGACGCGCTTACGCTTGAGGCGAATTACGTGCGCCGCACCGACGCCGAAATGCGCTGGAAGGACGGATAACCATCTTGACGATTCGTGCCCTGGAATCCCGCGACGTGCAAGCCATCCTTGCGATTCAAGCCGCGTGCCCGGAAATCGCGCAGTGGGCTGCCTGGGATTACGATCGCGTCGCGCGCGGCGAAATGGCCGGATGGGTCGCGGAGGAAGAAGCGGAACTGGCCGGGTTCCTCGTAGCGCGCCGCCTTAGCAGCGAACTTGAAATTCTCAATTTCGCTGTAGAGTCCGAGTGGCGCCGCTGTGGAATCGGCGCCAAGCTCCTAGAGGAAGCGCTGCGGTGGGCGCAGACGTTCCAGGCAACCCAAGCCATTCTGGAAGTCCGCGCATCAAATCTATCCGCGCTGCGCTTCTACGCGAGCCATAAGTTCGAAGTAGTAGGCCGGCGCCCGCGCTACTACACGGCTCCGGTAGAGGACGCCCTTCTGCTCACAGCGACGCTTTAAGCCCCCAGACACGTGAGATGATTCATGGCACCGTCTGGCACGACGATTCAAACCGATGCCAAAACGTGAATGCATTTGGATTGCGTTGGCCCACGTGAAACCAAGGTCGCGGGAATCCGTGCTTTCCAAGGGTGCGAAGGGAGCGTACGTGAATGCCCTTGCACTGGCGGTGGATGCCGTTGAGTTTGAGCAGCGAGTCAGGGGAGAACTGCAAGAGTACAGTCTAGAACTTATCGAGTTGGCAGACGCTGGGACGCTCGACGACCGTCTGGAAACTTCCGCAGTGTCGCAGGAGTTGATTGCACTTGCGGATTCAATAAGGGTCTCCGACAAGATTCGTTTCGGTATTTTCCACAACTACCTTGCCGACGAAGGAATCCAATAGCGCGAAAAGAACGAGGGACATATGCACCTGGAAGAAACCACCCTGCAACTCCTGAAGGATTCTCTGCAGCAACTCGACGGCGGATTCGCCGCGCTGCCCGCAATCACAGAAAATCCCGCACCCGCGCCGGACCCGCGCCTAGCCGCTGTGATGAACGAAGTTGCGAACAAACTTCAGGACAACTACCCGTATTTTCATCCGCTCTACGCCGGACAAATGCTCAAGCCTCCGCACCCGATCGCCCGCGCCGCCTACGCGCTGGCCACGTGGATCAATCCCAACAATCACGCGCTCGATGGCGGCCGCGCCAGTTCCGCCATGGAAAAAGAAGCCGTCGCGCAGATCGCCGCAATGTTCGGCTGGCAGCAGCACCTCGGCCACCTGTGCGGCGGCGGAACGATGGCAAATCTCGAAGCCCTCTGGGTCGCAGGCCAACTAAATCCCGGAAAAAAAATCGTCGCGTCCGACCAATCGCACTACACGCACAAACGCATCTCCGCCGTGCTGCAGTTGCCGTTCGCGAACGTGCCGAGCGACATTCGCGGCCGCATGGACCCAAGCGCCCTGGAAAAAATGTTAGCCGCCGGAGATGTCGGCTGCGTAGTCGCCACAGCAGGCACCACCGGAACTGGCTCCGTGGACCCGCTGCCCGAAATTTTGCGCCTCCGCGAGCGCTACAATTTTCGCTTGCACGTGGACGCCGCGTACGGCGGATATTTCACGCTAGCATCGAACCTGGCCGCCGAAACCCGCGCCAGTTTCGACCGGATCGGCCTCGCCGATTCCATCGTCATTGACCCGCACAAGCACGGCCTGCAACCCTACGGCTGCGGCTGCGTGCTGTTTCGCGATCCGCTGGTCGGCGCAATCTACAAACACGAATCGCCGTACACGTATTTTAGCTCTTCGGAACTCCACCTGGGCGAAATCAGCCTGGAATGTTCGCGCCCCGGAGCTTCCGCCGTCGCCCTATGGGCCACGCAACGCCTGCTGCCGCTCGTCCGGGGCGGGGAATTCGCAGGAATGCTCGAGGCCTCCCGCGACGCTGCGCTGCAGTTCGCGCAGCGACTTGCAAGCGACACGCGCTGGATGCTCCCGTTCGCGCCAGAACTCGACATCGTCGTATGGGCGCCGCGCGCGAAAACGGTCGCCGAAATCTCCGCACTGTCGCAGCGCATCTTCGCCGCCACCGCAAGACAACATTTGCATCTCGCCCTGGTTCGCGTGCCTTTCAGATTTTTCGCTGCGCAGCACAATCTGACAGGCGCTCGGGAAGATACAGTCCTCTGCCTCCGCTCAGTCCTAATGAAGCCCGAACACCGCAACTGGCTCGGCCGCATCTGGGCAATTCTAGCTGGCGTCGCGGACGGCGCGCTGTCTCGCTGATCGCGCCGCCGCGCTCCCCTTAAGGAGTAGTTCTTCCGTTGGAATTACCGACGGCGTTCAAATCCGGTTTGGATTGCCGCAATAAATCGCGGTATTGAATGAACATTTCGCGGAAGTGCTGCATTATGCGTCGTAGATTACTTGGGGAGTCCAGACCCGAATTTCTCCGGAGATTCACCTCCATCATGCCAGCCGCTGCGCCGGTCAGCGGTGCTTTCTTGTTCTCTTGGTCCCAAGCCGCCACATATTGATCACGCGTCCAGTTCTCCTGAAGGCCTTTCTGCACCAGAGAAATTGCCCGCTCGTAGCTCTGCAGATCAGTAATACGATTCAAAAAAATCCGCTTTAGCTTCTCGGGATCGCCGAACGTGCTGCCGTCAGCCCATACGGCCGCTGTTATTTCAATTTTGTCGGAGAACGGTTGGCCGACCACATGCGCGAGCGATTGTGAAATCGTACCGTCTTTAGCAAGCGGCGAACGGTGCGGCGAGAGTGCGTCCCACAGTTGTCCGCCCGTGGGCCTTCCGTCGGCTGACGAAGATGTTTCAAGGTAAAACGCTGTCAGCGGTTCCGCGCACAGATTCGTCACGACAAAATGTGGGCCGCCCCCGGTGTCGGGCTGAAGATGGAGCTGAAATGCATGTTGTTGGGCACAACCACCAACCACAGTGAGTGATTGGCCCGAATCAGCAGCAGTCGAGCGCTTACCCTGAGCAGGGAACCAGGCCAACAGAAAACTCGCGAATATCGAGAGCACATCGGTAGCGTAGATGCGCATCAGGTCGCCTCCCGCGGTCGAACGATATCACAGCAGCAACAACATCCTGAGAATCGTCCCGCCATCGGCGCCCCTGCCCGCGCTTTACGGACACACGCGAGTATCACGCCTGCCAGACAAAAGCCTGAGCCGCCACTTCTTACCTCTTGGCTTCCACATCCCAAATGTGATAATTGTTACGCTTATGTGAACGCTTCTACACCCCTGGAGGGAATGGATGCCGATCACGACGCATGATATCCGGCAGTCCCTGTTGGAATCGAACCAGGAATACCGCCGGCTCTTCGAAGAACACTCCCGCTGTGAATCCCAGCTGAAAGAACTCGTCAGTCAATCCTACTGGAACGTGGAAGACATGGAACTGGAAATCGGCTTGAAGAAAATGAAGTTGCGTCTGAAAGATTTGATGGAAATGATTGTGGCGCGTTACCGCCACGATCATGACATGGTCCATCACTGAACGATTTTTACCGCTGGGGCCCGCGCAGCACTCGTACTTCTGTCGTACAATACCGGTGCATTCGTCGTACTTTTAGTCCGCAACCCATCGCGCCACGGCGCCCGCGCGCGCCGTATATTCTCGCGAGCAAAGGATTTCGCCCAGGCCCATGATTAGAGACGCGTACCGATTCGCCCTGCCGCCGCTCATTGCGGGCGCACTGTGCTTTATCCCTGGCTGGAAAATTCTCGGCGTAGCGCTAATTCTCCTAGGACTCTTCATCTTTTATTTCTTCCGCGATCCCCAGCGCGTAATTCCCACCACACCCGGCGTCATCATCTCCCCCGCGGATGGCCGCGTCGTCGAAATCGTGGACGAAATGCTGGACTCCGTGATGGGCCATCGTATCAGCATCTTTCTTTCCATCTGGAACGTCCACGTCCAGCGCGCGCCTGCAACCGGACGCATCGCCGACGTGGTCTACCGCCCCGGCCGTTTCTACGCCGCGTTCCGCTCCGACGCCTCACGTGAAAACGAACAAAATATTATTTATCTGCATACGCCTCAAGGGAGTGTCGTTTTCAAACAAATCGCCGGAGCTATCGCGCGTCGCGTGATATGCTGGAAAGACGAAGGGCAAGAGGTCGTAATGGGTGAGCGCGTTGGCCTGATTCGTTTCGGTTCGCGCGTGGATATTTGGCTGCCCCTGGATACGCAAGTCGTCATCCGGCGCGGGCAGCACGTAAAGGGCGGCGAGAGCGTAATCGCGAAATGGAATTCAACGACATAGATCCCATCGGTCACGACGAAGAGCCCCGCCGTCCGTTCCGCAATCATCGTTTGCGCCGTGGCGTTTACATTCTTCCCAGCGCCTGCACCGTCGCCAACATGTTGTGCGGCTACTACGCCATTCTCGCCACTCTCGACGGAAAAATTACCGATCTCGATAACGCCGCCTGCGCCGTGGGCGTCGCGTATTTATTTGACGCCATGGATGGACGCATCGCCCGCGCGATGCACACCGAAAGCGCCTTCGGCAGAGAATTCGATTCGCTGGCTGATGTCGTGAGCTTTGGTATGGCGCCGGCATTTCTCGCCTATGCGTGGGGAGTGCGCGCCATCGCCGCGGCCAACGCGCCGGAAGCTCTGCACCTGACCCAACTCGGCTGGCTCATCGGTTTCTTTTACGTCGCTTGCTGCGCGTGGCGCCTGGCGCGCTTCAACATTCAAGGCATGGCTCCGGGCGGCAACCGCTATTTCGCGGGCATGCCCACTCCCGCAGCCGCCGGCATGATTGCGGCGACGGTCCATTTCTGTCACGGCCATCCTATCGAGGACTTTCGCGCCTCCGTCGCCTGGCTCGCGTTGCTCGTTGTGCTCGGCATACTGATGTCCAGCTCGCTGCGCTTTTTCAGTTTCAAGGATGTTCCGCTGACGCGCCGCCAGCCTTCTCTCGCGGTGATTTTAGTTGCGCTGCTCTTCGGAGCCGTCGTGTACTTCTCGCACCTCACCTTGCTGCTCTTCACCGCCGGTTACACCGCACACGGGCCCGTGATGCAGTTGGTGCGCACTGTGCGCCACCGTCTCGCTTCGCGGCCTGCCTAGACCATGCCCTCCGGGCCGGCTAAATCCACACGCGTCGCCATCGTTGGCGCTTCTTCCTTGCGTGGCAAGGAATTGAAGCTCGTCCTCGAAGAGCGCAATTTCCCCGCCAGCGATATCGTGCTGCTGGATGAACCCGCGCTGGCCGGCACGCTCACGGAAGCAGGCGGTGAACCCACATTCATTCGCGCGCTTGAAGAAGACAGCTTCGAAGACGCCCGCTTCGTATTTTTCACCGGCTCGCAGCAGGATGCCGCGCGGAATTGGCCTGCGGCGCAACGTTCCGGCGCCGTCGTGATTGATCTTAGCGGCGCGCTGGCCGCGAGCGGCGAATCCACGTCCTGGATTCCCGCGCTGGCAACGGCGTTGCTGCCGCGCCCGGGACTCAACGCAGCAAAGTCCACGAATGGCGTGAACGCCGCGCGCAAATCGGTCGCATACTCGTCGCCCGGCTCAGGAGTGATCATCGCGTGCACGCTAGCGGCGGCGGTCGCAAAATTTTCGCCGCTGCGCACCATGCTGCTGCTTTTCCCTCCAGTCTCGGAACGCGATCAGGCCGGCGTGGACGAGCTCGAAGCCCAAACCACGAATTTGCTTTCCTTCCGTCCGATCGTGCAGCCCGTGTTCGATGCACAAGTCGCCTTCAACCTGCTGGCGGGGTATGGCCCGGACAGCAAACCCACGTTTGCAGAGGTCCGCAACTCGATCGCGAAAGACGTCGCGGAATATCTCGCCGGCCGAGCACAAGCTCCGGCCATTCAGCTGGTGCAAGCGCCAGTCTTTTACGGATACGCTTTCGCCGCCTACGCCGAATTTGCCGCGCCGCTCGCGGGCGAGCAACTCCAAGCGGCTTTCAGCAATCTAGGTGTGAAGGTTGACGCGCCCGAAGATCCCGCGCCCAGCAACGTGACCGTCGCCGGAGAAAGCGAAATTCATCTCGCGTGCATTGACCCGGACCCGAACGTCGCGGCGGGCGTTTGGATTTGGGGCGTCGCCGATAATCTGCGCCTGGCAGTGGTGAATGCCGTGCGCATCGCGGAGGAATTGGTTGCAGAACCGCGCGTACAATAAAAATCCGCAGCGCGCCGCGCAGCTTATAGTGATCAGCGCGCTGCTGCTCGTTGCCAGCGTTAGCGGCTGCGGCTATCACGTCGCCGGCCGCGCGGGAAACCTGCCCGCGCAATGGACCACCATCGCCGTTCCGGCATTTAAGAACGACACGACGCGTTATCGAATCGAACAGCGCTTCACCGCTGCGGTAATTCGTCAATTCGTGCAGCGCACCAAATATCGCATCGCGCAGGATCCCGCAACCGCCGACGCCGTGCTGCACGGCGAAGTGCTTTCCATCGAGACCGATCCGATGCTGTTTAACGCCACTACCGGGCAAGTGACCATGATGCTCGTCACGGTGCACACCAAAGTTCAGCTCATCGGCACGAAAGATGAAAAGCCCGTGTACGAAAACAACGACATGGTCTATCGCGACGAGTACCAGATTTCTTCCGACGTGCAGAGCTTTTTCGAAGAGCAGGACCCCGCGCTGGAACGCATGTCCCGCGATTTTGCCGCGCAGCTGGTCTCAAACGTCCTGGAGACTTTCTAGTGCCCAATCTCTCGCCCGAAAAATTGATCGAGAAGCTGGCGAAAGGAAAGCCCGTCGGCGCGATCGTGCTCGAAGGCAGCGATCCCTACCTCCGCGATCTGTGCCGCAGCAAAATCATTGATTCCTACGTGCCAGAACCCATGCGCGATTGGGCGCTAGCCCGCATTGCCGTGCGCGGGGGCGACTGGAGCGAAATATTTCAGCGCGCCGAAACCATGCCGATGCTCGCGCCTTGCCAGGTGGTGTTGATTGACGGCGCGGAGACAATCCAGGGTCGTGCGAAAGATGGCGACGCAAGCGAAGCGGACGACGATAGCGACAGCGGAGACGACCCGCGTAAGGACACGCTCCAAGCTTTTGCGGATTACCTCGAAAAGCCTGCGCCCTTCACCGTGCTGGTCTTCGAAGTCCCCAAGCTCGATCACCGCCAGCGCCTCTACAAAATACTCGCCGAGAAAGCGCTGATCGTCGAGTTGACGCTCGGCAATGAATCAGCCGCGTCGCTCGCCGCGCAAATGGCCAAAGACTTGGGCGCAGAACTTGACCGCCCCGCCGCCACGCTGCTCGCCGACATTTTGAATAGCGAGCCAGCCCGCATGCAGCTGGAAATTCAGAAGCTCGCGTCCTACGTTCAGGGCCGCGGTCGCATCACTACTGCCGATGTCGAAGAACTCGTCGTCGCCGCCCGCAAAAACACGGTGTGGCAACTGGCGGAGATGCTCGCAACGCGCCGCCGCGACGCCGCACTCGATTTTCTCGATAATTTGTTGCGCGAAGGCGAAGAACCAATCGGCCTGGTCGGCGTGCTCGCCTGGATGTACCGCAAACTGATCGAAGCCCGCGATCTGCCCGCAGGCACCAGCGGTTTTCAAGCCGCCCGCACGCTAGGCATGCGACCCGACGCCGCCGAAGCCGCCGTGCGCAATGCCCATCGCATCCCCAAACAAGATCTGATCAACGGCGTCATCGCCCTGGCCGAAGCCGACAACCAACTAAAATCCGCAAACCCGAATCCCCGCGCCCTGATGGAATTTCTGATCGTGCGCCTAACCTCGTCGGCGTCCTCCAGCGCTCCCGCCGCCTAGCATCCGAGCTTTCGTCATCCTGGGCGAAGCGAAGGATCTCTCGTCCGGCCGAACTCGTGTGCCCGTAAACGCAAAAAAAAGCGCCCCGATTTCTCGGAGCGCCGTAAATTCCACCAAGACCCGAACCGCAGACCCTCGTTTGTCCCGATCAGCCTTTGAATTTATCAGTGTTCATCAGCGTTCCTCAGGGCTGCCGTTGTGTTTGCCGTTGCCTTAAGCCTTTCTCGCCTTCAAAGCATTCAAAGCCAAAGTCAACCTCGACTTATACCGATTCGCCGTATTCTCCGTCAAAGTCCTCTTGCGAATCGCCTTGTCCAAATCTGAAAAAGTCGCCGACGCCAGCTTCTCCGCCGTAGCGGTATCGCCCGCCGTCAAGGCCGTCCGCATCCGCCGTATCGACGTCCGCACCCGCGTCCGATTCATGCGATTGATCGCCGCGCGATGCGCCGACTGCCGGATATTCTTCAATACCGATTTCGTCTTTTTCTTATGCTTGATCGTCGTACCCTGAGCCATTCAGTACTCCTTCGTGGTCTATTTCGAATAATTGAGAATATCCGACGCGCCCGTTCCTGTCAATTTCGCAGCTCGCCACATTCCGCTGAAACATTTGGCGCCGCCGCGCGTACTCTAAGGGTAGAGGACCCCGGCATGCCCCACAACGGCCATAGGCGGCGCAGCTCGATCGGCGGCGCGCTCATCGTCATCGCCGTCGGCGTCTTCTTCCTGGTCATCAATCTGCATCCGGACCTCGATGCCTGGTCCATCATCCAGCGCTATTGGCCGATCCTGCTGATTGCCATCGGCCTGGGTTACATGTGGGATGCCTGGATGGACCGGACCTATTCCCAGACGGACGGACCTCGTCACCATTCTGGCGCGCCGATCGCGGTGCTCGTAGTCCTGCTCATTCTTGGCTTCGCGCTTTGGCGCGGTCGCTATGCGCACCCCATCCTCCACGAAGCGCAGGAAGTCAGCCTGCAAGGCGCGCAGTCCGTCACCGCCAATATCGACATTCCCTCGGGCTCGCTCGACGTGGCTGGCGGCGCCAGCCAATTGCTGAACGCGAATTTTGACTACCACGAATACGATGGCGCGCCGCGCGTCGAGTATTCCGTTTCCGGCGGCCGCGGCGACCTTTCCATTACTCAGGAGAATAAGGCTCACGTCCATCTGGCCATCGCGCGCAACGACTGGCAACTGCGCTTTGCCGATAACGTCCCTATGGACATGAACGTGCAAATCGGCGCAGGTTCCAGCAATCTGCGCCTGCAGGGCCTCAACGTGAAAAATCTAGACGTACAAGCCGGCGTCGGCCAAATGAACCTCGACATCACCGGCCCTCGCAAATCGGATTTGCACGTGGATATTCACGGCGGCGTCGGCGCGGCGATCATCCGCCTCCCCAAGGACGTCGGCGTGCGCGTCCACGCCTCCGGCGGAATCGGCTCGGTCAGCCCGCACGGCCTCACGCGCCAAGGCGACGACTACATCAACGACGCACTCGGCAAGACCCCCGCGACAATTGACCTGACTATTGAAGGCGGCATCGGCTCGATCAGCCTGCGAATGGATCAGTAAGGCAGCCGCCAACTAGCCCGCGAGAAATAACCCCAATGACGCGTTGAAATCGCGGCGTCGCGCATATATTGTATGCAATCACTCGCGCGTCATCGTTTCCTCTTTCAGCCTCGCGAGCGGAGGCGTCATGCATCAAGCTCGCCGCCAAATTCTGAAGTCTGCCAGCGCCGCGTTGATGGGCGGAGGCCTGCTCTCCCGGATGGACAAAGTAGCCGGAATGCAACCCGCCCCATCTCGCGCGTCGCTAGCGCAAATCGTGAATCAGCGCGCCACCGGTGCCAGCGAAAAGCTGCTGCTCGGCCCTACGCCCGGCGAAGAAGGCCCGCCGCAACCCGCCACAGTTGACCGCCTGCCGCTCGAATGGAACCAGCAGCAAGTCCGCCGCTTCAAAGAAACGCTCGCGCAACGCGGCATCGAAGCTTTGGTCCTGCGCGACCGCTGGAACATCATCTATCTCACGGGTTACTGGCACACCGCCACCGAACGCCCTCAAGCCGTCTTCATGAATCAAGACGACGACGCGCCCTGGTATCTCTATCCCGCGCTCGATCGCGACCTCGTCACCAGTTGGTGGTTCGGCGGCGGCTGGCTTTATTTCGATTACCTCCACGCCGAAGGCGCATTCCCTGAATTGGGCAAGGTGGTGCAAGGCAAGACGGTGGACTTGTTCCAGTATTTTCTTGAAGGGATAAAAAGGCACGGTGTCCAAGGCAACAAAATCGCTCTCGACGGCGAGTTTTACCCCGAACAAGCCGCGACGGTGAAAAAAATCCTCCCGGGCGTCGAGTGGGTGAACGTCAGCGACGTGCTACTCAACATGCGTGAGGTAAAAACTCCCGAAGAGCTCGCGCTGAATCGCCGCGCTTACACTTATTTCGACCGCGCCCACGCTTACGCGCGAGATTACATTCTCACGTTCGGCACAGACGTCACGGACTACGAAGTCGCCGCAGCCTCGACCCTCTGGATCAACGACATTCTTTACTCCGAGCTGAATCTCGCGAATGGCGCGCCACACCACGGCGTCGCCAGCAAAGTGGAAGTGGAATGCCGCGTCGGCCCGCTCTGCGCCTACCCGCATCCCAATCAGCCGCTCTTCAATCGCATTCAGCGCAACATGCCGCTGCAGGTGGAAGGCGCCGCGACCATCGGCGGACAAGGCGGCGAAAACTATCGCATGTTCATCATCGCCGGCGCCGACGGCCAATTCGACCCGCACATGCAAAAACTGTGGGAAGTCAGCAAACACACCTGCGACATGCAGGTGGACCTGCAAAAGGAAGGCGTCACCTGTTCCAGCATCGCCTACGAAATCCACAAATATCAGGTCGCGAACGGCGTGCAGGATTACATCTACCATCGCCCCGCGCACGGCCAGGGCTCTGAAGGCCACCAACCTCCATACCTCGCCCTAGGTGATTACACCGTCCTGCAAAAAAATATGTGCTTCTCGGAAGAGCCCGGCCTGTTCGACCCCAAAAAAGGCGTAGGCTTCAACTGGAGCGACGTAGTAGTAACCGGCACAAAATCCGGCTACCGCATGAGCCGCGTCCCGTACTCGAAAGAATGGTGCTGGATCAAGTTGTAGCTTCCACTAGTTGGCGGAGCGCGATGCTCAGTCGCGCATTTCCGCCCATTGACACTTTTCCCCTTCGCCCTTACCCTACCGCCACTGGCTGCCTGTGCCCCCGCAAGCGCACACGCCGGATGGAGTGCGATGCAACGTGACGAAATTCTGAAGCTGCTCGAACAAGTAGGCGCCATCCGCACGGGACACTTTGAGTTATCCAGCGGACGCCACAGCGCCACCTACATCCAGTGCGCGCTGGTGCTGCAGCATCCGCAACACGCCGAACAACTAGGCCGCGCCCTCGCCGAGCGTTTCAAGGATCACACCGTCGCCTGCGTCGTCTCCCCCGCTCTCGGCGGCCTGATTATCGGCCACGAAGTCGCACGCGCGCTCGGCGTCCGCTCGCTTTTCGTCGAACGTGATCGCTCCGGCCAAATGGCCCTGCGTCGCGGCTTCGAACTGAAGCCAGGAGAACGCGTGCTGGTGATCGAAGATGTCTGGACCACCGGCGGCTCCACCCGCGAAGCCATCGGCGTAGTCGAGCAGGAAGGTGGCTTGGCCGTCGCCGCCGGTGCCATCATCGACCGCAGCGGCGGCCGCCTCGAGCTCAACGTAACCGCCCGCGCCCTGCTCGAAATGGATGTCCCCAGCTACGAGCCCGACGATTGCCCCCAATGCCACGCCGGCGGCACGGCCAGCCGCCCCGGCTCCCGGTTTTCACGCAGCCAGCCGTAACTTTTTCGCATCCGCGCAGAAACTGTTCCCTCACGATAGGGTCCAATTCGTCAAGGCCTGCGTAAAATCACAATCAAGGACAATCCCGATGAATGCTCGACGCACCGCCGCTTGGATTTGTCACATTTTACTGTTTGCTTTGCTTTTCTGGACTCCCACTGCTTTGCGCGCAGGCAGTAATAACAACCCAGCCTCGAGCTTTCCTCTGAGTGAGGGCACGTACTGGGTTTACCGAGGTCTCGTGCGCTGGACGCATGACCTCAACAAAGTCTCTGAGACTCCGGTTGAGTGGAGGATGGAAGTTCGGAAGCGAGTTAACAGAGGCGATTTATCGGTAGCCGTGGTGAACGGATTTCTTAGAGATTTGGATTGGTCTAACGGAAACCCCACCCGACAGGATTCGCTGATCATTCAATCCGGAGAAGGGAATCTGTACATGGTTGGCTCAGAAAAGATGCCAATCATCCTTAACGGAACCCAAGATTCTCGTGACGCTCCGGAGGGAATGCCAAAAGACGATGATCTCTTTCTCGAGCTGCCATTGAAGAAGGGAAAGAAATTCGGCTGTGATGCCGAAGCCATGCAGCGTCCGGATTCCCGCTATTGTTGGGTCGTGGACACGTTGCACCAGACCTCTCTTCGCGAAGTGAAGGGAATTTCACACGGAATTCGGACCGCATACACAATCCGCTACGTTACCGGTCCCGACGATATTGGATTTAGCTATGTGTCGGGGGTGGGACTCACAACTTACGAATACCATCATCACGGTACGGTGGCGGATACGGAGCTCAAGCTCGTTGAATTCCATCCCGGAGAAAATCCGTAGTCTCGCAAAGCGCTTTTCTCGGACGATCCCTTTCGCCTTTATCAATGCCCTTATCAGTGTTCATCTGCGTTCATCACTGGTGCCTTGGACCTGCTTTCACATGCGATAATCTCAGCAGCCACATGCAAACAATAAAACTAACCATCGCCTACGACGGCTCCGGCTTCCACGGCTGGCAACTCCAACCCGGCCTGCCCACGATCCAAGGCGCGCTCCAAGACGCCCTCCGCCAGATAACTCAGGAACCGATCACGATCCAAGGCGCCAGCCGCACCGACGCCGGCGTTCACGCGCAAGGTCAAGTCGCGCATTTCAAAACCCGCTCCACTCTCGACCCGCACGAAATTCAGCGCGGCATGAACGCTCTGCTCCCACCGACCATACGCATTGTCGCCGCGCAAGAAGTCGGCCAGGATTTTCACGCGCGCTGGCTAGCGCAGGGAAAGACGTACCGCTACCGCATCTACCGCGGCGAAGTCCTGCCGCCCTTCGATCACCGCCGTGCCTTCCACTATCCCTGGCCGCTCGACGAAGCCGCCATGTCCGCCGCCGCCCGCGCCTTCGCAGGCCAGCACGATTTCACGTCCTTCGCCGCATCCACCGGCTCGGAAGAAGACGACAAAGACCGCGACATGCAGCGGACCATCCACTCCTCCGAAATCGCGCGTGAACCCGACCGAGACGAAATCGCCTACGTAGTCCGCGGCCGCTCCTTCCTCCGTTACATGGTCCGCAAAATCGTCGGCACCTTAATCGAAGTCGGCAGAGGCCGCCTCGCCCCCACCGACATCCCAGAAATTTTCGCAGCGCGCGACCGTTCCCGCTCCGGCCCCACAGTCCCCCCCGAAGGACTCTACCTCGTAGCCCTCGAATATCCCGACCCCACCGATTCGCTCGCCATGCATGCGGCCCGTCGCCGCGAACGAACCACGTAGCGCCAGCGTCTCGCCGGACTTGGTAGCATCGGCAATCTTGCCTGTGCGTTTTTTGGTGCGTATTTCATTGCCGACGTTTCACGCAATCTGTTTGCGGTCGTCTCGCTGTATTTCAGTTACAATCACGAAATAAATGGCGGTCCCTTCACAGCTCGGTTCACCACCTCTGCGCGCCGCGGCTATCATTGACTCGATCAACCCCGCCACGCAGGAAATAAACGCGCAAATTGCCGTGACCCAGCCCGCCGACCTACCCGCGATTTTCGCCCGCGCCCGCAGCGCGCAAAAAGAATGGTCCGGGCATCCTCTGCGCGAACGCTGCGCCATGCTATGCCGCCTGCGCGATGCAATTTTCGCGCGCCGCGACGAAATCGCGGACGTGATCACGCGCGAAGCAGGGAAGCCGCGCGTCGAAGCGATCTTCGCCGAAGTGCTGCTCGCGCTCGACACGGCCGATTTTCTAGCGCGCCAAGCCCCGCGCTGGCTCCGTCCCGAACGCGTGCCGCACCACAACATCGCCATGAAAGCGAAATCCGGCTGGCTCGAATTCGATCCGCTGGGCGTCGTCGCGATTATCTCGCCGTGGAATTATCCGTTCTCGATTCCCATGGCGCAGGTAATCCCCGCGCTCGCGGCGGGCAACGCGGTGCTGCTCAAACCCTCCGAACTCACACCATGGAGTGGCCAACTGGTCGGCGAACTCGTCGCACAAGCAAAATTTCCGCCGGGCCTGGTGCAAGTGCTGCAAGGCCGCGGCGACCTAGGCGCGGCGATCATCGAAGCCGGCCCGGACAAAGTTCTCTTCACCGGCAGTGTCTCGACGGGCCAACGCATCGCCGAAGCCTGCGCCAAGAAGTTGATTCCATCGGTCCTGGAGCTCGGCGGCAAGGACGCCATGATCGTCCTCGCCGACGCCGACCTGGAAATCGCCTCCAGCGCCGCCGTCTGGGGCGGCTTCATGAATTGCGGCGAGACCTGCATTTCCGTCGAACGCATTTACGTCGAGCAGCCGGTCGCCGAACGCTTCACCCAACTCTGCGTCGAAAAAACAAAAAAGCTGCGCCTAGGCCCCGCCTCCGATCCCGACGCTGAAATCGGCCCGATGATCCGCATAAGCCAGCTCGAAAAGGTTGAAGTTCAATTGCAGGAAGCCATCGCGCGCGGCGCGCAAGTTCTCACCGGCGGCAATCGACGTCCCGATCTCGGTGCAAATTTTCTGCAACCCGCCGTAGTGACGAGCGTGGACCACTCCATGCAGCTAATGCGCGAAGAAACCTTCGGCCCGGTGATCGCCATTTGCGCCGTCGCGAGCGCCGACGAGGCCGTCGCGCTCGCCAACGATTCGCCCTTCGGCCTGAGCGCCAGCGTCTGGACCACTGACAATCGCCGCGGCCGCGAAATTGCCTCCCGCGTGCGCGCCGGCTCCGTGATGGTCAACGACGTCGCCAGCTACTACGGCATCACCGAAGCCCCGCACGGCGGCCCCGGCTCGAGCGGTTGGGGTCACACCCATTCCCGTCTTGGACTGCTCGAAATGGTTCGAGTAAAATATATCGATGTGGACCGCATGCCGCGCGTCGCGAAAACGTGGTGGTTCGGTTACACTGCCGAGCTGGCCGCCGCAGCCGGTGCATTGCTCGAGTCGTTATTCGCGCCCAGCTGGCGCGGCCGCATCGCGGCCATGACAAAGAAGCACGGAGCCCGCGGCGTAATCTTTCGCCGCAACAGAATCTGAAGGTGCGTTGAAGCAAGGAAGCAGGGAAGTAAAGGATGGGGAAGAAGTGGAGGAGATAGCGGAAAAGAACGAACGTAGCGCGGTTCGATTTTCTCTGTGTCCTCCGGCTTTCCTCTCTGTTAAATCTTTTGACTTAGTCGTTGCACTTGCGATGTCAGCCACACAGGAGCGAATCGAATGACTGACGCGACTCCGGTAACGCCAGAACCAGCTGCTCCACCAGCGGCAGCTGCAACGCCAGCAACTCCACCTGTAGCGAGCCCGGCCGCCGCGGCAACAACTCCGCAAGCGACCGCAGCCGCGCCCGAACCAGAAGCCCCCGCAGGCCCGAAGCTCAAACCCAAGAGACCCACCATGCGCGCCTGCGACGAAAAAGACGCCAAAGGCAAGCTCTGCTGCGGCCATCTGAAACGCTGGTACGATTATCCAAAAGAAATCGAAGCGCTAGTAGGCAAGAAAGCTGAAATCTATCGCTGCGAATTTTGCCAGACTATCTACAAGCCGGGCCTCTCGCAGGCCCCGCGCAGCTACACCATTAGGTACTAGGTTCGGCGGACCGCGGTAGTATTCGTCGTCATCCTGAGCGCAGCGAAGGATCTCTGTTCGCTTTGCAGTTCTATCGAGAGTCAAATACAAGCAGCCGCCTCACAAAATGAAACACGAACTCATCCACGACTGGAACACCTACACCGGCGCCGAGATCCCCGCCACCCATCACGTGGCACTCAACGACGAAACCCTCCGCGACGGCCTGCAAAATCCCTCCGTCCGCGATCCCAGCATCGCTGAGAAAATCGAAATCCTGCATCTGATGGAATCGCTCGGAATTGACACCGTAAATATCGGCCTGCCCGGCGCCGGACCGCGTGCCTACGCTGACACCGAAGCCCTCGCGCGCGAAATCGTCACGTCGCGCATGAAAATCCGCCCTAACTGCGCCGCGCGCACCCTAAAGAACGACATCCAGCCCATCATCGAAATTTCCGAAAAAGTAGGCCGCCCCATCGAAGCCGCCACTTTTCTAGGCTCCAGCCCGATCCGCCGCCTGGTCGAAGACTGGACCGTCGATCACCTCCAGCGCACCACCGAAGACGCCGTGAAATTCGCCACCTCGGCGGGCTTGCCGGTAATGTACGTCACCGAAGACACCATTCGCACCGACCCCGCGACGGTGATCACGCTGTACTCGACTGCGATTCGCGCCGGCGCGCGCGCCGTGGTTCTGTGCGACACGGTTGGCCACGCCACTCCGCGCGGCGCCCACAATCTGGTGAACTTCGTAATCGAAGAAGTCGTAAAGCCGTCCGGCGAAGAAATTCGCGTGGATTGGCACGGGCACAACGATCGCGGCCTCGCCATCGCGAATTCTCTGGCAGCAATTGCCGCCGGAGCCGATCAAGTCCACGCCGCCGCGTTGGCTCTGGGCGAACGCGTCGGCAACACCCCAATGGAATTGATGCTCGTCAACCTGCGCCTGCTCGGCTTGATCGAACAGGATCTCTCAAAGCTCAAACAATATTCCGAAGCCGTCTCCAAAGCCACACACACGC
Organism: Acidobacteriota bacterium; assembly: GCA_013289715.1. Lineage (GTDB taxonomy): Bacteria > Acidobacteriota > Terriglobia > Acidiferrales > UBA7541 > Palsa-295. The sequence continues at coordinate 53,043 of JABCZJ010000003.1, read as the reverse complement.
CAATCCCGCCGAATTATCCTGTCGTAGGCCGCGACGCATTTCGCACCGCGACCGGGGTGCACGCCGCAGCCATAGTGAAAGCCTACAAAAAGGGCGATCAAGAGCTGGCCAATTCCATTTACAGTGGTGTGCCGTCGCACCTCTTCGGGCTCGAGCAAATTATCGAAATCGGCCCGCTCAGCGGCCGCTCGAACGTCCTCTACTGGCTCGAAAAGCGCAACGTCCCGGCAACCGACGAGTTAGTAGATCGCATCTTCGCAGCCGCAAAGCAAGCCGAGCGCATCATGACCGAAGTAGAAATCCAGACGATCATCGCCTCTGCCGCGGCCCCAGCGAAAACTCGGTAGCTATTGAACGCACCTCGATCGTCGCGTCGCCGTGTACAATGTTCATGTCCGGCGCCGGAATTCGCCGCACGAATCTCGTGAAACTCACACTGATCTGCGGTATCTTTTTAACGATGGCCACACTTTACGCGCGCGCCGCCGGTGACTCGATCGAGAAACTCGCCGATGACCCCGCGTGCGCCCGCGCTCTCGCCTGGATTGACACAAGCTCCGCCTGGCTCACCGACCAGCAGATCCACCTCACCGAAATCCCCGCTCCTGAATTCAAAGAAGCTTCGCGCGGCGAATACCTGAAAAAAACGTTCGAAGCCGCGGGCCTGAAAGTTCAGCTCGATAAAACTGGCAACGTAATCGCCGAGCGCCTCGGGACAGACCCGAAGAGCGTGATTTTACTGGCCGCGCACCTGGACACAGTTTTTCCCGCCGGCACCGATGTTCGCGTGAAACGCCACGGCAATCGCCTCACCGCTCCTGGCGTAGCAGACAACGGCGCAGGCCTCGCCGCGTTGGCCGGCCTCGCGCGCGCTCTGTCCGAATCGCGCATCAACACAACGAAAACGATCGTCCTCGCGGGCGATGTCGGCGAAGAAGGCGAAGGTAACCTGCGCGGCATTCGCTCGCTGGTGGAAAGTTACGGCTCGCGCCTCGCCGCGGTTATCGCGGTGGATGGCGCCTCTACCGAACACATCACCACGCAAGGCATCGCCTCACACCGTTTCGAAATCGCCATCACCGGCCCCGGCGGACACAGCTGGTCCGATTTCGGCGCGCCCAATCCCATCACCGCGCTTTCCCGCGGCATCGTGAAATTTTCCGCGCAGCCCGTCCCCGACGATCCGCGCAGCTCCTACAATTTTGGAATGATCGAAGGCGGCACCTCGGTAAATTCCATCCCGTCGCGCGCCGCTGTAAAAGTAGATCTGCGTTCCGAAGACGAAGCCGAAGTAAATAAAATGGAGCGCGCTCTGCGCGATGCCATGCAATCCGGCGCGCGCGAGGAAATGGCCACGGCGCACGACGAAAACGAAACGCTCCGTGTCATCGTCCGTTCGCTCGGTTCGCGCCCCGCCGGCAAATTGCCGGATAACGCTCCTCTGCTGGAAACTCTGCGCAATGTGGATCGATTCCTGGGCAATCGTTCGCGCATAGAACGCAGTTCCACCGACGCCAACATTCCTCTTTCGCTCAACATCCCGGCCGTCTCGCTCGGCGGCGGCGGAAAAGGCGGCGGCTCGCACACCACCGCCGAGTGGTACGACGCCAGCGGCCGCGAAATGGGCCTGAAGCGCCTGTTCCTTGCAACCGTCGCCCTCGCCGGAGTTCAGCCCTAGAATGTCCCGCCGGTTTCTCCTGACTTTTTTCTTTGGCGTCACAGGCGCTGCGTTGTTGATCGTTGCGCGTGCTGTGAATTCGGTTGCGGACGCTACAGCGAGGCGGAACACCCCCGCCAGCCAGACTTCCACGACGCTTTCTCCCGCGCAAGGTCCCGCCGACCTCGTTCTCACGAACGCGAAGATTGAAACGATGGACGACGCCCACGCATGGGCCGGCGCCCTGGCGATTCGCGGCGAATCCATCGTCGCGGTTTCCTCCATCACCCGGGATACGGAGGACCTGCAAAAAGCTTCCACGGTCGACGCCCCCGAAATCAAGCCGTGGCTCGGCGCGAAGACGCGCGTGATCGATCTCCGCGGCGCCTTCGTCATGCCCGGCTTCAACGACGCGCACGTGCACATCGGGCAATCGGCGCTCAACAAACTCGCCATTGATTTCACAGGCGTGCAATCGCTCGCGGAATTTCAGCAGCGCATCCGCGAAAATATCAAAGACCGCGCCCCCGGCGAATGGATCACCGGGTTCGGATGGGACCAAACGCTCTGGCCCGGCCGCCGCGATCCCACACGCGAAGACCTGGACGCCGTCTCGAGCACACTTCCCATGTTTTTCTCGCGCGTGGACGGCCACGTGGCCATCGCAAATTCACTCGCGCTGAAAATCGCCGGAGTAACGCAGGACACCGCCGATCCCGCACGCGGGCACATCGTTCGCGACCCGCAAACAAGCCAGCCCACCGGCTTGCTGCAGGAAGACGGCGCCAAGAACCTGGTATTTTCCAAAATGGCCGCGCCATCTTCAGCCGAGCGTCGCCGTGGCATCGAGCTGGTGCTCGCCGATGCCGCGCGCAACGGCATCACTTCGCTGCAGGACTGTTCCTATCTGGAAATTAGCCGCGACGTTTCGTTCAGCAAGGAAAATCTCCTGATTTATCAGCAGCTGCGCCGGGAAGGGAAGTTGACCGCGCGCATCACCGAGTGGCTGGATTTCACTTTACCGGTCGCCACTCTGGAGGCGCTACGCAAGGAATGGGGTTCAACCGATCCATGGCTCAAAACCGGCGCGCTAAAAGCGTTTCTCGATGGTTCGCTCGGCTCGCGCACCGCCGCGCTCCTCGCGCCTTACTCTGACGCGCCCGGCACCTCGGGACTTCTGCACCTGGATGCAGCGAAACTCGCGCTCATGGCCATCGCGCGCGATCGCGCCGGATTTCAACTTGCGTTTCACGCGATTGGTGACCGCGCGAATCGCGTCGCGCTCGATACCTTCGCTGCAGTCGTCGCGGCGAACGGCCCGCGCGATCGGCGCGATCGTGTCGAACACGCGCAAATCGTCGCGCCCGAAGACTTCGCCCGCTATGGCAGCCTCGATATCATCGCTTCGATGCAGCCATCGCATCTGCTCGATGATGAGCGCTGGGCCACCGGCCGCCTCGGCCCCGAACGCTCCCGCGGCGCCTACGCCTGGCGCACCATGGAGCAGAACAACGCCCGTCTCGCGTTTGGCACCGACCATCCTGTCGAGCCGCTCAATCCTCTGCGCGGAATTTACGCCTGCGTCACGCGCGAATTGCCGCAAGGCAGCGCAAGCTGGCAGCCGCAAGAAAGTTTGCCGATCAAGGATTGTCTGCGTGCCTACACCACAGGATCGGCCTACGCCGAATTCGAGGAAAAACGCAAAGGCACGATTGCCCCAGGAATGCTCGCTGATCTGGTGGTTTACGCCGTGGACTTAAATCAAATTCCCGCGCGCGACCTGCTCACAACAAAAGTAAAAATGAGCGTCGCAGGCGGCCGCATCGCCTACCAAGCACCTGACCCCGGCCCACTCCGTTGACGCCACGCCGCGATTTTCAGCGGCCGCTATCTCAATTGCGCTACTTCAGAACTTCCACGCCCTGTATCTCCCCGTCGTACGTCTTCCCCTCCACCGTAACAAACGCAATCTTCACCGCGCGCCCCTTCAACTGCGTGCATGGCTCGAAATTCCCCGCGTCAAACGCCACGTCCTGCTGGAACTGCACCCGCGTCGTATCCCGCGCATGCAAAATATAAGCTCCGTCCCCCGCATCCAGATTCAAAGTAAGTTCGCGCCCGTTGCACAAAACCTGCGTCACCTCGCCCTCCGCCGAACCCTTCACCGGCTCAGCATGCGCACCCTCGACGCTCAGCCGCCGCGCGGCTCCAGAATTTCCCGTACTCCCGCTGCCGCCTTCGCCGCTAGCAGCCGTCGCCACCGTCAGCGATTCCACCTCGCCCATCTTTCCATCGCTGCCCACCGGCTGATATTCCACCTTCACGCGTTGGCCCTGAATCGCCGTGCAGGGATTAAAAGGTCCGCTCGGTCGTGTCAGCACTTTTATGTGGTACTGCGCGCCCGGCTTGACACGCAAAGTCAACGTCCCCGCGCCGGTGTCGAGTTCGAATTTCAATCCGTTCATGCAACTCAGCTTCGTCACTACTCCCGCCGCCTCGCGCAAAGTGGCAGCGCCTTCAGCCCCCGCGTCGCCGCTGGCCGTCTGCGCAGCAGCAGCTTCTGGCGCCCGTGCCGGCGAATTCGTGCCCGACGCAGGACTCGCTGCTGTACCGGAGGACTCCCGCACCACAGCAGGCTCCGCCGAATCGGAATCGTCTCGCGAGTATTGGCTCACCTGATCGAGGAATGCCAGAAAATGCTCGGCCTCGGCGCGCTCCATGGGATTGGAGGCGTTCACGCGCGCATGCAGCGCAATATTGCGCGCTTCTTTGTAACGGTTCATGCGCGCCAGCACCTGCGCCAGATCAATCTGATAAATTGTGCTCCCCGGCTCGAGCGCCTGAGCCTTTTGCGCCAGCTTCAGCGCCTCCTGCAAATTATCTCCTTGATTGGCCATATACACCGCGAGCACGCCATAGGGCGGCGCAAACTCCGGGCTGACGGCAATCGCCGCGCGCAAGTCTTCCTGCATCTGCCTGTCGTCGCCAACGGTCCCGCCCTGCGTGGAAGTCAAATAGGCGCGCAAGAATCGTGTCAACGCGTTTTTCGGATTCAATTCGATCGCGCGCGTGAAATCGGCCAGCGCTTCCGCGTGCTTGCGGTCTTGATACTCCGCGAAACCGAGGTATTGATAACCGAGCGCCAGTTTCGGGTCGAGCTTCACCGCCTGCTCCAGAATCGGTATGGCGTCCTGCGTCCGTCCGCGCACGGCCGCGAATCCACCGCGATACGCATCCACCTCGGCTTCAGCAAGTTCATGCACCCGCAAGTCGGTGGCGGGTATCTCCGGGGGCGGTGGCGCTTTGATGTAATAGAATGCCGCGTTTCCGATATAGGCGAACAGCGCCGCTTGCAGTTGTTTCAGGTCGCCAAACGCTTGCGCGGCGGCCTGTTCCTCCGTCGCTCCTTTCGTCATCGCATTGATGTAGGTCTGCAGCGTCGCGCGGTGCGCAGCCTTGTCGCCCACCATCAAGTAGTGCGTCAGCGCCCAAGATTCCGCATAGAAAACCGATATTTTATGCTGCTCGTTGTAGTACGGAGAGTTGTGATCCACCTTGAACAAAACGTCCAGCGGCATCAACCCGCCCTGCTTGAGCTCGGCAATCAAATCCGGGTCCGGCCGTCCCATCCCCACTTCGGAATCGCCGATCAGCGTATTGCCGTAAAATTCGGCGAGTCCCTCGGACACCCACACCGGCAAATTCGGATAATAAGGCGCGGTCAACGAGTGAAAGTACTCGTGATAAATCGTGTCGTAGGGATTCGAGCCCGGAGCATCGAGCTGGATCGTCGCAAAGTACTGATTCATGTTTTCCAGGAACATCCCCGCCGGGTGCGCATGACCCTTCACCCAATATTCCGGCAGCAGGGCCTTCATGGAGTCCTCGTCCTTGACGGCCATGATGGTGATCACCGGGCTCTCGTGTCTGCTGGCAAGTTCCAGCTCGCGCCGAAAGACGGCGCGAATCTGCTCGAAACGAATCGCCGTTTTGCGCGCCTGCTTTTCCCCCGCATTGCACACCACGATGAAATTCGGGCTGCGTGCCTCAAACCACGTTTCGTGCTTCGCACCGGGCAGGGGAGCCGCCAATACGATTGCGAGGCCGAGGAAGGTAAGTACGACTGCGGTTAATGGGCGAGTCATTGGCAGCACCTTCTGTACTACAGCGTGCCGCGTGCGTCAATCAATCTGGGGCACGCTGTTGCGGCACGGTTTCTCGCCTTGTCACCTCCGCACGCAGCGCATAAACTCTTCCGTCCATGCTCAGCAAACATTTCCGCGCCGATCTCGCTCTGGGATTTACGGCGCTCATCTGGGGCGCCACGTTCGTCGTGGTGAAAGACGCGCTCGCCGACGTTTCCGTCTTCATGTACATCGCCGTGCGTTTCGCGCTGGCCGCGGTGGTGATGGCGATCTTCTTCCGGCGCGCGCTGCGAGGACTGACGCGCAGCTCCATCTGGGCTGGCGCGCAAATCGGCTTTTTCATGTTTGCCGGCTACGCGTTTCAGACCACCGGCCTGAAATTCACTTCGCCCTCGAAGGCCGCATTCATCACCGGCGCCAGCGTCGTGATCGTTCCGCTGCTGCTTGCGGTGTGCAGCAAGCGCCGCGTGAACGCCTGGATCTGGGCCGGAGCTCTGGCCGCGCTGGCCGGTCTGTATTTTCTCACCGTGCCGCCCGAAGGATTTGGCGGCCTGAATCGCGGCGATCCGCTGGTCTTCGGCTGCGCTGTGATGTTCGCCGTGCACATGATTTTCATCAGCCGCTATGTCGCGCATCACTCCGTCGGCGCGCTCGCCGTCGTTCAGGTCGCAACTACGGCGATTCTCGCGACAATTGCGCTGCCGTTGCTCTCGGTTACAAATGTCGAACACCCGCGCTGGGTCTGGAGTGGCACGCTGGTCTTCGCCGTGCTCATCACGGCGCTCGGCTCGACCGCCTTCGGCTTTTCCGCGCAAACCTGGGCGCAGCAATACGCCTCGCCCACGCACACGGCGATCTTGATCAGCCTCGAACCAGTTTTCGCCGCGCTCACTTCGTGGTTTCTCGCGCGCGAACATCTCGGCGGCCGCATCCTGCTCGGCGCCGCGCTAATCTTCGCCGGCATTCTGCTCGCCGAACTAAAAGGTCCCGCGCCGATCGCGCCGGAATCTCCTGAGCCCGTTGTCCGCGCCACGGATTAGTCAGAAATGGACGCAGGTTGTCCCTGGCACAGAGCATTCGGATTTTTTGAATGTGAATTGAGCGAGAAGATGCTAATTGTGGCGCGCGGATTGGGGCGAATCGCTATGGTGTTTCACATCGACAGCCTCATACATCGCCGGATGCTTTAGATTTTTCGCTTCGAACGCAGAAATACGCGGCTCATGCACCAAAGTAAGGCCGATATCATCCAAACCCTTCAGCAAACAATCGCGCCGGAACGGATCCACTTCGAATGAGTAGCGCAGTCCCTGGTCGTCCGTCACCACTTGCTGTTCCAGATCAACCGTAACGCGGTAGCCTTCCTTCCTCTCCGTTCGCGCAAAAAGCTCATCAATCTGTTCGTTCGACAAAGTCACCGGCAAAATCCCGTTCTTGAAACAATTGTTGTAAAAAATGTCTGCATAGCTCGGCGCTAGAATCGCGCGAAATCCATAATCCAGAATCGCCCAAGGCGCATGTTCGCGGCTCGAACCGCAGCCGAAATTCGCGCGCGCCAGAATCACCGAAGCACTTTTATAACGCGGCGCGTTCAAAATAAATTCCGGGTTCGGCTTTTCCCCCGGCAAATAGCGCCAATCGTAAAAAAGCACGCGCCCATAACCTTGCCGCGTCTGCAATTTCAAAAATTGTTTTGGCACCATCTGATCGGTATCCACGTTCACGCGATCCAGCGGCGCCACGAGTCCCGTATGCTTGATGAAAGGTTCCATCGTCACTCCGCTCCGTCCACATTATTCCACTTGCGGATGTCCACGAAGTGGCCTTCGATCGCCGCCGCTGCCGCCATCACTGGACTCACCAGGTGCGTGCGCCCGCCCTTGCCTTGCCGCCCCTCGAAATTGCGATTGGAAGTGCTCGCCGAGCGCTCGCCGCTCAGCAGCACGTCATCATTCATCCCGATGCACATGCTGCAACCCGCATCGCGCCATTCAAAACCCGCCGCGACAAAAACTTTATCCAGCCCCTCGGCTTCCGCTTCCGCCTTCACCACGCGCGAACCCGGCACCACCAGCGCCTGCTTCAACGATTTCGCAACGTGTTTGCCCGCGACAACTTTTGCCGCCGCGCGCAAATCCTCCAGCCGCGAATTGGTGCAGGAGCCGATGAACACGCGGTCGAGCGATATGTCCTCGATCGCCGTGCCCGGTTTCAAATCCATATAAACCAGCGCGCGCGTCGCCGCCTCGCGGTCCACGGGATCACTAAAAGAAGCCGGATCCGGCACGCGGTCGGAAACCTGCGTCACCATCCCCGGATTCGTGCCCCAGGTAACCATCGGCGCCAAATCGCGCGCGTAGAGGGTCAACGTGTCGTCGTATTCAGCATCGCGATCGCTCGGCAACGTCTGCCAGAAATCCACCGCGCCCTGAAATTCCTTTCCACGCGGAACGAACGGCCGCCCCTCCATGTAGGCAAACGTGGTTTCGTCCGGCGCCACCATTCCGGCGCGCGCCCCGCCTTCGATGGACATATTGCACATCGTCATGCGGCCTTCCATGGAAAGGCCGCGCACCGCTTCGCCGCTATATTCGAAAACGTATCCGTTGCCGCCGGCAATTCCGATTTTCCCGATTACGGCCAGAATAATGTCCTTCGCAGTGACGCCTTGCGGCCGCTTGCCGCTAATTTCCACCTTCATCGTTTTCGATTTGAATTGCGTCAGGCATTGCGTCGCCAGCACGTGCTCGATCTCGCTGGTGCCGATTCCGAAAGCCAGCGCGCCAAACGCGCCGTGCGTCGAAGTGTGGCTGTCGCCGCACACAATCGTCTGCCCCGGCTGCGTGATTCCCAGCTCCGGCCCGATGATGTGCACGATTCCCTGGTTCTTGCTGTTCATGTCGAACAGGTGCACGCCCGTCTCCGCGCAATTGCGCTCCAGCGCTTCGAACTGCCCGCGCGCGTCCGCATCCAGCACCGGCAACAGGCGATTCTTCGTCGAAACGGAGTGGTCCATTACCGCAAACGTCAACTCCGGCCGACGCACTTTGCGCCCCGCGGCCTTCAGCCCCGAAAACGCCTGCGGCGAAGTGCCCTCGTGAATCAAGTGTCGGTCAATATAGATCAAGGTAGGCTGCCCCGGCTCTTCCCGCACTACATGGGCATCCCAAATTTTTTCGTAAAGCGTGCGTGCAGCCATTCGTTTGGTGTCCTGCCTGGGGAGCATGGTCCCGGTAATCTGGATGAGAGCCGGCAACAATCGGCCAGCCAGTTCTCATTGTAACAATTCCGTCATCATCCGCCAATCCCAGTGCCGCGTGAATCGTGATTCGTGACTTGTCAATCGTGATTCGCGCTCCGCGAACCGTGGCCCGCGATCTGCGCAACGGAGCATGGGCAATCGTGCCTGCGCCACGGCGCTTTTTGTTGTTGCGGTTAGAAAATCGTTTCTCTTTATATTTTCATTGGTTTGCCAAATTTCTGAATCCGGGTCTGTTGCGATTCGAGTTGCGCGGGCGGCAATGTTGCAATGCGGTGCGGAAACGCACGGAATAGTAGCGATTCGAAAATGTTTTCTCGTTTGTTGTGAGCGGGTTAACTCGATATTTAATATTTGAGTAGCGGCTAGAAACGACGGGAGGCAGTGAGGAGTGACGAGTGATGAGCGGCGCGCCACGGAGCGAGCCGGCGCGGTGGGGCGGGGGAGAGTCTGAGTTTGCGCCAAACCGAGCATGTTGCGTCCTTTGGAGGCTAGAAGACTGCCCTGACTCACGCTAACACATTCTTTGCTTCGGCGCGATTCGTCCAATTACGGAGAGGAACCAGAAGATGAAAGGAAGACACATCTGCGCGGGTGGTCGGAGCGCGGCACCACGAGTAGAATTAACTGGCCGAAAGATATTAGATGGCAGCACTTGGCTGTGATGGCGGCCCGAGCAGCGTCGAAACCCCCGACCCATCGCCTGAAGCAAAGGCGCGAAGGGCGGGCACCGGTGGAATCCGATCCCTATGTCGAGGCGGTGTGGAAGCGGCGGCCACCGAAGCTGCTTCAATCCCTCCAGCGTCCGAAGCGGATTGCGTCAAGGAGATCGGCCCCTGCTGCTGCTTTCGCTGCGGCCTCCAGTTCGGTAATCAGAGAGTTTCCTGGAAAGCGATACGCACCCATCACCAGGTTTATTTCCAGGCCGCTTACGCTCTGTCCGATATATTGCGGATAGTCGGGACAGGCACGGGCATTATCGGCGGTGACAGTCTTCTTGAAGCCAACATATTTGCCATAACAGGCGTAATACCGAGTTGCCATCTCGATGGATTGCTTGTGAGATCCACGATAGCCATAGGCGTCGAACCCAGCGTTCTCCATGAGTTCTGCCATATTGTAGAGGCCCGCCAGGACACCCAATGGATAGCCAAAACCTTGGGATGCGTTATGGTTTCTATAGCGATCCTCGATTTCTCCTGGCGCAACAACCGGGGTCTGGAAGGAATCAGGACTAGTGGACCGATCGGGACCCTTGTTTTTGTAACAGGAAATCGGCTTATCGTTTTCGCCATACACGGCATGGTTGAACCATGCCGTCCAGGGAAGCGCCACAGGAATCGAGTGGTCATTACCGTAGAGAACCGCATTGACTTTTCGCCCGTCGTCAAGCAGGCGCGCAATCGCCAGAAGCCCTGCCAGATGGGCACCCGCGTGATTGCTGTAAAGCTCGCACCTTGTATCGGCGGAACGATTCAGCTCCGGCAGCGTAAAGCGGAAATTGGATGCCTCGCGGATCAAGTCAAACATCGCGGCGTGAAAGGCATTAAGCTCGGTTGTTTCTGTGGCGTTGAACGCGGCAATCGACTGCAGCAGATCCTGGGCATGAACGGAATAGATAACGCCTCTTGCGATCTGCAGCCCGACATTATTTTCCTCCAGCCGGTTGAAACGCGCCTGACCATCGCAAAACTGCTCGGCCCGGTTCAGAAAATGTCCATTCTGATCGCGAAAGCCGCGACCCGCCCAGGCCAGAAGAATCCGTTTTGCAAGAGCCGTACCTTGATCGGCGGTGGGAGCGCCTGCTGGTGTTTTTGCTCCGGCGTTGATCAAGGCCGCATAGAGCGCCAGCCTCGATGCGACAATCGCTGCACCGGCAGGAGGGGCCAAGCCCGGCTTCACATGCAGTGCCGTAGTCAGTTGGGATTCGGCACGAATTTCGTTCGCGTATCCGCTCGCTGGCTCATAAGAAAAAGCGTGCAGATAGATGTCGAGGTCGCAACCCGAATAGACCGCATCCCAATCGACATTGGCCGCGAGATGGGATTGGACTTGGTTAGCGAGCCTGGAGAAGCTCTGCGCGGAAAATGAGCCGGGAGCGATAATGCGCGAGACCACGTCGTTGATATCGGCTGGCGTTATGAAGACTCTGGGATGCTGCGGGGAGCTTCTGTAGGCACCGGAAAGAGTGGGGTAAGCCCCTGAATCCTGAGCGACTGATTCTTGTAGGAGCAGGAACGCACACAACGAGCCAGTAGCGAATGCCGTGGCCAGGCGCTTAAAATTTGATGAAACACCATGCATCGAACCCTCCCGCGACAATTGAGGAAACTCAACCAGTATGCCTCCCACGGCAACAACGCACCAATGCGATGACGGATTGACCGGCGATTTGGCACAGCGCCATTCGCGAGCAGGCTTCTGGATCACGGTCGTTCCGCTTGGCAGTTCCGATCAAGCTATAGGCCGCAGCTGCGCGCTCGCCTCCGGTGTCCCACCCAGCCAATAAGTAACCCTTTGCGACCAAGAGCAACAGCTCGCCGAGCGCGCTCTGCGGAATTATTGTCGATCTTCAAACGACGATCATCGCAACCGTACGTCGCGCTTCCCAAAGTCGCAGCGCATAGCGAATCGCCGCCGACGTGTCCGACTTGCGGGAGAGCCTCAGGAGGCGTGGTTCGCGAACCGCCCGCGCCCGGAGAAATAGCCGCGAGGATGCAGTCCCGCATGGCGGACAATTCTGAAGCGATCTCTTTCCAAAACTCGCGCCCAGAATGCATCACCCACACGCAAATACCTCGTCTTCGTTAACTTGGCTTTTGGCGCACCCGCATATGTGCAGCACGTGCCCAGCAACGATTCGCTGCTTGAACAGACCTTCTCGCACGATCGCACTGTGGAACGCCTTGGCGGCGGTGGGATTGGCGTGGTTTACCAGGCCGCGGACGTTCGGCTGCATCGTTGCGTCGCGCTGAAATTCCTGCCGGAAAATGGCCACAAACGTGTGGGAGCAACCGCTAGCCGGCGGCCCGCCTCGCCCCCCGACCGACTTCACCTGCGGCCACATGATCGAGTTCGCGTGGTCCCGCGATGGCAAGCAGTTGCTGCTGGCGAAAGGCGACGAGACGAGCGACGTCCTGCTTGTCAGCAACTTCCGCCGATCGCCGTAAAGTCTTCCTGAGAGAACACAGCATTTTTCGGAATGCGTGCCCGCCTAAAGCTATTCGATGCGGCGCACAACCGGTGCATCCTTGCCTCCCGGAGTTCGTGCGCCGTGCTCTTGCAGAATCGCGGCGGCGCGATGGGCGGCTGGTTCTGCTGTGACTCGCACGATCACGACCGCGCCACCCTGTTTGACATGGCTTGCGTAAAATTCCTGCTCGCCGATGTAATCAGGCTGTAGGCCGGATTCATCGCGCACTTCGCGCTTTTCCAGCGCACCGCCCTTGCCGAATAAACGCGCCATCCAGCCGTGATGCGCTTCGCCGGACTTCGTGGCTGGCTCGCCCGGAGTATTTGCCGTGCGCGCGTCCTCGTCAATCTCGCTGATCACTTCCACTTGACTGGCCGTGATGCCCGCATCCTCCAAATCCTCGACCGCAGCTTCCGCCTCGCTGTAGCCCTTCAGAATTCCGACGATCGCGTATCTCATGATTTGAGCCTCCAAAAAATATGAATCGCTCATCAACTTTATGTTCGGCACAAACGAACGTGCACATTTGTTGCGACGCGTTATTTTTCCTTCACGGCCAGCGATTTCGAGAGCAGCCACGGAAATAATTGCGGATCGTCGTACGCCTTGTCCCAGGAAGCATGCCGCACGCCGGGAAATTCTGTGTAGTGAACATCGGCGCCAATCTGCTTCATGGCCGCGTACATCCGCTGCGATTCCGTCACCGGCACAATGTCGTCATCCGCGCCGTGAAAAATCCAAACGGGAGTATTGCCTACCTTCGCGGCTGCGTCAGCGTAGCTCTTGGGGTCGTCCGCCGGCGTCCATTTGGCAAGCGCGGGATTCGCTTTCAGCGCGCCCGCAGATGGACGGATGCCGCCGCAAATCACGATCAGCGCGGCGAACCGGCCCGGATATTTTTCCGCCAGGTACCACGTTCCGTATCCGCCCATCGAAAGTCCGGTCAAGTACGTGCGCTGGACGTCGCCGTGAAATTCCTTGATCGCCGCATCGAGCGAAGCGATCGCCAGATCGTCCATCGGCGGCTGTAGCCACCAGACATTCGGCCGGCACTGCGGCATGACCACGATCGCCGGAATAACGCTGCGGTTGCTGCGAATCGCCGTGCCGATGCCGACGTCGGTTTCTTGCAGGCCGTCCTCACCACGTTCGCCCGCCCCGTGCAGGAACAATATTACCGGCCACTTCTCGCGGGGCGTCCAGGTGTCCGGAACGAAGACCTGGTATTTATAAGTCGCGCCTTGCACCGTGATGCTGCGGTCGAGAAATCCAGTTTCGTGATTTTTTGCGTGAGCCGGAATTGCGATTAGGAAATAGAAAACCAGAAGCGCCAACAGCCGTCGCGATGCAACAAGCACGAGTCCCTCCGAACTCCAAACTTTAGCACGAGTGTTCGGCAATCGCCCGAGCGGATCATCGCTCTCCAGAGCAGCCCAGCGTCCGGGTCGCGCGCGGCGCATCGTCGCAATCATCCGTCTCTGTTAAGCTGCCAGAGTCATGCATTCCGAGCAGCCAGCAACCGCCGCGAACGGCGCCCCGTCTAACGCAGTGATGGGACGCCGCCTGGAACTCGACGCCGCGCGCGGGCTGATGCTCGTGTGGATCACGCTGACGCATTTACCCACGGCCGCGAGCGCCTACGTCAATCAGCCCTTCGGCTTTATCTCCGCCGCTGAAGGATTTATTTTCCTCTCTGCTCTTTTCACCGGAAGGATTTATTTCCGTCTCGCCGAGCACGATGGCTACAACGCCATGACCCTGAGGCTCTGGTCGCGCACGTGGCGGCTTTATTGTTACCACGCGCTTCTGCTGGCTTTCGCGTTTCTGGTTGCGGTGCCGATCGCGTCGCGCGGCAATCGCCCCGGTCTGCACAATCTTTTGGACTTTTACTTCATGGCTGGTCCCAAACGGTCGGTCATCGAAGCGTTCCTGCTGATCTATCGCCCGCCGCTGCTGGATATTTTGCCGATGTACATCATCTTTCTGATATTCACGTCCGGGGCGTTGCTGCTCGCGCGCAGAATCGGATGGAAGCCGATCCTGTGGACGGGTTTCGCACTGTGGTCGCTCGCGCAATTCGGTCTGCGCGCCGATGCGTACAAGGTGGCGGCAACAATTATCCCGGCGCACATTCCTCTGAACGAAATGGGCTCCTTCGACCTATGGGCATGGCAATTTTTGTGGATCGTCGGCGTGTGGCTCGGCGTGCGTTGGGCGCAAAATAATCTGCCGATTGAAAAGTGGGCCAAGCGCGCCGTGCTTCCCGCGACATTGATCGCCGTGGCCTGTTTCGTGGTGCGACGCGCGATCGAGCACGGCTTGCGGCTCGGCCCCAGCGAATTTCTCTTCGACAAATGGCACCTGGGTCCGCTGCGCCTGGTGGATTTCACAGCGGTAGCGATGCTGTTGATCGTCACGCAGAGAATTTGGAAGCCGCTGGCGGTCGGCCCGTTAGTTCTGATGGGGCAATCGTCGTTACAAGTGTTTTGCGTTCATCTGCTTTGTTGCTTCGCCGGACTCACGCTGCTGGGCAACGCGTCGATGCTGAGCGGATGGAAGCAGATTGCGCTGCTGACGGGAACATTCGCCGCCATGCTGTTGACCGCTAAGCTTTTCGCGAAGAGCGAAGCCAAAATCGAACGAAAACCAAAAACAGAAAGTTCACCCGGGCCACACGCACCCGCCGTCCGGACACGCTACGTGCCGCCGGGCAGGGAAACGAAAGAAGCAGAACAACCGCGCTGAGCTTCAGGTTTCGCTCAATTCCCGAACTCGGAAAAAGTTCGTCAGATACTCAACGCGCTACTCATACCGTAGCGTCAGCATCGGATCCACGCGCACCGCGCGCCGTGCTGGTATGTAACAGCCGAGTGCCGCGACGGCCACTAGCACCAACGAAGCGCACCCGTAGGCCCACGGATCCAGCGCATCGGTATTCACGAGCAAAGTTTCCAGAAATCGCGAAAGTCCCGCTGCTAGAGCCACGCCAATCCCGAGCCCCGCGGTCACCAACTTCAATCCGTGGCCAATCACCATGCCGAAAATGTTCTGCTTCTGCGCGCCCAACGCAATGCGCACCGCAATCTCGTGAATCCGCTGATTCACCGCATAAGAAATCACGCCGTACATCCCGACCACCGCGAGCAGCAAACTCAGTCCGCCGAGCGCTCCGGCAAAGGTCGCCGCAATGCGCATGAAGAAGTAACCGTTACCGCCCTCGAGAGATGTGGTCATCGGCATCACATCAAACACCGGAAGATTCGGATCCAGCGCATGCACCTGCGCTTGTACCTCGCGCGCGATATCGGCCGCAGGCAGCAAGCTATGAATGTGCAGCACGCGCACAGAAGAATAATTCTGCGTCAGCGGGACATAGTAATAAGGTCCAGGATCCTCCGCGATGAACGTTCCCTTGCTGTACTTCACCACGCCCACCACTTCCACGGGCACAGCGTCGTCCATGCCGCGCCGGAAGTGATGCCCGATCGGATCCTGCCCCGGCCAAAGTTTTTCCGCGAGGTATTGGTTGATCACCGCGACGGGTTGCGTCGTGCTCTGGTCGCGCTCGTCAATCGCGCGTCCGCGCAAGATTTCCATCCCCATCGTGCGGAAATAATCGGCATCCACTTTGTTGAAGCCGACCGTCGGTACTTGGCTTGCCGGCATGCCGCGCTGCGATTCGGTCCACAACGGATTGCGCCCCGCGCTGTAATATCCCATCGGCACCGAGTAAGCGAATGCCGCGGAGTCCACTCCCGGCAAAGCGCGCACGCGGCTGGCGAGCTCGCGATAAAAATTCGCGCCGCGCTGCTCGTCGTAACCGAGTTCGTGCACGTCCATTGTGAGATTCAGCACATGCTCGGGCTGGAAACCCAGGTCGGCTGTTTGCGCGTGCCGCAAACTGCGCAGGAAAAGCCCCGCCATGATCAGCACCACGAGCGAGCCCGCCGTCTGCGCTACCACGAGCACGCTGCGCAAACGGTTGTGCGCAATCCCGCCCGTCAGGCTGCGCCCGCTTTCGCGCAGCGTTTCGTTCAAATCTATTCGCGTGGCGCGCCATGCCGGCACGACGCCCGCCAGCAGCCCCGACGCCACGGCAAGCGAGCCGACGAACACGAACATCCGCCAGTCAAAAGGTTGCGTAGTGCGCAAAGCCATATCGCCGGGCAGCTGCAGGGTTTCGATCCATTTCATCAGCCAGATGCCGATGAACGCGCCTCCCACAGCGCCGAGGCCCGAAAGCAGCAAACTTTCTGTCAGCAATTGCCGAAATAGCCGCGCGCGACCTGCACCCAACGCGGCGCGCAGCGCCATTTCCTTCGCGCGCATCGAAGCGCGCGCGAGGAGCAGGTTCGTCACGTTCACGCAAGTCACGAGCATCACCAGGCCCACGAGCCCCATGAACACCGACGCGATCACCGGCCAGAAACTCGATGACGCCGCTTCCGGCCGCGCCAATTTTTCCGGAATCAAATCCATCTTCAGGCCCGCGTCGGTTTGGGGATACGCGCGCGCCAGATTGTCCGCGATCACTTGCAGCGAAGCGCTGGCCCGCGCTATGGAAACCCCCGGTTTCAAATGCGCCAGGACCCGCAGCTGCCGCTGCGCGCGATCTGTAAGAATGTCCACCGACCCAGCGCTGCTGGCGAACATTCCCAGCGGCGCGTACGCGTCTGAATCCACAATGTAAAACGTGCCGAAAAATGGCTTGGGGGTCACTCCAATGATTGTCACCGGCTGCCCGTTCAGATTTACGCTCTTGCCCACGACGGACGGGTCTGCGTTGAATCGCCGCCTCCAATAAGCGTAGCCGAGCACAATCACCGGATCGGCGCCTGCCGTCTCACCCTCGCTCGGTAGAAACAGCCGTCCCAGCGCGGGCTGAATTCCGAGCGTCGAAAAATAATTGCCCTTCGCGAAGGTCACGAACACGCGCTCGCTGCGATTCCCGGTGCTAAGACCAGCGAAATTCACCAGAAACGCCGTCATGTCCGACGTCACTTGGCTGTGCGCTGCAAAATCCTGCAAATCGGCGTTCGAAACCTCGTGCGGAAAGGCGGCCTTGGGATCCTCATAAGCCATCACGATCAAGTTTCCCGGATCGCGCACCGGCAACGGCCGAAACAGGTATGAATTGACGATGCTGAAGACCGCCGTGTTCGCGCCAATGCCCAGCGCCAGCGTCGACACCACGACCATGCTGAACGCCGGATTCTTCAGCAGCATCCGCACCGCCACCCGGATGTCTTGCATAATCGTCCCCATGGCGCCTCCAAAATGTTCGTTGAGAATGCCGATCATGCGAATGACGCCGGTGATGCCAGACTGACCCTAGCCTTCTCGAGCATCTTCACTTCCAAATTGGCCGCTGCGCAGGACACTGATCAGACATGAGTTATTTCAGTTGTCGAGCAGCACATTCGGCCGCGATGTCCGCGCGTGGGACGCGCCGTGTCGTGAATGAACAGCGCGCAAATCTCCCAGGCCAGGCAACCCGCCCGCAACGAGAGTCGATTTATGGCCAAGCCGCAGCGGAATCCCGCGGTCCCGAACGTCCTGCGAACGCCCGACCTTATTTACAAGCTTTAGACTCGCACGCGACAATCGCCTGCGCTGCGAACACTATGCTGCGGCCGTCAGACACAGATACTCGCCGGGGAAATTAGGGAAATCAATGGATGTATCCCGCACAAGGATCACGGCAACATCGCTGCGATGTTTCGAACGGTGTGGCGATACGAATTGCAAAAAATGTGGAAATCGGAACCTGCGTCCCATTGACAACGCTCCGTATCGCACATCAAATCAAGTATCGGGCATGGAGACCATGGAAACGGTATCGGGGAAGCCGAACGGCAAGCCAAAGTGCAAGAATGGCCGCTGCGCGGATTTTGCTGAGGTAGCTCTGGAATCGAAGGATTACTGCCTCGATCATTTCATTGGCTGTTGTTACGAGCGCCTGGAAATGTTCGATCCACTGATTCGCGCGCGTTCCATGGAACCGGCACACAGCCTTGCCGCCCGCAGATTTCTGCAGGAATGTTCGAATCGCGCGGTGGTCGTCTGCTTCTGCCACACCCAGCTAACCAACTCGGACCGCCCGCGCCTGCTGCAAATCCTGCTCTGGTGCGAGGATCTCCAGCGCCTGCTCCGCCGTCCAGGCATCCAGCAAACAGCAGAAGTCGCGCAGGTTGCGACCGCGCTGTACTGAACTTTACCGAAATGTTTCGTGTGGAAGATCGTCGGCGACGAGCGCCAAATCAGGAGCGCGCCTTGGATTATCGGCCGGGCGAGGCATCGCCGCGCAGGCGCTCATGTAATTCTCCGCCCGGTGTGCACCAATATGGGAGAGCCTTCCGCGATAAACGCGGAATCTGGCGCGCGGCGTAGAATTTCGCCGAATTCGTCGCCATACAAAGCCCTGCCGTCACCTTCGAATCTGGCACCCGTGCTGACCCACACACGCCAAGGCTCGTGTGAGACGCGGTATTCGATGCTTTCGCTGGCGCTTTTGGCTGAGTAGCCCCAGTAGTGCTCGGTGATGAAATTTTCGAGCGTGCCTTCGGTGACGCGCGACGGTATGCCACTTGCCTGCGCGCTCAATCGGAATTGCTGGCCGCGCCATTTCCACCCATATTCGGCGGCGATGCCCTGCGCGGGGTGCGCAATCCGATGTTGTATCGGGCAGGAATCATATTTTTCGCCGTACAGCAGCCGGGCGAAGCGCGCGATGGCCATGCGCGGCACTAGCTCGCGCACGAACACCACGCCGCGGCGGATTTCGTCTCCCTCGCGCCGCCGCACATAGAAACGCAAGTTCACTTCATCGAAATTGGTGTGGAAGGGAACTGCGACGAAACCGTAAAGCCTGGTGCGCAGGAACTGAAACCCCACGAGGCTTACAAATATGCGGCCTTCGAACGTATCCAGCTCGACGCCGCGCGGAACATATTGCCGCAAAATCGCCGGCTCAACTTCATAGTTCAACATCACCAGATCGCGCCACTCCGCCGACAAAAAGACACGGCGCTCTGCCATCAGTACGCGACGGTGAACCGCTGGCCCTGAAAATGCGGCTTTTCGATTTCATCGACGATGGCCATGGCGAAATCCTCGGCGGAAATGTAGCTCTTGCCGTTGTCATCCGCCAGTAACTGATCGGTTGAGGTGTGATATTTCCCCGTGCGCGTGCCGGGAGTGATCAGCGCCGGCGGGCTCACTGCGGTCCAATCAAACTCGGCCATTCCCGCTTTGCGATAAACGTCCAGCGCCTCGCGATGCGCCAGCGCACTCGCTTTCCACTCCGCAGGAAAATCCGGCGTATCCACCAGCTGCACGCCCGGTTTCACTTCCAGACTTCCTGCACCGCTCACTACGATCAAGCGGATCGGCTCCACGCGCGTCAGCGCCTCGATCAACGAATGCGCCGCCTTCACCAGCAGGTCAGGATCACCCTTGCCCCGGCCGTAGGCGCTTACCACCACGTCATGATCCACAGCCGCTGCTGCAACCGTGTCCGGTTTGAAAATGTCGCCCGTGTGATAATCCAGTTCCGCGCGATGCTCCCCGGTTTCCGACGTGTCGCGCACCAGCGCCGTCACGTGGTGTCCGCGATTCAGCGCTTCATGCAAGATGCGCTGCCCGATCGTCCCGCTGGATCCGATGAGCATGATTTTCTTCATAGAATAGTCCTTTGTCCGCGAGACAGCTCCGTTCCAGCATATACGATTCCGGGAATGGCGAGTCGGTTACAATTCCTTGAGCTGCAAATCCCGCTTGCGGGTCACGGGAAGGGAATCGCGCTTTACGCCAGTCCCGCTTCGGCCTCGCTGATCGAAGCGTAGGTGTCAAAAAGCGGCGCGATCCCGGTTAAGTGCAACACGTTATGCACGCGATGATTCAACCCCACCAGCGCCAGCTTCCTCCCCGATTTGTGGCAGGAAACAAACGCGCGAACCAGCGCGCCCACCGCCATCGAATCCACCATGGGCACCTCGGTCAGATCCAGAATCAGCCGCGGCGCATCGGCCGCTGCCACGGCGTCGACAAAAATCGCCGACGCCGTGAACGTGAACGGCCCCTTCAGCTGCAAAACTTGCAGCCCCGTGCGGCTGCTCGGCTCCGAAACCACGCGGAACGACTCAGACGACATGCCGCGCATTCTAGTCCACTTGCGACGCGCGAAGCAACGAAGCCGCAGCACAACTGCGTGCGAAGCCTCCTCCGCGACTTGGCGCAGACGCCACGCCGGCTCCTCGCTCTTGATGTTGCCCAGGTTTTGTACTGTCCGTCCCGCCAAGCGGGACCGCCATCGTTCCGATTATCCGGGCGAATAAGGTGCTTCAGTGCGGATGCACGAGCGGGAGTTTATTTCGTTTCTGGAGCAGGCGGCGGCGCAGCAATTCCATTCACAGCTTCGGTCTCGTTATCATAAATCTCAAAAACTTTAATTAGCCGCGTCAGCTCCAACACTTCCCGCGGATGCTTGTTCAATCCGTACAGCGCGAACCCGCTCTTCAAAGTCCGCGCCAGTTTCAAGCCTTCCACCAGGGAAGCCACGCCCGCGCTATCAATATAATTCACACCGGACATATTCATCACCACGCGATGCGTGCCCTTCTTATTCAACGCGTCCAGCAGCGTCTTGCGGATTTCAGGGGAATTATAAAGCGTCACGTCGCCGTTGATATCCACGACCGTAGCGTTCCCGGATTGGCGAGTGGAGATATTCACTAAAGATGGCCCATGCTGTCTGCTACCGCCGCCGCTGCGAACCTGCGCCCGCAACCGCGCGAAACGAAGCAACGATCAATTAATGGTACTCCACGGTGCCGGAACGGGTCGGGGCAACCCTAGGCTTTTTGTAACATCACATCCGTGGACTGAACCACCACCGCAACCGTATCGCCGACTTGCAAATTCATTTCTTCCACGCTGCGGCGCGATATCATGCTTTCGACCTGGTGTTCGCCCACTGAAACCACCACGTGGGCCATGAGGTCGCCGATCTGCAATTCCTCGATCCTGCCTACCAGGCGGTTGCGTGCCGAAATTCTCATGCCGGGATAATACCTTGTGCGCGAGAACCTGTCGAGGCCGAGATTGCTCGCAAACGCAAATTTCCCACCGCGGCCTATTTTGTAGAATATTCCAACAACACGATTCCGCTCCCGTACCGCTTCTGCCCGGTGAGTTTCAGCTTGGTTTGTTTCGCCGGCGCGGGAAGCGGCGGGACTCCTCCGCCCAGCAGTACCGGGATCACCGCGGCCTCTACCGTATCCACCAATCCCGCGTCCCGAAAGCTGCAAAGCAGCAAGCCGCCTCCGAACAGCCATATATCCTTGCCAGGCTTCGCTCGCAGCGCGGCTACCGTTTCACTTCCCTGATCGGCCACAATCGTCACGTCCGGATCGTCGCCTTGCTGGAGTGTCCGCGAGAATACGATTATTTTCATGCCGGCCGCCGTCGCCTGCCCGTGTTTCACCATGAACTCAAACGTCCCGCGTCCGACCAACAGCGTATCGAACTGTGCGAACAGGGCAGCGAAGTCGATGTCCGGATCCGAAACGATCCAGTCGAATTCTCCCTTACGGCCGGCGATGTACCCATCCAAACGCATCGCCACACGATAACGAACCCGTCGCACAGGCACCTCCTGCAGTCTTGCGTTAGCAGCAGCGTCGCGATTATCCGCCGCCTCGCCAAGATCCTCCCGAAAAAATCGCGCCACCCGACTGCCGATTACCGACCAACTGCCTTCTACACAGCTACTTGGACATCTCCGGTTTCCGCAATATCTCTCACGGCACACCTCGCCGCTAAGCGTTGAGAAGCCACCGTATACTTGCTACCGTTATCGAGTGTCCATCCATCCAGACGACCTGCCGCCGCAGAATCGCCGCCGGAGCAAGCGCGTACACGTGCGCATTCCCGTTTTGATACGCCTGCAGGACTCCAAGAAGAACTCCGTCGCGGAAAAGACCCACACGATCATTGTTAATTCACATGGTGCGCTGATCCTGATGGCTACCAAGGTTAACGTCCAGCAAATCATTCACATCGAGAACGTCAACACCAAGGAAGAGTTGCTTTGCCGAGTTGCTTGCCTGGGCTCCAGCTTCATGGGCAAGACGCAGGTAGCCATCGAATTCATAATGCCCGCGCCAAAATTCTGGCGAGACCGCCCCGCCACCCCCGAAGCCGACGCCACCCCCACCCCCGCTAAACGCTAGCGACCATTTACCTGTTGCTTTCCCAGAGGACGTGTGCCATCTTCCTGTTGGAAACCAAAATGGCGGTGCCATGAAACAGAAAACGGATGTTCCGCAAGGTACGCTCGCGTTGATGGTCTTAAAGACTCTCGATGTCCTGGGGTCGCTGCACGGCTACGGCATCGCTCGGCGCATTGAGCAGATCAGCGGAGATCTGCTGGCCGTGAATCAAGGCACTCTGTATCCCGTGTTGTTGAAGCTCGAGCAGGAAGGTGTGATCGCATCCGAATGGGGCGCATCAGAAAATAATCGCAGGGCGCGCTTCTATCGGCTGACAAAAGAAGGACGCAAGCAGCTACAACTGGAAACCCAGGATTGGGAACAGACGGCGGCGATCATCGGGCGCTTCTTCGCGGCCAAAGCGGAGGACTTGTCATGAAATTCATGAGGCGGTTTTTCGCGCGACTAACCAATTCGGCGACCCAGCGCGCGCGCGACGAGCGAATAAGCGAAGAGATTGAAAATCACATCGCCATGCAAACCGACGAAAATCTCCGCGCCGGCTTACCTCCCATCGAAGCGCGCCGCCAGGCCATTCTGAAATTTGGCGGCAGGGAAGCGATAAAAGAAGACTACCGTTCCGAGCGCGGCCTGCTCTTCTTCGACAATTTGGCGCGCGATCTGCGCTTCGCTCTTCGGATGCTGCGCAAGTCCCCCGGCTTCACCGCTGTCGCCGTCATCACTCTAGCAATGGCCATCGGCGCGAACGCCGTGGTTTTCGGCGTACTGAATGCGCTCATCCTGCACCCGCTGCACGTGCCGCAAGCGGAGAGCCTCTACGGAATCCAGCACGGCAACGAGGCTTCCTCGTATCAATCCTATCCGGACTATCTCGATCTCCGCGAACGCAACCGCAGCTTTGACGATATAGCTGCGTACGACGCCGCGCAAGTCGGCCTCGACGCCGGCGAAGATCCATCCCGAGTCTGGATCTTTCTGGCGAGCGGAAACTATTTCGATGTCTTGCGCCTGCAGCCGTTCCTCGGCCGTTTCTTCCACGCTTCCGATGAGCACGGCCCAAACAGCGCTCCCTATATCGTGCTCAGCTACTCGTATTGGCATACGCATTTTCAGGACGATCGCGGCGTCGTCGGCCGCGTCGTTCAAGTGAACAAGTATCCCTATACCATCCTCGGCGTCGCGCCGCCCGGATTCAATGGCACCTTGGTATTCTTCAATCCCGGTTTCTTCGTTCCGCTCGTGGATCAGGAGCAGGTAGAAGGAGTGAACGACTTGAGCTCGCGCGGAAAGCGTTTTATCTTTATGACGTTGGGGCATCTGAAGCCGGGAGTCACGAAAGCCCAAGCCATCGCGGACCTGAACTCGATTGGTTCCTATCTGGAAAAAACCTATCCAAAGGACGACGACCAGAGAACCTTCACCCTCGCTCGTCCCAGTCTGTACGGCGACTATCTCGGCAAGCCGGCGCGCGCGTTCATGACCGGATTGATGCTTCTCTCAGCGCTGATTCTACTGGCCGCATGTGCCAACCTAGGCAGCCTTTTCGGCGCGCGAGCCGCTGACCGGTCGCGCGAAGTCGCTCTGCGGCTTGCACTCGGAGCGAGCCGAGCGCGCATCCTGCGGCAACTTTTTACCGAAGCGCTGCTGCTTTCACTGATGGGCGGGGCTCTCGGACTCTGGGGCGGCTTCGTGCTGATGGGCGGGCTAAGCGCGTGGCGGCCATTTTCCAGATGGCCGGCCCAACTTCCCGTGCATCCGGACGCCAATGTGTATGTAGTAGCTTTGCTCCTGACTCTGGCCAGCGGATTCCTGTTCGGTGCCTTCCCGGTGAGGCAAGTCCTGCGCACGAATCCTTACGAGATCATCAAGGCCTCATCACGTGGCATCGTTGGCGGCCGTATTACGATCCGGGACCTTGCGATCGTCGTGCAGATTGCCATCTGCGCGTTGCTGGTCACTTCGTCCATCGTCGCCGTTCGTGGATTGTTGCGCGCACTGCACAGCGATTTGGGTTTTGAGCCGCGCAATGTCATTCTCGCCGATACCGATCTCAGCATGGGCGGATACAGCGGCGAGCGCGCCCTGCAAATGCAAAAACGGATGATAGACGCCGTGGCGGCGATTCCCGGCGTCGAGTCGGTGGGATTCATCGATTGGGCACCGTTGGTCAGCGGAGGCAACGTCGACTCGCTGGTTTTTACCGACGCAACGGCAGACCTGAGGCGATCGAATGCCGCCGCCGAATCCTACCTGTTCGGCGTCTCTCCCGACTACTTCCAAGCCGCGCACACCGTCTTTCTTTCCGGACGAACATTCACCTGGCAGGACGATGAAAATGCGCCGCGCGTCGCCGTGATCAATCAGGAGTTTGCGCGCAGGGTCTTTGGTTCCGCGGCAAACGCCTTGGGCGCATACTTCAAAATGCCTGATGGCACGCGCCTCGCAGTGGTGGGCATCGTGGAAAACGGAAAATACGCGAGCCTCACCGAAGATCCCAGTCCCGCAATGTTTCTCCCCTTCCTGCAATCACCCTCGACGCAGACTTATCTCGCCGTACGCTCCGACCGCGATCCAGCGCAACTGGCCGCGGCCATCCGCGGCACGATGCGAAGCCTCGACGCAGGCCTGCCCGTTTACATGGGCCCGTGGAATAAGGAATTGGAAACCGCGTTGTTCGGCTCCCGCATGGCCGCAATAACACTTGGTGTGATGGGCGTGATCGGCGCGATGCTCTCCATTACCGGCATCTTCGGAATGGCTGCGTACTCGGTCAGCAAGCGCTTGCGCGAACTGGGAATTCGCATGGCGCTCGGCGCGCAACGCAAGGAGGTGTTGCAGGCGGCGCTGGGCCGCGCGCTCAAATTGCTCGGCATCGGTTCCGCGGCGGGGTTGCTCTTGGGAATCCTGGCAAGCCGCGTGCTGTCTGCCATCGTGTATCAGGCCACTCCCCGAGATCCGGTCGTCCTGGCCGGTGTCGTCGTAGCAATGCTGCTGCTGGGCCTCGTAGCGACATGGATCCCAGCCCGCCGCGCCCTGGCAATCGACCCAGCAATTCTAATGCGCGAGGACTGAACCATCGCGCGCTCCGCCCATCGCGCCTTCGCCGGGCAGTGCGTCAGTTTCCGATAACGCGTTACCGGTCTAGTACGCCACTTCTCTGGTAACGGCGTGGTGCAATTGTTTTGTCTTTCCTCATCGGGCATAATCGGCGGCAGGCACGATTACGAAAGAACCGGAATCAGCGGCTGAGCGTCGTTTGTCGGAACTGGAGATGTGAATGAGCGGCGTACAAATCGAACAAAAGAGCTTTGAGATGCCTCCGCGAGAGGGGATCAGCATCGCGCATTTTCTCACCGTCGCCGACGTCGAGCGATCGGCTCGCTACTACGAAAAGGTCTTCGGCGCTCGCATTCTGACCATGGGCGACGGCAACGCTCCTCCGTACCTTCAGCTTGCGAATATCTGGATGATTCTCAACGTTGGGGGCGGGCCGACCCCGGATAAGCCGACGGTGACGCTCAGCGTCCCCGACCCGAATCACATCAACAGCTTTATGAATTTCCGCGTTGCGGATATTCGAGCGTGCTACGAATTGTGGAAAAGTCGAGGAGCCGAGTTCCTCACGGAACCGATTGCCAAGTACGGCGAGATTCGCTGCTACATCCGCGATCCTGACGGATACATTATCGAGGTCGGACAGAGCACCGACCTCAAGTACGGGTGACGCTCGACCCCGAAAAAGCATTCTCACAGTCCAGGGTGAGTCGGGGCCAAGCCGGAAGTAATCGACTGACACCGCCGTTCGTCATGTGTACGAACTGATCGAAACCCAACCTTCGCGAAGTGTCAGAACTATTTAGGCATCGGGATCGACACAGCCTTACCTGCGCCGCGCTCCGCAATCCAGATTGTATTGCCTGCAGGTTCGACTCCGGTTGGTGTGTCGAGTCCATCCTTAAGTACGGTAACACTTGCCTTGTCGCCATCTACGGTGAGAGCAGAGATTTTGCCGCTGCCATTCTCTGCGAGGATGAGCTTACCGTTCGCTGCGCGCATGCCGTCTGGCCCTTTTATCGGCTGGTCGATCCAGATATCGACCGGTATTCCCGGTTTACCCGTGGCATCGACTGGAATGCGATAAAGCCGGTTGAAGATCACGTTGTTCACATAGAGCACGCCATCGAGGAATGTAATCCCATCGACGCCCCGGAGCGTCGGATGCTCGAGATAAAGCTCCGCTGTCGAGGCGCCTGCCGACAGCCTGAAGATTCTGCCAGGGATCGTGTCCGTAATATAGAGCGCCTTATCCGGCCCAATCGTGAAATCGTTGCAGACATTACTGTCTCCTGGCAGGTTCCAGCGGATCTTCGGCGCGCCAGTCGTGAGATCAAAGCTTCGCAGCGCGGTATGCCGTTGGGGCGGAGTAGTATTTGGTACCGGCGTTAGTTGGCATCTCCACAATGTATTGCTGGAGGCGTCCGCCAACATGCCGAAGAAAAACGTCCCGGGACCTTCCGTGCTGGCGTCGATAAACTTCTCTGCCGTAGTAGAACCCGGACGCACCTTATACACGAACGGCGAACTTGCGCTTCCGACAATCAGCACGCCGCCCGGTGCTACGGTCAAGCTTTCCGGCTGTGATTTTGCATTCGCGATCAGGATGTCATCGGCGGGGGCGGCTTGGACAAAACTCACGACCAGGGCAACGGAGACAGCGAGGCGTCGAGCATTCAGTCTGGAAATCGTCAAATCTCCTGAGATTCGATGTATGGCCTTGGAGGCAAGATTAGACCACAGTGCTGAAGATCCTTGCCACATTCCTCGGCCGCGCCAATTCCAGCAAGCCGGTAAGCGCTGCGAAACAATCCCGAATCAGTGCTTCATCGCCGAGCGACTCGGCCACAGCTACAGATCGAAGAATCGCTTTCTTTCCGACGGTCGTAACGTGAAATCGGACGGGTAAGCGTGAGGAAGATTACTAACTCCTGTTATCTTTATCGGGATCTACCGCACGGCCACCACTTAACCGAGATCTTCGCGTTGTGTTGAGGATGGGTTTGGGGCATAATCCGCAGCACAGGCGTATTAGCTACTTAGTAAGACAACGAAACACTCAACTCCGGAGGCCCTTTCCAGGTAGTGACAGCCTCGCGGGCTCCGACCGAAGACTTCCGTAAGGAGACAGCCCATGAAGACCCTCCAAAAGGCGTTGATTCTGGGATTGGTGTGCTTGTGTGTGGACGGCGCGAAGGCGCAAACGAGCACAAACACTTGCGCGACGGCAGCGAGGAATTGCACGTCGGCCACTGCAAAAAGCGAAGTTGCGACGTTCACGGTGACCGTGAATCCGAACGAGAAGGCGGCGACCCGGGAAGCGAGCGCGGGCCGGCCGAAAATCGAGCGGGTAAACGACTCCTACATGATGGCGCTCGAGAAGGAGCACAGCGGGACGAGCGTCGAAGCGCCGACGGGGACGCTGATCGAATTGAACCTGCCGCCGGAAATGGGGGCGACGGATTTCGAGCTGAGCCCGCCGGGGATCCTGGTGCCGCGAACCGGGATCCATCACATGCCGAGAGACGTGGTCGGAATCCTGACCGCGACGAATGAAGGGACGGTGACGATTCACGTTTTCGGGGCACGAAGCGCGGCGAAATATGCAGGCACGTCGGGGAATTGGTCGGGCTACGTGGAAAACGGCGGACCGTTTTTCTTCGGTAATGGGGGAATGGACGGTGCCGACGGTGGTGAGCGACGGCAGTTCTTGTACGTGGGTGGGGATTGACGGACAGGGAGCCAATACGCCGCTCATCCAGACCGGAACGGAGCAGGACGACTCGGGCGGGTTTTTGGGGATTGGCGAGGGGACTTCGTACTACGCGTGGTACGAGATGCTGCCCGCTGATCAAGTGACGATTCCCAAACCGGTGTCGCCGGGAGACGAGATTATCGCGTTCGTGCTGGCGGGAGGAGACAAGCCGCCGGTGCCGAACCAACCGGCGACGTTCTGGATCTACATGAACAACGTAACGAAGAACTGGTATTGGACGAAGAGCTTCACATACAGGTCGCGACTGAATTCGGCGGAGTGGATCATGGAGCGTACGACGACCTGCCCGATTGATAATTGGTTTTGCGGGTACGCGACGCTGCCGAATTTCGGGACAGTGACGTTCGACGGGGAGGACTACACGAACGGGCTGAATCCCGTGTTTTTTCCGGCAGACGAAGTTTTCATGACGGAGGGCAACACAACGCTGGCGAGTCCCTCGGGGCCGGATGCGGACCTGGACGGATTCACGGTCGCGTACGGAGCGACTCAGCCGGGGCCGCCGGGGCCGTTCGTGGTGACGACGACGCTGCCGGAGGCGTATGTGGGAATTCCGTACAGCGCGTCGCTCCAGGCAACGGGCGAGCTTTCCTATCAGTGGACCGGATACGGGCTGCCGGCGTGGATCACACTGAACCCGACGACGGGAGTGCTGAGCGGGACGCCAACGACGGGGGGCGCGGTGGTGTTCGGCGTCGAGGCGGCCAACGCGGCGGAGACGGACGAGACTTCGGGGCTTCAGGAACTGGAGCTGACGGTGGGGACGAATCCGCCGCCACCGAACTTCACGATAACGATGACGCCAGATCCGGTGGAGTTGCTGAAGACCGGCCCTTCCTGCCGGAATTCGTCAACGGTGAGCATCGTGCCGGCGTATGGATTCAGCGGGGTTGTGCAGCTGTCGCTTTCGACAACGAACACGAGCTTCGCGCATCTGACGTCGACGGCAATCACGCCGGGGGAGACCGGCAAGGTGGTGATTATGTCGAACCCGTGCCCAGTCGTGAAGTCGGCGCTGACGGTGACGGGAACGTCGGGAGCATTGACGCACACGGCGATTTTGCAGGTGGTGCCTCCGGTGCCGGTGAACTGCGACGTGTTTGTGGGTGATGCGCCGAAGCCGCTGCTGTGCAGGTAGCAGCAGTGAAGAAGGCATCGCTGCGAGCGAGTCGATTATTGCGGCACGCGCAAGGGCATTTGGGCACGACGGCGAGACCCGGCACGGGGAAATAGACACGCCGAGTGGGGCTGATGCTCAGACTCTTCAGGCGCGGGGCGCTGCGGAACGATCCTTTGGCGATGTGCGTTAGGAAGCAGAAGGCGGTGTGGACGGCCGATTCGGCCAAGCCTCGCCATCCCTCGTCATGGTGGCTTTTGCCGCGAAAGCCAAAGCGCTGCGACTCCGAAACTCGATTGGACGAAACACAGCCATACGGCGGGAATGTCGCGATCGGCAACGGTCACATTCGCAGTATACATTTGCGCATTTTAGTATTCAGCTGGGCCCAGGAGTCCTGTGCCCGATTCGTCGTAATCGGAAACTGACCCGCTGCCGTTCGCCGCGACAACTTTTTACAATCCATGCTACAATAAGTTTTCCGCTCTTTGAGTTTTGCAGTCCTTGCGCGCCTCTTTGAGCGTGTTTGGCGTCCCGGCACTGCGCAGTCCTTATTCCTTTCGTGGCAGGAAAGCATCAGCTTTGGGTTTGTGCGGGACGTATAGCCGAAGCGACGGTTGTGCTGTGCTCAGGAGAATCACCATGAAGAATCTCTTTGTCGGCAACATGAGCTTTCAGACCACCGCGGAGGATCTGCGCGCGCTCTTCGAGCCCTTCGGCCAGCTCGCCCGCGTGCACGTCGCCACCGATCGCGAGACCGGCCGCGCGCGTGGTTTCGGTTTCGTCGAAATGCCCAACGACGCCGAAGCAGCGAAAGCCATCGCGGCGCTCGACGGCAAAGACGTAGGCGGCCGCAATCTGAAAGTGAATGAAGCACGTCCGAAATCGGAATCCGGCGGCAGCGGACCGCGCGGTCCACGTGGTGGTAGTGGCAGCGGCGGCGGTGACCGAGGCGGCAGTGGCGGCGATCGCGGCGGAAACAGCGCTGGTCCCCGCGGCGGCAACAGTGGTGGCGGCCGCAAGGAAAGATTCTCGAACGAGGATTATCGCGAAGTCGCGCGTCAGCCGCGCGAGCCTCGCTGGTAACAACCGCATCTGCGCATTTCGCCGGATGTGAAATCGTCCATAACTTCCACCTCTTCAGGAGATCGTAATGACGACAACATTCAAGAAGCGGCAAAAGGAAATGAAGCGCCAGGATAAAGCGCGCGCCAAGGCGGAACGTCGCCTCGAGAAAAAAGTGGATGGAGTTCCCGGCGGCGTCTCCGACGACGGCATCGCCTGGGACGAGGGCGTCGGCACCCCCGGCGGTCTCCGTGTCCCGGAATTCCTGGACACACCCGAAGACGGCACCGAACCGGAAACGCAGCACTAAGAACCAATCAATGAACCCGAGCCCGCGCGCGCTCTGACGCTCCCGTAGCAACACACGGATGTCTCTCGCAGTGTCCCTGCACAGCTTCAAATTTCACTAACCGGCGCCCAGTTCTTGATTTGAGTCTAGTAGCGGCCGGCGGAAGCTGGGCGGCGTTGACGTTGCCGTTGCTAGCGCCGGCGTCCCGCCGGCTCTGTTGTCTTTGCCTTTGAATTTGTAGCGCCCGGTCCCGCAACGCGGGACCGGGCAGCCGTCGCTGTAGGTCCAGCCGTGCGTCTTTGACTTTCTCTGCGTCCTCCGCGCTTCTGCGGCAATCATTCGCCGTTGCTTCCGCTCTTGCATCGAACGACATCCCAAAACTCGTCGCGCATTGCCGGGTTGAATCACGTGGTATACTCTGTTTTCGGCGCACTCCACGAGGTTCTGTTCTCCGCCATACGGGCAGTCAAAGATTCGCAGCGCAAAGGAGCACCGGAATGGGGATTGAGTTTCAAGAATTATTCAGCTGGATGCGCCGCCGCAAGATTTTCGCCACCCTGCTTGTCGTCTGCACCCTTGGCATCGGCATCCTCATCGGCACAGTAATCTCCGGCCGCGTGCAGGCTACTCACGATCAGACCGCCACCGGCGCCACGCTGCTCGCCGTGCCCGATCCCATCACGCTGTCGAACGCTTTCTCCACCATCTCCAAGAAACTGGGCCCCGCCGTAGTAAATATATCCACCACGCAAGTAATGGAAAAGCCCAAGGGCGGGAGCAAGACACCCAAAAAATTCGGTGATCCCTTCCAGGATTTCTTCGACCGTTTCTTCGACGCGCCCGACAACAGTCCCGACGCCGAACGCAGCCTGGGCTCCGGCGTAATCGTGGATAAAAAAGGATTCATTCTCACCAACGATCACGTGATTGACCAAGCCACCAAAATTCAAGTGGCGCTCGATGGCGATTCCACCAAATACAACGCCCGTGTCATCGGCTTCGACAAAGACACCGACCTCGCCGTCGTCAAGATCGACGCGGACCACGACCTACCGGTCGCGAAGCTCGGCAATTCCGACGGCGTGCAGGTTGGCGATTGGGTCCTGGCCATCGGCAGCCCCTTCGGCCTGAATTCCACCGTCACCGCGGGAATCATCAGCGCGAAAGATCGCTCGAACGTCGGCCACCAGTTTCAGCGTTTCATTCAGACCGACGCCGCTATCAACCCCGGAAATTCCGGCGGCCCGCTCGTCAACATGGCCGGCGAAGTGATCGGCATCAACACGGCCATCTACACTGGCAGCCGCGGCTTCGAGGGAGTGGGTTTCGCGCTGCCTTCCACCACGGTAATCAATGTTTACAACCAGCTCATCACCAACGGCAAAGTCACCCGCGGTTCCATCGGAATCACGTTCCAGGAAGATCGCAGCAATAATCGCGTGCTCATGAAGGAACTCGGCGTGCCCTACGGCATCGTTGTCGAAGCCGTCGAGCCAGGCAGCCCCGCCGATAAAGCCGGTCTGCAACCCGGCGACGTGATCACCAACATCAACGGCCAGCCCGTGCACACCGGAGCCGACCTGGTAAATCCCATCGCGGAGACCGTGATTGGCCAGTCGGTGCAGGTGCGCTACGTGCGCAACAAGGAAACGAAAGAAGTCTCGCTAACCGTTGCCGACCGCTCGAAGATTTTCCCGCAGGTCGCGCAAGCCTCCGAGGATCAGCCGGACCAATCCGACACGCCCGGCCAGTTCGGCCTGCACGTCGAAGAACTAACGCCCGATCTTTCGCGCAAACTCGGAATGTCGAAAATCACGGGCGTGGTAGTAACCGAAGTGGAACCAGCGAGCTTCGCCGAGGACGTCGACTTCGCGCGCGGCGACGTAATCACCGAGATCAATCACGTACCCATTAACGGCCTAAGCGACTACAAAGCCCAGATGGCCAAGCTCCATCCCGGCCAGGACGTCCTATTCAAAGTAGCCCGCCACAGCGACAGCGACCGGGTCCTAACGCTGTTCCTGGCAGGCGCAGTCCCAACAATCTTGGCGCAGTAGTGTTCCGTCGTGCGCGGACCGGACTTCGTGGCACGCCTTCGGGCTGTGCGCCAAGACGTCAGCCGCGCCGCCGTTTCGCAGTTGGATTTGTAGCACCCACCTGGCTCGAGTATCCGCGCGCTCTTTGCGCCAAATTTCTCGCCCTAGCGATCGGGCGGCCAAACTGCCGGCGAATCTTTCGCTTTCTGAACAATTTCCGCGTGCAGCACGCCTTTCTTATCCACCGTACCTGTCGCCACAATGGCGTGCCCCACGAGCAAATTGACGGCGCGCTGGGCTTCGCCGGCCGGTTTCGCGTCCACTTGCACCAGAGCTCCCGATCGCGTCTGCAGCGTGAACGTTGTCCCCTTGACGCTCTGGACCTTACCGTAGATTTCACGCTTGGACGTTTCCGCCGTGGCTTCTCCTACTTTTGTTGCCTGGGCCAGCGCAAGACTGCTCCCGGCTGTTGTCATTGCTATCAGCAAAGCGTAAATCCGGATCTTTTTCATACGGACCTCCTTCTTTCAGTGCAATCCGAAAATCCTGAGCTGTTTGTAGCTCGCAACGTACACTTTGCCGTTGACGACCACCGGCACGAGGTTGGAATTTCCTCCGGTGTTCGGCCAATTACCCGCTGGCCCTTGGAACAACGTATCGAGCGTGCCGCCGCTCGATGGTTCTCCCTTGAACGCGAAAAGCGAAATGTCTGCCGGACTGGAGTTGTCCGGCCGCGAAACCGCCCAAATAATCGGGTGATGCTCGTCTTCGGAAGAGACGCTCGTCAAGAATCCGGGGTCTTGGGCGCCGCCGATGCCGGCTGAGGTCGCTTCATTCTGCAGACTAACGCCCGGCGAAGTCTTTATTTTCCAGAGGATCGCGTTGGACCCGCCACTGCTGACTATCTTGTGATGAAAGTAAGACTCGCCACACCAGCAGCCACCGATATTCGCTTGCGTCACAACCTTGTCCGGCCCCCCGGGTGTATATCCGCCCAGACTGTTGCGGTCCAGGACGAACATGCGCCCGTCTTTTCCAGCCGCTGCAACCAGGTGCGGAGTGCCGCCCTCCTGCGGTGGGACCAGCATGGCCCCGCCCGAGCCAAAGTCGGTGTCGCCCTGGTCCAGGTTTCCCTGATTCGACGGCGTGAAAATATCCAGCACCTTGCTCAGATCGGGCGCCAGTTTCACGACGCTCTCCTGTATGTTGGACGATCCGTCGTAGGTCGTTCCGCTGTAATCGGAGTTCCCGGTGACGAAATAGATGTTGCCATCGGGATCCGCCGCCGGTCCGTAGCCGGACATCCAGACCGAAGATAGGAAGAAACTGTCCGGCGAGGTGGCCTGCGTATCGTTTAACTGATTCGCGGCCAGGGGTGTGAGAGTCCCGGCGGTCCAGCCGAGCAGCCATCCGCGGGAAGCGTTCGCGGAAAAATCGCAAAAACTCCCAAACCCGGCGTAGACATTGCCCTTCGAAAGAAGCAGGGCCGGACGTTGCCTCTGGAAACGAGCGTTAAACTGGAAATTGGAGTTGTTGCTGAGTTTGTGGGACGCGCTTACCACGACCGGAGGCACTTTGTCCGTCAGGCTGCTCAAATCCAGCGCGTGAATTCGGTATTCGGGACTCCCGCCCTGCAGCGAATATACGATTACATACATCGTGCGTGCCTCACGATCGATCACCGGCGTACCGTTGATGCCGACGTTTGGTCCGTTGTTGTTGCATCCCAAGGGCGTGGGAACCGGATTTCCAAATTTAGCGTGCAGGAGAATTTCTCCGCTCGACGCATCGATCGCATAGACGCTATCGCCCTCGGTCGCCACGTACACCACATCGTGTACGCCGGGGCTCGGTCCCGTGGGAATATCCACATGCGGCATCACCAGCGGCTGCGTATCCACCTGGTCGTCCAGCGCGACGTTCTGAATCAGGCCGAAATGCGCGCTCTGGACTTTCTCGAATGTTAATTCATGCTCCGCTTGGTTCCATCCGGTCCGCAGATTGTCGTAGTGATAGGTGGTGATTGCTTCATGATGCTTCTGGCATCCGCTGAAGAACAGGCCCACCGTCAACAGCGCGAGAAGAGTTTTCTTGTGGGAAACAGGGAAGGGCATGGCGGCCTCCGTAGGGGCAGGGTGTTTAATGCGGCGATACTAAACTCATTGATAGTTCTTTGCAAGCGTCGTCGCGTTTCGTTGGGCGAAACGTGGAGCGCGCTGGACCGCCCAGCCGTCGTTGTTGTTGCGCTACTGCGTTTCTATGCGTCCCGCGTCTACCCCGATGCAGTCGGGGAGCCGCTGGCGATGCAACGAGCATCGTCATCCTGAGGTCGGCGCCTGCGCCTCATGCCGGCCGAAGGATCACCCCGTCTTTCACTGTGCCCGCTGCGCCTCGGCGGCGAACCTCAGCCGTCGTCTCACCGTCCGGGAACGCCAACCTCCCGATTCACAGACGCCACCACGTTTCCAGAACGCCGCTCACTCGAAACGCTCCTCCACCCACGCGCCTGCGCAATGCAAATCACATGAAGAATCAAATACAAAGGCACCAGAAACGTCGGAATCAAGCTCAACGGCAGCACCGTCATCGCCGCCATCGGAACACTATGCGGCTGAATCAACCCAGCCGTAGTCCCCAAGCCAACAGCCGTCACTAAATCTGCAATCCCCAGTGCCTGCCAAAAACTAAAGCTCCCGCGATGACTCGGCCCGTATAACTTCCACGCCACAAACGCGGCGGTTGCCCCGATGAATATGTCGCCGTATCCCGCCGGCCAAGCAAAGATCGCCGGCAACACGCCACGCGCCTGCAAAATCACGAACGTGACGCCAATAATTCTTCCCGATTGCGCTAACGTCAAAGTGCGCGCATTCAAACCCAACGCAAACTTCCGAAATGACTCCGAAGTCGCAATCCACACCGCGAACACCACGATGGGCACCCCCGCCGCAATTCCGACAGCCGCTCCGATGCGGCTGGCCTGATTCTCGAAAAGCCCCAGCGCCCCGGAGATCAAAGCGAACGCAAACCACGCCGCAATCAATCCGGCAGTGAACTTCCCGTACGCTTTCATAGCGATCCTGCTTGAGCTGTCGTCCACTCGGTGACTTGGTTCGTCAACCGCAAAAGGTTTTTCCATCCGCGCTCGCCTAATTTCCCACGCAAGCGCGCTTGCACCCCGTCCCAAACAGGTGTCACGCGTTTCAGTTTTGCCGCTCCGCCCCGCGAAAGCCGCAGCAGCCGTTCCCGCTGATCCTCGCCCCGCCGCACCGCTATCCACCCCCGCCGCCGCATAATCGCCAAGGTGCGCGTCAATGATGTGCTGTCCATCGCCAGGATTTCCCCCAACCGCCCCTGCGACACCTCCCCAGTCCGTGATAAAGCTTGCAGGATGGTCAACTGCGTAGCCCGCAACCCGAGCGGCCACAGCGCCTCCTGGTAAAAGGAAGTCAACGCCCGCGCCGTCCGGCGGAAACTCCCACACATGCAAGGCAGTTCTGGCAAATGGGATTGGCTCATACTGAGTTGGATGTATATACATCTATAGAGGACGCACAATCCTTCGCAGCGAGGGCAGTTTATGCGGGAGTCCCACCCCTGGCGTAGCCTCGGTAGGGACGCTGGTTTGCTACGCCCAACTCACTCAGCTGTCAGTCCGGTCGCGGTGCGTAGTGGCGGCTAGCGAGCCGACCGCGTCGATTGTCGATGTCACCAGATGGAAGGCGGTGCTGCGCAGCAAGCGCGAACCTCAACGATGAAGAGCATCCGAGAATAAGCCGACGAGTTTGCTGACGTACCTATGATCGAGATCACGCAAAGCGGCGTACTCACTAACCTCGATGATCCTGATACGCGAATCGCTCAGGAACACCCGCAGGAGTTCCCCGGCTTCGGACAAGGTAAGGCCTTCTTCGTGAGGGAAGTAGGCGGTGGGCAGCTCTGGTGCCTGCACCACATCGCTATCGAAATGAAGAAGTATGGAAGCTGACGCTGGAATCAGCTGCAATGCGTGAAGGGCCGCTTCCTGTGGGCCTGCACGCCGCACCTCAGCAAGTGACATCGAGCCTCGGCCTGACTTTGCCGAGCGCGAAGGACGACTCCAACCGATCACCGAAACACCGGATGGCCGCAGCGGCGGGCCGGCCCAGAAGGGCGAATCGTTCGTCAACAGCCAGACAGCACACGCAGCCGCGCTGTTGCAATGCTTGGCGTCAGGCGGCGCGTCGTCGAAGTCGCCGTCAATATAGAGGACATAGATTTCTTCGGGCGAAGTGCGCAGCAATGCCTGCGTGGTTCCAACTACGACACTACAATCGCAGCCAATCAAGAATGGGACCTGTCCCGCCTGCTGTAAGCATGGCGCGATGCGATCGCTGATGCAGTCCCAAGCGATGCGCGGCCCGGGCCAGTTCCTGATCGGCGGCACAGAATGATGAGGCAGATAGCTCGGAATAGCGACGTCACCTTCGTCAACAACATTGCAGCCCGCTGCCTGGAGGCGCGACACCACCTGAACATCGCGATACGCTTGCGCGTCGTTTTCATTCCCAGGCACCAACGAACCGGTGCGCAAAGGTACACCGAAAACGTGGTAGGTACGGCTGGCCGTGCCGGAAGGCGACGATTCGCTGTTAGCGGCCTTTCCGGTCAATAACCGAGTCCCAAAGGCCGCGACGCTATTGAGAAGAAACTCCCGACGTTCCATGGACACGCTCCGAAACTATGGGCCGTTAGACGTCGGGTATTGCGGAATGTTTGCGCCAATTCGCAGCGCCCCTGTGCTGCAGCGGCCAGATGGATGCCCTGAGAGTGCGTCTGCGATAGCCGATGCGATCGGCGTTAGAAAGTTCAGCTTCACGCCCTGCGCGCTGCGGCGCCCTGCGGCAGCAAATCCGCAAACACGAAACCATCGCGCTCCACAATTTCGCCCACCGTGACCGGTAGTTCCGCGCTGAACATCGGGCCCGCGCAAGCGAACGTGTGAAACTCGCCATTCTCGCCGCATGGATCCACGTGCCGGGGAAGCTCCGCGAGCAACTCCGCGTCAAACCGCCGCCCCGCAAATCCGCGATCCAGCTGCCGCGGATCCACGCACGTCAAATAAGCGCGCAGCCCGCCCGCGATCATATTTTCCGCCAGCGCACGCGTGTCCTTCCCCCATAAAGGAAACACTGGCGTCATCCCGCACCGAGCAAGCTGTTTCTCCCGATAATCCCGAATATCCTCCAGAAAAAGATCGCCGAAAATCACATGCCGCACTCCCTCGTCTCTCGCGCGCGCCATCGCCTCACTCATCGCCGCTTCGTAAGTCTCATTCGAACACGGTGAGGGTATCGGCACCTTCACGAGCGGCGACCCTGCCGCCGCAGCCTGCATTTCCAGCAAACTCTCCCGCACCGCATGCATTGCCACTCGCGCGTGGGTGCGATTCACCGTAGTAAGCAACGCGACTACTTCGAATTCGCCAGCCAGCCGCACCGTGTGCAGCGCCCAGGCGCTATCTTTCCCGCTGCTCCAAGCGAGCCAGGCCTTCGGCCGAGCAGCAGCATCCCGCGCCACCGACTCATTCGTCATCAGTTTCTCCGCCCACTCGTGGGCCGCAATTCCATCGCGCCATGATACGACCAACTCGCCTTTTTCGCGCGCACCGCAAAAAAAGCCGAACACCAATCGAAACTCACCAATCCCCGCACTAGTACCCCCTTGTACCAAAGTACAGTAACCGTTTGAAACACCGCCTCCGCTTTCGCGTCCCCTCCGTCCACCGCCTGCTCTACTCTAGAACTCCAGTCCTCAAGGGGCATCCATGGCGAACCCTTCAGCTGCCGGAAATTCATACCGCGCAGCTCGCCGTAGCACACGTCGCGAAGAAGCCGTGCTCGTCACGGTCTCTGGAGTTGATGCGCGCCGCGGACCTTACAGCGAAAAGGTCTCGACGCTCACGATCAGCTGCCACGGCTGTAAATATCCGTCCAAGTATCAGGTGCTCCCTGACGCGCTCGTGACCCTCGAGCTGCATCCCGAAACCAACGGTTCCGCGAAAATTTCCACGCGCGGCCGCGTGAAATGGATTCAGCGCGACCCCGACAGCGGCGGCCCGCTCTACACGGCGGTAGAATTCGAGAATCCGCAGAACATCTGGCCGGTCTCCGCGCCTCCTGCAGATTGGCTGCAATTCGCGGAAGCGCAAGAGCTGGAGCGCAAACGCGGCCCCGAACCTGTGCAGAGCAAGCCCGTAGCAGTCCTGCGCCCGGAAATCGCCATCGCCGCGAAGAAGCCCGAGCGCGCCAGCATCATCAGCACCAGCGAAGCTCCGCGCCCGCAACCTCTGCCAGCCGGAAATCGCGCGCTCGCCCCGCTGATGGGCGAATTCCAGCAGCAGATGGAATTGATGATCTCCGAAGCCGCGGCCACAGCCGTGCGCGAAAAAACTGCATCGCTCGTAACCGAAATTCGCGCCGGCCTGCGCGAAGACGCTAAGACCATTCTCGTCCAGGTCGCCGCACAGCAAGCCGGCGACTGGGCCACGCAATGCCTGAAACAAATTCAGCAAGCCAGCCAGGACAGCGCGCAAACGTTGCACTCCAAGTGGACAAAGAAGATCGCGGCGGACTTCGGTGAATCGCTGCAGCGCATCGAAACGCGCCAGCGGGAAGTCGAGGTGCTCTCGGAAACGCTTTTCGCCAATTCTCTGGAGCGTCTGCAACGCACCCTTGAAACATTTCACCAGGAAGCGGTCGAGCGCCTCGTCGTGCGCTTGAAAGACCGCATGGCGCCCGCCTTCAAAGATGCCAAGGAAGTTGCCGGCGGCCTGACGAAGCAAAAAGAAGAGATCGAAAAAACTCTCGCCGATTCATCGGATAAAACCGCCGCCAAGATCGAAGAAACCTGCGAGCGCGTCGAAAAACAATTTGAAATCGTGATGCGCGCCCGTCTGGATTCCGCCCAGGAAGAACTCGAGCGCCTGGCCCGCGGCGTCGCCACTTCCACGATGCAAAATATTACCGCCGCCTCCGGCCGCCACGAGAAAGAAACGCAGACCCGCCTGCGCCAGGAATCCGAACGCGCAATCGAAAGCGCCAAAAAGTCTCTGGAACAGAAGGCTGCCGCAACTTCCAATGAATTCGCCAACGAGATGACGCATTACAGCCGCAGCCACCTGGAATTCGTCAGCGGTGCAATCGGCGAACTAGCCAAAGGTATCGGCAAGCGCTCGAAAGACTAACGGGGCAGGGGACGGAAGCTCGCGCCACGAAGATGCCAGAACCACTAAAGATCGCAATGGAAGACCAGCTCGGATCATCAATCGCTGTACGGCTCCTCCCCG
Organism: Acidobacteriota bacterium; assembly: GCA_013289715.1. Lineage (GTDB taxonomy): Bacteria > Acidobacteriota > Terriglobia > Acidiferrales > UBA7541 > Palsa-295. The sequence goes on along the minus strand of JABCZJ010000003.1, from coordinate 12,893 downwards.
CGCCCAGCTGGTGCGCCGGCGCGTCCTGCAACGCAAGCGCGGCGATTGATTTTGACGGCCGCTCGCTCTGCCTCGATCACTTTCTACCCGCCTGCATCCACGAGCTAGAATTGCGCAACGCACGGCTCAGAAATCTTCCGTTCGATGCTGCTGCAACAGAGGAGTTCAAAGCTTTCGTCACCAACTGCGCCCAGCAAGCCGAAAAACTGGCCGAGAAACTCGTAGAAAAGTCAGCCGACAAACTGAACGAAGACGCGCGCCTGCGCCGAGCGCAAGCCAAAACCAGCCTCCTCGACTTTCTCCTGCGCATCTCGCAACTAACCCAGCAAATCCGCCGCAGCCCGCGCGTCACGTCCTCCATCGCAGTGTGGCTGCGCCGCGAAGACCCGCATCAAACGTGGCACGAAGAGACCTGGACCGTCAGCACCAGCCGCCACGGCGCCGCGCTCCTCTGCCGCCGCCCGGTAGAAAAAGGCGGCACAGTCGTCCTCTGCCGCAAAGACAAGGGCTCCCGCGCCACCGCCCAAGTCGTCTACAGCCGGCGCGATTCCGAAGGCCGCAAACAAATCGGCATCCAATTCTGCGACCCCATCAACTTCTGGGACCTCGATTAGAAGCCCAGCACCGCGAACGCCCGCCGCTACGGATCTCGAATTCATTCCGCGCTCCCAGCCCACACAAACCCTGCGCCGCCGCCGGCATCAAACTATAGTCCGTGCCGGTTGCTCGATACGCGCCGCCGCGGATGTCCTAGCTTGAGACCGCGCGGAAAATCGCCATAATAAGGTATGTACGCGCGTCGGACGCTTCGGTCGCCGAAGTCCGCCGCACGCGGCAGGGAACTGAAGCGGAGAAAAATGAGCAAGCTTCCCATCCTGACAGCGCTGTTCCTTGCGTCGCTGGCCCACGCGAGCTCCACGTCTGCGCTTGCTACGAGCATCGCGACCGTGGCGCCCAGCCCGCAGCAATCCAGCGCCTCAACCACGCCGGGCGGTTCCTCGACATCCGCGCCAACCACAACCGCCGCCAAGAAAAAGAAATCCAGCAGCAAGCACCACGGATCCAAACGCGAACCCACGCAGAAGGCTCCGACGCCACAGCGCATCACCGAAATTCAGTCCGCCCTGGCTCGCGGCGGCTACTATCAAGGTACGCCGAACGGCAAATGGGATTCCAACAGCATCGCCGCGATGCAGAAATTTCAGTCAGAAAACGGCCTTAGCTCCAACGGCAAAATCGACGCCACCAGCCTGCAAAAACTAGGCCTGGGCTCCGGCACCGCCGGAGTTGATGCCCCTAAGCCTGTAGCACCTCCGAGCTCGGCCGCTAACACGTCATCGGTCGCGCCGCCCGCCACGACGACCGCTTCCAGCGTCACGCCCCCATCGTCGTCCACCCCCAAGCGCTAGCAGGCAGCAATCGCGAATCGGGTCCCCGGTAGCGCGCGGTTACTGCGATGCGCTAGTCAAGACCTTAGCAGTCATGGGTCCGGCAGAGTGGCCACCCGCTTGTAACGTGCAGAATCCTCGATACTTCTCCGCGTTTCGTGTCGGGCGAAATCTTTGTGCGCTGCCGTACAATCTGTGCAATTTTGAACAGACTCACGGAAAGCCGCCATGCTATTGTCGCCTATCGTGGCCCCGGTCAGTCTAAGTGTTTCTATCAAGGCCCCTCGCCGTCTAAAACGGGCGACTCGCAGAAGCCTCGGCTTCGACGTAAAGCAGTTCCTCGACTCGACCGGCTTGGGCAGAAAAGTCGGCACGTTCGACAAAAAAGAAACCGTCTTCGCCCAGGGCGATCCCGCCAAGCATGTTATGTACATTCAAGATGGCGGCGTGAAGCTCACGGTAGTCAATGAAACCGGCAGAGAAGCCGTCGTAGCAATCCTGGGTCCTGGCGATTTTTTCGGCGAAGGTTGCTTGGGAGGCCAGCACATTTGCATGGCCACCGCCGCCACGATCGCCCCCACCACCGTGCTGGTCATCGAAAAAAGCGAAATGATTCGCGTGCTCCACGAAGAACACGAATTCTCCGACCGTTTCATCGCCTACATGCTCGCGCGCAATATCCGCGTCGAAGAGGATCTGATTGACCAGCTTTTCAACTCCAGCGAAAAACGCCTCGCCCGCACTCTGCTGCTCCTCGCGCGCTATGGCGCCCCGGGCGATCCGCAAAAATCGCTGCCCAAAGTTTCCCAAGAGACGCTCGCCGAAATGATCGGCACCACACGCTCGCGCGTAAATTTTTTCATGAACAAATTCCGCAAATTAGGCTTCATCCACTACAACAGCCGAAAGATCCATATAGACAATTCGCTCCTAAGCGTTGTCCTGCACGACTAACCCCATCGCGTTTCGCGCCCAAACGCACAGCTCCAGCTCAAATTCTAGTCACTGCGAGAGGGTGGGATATGGACGCTGCAGCTGAATCAGCGTTCTTGCACACGCGACACGTTTCTTCCAGTCGCTCGACCGTTATTCGCAGAAGTGTTCCAAATTGAACTGTTTTCGATCCCCTACCTTCGTATTCTGCATTTATGAATAAGCATTCCCTCACTGCGCGACAAGCGTCCTCGGTCCCCTGTCCCACCTGCGGTGTCGGAATTGGCGAACGATGCGTCCTGCATTCCGGCGGTCCGCGTTTAGAGTCACACGTAGACCGGAAACTGGCCGCCGCCGAGGCCCTCGACAAGAAGTAAATTGGTCCGTCACAGCCTGCCGGCAAGTCCGCGCTTTGATCCCGCCCAGCACACAGGTGAACCCAGCGCAGCAAAGCGACGATGTGGGTCTATCCTGCCGTTGCATTTCTGTGCGTCAATCTGCGGTGCCTTTGGACTTCATGTTCACGCTGCCGCACATCACCCGCCACCGGCGCGCTGCCGTAGGCGTCATCCTCCATGCCCTGAGCCAATTTGTGAAGGGAGCGCAGCGAAGCGTGGCTGTGGCGGGCAGGGAACTCTCTCGCTCGCAGTTAACTTCATCCTGGTTCATCTGGATTGGCGTTTCGCAGCCAAGCAGCCCAGCTGCCGGCCCGAAACGAGTGGGAAGGGAGCGAAACAAAAACCGTTTCAATCGCAGTTGCTTTTATCAGTGTTCGTCTACGTTCATCAGCGGCGCCGTTGGCTTCCGCAAATGAATCGACCAAGCCCTATCGGAACCACCCCGAATCCGCGCCGGCCTTCCGCCCTTCTTCTGTCAATTCGTCCAACTGGCGCTCGAAGCCTTCCTTCTGTTTCTGCACCTGTTGGATTTGCGCGTTGCGGTCCTCAACGAAAATCACTCCGGCTTGCGCGCCGCTCATCGGGTCCACGGTCACCGCGCCATGCTTCGCAATCTCGTCCTGAATTTCGCTGATTTTCTGATCGCACGCCGCCATCTGGCTGCGGATCGCATTCGCGCGGCCGCGCCAATACGCTTCCTGACTTCCCGCCGAGCCCTGCGCCGCGCCACCGCCGCTGCTATAAGAATTTCCCGAGTATGACGAACCGCCGCCCGCTTTCCCGTCGCCCACTACCGAGACTCCGTGCCCCGACAATGTTGACACCGAGTCGTCGCTGTACACCTTGGCATTCGCGGTCCTTGCCTTCTGCGCGCGCGCCCGTCGCGCTGCTTCACCCAACGATTCCGCCGGCGGTGCCGATTGATCCTGCATCTGCGGCTCGCTCTGCGCCGCAGCGTCCGTGGACTTGGGTGCGGGAGCCTGATTGGATGCTTGTGTTGACGTCGGCGCCGTCACAGTCGCTGGCTGCGTCGCCGCGTTCGCCAAAGGCTTGCCAGAAGCGGCTGTCTGTGCTGGCGCCGCACCCGCGCCCGATACAGCCGCACCTGCCGCAGTCTGTCCATTTGCCGCCGGAGCAAAAGCCGCCGCGCACAAAGCCGCGAGCAGGAAGCCGGAAGCCGCAGCGACACCAACCCGCGCGAATCTGCGTGCGCTCGATCTTCCATCGCCCATCACAGCATCGCCGCCCGATGTCTCCACACGCACAAAATTCCGCAGCATATTCACCTTGAGTAGTTCGCTCATGAGATACCTCCGGCTCAGCAGCATCTTCATCTCACGGTATGCTGCCCCCAGCAGGCGGTCAACGGTACGGATTACGAAGATATCCTCGCGGTCACCTGTACGAACGTCCAGTGCCGCGCGTTTGCCTTCGCCGAGGCTCCCCGCGCGTGATTTACCGCGCCATTTCTAGGCGCGAGCCACGCTTGCACGTTTCTAGGTGTTTCGCGCCGTCTCCGTCACTGTGCTAAACCGAACATATTTCTCCGCCCCACTCCATTACTCTGACCCCAGCCAGAAACACCCGGCCTCTCAAACGCGCGTTCCGCGCCGCCGAAGTTCCGCAGGAGGAACCATGCCACGTCCTATCGGTGTCACGTTCATAGCCATCCTGATGTTCCTGGGCGCGGCGCTCCTGGTCCTGGGTTCAGCCGCATGCTTTTTCGTAGGCGTCATGAATTTTACCGGCGGGGAATCCCATGAGCCGATCACCGGAGCAATCGTCGGCATGGCCCTGGCCGGCGGAATGTCGCTGCTGTTGCTCGCCGCGATTTACACCACGCTAGGCATCGGCGTACTGCAATTGCGCGAAACCGCCCGCCAGCTCTGCATGGCTTCCTTTTCGCTCGGCGTCGCCCTGACGCTCGCCGCCCTCTTTCTATTCGTCCTGCACCCGCCAGCCCCTATCATCGCCGCGCAGTTGCTGGTAATCGCCGCATACATCGGCGCCTTGGCGTATCTGGTTAGCGCCCGCGTCCGCCACGCCTTCACTCCTTCACTCGTCATTTCCTGAATCGCCGCACAAACCATTTTGGGCTACTACGGCTGACTGTCGCCTTGCCTCTGACCGACCTTGCCTCGCCCGATTCTCGGCGGCATTCCCACGCGCGAACCGCGGTGGGGGCGCCGCTTGCTGCGCCCCAGCTCATCGAGGGGTCGGCCTCGCGCGCCACCTCGCAGTGCACACTTCACCCGTTCGCGTTAAAATAATCCCGGGCGGTGCCGCATGCATCTCGACTCGCGAGGACCACAAATGCTGCCAACACTCGAAGTAGTTCTAAAGCGCTTCGAATCCCCCGACGAAATCCGCACCTTCGAAGAAGGGAAATTCGAACTGGTCCGCCTCGGTCGCATGACGATCGGCCGCGCTACCTACCAACCAGGTTGGCGCTGGTCCAAGCACGTCGGCCCCACCGTCGGCGCTTCTCGCTGCAACGTCGAACACGTCGGCCTCGTCCTCTCCGGCTGTGCCACCGCCGCCATGGACGACGGTACCATCCACGAACTCCGCCCCGGCACACTCTTCTACATTCCGCCCGGCCCCCCAGGTCACGATAGCTGGGTGGTCGGCGACGAGCCCTACGTCTCGCTGCATTTCTTAGGCGCCGACGACTACGCCCACAAATAATTCGTCAGCACGCCGCAGTTCAACTCGCAACACGCGACTCAAGAAGTGCCAAGGTATTTGCTTCCGGAAGATCACCGCGCTCCTATTTCCCCCCATAAACCTTGCCAAAATTTGCCGCCAACATAACCGCCATCACCAATCCCCCGGCTCCCACCGCAAGCACGCTCCAAGTCTCGCGAATGAAAAACTCGCCTACACGGAAAACCAGCAAATACCCGATCACCAAGTTAAACGCCCCCCACAACACGTTCACCATCGCCGAAGACTCTCCCTTCCCCGGCGGCGAGGCAAATGGCGAAGGAAACTTCCTCCCGCACACGCCGCTAACAAAGTGCGGCACTGCATTCACCAAGAACATTCCCGCAAAGAAGTAAGCCACATACACATGCCACCCCATCGTTTCCCCCTTCCGCGGCACAACCGCGCAAACATCACTACACAGACGGCGCGAGAAAAACACGCGGCGTCCGTCTGCTGTCGCACGGCAACCCAACCAAAAAGCCAAGAGTGTGCAAAAGTGAACAGCGATCCCGCCGGCCTGCCTCTAGTATGCTCCCAAGCCTGTGCGAGGGGTCAGGCTTGGGCCATGGGTTATGCAATGTGCGTATTGCTTCCGTCCCGGGAGGCATTTGCGATCCCGCCAACTCGATCCATATCAAGGAGCACAAAGACTCATGCGCTTGGACCAAGCCCTCGTTCACTGGAATCGCCACGCGGAAGGTCTCAGAAGGAAATGGCTCGATTTTAGCAGTGGAATCCTGGACGCCATCTCGCAAGAGGACATGAGGATTTGCAGGGAAGAGCTGGACCAGCAACTCGTGACCAACAATAACCGCGAGGAATCGCGCGGATCATAACGATGCGGGCGGGGTGACCATCATGTCCGAACAATCACGCTCCAAGCGTCCGCCTGATTTTCACCCTCATCGGCAATGTGCTGACCACCGCCGCTGCCAGCTTGTCGGCGAGCGCCAGATCATCGAGCTCATCTCTCTCGGTGCCCCTCTTCCCGGCATCCTGAACAAACTGTGCATGATGATCGATGTCCGCATTGGCAACGTGGTCTCGATCGTCTCGCTGCCAGAAGCCGACGAAAATCACAACTGTTCGATGACCCGCAGCGCTCTGCAAGTGGGCCTGGAAGTTTTCTCCTCCAGCGCGATTCTCGCACCGGACACAACCTTCCTGGGAACCCTGGAAATTTATGGATGCGATCCGCGGCGTCCCACGCTCCTGGAATATCGCCTGATCAATCACGTCGTGTATCTGGCGTCCCTCGCCCTGCAACGCTTCAAACCAGATGACGACTTCGAGCGTCCCTCCGTTAAGCCCCGGGGCAAACAAACCGGCTCGCTCGAAAAGCCGCCATTCATCAATTGATTTGAGGCATGACTTAACGCGCGCGCGATCGTTTAAATTCAGGGAAAGGCACACAGGCACCGGGCCGGCGACCCAGACATGTACAACCAATTTTTCGGATTGCGCGAAAACCCCTTTAACGTCAACCCCGATCCCCGTTATCTGTTCCTCACCCGCCAGACGCGCGAGTCGTTTGAAGGCTTGACGCAGGGAATCAAGAATCGCAAAGGTCTCCTCCTGCTCACGGGCGAAGCCGGAACCGGCAAGACCACCCTGCTCAACCACCTCCTCAATGGGCTGCATCAACAGCACACTCCCACCGCGTTCATTTTCAACTCGCATCTGGAAGTCAGCCATCTTTTCGATTTTGTGCTCGCGGATTTTGCCGTCAAGTTCGATTCCCAATTGAGAGACAATGCCCTGCTGCGCCTTCAGCAGTGGCTGCTGGACCGCTATCGCGCGGGCCAGACGCCCGTGCTGATCGTGGACGAAGCGCAAGGTCTCCGCAAACACGTCCTGGAAGAGATTCGCATGTTGCTGAATCTGGAGACTTGCAACGAAAAGCTGCTTCAGGTCGTCCTCGCCGGCCAGCCCGAGCTGGAAGAACGTCTCCAGCGACCGGCGCTGCGTCAGGTCAAGCAGCGCATCGCGCTCCGGTGCAAGACAGCCACTCTCTCGCTCCCGGAAGCTCACCGGTATATTCAGGCGCGCCTGCACATTGCCGGAGTCGACGACGCGCGCATCTTTTCGTACGAGGCCATGGATGCCGCCCACTTTTATTCGCGCGGAATACCCCGCGTCATGAACCTGCTCTGTGAGCATGCGCTCCTCAATGCCAGCGTCGAACAGATACAGCCGGTACCGGAGCACTTCGTCGCTGAAGTCGCGCGCGAATTTCAGTTTGACGATATCAAGCCGGTCGCGTCGTATTCGGTCCCCAGAGAAGGCCCGAACTCCGCTGCGATTTCCGTGCAATCCAGATTCATGAACGCGCTGGTCTCTCTGACTGCCCCAGCCGAACCAGTCTTGCGGCAATCACCGGTTCCTGCCGCCATCCCCTCTCCAGACGGGTCCGCTCCCGAAGACAATGTGATCAGCCCGGTTCAGACACCTGCCGCGCCAGTCTTGGACGGCAAGAAGTATCCGGGCGATGATGCCGGCGACGCCGCAATTGCCGCGCCATCGAGTATTCCATCCGCCGTCCCGGCTGCGCCCTGGCAAGAACATTTACAGACCAGATTACTCTCGGACTGGACCGCGTTTTTTATCGAGGTCGGCAGTGCGCTCCCATCGGTAGCGATGACGGAGTCGGCAGCGCAGCTAACAGTGCAGCAGGCTCGAGAGCCTGCGCCGCCCGCGCAACATCCCCGCTTGCACCTGGTCGAATCGAAAGCAGCCTTCGGTCGCCCTGCGGCCACGACTCGATGCCAGTTGCCCCACCCTAAAAAATTCTCACCTCCCTCATTCAACGCCGCCACCACCAAATCAGCTCGTCTCGGCTCCATCCTGATGAGGCTCATCGCCCTTCGCGTCACGCTGGTTCGCTGGGCCATGAAATGGAGCAAGCGTATCGTGGCCACAGCAGCCACCGCCGCCTGGGCTCCGCATCCGGCGATCTTGCTGCAGCTGCCGGCACGCTCGCTTCGCCGGTTAAAAGTGGGGTTCGGAGCATTCGTTGTCGGCGCGGAAGGATTTGTCGTGGCACTCGCCTCCATAGACTGGCAGCAACTGAAAATCACTACCTCACGCTGGCTACGCCAACCCTGCGACCCCACGCAGTGGCGCCTACAGGATTCGCACGTCTTCGAACAAATGTTCCGCTTCCATCACAAGAAGCTGTAATTGCGGTCCGCTATCCGCGTCGCAGCAAAGCCAAGAAACTCTACGGAGGGCAACAAAACGACCTGGGCGAGGCTTGCCTCGCCAGTCTCAATGGCCGCGTCGAGTGCCGATTTTGAGGGATTCGTACGTAAGGAACGGCCGCTAATCGCTGGGAACTGGAATTCTGCAGGTAGTCGCGAGCTAGCGCGACGGCTCGCTTTCAGGTTGACTCACGTCCGTGGCAGGAGCAAGTGGGTAAAAACGCAGATCGTGATCCTCGCAGCGAAACGGTCGCATCGGTATCATGCTCAGGATGGATAATTCGGACACCCCTCTCCGCTTCGATCGTCGAATCGCTTTGCTTGGACAGTGCGGGCTTGAGACGGGCATTGCAGTTGTGCTCACGAACCCATCCGAATGGGCTCCCCGCAATCATATCCGGTAAACGAAATCAGCGTGACCACCGACCTCCTCGTCTCGCACTTGCCAACCCGCCACGCGTCATAGATCCAAATTTTGTGATGGCGAGGAAGGAAGAGAATGCCCCGCCCCCAGCCCTGGTTGCAGGGTCCTCTCTGCCTACCCTCGCCATTCGCGCACGACTTTACGCATCGCGCCAAGTTGAAACTGTTCTCTTTTGCACACCTCCGTAAATATTTTTGCGAATCCACCCAGCGCAGACTCCTCGCTTTTCCTTTGCCGCTCATCGCCGATCGCCGCCGTGCTCGCTTACCCATTTTGAGATACATTGCGAACATATAGCGAATTCGTAAATATGTATAATATTGAACAGAATTGGTTTTGACTCCCGCCTAACATTTCGCATGAATGGGATCTCCTCCATTCACCCTAGGAGAATACCAATGAAGTCTAGGCCAGCTCTTCTAATCTGCGCAGCACTCCTGATTGCTTCGTTTTCGGTTCGGGCCGACAGTCTCTTTTACACGGGCGCCGCGAACGAATCCCCCAAAGCTGATATTTCGGCAACCGGCATCCGCAGCTCGTCCGCGAAATTCACGATGCCTGCGACGGCCGACATCGTGTCTGAGCCTCTTTCGGCGGTAGCTCCAGTGTGGGGTTCCGAATTTGTTTACCTCCCACTTCCTGCGGAGTCCCCGAGTACCGCGATCTCCACCAGAACGTATCGCGGTTCTGTTCTAGTGCTGGATGGCCCCCAGAACGATGTACGCCAATCGGACCCCACCCCGGCGATAGCGTCCATCGGTAGCTTCGGGTTAGGCGGCGCCTTTGGTGCGCTAGGAGCAGAATCTTCGCTCGTCGTGGGGACGTTTTTTCCCCCGTCATCGGACACGGGCGTTCATTCCAGTGCCTTCACCGAGTTTGACTCGCGTGAACCCGCGTTCTCCGCCACCGACGCCGAATCCGTCCGGCTCAGAATCGGACGGGAGCATCGTAAGGACGGCGGCGGCAAGGGCTCACACACGACCACCCCGGAGTCGGTTGCCGTAGCCGAACCCGGCGCGTTTTCGCTTCTGCTGTGCGGGCTCGCGGCCGTGGGTATCTTCGCCCGGCGCCCTAGCGTGCTTCCCACCACCACATAGTCACCCGAGCTTTCATTCCGCAGACCGGATCACGATCGTGTGGTCCGATCTGCATAATGTGCGCTGTCGATCGAACGCGAAGCAAAAAATATATTGCAAAAGTGTTCGTAACGAGACAGACCGCAGCGTTCTCAGCGGCTATTGTGGCACTCGTACAGGGTTCTTCCGCACCGCCAGCATCATCCTCGAAGTCCGCTATCAAGGCATCGCAGATGTTCTCGCGCCCGGAAGCAAGGAGATACAAACATGCTTGGGATGCTCGCCGCGATTTTGATCGTTCTCTGGCTACTCGGGTTTTTCGCGTTTCATGTCACCACGGGGCTCATTCACATTGTGCTCGTCGTTGGCCTGATCCTGCTGGTGCTGCATTTTTTGCGAGGCAGCGCCGCCAGCGTGTAGGCCGTTCCCCCGCGCACAGAAAAGCAATCGCGAACGGATCGCATCAACACATTGCGTATTTGCAGTTTGGGCGGGCTCGCGCCCGCCGTGGCTGGATTTCCAGAAAGTAGCCGCCCAAAGGAGTCTTCGATGGCACTCATCCTCCGGTTCAGTTTCGCAGCGCAAGTGATTGCGGCCTTCGTGATTTTTGTGGTCGGCTACATCGGACTGTTCGTCACGCTGATGCTCGGCCTCGTCATCGCGAGATGTTTATACGAGGCCGTGAAATGGATTCACGCGCGCGCCACAGCAACGCGGCCCATCTCTGGCGGTTTGCCGCTAGCAACGGGCTACCAAGTCGAAAGGCGAATTCCTCTTTCCTCCACGCAGCTCGTAAATGCGCCACTGCGCGCGCAGATGGCTTTTCATCCTGCTCTGGACCGCCGTCGCGTAACTGGAATTGTTCGTTGAATAACTCAGGAGGCACACGAGTATGAAAGACAGCACCAAGGACACGGCCGAAGGCACATTTCACGAAGCGAAAGGTGCCATCAAGAGTCAAGCCGGAAAGCTAACCAACAATCCCGACCTCGAAGCCGACGGCATCGTCGAAAAAATCGCCGGAAAAATCCAGCAGAAAATCGCGCAAGTAGAAAAAATCATCGAGAAACCCTAGAAGCGCCAGGCCAAAACAGATCGGCAGCGCCCCATGACGCTCTCGTCCATCCGGGCATGCACGCACGCTTGTAAAAAGGGAGGTATTTCATGAACTTCGCAGCTCTAAGCACCACGCAGATCATCATTATCTTCGCCGTCGCAGCAGTGGTCGTGCTGGCAGGCATCGGCATTTGGCAATCCGTCCGCAAACGCCACACGGCAAAACTCCGCACCCAATTTGGCGCCACCGAGTACACTCGCGCCGTAAGCGAAGGCGGCAGTCAACAGAAAGCGGAGGCCGCCCTGAACGCGCGCGCCACACGAGTCGAGAAACTGCACATTCACCCGCTCGGCGCCGGCGATCGCGCACGCTTCATCGAATCCTGGGCTAAAGTCCAGGCCCGCTTCGTGGATGGCCCGGGAAGCGCCGTCAGCGACGCCGACCAGCTTCTCACCGATGTGATGGCCACGCGTGGCTATCCCGTCAGCGATTTCGAGCAACGCGCCGCCGATATTTCCGTGGATCATCCTCTGGTTCTCGAAAATTACCGCGCCGCGCACCAATGCGCGCTGCGTCAATCCGCCGGCAAAGCCAACACCGAGGAATTGCGCCAAGCCATGATTCACTACCGCACGCTCTTCGAGGAGCTGGTCAACGAGCCCGAAATAGCGCGCGCGCAAAGCGCCTAACACGTTCTTGCGTTAGCATTTTTCAATCTGCAAATCGCCGCACTCGCACGCTACGGAACGCGGGGAGCGCGTGAGGAGTCGCCATGTCATTCGGCCTGTACGCCGCCGGATTCGCAATCGTGATCGCCGGGCTGATCTACGGCGCCTATTTGATCCACGTGCCCGCGCACTGGATCGCCGTGGGCGCTATCATCTTGTTAGGCGTCGGAATTCTCAGCGCTGTAAAAGCTACGCGCCAAAAAGATCCCGCGGGCTAATGCGAACGCCTGAGTGCCGCAATCTCCAATTGCGCGCGAATTCGCGCAGTTCGAAATCGCGCGCGTCCATGGATTTCCGCTCGCCCAGCCCAATTTCGCATTTCGGGCAAATCGGCAAATAGAAAAATTCGCCGTCTGCTTCCGCACCGAATCGGAAGTTCGGCGCCACCCTGCATGCGGAGCAGAGGAACATCACCGCGCCGCTGCGCGCCTTCATTCCGGACAAATGGTTTTCGATCATGTGCGCGCTTCAAATCCCGGCAGGGAACCGGTCTCTTTCCGCTGCGATGCAAAGGATCCGTGCCCGGACGCTGTCGCCTTTGCCGGCTCCCGGAGCCGTTCGGCTTTGGGATCGTAGTCGCGAAAAACACGACAAGAACTAGCGATTGATTTGGGTCGCCGGTGATTGTTTTCAATGAGCTGCATAGGCTTTCGATTATGTTTCGCTAGCGATTGATTTAGCCAGTGATGAGTGGCGAGTGCTGCGAGGCGGGCCCGCGCGCGAGCATGCGCGCGGGGAGGGTGGGGTTCCGAGTTCGGGACGGCTCGAGCATGTCGTCTCCTTTGGAGGCATCAACAGTGCCCCGACTGGCGCTCACACATTCGGAATGTCGGCGCTATTGCTAGAAATACGTATGTGACTTCTCCGCCGCGTAAACGAGACGGCTTCTCAAACCACGCTTGCGATTACTTACGCTGCGTTACGGTTTGAAGGACTTATCCGAGCCCTTTGGAGAATAATTTGAGCACTAACTACATCAC
>JABCZJ010000002.1 GCA_013289715.1 Acidobacteriota bacterium | reverse complement strand
GACGTGAGATTTCCACTCTGACGAAGCGCGATGGTAAAACTCTCACTCAAGGCTCTCTCAAATTGAGTGCCGATGGAAACGTCATTACCGAATCTTGGTGGAACCCAGCGCACCCAGCTGACAAGGGCACGTTTGTCTACGAAAGGAAGTAGAGGTGCGCCTATGTTAAGGCGGATACCCGAGCCTTCCACACCACCGAAATGAACGCCCTGGGGGATTTAATGACGCCGACCCTGCGCTCCCACACACTGCAAACTTCCGCCGCGTTGCGGACTGGCACCCGCGTCGAGAAGATCAATTCCAAGCACGGAGATTCTCACCCAGACGGCACGCACGGTATTATCAATACGTCGCTCGGCGCGGAAATGTGGCACGGTCAAATGACGCACGGGTACCTTGTGGTGTGGGATGACTGCAAGGCCGCTGCCTTCGTAGTGGGAAACACAATCCGGAAAGTGGCGAAGGAATAGCGGCGCGAACATCGTCACGTTGAGTCCGATAAAATCAAACGTAGAGAATTTGCAGTCGCGCGTCATCCGTCTGGTCCTCAAGATCCTAGTTATCGGGGTTTCACCGGATTTGGAAATCGCGCATCCAGGCGCCGCATTAACTCCACGGCATTATCAATCGCATCCCGATACGCGTCTTCCCGTGCGGGCGATGGCGGACGATACTGGCCCTTAGTTACCGAACCAAGAACGTTGCTGCCAAAGCATGCTGGGACTCAGTAGCGCTTGCGACATCGCCTCAGCACTCGAAGCGTATTCTAGGATTAAGCAGCAGCCTTCTTAGCTTGCGCTCTGACCTTCGCCCATCGCTCTTTCATACCTCTTGAAATTCTTGCTCTCCCCTTCGCTGAAAGCACGTGCTTCTTCGCGCGGGTTATGTCTCGACTTGCGGTCTTGCCCAAAGCCTTTGCCGCGGACTGCAAACCAATCAAATCGTGCTGCAACGACTTACACCAATCCCGTACCCTTGGGATGTCTTATTCAGTTTGCCAGCACGATAAGAAAACCAGATATCCGGTCACGGAAAAGTGGGCACGAGCCCCGTATTTGCGCCGTGCCCAGCGACTGTAACAAGCAACAGTCGATCTACTCAGTAAAACGCTCAAAGAGCCTTGCCAATTTTGCTCTGCGAGACAAATTTGAGTCTCCTCGAAGTTCTCCACGCTCGCTCATTTGCCGGCTATATTCCCGCGCACGAGTGAGCTCCGCGAATTTGGGATCACCCTTCAATGCCTGTAGCCGCCACATTTCGCTGGAGTCGGTCATAAATTTCCGGACCAGCTTCTGAAGCCACGTGTGGCTGATGCCGAGTTGCTGAGCCCAATTACGAGCCGAGGGCTTCTTGCCGCGGGCTGTCAGCCACTGGAACACAAATCTGCGGATCAAGCGCGCTTCGTCGCCACTCCGCCAAGGCCGCGGCGGTCGCCACGCTGCGCGGGCTTTTGCGAGGTTTTGCATCGAAGATTGGTACGATGGCATCGTGCGTCCTCCCTCCACTCACGGTTAGCGGAGTTGCCGGCAACTCCGAAGCTTATCCAAAGGACTTAGCGGCGCGATCGGGAATCACTGGCAAATTATTTCTCTGCGTATTCGCACTATCTTGTGAGTACTTTTCAAGAAGCTCTTCCGTGAGAAATTTGGGGCATTTGGTGTCGTACTTAGCACACTGATCCCAGATGCGCCGTACCCATGCGATCGGTGTTTCGCCTTCTTGGCGCGGAGTTTCCCTGACTAATTCTCCGAAAGGCTTTCTCTTCTTCAGGCCATCCTGCGGGGTCTTCAGCAAGAGATCTCTTGCTTCCGGAAAATGACGAGCAAGGGTCTTCAGTATTTTGATTTCCTGCCGACACAGCGGACGGCGTTCGGAATCCTGCTTCATGCGTTCGATCGTTTCGAGCAACATTGGTTCTACCGTGACGCGCATGGCCGCCCTGTTATAAGCGCAGACTTGCTGCTCTTCCTGTTGGGTCAGGGTCCGGCCCTCGGCATTCGCCCGTGCGCGAATCTCCTTCGCCTGGCGCCAGTAGTCCTTGCTTTGCCATTTGTGCAAGCTCTTGAGGTAGAAGCTCAGAAGTTGGTGCGAAGTGCCGAGTTCGCAGGCCAGCGCCCTCAGCGATGGCCGCGATGCCTCGGGCATTTGCTTCCATGCCCGGACGGTTCGGCGAAACTCCATTGCGCGAGATTCCTGTTTAGGCTTCCGCCCCTTCATAATCGACTCCGAAGATACCCCCTCACGATTGAACTCAGTCGCGACTTTGCCCCGCCGCCTCGTCACTGCTAACTTCACAGTTCGAGTTGAGGTACGTGCCCCGGGTGCCAACAGAAGGCAGTCGCAGGTTTCGCGTCGGTTTCGCTGCGTCCCAAACGCGGATCCGGCAGGTTTCCGCGTGCAAGTGCGTCCAACGAAAGATGGACGCCGAGTTTTTTCCGGTTGCCCACGTTGCCCAATCTCGACTTATTTCGAAAAGCGTAAGTGGTTGCAGCACCACGCCTTGTTAGATTTCCGTCCTCGTTCGCAACGAGGAGGTCAGGGGTTCGAGCCCCCTCACGTCCACCACTTCAACTCTTTTTACTGCACGTGCTTAGTCGGTGTTTGGCTCGGGGCTCCGGAAGAGGGAATCGGGGCCGGTGTCCAAATCGTGTCCATCCGATCTCGCTGCGAATCCATGTACTCCGGAGAGAGTTTCGCGTAACGCTGGGTCATCTTCAGGTCCTTCTGCCCGAGGATGCTCGAAAGCGTGCAGAGCTGCCCTCCCTTCATCATGTAGTAACTCGCGAACGTGTGGCGCAAATCGTGAAATCGGAAGTTCGTGATACCGGCGTCCTTCAGCTGAGATTCGCAAAAAGCGGAGGGCAGGCTCCGGCCCGACATCAAGATCGGCGGATTGCAGATGCGAATCACTGATACTCTCTGATTGAACACCAGCAAGAACTGAGAGTATTAGTCTCTGGTATAGTTCTCATTGAGTTATCCGGTTTGCCTTATCACCACTCACTTTGCGGAGGCGCGATGCAAAATCAGAGGCGACTTGTTGCGCTGCTCCTATGTTCGACCGTGGCAGCCTGGGGGCAGGGCAATTCGTTTGACAAGATTCGATACAACGGCGGATCGGTAGACTCAAAGGTTGATCCCAAGGATTGGCACAACCAGCTGACGGTCACGTCCGACATGATTACCTTGGAGTTGAAAGACGGCAAAAGGGTCGAAATCCCGCCGAAGACCGTCACTTCATTGAGTTACGGCCAAGAGGCGCACCGCCGCGTCGGAACGATGATCGCTCTCGCTATTCTCATCTCTCCGATCGCTTTGTTTGGGCTGCTCCACAAGACTCGGCTTCACTTCATCGGAATTCAGTACACGCTTCCCGACAACAAGACAGGGGGCATCCTGCTGCAGGGTGACAAGGACAACTATCGCGCGATCCTGGTTGCGCTCCAAGGCGTCACTGGCGCGCCCGTTTCGGTCGCTGAAAAGGACCGTGAGTTCGTTCCGGTGAGCATCCGAACTCAAGTGACCAAGGGCGAGGAAGAGAACACCGCGAACGAGAAGCCAAATTCGGCGACCGAAAGCGCCTCCCAAGATGCAGCAAGAGGCACGGTGAACGTCTCCTCCAATCCGATCGGAGCAGAGGTATTTGCGGATGGCGATTTTGTCGGAAACTCGCCCGCAGTGCTCAAGCTCGCCCCAGGAAAACACACTGTCGCCGTAAAGTCGTCCGGCTATTCGGATTGGGCGAAAGAAATCACCGTGCAGAACGGGTCGCAACTTCAGCTAAATGCGAATTTGGAAAGGCACTCACCGTAGCTTTTCGGAGCGGACGAACAAGAACTTTGCCATCCGCATGA
Source organism: Acidobacteriota bacterium (assembly GCA_013289715.1). Lineage (GTDB taxonomy): Bacteria > Acidobacteriota > Terriglobia > Acidiferrales > UBA7541 > Palsa-295. The sequence goes on along the minus strand of JABCZJ010000002.1, from coordinate 304,931 downwards.
CGCCGTCGCTACTGAGCTGGCCCGAGGGCGGTTATCGGATGAATCTCCCAACAAGTAGCCCTCCAATTGTGCGCGCCGCCGGGGTTAGTATTCTCCGAAGCATTACAGTGTTCCCTGTCGAGCATCATCCAGCCCACCACGGTGATCTTGCGGCCCGTCAGGCTGCTTCGCAAATTGCTCGTTGACCAATCCTTTCCCTTAGCGCCCATGATGGCTCGCCATCGGGGCGTTACTTCGACAATCACGTGATGAATGCCCTGCGAATCGCCTGCGTTTAGCGCTATCTCTATATGTGTGTCGGTATGAGCCGGATCGGTTGCGCCGCAGTTGACGGTTTCCGGGCCACCAGGCTTCACGGCCACCACGAATCCGGTGATGATCGCCCCTCGCGATTCATTCCAGCGACCCACGTCGTTCCCCGGAGCAAGCACGGACGTTAAGGTGATTGCAGGGTTGACGTCTGACTTGAGCGGTACGACTGTGCGGTTCTTCAAACGATTCAGTGCCATCACCGCGGTCCTGGTGGTCCTGCCCTCGATGGGGCAACCATCAAAGCTGCCAGGCGCCTGAGCAGCGGATATTCGTGCTTGGAACGTGACCGTGAACAAGAGCACAGCTATCGTTCTCAAAACGATGGTCTGTTGAATTCTCATCGGCGCCCCTCATGCGTAGCAGCAAACAAGCTGCTCGGCGTTGTCTCAAATGGGAGCGAAGACTAATGGTGGGTGTATTCACATGTCAAGAAAATGGTTCAGTATGTCGCCGCAAAATGAGAATGTCCGGATTGTGCAAAGTAGGAATGTCCGCTTTTCTAAGGGCCGGGGGGCCCGATGGCAGAGGAGCGGATCGCGTTGAGCATGAAGGAGCGGGAGCGGTTGAAGGTGTTGCACCAGATCACGCAAGGACATTTACGGCAGATCGATGCCGCACGCCGTTTGCGGACTGAAACGCAGCAAGATATTTGAGCAAATCTGGTTTTGTCAGTGGAAAAACACACTTGCGGTTACGCGACCAATCGAGACTTGCACCGGTTGTCTGACTTCACCGTGCGGCTCGGATGAGGCTGGGCTAAACGATGCGGGCCATGAGCGCCATCGACGAAGTGCTCGCAGCAAACGAAATCTACTCGCGCACCCCTGAATGGCGCAATTAAACACCGCGTCCCAAGCGCAAACTTGCGGTCCTGACCTGTATGGATACCCGGGTTTCCATTCGCACCCTGGGGCTGACGACGGGAGACGCGCACATCATCCGCAACGCCGGAGGCATCGTTACGGAGGACACACTGCGCTCGCTGCTGGTAACACACTACCGGCTGGGCACTGCGGAAATCATGGTCATCGATCACACCGATTGCGGCTTGATGAACAGTGGCGAGCAGGATTTGCGCACTAGAATCCCGAATCGCACCGGAACGGCCGCTGTTCCTCCCGCCTTCTTCTACGCCTTCAAAACATTGCTGAAAATGTCCGCCACCAATTGCAGAAACTCCGCACCCATCCCTGGATTCCCAAGAGTGTCGCTGTCCGCGGCCTCGTCTACGACCTCGCCAGTGGACTTCTGCGCGAAATCAAGGACGCCTGACCCGACCCCAGCGAACGGATTCGATCGGTGTCCAATGTCCCTCCGAAGCCCGAGCCCGCGGCAACGCTACAAGCTTAATTGTTCGCGCCTACTCGCTTCGCTGTATGGCCCACCACTCCCAAACGTTGTTTATAGGAAGTGCCGTTTTTCTTTCGAATGACTACTCCGATTCGATCCGCGAAGGTTCTAGAACGGAAAAGGAGATTTAGATGAGATTGAAAAAGTACTTGTGGTCAGTTGCCGCCACAACGCTCTTTGCGGGTTCAGTTCTAGCCGGTCCCATTCAGCAGGACCAGCAGCCGGCACCGGACAATACCAAAACGAATCAAGGCGATGCCAACAAAGGTGCTACTACCGCCGACCAGCAGAAGATGAATCCTGCTGATCGCGCAACAACGAAGCAGATTCGCAGCGCGCTCATGCAAGACAAAACGCTGTCCACGTACGCGCATAACATCAAGATCATCACTCAGGACGGGCATGTAACTCTAAAAGGACCCGTACGCACGGAAGACGAAAAGACGGCCATCGGTGAAAAAGCAGCGCAGGTCGCAGGTGCAGGGAACGTTACAAATCATTTAAGAATCGCGCCTCCGACTCAATAGCAGTCATGCTCTGACATCGAAATTGAAACGAACAGGAGATTCAAAATGGAAAATAAGAAAACAGCAGTGTTCGGGATTTACACGACGGTGGCTGCCGCGGATTTAGCCACCGACAGCTTGGTAAAGGCCGGGTTTTCCGCTTCTGATATTTCCGCTCTTCTCCCTGAGAATCTCGGCCCGAAACCAATCGCGACCGAAAAAGCCACCAAGGCTCCCGAGGGTGCGACAGCGGGCGCCAGCACTGGCGCGGTGCTCGGCGGAGCACTTGGTTTGCTCGCGGGCGTCGGTATGCTGGCGATCCCTGGGCTTGGGCCTTTTATAGCTGCTGGTCCAATCATGGCGGGGCTTGCCGGGCTCGGGGTTGGAGGAGCCGTCGGCGGAGTCACAGGCGCGCTCATTGGCCTGGGCATTCCAGAGTACGAAGCGAAGCGTTATGAAGGACGCCTGCAGAAGGGCGGTATTCTCCTCTCGGTTCACTGTGACACCTCGGACGAAATCAAGCGAGCCAAGGAAATCCTAAAGAACACGAATGCGGAGGACATCTCCTCGACCGGTGAGTCTTCTGCAAACGTGAAGGCCGACGGGCCGCAGGTTCGACGCACAAGTTCGGGCGGCAGCCGGTAGTTTCAGGGGAGGAAGTTCGATTTTGGGCTTCCTCCTCACTTTCCATCGAGAAAAGATCGATGGGAGGCGCGATCAGTAGTGAATCAAGGACAACGCAATGAAAGCGAAATGGAGGATCTTATGAGCGGCAGAATGAAATGGGCCGGATCGGTTTCTGCATTTGCGGCAGGTCTCGGTATCGGTGCCGCTCTGGGGGTACTGTTCGCTCCCGCATCCGGCCAAGACACACGCGAATCCATTCTGGAGAGTGCGAAAGACGGTGTGGATGGGGCTGTCGCGGCCGGTCAGAAACTCACCCGGAGCGCGCGGCAAGGTATTGACGAAGCAAAAGGACGAGTGCGCCAGGCGAAGGAAGTTGGGGAACAGGCCTTTCGTGAAGCAAAGAGCTCATCATCATAGTGAACCTCGCGTCCAGGAGCCCTTCAGGAGAGGACAATGAAAATTACCGAACGTAAGTCGGGTGCACGAGATGATGATTTCCTCACCACCGTGGCCCGATCAATTGGCTCGACGCTTGGAGCTGTGGCAGCGAAAGTGGACCCGTCGTTCCGCAAGGCGCGCCGGCGACCACCGAGCCCCAAGCGTGCTAGCAAGCGACGTTCTGCCTCTCGAGCCGGTCGGCGTCGCACCGCCGGAGCTCCACGGCAGCGCAGCAAAGCCTCACGTCTCAATCGCAAGAATCGAAAGAAGTCCGCAAGTTAGCTTGAATCGGGAGGTGAGAGAGTTCGCAAGCAGCGCCTCTCGGGAGTTCAAGAATCGATCGCTGTAGGAGAGGACCCTAAATGCTGTTACTGATCGTGATTTTGGTTCTTTTGTTCGCCGGCGGCGGCGGCTATTACGGATATTCGCGCTGGGGCACCGGTGGGGGACTCGGAATCGTCGGGACGGTGCTCCTGATTTTGTTAGTCTTATATCTTCTCGGCGCATTGCGTTGAGCGCCGAGCAAACGCTACTCCCATGAGATCCGGACCAGTGACGAACATTTCTGCCGCGCTTGGGATTGCACTCCTGCTATCGACGATGTGTGGCTGCGCCACGAACGAGACGGCCCAACAGCGGAAAGAACGTGAGGACAAGACTCGGGCCGAAGCTGCGAAGGCAACCGACCGAGCAAAGCCGGAAATCCAGGCAGCGGGGCGCGAGCTGGGTCGAGTAGCAGATGAAGCCGCCAGAGAAGCGCGTGCTTTCGCCGAAGGCGTACGACAGGGTTGGGTTCAGGGCGGACACCATGTCGTCAACCTAAACTCCGCGTCGGAGAGCGAACTCACGGAATTGCCGGACATTTCTGGCGTGACCGCGCGACGAATTATCAGAAACCGGCCTTATCGTGAGCCGGCCGAATTGATTGCAAAGCACGTCGTATCGAGCGAACAGTACGCGAAAATCAAAGATATCGTCACGACAGAATAAGAATTCAGTCTCTATAAATGAGCTCGCTATACAGTCCTTGACTCTGGAGCGGAAAAAGGTGAAACGGCATGGCCACGAAAAAAGTCAGGAGTAACGGTCTAGCCAATCCGTCGCGGCTGAGTGCCATCGATGCGGATGACAAGCAGGCAATCCGAGTCATTATCGAAACACCTAAGGGAAGCCGGAACAAGTACGCATTCGACCCTGAGCAGAAGATTTTCCAGCTGATGAAAGTGTTGCCCGCCGGAATGGCGTTTCCCTATGATTTTGGCTTCATTCCCTCAACTCTCGCCGAGGATGGAGATCCGACAGACGTGCTCGTTCTGATGGATGAACCGGCTTTCCCTGGATGTCTCCTAAAATGCCGTGTTGTGGGTGTGATCAAGGGCGAGCAAGGCAAGAAAAAGAAAAAAGAACGCAACGACCGTATCGTTGCGGTCGAGCAGGAGAATCACAGCTACGCGTACGTAAAGCACGTAGACGACTTGGGGAAAAAGTTTGTTCGTGAGCTGGAAGCATTCTTTGTGAATTACCACAAGATGCTGGGCAAAACGTATTCGATCATCGGAGTGAAGGGCCCGGGCGAAGCGCGGCGCCGTGTTAAAGATGGCATGCGAGCGAATGCACGTAAGTAACGGTTAGCGTCTTGAATGCTTTTTGCTCGCCTCCCAGGCTAGAACCGACACGCCGAGCCACAGACTGAGTGCTACCAAGAGCACCACTCCGGCGTTCCAGACGGGAAGCAATTTCCAAACAAACCAAGCGAAACAGGCGAGGCCAATACTGCCCACCGCGGCGCCCCGAGCATCCAGCGCTGCTGCTTGTCGCCCCCGCGTGGTGTTCGTAATTCCTGCCTTCCACTTCTTTTCCCGCTCGTGTTTTTCAACGAGCGTGGCGCTCGCGGGAAAGATAGCCGGGAATGCGAGGAAAAGTCCGCCGAATATGGGGCCGAACCGTTTGGCCAGCAAACCCGCGATCACCGTGATGGCGCCCCCAAACAAGAAACGGACGCCGTATTCATACCACCTGGTTCCTGCGAGAGTTGACAAATCGAAAGTTATTTTCATCACTCGTTAGCGCAAAGCGATTGCCCAGACTCCCAGGGCGCAAATCAACCACAGGGCAAGCGCAGAAGTCGAAGCATATTTCGAATGCATTCGATTCCTGATCATCAACCGGCTGCATAATGTGGCATACGCACAGAAGGCGAATGCGCCCACAATCATCGAGCGGGCCTCGATCGCAGCATAGATCTTACCCTCTGCCACGATCGTCAGTCCGACAGTGGCGAGCGCGACGGAAGGCGCAGCCCCGAACAGGCCGGCAAAACTTTTGGGCTTAAGGACGTCGCCCAGAGCGGCGAACGCTGTGACGACCAAGCCGCCAACGACGAAACGGAAAATGAGTTGCGTGATTAACAATTTCGCTCCCACTTCGCGCCAAGAAATCTGCCGCGGACCCGGCACTGCTCCGGTTTCCGCGGCAGTACGACTTGCTATGGCGATCGGACAGGATTACGCCCGCGCGGCCTTGCCCTTCACCTTTCGAGTCCCTGAGGTTCCTTCCGGTTTGCTTTCGCCGCCTTCTTCGATTGTCATCTTGTCCGCGAGTTTGGACAATTTTACGTCTGTATCTTTTTCTTCCTGCAGAGTCTGGCTGAGAAGGCTTACGGCTTTGCCTTCACCAAGTTTCTCGGCCATCGCGCGCACGGTGCCGTACGCCGCGATTTCATAATGCTCTACTCGCTGCGCTGCGCCGATCAGAGCAGCATCCTTCGCGTCACGCTCATAATCTTCCTCGGCAGCTTCGCCGCCTTCTTTGATCAGACCCTCCATGCCCTTACAATGTTTGCCCGTTGGCGTCTCGTCGAGGTCGTCGAAGATCTGCTCCAGCCGCGAAACATGCTCCCTGGTTTGTTCGAGGTGCTGTACAAATCCATTGCGTAGTTCTGCGGAAACCGCAGCCTTCGCCATTTTCGGAAGGGCTTTCACCAACTGCGTTTCTGCGCTGTAAATGTCCTTCAACTCGTCAACGTAAAGCTCTCTCAGTTCTGTTTGCTGCACGGTACACCTCCGGAGAATTTGTGAATCGTTCAATTATGCAAGAGTGAATCGCCCTCAACGATAGAGCCGAGACTGTATACTGGGATTACCAACGCTGTACGGCGAAGCCTTCAATTTTGCCATCCACCCGCACCCGCGCTAAGCGGAACGGGCGCTCCGCCGGCAGGCGAGTTACGGCTACCGGCCGTTTGAACCCGCACGACTTATCGGGTGTTGACGATGCAAGGAGCGCGAGCTATGAACGTGTTGCGGAAAACCTAAAGTTGCACGAATTTGACTGTTGCGCGAGGCAATCACGCGACGCTGTGTCGCGAAATTGGGCCCTGTTCCTTGGCGGCGGCTGTCTTAGTCGGGAAAACGGCGGTAATCGTTGTACCTAAAGCATTGGAATCCACAGTCAATTCGCCATGGGCCTGCCGCACCCGCTCTCGCATTCCCCTGATCCCGACGCCCAACCCGGCACCTTGGGATTGAACCTCCGCGAATCGTTCAGGGGACATGCCCTTCCCATGGTCCTGAACCTGTGCATAAATCTTGTCGGGCTCACGAGTGATACGGATCACGGCAGTCTTGCTTCCTGAATGGCGATGGATGTTGGTCAAGCATTCCTGCACCAGGCGAAATATGGCGAGTTCCACATCCGGGGCAAGCCTTCCGAAGTCGGCGGGAATATTCAGCTCAATACTAAGTCCGCTGCGTTGCTCAAGTCCCTCCAGGTACCAGCCAAGCGCAGAAGAAAGTCCCAGTTCGTCCAGCATGGGCGGGTGCAGAAGATAAGAGGTAGTCCGTATCTCCTTTGAGAGATCCTCAATTAATTCCCGGGCATCTGTGACGGTTTGGGACAGTCGCACAGGGTCGCGCTTCGCTTCGTCCTCGATTCGCGAAAGAGTCATCGCGAGAGCAGCCAGATTCTGGCCCGCGCTGTCGTGCAAGTCACGGGCGATGCGCCGGCGCTCCTCGTCCTGGGTAGCCATCAATCTTCCCGAAAGGTCGCGCAGCTGATCGGACTGCTGAAGAATCTCAGCGTTGCGCCGACGCAACTCTTGCGTGCGAAATTGCACTTGCGTATCGAGCGCATCAGCGAGCGTGCGAAAACGTTGTTCGCTCTCGTGCAATTCGCGCTCCACCCGCTTGCGCGCGCTGATATCGCGCGCTATTTTCGAAGCACCGATGATTTCTCCAGCGGCGTTTCTGACGGGAGAAATTGTCAGTGATATCTCAAGCTTCGTGCCATCTTTTCGCACACGAACAGTGTCGAAATGATCGATGCGGTCGCCCTGGCTGAGTCGCGCCAGGATTGTGGTTTCCTCGTCCCGGCGCTCGAAGGGAATGATCATCGAGATCGGCCGGCCTACGGCTTCTTTCGCTGTGTATCCAAAAAGCCGCTCGGCACCTCTGTTCCAACTGGTGATGACGCCCTGTAAAGTCTTGCTGATAATCGCATCGTCGGAAGAATCCACGATTGCGGCGAGCAAGCCGGTCGCCTTATCGGCTTGCAGGCGCAACGCGGGAAGCTCGTCCAAAATGGATTGAGTAACCTTGTCGCTGTCGGTTTCTGGCTCGGCAAGAATGCAACTCGCGAGTGCTTCATGCGTCGCAAGAAGCTGCTTGATGTCATCGTCCAGCTGGATTTCAGGATGCACCTTGGTCCAGTAGTGCGCCGCGCGGACGAACGCCAAGAAAAGCAGCAGGTACTGCAGTCGAACGGTGCCCAGCAATCGTTCCAGTGCATCAAGGCATTCCGGAGCATCCGCCGTTTGCAAGAACAGATGACTGGCGAGAGAAAAAATCGCATCTTCCATCTGGGTGTCGGCCGCAGGCATTTCAAAAAGAGGCGCGGGACATTGCGAACAAAACAAAAGGCGCGACTTCAGCTCAGCCCCTCGTGGAAGCGGCCGCCGCAGCAATTTGACTACATCCACGATGTTTGCCGCGCCGCCATCTTTGTCGCCGGCCGGCCGGCCAAGTCCAATCAAGAATCCCGTGTGGCGGGCTATGCAGTAGCGGACTGCGCAGAAGCGGGAAAGTTGAACGAAAAGTCGTTCTTTGAAGACAGAGGGGAGGGGGTTATCGAGATAGGCTGCTTGCGCAAATCCCCACAGTTTTTCGGTGATCTCCGGAGTCTCGGGCGAGAGCCGGAAGAAGTTCGGAAGCACACCAAACCGCTCGTTGATGCGACGCTGTAGCTCTTGCGCGGCAGTACTCGCCGCTTGAGAATTATTGGATTTCATAAGCCCACCTTCGTTGGCCACGATACCCTACGCGAGTATACGCTCTGCTTTCACAGGGGTGCTGAGAACAACCAGCATCACCAGTGAATCGGCGCGAATGCCGAATTCCGCTTCCATGCGCCTTGGGCGGCCCGCAGGATTTCAGAATCAGCCGTTCGCAATGGTACCGATCAGTCCGGATCTGTTAAATACATGCTTCGATGTATCGCTTTCGTCGTCCTATCCTGTTCAGCTTGTTTCCAAGGGGCCAATAGCCTGGAGAGCGATGCCAAAGAAAATTTTGGTCGCTGACGATAATGCGATGATTCGCAAGAGCCTTTGCAGAATCTTCGAAATAGAAGAGAACTACGATCTTTGCGCAGAGGCCGTCAATGGTGAGGAAGCGATCGCGCTCGCGAGAGAACACAATCCTGATTTAGTCATTCTAGATTTTCAGATGCCAGTGATGAACGGACTTGAGGCCGCTTACGAATTGAAACGAATTATGCCTGATGTTCCGATCATTCTGTTTACGTTGCATGCAGACACAATGATGTACGCCTTGGGCCCGAGCTCTCCGATTGATCTGGTAGTCGCAAAATCCGACGCGGTCCACATCGTAGATCACATTCGCTCGCTGATCCCCGTCTGAGTCAGCCGCCAGATCCTTTCCGAACTCTCGCCACGAGCTCTGTATGGGCTCGCGCTCGTTCGTGGTAGACGGCGACTAACAGTTGCCATCTCGCCTTTTCCGCATCGGGCAGGCCACTTGCAAGCTCTTCCACGTGTTGCGCCGCCTCGTCCCACCAGCGAACGTCGCCTTCGACAAAGGACAAGACTTCCTTGAGGAGTTCTTCCAAGTTGCACCTCCAGGAAAGGTGTATTGGAAAGCGGCGGGGATTCTACCACCACTCTTTCGCCGAAGACCATTCGAATCCACGGGGCGAAACCAAACGTCCACCGATTGAGCGAATCGATCGGAAATGCGGGCGGGACAATACGGAAAATACAATACCGCGCGAGCATGATTGTGGGGATCCCAAAATCAAATCGCTGTCCAATCCGGTGTGCAAGCGACCAAAGAAAACACCCTCAGCAGCTTGTGGCCACCGAGGGCGATTTATTGAACGCACTGGAGGTTGCGAACATCCTGAACAGCAGATTTCTCATTCGCAACCAGGAGGTCAGGGTTCGAGCCCCTCACGTCGACCAAAGTTCCTGACGGTGGTAACGGCCGTCTTCACGCCGGCGGCTTTAACGTTGTCTTTCTCCGCGCCCCGCCCTTGACCGACCGAATTGTTCGAATCGCGCAACAAATTTAAAACAGCTGCAACAAAGCAGCGACGAATCAAGGTAGAATAAGCTTTTACATCGGCTTTGACCTGTGGACTACCCCTCCCAGTCACCACACAGGTAAAGGGGAGAGTCCGTGCACGAAATTGAATTATGCGCGATTTGCGACAGGCCAAACTGCGGTGCCACCGTCATCGTTTCCAAGCTGGGCTCCGACAGAAAGCGTTTTGACTCCGAGACTGCTTCCATCGAAATGATCTGTCCCGCCTGCGACAAAACCTTCGAGCTGTCCATCACTGCCATGGAACGCGTAAACGTATCGGAAGATCAGCTCCAAATAGGGTTTTTCGGAGGCCGCAAGGCCGCGCGCGCCGGCTTCGCAGCCTCAAGCAAAAGTTAACCCCACGGTTTTCGCTCCTGCCCTGTGGCTGAACTTTCCATGCCAGCCAAGTTCCGCGCTTTTGATTTTGATACGGCTTTCGTGGCACAGCCACTCTAGGCCGCGCGTTTCGGCTGGTCGGCTCTGCCTCCGTAACCGCAAAAAACACGACAAAAACCAGCGATTGATTTGGGGTGCGGAGGAGGCGCGCGGGGAGAGTGGAGTTCCGAGTTCGAGCCAGCTCCGCCATGTTGCGTCCTTCGGAGGCTGCAACAGTGCCCCGACCCACGCTAACACAGTCGTATTTTCGGCGCTGTTCGCAGAAATACGCAGAGCCGTAAGTGAGTGAAAGGCAACTGGGTCGCGGTTCGCGTGCGGACCTTTCGATGGAAAATCTCGGAGCGATCGATTGGGTGGTTCGGGAGGGCGAGCCACCCGCCGCTGTGGTCTAGAGCAAGGGAGCAGTCGGACGTTATTGCTTCATCACCTCATGGCATTCCGTTCGCACAGCCGCCATTTTATCTGGCGCTGGCATGGTGAATGGTTCGCCCGGTCGTGAGGACATCGCTCGCAGGCATTGCTCAAATGCGGGCTTGTTAAAGAAAAACAGAATCGTGGCAGGTTCATTCGAGACGTTCGACACGCCAATCCAGTTTCCATGCGGAATGAAAACGGTCGCTCCCGTTCCTGCGTCGTATTCACGTCCTGCCAGCGTGACGTGCACCGTGCCCTTGTGGACGAATATGACTTCATCTTCGTGCAGATGCTTGTGGGTCGGAATTTTGTTTCCCGGCGGCATCTCCTCTGTCCCGGCGACCAGTGCGTCCGAGCCGGTACTGAGGGGATCAACCTTGAAAATGAGTGGCTTGTCCCCAAGCAGCATCCAACGATCACCCTCGTCGGCCTGAAAGACTGTGGGCGTCGGTTCCTTTGGCACAGCCTTCGAATCTGGGGTCGGTGCGTGGGCCTTGGTGGCGCTTGGTGCAGTGTCAAGGTTGCTCTGGGCACATAATGGGGCGGTCGCGAAAAGCAGCAACCATGCCAGATGAGCGTGAATTGCCATACGCCCTCCATTTTCCGAATCGACCTACGGTTGAAAGGTATACCGAAGTGAAGGTCGCACGGTCAACTGTCGGAACATCGCCATTGCACTCACAACCCCGGAATTGCCTCGCCCGTGTCTGGGCCAGGTGAACCAGCCGCCACGCCGAAATTCATCTGCGTTGGATCGGGTGCTATGGAAGGGTGCTGCACTTGCCGGTAGAGCCGCTGCGTCTTAACCCCCACCCATCACATGAACCAAAAAAACGCGAAGGCGGGTGGCGCGGATTTCCGCTCCACTCGGATGAGCCAGCTGGGATTTTGGGGCCAGTCAACCCGTCGCGTCGCGTGTGCGAAGGGGGGACGCCGACTTTCGAGCCTCGCAGCGATGATCGAGGCGATCGCACGAAGCGCCGGGCGCTAGCGCGCAGCCGAGGCAACGGGCAGCTGTGCGGCGGTTTCGCGCGCGGGCTCGTTGCGCGGCGCCATCGCCTCGGCTGCAGGGGCATTCTGGTTGGACTTGGCGTTTGACTTTCCGAAAAATGCGGCGCGGGCTTTCTCGAACGAATCCTGCGGCATTGCAATGGTCTGACTCATCTGGGCTTGTTATCTCCTGGTCGTTCGCATTGCTATCAAAGTCCAACCCAGCTTTACAATGCATACCTACCAGGGGCCGCAGAGGGCTGGTACTGCGGTCCCTGTCCTAAACTGTTTCCTGTTGCGTCCGACGGACTTCCTTTATATGCGGCCGCACGGTGAGGGCGGATATACCGTTAGAGGCTTGACGGGCGAAAGTGGCTTATTTTTGAGCGCTTTACGAGGCGTGAATTTTCGAGCTTTCTTGATCGCCATCGCCTTCCTCCTGAGCCTCCGCGCTACACAAAGGATAGTGCAATTCAGCGACCGAACGTTTCATCCAGGGCGAAGACCGCCCAGCGCAGACGGGAAGGGACTTACGCTACGCACGCGCAAACCGAAGCAGGAAACTTTTCCCTCGCCGGTGCTGAATGATTCAACGCGCGTTGAATTATTCAACGCAGGATCTTCAGGCCGGCTCGCGCCGCGCGATCGTCGCTAGCAATTCACGTCGCCGCAACGCGACTGCAACATTGTGAAACAAAATTTCAGCGCCGCGCGAAAAGCTAATCAACTTCTGCGCTGCGCGCTGCACTGGTATCATGCAACTTCGCGCGGCATCGAGCATGCAGCACCACGCGTTACGCTCGGCGCTCGACAAAAATCACCGGCGCGCTCGCGCGAGCCGCCAGAAAGACGAGACTCCAGTGCCAGACCTCAGCTCGCTCGTTGCTTCCTCTCTCGCCGGATACTACGAAGAAGTTCGCGGACGCCTGCACCAATGGGTCGCGCCTCTTTCGACCGACCAGCTGTGGCGCAAGCCCTATTCCTACGGCAACAGCATCGGCCACTTGCTCCTGCATCTCACCGGCAACCTGAACTACTACATCGGCGCGCAAATCGCCGGCACCGGCTACGTGCGCGACCGCGACCGCGAGTTCAGCGAACCGCGCAAGCTACCGAAGGAGCGGGTGCTCGCTGATTTCGACCGCACGATCGACATGGTCGCCGCTACCATCCGCCAGCAGTCCGCCGAGGATTTCGCCAAGCCCTACTCGGCCGCGCTGGAACCGGAAGCCCGCGACCGCTTCACTGTATTCCTGCGCATGGCAGCCCACGCCTACCACCACGTAGGCCAGATAATTTACCTGTCGAAGGAAGTCACCAAACCCGCACCGTAGCGCTTCCGCATCGTGTCGCGGAATCGGAGGCACGCGCGGCCGAAGACGGAGACGGACGCGACGACGGACGCAGAGCGAGAGCGTGCTGGAGGACGCTAGACGATTTGCACTTCCGCAGATTTTGATTCCCACGTTCGCGCTAGCTGCACGACCTCAGGAGAAGCCGCCGGCACTACCTTCGCCGGCGCTCCACCCGCCTCAGATTTCTCGCAGAGCCGGGCGTCCATCCGTCGCGAGACGGATCGTCTGGCGCAAGCCGTTTTCGACTTTCCGTCGCGCCCGAGAGATTCTTGATTTCAGCGCACTCGTTCCAATGCCGAGCGTCTGCATCGAGACCGCGGCCGACCGGTCGTCCAGTTCGTAAAGTCGAAATGCCGTTTGCAATCCCGGGGAGAGCTGGCGGACTTGCTTTTCGACGAGGGCGCGGATTTCGACGGCCGCACAGATCTGCTCAGGGTTTGGCCGCGCGTCGACGACTTTGCGGTGCAGTTGTTCCGGGCGATTGTCGACAAGTTCGTCCAACGAAGCTTCGGAGCGTCCATTTCTTCTACGGCGAATCATCAGAGACGAGTTGATGACGATGCGCGTCAACCAAGTGGAGAACGAGGACCGGCCTTGAAAGGACTGCAAATTCGCGAACGCTCTGCAAAAACCATCCTGCACCGCGTCCTCCGCGTCTTCTCTGTTCCGCAGGATGGCGAACGCAATTCCGCGGAGCTTGCCGCTGTGGCTCGCGAATATCTGTTCATGAGCGTCAGAATTTCCGTCAATCGCTTGCTGCACGAGGTTCGCGTGGTCAGCGGCGGTCGAGGACGCGACGACGCTCTCAGATCCTGTCGAGGTTGAGGGTGACGGGTGGCTCCGCGCGGTCTTTGCATGTCGATTCTTGACGCCGAGCCGCCTGGTCCCCACTCCAGGTCGAAGATTGGATGAATAAGCGCACCGTGCATTCATAAAACAGAATCTCCCTTTTTGGTGGTTTGTAGGCTGTGGCCGCGCAGAATCCACCTCTCCTCCGTCGCGGTCTCCTTGATCGTTACAGCGAGCATTTTTTCCTTCTCGAATCCAAACATCAGACGTTTGAAGCCTCGTTGCTTTTCAAAGGCAATTGGCGTGCCGATTGATGGCTCGTAGCGTTCACGCCGCAAGTAGTTAAAAACCAGACGAATAGGGAACACAACAGGGTTTGGGAAGTTTGAGCCGGAAACCTCGCGATGGTGGCGGGCTAACCGTTGTCCGCAGCCTGACGCTCGCCGCCATCCTTCCAACGGGAGTCGTCCCGAGCGCCGCGAGGGACAATTCCACGCTTGCTCAACGCGAGGCAAACCACGGAGCGCCCGCGTTGCGGCCGTGTCACCACGCCACTCCGTAGGTCAGCTTGGAAATCGAACGACGAACGGGGTCATTAGCACGGGCGGACGATTCCCAGCTTCTTCATGCGGAAGTGAAGCGTCGAGCGGTTCATTCCGAGTCGAGCTGCCGCTCCGCTTGGCCCCGAAAGAACCCATCGGGTCTGTTTCAAGACCGCGCGGATATGCTCGCGCTCGACGTCCGCCAGCGTTTCCGGTTTTTCACTGGAATGCCCCGCGGTGACGCGCGATTGAAGGTCTCGGTGGGGCACGCGCAGGATAGAGCCGCGGGAAAGAATCACAGCTCGCTCGATCACGTTCTCCAGTTCGCGGATGTTGCCAGGCCATTGGTAATCGGTAAGTGCTGCCATGGTGTCCGACGGGATGGCATCGATCGTCTTGTTCAGCTTGCGCGCGGTCTCTTGAACAAAATGCTCGACCAGAAGTGGAATGTCTTCGGGCCGCTCGCGGAGTGGAGGAATGGAAATGGGGAAGACATTCAAACGGTAGTAGAGATCGCTGCGAAACTCTCCCTTCAGGATCATTCCCTCCAAGTCGCGATGGGTCGCGGCGACGATACGAACGTCAACCTTTTTCGTCCGCGTGCTTCCCAACCGTTCGAATTCCCGCTCTTGCAAAACGCGCAGGAGTTTCGGTTGCAACTCCAGCGCGATGTCACCGATTTCGTCCAAAAACAGGGAGCCCTGGTCCGCCACCTCGACCCTGCCAATTTTCTGAGTGATGGCTCCGGTAAAAGCGCCACGCTCGTGGCCAAAAAGTTCGCTCTCAAGCAAGCCGGTGGGAATGGCAGCACAGTTGAGTTTCACAAAGGGTCGCTCAATGCGAGGACTGTGACTGTGTATGGCGCGCGCGATTAGCTCTTTGCCCGTGCCGGTCTCGCCTAGCAACAACACAGTCGAATCTCCCCAAGCGACGGTTTCGACCATCTCCAGCACGCGGCGAAGAGCCGAACTTCTGCCAATAATCCCTTCGAAACCGGTCTCCGGGTTCAGTGTTTCGTCGAGTCGGTCAAGATCAAGCGTGATCTCCGGATCTGTATCAGGCCTTAGCTCTTCGTACTGCAGCGGATAAGTAAGATTATTCAAGCTCATTGCCTTGCTCCCTATTTTGCAGTTTGTCCGTGCGGGCATTCCGTTTTTTCCGCCTTGGTCGCCCACGTTCTTGCCCGATCCATTTACGGACGTAGGGCGGACAATTTTCCAGCTCGATGTTGTCTACTTCGCAATCAGTCAGAAACTTGACTGCATCGCGGTCTACGAGTGTTACGTCCTTCAAATCGAAGGCGATGTCGCTACCGGCACCTTCCAGCTCGAGGAGTCTTCGCAACTCGTCCGTATCCTCTGCCTCGATTCGACCGCTCAGAGTAAACAGGACCCTTCCATTGGCCTTCCTCTGAATCTTGAGCATCTGAACTCCACGTGAAATTCCAAGCCGAACTGAAGTAGCAATTAGTGGCCCGATCCTAAGCAGATGATTCCTGGGAACTTGACGTACTTTTGGCTGGCGAAAGTTCGCCAATTGGCGAAATCTCGCACGACATTCACTTGCAAACTTGCTCGGCATTGGGAAGTTTTGCTGTGTTTCCGTCTGTTGCGGGCAGCAGACTTGAACCTAGGGGCGCATCGCCCCCAACAAGCGCCCCTCGACCTTCCTTCCCTCCCCAATTTCCCTCCTCATTTCATCGCTGGCCTTGGCAGCTTCTGCGGTAGGTTCCGCAACCCGCAGATCGAGTTCAGTGGCAAGCCGCGTGCTTCGTGCCCCCAGCTGCGCCATTTCGAGAAGTATTCTCAAGGTAAGGCTTTGGGAAGTCCTTCAGCCAACTCTGAAAAAAGATGAAAAACTCGGAATAGCTTGTAAGCTAACTAGGCTTCTATGAGCAACTTGTACCATTTCGGCGAGTTTGTGCTAGATCCAGCGAGACGCTCGCTTGCTCGCGCGGATTCAGCTGTCTCTCTAACTCCTAAAGCTTTCGACGTTCTGCTCTTTCTCGTTCAAAACCCCAACCGCGTGGTCACCAAAGAGGAATTGCTGCAAGCCGTGTGGGGCGACACGATCGTAGAAGAAGGGAACCTGACGCAATACATCTCCCACTTGCGCAAGGCGCTGGATCACAACTCGGAAGACACCCGCTTGATCGTCACCATCGCTCGAAAGGGATACCAGTTCACAGCCCGTGTCAGTGTCGCCGAGGCAGCAAGTATCGCAAAACATGACAAGGCGCAGGCGGCTACGGCCGAAACCTCGAAAACCGATGCGCCACCCGTGGAATTTCCAACCCGTGGGAAAGTTACCAATTCAGGCTCTCGTCGTCTCCGCTTGCGCAAATGGTTCGCGGTGGCCGCGCTGTGGATCGTTAGCGCTGCGGCCTTCTGGTTGTACTGGAGTTACAACCGCCGAGTGACGCTCTCTGCGACGGATACCATTGTCCTCGCCGATGTCAAAAACGAAACCGGCGATCCGGTGTTCGACGACGCGTTAGATACGGCTTCACGCTACGAAATGGAGCAGACGCCGTATCTGAACATTCTGGGCAGCGACAAAGTCCTCGGCACCCTGGCGCAACTCAACCTCCCGCCGACGACAAAGTTGACGCCCGAGGTCGCCCGCCAGATCTGCGGCAAGACCAACAGCAAGCTGGTTATCTCCCAATCGATCGGCGATGCCGGCAATGGCTACCGTTTGCAGATGCGGGCGCTCGACTGCGGGTCAGGAGCAACCGTGGCCGAAGAGCAGGTCGACATCGGAAAACGGAATGAGGTCGTACACGAATTGGGAGTCAGAGCCGCACGCCTTCGCGCGAAACTGGGAGAGCCCGCGGATTCTGTGGCACGCTTCAATCCGCCGCTGGAACAGGCGCTTAGCTCTTCGCTCGAGGCGCTACAGTCCGCCACTCAAGGAGGCAAGCTCTACCTAACCGGCGACACTGAGGGTGCGCTCAAACTCTTTCAGCGAGCTGTCGAGCTGGATCCAAACTTTGCCGTAGCGTATGGGCGCTTGGGCGCGTCCTACCTTTTCCTGGGTAACACTGAGTTGTCGGAGGCTTCCTACACGCGCGCGTACCAACTCCGTGACCGATTGACCGAGAAAGGCCGGTTGGGCGCGGAAATCAACTATTACAGTACTGTGATTGGCGACTGGGAGAAGGAATATTCCTCCGTGCTTCGTTTCCTAGAGATCTTTCCTCGGGATGTGTTCGCTCATGCCAACCTCAGGGAAGCATTTGTGCATCTCGGCCAGCCCGGCCAGGCCGCTGACGAAGCGGCCGAAGTCGCACGGCTGCGGCCAAGCGCATATTATTTCGGTAGCGCCATACAGTCCATCAGGTTCGCAAGCAGATTCAATGAGGCAAAATCATGGCTCGCCAAAGCGGACGCCCTTAAATTCGACAATTCACTCATCCGGCGGGAGAGACTGATTGTGGCATTCGCTACAGGCGACCGGGACAACGTCGAGAAGATCCTCCAGGAGGAGGAGCGAGGCAGCTATCGAGAGGACTTCCTGTATGAACATTCCCTGATCGAGATTCAGCAGGGTCACTTTCACTCCGCCGAGCGTCTGCGGCTGCAAGCGTTTGGGTCGACCTCGAAGGCCAGCAATGCTGACTGGTGGGCGATCCTCTCGGCCCTGGAGGATGCCGAAGTCGGAAACGACGCGCAAGCTCGAGGCTATGAAAACAAGGGACCTGGAGGCCCGCTGGATCGCAATGGCAAGATCGCCCTGGCGCTCGCGCTCGCGCGATCAGGACGAGAAGCGGAAGCCGGCAGACTCGCAGACCAGGTCAGCGCGGAAAGGCCGGAGGATACGCTCGTGCAGCATTACTTCACTCCCACCATCAGGGCCGCGATCAAGCTGCGGCAACACGATCCCGCGGCAGCCATCGATCTGCTCCGCGGCACTGCCAAGTACGATCTGGCGTTTACGGGATTCGACTATTTGTACCCCGCCTACATCCGCGGACTGGCGTATCTGGATCTCGGTGATGGCCGATCGGCCGCGGCTCAGTTCCAAAAGCTGATCGACAATCCCGGTTTTAGCGTGAGACATGTCACGGGACCCTTGGCCTGGCTCCAGCTTGGCCGCGCGCAGCAGATGATGGACGATGACGCCGCTGCACGGAAGTCCTACGAGACTTTCTTGGATTTGTGGCAGAACGCCGATCCCGACATTCCCATCTACCAGCAAGCCAAAGCCGAGTACGCCAAGCTCCGCTAACCAATTGCACAGACTCAACCAGCTCCCGGCATAAGCCTGAAGCTATTCTTGTTGATCTTGAGCGACCGGATCTTGGATTCCAGCGTGGACCTCGGTATCCCCAACTTGACCGCAGCGCCCGTGGGTCCCGACACACGGCCACGGGTGTCTTTCAGTGCAGTCTCGATCATTTCCTTCTCTTGCACCAGGAGTGTCTGAGGGAGCTCAGCTTGCTGTCTCGAGGCCGGCGTCGGAGCTGGCTGATGCGGTAGCCAGTTTTCTTCGATCGAGAAAATCTCTGTCTCGCAAAGTATCACGGAACGCTCGATGACGTTCTGCAGTTCGCGAATGTTACCCGGCCAAGGATAGGACTGCAGCGAGTCCAGGGTCTTCTTGCTGACACGTTTTATGTTCTTGCCGGCTTTTCGCGCATAGCGATCGACAAAATATTCGACCAGCAGAGGAATGTCCACGCGTCGTTCTCGAAGAGAAGGTATCTCCATCGGGAAGACATTCAGGCGATAAAACAAATCACTACGAAAGGACCCGGCGTTGACGGCGGCCTCCAAGTCACGATTGGTGGCAGCGATCACGCGCACGTCGGCGCGGATCGGGCGGCTGCCGCCGACGCGATCGAATTCGCGCTCTTGCAACACGCGCAAGAGGGCGATCTGAGTTTCCGTGGGAAGCTCACCGACTTCATCCAG
This sequence comes from Acidobacteriota bacterium, assembly GCA_013289715.1. GTDB lineage: Bacteria > Acidobacteriota > Terriglobia > Acidiferrales > UBA7541 > Palsa-295. The sequence goes on along the minus strand of JABCZJ010000002.1, from coordinate 285,697 downwards.
GAAAATTGTCCCGCCCTCGGCCAGTTCGAACCTGCCCACGCGGCGTTGCAGCGCACCGGTGAAAGCGCCTTTCTCGTGGCCGAATAATTCCGAGGCGATTAAATCGCGCGGAATGGCGGCACAGTTGACGCTGACAAAAGCGCGCGAAGATCGCCGCGAGCGCCTGTGGATGGCGCGGGCAACGAGTTCCTTGCCGGTGCCGGTTTCTCCGGTGATGAGAACCGTGGAGTCGGTGGGAGCGACCTTGGACACGCGAGAAAGTACGCCGCGCAGGGCGGGAGAAGTGCCGACGATCTCTTCGAACATCGAAGTCTTGTCGATTTCTTCACGCAGAGCGACGTTTTCCTGACGAAGCCTGTCTTCCGCCTGCTTGCGATCTTCGATATCCGTCGCCGTCACATACCAACGCGCAATCTGTCCCTTGTCGTCGCGCACCGGGTTGTAACGCGCCAGAAACCAACGATAGCTTCCATCATGCTTGCGCAGCCGCAACTCCACCTCGTACGCAGAGCCACTTGAGAAAGCACGATCCGCAGAGGTCTTGAGACGTTCCGAATCGTCGGGATGAGTACTGTGCGCGAACGTCTCCTGCCGCCACTCGGCGAGACTGATGCGGAGATAGTCGAGCGCGGTCCGATTTGCATAGAGGCGTTCACGGTTAGGCCCGTATACCGCAATAAGTTGAGGCACCAGGTCGACTATCTGCCGAAGCTCTGCTTCTTGCTCGCGGATCTTGTCCTCGGCCTGCTTGCGCTCGGTGACATCCATCACGGTACCTACGAACTCAGCGAGGTCGCCGGATGGGCTGAGAACCGGGTGGCCTACCTGGTGGATATCTCTGAACTCGCCCCCGGGAGGACAGTACCGGTAATCGACCTCGAACTCCGCCCGTTCGTGCGTTGCTCTCTCGAACTTTTCCGCGATTGTTTTCCGATCATCCAGATGAATGCGTTGCAGAGCTGTTTCGAGCGGCAGCATCTCGCCCTTCGGATCAAGACCCAGTACGCGAAAGCATTCCTCGGACATATACGTGGTTTTAGTTGTGGCGGGATCATATGCCCAACTGCCAGTATGACTGAGCCTCTGTGCTTCCGCTAAGTATGCCTCGCTCTCCCGAAGCGTCTCTAGCGTCCGCTTCGCTGCGGTGATATCGGTCACCGCCCCGATAAACTCGCACCTGCCGGATGCATCCTGCAAAGCGTGAGCTAGGGCGTGCACGTGCTTCACTCGCCCGTCAGGGAGTAACAACCGATAGGCATGCTCGAATTCCGGTGCGCCCGCCATAGCGCGATGAATGACTGCTTCGACATCGGCGCGGTCCTCGGGATGGACGCGCCGCACCACTGAATCGATGGTTGGCTGGACAGAGCGGTCGTACTCGAAGATACGGAAGGTTTCGTCGGACCAGAAGAGCTCCCCAATGGAAACCTTCCAGCCGAAGCTACCTGTATGACTTAGTCTTTGGGCTTCGGATAGATAAGCTTCGCTTCTCCGGATCGTTTCTTCCGCACGCTTATGCTCGGTCAAGTCCATCACGGTACCCACTATTTCACGCAGGTCGCCGCGTGCGTCCAATACCGCATGACCGGTGGACCGGATGTTCCTGATTCCCTTGCTGGGGTGAAGGAAATTCATGTCGAGTTCGAAATCCGTCTTGTCGCGGATTCCTGTTTCGAACTGTTCTTGGATCGCGGCCCGAGCGTCGTGTGGTTGGATCCGCTGAAAAATTGATTCGAGTCGCGGCGGTGGCCCAGTTGGGTCGAAACCCAGCACGCGATAGCACTCCTCCGACCAGTAACCAGGTTCGCCAGTCGCAGGGTTCCACGCCCAGCTCCCGGTCTGGCTCAGCTTTTGTGCTTCCGCCAAGTAGGCTTCACGCCGCCGTAGCTCCTGGGTCAGGAGCTCGTGCTCGGTAACGTCGATGGCGCTGCCAACGTACTTTTTGAGGTTCTGGCCGGCGACAAAAGGAACGCCGACGCAGCGAATATAGCGGACCTCACTATCGGGCCGCACGATGCGCTTGGTGGCGTCGAAGGGCGTATCTTCGACCACCAGTCGGTTGATCAGATCTGCCATGGAATGCCGGTCCTGCGGATGGACAAAACCCAAATATTCCTGAACGCTGGGCGCCTTGCCCGCCGGATCGAGACCGTGCATTCGAAATAGCTCAGGAGACCAGAAGTCGAATCCGTTAGGGTCGAAGGCCCAGCTTCCCATGTGGCCAAGGCGCTGCCCTTCAGCCAGATAAAACTCGCTTCGTTGCAGTGCGTAGGTGTTTTTACGGAGCTGTTCTTCCGTAGTTTTACGTTCCTCAATATCCAGACTCGATCCATACCACTTGACGATGTTGCCGCGCTCATCCCGGAGTGGCACCTTGCGGTGGAACATCCAGCGGTATTCTCCATTGGCTCGGCGGACGCGCGTTTCGTATTCGAAGATTTCTCCGCTCGCAAGACAGGCTCGCCAGCTGGCCACAATTCCTTCAAGGTCTTCAGGGTGAATGTAAGCGGTCCAATTCCAACCCGCCATTTTGTCCAAAGTGACGCCCAGGTATTCCAGCCAGGGCTTGTTGAAGTAGTCGAGGTATCCGTCGGGCCTGGAGGTATGTATCAGCGCGGGAATCGAGTCCACGAGAAGCTGAATATTAAACGGCTCGGATTCTGGTCTCGAGGCGGCCATGGCGGGCATTATATTCACACTTAAGGCCTTTTCGCATCCTACTTCGCGACATTTGCGCCCGTACGCCGCGTAGCCGCTCCCAAGTGGTGCGGCCCTGCTGATATCTGCGCAGCCGAGAACATGTTGACACCCGCTCGCCAGCTCTGTATATCCTCAGGATCATAAGACCCAGCCTTTTCAGGCAGATGCATCAGCGGGTCGATTGGGGTTCGAGATGCTTTGATTCAACCCCGAGCTAATAGAGGAGGTGTATCAATTATGGCGGCCGCAAGCGCTCCCGCACCTGAACCCGCGGCGGTTACACCGCACGCGCCCGAGCAGCCCAAGCCCAAGCCCAAGTGGCAGACCTACGGGACTCCGCTGCTCGTGGTGCTGCTGGCCGCTGCGGTGGTGTTGACCATCACCCGGAACTGGAATGCATGGGAAGGCGGCCACATCGAGCAAGTGACGGATGATGCTTACGTCCGGGGCGACCTGACGCCGCTGAGCACGAAAGTCGCCGGCATCGTGCGCGACGTGAGAGTCTCCGACTACCAGGAAGTGCATAAAGGCGAGCTGATCGTTGCTCTGGACGATGATGATTACAAGGCGCAAGTGGCACAGGCCAGCGCGGCGGTGGAAGCAGCCAAGGCTGCGATCGAAGATAATCGCCGCCAGCGTGACCTGCAAGACGCGAAGATCGATCGGGCTCTAGCCGGTATCGATCAGGCGCATGCGGAGATCACGGCCGCGCAGGCCGGCATCGAAGCGGCGCAAGCGGATGTGACGCGTACGAAGCAGGAACGGACCCGCCAAGAATCGCTGATGCAGACACGGTCAACTACGCAACAGAAAGTTGAGCAGGCGGTGGCCGACCAGGAGCGACTTGCGGCGCAACTCGCCAGCCGCCAGGCTGACCTGGAGCAGGCAAAAGCGCTGCTGCGCAGCGATGAACTGGCGGCGGAGGCTGAACGCCGCGCCAAGGCCGTGCTGGAATCACAAGACGCGCAACTCGTGGCCGACCTGCACGCCAAGGAGGCCGCGGTCACCGTTGCGCAAGTGAATCTGGGCTATACAACGATTGAGGCGCCCGGTGACGGCACGGTGGGCGAACGGCAAGTGCGCCCGGGGCAGTTGGTCTCTCCGGGAACGCAAGTGATTTCGTTCGTCAGCAAGATCAAATGGGTGCAGGCGAATTATCGCGAGACGCAGCTCACCAACGTGAAGGTTGGCGACGCCGCGGAGCTCGCCGTGGACGAGTACCCGGGCAGGGTGTTTCACGGCAAGGTGCTCGAAATCGCACCTGCCAGCGGTTCGCAATTCGCGCTGCTGCCGCCCGACAATGCCACCGGCAATTACACGAAAGTGGTGCAAAGAATTCCCGTGAAAATCGCGCTCGATGATCCGAGCGTTGCAGCTAGCTTGCGTCCGGGCCTGTCCGTCGTCGCCACCGTGCGCACGAGACAGTAATTGGAGCGCACGATGGCCGCTGCCACCTCGGCAATACGTTTACCACCGCCAGAACAAATCGCGCACGGACTCGCAGCAGTAGCGCCCTCGGAACTCTCCAAGAGTCCGCTGCTCGGAATCCTGGGAGTGATCATGGGCGCCGGGATTGTCACGCTCACCGGCCGCATGATTACGCTCGGCCTGGCGGATCTCAAGGGCCACGTGGGAATCAGCTTCGACGAAGGAGCCTGGATCGGCAGCTCCTACAACATTGCGTTGATGTTCATCGGGCCGTTCACTGTTTTTGTGGGAGCCCTGCTGGGACCGCGGAAAATTCTGTTCTACGCTGCGACCACATTTTCGCTGGTCTGCGCTTTCCTTCCGCTGATCCACAATTACAGCTTGCTGATTGTGGCGCTCGTTTTGGCCGGCCTCACCTCCGGCACGTTCTATCCCCTTACGCTCACCTTTGCACTGCGAAATATTCCTCTTCGCTTCCTTCCATTCACAATCGCGCTCTATGCGACCTTTGTTGACGGCGCTGTAAACATTGCTCCATCGCTCTACGGCTGGTACAGAGACCATCTGTCCTGGCACTGGATGTTCTGGAATTCGGCGGTGATTACGCCGCTGATGGCGCTCTGCATCTATTACGGGATACCCGCACCCGCGGCTGGAGAGCCAAAGAAATCGGCGGCGCCGCCGAGCTTCGCAGCTTTTCTCTATGGCAGCACGGGATTCGCGATGTTGTATGCCGCCTTCGACCAGGGGGAAAGGCTCGACTGGTGGCGTTCCGGAGTATTCAACGCATTGTTCTTCGGCGGCATATTCTTGCTGGTGGCGGCGACGATTCGGCGTTTGCGCGGTCCCAACCCTTTGGTTGACATGCCCTATCTCCGCCAGTGGAACACGTTGCTGCTTGGCATCGGGTTGTTCTTGTTTCGTTTTTCTCTTGTGGCGACCATCATTCTGATCCCGCAATCGCTGGGACTTCACGGCTTCGAAGCCGATCAGATTGGGCCGGCAATCGTTTGGAGCGCAATTCCCCTGCTTCTCCTCGCCTTTATCGCCGGGTTTCTGCTCTTGTCGGGACTTGATTCGCGTCTGCTGATGGCTTCGGGCTTCGTGTTCATCGCCATTGCGTGCTATTTGAACGCTGACCTCACCAGCGCATGGTCGGCATCGAATTATTACCGCACAGAATTACTCATGGGCCTGGGGCAATGCTTTGCGTTTGTCGGCTTGGTTGCGACGATTATCCTGCAGGGCATTTTTTCTGGAGGACTATCGAAGCCGCAGTGGATCCTGACATTTTCCGCCTTCTTCCACGTCGTGCGCTTGTTTGGCGGGGAACTCGGCGCAGTCTACATGGGCCACTTCGTGGCGCAGCGGGAAAAGCTGCACTCGAACCTGCTCGGCCTGCACGTGCAGAGCGGGAACTGGATCACGGACGCCAACATCCGGGCGCTCACCGCGGGGGTGTATGCAAAATCCTCCGGATTGCCCGCCGCCGCAGGCCGGGCGGTCGACCTCATGGGCAGCCGCTTGCGGCTGCAAGCGTATACGCTGAGTCTAATCGATGGATTCTACTTGGTGGCCTGGGCGAGCGTCGTTGCGCTGGTACTGATCGCCATGCTGCGCAACTCACCGCTCAGCTATGGCCGCCTCAGCGAGTTGCAGGAAAAATCGCCCGCGCCTCAGGAGGCGAAATCATGAACGCACGTAGCAGGGTATTGACCGTCGCTCTGTTATTGCTGGGCTCGCTGACTTTTGCTCGCGCCCAGGAACAGGCGACGAATACTCCTCGCCATCTCACCCTGACCGAAGCAGTGCAGCTCGCGCTGAAGCACAATCACGTCGTGCGCATCGCCGGCCTGCGCGTGGAGGAAGTGCAACACGCGAAGGAGAAAGCCAAGAGCGCATACTTTCCCACAATAAAGAACGAGAGCCGTATCTTCACGCTGACGGATACGCAATTTATCCAGATTGGCGCGGGCAGCCTGGGTACCGTGGCCGGGACTCCGCTTCCCACCAGTTCGGTAGTTCTCAATCAGGGTGGTCTGACGGTCGTGACCAGCGGCACCGGGCTGGTGCAGCCGCTCACACAATTATTCACAAGGGTCAAACCTGAGAATGAGGCCGCGAGCGCGGAATTAGGCGCCACGCGAGCAGACGCGCGGCAAACGGAAAACGAAGTCGCGCTGAAAGTTCATCAGCTCTACTACCGTGTGCTGATCATGCAGCTGCACCAAAGCGCCACCCAGGCCCGCATCAAAGCCGCGGAAGACCTGCAGAGCGAGCGCACGCAACAAGTGAAATACGGCAACGCGCTCGACGAAGACCTGATCGAAAGCCGCGCGCAAACGCTGCAAGCAAAACAGGAGCTGCTCACAACCGAGTTGCAGCTGTCGGATCTGACCATGCAACTAAACGACGTCACCGGCCTGCCGCTCACCACCCAGCTCGAGCTCGATTCGAGCGTCGCCGAGGTTCATGACACCTGCGAGCGCGAGGAATGCATCAAAGTCGCGCTGCAATCGCATCCGGAAATCGTGGCGGCGCGCGAGGAGCTGCGAAAAGCGTCCGCCGGTGTGCAATTGTCCAAGGCTGACTTCTTCCCGGACATCACGGCATTCGCACGCTACAGCTACGCGAGCAACGTCCCATTTCTAGCCCACAATTTCGGCAGTTTCGGAGCTGAGCTCACGTACGATATTTTCGACGGCGGCCGCCGCCGCGCGGCAGTGCGCGAGAGTGAAGCGCAAGTGGCCGAAGCCAAAGAAAATCTCGCGCGCGTCGCAGAAGACGTCGAGCTACGCCTGCAGGTCGCGTACAACAAACTCCAGCGCACGCGCGACATGGTGCAAGTGTCCCAGGAATTGTACGCCTTGCGCGCCGAATCCAGCCGCGTCTCCGCGCAACAAGTGCAGAAAGGCGCCGCGCTGCAATCGCAATCGCTCAACGCCGTCGCGCAAGAGTTCGATGCCAAGACCGTGTTGCTACAGTCGCAGCTCGATTACATCCAAGCCCGCGACGAAGTCACCGAAGCCATGGGCCAAACACCCGAATAAATCCCGATTCGCCGAAGCAAACGGCGGTTCCGCGCCCGGCCGCGGCAACAAAAAATGACGCAAACTCCTCGCATCCCGATTCTCTTTCCGCTGGCGGTTGGCGCAGTCGTCATCTTGTGTACGATCTTCATCCACGCCGTGTCCGCCGTGATGTCGGTGAACCTCCTTCGCCGTGAGCGCAGGCTGGGCCATGCCGGCAGGAGTTTCTGGAGCGATTTTCCGATCGTCGTGCTGGCCATGCTGGCCACGCTCGCAGCGCACCTGATTGAGATCGCTTTGTGGGCCGAAGTCTTCGTGCTCTGCGGAGAATTTCCCTATTTTGGCACCGCCTACTATCACTCCGCAGTCAACTACACCACGCTGGGCTACGGCGATCTGGTCATGACGCCGCACTGGAGATTCCTCGGCCCTCTCGAAGCCGCCAACGGCATGCTCCTGTTCGGCGTATCCACCGCCATGGTCTTCGCCCTGATCCAATGGCTAATCGAAGCCAGGTTCGCCGATCTCAGGGAATAAGTGCGCAGCAATGCCGTTGCCGTTCGTAGCGCCGGCGTCGCGCCGGCTCCGTGAATTTGCCGTTGTCTTCGAAGCCGGATCTTTTTGCTATAGTCGGTTGGCGCAGAAGCGCGGCCCTCTGCACGGACCCGGCCGCACGATACCTCACAGGAGACCTACATGGCCCCCAATGAAAGCGATAAAAACGACAAAAACGACGAATCCGTACTCAGCCACATCGATCGTTTGGTGAAGGAAGAAGAGCACCTCTACGGAAAGACTGAAATCAGCAATGAAGATCGCGTCCGCCTGGCCGACCTGAAAGTGCATCTCGACCAATGCTGGGACTTGTTGCGGCAACGCCGCGCACTCCGTGAGTTCGGCAAAGACCCTGGCGAAGCCAAAGTGCGTCCCGCCAAGATCGTCGAGAACTACGAGCAGTAGCGATTGCTGAATCTCGCGACGGGCGGGCGGCGCAGCCTTCCACATCGCCGTGCCGAACGCGGTAGGGTTGACAGGGATCCCGCCCTGCGGTCTTCGAAGGGCGCGTCTGTAGACGCTGGCTCGTTCGGGACGCCGGTCGAACGCCTCGTTCAACTCCCGGTTCGAAAGGGCGAGCCACCCGTCGATGTTCAATTGGGCTTACCTTACCGAATCTGTTATAACTTCCGGCGCTGCCCATAAGCGATGGCGATTTTAAGGCGTTACATAAGCGCGTCGAACCTCTCGAATCGCTTCCGGCGAGATTTGATAGTGCTGCCGCTTCGATCAGGAACCTGGAACAGGCGTTCTCTCAGGCCACTTGGATTCAGCGAAATCCTGTTCTCGTGTGGCTGATTGGCTTCGCTCTGCCGATGGTAGCAATTTGTGTGGCGTTATTTTTCGGACTACTGCCTCGGCTAGAAGCCTACGCGAAGCTCCAAATAGGTTCGCAAGTGTCCGCTGCCATCGCGCCGCAGAACGAGAAACTCGACGGTATCGGTGTCAAGGTCGCTCAGATAAATGGCAAGCTAGAAATTTATGACCCAATGCTTCTGGACGACTGGCGTGACCAGTTGAAGCAGAGCGCACGTCTTAGTCCGCAGGAGTTCAAATCTTCGCTAGGAGAGCTAAGCAATACAGTCACTGCGGCCAGGGACGCCGAGATTGCGGCCGACCCCCTACTTGTCGGGCCGATAGGAAGGCGCGTCTTCGATCTTGCAGTTCTGCATGACGTCACTCACTACGAAATTCACGATAAGGCGGATAGCTCACATCCGAAAGCATTCGCTTAGGGGGATGTACCCCACGATCAGGCTGCGCTGTACGAACAGATCGGTCAAAATTTAAACAAAAACAATCCGCGTGGTGATGCGGTCTTAGTAGTTCAACCTGAGACTGTCGTGCTCGATGGAATGGACCTCAGAAACGTAGTAATCGAAAATGCGCGCATCAGCTACCGCGGCGGGGCGCCAGGGATGAACAACGTGTACTTCGTAAACTGCACGTTCGAGTTGCCCCAAACCCATGTCGGGCAAGAATTGGCAGTGGCTGTACTCGAACACCCGTCTGTAATCTTTTCGGCCGGTTAGCTCGAACAATCGGTCAGGAGGAAAACATAGCGAGCGACGGAAAATTCCAATGTCCAGACTTTGTGGCTGCCGACCGCAGGTGCGTCAGGATGGAAGAACATGCTGGTGCTTGTGATGCGGGCGTCAGACCAGGCTCAGGCGGCGGTTTTCAGTGTATCTTCTGCACCGCTAGATTCTCGGACCTAGCGGGTGGCACACCCATCCACACCACGCGAAGGAACGCGGTTGAATTTCCGGGTGCCGCACTCTCGCCGCAGGCGAGGGTGCGGGTTTAGGCGCAACATCGCGACAGTCGTCCCGTCGCACTCCTACTTCGGTGCGCGATCCGGCGTACACGCACTACTCTGTCCATACTGATAGAACCGGTAGCTACTCCCCATTGGAAACTTGAGATTTGAAACGAGAAAAGACAAAAGCAAAGACAAAAGCAAAGACAAAGACAAAGGCCGCAAGCCGCGGCGGGCGCGGGGACGGCTTCGCGTGAATGACGAGCGGGATCGGGGCTAGGCGCCGAAGACGACGCGCGTGCCTGTGGAAGGCATGATGAGCTTCTCGGGCATCTCGCGCTGGATTGCCATTATGGTGCGCAAGCCGGTGCAGTGCATGGGAATCAAGTAGTCCGGGTTGATTTCCTTCATGGTTTCAACGGTCTTGGCGATGAGTTCATCAGGATAGGGAGCCAAGTGCCACCCGCCGACCACGGCGTGCACCTTCTCGATCCCGGTGGACTTCTGGATCTGGCGGACGGAATTGATGATGCCGGCGTGACCGCAGGATGAGATCACGACGAGTCCCCGGTCTTTCACGTTGTAAGCGGTGGCGTGCTCGCCCCAGAAGATGTCTTTCACTAACTCGCCCGGCTTGGCTTCCATCTTGACTGTGCCTGGAGGGAAGTGGAAGGTGGCGTCGCAGGCGGAGCCGGGCGCGCCGGCTTCGAGGCGAGCTGCCGGAGGAGACATCTCGAAATCGGTGATTCGCGCGATGTGACCTAAGGTGAAGGCGTGGCCTGCAACTACGGTGGGCTCCTCCGCGATCACGACCTTCAACCCTCGCGCTTCGAGCTCGTCCCGCTTGAGCTCACCGTAATCGAGTTTGTTGCCGTCGGGTTGCACCACCCAGCGATGGCAGAACGTATCGCGCCCTCCAGCATAGAGAGTGAGCCCTGGTTTGGCTTGTCCCTGGAGGGCCTGTGCCAAGTCGGGCAGGCCACCGTAATGATCCTCGTGCCCGTGGCTGATGATCAGGGCGTCGGCCGTGGCGGGATCTACCTTCAGGCCTTTGAAATTGTTTGTAAGCGTCCGGGGCGTGAGCGCGAAGTCCAGCAGGATCTGTTTTTCCTCTGCGCCTCGGAAGGACTCCAAGTGAAAGGCCAGCCCGTGTTCGGACAGCAACGAGACCTCTGAGCCGTAGGGATGAGGCAAAGTATTCCGAGTGATCATGAGGTTGCCGATTTTCCCGCTCTTGGCATAGACGTCGTAAATGTTGTCCACCAGGTTGGTGACAACAAGGCGGTCAGCGGTGGGGATTTCCTTCGCAGCATCGAGGACACTTCCGAAGCGGCCCGTGCCGCCGAGCAAAAACGTTCCGCCTGCTACCGCTCCCAGCTTCAGGAAATCGCGCCGGTGCATGCTTGCCCCCCTTCATCTGACCCGAGAGTGCCTTCTTTGGCTTCGACGACGGCAAACATTGTAACCCCAAAGGACCTAGCGTGGATTTGTGGCGCCGCGTGCCGCACGCTCGCCACAGGCGAGGGTGCGGGTTAGACGCTACTCGGTCCACAACCACGGCGAATTCCGCTCGCCGATCCTTTTTGCCAATTGATGCTGGTTCGGCGATGCTTCCTTGCACGCGCACAAGTGTGTTTTCGTTGCTTAGTTCGTATCCCTCGCCGTATTTCTACGAACTGCGGCGAATATCCGCATGTGTTAGCGTAAGTCGGGGCACTGCTGGAGCCTCCAAAGGACGCGACTTGCTGGAGCCGGCCCGAACTGGAAACTCCGCGCTTCCCGCGCGCCTCCTCCCCACGCCAAATCAATCGCTGGTTTTGTTGCTGTTGAGGTGCTCAGCCGATCCTAGCCCGCTACAGATGGGCCTACTGTACCGCGAGCGACGCGCAACTTCATAAGCAAGCGTCACGCTGCACGAATCGCGAATCACTACTCACGAATCACCAGCCACAAACGCCGATTTACTGCTCACTCATCACTCGCCACTCATCACCGCTCCATTTGCCTGCCTTCGCCGAGTCTGCTAAAGTGAATCCGATGGCCTCGCTCATCCAGGAAGTCGGCGAAACATTCTTCACCCTCTACAAGGGCTTCAGCGTAACCCTCCGTACGATGTTTCGCAGAACTACCACCGAGAGTTTTCCGGACGCGCCGCCCACCGTACAACCACGCTATCGCGGCATCCATGTTTTACAGCGCGACGAGCACGGCTACGAGAAGTGCGTAGGCTGTTTTCTCTGCGCCGCAGCCTGTCCTGCGAACTGTATCTACATCGAAGCCGCGGAAAACACCGCCGCCAACCGTATTTCTGCGGGCGAGCGCTATGCGAAGGTCTACAACATCGATTACTCGCGCTGCATTTTTTGCGGTTACTGCGTAGAAGCCTGTCCCACCGACGCGATCACTCACGGCCACAGTATCGAACTAGCCCCCTACAACATCAACGCCCTGATCTATCGCAAAGAACAACTCCTGGAACCCTGGCCGCCGCGCACCAAACAACCTTAATTTTCAATATGTTGCAGCCCCCGCCGTAGCCGCGCGTAACGCCTGCTCCTCCGAGCAGTAACGATTCAGATAGTCTCGGCGAAATCACTCCCGTGCCTAAACGACTGCCCCTGCCGCTCAGAAAGCAGTCCCGACCACCTCGCGGATTCGCATCCGAGCAACTACCCGCGTTCAATAGCCACACGACAGGCGCAATGCGGGCCACTTCGCTCCCCGCAATCAGCTAGTATTGAGGCGACACCGCCACCAGCGCGCAAGTTGCCCCCGAAGTCCCAATCCCAATTCAGTTGCGCGGGCAATCCCACCCGACCCCCGGCCTACACCCGCACCGCGAACCACAACGCGTAACCGCCTTGGAGCGAGTCAGCAGGCCTTCCGGAAATGGGTACGGTATGGTGGGGCGACTGAAACTGTCCGAAATATATTTTCTGCACAGCACGGAATATCGGAACGCGATCAAGTCAGTGGGAGTGGCAGAGGGCACTTTCGATTACTGGATGCAGGAAGCTAAATGTTCGGCGGGTCGCGAGTTTTCGCGCTGCGGCTTGTTTCCGCCGTCGAGCTATTTCCATTCTTGAGCTACGACTTGCGGTTGCTCGCATGGAAAAGTTGCTTGAAGAGCTTTAGCCCGCCGGTGAGCGGTATCGCGAGCACATTTTTCAGCAACGCGCTGCGCCGATCCATCTTCGCCTCGATCGTGTCTTGTTCGGCTTGTTTAGGAGCAACCACCGCGCCGATGTATTTTACGAAATTGATTCCGCATTTTTCGCACTTCACGCCGGTGCGCTGCTTGTTGCCGCAGGAAGGGCATTCGAAACGCATCGTCATGTGGCAACGCTGGCAGAAGCGTGCTACCTCGCGCACGGCCGCGCCACATTTAGGGCAGGGAATTGTCGCTTGCGGGGCGGGCGTGGCTGTTGGATCCCATTTGTCCGCAAGCTTCGGCGCAGGCGACGACGTGCTCGACCTGCTCGGCGCATCGGATTTGGCCTTGGGTGCGTCGCCGTTCGATGGGCCCGAAGATGAACCACGAGTCATAGCTCATCTTAACTAGGCCGCCGTTCAGATCTGTGCACCGAATTGGCTCATGCGTCGGCACGGTTACCCCTGTTCGGGCGTACAGGCTGGTTTGGAATCACCTGTCGCCATCGGGCGCTGCGTCTTCAATTCTGGAAGGAATTGTGGCGGAAAATACGCGCACGGCTAATCGGCCGCTGAAATCGGTTCTGCGCTGAGCAGAAGACTTGTCGGATTTGCATCCGTAGGAGCGCAGCCTTGTCCCGTCCCTTGCAGTTCGGGAAATTCTTTGCAGACATCCTGCAGAATCGAACGCAGGTTTGTATGGACAATTTGCTGCCCGATTGCCATCAAATCAGGCGCCATTTTCGTAATGCTCTCGAAGTAGTGTTGGCCTGCCGTAGTTTCGTATAATGCCGCGGCGGCTCTGACGTCGGAGTCTGTCAGGTCTTTCGCGTAAAGGGCCACCACTCGCGCCGTGAACTCGTCTGATTGAAGCAGGCTGCTGATTTTATCCATATAAGCGTCAGCGATTTTTTCTCGATTGGGCGTTGCTGGAATGGTGGCGAGCAGAACGGGGCGAAACGAATTGAGCATCTGGCGCCCTACCACCTGCTGCTGATCTTTAAAGTGAGTGACGTCCATCAAATGGAGAATGTCCGCCTTGCACTGCGGATCCATGGCGGCATCAGGTGCAGCGACGTACATTGATTCCGATTTGTTCGCTGTCGCGGGCGGGCGGCTTAGCGGCGCAGGATCGCCAGGTGTGCCACCGAGCACGAAGACGACACTAATTGTCGTGTCCACTTCCACTGGTTTGCCGTTGAAGAGCGTAGGCTGATAAGTCCACTGGTGCACCGCATCCATCGCGGCTTGCAACAGAAGCGGAGGGCCGGAAACGTACGTTAATTGCATGATGCTGCCATCTTTGGCGATGACGCAATGCAAGATGACCGTGCCTGAAACGCGTGCTGCCTTTGCGGCGTCGGGATAGACGGGCTGCACGATGTGTGTAATCTTGGCGGCAGCCTCGTTCCCCGAAACGCGGATGCGGGTCGCTTCAGGCGGTGGAGGTGCCTGGTGCCAGATTGGGATGGCGGGGGCGGCCTCCGTACTTGGTTGCTCCTGCGCATATGCGCCCGTCGCTGTGAGCGCCATCATTACAAGTAAACCGACCCTCAGTTTCATTCGCATCGCGTCCTCCGCACAGATGCAAGGGTATCTATCCGCGTAAGTGCCTGGAGTATATCTAAGGTGCAGTTTGTGTGCGAGCAAAGAAGAATGACGAACGGAGATGTGCGGCACCACAATCGGAGACTTCCCGTGATTGTACGATGCTAGAAAGACGGCGGGACATCGCCCGCGCGAGGAACAGTTTCCGGGGCTCGGTCCGGTGAACTTGACGCAGATGTTGCACGGGTAGGTGGCGGTAGTTTCGATCGTATGAGTGATTCAACTTGTTTCCATACGCGCGGGTCGCACTCGATCTCGATGTGAGACTTCATGAAAATGCGACCCCACCAGGGATAGGCGTCGCAACGGATGGGTTTCGCGGCGTAGTCCTGACGGAAATTGCCGAGGATACGAGTACGCGCTGGGTCGGCGGCGCGAATTGCGGGGCGTCCGTGGAGCAGCCCGTCGCTCTGGTAGAAATTAATGGCCTGCGCGACGTTGGCCGGAATCACCGAGTCGTCTTCGCCCGATTTTTCCACGCTGTCCACCTGAATCGTTAGCAGCACCGGAATTCCGTCGCGCTTGAGCTGGTTTGCCAGCGCAACGGTTTGCGAGCCACCCCAGCTGTGTCCGTAGATCACCACGCGAGCGTTGCGTTTTTCTTCTGCGGAGAGCGCGCCGTCGTGATCAGTATCGAGAAGCTGCAGAACTGCGCGGTACGCCTGGTCACCCTGATGATTCTCGAAAGTGTTTATGTAAACGCCGGAAGGGTAGTCTTCGCGCAGTCGCGCGGCAAGTTGCACGCCGCTGTGCACTAAGTCATCGTGCCGCACAAATCCGCCGACGAATCCGATCACTATGATTTGGGAGCTTGGTTTTGTGGATTCGCCGCTAACGTCGGAATTTACAGGCCCGGAAGAAGCCGGTCGCGCGATCCGCGTCGGCATCGCGCAGCGTGCCGATATCACGTCGCCACCGGCAAGAGCGCCGGCAAGCGCGAGCGAACAAAGAAAAATAGCAGAGCGCATCGATTTGCCTGCGGGAAATCGATAGTAGCACATCGCAAGGTATGTCTTATCGAACTTCGCTGGGCACGCTCGATCTTCAAAGATCAGCCGCCGAATCGCATGTCATCATACGCAATGCACATTGGGTTCGTAGGCAGCAACAGCCCTCTAGAGTGAGCGTATTCTCTATCTCTCATCGATTCAACAACGTACGGAAGTAATGCCATGGTTGCGCTACCACCTCAGGCCCCAACTCGCCCCGAAACCGGCGCTAGCACTTACGAGCGACTTGTGCTATTATCGTAGTGGAAAGCGGTCTAATCTTAAGTGACACTTTAATTGTCTGAGGGGAGCGGCGAAACCTTTCGCTAGGTAGCCGCGTCTAATTCCACCATGAGCAAAGAACAGCTGAAGGGCAGTGGACGTTTAGTGCCGACCCGGCTGACCGGCGTCGAGTACAAAGTGAAGTACGGTATCGAACTCACCGAGGAAGCCAGAGAGCATGGCGGCGGATGGGGAGCCGCGCGCGGTGGCCGGTGGACCCGGTGCTCCGTGCGTGCCGCGCACCATCACCCGATCCCGGATGGAAGCTATTTCCTGCACGCCGATGACGGCCGCGTGCACCAGTTGAAATCCGTTGACGGCCAGTGGCAGTATCTGGCGATCATTTAACAGGCGCGCACCCAGCCCTGCGCCTGCACTCCCAGTCGCGTCTGACGAGCAGGCACGGGTGTGGTTAAACGGCGTCTGCCCCTGCGAGCCTGTTCCCCGACCGCTATCGTCTAGTTCTCGGCGCGTATCTCTTTGCTAACCTTGCCGCCTTCGTCGAGGAACTGAATCACCGGCTTCCCTCTAGCGTCGACCCGGATGATTATGCGATCGTGACCCTGTTCGTCTTTGATCCGCAGAGACGCGGATTTGTCAGGCGACCGGCCCAGATAGATTCGGTTCGCGTCACCGGTATGAGTTGTGAAGAATTTTTTCCATTCCGCAGCCTGCCGATCCTTGGGCAGCTTGTTGATCTCTGAACTGGCATCGATTGCTTGCTGAATCGGGTAATCTCCGCGTTCGCCGATACGGATCGCGGAAAACCTATCCTGGTCTTCCCGGCCGGAATCAATAGCAAAAATCTGATCCTGCTCGTACTGATCGAAACTTAGGTGGCCATGGTTTTGGATTTTGCCGCCCTGGTCCTTCAGCCCTGCCCAAATCAGACCTCCCATTTCGGAAGCCTCGTCATTCATGAACAGCAGGCCCGCGACATCACGTCGATCCGGCCGCGGATACTCCTTTCCGCGCATGAACATGCCGGGAAATTCGGCGCGGTCGGAAATAATCAGGCGTGGCGTGCCGTCGGGCTCGACGAAATTGATGCGATGCACCGTGAGTTGGTCGAACGATTGGCTGCGCAACGCCGCGAATCCGCAAAGCACGGTGACGGCGAATACGCTGGTGAGAACTCCCGAATAAATCGCAAGACATCGCTGGTCGGAGAACAATCGCATGTGCTCCTCCTGAAGTGTCTTGTGCTAGGTTTTATACCCGATTCGCGGAAGGAAAGGTTTGCGTTTTGTGAATCGGCTTCGCGTCGGTAAAGTAGGTCTTAACCTGCGGAATCCTTACAGGTAGAATGCTTCGGCCGGTTTCCAGATGGCATTCGCGAAGAAGTGTGCCGGAGCGGCGCGCGGAAACGCCAGAAGGATGGCGACGATGAAGATTGTGCGTGCATTCCCGCATGCAAAATCATTGTGGACCGCGATGTGCGCGGCACCGATCGTTTGGCTCGCCGTGCTGATCGTTTCGGCGCCGCTTCCGACGCTGGCGCAAAGCGCGAAATCGTCCCAGGAGGTTGTAGTGGCGCCCAACGAAAATCTCATCGTCGAAGGCGTGCCGCCGATTCCGAAATCCTTGGCCGACCAGGCGGACCGCTATACGAATTTTCGCGCGGCGTTTTTCGCCAGTTGGCATCCCACCAAGCGCGAGATGCTGATTTCCACCCGCTTTGCGGACACCTTCCAGATCCATCAAGTGAAAATGCCGGCGGGCGCGCGCACGCAGCTCACGTTCTACGCCGACGACGTGCGCAGCGCAAAGTACCCGCCGAAGGGCGGCGACTCATTCGTCTTTAGCAAAGACATTGGCGGCGGCGAGTTCTATCAGCTCTATCGCTACGAGGAATCCACTGGCGCCGTGACGCTGCTGACTGACGGAAAATCCCGCAACATCGGCGAAGTCTGGTGCAATGACGGGACGAAAATCGCCTACAGTTCGACCCGTCGCGACGGCAAGGATGTGGACATCTGGCTCGGTGAACCTGCGCATCCTGATGATCCCAAAACCAATCGCATGCTCGCGCAAATGACCGGCGGAGGTTGGGGCGCTCTGGATTGGTCGCCCGACGACAAACAAATTCTGATCCTGGAAGAAATTTCCGCAAACGAAACGTACCTCTGGCTCATGGACGCTTCCACCGGCGACAAAACGCTACTCACTGCGAAGGGCGGCACGGAAAAAATCGCCTACGCCAACGCGAAGTTCAGCAAGGACGGGAAGGGAATTTACCTCACCACCGACAAAGACTCCGAATTCCAGCGCCTCGCCTACCTGGACCTCTCTTCCAAAAAATACACGTTTCTCACCGAGCATATTCACTGGGACGTCGAAGACTTCGACCTCTCGTCCGACGGCAAAACGATCGCCTTCACCACAAATGAAGATGGCTTCGGCATCCTGCATCTGCGCGACACGAAGACCGGAAAAGAAAAGCCCGCGCCCAAACTCCCCGCCGGCCTCATTTTCGGCGTCAAATGGCACCACAACGGCCGCGATCTCGCCTTCGGAGTTACCGGCTCGCGTTCTCCGTCCGATGTGTATTCCGTGGATGTCACCACCGGAAAAGTAGATCGCTGGACCAGCAGCGAAACCGGCGGCTTGAATCCAGCAAGCTTTTCCGAAGCGGAACTGGTGCACTGGAAAACCTTCGACGGAAAATCCATCAGCGGATTCCTCTATCGTCCGGCCGCGCGATTCACCGGCAAGCGTCCCGTGATCATTGATATTCACGGCGGCCCGGAAGGCCAGTTCCGTCCGGCGTTTCTCGGCCGCAATAACTACTATATGAACGAGCTGGGTATCGCGATGATTTTCCCCAATGTGCGCGGCTCGACGGGCTACGGCAAGACCTTCCTCACGCTCGATAACGGATTCCTCCGCGAGGATTCCTACAAAGACATCAACTCCCTTTTCGATTGGATCGCGCAGCAACCCGATCTCGATTCCAGCCGCGTCATGATTACCGGCGGAAGCTATGGCGGCTTCATGACTCTTGCCGTCGCGACAAATTATAACGACCGCCTGCGCTGCTCGGTGGACATCGTCGGCCCATCCAACCTCGTTACGTTCCTCGAGAACACGTCCGGTTACCGCCAGGATCTGCGCCGCGTCGAGTACGGCGACGAGCGCGACCCCAAAATGCGCGCGTTTCTGGAACGCATCGCCCCGGCCAACAACGCCCAGAAAATCTCGAAGCCCCTCTTCGTGATTCAGGGCAAGAACGATCCGCGCGTTCCCTGGACCGAAGCCCAGCAGATGGTCGCCGTAGTTCGCAAGAACGGCACGCCTGTATGGTTCCTGATGGCCAAAGACGAAGGCCACGGTTTCAGCAAAAAGAAGAATGTGGACTACCAGTTCTACGCCACGGTCCTGTTCATCCAGCAATTTCTGCTGAACTAACCACGCTTGCTAGCGCAACCCACATGGCGCGCGGTGATTTGCGCCCAGAACCAGCCAGTACTCGCTGCCAGCAGCCCACCCACTGCCCGCCGCAAAATTGCCGGAACTTTTCACCCGCCATTTGGGAATCAACTCCGAGCTCGCCATGGGATTGCGCGACCACAGCACGAGATTCGTTGTTTGGCGCAACACGGCCGATAGAGCCAGGCACTACAGGCCACTAAATGAATCAGGAGGATTTCGCACAATGAAAAAAGCAGCCATAATACTCTTACTCGTCACAATTTTTTCCGCCCCGACGATCTTCGCGCAAGGTCCAGACGGTCCCGGCGGCGGCAATGGCGTGCAGCGTCACGTAGCGTTCCTCGCCGACAAGTTGTCACTCACGTCCGCCCAGCAAACTCAGGTCACCACGATCCTCACCTCCGCCGAAGCCAATGGCACAACTGTCCGCGCCAGCATGAAAGCGGCGCACGACAGCCTGAACACTGCCGTGCAAGCCAACGACTCGGCCGCCATGGAGCAAGCCGCAACCGCGATCGGCAGCCTCACTGCGCAAACGACCCTGGCCCGCGCGAAGTCGGACGCTGCGATCTACCAGCTTCTCACCCCCGACCAGCGCACTAAATATGCGCAGATGCAGTCGGACATGGGCCGCGGTGGACCACGTGGCCGTGGCGGGCCAGGCGGTGCCGGTGACCCCGGTCCGGGTTTCTGAGTTCGTTACGGATTCGAAACCTGAGGCGCAAAAATTTACAGGAGAGTAATAGGCGGCGAGCTAACGTATGTAGCTGTAGCCGCATCCAAGACCTTGGCGCGCGGTCCGGAGAGCCCGCACCGAATTTCGCGAGAATGGACTAGGTTCGAACCTGCGCCGATTGACGCCGAATAGGGCGTCGTCGGCGCATCGGCGCAAGACGAAGCAATGTTCAGCAATGGGTGCGGTCCTGAAGCCAAAAGTCATGGGGGAAGAATGCGTATCAAACCACTTCTAGTGTGCGCTTGTGTGCTCGCGGTCGCGTCCGTTGCGTTTTTTTCACAACGCAGCGCCGGACAATCCACCGTCGCCCCGTCGCTGATCACTCAGCCGATTGACGAGGGCAAGGTCGTCGTCCTGCGGGGCAACACCCACCCGCTCGCACGCGCCAAGTACGATCAGGGCCCCGCGCCAGCCAGCCTGGCGATGGACCGGATGATGCTCGTGCTCAAGACCACCTCCGCGCAAGGCGCGGCGCTCGAGACTTTGCTGGCGCAGCAGCAGGATCGCTCCTCCCCGAATTACCACAAGTGGCTGACGCCCCAGGAATTCGGCGAACAGTTTGGTGCGTCGGAGTCGGACATCCAAAAAATTACTTCGTGGCTCCAATCCCAGGGCTTTCACATAGACAACGTCGCGAACGGCCGCAACGTCATCCAGTTCTCCGGCAACGCCGCGCAAGTCCAGTCCGCGTTTCACACCGCAATCCACAAATACACGATCAATTCGCAGGAACACTGGGCGAACTCGAGCGACCCGTCCATCCCCGCAGCCCTGACGCCTGCTGTGACTGGCGTAGCTTCGCTCAACAATTTCCCCAGAAAGGCGGCACATAAATTCGCCGGAACGTTCCAGCGCGATATGGCCACCGGAATGCTGAAGGCCGTCAAGCCGGAATTCACGTACGCCGCGGGTTGCAATGGCACTAACGCCAATAACACACTCACGGATTGTTACGGCGTGGCTCCCTACGATTTCGCGACGATTTACAACATCCTGCCGCTATGGAACGCTGGCATCACCGGCACCGGCCAGACCATCGCCATCGTTTCCGATAGCGACATCAATCCCGCCGACCTCACCAATTTCCGCTCGCTATTCGGCCTACCTGCGGCCAACTTTACGCGGACCTATACACCCGGCTTCAGCAGCTCAAATCCAGGCGTACTGCCTTGCAGCTTGCCCACGGGTGATGAGTGTGAAGCGGACATTGACGTGCAATGGTCGGGCGCGGTGGCTCCAGGGGCCAGCATCAACTTGGTGATCTCAGGCAGCAGCAATGCCACGTTTGGCGGCGACACCTCAGCGGAGTGGATTATTGACAACAACCTGGCGAAAATCCTCAGCTACAGTTACGGCGAATGCGAGTTTTTTCTTGGCACCGCTGGAAACGCGCTTTACGGCGGAAGTCCGATTACGAAGGACTCCATTGGCGAGTGGGCACAGGCAGCGGCCCAAGGGATCACTGTAATCGTCTCCACCGGCGACAACGGCTCAGCCGGTTGTGATGACCCGAATACCCCCTTTTCGGAGTTCGGCGTAGCGGTAAACGGAGTCGCTTCGACGCCGTACAATGTCGCCGTCGGAGGTACGGATTTCAACGACTTGGCGAATCCCACCACGTACTGGAATTCGTCGAACCCCTCGACTACGACGCAAGCGTCTGTCAAAGGTTACATTCCAGAAGTGACTTACAACGACACTTGCACCAACTCCGTGATTGAGGGAGTGCTTGATTTGGGCGGCGATATTGAATTCGAGTGCAACGATATCGCGTTGAGCGCTAGCCTCAGTAATTTTAGTTTTCTGCTGGACCCGGCGGGCGGCAGCGGGGGCGTGAGCGCTTGCACCACCTCCAATTACATTCCATCAAATGGAACCGGGGATTTTTCGACCTGCTCAGGAGGATATCCCAAGCCTTCGTGGCAATCGGCCACCGTTGCGGACGGTAAGCGGGATATGCCGGATCTTGCACTTTTCGCCGGCGACGGCACGATGCAGAATTTTTATCTGTACTGTGAACAGGACGCCGATCAATTTCAACTTACCGGCCCTTGCAGCCTGTCGGCCAACACCGCTTCCCAGCCGTACCCGTTCATCCTCGGCGTAGGCGGCACTTCCGTTTCCACGCAAGTTTTTGCCGGAATGGTGGCCCTCCTGAATCAGAGCACAGGTACTGCGCAGGGCTTGGTGAACACAAATCTCTACGCATTAGCGGGCCAAAGCTGGGCCAATTGTCGATCAGGCAGCACACAGACCAGCGCTTGCATTTTCAACCAGGTCACAAGCGGCACGATCGCGATGCCGTGCGACGCCCCTCTCACCGTTTCCAATGGTGCGACCGGTTGCGACGTCTTGGTCAATACCGACGAGATCGGCGAAACCTATGAGGCCAACAACCAGACGCTCGCGTACAATGCCGGCCCCGGTTACAACCTGGCGACCGGCCTCGGCTCGCTGAACGTCGCCAGCCTCGTCAACGAATGGAACGTCGGCAGCGGTGGTGCGGCGGACTTCATAATTTCCTCCAGCCCTGCTGCAGTCACCGTCAGCACTGCGGGTGGCACGGGAACTACAGTTCTAACCATCGTCCCGGTCAACGGCTTTAACGACACGGTGGCATTCAGCGCAACGAGTTGCTCCGGTCTGCCGACAGGTTCCACCTGCAGCTTCACCACCTCGCCCGTAAGCGCGAACGGAACAACCACACTCACCATCTCGACGGCCGCTGCAGCCGCAGCGCCGCCAGCCGTTCAGCCGCTAGGCTCCGGCCGCTGGACGACAGGCACGTTCGTACCGCTCGCCTGCACCTTCGCGATCGCAATTATTTTGCTCATCACCTCCGGCAAGAATCGCCGCCCGAGCACCGCCGCAGCCTGCGCGGTCTTCTTCATGGCCGTCGGCATCGCAGCATGCGGCGGCGGAGGCTCTGGTGGTGGTGGGGGTGGCGGCGGAGGTGGTGGCGGAGGCACGCCCACAGTGGTCGAGCCTGTGTCAGTGACGATCACCGGCACCAGCACGACCGGCAATGTGAAGCACACCACAACGGTGTTACTCACCGCGGAATAACCAGTACGCGCCTCAGAAGCACATTTCGCCCGAATGTGGGGCCTCGGAGTTTGTGCGAGAACCGCTACGTTTCGTCAGGCGTGAATTCGCGGGCCCCGCAACTTAGAACCACGGGTCATCCCGAACGAGGTCCCGTACTGGTTCCTTGCCGCCGCAGTTTGGCGGGCGCGGGACGCAGAGAGGCATCCGCTTTCCTAGGAAATAGCTCAAGTCGCCTGCGGTTGGGAGCTAAGCCGCCGCAGAGTGCGCCCGTAACTCGCTCGGCGACAAGCCCTTCCGTGCCCCTTAGATAATCCTTACGCCTCGCTTATTTCTTCCTAACGCTTCCGCGCTACCATAAGGCGATTCAACAACAGCTCAACTGTTTCGGCGCGCATGCGCCGGGCAAAACGCCAGCGCGCCGCGTGGCGCGGACCACAGGAGTGTCCCTATCCGCAGGGAGAAGACGACATGACTATTTTCAATCGGCCCAACGATCGTGATGTGGAATTTGTGCAGCGCAAGAGCGTGGAGCATTTCCGCGGTCTGCTGATCGCCGCGGCCGCGATCTTTGCGCTAGTCCTGCTGGTCGTGTTTCTCGTACGCGTCACGCGCATCGAAGCGGGCCACGTCGGCGTGGAAATCAATCTCGCCGGCAGCCAGCGCGGTGCTTCGGAAATTCCGATCCGTACCGGGTGGGTAGTTTACAGCCCGCTGCGCACACAGATCATCGAGTTTCCGACATACGTGCAAACCGTGAAGTGGACGCGCGACACGGCGGAAGGACACCCGATCAACGAAGAAATGGGATTCAACTCCAAGGAGGGTATGGAAATCCTGGTGGACGTTTCGCTGTCGTACGCGATTGACCCGAGCAAGGTGCCGGATTTCTACGTGAAGTATCGCGTGAGCGACCTGGAGCTGTTCACGCACGGCATCCTGCGCGACATCGTGCGCAACTCGCTGAACGAAGTCGCCTCGACTTTCACCGTGGAGGATATCTACGGCGAACGCAAGGCCGACTTTCTCGGCAAAGTGCAGGCGATGATCGAGCAGAAGGTCGCGCCGGTCGGCGTCAGCGTTCAGCAGTTCGGTTTCATCGGCGCGCCGCGCGTCCCAGAGGTTATCGCGACGGCCATCACGGCGAAGGCGCAAGCGATTCAGCAGTCCGAGCGGGCGCGTAACGAGCTGGCCACCACGCAGGCGGAAGCCGCGAAGAAAATCGCAGAAGCCGAAGGCGACGCCAAGTCCATGGTCACGCGCGCACAAGGCGAAGCCGACGCCAATCGCATCCGGCAGAACTCGCTCACGCCGCAGCTCCTTGAGCTGCGCCGCATCGAGAACAGCCAGATGTTGATCGAAAAGTGGAACGGCCAACTACCACAAGTAGAATCGGGCCCGGGCAGCGGCATGATGCTGCAGCTCCCGCGGCCGCAGTGAACCCTGCCGGAGGCCAGCCCCCCGCAGGCACGCTAGCGCCGCGCTAGTATCGCAACTAGCGCGGCGTCCGCCTGTGCTTCGTTGAACCCCATTTTCGATTTGAGACTGACAAATTAAGTTTGTAATGCCCAAGTAAGCCTTGCTTCATCCGGCTTCCAGCACGTCTCACGCGCTTGGGAGGTCCGTACCCGCTGGGTGAGAAACAAAATCAGCCATTGCAACTCTCGTCCAATGCTTCGCTGAAGGTCGATTTCCTAGGATCGCGAGTGACTTCCGATGGGGGCCTGATTCTGACTAAGGTGTTGGCCGGTATGCGATATACGAGATTCGCCGTATAGACAGATCACCGAGAAAAGCATCTGATAACGCGTGCGCTTCTGCCCGGGTTTCTGCGCAAGCCTCATCGCGCCCAGCAGTGAGTCGGGTCGAGAGAAACTGGGAGGACATGGTGCCGCAAGTCGTCCTTCGTTTTTTCGTCGGGTGTTTTCTTCTCCATCCATTCGGTGAGCTGACATGACACAGGAACAACCATTCATAGAGGATTCGTTCGACAGGGCCCGGCGGGAATTCTTCGGGACAGTGAAAACAACGCCCGCGCCGAGTGCGTTTGCGGCCGAGTATCTCAAACCGCGAAACGCGCCCCTCGCAAGAAAAGTCGCCGCCCCTTCCCCCCGAAGAGGATGGGTCAACTCAGTTGCTCGCTCGAGTCCCCATGTCGTATCCGCGATCGATCCCTTACAGGATTCTCGCTGGTCCGGGTTCATCGCGAACCATCCCCGCGCATCGGTGTTTCATACTCCGGGCTGGCTGGAGGCGCTGCGGCGCACATACGGCTTCAAGCCGGAAGCATATACGACTTCTGAGTCAACGGACGTGTTAACGGATGCCTTTTTGTTTGTCCCGATCCGAAGCTGGCTCACGGGCCGAAGGATCGTTTCGCTCCCGTTCTCGGATCATTGCGCTCCGCTCTCTAGCTCCCCAGAGGCGGTGACTTCCATTCTGAGGCATTTACGGACGGCGCTAGATCGCGACAAATTGAAATACGTCGAGCTCCGCCTGGCGGATGCGGAATTTGCAAGCCAGGCAATTCGATGCGGGTTTGAACCCGCCCGCTCCTATTATCTGCATCGTGTGGATCTCCGGCCGAGCCTCGATAACATTTTCCGGAGTCTGGACAAAGACTCAGTACAGAGGCGGATTCGTCGTGCCGAGCGGGAAAAACTGATAGAGAAGTGTGGCCGGTCGGAGGAATTGCTGAGAGGCTTTTACAAACTGCTGGTCATGACCAGGAAGCGCCACGGCGTACCTCCGCAGCCGTATAGCTGGTTTCGCAATGTTCTCGACTGCATGGGGGACCTGGCAGAGATCCGAATGGTATGCGCTGGAAAGGATGCTGCGGCTGCGGCTATATTGACTCTACGCTTTAATGGCTCCGTTGTTTACAAATACGGAGGCTATGACGAAAAGTTCAAGCATTTGGGGGTAATGCCGCTTCTGCTGTGGCGCGCGATCGAAAACGCTAAGGCAAAGGGCGCAACGGAATTCGATCTTGGCCGGTCCGATGAAAACGATGCGGGTCTGGTTGCCTTCAAGGGCAAATGGGCCAAAGACCCGAGTCGCCTGGTTTATTGGCGATATCCCGCCCGTCCCCTATCGAGTTCTGCGGAAGACTGGAAATTGACGGGCGCGCAGCTGCTGTTTGCACGTTCCCCCACGAGTGTATTGACAGCGGCAGGTAGAATGCTGTACCGACATATTGCATAGACGCCGTCAAGAAGGCAAAAGCTCTTCCGACGCGCTGCGGCGGAGCGCGCGGGTAGAAAACGGGGACGGCCTCAGCCGCTGAAGCACGGATTTTGCATCCGGAACACAGACTCTCCTACGGCAACAGGCTGTCGCCACCGTGCGCGACCGATTGAATCCTCGAAGCTGCAGATGACGCCGGCGCTGCAAACGCCGTCCCACCCTTACTGCTATCCGCCGCAGCAGGCTGCGGCTGCGCCCTTCGTTCGGCAGCAGTCTGCAATCCTCTGCCGCGAATGTTCGCCAGCAGCGTCCAATCCTGCTTGAAATCGAGCATGGTCTCGCGGCTGTGCTTCGGACTCTTCAGTTCGTCTTCCATGCGTGCGAGCA
This sequence comes from Acidobacteriota bacterium, assembly GCA_013289715.1. Taxonomy (GTDB): domain Bacteria; phylum Acidobacteriota; class Terriglobia; order Acidiferrales; family UBA7541; genus Palsa-295. The sequence goes on along the minus strand of JABCZJ010000002.1, from coordinate 259,411 downwards.
TGATCTGGTAGGCATATTGCCCGTCCGAGTCCGGCGCGAACACGTTGCTGGCGCTGATTCCCACTCGCAGCGGCGGTTCTTCGCCGGAAAAATTCATCCACAGCGCACCGTTAGCGTCGACCGAAATCGTGCTGCTCTCGCCCAGCTTCTTAAGGACGCGCTTCAAATACATGCGGTCAGGAATCACCTCGCCCTGAATAGCTTCGTCAACCGTCGCGTCGAACTGGGCCTGGTATTGATTCCACTCGTCCTTCGTACCGACAATCGTTTCACGCTCCAGGCTGCCTTCGGCCGCAAGTTCCTGGACGCTTACGGTAAATCCGCCGCCGATTTCCGGGCCCTCGCTGTTCGCGCTTCCCGTCGCTTCGGCCGAAGCATGAGTTTCGAATTGATGCTCCGGATTGAAGTGGCCCGTGATCAAGTAGGCCGCCGTCACCGCCGGAACTCCCTGCCACGCGAAAACCGCGAGGGGAATCACCAGCTTCTTCGAGTGGTACAACTGTTCCGTGCCGCTGCGGCATTCGCTGCTGCGCTTGATCGTGCCTGGCACTTGCGAAAAATGCAGCACGCGGAATTCGCTTTCGGGATGTTTTTCTGCGTAAAGAGTCAGTGAACGCGCCACCGCCTTCGGCGTAGTTATGAAAAAATCATTCAGGTAATCGGGCTTCACTGCCCCGGGATAATAAACGTCGAACACACGCCGCGTGAAATCGGCGCAATTGCGCGTCATGCCATTGAAGCGGTTCACGTTCGGCAGGGAATTGAACGTGGCAATAAGCGCGCGATCCTGTTCCACGGACGTCTTCACCACGAACATGTACAGGCTGCGCTCCAGCGTCGCGCCCACCATCTCGCGCCACTCGGCGCGCGTGCCGGTTCGGCAACGTTCTACGGTGCACAGCGCCGCCAGATATTTATCGCGGTAGCGCTCTTCCAGGGCCGCCTTGATCGCCTTTGAGCCGACTAGAGGACGATCGCTCGGATCTTCCACACCATACAAATAAACGCTCAGGGGAACGATGTTCCATTCGTAGGGCTGGTCTTCGCCCAGCGTCGTGTAATTGCTCAGGATCGAACCTTGTTCTCCCGGCCGGCACAACCGCATTCTTACGGGCGAACTGTCGGGACAGATTCGCGAGAGATATACAGCACTGTGCCCGGCACCGGTGATGCGCGCGACGCTGGTGTCCAGCGATTCGTTCAGCACAACACCGGCATCAGCGCGCACTTGCGGCGCAAACAATCCCGCCAATACCAGCCCGAAGAGCAGCGCCACCGATCCCCGCAAGGTCTTGCGACACAATGACTCCAGTCCAAACAAATGAATCCTCCGCACTGCGAACGCCTGTAATTCCCCCGAATATTTTGACCGCGAACTGGACAGGGGGCGTATCCATAAAAGTGACTACGGACCGCGATGAATCGCTGTAGAAGAGCGCTGGGGGCACCGGGTCAAAGCCCAATGACTCCCAAGCATTTAAACCCCGATTGGGGCCTAAAGTTGCAGACCGAAATCGGTCAATACTTTGGATGTAATCGGCCAGGCTTTGGCTGCGTCGGTGGGAACGGCCAGGTTGGCGTCCGATGCACCCGTGACGGTTTCTAATCGCTAGTCACCGCGATTCGAACCGTCCGTAACTTACAGAAAACACAGGGCCGATAGCTCTCCTAATCGCTACTTTTCCGGGCCGACCAAGCGGCGCGGCCTCACTCCACCGCGAAATTCACGCTGCGGATCTGCGTCAGGCTCCCGCCGGATTCGCTGGCCTGCATTTTCAGCAGATACTCGCCGGGAGGGAGGGTCTCAACCGGGAGTTTCAGCGCCACCGGAATCATGGCGTTGCCCTTTTGAATGTAGGACGCCATGTCGATGTCCGCCATTGACCCTAGTGCTTTTCCGGTCTTCCGATCGGCGACCAAGTATGAGCACTTCACGGTCGGCGGATTTGCATCGGCCAGTTGCGGAGCGTATATTTGCGCGTACACCGCGACCTTGTCTGTTTTCTTGAAGTGGTTGTTTGCGGACGGGGTTATTTCCAGGTTGCGAACCACCAAAGGCGCGCGATCCGCCAGCAAATCCGCATCGAGCGTGCCGCCCATTTCAGAAACGGGTTGGAACTGATTGCTCAACGCCACCGCGCTGAGGCTGAATTTTTTCCCGTCATAAGGATCAACTGTCAGAGGAGTTTCAAACTTGGCAAATTTTTCGCCGCCGCCGCTCACGACTACGCTGAGCCGATACTGTCCGGGAGCCACCGAGAATTGGTTTTGGTACGGCATCGGTCGCTGCGTGAATTTTTCCCACTGATCTTTCTCCATGTCCAGCGTCACTTCGTCGCTGAAACGCGACGCCACCGTTCCGTCCGGACGGTAGGCGATTCCCAGCACATTCACATCCGCGTGATATTTCCCCTTCACCTTGGGGAAATCGATCGACGCGGTGGGAACTTCGATCGCCAGATGCACGCGCGCCTCGTTCGGAGACGTGTAAAAGAATGGGGCTTCCAGCGACCCGGTGCCAACCGCGCCACCGCTGCTCGTTGCACCTGAAGCCACACTCCCAGCAGCCGACGCCGACGCGCGCGATTCCATCTCCTTTTCAATGGGTTTGCCAGCCAGCATGTCGGTAGAAACGATGTTGCAGAATCCGCTCCGCGCGCGCACGTTCGTCCCACCGCGATCTACTTTCACCTTCAACGTGTGGCAACTTCCCGACGGCGATTCCGCCGGTGCGTAGCCCAACAAGTAATATTCGCTTTGTTCGCGTGCAATCTTTTCCAGGCCCGACATCAGGTCGTTGGTATTCAGGATCGGGAACCCTCCCGTCCCGGTCGCGAGCGCATACATCACCTGCTGATTGGTCGAAGCCGACGGAGGAAATTGCGGAACAATCTGCCGCGCCTGATTGTAAGGCGAATTGCTGTATGCGCTGATGCCTCCTGGCGTGCCGCCCCCAGTCCCGCCTTTTCCGCCACCGGTGCCCCCACCGGTGCCGCCTCCGGTGCCGCCTCCGGTGCCACCACCCTTACCACCGCCAGTGCCGCCACCGGTACCGCCTCCGGTTCCACCGCCAGTTCCTCCGCCTCCTGTCCCTCCACCGCCTGTGCCACCGCCACCGCCGTGCCCCCCACCGCCTGCGCCACCGCCGCCTCCGTGTTGCGGCTCGGCGGAAAACGCAGCCGCCGCCCGATGATATGCGGCGAGTTGAAATCCAGCCTGCGAAGAACGTTGCACGGCTGCGCTCGTTGTAAGTACGGGTACCGAAGCGCGTGCCGCAGCATCGTCTGACCGCTCCGCGTTCCAGCTCGATCCGTAGCCGTGGTCGCTGGCCCATGTCTGTTGCGTTCCGTCACGCAGCATCTCTGACATCGGGGTCACAAGCCCGCGCACATCCAGCGGATACACCGCGACGTTGGCCTTGTTGCAGGCATCAATCGTTGCGGTCAATTCGGAATAGCGCTCTGGGTTGAGCTCGAATCCTGCCGTAAAAAGAATGAGGGTCTTTCTGCCTGGGATTGGCGTAAGGCTCTTCGCCAATTGCCGCAGCGACAGCAGCAACGTGTACGCGCCGAAATCGCCTTCCGCATTCCCCAAACTCGGCATCCCGGTTTGCAGTCCTGAAGTTGGCATACCGGTATTCACGGCGCTGCCGGGCGCTCCGGACATGCTTCCTCCGCTCGCGATATTGGCGCCATTGGACGCGGTGGCATTCGGCGAAACGGAGGAGGTGGAAATTCCAGAGACCGCCTGCTTCAGGCGAGTCACATCCATCGTAAAATTTTGCGCGAACTGCATAGAGCCGCCAAAGTTCACGATCGCCATCACTCGGTCGGGCCCCGCATACGCGTCAATAAATTTTCCTGCCGCAGCACGTGCGCGCGGCTGATCGCCCAGATCCATCGAAGAATTGTCGAAGAACAGCACCATGTAGTGGCGTTTCGCTTCAATCGGCCCGTTCGGGTCGGCACCGAAGGTAAAAGAATTGATGGGCTGCTGCTTGTCGTCTTCGTACACGCGAAAATCGTTGGTGGTGAGGTCCTGAACGTAGTTGCCCTTCTTGTCCGTCACCACCACGTCCACGCGCACTTCGCGTGTTTCGGCTTTGATGGCGCCGCCCGCGGGGGTTTGCGCCTGTTGAGCAGCGGGCGTGCGCTGCTGAGCCGCGGCCGACGGCGCCGCTTCCTGTTGCGGCGGAGTCTGCCCTGGCGCCGCCGATGCTTGCTGTGCGCGCACAATCCCCGGCGATTGAATAGCGCGCCAGCCCAGTCCGCCGGCAATCAAAAACAGCATCGTGAAAGTGGTCGCTACGCGTCGCCGGTTCATTTTTCACCTTCCTGCATCCAACATGTCGACAGCAAAGGGTGCGCTTCCGAAATCTAAGGTATCTCTACCACGCCATTGCGCGCCGAAAGCTGCGCGGCCTTGCTATCGCGCACCACCAGGCGCACCAGATATCCGCCGGGCTTCACGTCAAAATTGGTCTTCACAGTAACACCGGTTTGGTCCAGCCGCTCCAGCGTTGCATCCTTCAATCGCAATTCCAGCGTCTTCTCCTCGCCAGTAATAAAATTACCGTTGCGGTCAAACAGCGCGGCCACGATCGTCAGGTCGTCCCAATTGCGCCCTTGTGATTTCTGGAATCCCACATGCGTCAGGTCCACATGAGCCAGAACCGAGAGCTTAGCGTTCTGCGCGTCCGACTTGAAATACTGCAGTTGCAGCTGAATGGGCACGCTTTGCTGCTCGTCCTGCGAGAATAGCGCGTCCTCGATGTCCTGCTTGGCCAGCTGTCCGGGCGTTTCGCCGCGCTTGGGCGCGAAAAATCCGCGCCGCGCCTGCACCGTGTATTTTTCCTTGGTCGTGAGCTTCACGCTCAGGGTATGAAACTTGCCGTCGTTCTTCAGATTCGACGGAACAAACGCGAGCAGGTAGGAAAGTTCCGGCTCGGCCGCGGTAGTGCGAAATCCCGCATCCAAGTCATTGCTGTTGCGAAAATAGAACCCGCCGGTGCTGTAGGCCAGATCAGACAGAACTTCCGATTGTATTCGTTGTTCGTCGAGGCGATACTGCAACGACATTGCCGAAGTCGCGGCGCTTGCCCGCACCGGGACGCTTCGCGTGACGTCGCCGATGGGATCGACGGTATAGAGGCCGCGAGCATCAAGTGTGTTGATGAATATGTTGGAGTGGTTGGCCTTGTCGATCAACTCCGATACGTCGTACTCAAATGTCGAAGTGAGGAATCCGGGGGAAACCAGCACAATACTGCGTTGGCCCGGCAGCGCCGAGATCCGGCGCACCACGTCCGTCAGACGGCGCACAGCGTATTGCGTATTAATTTCACCCGCAGCCAGAACTTCTTGAACCGTGGACGTTACCAACATAGCGGCTTGTTGCTGCACTCCTTGTCCACCCGTCGCGGCGGCAGCGCACACCATGGCATCCGAATTGGCGACGGCTGCTGCTTGCTGATCATTCTTGTTCTGAATCAGATCTGCTTGGTAATACGTAATCTGCAGGCAGTCGTGCTGCGTGGCCGGATCGTAGGCGCCCACTGGATTTGCGATGAGCCCGGAGATGGCGGCGCGGATTTTCGCCTGATCATCGGTAAAATCCACCTCGTGGTGCCCAGACACGGTGTACACCGCGAGGCGCTGGTTGGGCTTGACCGAAGTTTCGATAAAGCGCAACGCCGCCACTTTCGATTGCGAGAGGTCGCCTATGTCAAGATGCGCATCGTCGAACAACAGCGCCACAAATCGCGAAGGCATCGCGAGCGCGCCGGGCGGAGCCGGGCCGGGTTTTCCAGACGTACCATCCGCGGAATCGGAAATTGCATACGCTGTCGAGTCCGCCGGCAGCGGAATAGCCTCGCCACGCGCCACTTGTTTTTCCGCGCTACCAGGCGTCTCCACCGAAAAATGCGTGATGAATTGCGGTTTGCCGTCCTGCTTGATTTGGAAATCGTCTTTCTGCAGGTTTTCCACCGCGTGGCCGCTCGCGTCGTGAACCACCACGCGTACAGGCACCAGGTTGGCGTGCGATTCCAGCGGTACGGACGAAGTGCGCGTGTTGATCTCCGGTGTCGATCGAGCGGAATCTGCGGGAGTGGTCGCGAGGGTCGGACTAGCTGGCGCAGCCAAGGGAGCCGAAGTGGCCTCCGGCGGGGTTGAGGGCGACCCAGGGAATAACTGCACTTCGTTGGACGGCTGCGCAGCGCCCGTAAAAGTGTCGGCAGCAGGCGTCGGTGAAGCGGGCACAACAGTTGCTGCTGACGATCCGGACTGGCCAGGCGCGGAATTTGGCGGCGTTGCCAGCGGAGCTGAAGAACCAGCTTGCCCGGCAGCGCCCGGCGTGGCGCCCGATTGTGTCGCAGCGGCTTGATTTGCAGGCGCGGGCGTCGAACCGGATGGCGGCGCCGGTGTTGTAGTCGGCTGCGCTGGAGGCGTTGGCGCCGGTTTTGCGTGCTTGATCAGCGACGGCGGGGGATCAGCGGGGGTTTCAGGCGGCGTCGCATTCTGCGGGGCCGCCGACTGCGCTCGGCAGGGAAGCCCGAACCACAACGAGGCACAAAGTAAACCCGCGACGAACACCAAGGCGGAGCCTACGCGAACGACGCGCCGATTGGCCGCTAAACACGGCCTACCCCTGCCCGCAACAGCACTCATTCGGCCACTCCTGCCCGCCGCATCTGTGCGGAACCCGCGTGTTCCGTCCCATTACGATTCAGTCACTCTTACAGGAAAGTCTACTCGCCCGGTCCGCACCCGTCAATCGCGACTGTCCGGGCCGAATCGAAGCGCAGCGAAATTCAGTTTCCTGTATCTCGTCGCTTCCTCGCCGCGCTAGAATCCCGCGGCATCACTATTCGCAATGGGAGGCACGATCGCCATGAATCGCGACCATAAGTCAGAGCAGGCGGGTGAACCGGAGAAGATCTGTACCGGCGCGACAGACAGCGCGCGAGAGCAATCGCTATGCACTCGGCGTGAGTTCCTGGCACACTCTACAGGTTTCGCGGTGGCCGGCGCGACGGGTGGCCTCGCAGCCGCTCGATCGCTCTCTGCTCATGAAATTAGGGCACGCGGGAACGCGCCCGATTCATCGGTGTCCAATGCGGCGCCCGGCAAACCGCGCCGCATCATCATTGACACAGATCCCGGCATTGACGACGCGATGGCCATCTTCCTCGCGCTGCGCTCCCCGGAGCTTAAGGTTGAGGCGATTACACCGGTGGCCGGCAATGTGCCGCTGGATTTAACTTTGCCCAACGCGCTGCGCCTGCTGGAAATTGCCGATCGCACGGATATTCCAGTGGCGGCGGGTGCGAGTCATCCGCTGGTTCGACGCCTGGCGACAGCGGGGCATGTGCACGGGGTAAACGGCCTTGCCGGCGTGGAATTTCCGGAACCAAAAACGAAACCGGTGCGCGAAACCGCTCCGGAAATTATTCGCCGCATCCTGCGTGAAAATCCCGGCGAGATCACCATCGTCGCCGTGGGTCCTTTAACCAACGTCGCGCTAGCCTTGCGCGCAGACCCTGAACTAGCCAACATGATTCCAGCGATCGCTATCATGGGCGGCTCGCTTTCCGGCGGCAACATGACTCCCGCGGCCGAATTTAATCTGTACGTGGACCCCGAAGCGGCGCGCATCGTGTTCGATGCGAATATACCGCTCACAATGGTGGGCCTGGACGTGACCCGCAAGTGCCGGGTGAGTGAGGAACACATCAAGCAACTGGAAGCCGCGAATAATCCAGTGAGCCAAGCCGCCGGAAAAATCCTGCGCGCCACATACGAGCGCATGCGCCACGGCGGGGAAGTCACGGACATCGATCTGCACGACGCGCTCGCCGTCGCTTCGCTGATTGACCACGACGTGATCACGCGCAAGGACTACTACGTGGAAGTGGAAACCGTCGGAGAATGGACCGCAGGTCAAACGCTCGGCTACGACGGTCACGGCCCAGTCCGCAAATCGCCGCAGATGGAAACCAGCGCCCCCGAACCACCGCCCACAGAGCTGCCCTACAAGCCGAACGCCCAGGTCGCCGTGGGCGTTGACCCCGATCGCTTCTTCCGCTTGCTCATTCCGCGTTTGACGGGAAGCGCAGGGTGAATCGCGCGACGGCCGACGCGACGGGACCGACGCTGCAAAAACTTCTCGAACCATCGGCGCAGGCTTCGCACAAACGTAGTGACCTATCACTCGAAATCGCGTAGATTCACTCGGATCTGGGCGATGAAGGTCAGGGCCGGAGCTTACCGACGTTGCAATTCGTGCGATTCAAGATCGCGCTTCTCTGGGGGGAGCATTGAGAATTGATAGGAGCAAACCCGCGAAGCCCCGGCTACGCGGCCAGAAGTTGCCGAGGATCGGAACACTGTCCACGATCAAGGGGCCGGGACACCTTTCCTCGTTTAAGCCGTTGTTGCAGCCCGGGACTAAAAAACGCTAGCGGTGCTGGGCGGACTACAGAACGAATGGCACCAGCCGCGCGGTGCGGGTCATATATTCCTTGTAAGGTTGCCCGAGCGCGCTGACCAGCGCCGTTTCTTCCACATGGATGCGATACGCGTAGCCGACTGAAATACACGCAAGCAGCGCAAGAATGCTCGCGCAATTTCCCAGCACTAGTCCCAGGCCGATCACGGTGATCAGAGCGCCGGTGTACGAAGGATGCCGAATATGGCGGTACGGCCCCGCTTCGATCACCGTTTGCCCTGAATGCACGTCCACCTGAAACGTGAAGTAGCGCCCCAGCACCCGCATCGCGTAGTAGCGCAATCCAATGCCGACCCACATCAGGACGATCCCCACGAAAAAGAGCTCCGTGCGCATCCAAGGGATGGCCGCCTGCTGAAGACCAAAGCAAAACGTAAACGCCAGCGCCAATCCCGCCCAGATCATCGCAAGCAGAAAGCGGAACGAGCCGCGGTCTCGCGCTTTCGTCGGATCGGCTGATTTTCGCTTGCGACCGGTTACGAATTCAAATAGCAGCCAAACTGCATACGTCACGATGAAGATCGCGTCGTATCCCCAGCGGCCGGCAAACGGCACGGGCAGCATGCGCGCGCCTCCTATCTCTATAATACGTCTGTGAGTAGAAATAACTTCAGGCAGGTCAAGAAAAGCGCGGCGAGAACAAACTGGCTGGATGGGCCTAGAGCCGCCCGCAATCGCCCCATTAGGTCAGCCCGACGCGGTCCAGATACAGGGCCGGGTGTATTGCCGGCACAAACGCGTTATTCGTGTTTCTCCGAAATCGTGAAGTCCACCACCGTCGGTTCGCTCGGCTTTACGTTCACCTTCTTGGTCCACGTAGCCGGCGAACTGTACATCGGCCGTTTCACTTCCACCTGCGCGCCGACATCCAGCACTTTTGCTTCGGACAGAACCTGCCAGCCCTCGTGCCAAGCCACGATTTCGTATTCGCCCGGCGGCACATCCGAAAGTTTGTAGGCGCCGTGATCGTCCGTCACCGCGTAGTAGGGATGCTTCACCACCAGCGCGTTCGCGTTCATCCACACATGCCCGGCATTGCATTTCAGTTCAATCACTCCGTTCCGCTGCAGCGTGACGGGAATGAACTGATGCTGAAAGGGGAAGGGAATATTGTTCGTCGCCACGCCGAACATCTGCACGGTATGCAGCACGGGATCTTCGCTCTCGATCTTCAACGTGCCGGCCTCCGGAATGATCATGATATGCGGAATGTAGCGGCAAGTTTTCTGATCGAGTTGCATGCGATTGGGCGGCAAATCCATGGCCTTGCCCCTGGTAATGCCGCGCAGAAACACCACGGTATTGGCGACTCCGCTGCCGTCGGGATTGATCAACAAGCGCTCCAGATCGCGCGTCTTCATGCCTTCGGGATCGCACACGTCTGGATTCTTGCTGATAGGCAGCTTGGGGATCTTGGGGACCGGCCCCGTCCATGTCACCGTGCCGGTAATGGCGCCGCCGTTCTGCACGGTGATCACCGTGTAATCGGCTTGCGCGGCCACCCGCCCGCAGCAGATGGGAATGAACAGCAGCAGGATGCAACACCCCTGCACAACGTAATGCTTCATTTTATCGTTCATCGTTACCTCGCCGGCGATGTCACCCGCATCGCTGCGCCGTTTACCCGGCAACCCGCGCACGCGGAGCAGCACTTGCCGGGCGGCCGACCCCCGTCGTCGCTCGAAGAAATCTTAAACTGTGCGTGGCGAAGTCAAAACCAAGCCCGAGTGAATGCCTGTCCCGCGCCCCTGCCGCGCAAAACCCCCGACTCGCGCAGACCGTGGATTCCTTGGGCTCGGCCCCGTGTCACTCACAGCTCTAAAAACAGTCAGTTCGATGACGAGCCGCACGCTCGAGCGGAATTCCTGAACGTGTGCCTATGCAGACCCACAACTCCAAACATACCGCTTTTGCTGGAGAGCGGAACAGGCTCTGTCCTGTGCTTGTCCTATGAGTATATAAAAGCGAAAGAAGCCGCTCCGCGCGCGAGGCGCAGCTGATTCGATGAATCTGGATAAACTACGGCAGGTCGAGTCGAGGATATCAGAACCTAGCCCAAGCCGATCCGCACTACCTCGCCAGGCTTGATCGATTTCATCTGTTCTAAACAATCCGCTACGTAGGGCAACAGGTCGGCGAGCTGATTCGACTGGGCGCGCAGGATCGTGACCGCTAGGCTGCGTCCCCGGAGGTTTTGTTGGTATTCCACACCTTTATCCATCGTCACGAAAATCTCGTACTTTTGTTGTGCGGCGAGAGAGGGGAGCTCCCCATTTCGTTTGCCGGCCAGTCCAGCCTCTGGGACGGCTCGGCAATCGTGATCGGCCGAATGATTCTTGAATCCGCGCGGCAGGCATTCGTCGATCCGAACTCTCATTTCAGCTGGCCAACGACCAGGGACCTTGCCAGTTCCAAAGCGGAAATTGCCGCCGCCCGAGTTAGCGCGGGAAAGTCATCCAGTATCTGGCCACCTTCGAGGTAATGCGGGAGAGCTTGAAAGGGCAGGCGCGTGCCACGGAATACTGCAGTTTCTCCGAGCACGTCCGGGTCTTTCACGATAATTTCATCGATGCCGGGCATCGCAGCGCTCCATTCGCGGTCGGCAGAGTGTTCTCCGTTTACCGCTTTCGAGCGAAGCTGTTTGGAATTTCATCGCGATCTGGAGGGTGTTTGCTTAGCAATGCTTTGCGGTCGAGTGTGCAAATGACTTTGCCCGTGGACCGGTTCGTGCGGCCGAGATCGGCTAGATCGTCTGCAGCGGTTGTTCCAGTTCCTGTCCCAGCGCTTCGCGCATTTTCTTCAATAACGAATCGCGCGAGAAGGGCTTTTGCAAATGTGCGGAATCCGCGACGAAGCCCTCATCGGAGTTGTGCTCCAGGTATCCGGACATATACACAATCTTTATACGCGGATGCGCGCGTTTCAGCCGCTGGGCAAGCTCCGTACCACGCATGCGTGGCATCACCATATCGGTCACCAGCACATCGATGGCTCCGGTTTCCTGTTCCGCTTTCTCGAGCGCATCCAATCCGTCTTTGCCCGTAATGACCTTGTATCCGCTCGAGCTCAGAAATTCGCTCGCCAGCTCGCGAACTGCTTCTTCGTCCTCCGCCAGCAGCACGGTTCCAACGCCGTGCGAATACTTGGCGACGGGCTCGTCTTCGCAAGGCAGCTGGGGTGCGGCGGTGCTCTGCGGCAAGAAAATTTCGAAGCGCGTGCCCTCGCCCGGCGCACTGTCCACCCAGATATATCCTCCGCTTTGCTTTACCACGCCATATACGGTCGCCAGGCCGAGCCCCGTGCCTTTACCTACTTCCTTGGTCGTGAAAAACGGTTCGAACACCTTCGCCTTGGTCAATTCGTCCATGCCACAGCCGGTGTCTGCGACGGTCAGCAGCACGTAACGTCCAGCGACGGTAGGAGGGTGACTGCGCGCGTAGTCGGCATCCAGCAGCACATTTTGTGTAGTAATGGTCAGCTGGCCGCCTCTAGGCATCGCGTCGCGCGCGTTCACCGCCAGATTCACCAGCACCTGTTCAATCTGCGAGGGATCGGCTTTCACTCGCGCCAGCGATTCGCCCGGGCGGAACTTGTATTCAACTTCTTCACCGATCAGCATGGGCAGCATTTTGCTAACATCCGAAATCAGGGCGTTCAGATCCAGCACCCGCGGCTGCAGCACTTGCATGCGGCTGAAAGCGAGCAACTGGCGCGTCAGAGTCGTAGCGCGGTCCGCGGCTTTACGCACTTGCGCGATGCTGTGTTGCGCCGCGTTCAATGTGCCCAACTTCATTTCCAGCAGATCGCTGTGGCCCTTAATTACCGTGAGCAGATTGTTGAAATCGTGCGCCACCCCGCCGGCAAATCTGCCCACCGCTTCCATTTTCTGCGCTTGCCGCAACTGGTTTTCCAATGTCGCGCGTTCTTCTTCGTTTTTCAGCAGAGTGCCACGCATCCGCTCGAACGCCGCAGTCACCTCGGACACCTCATCTCCGGTGTCCGGACCGAGCGGATAGTGATAATTCCCTTGCTCCAGGGCGCGCGCACCTTGTACCAGCGACTCCAGCGGTTGCGTGAATGTTCGCGAAAGCAAGAACACCAGCGCTCCGCCCGCGAATACCGCCAGGAATCCCAGTGTCATGAGCGTGTGATTCAACCGAGTGAGAAACGACATCGCGTCGTCATAGGACTTAAGCACGGTCAGCGTAAGCGGCGGGGAAGTCCCGGGCGTCAAATTCACCGAACTCACCAGGTAGCTCTTGCCGCCAATTTCGACTTTGTCTTTGCTAGCCGTGTATTTCAGCGCGTTCGCCGCCATCGCGTCATCCATCGTGGAAAACGAACTGACCACGGCTTCGTCGCCGTAGCGGAACGCCACCTGGCACAAAGCGATTCGGCCCACCTCTGCCGCCACGCTCGAATCAATCTCGCGCCCGACGACGACCGTACCCAAATACATTTGCGACGACGCCCCGCCAAGCTGAATCGGTCGCATTGCCACCTGGTACAAATGTCCGTCGCCAAACCACCAGCCGCCCGCTCCGTTTGAGCCGGACGAATGGGCCAACGCTTTTTCGGCGGCGTCAGGCGAAAATCCCGACACCGATGTGTGCAGCGCGACGATCTTTCCCGTCCAATCCGCCAGCGCAAAGAGCTCGGTGTCCCCTGATCGCCACAACTGTTCGGAAGCATCCTGCATGGCGGAAACCGGCTCGTCCGCCATCATTTCCTTCAACGTCGGAAGCGTGGCCAGCAGCTCGGCGGTGCGGTCAAGTTGAATCTGGCGTTCGGAGCGCAGGTTTTGGAACGTCAATACGGAATTGCGTGCATCCCGCTCCACCCCCGTGCGTACCTGTTCTTCGGCGGCATGACGCACGACTGCCAAAGTGGCGAAGGTAAGCGCTGCAATCAGCAAGGTGAGCGAAAGGAGGAATTTTGTGCGCAGGCGCGCCTTCTCCAGCCCCAAATTGGAGGTATCGAGTGAGCGAAGATAAGCCGAAGATACCCTATAGCCCATAGTCCTGCCTGCACCGGGAGTGCGTGGCGCTCTTGGAGAATAGCGAGCAGGGCGGTGCCGGGGGAATGGGCCGTTGGTACCGAAGGTGTCACATGTGCTGAACTAAGGGTTTCGTACTAAGGCCCGGCGAAGGCGACCAAAAGCGGTGGCGGACAGCGGAACGCCCCCTTTCGCCTCCCGCGCTCTGCCGAACGCGGGACATTAAGGACAGTTCCGCCACCCGCCGGTCGCCAGCAGGGAAGCCGTTCATCGGAGGTATCGCGCCACTGTCACATCGCGCCTTCATCTGCCGACGGCCCATAGATTGCCGGCACCGCGATGTTGTTTAACCGCAGATACACTCCCAGCTGCGCGCGATGATGGATGCCATGGTTCATTACCCATGTCCGCAGACAAGCGGTGCGCGGCATGGCGATGATCGTCGCGCCATTGCTCAGCAGCGACCACGTTTTATGCATCTCGGAGTCGCTGGCCTTGGCCAGCAACCCGCGCGCGGCCGCTACGTTCTTGTCAAACTTTGCCAGTAACTCCTTCGTGGTTTTGGGCGGTGGAGGCGGCATGGGCGTAACTCCGTTAGGAGCCATGTCCAGCGACTCTTGCTGCAGCGTGTACACCGCCCACTCCGGGACGTCCGCCAGGTGATTCGCGAGCCAGCCCATCGTTCCGGACTTCTCGTGCGGCTTCCAGGAAAACCTGTCGGTCGGCACGCGCTCTAGCGTCTTGCGCGTATTGGCCATCTCGGCGTCGAATTCGGGGAGCAATGCTTCGTTCAGTGCCATATATCCTCCAAAGTGTTCCGCGTGTTTGGGGTCACAACGCCGGAAAGTGTAGGCGAATAAAAAGCGAAAGTCAAGACTGACAATTTTACTCCCGGCTGACCGGCCAGAGCGCGCCACCCCATTCCGGCGCTGGCTGATTCGGCGGGAACTTTGCTATGGTCCGTAGCATCCTATCGTTCGCGCCCAATCCGAATCGACGCTTATGGAGGTTTCTTTTGCCCGTCATTCGCCCCTGCAGCCATTGCGGAAAGCAGAACCGCGTTCCAGCCAAGTTCCTGGCCAGCAGCGGTCGCTGCGGCTTCTGTAAATACCTGTTGCCGCCAGTCGCCGAGCCTCTCGCTGTGGACGATCAACTGTTCGATGAAATCGTGCAGAACTCTCCGGTGCCGGTACTCGTGGATTTCTGGGCGGGCTGGTGCAGGCCTTGCGTTGCAGCCGCGCCCGAAGTCGCGCGAACCGCGGCGAACATGGCGGGCAGGGCGGTAGTGTTGAAAGTGGACACGGAAAAATATCCGCAAGTCGCAGGCCGCTTCCAGGTCAGCAGCATCCCCAACTTCGTGGTCCTCCTCGGAGGCCGCACCGTAACGCAGCAAGCCGGCCTGGTGGATCACAACCAGATGGAGCGCTGGCTCAAGTCCGCAGCCGCCGTTTCGGCATAACACGAACAGTTTTTGAACATTGTGGGATCCGCTAATCGAGATGCAGCGGCGTGATCACGCCATCTTTCTTGACGCCCATTCGAATTGGACGCGGCGGGCCTTTTGCCGGCACGGTCACTTCGACCCAGATTTCCTGGCCACGCTGCAGCAGTGGAAGTTCGGCGCGATCGGAAACGAATAGCAGAACAGGCTCATCGCTGAATGCCGCGATTGTGCCATCGTTATTCTTTCGCAAAAAAATCCATTCGCCGGCGCCGGAACCCTGTGGATAGGCGAACAATTTCCCGTCGCGCACTTCAAGATAAGCCCATCGCCTATTCATAGCCCACTCGTTCCAGTTTTGTTGCGCTGATTCCGTGTACGTAAAACCCGCGGTCGGCATTTGCAGCCGTTCGCTGATATATCGTCCGCGGATGGGAAGCTCGGGGTCATATACCGCGGCCAGAACCCACACGCGTGGCCGATTCATGCGGTCGTAGAGCAGCTTCGCACCGAGACTCAGCACCAGCACGATCTGCAGTGCCCCCAGGAGCAGTCCCTTGCGCATCTTATTCACTGAGTCATCTCCATACGAGACATAAGCCGCCGCCGCGTGATTTCCAGCGCATAACCGCCTGCCAGGCAAAGTACGCCAAGAATTAGCAGACTTGCGGACCGCCCGATCTTTCCCATGAAACCGTCAAAATAGAAAAATAAGACGGAAATTGCGAACCCCGCTATGCCCAGATTTACCCGCTCTCTCCTTTTCTCATGCACTCCCCAGGTGACCAGTCCAACGGAGCCGAGCGCGCAGAGAAAATAGAGAGCCAGAGTCGCACCGAAAGGATGGCGGTACTGAGCATCTGCGAACCGCGATGTTTGAGCTGCGGCCAGCGTCAAAGCGTAAGCCCACGCCGCCCATAAGAGATTGACCCACGCTCCGCGCCCGCGCATGCCTACCGCCTGTAGCAGCGGCGCGATCAGCGCCACGGCCCAGCCAAGCAGCAATGTGCCGGTTGGCAGCGAAGACCGGTCGATATAGCGGACGCCTTCCTCCATTGCCGTAACCACGGCGATACCGACGCACGGAAGAAGCGCGACGGCTCCCAGCCAAACCAAGGTGCGCCGGACCGTGCTCTCCTCGTCTGCCACGCGCGCCGATAAATAGCAGAGCGCCGTGAGCACCAGCCCGGCAGCGAGGGGGCGGTCGCCACCGTCGTGCCATTTCATCGTGATTGACCACTGGCTGATGAGCCATGCCGGCGCCAACACAGCCAGTAGCGCAGCCTGCGGCCAATCTCGCAGCAGAATATAACCAATTGCCGCGCCAATGGCCCAAAGCAACACGCCGGTTGCCCAGTTCTCGTGCAGATTGTAAATCTGCGCCGTAAGAAAAATCGCGGCTCCCAGCGTGGCCGTCCCCAGAGCGTGCAGCGTTGTCGACAGTGCAGGGAACCCGCTGACGAGCAGCGCCCCTCCCACGTGGAACAAGCTCACCATGAGAATCAAAAGCAAAAATCGAACTGCGGGGGAAAGCTCGATCCAGTGCGCCGCCACGAATAATGTGACTCCGGCAGCGAGAAGAATTCCGCCGAAGACCATGGCCAGAATCACGGGCCAGCGCAGCGTCGCGCGCCGTTCCTGTCCGGTCTCAAAGGCGAGAATGCGTGCGCCCGTTTCCGCGTCGATCACACCGGCCTCGGTCAAGCGTTGCACCTGCTTCTCGACTTGTGTGCGTGGATTCACGGCGTGGCTTTGAGCGCGATGGCTCTTGGGAGCAAGTTATCTAACCTGGTAGCTCCCATCTTGATTGACAGACGACGCGGCAACATACAGCCGGATGCCTGAGAATGCAACGCCCGATTGAGTAGAACAGGCGCGGGATGCACCAATCTGCTGCAATTAATCGCCACCACGGACTATGCTCACAGGTCGTTTGTACGGGAGGATTCAATGAAACTTGCAACTCTCCGGGCGCAGCTATTTCCGGCAACACTGCTAATTTTCGCAGGGCTCGCGGCCTTCGCTGCTCCGCCCGCGGGCGCTCAACAACAAGACATCCCCAAGACCGCAGCCGAAAGCATCGGCGGGATCCTGAGCTACACGGAAGATCAATTCTTCTCGGTCGCTGCAGCCATGCCTGCCGAAAAATATTCCTACATCCCCAGCGCGCCGGGCGGCAAATTCGATGGCGTGCGCTCCTTCGCTGAACAAGTCAAGCACGTAGCCTGCGCGAATTACGCCTTCTTCAACGAGATCGAAGGCAAGACTCCCCCGGACGCATGCGAGAAGGGTGGCCCCGCGCCCGCCAAGACCAAGGCTGAGCTGCTGAAATACCTGCGCGAATCCTTCGACTACGGCAACAAAGTCCTCGCCACCGTGAACCCGCGAAACGCGATGGACCGAGTCGAGGGCCGCTACGGCGGCCCAAACACCAAGCTGGGCATCGCGGCCGTCGCGGTGTGGCACATCGCCGATCATTACGGCCAAATTGTCTACTACTTGCGCCTGAACGGCGTTGTCCCGCCGCCCACGCAGCGGCAAGGCCTGCAAGTCCGCTGAAGCCGTAAGTTGTTTCGCCCTGGAGGCTACGCACGACGAATTGGCCGCCCTACGACCCGACGACGGCACGAGATGCATCTTCGAACCGGACGGACCAGGCAGGCGAAGTCCCGATATTAAAAATCAAGTGTTTACTGTATGGCCGAATCCGTGACTCCTAGGCACTATGCATGCGGGACACTTGAGAGCGCAGGTTGGGGAACCTTATTAATAAAATTCTAAGGGCTGGGCCCAGCTTGCGCTCTCTGCTCCCTTCCTCTACTTCCTCCGAGTAGTAGCTCCACAACGAGTGGTCTTCCCCACCACTCGTGTGTCCTCTTGTAGAGCGCATTTGCAAGACGCCCACCGCGCACCGAAGGTCAGCGCCGAGCCTCGCGCACTGCGGCATGGACTTGTACCGGCGCTCGCGACCGTTTAGGCTGGCTGCGATGCCGCCGTCGTCTCCACCGCCTCCCATTCCGCCCAATCCGCTGCCTCACGACGGCGCGCCCGCCGCGTCGCACCACGATGAAGCCCGCCATCGCGCCTTGCTGATTCGCATTCGCCTGGAGCGCTTGCCCGCCACCCGTTACATCTGGTCGCTGGTGCTGCTGCTTTCGCTGGGCGGCTGGTTCGAATATTACGATCTGTTTTTCACCGCCTACGTCGGACCGGGGCTGGTCCGCAGTGGCCTTTTCACCAGCACTGCCGCCGCGTTCTTCGGCTTCAACGGCCTCGCCAGCTTTGTCGCCGCAACTTTCGCCGGACTACTGGTTGGCACGCTGCTCTTCGGTTTCGCTGCCGACCGTTTCGGCCGCCGCCTGATCTTCACTAGCTCGCTGTTGTGGTATACCGCCGCCACCGTGGTAATGGCTTTCCAACACACCGCGCAAGGTATCGTATTGTGGCGCATGATCGCGGGTGTCGGCATCGGCGTCGAACTCGTAACCATAGACACGTACGTTACCGAGTTGATGCCGCGAGAGCTGCGCGGCCGCGCCATCGCCCTCAGTCAGATTGTCGGCTTCACCGCGCTGCCTGCAGTCGCACTGCTTTCCTGGTGGCTCGTGCCGCAAAAGCCTTTCGGCTTGGACGGCTGGCGCTGGGTAGTCCTCGCGGGCTCGGTCGGAGCGATTTTCGTATGGTTCATTCGCCGCGGTCTGCCGGAAAGTCCGCGCTGGCTGATGGCGCGCGGAAAGTTCAACGAAGCCGAACGCGTAGCCGCCGCGATGGAAGCACACGTCCGGCAAGATATCGAAAGGGAAGAGGCCGACGAATCTCGCAAGCCGCGCGCGACACCCGCCGCGCTATTCGCATCCCGCCCTGCGGAAACTCGCGGCAGCCTGCTCGAGCTAGCGCGCCCGCCCTACCGCAAACGCACGCTTATGCTCATGGTCTTCAATTTCTTCCAGACCATCGGCTATTACGGCTTCGCGTCCTGGGTCCCCACGCTGCTGATCGCAACGGGCATCACCACCACCAGCAGCCTGCAATACTCGTTCCTCATCGCGCTCAGCGCGCCGCTCGGCCCGCTCCTTGCATACCGCGTCGCCGATCGCATCGAACGTAAATGGCAAATCGTCTCCACTGCCACATGCATCGCAATTTTCGGCGTGTGCTTCGCGCGCCAACGGGATCCCATCTGGCTCATCACCTGCGGCGTGCTGCTCACCTGCGCTAACAATTGCATGTCCATTGCGTTCCACGCCTATCAGGCGGAATTATTCCCCACGCGCATCCGCGCCCAAGCAGTAGGCTTCGTCTATTCCTGGAGCCGACTCAGCGCCATCTTCACGAGTTTCCTGATCGCTTTTTTCCTGCGCCATTACGGCACGCGCGGCGTCTTCGCATTCATCGCCGCGGCCATGGCAGTCGTCGTCCTGGCAATCGGCATCTTCGGCCCGCGCACCCGCGGCCTCGCGCTAGAGGATATTTCTCATTAAAGCGCTGTGCCTGCGACCGCAGCAAAGACTTTGTAGCGGCTCACCACAGTCCGCCATTTGTACTGCACGTCCTACACCGCAACGCAATGGACAGCGAAACCGCAAAGCGCTAACGTTGCGTGAGGTATAGCCGGAAAACAGTCAGCCGAAGAAGAGGGAGGCATCATGAACTACGATTCGCATCAGAGAGCCGCCGAATTCCACGAAATGGCAGCGCACGCGCACCGCGCCGCCGCCGTGCATCACGGCAAGCAGGACCACTTCACGGGCAACGAGCATTCCCGGCAAGCAATGGAGCATGCCAACAAAGCACACCAAGCTACGCTGGAAGCCTTCGCGCAATCCGCCGAACTAGCAAAGTCACATCCGAAATAATTTCGCCGCGAGTGACGCGTAGAAACGCTATCGGCGAGCACCCCACCGGCTGGATAACTAGCCAGCAGAAAGACTGCGCCTTACTTTGTCACGGTGTTTGTTCTGTTGGCGTCTATTCAAGGAACTGCAGTAACAATTAAAGTGCAGAATCCCTCAGGCGAGGGTGAAGGAGATGCGTTGGTTATCGTGCAGAAGCTAGACAATCATGAGTGCGAAATCATGCGAAGGTTGACCGATAAGCAAGCGCGCGTGCCCACAGCAGAGCTGTCACCCGGATTGTATCGTGTTATCGCAACGGCACCCTGCGGAACGCTGCAAACGAAGATCGGTGAATTCCTGGTTGGTTCGAAACCTCGAGAAGTCGCTGGGACGGTACCGCCGCTAGGCACTCACGGTGATGGCGATGTCGTAACCGTCGGGCCAAAGTCGTGGAAACACCTTCAGGTTGTGCGGCCGGATGGAACGTCTGCGGTCGGGGCAGACGTTCACGTTCGTGACCCCGAGGCGACACTTTTTTAGATCGGTGGTACACGACCGACGAGGAAGGACGCGTAAGGATCGAGCAGGTCAGCGATCCGATCATTGTCGTGATCGTCTCCAAAGACACGCTGAGGAGCCAGGGAATCGCGTCGGGTGTAGTGAATCCGATTGTGCATCGGAAGGGCGAGTGACGCCGCGGGGTCCCGACAACCGGCGTGCACTGCCGAATCGCACCGCACGGCTATCCAATCCGTTGGCTAAGATCCATTGCGCGGACCGAATGCGTCAGCGCCCCCAGTGAAATCGCATCCACCTCCGTGGCCGCGTACAGCTCCATATTGGTCTCGGAGATTCCGCCGCTGGCTTCCACCAGCGTACCTTCCCACACTTTTTCCCTGCGCATCGCCACGATAATCTGCCGCACGTCGTCCGGCATCAGATTGTCCAGCATCACCAGGCAAGGATATTCCCGCGTCGCCGAAGTAGCCTCGGCGCGCAAACGCTTGAACGCCCGCGCCGCTGCCAGCGCGCCTTCTTCGCTGCGCACTTCCACCTCGATGAATGCCGCGCGGCGCCGCGACTTCCATGCTTTCTGAACAGCCAGCGGCGCAGCTTGCTCTTCGTTCCGCGCCAGCAACGCCAGGTGATTGTTCTTCACCACGATTCCGTCGCCCAAACCCAGTCGGTGCGTGCCCCCTCCGCCCAGGTGTATCGCGCGCTTGTCCAATAGCCCCCAGGGTGTTTTCCGCGTCCCCACAATTCGCGTCGCCGGGCATTGCAGGCGCGCGCGCGCCTGCAAACGCTGCGTCGCCGTCGCGATCCCGCACAAGCGCTGCAATATATTCAGTCCCACGCGCTCCAAACTCAGCAACTTGTTTTCTCCACCCTCGGCGCGAAGCAAAACGTCGCCCGTCTGGAAGACGTCGCCATCCTCTTTTTGCAGCGTCACCTTAACGCCGCGTTGCCGCAGCAGGAACGTATATTCTTCGAGGCCGGCCGCTACGCCCGGCTCGCGCGCCACCACGTGAGCCACGGCCGCGCGACTCTTGATCCCGAGCGCCGCCACGGTCAAATCGCGCGGAGCCAGATCCGGAATCAGCAGGGCATCGAGCAGCGAGCGCAAAACGCGCCGGTATACAGGATTTTCCAGCGTCAGGCTTCCTCCGCGGAATAGAGCCTTCGCGATTCGCCTCTGCCGTTCTTCCGGCATGGGAAATTGCAACGATGCTTTCATGTAACTGTAATATTAACATCGCGGAACCCGCGTCAATCGCAAAACAAAGGGTCTGGAAGGCGCGACATGCGAGCGCCGCACACGCCGCGGGTTTGCTTGCCCAGCAATTGGTCAGCATCATTTCAGCAGCGCACGAGCTCTCGCCCTCGAATATAATGTCCGCATGAAAACGCAAAACGAAAAAGCGGAGTTCTTCCGTTCATTACACCGCAGTCCGGAAATCCTAGTCCTGCCCAACGCCTGGGACTGTGCCAGCGCGCGCATCTTCGAGCAAACCGACTTTCCCGCCATCGCCACCACCAGCGCGGGAATCGCTTTTTCGCTCGGCTACTCCGATGGCGAACGCATTCCCCAGGACTTGATGCTCGCAACGGTAGGGCAAATCTGCGATTGCGTGCGGGTTCCCGTCACAGCGGATCTGGAAGCTGGCTACGGTGATGTCGCCAAAACCACCGCCGGCCTGATCGCAGCAGGCGCCGTGGGCCTGAACCTGGAAGACATGCAGCACGAATCGCACGCCCTCGTGCCCATCGCGCCGCAAATCGAAAAAATCGCCACGATCCGCCGCGTCGCCGTCGGTCTGGGCGTAAACGTAGTCATCAACGCCCGCACCGACGTTTGCCTCGCGCAAATCGGCGAGCCGGCCACTCGCTTCGAGCGCGCCTGCGAGCGCCTGCAAGCCTACATCGGCGCCGGAGCCGACTGCGTCTTCCTTCCCGGTGTCAGCGACGAGAATATTATTCGCAGGGTAGTTGACGCGCTGAAATTCCCGCTAAACATTCTAGTCGGCGCGAATCTGCCTACGATCCCGCGCCTGCGCGAACTTGGCGTCGCCCGCGTAAGTGTTGGTTCCGGCATCATGCGCGCCACCCTGGGCCTCAACCGCCGTATCGCGCAAGAGCTAAAGCACTCCGGTACCTACAACGCGCTCCTCGAAGACGCCATGCCCTTCGCCGAAGCCAACGCCCTCTTCGAAAAATAAAGTCACGGCATCATTCCCCTACTGCCGTAGCTTCGTCGTGGGTCGGTTTCTGGTTGCGAGGACTTGAGCCGACCAGGGCTCATGCTCGCAATCTGTTGCAGCATTCCGACCTATTCTCTGCGTTGCGTTGATTTATTCAACGCCCTTTTTGGGCTTACCCAGCTGCGTCGAAGCGAGCCTGCCATCGAATTGTCCGCATTTCCAAGGGAGTTAAGTTGGGGACTCTTCGATCAGGACATTCGGTCCCCGATTTGCACTTAACTGCGTGGCCCTCCGCCCGGGGACAAGGCGATGACGCGCTGCGGGAGTGGTTGTGAACAGCGGCTGTCGTCTTTTGCTCGCCGTTTCCGATATACAGGGTAGAAGCCAATAACGAAGGCCAGGAGGTTGAGCGCGTGGATCGAAACCAAAAAAAGGAGGCATCGAACGTGGCAACCCAGCGATTTCTGATGAACGGAAAGACTCTGTTGCGAGCGGTACGTGTTGTCTTAGTGCTAGCACTGGCCGCAGCCGCCAGCATGCTGGCCCAAGACCCAAGGCCAAAGCACTTGAGTGGCGTGATCAATGACTTTACACCCATAACCGGAGGCACAACTGCCTATGAAGTTCACGGGCCGTGGAGTTTGACGTTGGACCATGACACCGGCAAAGCTCATTTCTCAGCCTTCCTGACCATGGAGTTGTCAGTCCTTGGGCAAAGCCCTGCAGACATCCAAACCGTCAACTTGGCGCAACATACTCACAACATCACGATGGATGGCACGGTCACTTACGATCCGACGGACTGCCCTCCCGCCGCCTCGACCACGCCTCCCTACGTCGCCCGCATCGAGATTAACGGGACCGCCAGCGTTTTCGCCAATGGCAGCACGGCGCCCTTCGGGCAGTTTTCACTGTTGCAGGTCTGTATTGCCGGGGGAATGGACACGCCGCAGGTGCCGTTTTCGAATGTCACCCTGGTATTCCAGAACCCTGCCGCGAAGCACTTCGGTTTGCAGGCGATCCACGGTCTGGTTCGCAAGGCGGGAGGGCTGCGCGAAGAAGATAAGCCATGACGGGAAGAGCAGGTCGTCGGCTTCGTGAATGAATCCAGCTGGTAATAGCCTTGCAGCTGCCAGGTATCGGACCCAAGTCCTGGCAAACGCCGGTAAAGTGGAGTTCCGGTAACTTATCAGGCATGTGGAATTGGATTGGCAAACACAAGCGCGTTGCGCGCGATCTATCACAGCGAGTGCCGTGACAGCACAAGCTTCCTCGAAGCGGACCGTCCGGGGCGTCCGTTGGTTGCACCACAACGAAGATGGCGTTTCGCAGGCCTGGACTCGTTGCACGGACACGGTCATCAGAACTGCAGGCAGCGCCCCGAGTCGTGCGCATTCCAGAATAAATCCGCAGACCCACAATCTTGGCTGATCGCAAATCCGCAAAGCCCGAACGAGACGCGGGAATCAAGTCACTCAGTAATTTTTTCCGAGATACTCACGCAGGCGGGCAATTCGGAAGCTGGCATCGTCGGTTTCGATTTGCAGAAGAAGCAAGGTGGCGGCTAATTGGTTGTGAAAGTCGAAAGCCGCGGCAGTGTCTGGTGCGGCGACTGCCTTAAGATCTTTCTCGACCTGTTCGCCCTGCTCCCGGAAAGAATTGAGCTTGGCCTGCTGCATCGTAACGCCATCCAGCAACTGCTGCCGCAGGACCTCCATCTGGCGTACCACGTCGCCCTCCTGTACTTTTTTCCATTCGTCGTGAGCTTCGACGGCTCGGTCCAGGTGCCTGTCGATGGCGCGGCGGGCAAGGTTGTAGTTGATGGAGACTTGGCCATAAGGCTGCGGACCATAATCAACTGGATTAACTTGCTGATGGACGCCGACCGTGAGAAGCACATCCCAATTGTTCTGGCGGCTTAACTTAGCCAGGGCTTTCTGTTCGTCCGATTCGCTGCTTTGTGTTTGCACGACGAGTTCTTTCAGTGGCCGGTCGCTCAAAGGTGGAACATAGATCGCGGAGAGCTTCGTTCGAGTGTCGGCGCGGTCAGCCTCCAGCTTGATCTTTGTGGTCTGCAGCGTGAAGAGCATGAGCCGGGTGGCATTCTGGACCTCTAGCATCTTGGAAGTCTGCTCCATCAGTGTCCCGAGCGATTGCGAAGCTTGTTCAATCAGAGCTAGCCGGTTGAGCAGCGCCGCCTTTTCGATGCGGGCAAGCGCATATTGAACTTCCTGCTGGGCAGCGGTGGAGACTTTGTAGACTTCGCAATTCTTGCGGGCCGCTTCCATGGTCAAGCCAGCTTTCCTAAATTCGGAAAGACCGAGAGAGGCGCCACCGACCACTTGCATGGGCAGGCCAGTTTCGGGCTGTGTGAAGCCCGCCGATGCCGTGGGACTGCGCAAGAAATCTCGCTGTGCTTGCGCCTGTTCCATGACGTAGGTGCAGTAGGCCCGCTGGTCTTCTTGGCCTTCCGCCAACGCGGCGGTGCCAAGAAGCAGACCCGTAGCGATCAGAAGTTTCCATTCATTCAAAAACATTCAGTTCTCCTTAGAACAGAAGCGGCTTGCGGCCGAGGAACACGGTTTTGGATTTTGCGGAATCGGGGTGGTCCAGATTCATTTGGATCAAGTAACCGCGGATGTTGGTTTTAAAGATTGGATGGATAGCAGTCTCTTCACCCGCGAAAATCTGGTTGACCGTGCCGACTTTGCGGCAGGCCATCATATTGAGGTAACAGTCGTAGATCGGATGGCCGGCCACAGCGCTGACCTGGTTGTCGTACGGAACGAAGGCAAAGTACAGCGTCTGGCCGCCGGCAGCGTTCAGGTAGTAGGGACTTTGTTTGGCGGTGACGATGGCTTGGCGCAAGCGATCGATCTGGCGCGATTCCTCCTGAATCTGTTTTTCGGCGACGTTGATCGCGACATCAAGCTGCGCGGCCTCGGAGCGTAACTCGGCCTGCTTCTCTAAGACCTCAAGCGAGTCGGTGCCTGTCGTGGTCTTCTGCAGAATGCTGTCCGTTAGGAGCACCTCAGCAATCTTGCTATCCGTGTAAGCGCCTTCGGCTTGGTTCAGAGCGGAAAGCTGAGTGGCCGCATCGCCTTTTGTGATCAGCCCGGCAGCGAGGTCCTTGTTGATGTTGGACTCGACTTCCTTGAGTTGCGCGAGGATGGATCGCGTTTTCAGATTGTCGGACTGTTTCTGGGTGTAGAGTGTGGTGAGTTGCGGTCCGGTGACATGGTTGTGCGCGCTTTCGCGATCAATCGCCCCCTGGAGTTGCGGCTCGAGCGCGAGCAGGGCGGCTCGGTGTTTTTTCATCTCGGCAATTCCGCTATCCAGCTTCTGTGAATCGACCTTCAGATCTTCAATGGTCTGCTGGCTGGTCACCAGTTTTTCGCGGAAGTCGAGACTCTTCTCGTCAACGGAGGAGAGAATCAGGGGTGCAGCCCAAGTGTTACTGATCGCATAAAAGCCCATCACGAACGCGTAAGTGAGAATGCCGCCGAGGACCAGATAGAGCACGATGATGGCGAAGACGCGGTAGAGCAAAATCACCAGCTTGTAGTGAAACGATTGCCTCGGGGGCGCTTTTTTTGGCTCAGCAGGCTGCGTGTTAGCTGTGAGTGTTGCCAAGGGCCACCTCTTGTTCTGCTTTTACTCGCGTCCCCCAGTCCGCCGAATCCATGGTGCACAGAGCAAGGGGCGTGAGGAATAAACTGCTGACGAGTGACCATGCCACGTAAGCGCCAAAAGCCAGCGGATGGATCAGCGCTTCCCTCGCGCTGTATCTGTTGATCACCCACGTAAGAACGGCACCGATTCCGAGCGCTGTGATCAGCGGAAGCGGTCCGGCCCAGGCCAAGGGGTCCGCTGAGAGCGCGGTTACCATAATCAGAAAGCCAATGATTGCGCCGAGCGGCGTCAGTACGAGTGTAAACACCGTGTTGGGGTGCAGTTTCCACACGTGTTGCGGCAATGTTCGCAGGGTATAGAAGAAATCGCGAACGATGCTGCGGCGCCAGCGGAGCTGCTGTTTGAAAAGGACGGAGAGAGTGTTCGGCACGGTGGTCCAGCACAAAGCGTCATTGTTGATGTACGTTCCGTATCCGCGCAGCAAGGTCTGATGCGTCAGAAACCGATCTTCGCCCTGGTTCACGGGTATACCGAACCAATGACGAGCGCGGATGGCCGGTTCGATCTCCAGCAGCAACTCCCGCCGAATGGCGAAAAGGCATCCGCTGATGCAACAAACACTGCGCGTCCAATTCTCGGGAATCTTGTACAGCTGGAACGCGGAGTAGTAGATAACGGCTTGAATCGCCGTAATTACGCCGTCGTTGGGGTTTCGGACGCCCACCCTGCCGCCTACCGACCCGACGCGCGGCTCGGAGAAACAAGCTGTCAACTCTCTAATCGCGTCGGGATGGAAAATGCAATCCGAATCGATAGAAATGATGATATCTGCACTTGAGTGCTGTAGCGCGTTGCACACGGTGCGCGCCTTTCCGCTGTTCGATTCATTCCGCCCGGTACGAATTCGAATGCCCGCGAAATCGCGCTGGGCTTTGAGCATCCACTCGTAACTGTCGTCGATGGAACAGTCGTCCTGGGCAATGACTTCAAACTTTTCGTTCGGATAATTGGCCTTGCTGATGCTTGCGATGGTTTCGTACACGGTCTTGCCCTCGTTGAAGCAGGGCATGAGTACGCTCACGGTGGGCTCATACGTGTAGTCCTTTTGGATTTTTGCGCTGGGGAACGATAGCTTGAGGATGATTCCCATGACGTACTTGATGACAGATATAAGCAAGCAAAGGAACATGATGAGCCAGAGAAGAACCGGAGCCATTACCGACGCGCCTCCGCTGGTGCAGAGCTCAGTTTTTTATTTTGAGAACTGTCCCGAGTTTATAACGACTCGGTCTGCCGGCTACGTTATGACATGAAGCGTGTTGCGATCTTGCCACGCCCGCCTCCATCGCGGCGCCCTCCCCGCCCGAACGCCCCGACCAAGATCTAACGGAATGGTCTGACGATGAGTTCGGCGTAGTCGACCACTCATTCAGGATGGTCGGGTAACTGCACTCCGCAGTCCCAACATACGAGCCGGTTGAGTCGGCTCCATCCAAGAGCACGCCGCTATTATGGCTACTCGCAGGATTCATTAACAGCGGACGCACTGAGGAGGTGATTCTGGTAGCAGCGCCGCGAATTAAGGCAATGCCGTGAAGGCGGACACCCTGCTGACGTATCCTGACCGTACTGCGATCGTCTCGCTTTGTGACGAAGCCGGGATTTGCTTCTTCCCGTCTGCACACGCGCCGAAGCTACTGGAGGGCGACCAACCTTTCGCACAGCACGTCGGTTCCAGGATCCGCGCCGCCCGTTGGATCGAAGCGGACTACGCCCGATTCATCGGAGCAGAACGTGCGCTGACCAGTCGTGCCCACCGTGACCGGAACGGCCGCGGCTTCAAACGAGGTGTACGGGCTAGCTGCAGTTCCCGCACCGCCCGCACCAGTCGCCGACAACGTGTAACCGCTCTTGATCTTGGTGACGGTGATGATCGGGTCGAGAATGCAAGCCGTGGCTGCCGCTGCGGTGCAAGGAAGCGCACCACCAAGATTGGTGATGGCGGCCGCGAAGCCCTGTCCCCACGTGGAGGAGTAGGAAACTTCCGCGGTCACGATGGAGCGGATGGAACCGACAGCCGAAGCTTCATTGGCCGCGATACGGGCGCGAAGCAAATTCGGAATTGCGATGGCCGCGATGATCAAAATGATCGCCACGACGATCAAAAGCTCAATCAAAGAAAATCCCTTCTGTTTGCTAGTCAATTTGCTACTCAATAGCGTTTCTCCTGGATACCAAGGCTGCTTTCGAATTCGTAATGGTGTGCAGGTGGGAGAGTGCAATGCGAGCGCCATCCCAGCGATACTTTGCCGGAGCGAAATAACCCGAGCTTATCGACATAGCGCATAAGGAGATATGCGGAATCGTGCGAAAAAGCTGCGATCGCGGGAGTAGGCGGGAGGGGGCGGAAGCTTGGATATGGACTTTAAATGCCTCTAAATGTGACAGTTAAAGTCCATCGATCGAGGGCCAAAAGACGCGTGGCGAAGGCAATACGAATGGGCAGATCGCGGCAGATAGGGCGCCGTGCGGGCCGAGATTGACGCACTTACCGGAAATCACTGATTCGCTGCCTGCGCCTTCACCATCTTGACTTCATTCCTCGGCGCGAGTACTCTTCCGCCGATCCCAGCCAATTTACATTTTCCCGCGCGGGGATCTCCGTTCGGCCCTTCCACGCTAGTAGTCCGCTCCATTGTCTCCGCCGAGGAGGTCGGCACAAAATGAAAAGAGTTGTGACCCTATTGCTGGGTGCGTGCCTGTGTCTCGCTGCTGCCACCGTCGCAGCGGCGCAGAACAACGGCGGAATCAGCACACCGCCGAAAGTTTTGGTGATTAACCGCGAAGTCCTGAAACCCGGCAAGGGCGGCGCACTGCATCAGAAGACCGAAAGCGCTTTCGTGCGCGCCATGGCAGCCGCAAAATACACCCACTACTATCTCGGCATGGATTCCCTCAGTGGTCCCAGCCGCTCGCTGTTCTTCACCAGTTACGATTCCTTCGCCGACTGGGAAAAGGATGCCATGGCCACCCAGCAGAACGCCACGCTTTCCGCCGCGCTCGATCGCGCCGCGGTTGCCGATGGTGACCTGCTGCAATCCTACGAGACCAGCGCCTACGTCCTGCGCGACGATCTGAGCCTCAACGCCGCAACCGACCTCCCGCACGACCGCTACTTCGAAATCGGCGTCTTCCACGTCAAGCCCGGTCACGATGAGGACTGGAGCAGCATCATGAAGCTGGTCAAGGACGCCTACGCGAAAATTCCCGACGCCCAATGGGCCATGTACGAGCGCGCCTACGGCGGCCCCGAAAACTATTTCATCTACATCACGCCCCTGAAATCCGCCGCGGAAATAGACCGCAATTTCGCCAACGGTCCGAAATTCGTGGAAGCCATCGGCAAAGAAGGAATGCACAAACTCAACGAACTAATGTCCGCCTCGGTTGACCAGGCCGAAATCAATCTGTTCGCCCTGAATCCAGCCATCAGCTACGTCGGCCCGGAAATGATCCAAGCCGATCCCACGTTCTGGAAACCCGCGCCAGCCGGCGAGCCCAGAAAGAAAGGCGAAAAGGCCGCGCAGTAGCCCGCAATCAGCCGAACCGCAACAAACCTAGCGCCCATCCGTCTCGCGTTCGTGGCGGATGGGGCACCTGCATTTTTTGCGCGTCATTGCACTCGTATCACTGCCTCTGCCGACATCATCGGAATACTCCGCTGCTGCGAATCCTGCGGCCGTGCTTCTACGATCTGTATCCGCGTCTCGCCCGACCCCACAGCCCTCACCACCAATCCCAAAACTGTTCCGCTGCCATTCACTCCAGCCGTGTGCGGTCCGCGCGTGCAGGAAATCATCACCTCGCCCTTCTGCGCGTCCATGCGTTGCACTATTGCGACGGTTTGCGTCCCGCCGGAAAGAAATCCGCCATCGCGCACCTCGGTAATCTGAATCACCGCCGGGTCGTACTTTAATAGCAAGGGAATCGAGAACAGGTCGCTCACACCTGAGACCGAAATGCCCACAATTTCTGAATCGCCGCTCTGCAACGTCGCGCGCTCAGGACTGAACCGAAGTTGGGCCGCACCGCTCGCGTCAATAGTGGCCGGGCCGACCGCATACGCCGCGGCAACCGCAGCAGGTTCGTCGAGAGGTTGCGCTCCCAACGGCGACGCCGAATGGGGCGCGTCCGGATTCGCCCCGGATGTTCCGTCCGGTCGATTATTGTTCCGCGCATTGCCCGCAGCCTGCCGCAACACCCGCACATTCGAGTCCGTCCCCGCCGCCAGGCGTCGCAAATTCTCCGCAGTGATGCTCGGAAATCGCAAAATATGCGGCGTCAGCACAATCAGCACCTCGTCATCAATCCCTTCCTTGCTGTCCTGCGAGAACAAATACTTCAGCCCCGGTACGCTTGCCGCCCCGGGTATTCCATTCAAATTGTCGTTGTCGGTCCGCTGGATCAGCCCGCCCAGAATATTCACTTCGCCATCTTTCAGCCGCACCTCGTGCTCAATCTTGCGCTGGCTGATCACCGGCTCTTGAATCCCGCCGATCGTCTGGAAGCTCGCCACCGATGAAACTTCCACGACCAGTTTCATGCTCACGTCGCCATCGGGATGCACCCGCGGCTGCGCCTCAATGTTCACACCAACATCAATGTACGTAAACTGCGTGTTCACCAGCGAGCTAAGCGCCGCTGAAGCAGCGACCCCTGTCGCCGCCTGCGTGCTTCCCGTCGCCACCGGCACGCGTTGCCCAATCTTCAAAATGGCCTTTTCGCCATCCGTCACCCGAATCTCCGGGTCCTGAATGATCTTCGTCTTGTTGTCCGTCAATATGGCTTCCGCTGACGCCCCCGGCAAAGTCAGGCTGTAATCCGCGCTCGCCAAATGCTTCAAATTATTCAAAGTGATCTGCAGCGGCGAACTGCTGGAGCTGCTCGAGCTGCTCGACGAACTGCAATCACTGCTCGCCGACTGTACTGAGCATCGCGGATTAAATGCTAACGCCACAGTCTGCCCCGGCAAAATCCCCAGCTGCCGCATGCGATCCCGATCGGCGGACAGCACCTGCACGTGCAGCAGCACTTCCGGCTTCGCCTTGTCAATGTCGCGGATAATCTTCCCCGCCAGGTCCAATTTGTCCGGCGTATCCCGAATCACAATCGCGTTCTGCGCGTTCACCTGCTGCAAACGGTGCAGGTCCAGCAATTGCCGCAATCCGTTCACAATCTCCGTCAGATCCTGCGGCGTCAGCGAATTCGAAATATAAAATGTTCCCACCACCTCATCTTCAATATCCTTCCGCTTCTGCGGATTGTCCGGCGCCACCTCAATCACGCTGCTCGTTAATGGCTTCCAGAAGGCCTTGCTCTCGAACGACACCGCGTCCAACCCCTGCTCCAGCGTCACTCCCGGTAAATCCACCGTCACGCGGTGCGACACATAATCCGGGTCGAAAATCACGCTCAGCCCCGCAAGCTTCGCGATCGTTTCAAACACCACGCGCGAATCGTTGGTCATCTTCAGATTGAGCGGTTCCAGTGAGAGCGGCTTCAGATTCGGCGGCCCGGCCAACATCTCCTTTTCGTCCGGCGAAGAATCATCGGGCTTCTCATTCGAAACGTTGTTAACCGCCGTCAGCAATTCAGCCGTGCTCTTGGCCTGCTGTTCCGCTGCCTCATTCGCAGGATCAATCGCCTCAGCCTTCTCGAATTCCGATAGCGCCAGCTGCAGATCGCCCTTCTGCGCCGCTTTTCGCCCTTGCTCGAGATGGAAAGATCCCGCCACATAACGCATGTGCATTTCGCGCAGTTTGTACTCCGCGTCGGAGGGGTTCGCCAGCGCCGCGCGATGGTAGTGCACCAGCGCCGTGTCGTAATCCTGCATAGCCTCGGCCTTGCGTCCGGCCGCAAATTCCGAATTCTTCTCGTGGCATGCGCAAAGAAAACTCGTCACGACGACGAGCGTTGCCAAACGCGCGCCGCATCGACGATGAGAACTCAGCATGTGCTCAAGATCCCGCGCGTCGGATCGTGCGCCACAGCAAAGTTAGATTGCCAAGTCACATTTGTCTCCACGCCGCTTAGACGCGCCTGGCACCGCTCGTGTTAGCGTGGAATCCAAAACGAAATTTCCAGAACGTTTCTAAACGCAGGATTTCTTTCTGACATTTCGCGCGTCTAAGATTCAGACCGCGCACCCAACATTCGCGACACGCCATGTGCTACAAGCCATGCGCGAGTCGCGCTATGCGATGGATCTAGCATTGTGGAATTGGTGCGTGAGTTGAACCAATGATCGTTCTGCGCAGCGCTACGCCTGCGGAAAACAGACTGTGGTTGTCATCCCGAAGCCGCGAAGCGGCGCAGGGATCTGCTTTTTCTCTGCGTGCTAGAAGGAATCGAAATTCGCAGCGCGATCGAGCGCCGTAGGTGCGACGCAAGCCTCGCACGTACGTGCGACAGGGGCGAAGGGAGGTGCGACACGCCGTGGCCGGTGCCTCGCCGCAATGATCGCGAGAACAGAGCCTCTACCCAGCCGCTCTCTCCAGTTCCTTGCGGTCCCAGTGCGCAAGGTCCGCCGCTGCTTCGTAAGTGCTCTGCAAGAACTCCAGCAAAGTCTCCCGTGGCGAAGCGGCCATCCGCACATCGTCATACATCAACAAAAACTCTTTCAGCTGCGGATGATAAAAAGCCTGCGCAGGCCGCACCGGCGCCTCCCCGAAACCCGCCGGCTCCGGCGCCGCATACGCATAAAACGCCGCACCCTTAATCTCGCCGCCTCCCGGCCAGAATCCCGCGCTGCTCACCTCGTGCGAATACGCTTCTCGCGTCACCGCATCCGCTCCAGGACGCTCCGGCGCGCGCCGTCCCGAAAATCTCGTCGCCGCCAGATCAAAGCTCCCCCAGAAAAAATGCACCGGGCTCGCCTTCCCAATGAACCGCGCGCGAAATTCCTGGAACACTTTTTCGCTGGTTGTCAGAATCCGCCAAAACCGATTCGCATACTCCGCATCGTAAGCAGCGTGCTGCGTATCCTCGTCAAATGGGATCGGGTTCGGAATCTCCACCGGCATGCGCCAGATTTTCACCGCAATTCCCAAAGACGCCAGGGCCGCCATAAAGTCCTGGTAGAAATCCGCTACCGAACGAGGCCTGAGCCCCAGCGTCGCTGCCGTGCTGTGATTGGTCTTGATCGTCAATCGGTGATGAAGAAAATCGAATTCGACCTCGAAGATCCCGTCGGGGTAGGGAATCGCAGAGGTAGTCAGGCCGTTCGCGCTCACATAGAGCGGCACTTCCCACCACTGATTAATCCGCGGGCTTAGCGCGAGCCGCACTTTGCCTACAATCTGCGACCACATGTGCAGCGTCGCATACGTTTCCTGCCAGGCCGCCAGTGGCAGCTCCGGCCAACCCTCCTGCGTGTCGCGCGCCATCGTTGCGCTCATCGTTCCTCCGCGAAGTCCGCCATTCGGCACCCTAGTGCGGCGCGTAACTGCCGAATCCCATCAGCACCACGACGGATTTACCATAAGACACCGACGCGGAATTCTGGCTCATCCCGATCACCCGGTAACCCTTGCTCGCAAAGCGATTGATCTCGTCCTGATGCTCCTGCTCCGCATCGCCGCTAACGAAAACGTACGGCGTCGGATTTTTCTCGTCAACTTCGTTCGCGGTAGTCATCGCAGCCCTCTGACGAAGACTATACCGCCACGATTGCGCATTCCACAACTCCACTCGCCCCCACTCACTTTCCACTAATTCTCCCGATCAACATGTCCACAAACTTTCGCGAATCCGCCCCCACCGCCACATGCACATTCGGCTCGACCGCTTCCAACCCCATTGACTGCAAATGGTCCCCTTCCGGCACATTGCGCTCAATCGCGTTCTTTCGATTCGCCACCGTCATGCCGCGCGTAAATTTCCCGTCCGTTTCAATGTCCACGCGCATATCCTGTGTCTTCAAAATCGTGCGATCAATCACCTGTCCCACGGCCATCGCATCATGCACCGCGCCACCGTGAAAGATCCCGGTACCCTGATAAGTCCCGATCTGAAATCGCGCCACCGCCGCCGCAAACGTAGTCTCCGGCCCCGGCTTGCTTTCCAGCCGCGCCACATCTTCGTCAGTGACCAAGGTAATTTCCGTCACGTCCAGTCCCACCATCGTGATCGGCCAGCCAGCATTAAAGACGATCGAAGCCGCCTCCGGATCGCTATGAATGTTGTACTCGGCCACCGCGGTCACATTCCCGCCGGTAATCCCGCCGCCCATCAGCACCACCTCCTTCACCAGCGGCACAATCGCCGGATCCTTCGCCACTGCAATCGCAATATTCGTAAGCGGCCCCACCGGTATCAGCGTGATCTGGTGCGGATACTTGTGCACCAGCTCAATGATCAGGTCAGGAGCAAAGGCGGCGCCGGCCTTGCATTTCGCAGGCGGCAGCTCCGCACCGCCCAGCCCATTCGCCCCATTCCAGAATTTCCCGGTGTTAAGTTCCTGCAGCAACGGACGAATCGCGCCCTTCGCCACCGGCACATCGCACCTACCAGCCAAGCTGGCGATCTTCAGCGCGTTTTCGAAGCCCGCATCAGCCGTCATGTTGCCCGCCACCACCGTGATCGCCTCCACGTGCAGCTCCGGCGAATTAAATGCCAGCAGCATGGCCAGCGCATCGTCGGTCCCAGGATCCGTATCAAGGATCACTTTCGTCGGCTCGCCGTGCTCCTGCCCCAAAGCCGCTGGCACATCGCATCCGAAGCACACGAACGTCATCACCACGCAAAGGAAAGCCGTTTTTCTTCCCAAGCCGCGCGCGAAGACCGACTCCGTCATCGGGAACACTCCTTTTACCCTTGTGATAAACCAAGCGGGCAAGCCGCCAAATTTTCGTTGCACATACTAGCACGGAGCTCTGTAGCGGCCGCCGTCACCGCATGTATAATGCGCGCGGCATGAATTTCTGAGACTGCTCCCAGCACCAGCCCGTGCAAACCTTCAGGAGGGCTATTTGCAAAGACCAGGCGCGCTGCTCATCACGCTGCTCCTGACGTCAGGGCTCGCCGCACCGCCCGCGCTCCTCGCAGATTCAAAGCCGGTCCACGCCCCGCACGCCATCGTCGTCAGCATTGACGAACTTGCATCGAAAGCCGGCGTCGAAATCATGCGCCAAGGCGGCAACGCGATAGACGCCGCGGTGGCCACCGGCTTTGCACTAGCGGTCGTCTACCCTCAAGCAGGCAATCTCGGCGGTGGCGGCTTCATGCTCATCCGCATGGCCGACGGCAAGACTCATTTCATAGATTTCCGCGAAGAAGCTCCAGCTGCCGTCACCGCTGCAATGTATCTCGACGCGCAAGGCAACGTGATCCCGGGCGCCAGCGAATACGGCTACAAAGCGATCGGCGTCCCCGGCTCGGTCGCGGGCCTGGTCTACGCCGCAAAGGAGTACGGCAAGCTCACGCTCCCTCAGCTAATGGCTCCCGCGATCCGCCTGGCCCGCGAAGGGTTCGCACTCCAATGGCAAGAAGCACGCGATCTCCGCGAGGACTCGCACCTCGCCGATTACCCCGAATCCCGCCGCATCTTCCAACGCAACGGCAATTTCTACAAACAATACGAAATCTTCCGCCAGCCGGACCTAGCTCGCACGCTCGAACGCATCGCCAAGAATCCCGATGATTTCTACCGTGGCGCCATGGCCCACGAACTCGCGGCCGCAATCCAGAAGGGCGGGGGACTCATCACGGTCGAAGATCTAGCTCACTATCAGGTGAAAGAACGCGAGCCGGTGCGCGGCACCTATCGCGGCTATGAAGTAATCAGCGCGCCACCGCCATCGTCCGGCGGCACAGTGCTAATCGAATCCCTCAACATCCTCGAAGGCTACGATCTCGCCAAAGCCGGCAGCCGCTCCGCCGAATCCTTACATCTCACCGCCGAAGCCTTCCGCCGCTCATTTTTCGACCGCGCTGAATTCTTAGGCGATCCCGATTTCTCCAAGCTCCCAATCGCCCAGCTCACCGACAAAAAGTACGCCGAAGCCTGGCGCGCCACCATCGATCCCAATCACGCCACTGCCAGCAAAGATCTCGAGCGCCCCGCAATTTTCAATACCCTCGCGCCAGTAGGCCCGCAGCAAACGAACCAAGCGCGATCTGAGTCAACGCGCGAATCCACACACACCACGCATTACTCCCTCGTAGATGCAGACGGCAACGCCGTAGCCGTCACCACAACTATTAATGACTGGTTCGGCTCCCGCGTAACCGCCGAAGGCCTCGGCTTCCTCCTCAATGACGAAATGGATGATTTCTCCGCGAAGCCCGGCGCTCCAAACGGGGACGGCCTAATCCAAGGCGCCGCCAATTCCATCGGCCCCGGCAAACGCCCGCTCTCTTCCATGACGCCGACCATCGTCCTGAAAGACGGCAAACTTTTTCTGGTCCTGGGCTCGCCCGGCTCTTCGCGCATTATCACCACGGTAGCGCTAGCCATCATGGGCGTAGTCGATTACGGCATGAATATCCAAGAAGCGATTGATGCCCCCCGCTTCCATCAACAATGGATGCCCGATGTGCTCTTCGTGGAATCGTGGTTTTCTCCGGACACGATCCACGCATTAGAAAAGATGGGATTCAAGATCGTCGTCGGGCAACACGACGGCACAACCCTGTCGCCCTACTGGAGTGACGCCGAGTGCATCGCCATAGACCCGCAAACCAACGATCGCCTGGGCGCCAGCGACGGCCGCAACAGCGGCAAACCCGTTGGCTATTGAGCCGGCAACGTGCGCCTCCGCTGTAAAGTCGTTCGATGGTAAAATCGCGTGACGCCAAACTAACTGGGGGCACCAACCATGACCGAACCAACCAAAGAAGAATTGCTCGCGCGCATCGCCGAACTGGAAAAGAAAGCAGCCGGCCCCAAACGCAGCGGCGCTCTGGAATTTCGCGTAGGAGAAAAAGGCGGCGTCAGCGTGTACGGCCTCGGCCGTTTCCCAGTCACTCTATATTACGAACAATGGAATCGCCTGCTGGGAGTCGCCGACGATCTCCGCACCTTCCTCGACGAAAATAAATCGCGCCTGAAGCTCAAGCAGCCCGCGGAATAGGCGCGAAACGCCGCAGCTCACGATCCCCGCTGCCGCGACTGGAGCCACTCGAAGTTCGCCGACGCGATGGCGATAAACAAGAACAAAAGCCCCGCATCCAAAAAGCTGCGCACGTCGATCCAATTGCCCTTCGTCAGAATCCGCACAAAGACGATACCTAACGCGTCGCAAATCCGACCCAGCACCGCCGCCAGCGAGCACGCTACGCCCAGCCAGTAGCTCACGACCGCAATATATTTCACCATGCCGCCCTCCTCTCCCGCTGCCTCGTCAAAATCAGCCCGCGCCGCCGAATCAACGCGCTGAAAGTACATCGCCAACCCAGCAGAGTCAACGCCGCGCACCGCCGTCCGCCCCGCCCCGAAATCCCGCGATAATAAACCAGTGACAATCCTCCGCATTTCGTTATCATTGAGTCCTCCTTCCAGTTGCTGCCTGCGCTTTTGTCGGCGGGGTATCACCGCTGCGGCCATTACGTTCGGTCCGCACTAACTGTCAAAAAAATCCTGCCGAACATCTAAACGGTTGTTCAGGCATTCAGGGGAAACGATGGGCTCAACAGCAGGCGACGAATTTCGCGACCTATTAACTCTGGTGCGGCACAGCGGCCTGTTAGCGAAGCAGCCCGCATATTACGTCCGAAAGATTCTCCTCAATGTCGCCATGTTCGTCGGCGCCTTCGTGCTGATCGCCGAATTTCATAATCCCTGGATCGAACTTTGCAACGCCGCTTTCCTCGCCTTCGTCTTCACGCAACTCGGTTTCATCGTTCACGACGCAGGCCATCAGGAAATTTTCAGCGGCCCTGCCGGCAATCAATTCCTGGGCCTGCTGCACTCGAATCTGCTTCTCGGCTTCAGCTACAGCTGGTGGCTCGACAAGCATAATCACCACCATTGCTCGCCGAACCACGTTACCGCCGATCCTGACCTCGACCTGATCCCCTTCGCATTCTCCAAGGAGCAGGCCGCCGCGAAACACGGCCTCGCGCGCCTCTCCGTGAAATACCAGCACTTCTCTTTTTTCCCGTTGTCCATGCTCGAAGCCTTCGTCCTGAAATACGACAGTATTCGCTTCCTCCAGCGCCACAAAGTCGCGCATCCCGTCCTCGAAGTGAGTCTGCTCATTCTCCACGCCTGCTGGTATCTCGGCCTCCTCACCTACCTGCTCGGCTTCCCCCACGCCATTCTTTTCGTCATCGCCCATCAAGCCTTCCTGGGCCTGTATCTCACGCTGATTTTCGCGCCCAATCATCAAGGCATGCCTTTGCAGCAAGGCCGCACCGCGATCAATTTCCTCCGCGAACAAGTCCTCACCAGCCGCAACATTAAAAATCACCCCGGAATTGATTTCTGCACCGGCGGCCTCACCTGCCAGATCGAGCACCACCTTTTTCCCACCATGCCCGCCAATAAACTCCGCCAAGTCCAGACCATCGTGCGCAACTACTGCCGCTCGCACGACGTCCCCTACCACGAAACCTCGCTCTTCCAGTCCTATCGCGAAATCTACCAAAATCTCCGCGAAGTCAGCCTCCTGATGGGTAAAGAAGCAGACGCCAACTCCAGCTCCGACTGACGAACCTCGGCAGCCTGCGAAGAACTCGACGGGAGCCCGGTTTTGCTAGCGTAGGCAATCTTGCCTGTGCGCCTTACTGCCGACTTCACCAGATTCCGCACGCTGCGATACAACACCGAAGAGTACAGGATGAATCGCATCTGCACGCGATTCATTGGGAGCACAGGCAAGATTGCCTATGCCACCTGGGGCGTAATGGGTGCGCGCAGCATGCGATTTTCGACCGATCAGAATGGGAGGGCTCCTTTTGTTTTGCGTGGGTTCGAACGATTTCTAATTGCGGCGCTACCGATTAGATTTTCATGCCTTTCTTCGAGCGAAATCACGGCTGGCTGTGCGCAAAATTTTCCGCGGGCGTCATTTGCGGCGTCGGTTTGCGATGTTTCGGCAGACTCGATCGCGGGCGTTGCCGGTTGCGTGACGGCCAGCTCTGCTACTTCGCGCGGCGCGATCTCGAGATGCACTATTGCCGGCTGCGGGGGATGGGCTGAGGTATTGGCTGCGGCAGAACTACTTGCGTCATCGAAATTTGCGGGAGCGGGCCGTATTGCGGGGCGGTTACTCGGCCACCGCTGGAAACGATTACGTGGGAGGGCGGTTCGACCCATTGGCCTTCGTCGTTGATGCGTGCGCGGATGCGGACGGCACGGATGACGCTTTCGGCGGTGGGGACTACCGCGTCGGCGTGCTCGACGATCAGCTCGGTGGCGAAGCGGAGATTGGCGCGACGCTGTTGCAAGAGGTCGGTAGCGCGGGCGTGGCGACAGATGAGGCGGAAATCGCGCAGGCCGCATTGATTGCTGATCGCAGCGGTATTGGGCCAGTTGAGGGAATGCTCTTCGGTGTCGGCACGTTCGGGGTGGTGGCAGATGGCGGGTTTGCGGGCGTGACGTTCGAGAGCGGGGAGGGTGGGATCGTCGTAGTCGGGGTCGAGTTCCGGCGCGACGACCTGATCGATTTCTTCGACGGCAGCTTCTTCATGCTCGGGCGCGGGTCTTGGCGCGGGTTTGCGATGGCGCTTGGCGTAGCGGTGGCCCTTCACGATGCGATGCGGCTTGGACTTTCTTCTGAGGCGCGGTTTCCGTTAGGGGCGGGGCTTGCGTTTCTTTTCGGCCGGGGGTGCGGCGTTCGCGGTGAGGCGATCTTGCAGTGGTTCCGGGGGAGCGCTGGGCGGTGGAGGCGGAATGGCCTCGATGACTTGCGGCGGAGAGGCAAGGGCCTACAGTTCGGACATTGCGGCGGGTGGCGACTGGAGTTCGCGCTCGCGTTCAGCGGCTGCGATTAATTCTGCCTGGGTGCGGACTTTGCAGAGAGGATTTTGCAGGGTGGTGAGGGCCAAGCGATCGTCGCGAAATCTTCGGAAGCATCGTT
Source organism: Acidobacteriota bacterium (assembly GCA_013289715.1). GTDB lineage: Bacteria > Acidobacteriota > Terriglobia > Acidiferrales > UBA7541 > Palsa-295. The sequence goes on along the minus strand of JABCZJ010000002.1, from coordinate 219,218 downwards.
TCATATTTTTCACCTCCGCGGCAGGCTAACAGCGCGAAGCGGAAAAAACAGCTGTACGTGAGCATGGTTTTTTGGAAAAAAGTGGTGGCCGTTGGGACGGGAAAGGTACAGTTTTAGTACTTACTGGCCGGAGATATTTTGTGCGGCGCGCTCCGCGAACGTTGTCGGTGATGGAGCGTCTAAACCCGCACCCTTCGCGTGAAACAAAGGCACGAAGAGTGCGGCACCCGAAAAACGCGGCGTATACTTGGGTGGTGTGGAAGGCTTGGCCACCCGCCCTCGTTAATGGTCACCCGTGATGTGCTTTGTTTTTCGGTTTGTCGAGGCAGTCGGAGATTGGATTGTAATTACCCGGTGGCCGCCCGCTTTTAACCTCCGGATACGCTTGCCCGCTTGCAGCAGCCCTCCATATCTCGGCTTCGGTTAAGCCGGTTGTTTCGGCAGCAACAAAGGCAGCCCGCACCGCTGCTAGCGCCTTGATTTGCTCGTTGGTCATAGCGACCCCCTTGCCGCAAGTGTGGCACTTTCGTTCGCGAGGCGCAATCGGGTGGGTGGCGCACCCGCCTGGTGCTGACTGGCCGGAGTCATTTTGGGGAGTGTGCTTCGCGGAAGTTGTTGGCGATCGAGCGTATAAACCTGCACCCTGGCCTGCGGCGAGAGTGCGGCACCCGGAAAAACCAAGAGTTTACTTGGGTGGTGTGGAAGGCTTGATCACCCGCCACTCGTCGTTGATTCGTAGATCAAGATACCGGGACTCCTCGAAAATGGTGCCAATCCCCGTCATAAGTTACCTCAATTCTGCACCGTGCCGGTTTGGCGTCGTCCGCGGTGATCAGTACGTGGCAGCGGTAAGCACCTCGAATTCAGAGGCAATGCCAAGCGCCATGCTCGTGTCGACTGAGAGGCTAGGCCGTGCCGCAAAAAAGCAGCTCCCTCTCTGCGCCCCGCGCCCGCCAAAGTGCGGCGGGCAAGAAAAAGCGCGCGACTTCGTTCGGGACGACACGTATTTATGAGTTGGCTTCTGGGGTCGAGGATCGCTGTGGCGCAATTCACAAAATGCGGTCTTCGAGCGAGTTAGGTGAGTTGCGCGGCGGCGCGGATATCTGGGACTTCGAGGATGTGCTTGGGATAGGGGCGGCGGGTTAGGTTTAGCATGGCGCGGGCGATTTGTTCTGTGGTGAGGATTTGATTGGGGAATGCGCGGCGGATTGCGGGGAGCAGCGGTTTCATCAGGTTATAGAGGGTGCGATAGAGCTTGGTGCGAGAGATCTCACCGTGGGCGGGCTCGATGAAGCCGGGGCGGAACATGTATGCCGCGGCGAAGGGCATGCGGAGCAGAGCGTTTTCGGTCTTGCCTTTTACGCGGGCCCACATCATGCGGCCTTTTTCGGAGCTATCGGTGCTGGCGCCGGAGACGTAGATGAAGGTCATTTTCGGATTGAGGCGGCAGAGAGTTTCTGCGGCGGCGATGGTGATGTCGTAGGTTACGCGCGTGTAGGTTTCTTCCGTCGTGCCGGAGGCAGAGATGCCCAGGCAGAAGAAGCAGGCGTCGAAGCCCGAGAATTTTTCTTCGATGGCCGCGTAGTTCGACAAATCCTTGTGGACGATTTCGCGGAGTTTGGGATTTTGCTGGCCGGTGGCGGTGCGGCCGATGGTTGCAACTAATTTCACGCCGGGATCGAGAAGGCATTCGCGGAGGACGCCTTGGCCGATCATGCCGGTGGCGCCGAAGACTAGGACGTTCATGCTGCCCCCGCATCGCGCACAGCACGCCGTCGCGGTTGCGGCAGCAACCGATGGCCGTCCGCCCTTCATCCCGCTGTTGCCAGATGAAGGGCAGAGAAGCGAAGCCACAGAATGCTCGTGCCCTGGGAATTTTCAGTTACGCAGTCGCGCTGCGCTGCGCCTTGAAGAAAGCTAGCAACTCAGCGTTGACGATGTCCGCGTGGGTCGCGGGCATGCCGTGCGGGAGGTCTTTATAGACCTTGAGCGTTGCGTACTTCAGCAACTTCGCGGCCGCCGGACCCGCTGCTGCGATGGGCACGATCTGATCGTCTTCGCTGTGCATCACCAGCACGGGAATGTCAATTTTCTTGAGATCTTCAGTCGTATCGGTCTCCGAGAAAACTCCGATGCAATCATAGTGCGCCTTGACGCTCCCCACCATGCCCTGCAACCACCAATGCTCGCGTATGCCTTCGGAAATCTTCGCGCCCGGGCGATTGTAGCCGTAAAATGGCAGCGTGATATCTATGTAGAACTGCGGCCGATTCGCCGCCAGCGCCGCACGCAGCCCGTCGAATACCGCGACCGGCGTGCCCAGCGGATTCTTCTCCGTCTTCAGCATCAGCGGCGTGATCGCGCTGATCAGTGCCGCCTTGACGACGCGCTTCGTGCCGTGGCGTCCCAAATAACGCGCGACTTCGCCGCCACCGGTCGAGTGGCCCACCATGATTGCATCCTTCAGATCGAGCTTCTCGAACAGCTCGGCCAAATCGTCCGCGTAAGTATTCATGTCGTTGCCGCCCCACGTCTGGTCGGAGCGCCCATGGCCGCGGCGGTCGTGCGCGATCACGCGATAGCCGAGGTTCCCGAAATAGAGCATCTGGCCGTCCCAGTCGTCAGCGCTGAGCGGCCAACCGTGACTGAAGACGATCGGCTGTCCCTTGCCCCAATCTTTGTAGAAAATCTTGGTCCCGTCTGTCGTAGTGATCGTAGCCATCTGATTTTCCTTTGCGTCGTTTACGCGTCCTACTTGCCTGTCTCCGCGCCGCGCGCATTCGCCGGCGCGTTCTTGTACCACTCGACCTTGTTCGCCGAGAGGAAGCACACATCCACTTCCACACCGGAATAATCGCAGCCGCCCAGAAACTGCGCGAGCTTGCCGCCCTGTATCCAGAATCCGCCGCGATTGCGGTGCAGCAGAGTGGCCTGCATCGGCGCTTGCCCAAACAATTTGAAAATCACACGCGCGTTCGTTTTCGTTGAGTGCATTTTGCTCCGTTTGTGCTTCGAGGCCATGGCGTTAGGGGTGAAGGCGAGCAATGTACATCCAAGCGCGCGAAAAATAAAGGGCAACGTTTCGGCGGTCAGTCCGGTCGCGCTTGCTTTTGAATTTGTGTGGAAGGGTCTCGGCTTCACTCGGCTGGATTTGCTGAGGCCAAGACCCTTTGCTGCGAGAGGGAACGGTAACTAGCCGCCATAGTTATCGGCGCGAGCGTCTTCGACGGCTTGGCGCTTGGTTTTCACGATCCAGAGGCCGTCGTTGTTGGCGGCGTAGATCAGGCCGTGGGCGGCGTCGATTACGAAAGCAGTGACGCCGGAGAAGCTGCGGAGTTCTTTGGGGTCTGCGGACGCGGGAGTTGCAGCGTCGGATTTGCCGAAGACGGTGAGAGTGTCGGCGAGGACGTTGACCTCGGCGTCGCGCTTTCCGGGCGCCGGCGCGGCGGAATCCAGCGCGTGTGGGCGGCGCGGATCGGTGACGTCCACCAGGGCGACTGGTGCGGAAGAGTCGAGCCCGAGCGCGAGATATTCCTTGCCGTTGCGCTTGAGGAGGAGCATGCGGGTAACCTTGCCGTCAGTGAGGGTGACGTGGCTGACGATGTTGGCGGGAGCGTCGCTGTTCCTGCTGGAGTTGCCCGCGGCTTGGGCGGCCGGTGTTGCGGCGATACCCATCGCGATGATTGCCAGCGCCATGGCGAGCGCGGTTCTTGTACCGATGCCGCGAACATTGTGCGAGGCATTGCTGATCAACGTTTCTTGCATTGTCGTTTCTCCTTTGAACTTGGCAGCCTGCCGACGATGATTCGTTGGCGTGCTTCGTTCCTATATGTAGACCGGGGAGGCGGCGATTTTATTCCCGCGATTCACTGTGGCGGGGGATACAGGATGATGACGCTGGAACTCCAACCTTGGCGTAAAGTAGAGGCGGGAAACGCAGCGCAACCGGCAATCAATTGGCCAGGGAAAAAAGTGATGGAGTTCATGATTCGTTCAGGAAAAATCGCAGTTGCTGCGGCGACATTCGTGGCTGTTCTGGGACTGGCCGTCGCGCCTGCCCGTGCGCAAAATCCTGTCTACAAGATTGTGCCGGTGTCGAGCTCGATAAAGTTCAACGTGAAGGCGTCGGTGGCTCTGGTGGGCAGTTTCGACAAGTGGGAGGCGACACTAACGTTTCCGTCTCCTGATGTTGAATCTGGCGTTTTGGACGTGGAGATTCAGGCAGCCTCCGTCAATACCGGAAGCGGCATGAAGGACGGTAAATTGAAGGGCAAGGATTTCTTCAACGTGACGCAGAACCCGACGATCACGTTTCACTCAACGAAAATTGTGCAGACAGGCCCCACGACGTTTGAAGTTGATGGTGATTTTACGATTCGCGGAGTGACCAAGCCGGAGAAGCTGGTTCTAACGCTTACGGGTAAGGGAACAGGTTCGGGCGAGATCAAAGGCTCGATGGCTTTCGATCGTAAGGACTACGGAATGAACAGCAACATTCCGTTCATTAAGATTGCCGACCACGTCGAGGTAGATGTGGACTTGAAGGCCACGCGAACCAGCGGACCGCCGCTGGTCTACAAGCAATAGGCAGCTTGAACAAAATGCCGTTACGATCGCGCGCACAACGCGCGGACGAAAAACACGAAGCGATCCTGCGCAGCGCTCAGGATGACGTACGAAAAGCAACGGCAACGGCTGCCGGTCTGAAGACCGCCGCTACGAAGGCAACGGCAGAATCAAAACAAAGAGCACAGGCAAGATTGCATATGCTACGGGCGATTCAGGAGGCTTTTTCTTCGGCGGCGGCCACGAATTCGGAGTAAGGGCCCTTGAAGTCTTCGATTTTGTTGGAGTGGAAGTGCCAGATGCGGGTGGCTACTTCGTCGATTACGTCGTGGTCGTGGGTGACGAGCAGCACCGTGCCGTCGTACTTCTGCAGCGCGATGTTGAGCGCGTTGATGGATTCAAGGTCCAAGTGGTTGGTGGGCTCGTCCAGGACTAGGAAATTGGGCTTCTGCAGCATGAGGCGGCAAAAAATCAGGCGGGCGGATTCGCCGCCGGAAAGCGCGGCGGTTTGCTTCAGGGCTTCTTCACCGCTGAAAAGCATCTGGCCGAGGACGGCACGCAATTCTTCCTGGGTGGCTTGCGGTTTGAATTGGTGCAGCCACTCGATGGCGTTCATGCCGTGCGTGATGGATTCGCTGTGGTCTTGCGCGAAATAGCCGACGGCGACGTTGTGGCCCCAGATTACCTGGCCGCCGTCCACGGGGAACTGGCGATCGTTGTCGTCGATAAAGCCGGTGGAATTGCGCAGCAGGGAACGCAGCAGCGTGGTCTTGCCGGTACCGTTGCGGCCCATTAATGCGATTTTTTCGCCGCGCGCCACGCTGCCGGAAAAGGGCGCCCACACTTTCACTCCGTCGTAGGATTTCGCGACACTCTTGATCTCCAGCGGATGACGGCCGGAATGTTGGTCCATCTGAAAACGGATGTAGGGGCGCGCGATGTTGGAGCGAGCTAGCTCGGTGGTCTGCAGGCGCTCAACTTCTTTTTTGCGCGAGGTGGCTTGCGCGGAGCGGGTGCCGGCGGAAAAGCGTGCGATGAATTCGTTGAGTTGTGCGATTTTCTTTTCGCGCTGCGCGTTTTCGGATTCGATACGCGAGCGGATCGAGGTCTTGGCCATGACCATGTCGTCGTAACCGCCGTTGTACATGATCACGGTTTCGTAATCGATGTCCGCAGTGTGGGTGCAGACGCTATTCAGAAAATGGCGATCGTGCGAGATGACGATCAGCACGCCTTCGTATTCGAGAAGGTAGTCCTGCAGCCAGTGGACGGAATCGAGGTCCAAGTGGTTCGTAGGCTCGTCGAGCAGCAGGGCAGGCGGGCTGCCGAAGAGCGCTTGCGCTAGCAGGACGCGGACTTTTTGTCCGCCTTGTAGCTCCCGCATCTTGCGATCGTGCAGCGGCTCTTCGAGGCCGAGGCCATCGAGCAGGATGGCGGCGTCGGCTTCGGCGGTGTAGCCGCCTTCTTCGCCGACGATGCCTTCGAGTTCGCCGAGGCGCATGCCGTCGGCGTCGGTGAGTTCTTCGTGCGGCTTGGCGTAGAGAATTTCGCGTTCCTGGAGCGCTTTCCAGAGCGGGCGATTGCCCATGATCACGGTATCAATGACGCGATGCTCGTCGAAGGCGAACTGGTCTTGACTTAAGATCCCGAGTTTTTTGGGGCGCGTGACGTCGCCCTTGGTCGGCTCGATTTCGCCGGTCAAGATCTTCATCAGCGTGGATTTACCGGCGCCATTGGGGCCGGTGATGCCGTAGCGGCGTCCTGCGAAGAAGGTGGTGCTGACCTCTTCGAACAAGACTCTGGCGCCGAAGCGCATCGTGATGTTGTTAACGGAGAGCAAGGAGCTTTAATTGTAGCATGGTTGTGATTTGAGTGCAGACCGGCGCAGGAGATTCCGCAGCCGATCTCGATACAAGTGCGGTCGCTGCACAACCAGGCGCAGTCAATACCGCAGATCGCGACGAAGCTTGCTATCAGCCCAAGCGCGGTGCAGAGCTATTTGGGAACGCCGACGGCAGCGCCGAAATAACTGTGGCACTGCGCTAAAGTTCATCGCTGGAAGCGATTTGGAAAGTGCCCGCCTATTTATGTTACCGGTAACAAAAAATGTCATCGTTTGGACGCGGCGTGCGAGTTGGAGGGCGATTACCGTTCCATGGAAAATCCTTCGACTGAGCATGCGGCTGCGATTCATAAGTCCCATGTTTGCAGGCGGCTAGTTGGCGGGCCGTTTGCAGTACTCCCGGTGTCGCTCACTATCGTTCGGGCGGCGCGGTTGCCCTAGTTTTGACGGAGGAAACAAATCGTGAAGAAATTCGGACTGGTGATTATGCTACTCGCGGCGAGCGGTTTCGTGCTGAATGCACGCGCGGATTCGACGTCGGTGGTGAGTTCCACCGCAACCACCAATTCGACGAGCAGCGCGACGCAAGTGATTTCTCCAAATCCGGCCTGGGCGGCGCCGCTGGCGGGCTCAAGCTGGATTTCGTTTACGAATACCGGCGACCCGTCGTCTGCGGGATTTGTCGTGGTGCCGAACGGAACTGCGGTGACTTTTACCGACACGTTTAATTTGACCGGCACAATTACTGGCGCGAATTTGGATGTGTTGGCGGATGATACGTCGTCGGTGTGGCTGAATGGAGTGGAATTGGCGTCGGGAAATTTGGGCGGGTCTTATCCCACGTGCTCGTCGTTGCCGATCGGGTGCTTAAATAGCACGATGGGCGTTTTCAACTTTGCGGAATTGCAACCGTATCTGGCGGATGGCACAAACACACTTTCGTTCGTCGTCTATCAAGAGGCCGGCAGTTCCTACGGCCTCGATTACGCGGGGACGGTTACCACGGCGCCGGAGCCCGGCGCGCTACTAATGCTGGGAACAGGCCTAATGGGAATTGCGTTGACGGCGCGACGGAAACTGCTGAATTAATTCTCGCCAGCGGACTCGCGCAGTTCGATTTGCAGATTTCTATATCGCTGGAAGTAAAACGCCGCCCCTTCGGGCGGCGTTTTACTTATACGCCGTGCAAATCTGGACAAGCCGCAAGGTCGCGGCGTCAGTGGATTTGATCTCTTTTCGGCGACGGAGAATTGTCCTCCTCGTCCAGTTCGTGCTCTGCTTCCAGCCAATCTTCCAGCGTGTATCCGCCGTAGATTCCGCCGTGGCGTTGATGAATCTGGTAGGCGCGCCTTTGGACTTCGTTCAGCGTGTGGGTGTGTTGGTGCTTGGAATTGGTCTCGGGACCGCGCAGGGCGAAAGTGGCTTGGATGACGTTCGTGCTTACAGCTCTATTTAGTTCCTTCATATCGGGCCTTCTTTCTGAGCAGCGTAGCCAATTTCGGGCTACAGTCCATTAGACGAGTCATGTGGCTGCGCGGTTGCGGAAAATATGAGCAATCGTCAGCCGAATAATTTCCATAATAGAAATCAGCGGAAGGAAAGATAATGTTGTGCGGTGATTTGGCAGTGGAGCGGGCAGGGAGAGCCTGGAATGAAGATGCGTGAGCGAAACGGGATCAGGACGCTGCGTTTTATTTTGCTTGCTGGAGTATGGGGCGTGGTGGGGTTGGGGCCGGGGATTGCTGGGGCGCAGCAGGCGACGGCCCAGCAGACGGCTTCCCCCGCGCTCGCGGCGCCGATCGTCGCGGAGCACGGGCCGAATACGGCGGAACAGCAGGCTAAGCCTTATGTGATTTTGGTGTCGCTTGATGGGTTTCGTTACGATTATCCGCGCATTTATGCTTCGCCGAATCTGGATGCTTTGGGGGCGCGGGGAGCCAGCGCGCCGGAGGGGATGATCCCGGCTTATCCTTCGATCACTTTTCCGAACCACTACACGATTGTTACCGGGCTTTATCCCGAGCATCACGGGATCGTGGCGAATGCGTTCTACGATCCGGTGCGCAAGCAGGTTTATAGCTATAAGGACGAGCAGACGGTGACCGACGGCACGTGGTACGGCGGGACACCGTTGTGGGTGCTGGCTGAACAGCAGGGAATGCGTGCGGCTTGTTTTTTCTGGCCGGGGTCGGAGGCGGACGTTCAGGGTGTGCGGCCGACTTATTACATGAAGTACGACACGAAATTTCCGAATCGCGCGCGCGTGGAGCAGGTGTTGGCATGGTTGCAATCGCCGCCTGAGCGAAGGCCGCATTTCATTACTTTGTATTTCAGCGATGTGGATAGCGCGGGGCACGCGCATGGTCCGGATAGTCCGGAGGTGGCGGCGGCGGTGCGGGAAGTGGATGACGAAGTCGGCCGGCTCGTGGCGGGTGTGGCGAAATTGAATTTGCGCGTGGATGTGATTGTGGTGGCGGACCACGGAATGGCTAAGGTGGAGGGGGACTGGATCAACCTGGGCGAGTTTTTCGATACGCGGCTGTTGGAGAAGTCGGTGGAAAGTTCTATGTATCCGCGATCGGAGGCGGCGGCTGAAAAGGTGTTCGCTGCTTTGCACGGGAAGAGCGACAAGTTTAAGGTTTATCGCAACGGCTCTGTGCCGGCGGGATTGCATTTCGATGGGAATTTGCGCGAGGGCGATCCGGTGGTCGTTGCTACCGGGCCTTACTTGCTCCGCGTGAATGCGCCTCCGGCTGGGGCGGCGGATGCGATGCATCTTGCTGGGCCGCCTGCGGGCATGCACGGGTACGATACGACGGACATGCCGGAGATGAAGGCGATATTCTTCGCGGCGGGGCCGGATATTCGTCGCGGGGAGAAGGTGGCGCCGTTTGAGGACGTGAATTTGTATCCGTGGATCGCGCGGATTTTGGGTTTGGATATCTCGCATTTGCAGACCGGGAAGGTGGACGGGGATTTGAAAGTGTTGCAGGGTATTTTGAGCGAGGCGCGGTGACGATCAAGGCAAAAGATCTAACACAGAGGGCACCCAGGAAGAGCGGAGGACACAGAGAAAGACACGAGCCACCCCAGAGACGCAGAGCACGCAGCGAAAGGCAACTGCAATCGCGAGGAGAAAAACTTTTGTGAGTACGGACATTCATTTGAGTGAGGTGGCGGCGCGGGTCCTGGGGGTGCTCGTGGAGAAGGAGATTACGACGCCGGAATATTATCCGCTTTCTTTGAATGCGCTGGTGAATGCTTGCAATCAGAAGACGAATCGCGAGCCGGTGATGAACTTGGATGAGGACGCGGTTACCGCGGCGTTGCGCAGTTTGCGCGAGTTGGAATTGGCTGGGCCGGCGGATACGAATGATAGCCGGGTGCGGAAGTACGAGCACCGCTTGGGAGAAGTGTTTAATTTTACGCGGCCGGAGACGGCGGTTTTGTGCGTGCTCTTGTTGCGCGGGGCGCAGACGCCCGGGGAGATACGGGGGCGGGGGGAGCGTTTGCATCACTTTGAGGAGTTAAGTGACGTGCAGGGGGCTTTGCAGAAATTGATGCAGAGGGAGCCGGCGTTGGTGCGGGTGTTGGCGCGGCGGGCAGGGACGAAGGAGTCGCGGTATGTGCATTTGCTGTGCGGGGACGTGGAGGATTCGGCGGGGGTCGAGGCAGCGGTCGTCGCGCGCGAATCGGTGAGCGTTCGTGGTGGCGCGGCAGATGGCGAGAGGATGGCGCGTTTGGAAGGCGAGATCGCGGCGTTGCAGAGTGAAGTTGCGGAATTGAGGCAGCAGCTGGCGTTGTTTCGGAAACAGTTTGAGTAGAGCGTGGTTGCATTCCGCCGCGCGGCGCTACGACCGAATATTTGACACAGAGGGCACAGAGGAAAACGACGGCGAGTCGGCGACGTGCGGCGCTGTTGCGTTTAAACCCCCCGCGCTTCCCGTGAAACAAAGGCGGGAAGGATGGCGCACCCGTAAATTCAACTTCCAAATCAACTTCAAACGAGAAAGCACAGGTAACATTGCCTATGCAGTGAAAGTGAACTGTGCCCAACGATGGCTGGCCGCTACAGATTCAAGTGCAAATGCAACGGCAAGAAACCGGCGGGACGCCGGCGCTACCTCAAGGCGTAGGGGGTGGGTTGCGGTCTGAGAATTGGCGTTGGTGCCAGTAGGGGTAGGCGAGCGTCACGTTGCTGGCGGCGTCGAGTCTTGCGACCTGTGCGCGGGTGAGGTTCCAGCCTACGGCGCCCAGGTTTTGGCGGAGTTGCTCTTCGTTGCGGGCGCCCATGATTATGCTCGAGACGGTGGGGCGTTGCAGGAGCCAGTTCAGCGCGATTTGCGAGACCGTTTTGCCGGTTTCTGCGGTGATGCCGTCGATCGCATCCACTACATTATGTAGGTGCTCGTTCGGGACAGGTGGGCCGAACTCGGCGGTCTTGTGCAGGCGGCTTTCTTTGTGCAGCGGCTGATTGCGGCGAATTTTTCCGGTGAGCCGTCCCCAGCCGAGCGGACTCCAGACCACGCAACCGACTCCTTCGGCGACGCCTAGGGGCATGAGTTCCCATTCGTAATCGCGGCCAATGAGGGAGTAGTACGCTTGATGGGCGACGTAGCGGGACCAGCCGTAGCGATCGGAGACGTCCAGAGACTTCTGGAGATGCCAGCCGGAGAAATTGGAGCAGCCGATGTAGCGGACTTTGCCGCTGTGGACGAGATCGTTCAGGGCGCTTAGAGTTTCTTGGACGGGAGTCAGGCCGTCGAAGCCGTGCATCTGGTAGAGATCAATGTAATCAGTTTTCAGGCGGCGCAGGCTGGCTTCGCAGGCTTGTATTAAATGATGACGGGAGGAGCCGACTTCATTGGGGCCGGGGCCCATTTTGAATGTGGCTTTGGTGGAGATGAGAACTTTGTCGCGGCGACCGGCGACGGCCTGGCCGAGAACTTCTTCGGAGAGGCCTTCGTGGTAGATGTCGGCGGTGTCGAACATGTTGACGCTGGCTTCGAGGCAGATGTCGACAAGGCGAGTGGCCTCAGAGACGCTCGATTGACCCATGGCGCGGAAAACTTCGCTGCCGGCGCCGAACGTGGCGGTGCCCATGCTGAGGACGGGAACTTTTAGTCCGGAACGGCCTAGGGTTCTGAATTCCATTTTGTGGGTGGCTCCTTAGGGTGACTCGGATGGCGTGATGTGCGGAAAAGTTTCGGGGAGATTTTCGCAGGTTGGGTTGGGGCGGGGCAACTTTTTATTTTGTGGATACGTTGCGGAAAACCATCGATGCCCCACCGCAGCATCTCAGGATGAATCGCGCTGTAGCGCGATTCACAGGCAGCGGCTCGGGTGATTTTAGGGGCGAACGGCCCAAGCCAGGCCGTCGGGGCCTTGGCCTGTAGGGATTTGGCCCGCCAGTTCGAGTTTGTGGAGATCGATTATGGCGACGGCGTTGTCGCCGGCTAGGGCTATGTAGGCGCGGGAGCCGTCTGGGACGATCAGGATGCCGCCGGGGGCGCGGCCTACGTTTAGCATTTTGGTGATTGTTCTGGTGGCGGCATCCACGATCGCTAGCTCGCCGGTGGCGGGATCGGAGATCAGGGCAAACTTGCCGTCGGGCGTGAATTTCAGGCGATTGGAATGTTTGGTGCGCGCGTCGAAAGTTTGGATGACTTTGCTGCTGGCGGTTTCGATGATGGAGACGGTGCCGTCGCCGGCATTGGCGACCCAGACTTCTTTGTTGTCGGGGGAGACGTCTATGCCTTCGACGGCTTTGCCTACCGGGATGTGGGTTTCCTTCCAGCCGGAGGGGTCGGAACTTTTTTCGATGGCGGTAACGGTGCCGGAATCAACGTTGGAGGTGAAATATTCATTCGGATATTTCGTGCGCACCAGCATGTGCGTGCGATTTTGGCCGACGCCAAGAAGCCAGTCGAGGTTGTTGGTGGCGGGATCGTAGCGCGCGATTAGTTTGTTGAGCTCAGCGGTGAAATAAAATTCGCCGTCCGCGAAGAGGACGCCGTGGGGGCGTCCGAGAGGGCCGAGATCTACGCGATGGATTTCTTTTTGCGCGACGAGGTCCATCACGGAGAGTGAGTGGCCGGGATCCTTGGCGCCGTAGTTGGTGACGACGGCTAGTTTGCCGTCGGAGGAGGCTGCGATTTCGTGGGGGCCTTCGCCGGTGGGGATGCGGGCTACTACCTTTTGCGTCGCGGGATCGACGATGGCGAGCGAGTTTTCAGCTTTGTTGAGGACAAGCAGGGCGGGGGACGGGGTGGGGGTTGCAGATTGCGCATTTGCGAGTGAGGAGCAGAGTATCGTCGCGAAGAGGATTGCGGCGGTTGTTGCGATCGCGTGATATTTTGTGTTCATGGGCGCGCTCCGATTCCAAAGGACGACGGAATCATAGCACTGGATAATCGGCGGGGTGAAATCAGGAACGTGTTGGTGCCAGCGGCAAAGCTGTGTCGCACCTACGGCGCTGGCTCGGTGGCGATCGGTACGACCGGAGAAGAGGGGCGCGGCGAGCCGAAAGTCAAAATCACCAGCCTAAGAGCGGCGGGAATCGGAGCAACAGCAAGCCGGGGGATGGAATCACATCCGGCAGCGGAGTGGGGCGAGTGATTAAACTCGGCGGGAACTGCGGGCTCGGCGGGCCAATTGTCGCTTGTCTTGCGTTGCTGCCGATTTGCGCCCAGGCACAAGCGGCGACGCCCGCGGGCGCCGCGCAAACACCGCGTCAGGCACAAAATAAAATTCAGGTGCATACCGAGGAGGTGATCGCGCCGGTCACGGTGCTCGACAAAGGGGGCGCGCCGGTGCTGGATCTGGCGCAGAAGGATTTTCAGGTGTTCGACAACGGCATCGAGCAGACGATTGATCATTGGGATCTCGGCGGCGATCCGCTGGCGGTGGCGCTGGTGGTCGAGACCAGTTCACATATAGAAATGATGGCGCCGGTGATTCGCGGCATGGGGAGCATCTTCACGGAAACGGTGATGGCGCTGCATGGCGAAGCGGCGGTGATCACTTATGACAGCACGGTGGATGTGCGACAAGTCTTTACGCACGATCACGACGACGTGCAGCAGGCGATCGCGCAGGTGAAATTCGAGGCGCCGGAGATGCGGTTGTACGACGGGATGGCGGAAGCCGTCAAGCAGCTTAAAACGCGACCGGTTAATTATCGGCGAGTGATGCTGATTGTGGGGGAGTCGCAGGATATCGCTAGCGATGCAAAGCTCGGGCTGGTGCTGCGAGATGCCCAGCTTGCTGACATCGCGATTTACGCGATAGGGCCGAGCAGCAGTTCGGCGGACGTGCGTTTTGGGCCCAAGCCGCCGGACCGGCAAATCAAATATCCTCCCGGAGTGATTCCGGGACCCACGCGCCCTGGAGCGCTGCAGATACCCGGGAACGGAGGGCCGCCGGGCGGCACGCTCGATCTGATGCCCGCGGCAGTCTGGTTGATCACGCGTGGCACAAATGAAATAAGTAATCATCAGCTGGCGGTGGCTGCGGCCGCGACTGGGGGTGTGCATTATCGCGCGCTGCGCGATCGCACGGTGCGCACGGCGCTCGACCAGATCGGGAGCGAATTGCATGCACAGTATGTTGTGAGCTACGCGCCGACTGTCGAGCGCAGTGCGGGTTTCCACACGATCAAAATTACGGTCACGCGTCCAGATGTAACCGTGCGAACCCGGCTTGGGTATTTTGTGGTGGGGCCGGGTGAGGCGGCTGCGGCTGACAGTGGTGCAAAACCGCAGCCTTAAGACGGGAATTTGTGCGTCGGGCTGCCGCGAGGCGCAATCACTCAGCGAGCTGCGTCGCAGCAGCACAGAAATGCATGCTGGGGTGTTGGAAGCGGTGCTTCAGAATGGTACGTTCGTAATATTGCTGCGGGCGGTCGTGTAACGCATTCTGGTCGTGGAGGAAATACCGCCATGAAAGCCGCAGCTTCCTTGTTAGTAGCAGGGTTGGTTTGGGCAGGGGCCGCGCAAGGCCAGCAATCAGTGACCTTGCAAATGCAGTGCCGCAATTTGAGTGGTTCGGGGAATTATATAGCGGCCGATGAGACCTATGTGAACGGGATGGCATGCCGTCCTGTGTCGTCCTCGAGCGCTAATTCTGCTGCCAATACGGTGGATCCGATGACCGTGGCGCAGACGCAGCCTTATGCTGGAGTGCCGAGTTACGCTTACGCTTCGGCGCCGGCTTTGGCTGATGCGGCCGTGAAGGCGCCGGTTGCGCTCGGCCCTTCGGTGTATATCGAGCCGATGCAGGGGCTCGAAGGATACCTGTCAGTCGCGTTTGAAAGGAAACATGTAGGACTGGCGCCGGTGGTTAGTGATGCGCATGCGACTTACGTGTTGCACCTTTACTGGGGCAGCGATGACGCGGCCGGCAAGAACGCGAAGCATGACGGGACGCCGACTCTGCAGTTGATCGAGCGCAGCACTGGCAGCGTGGTTTTCGCTTATCCCCTCAATCGCGCGAACACCTGGCATGGCGAGAAGGTTACCGCTGAAACCTTCGCCAGCCAGGTGCGGGAGCAGGTCGCGAAGAGGTAGTTTTCGCCGAGAGTAGATTTACAGTCTGGGCGGGTTCCGCATGATGATGCGGAGCCCGCCGTTTTTTTTTGCGTGGAGCATGAAGAGCAATTACGGCGTGGCGGAACTGCTGACGCCCGGGCAAGCAGGGGCGCAGCCCTTCGCTCCCGCTTCGCGGGAGCTCAGGACGAATCGCGCTGCGGCGCGATTCACAAGCGGCGCCCCTACCGAGTCGGATCAGGTATCGCGCGGTTGGGCAGGGCCGTCTTGCGGCAGGCACGACGTACTCCTACGACAGCACAGGCTGGTGGTCTGAAGACCGGCGCTACGAATTCAAAAATCGACTGCAACTGCTGCCCGATTCGATGAACGTGAACCGGCCGCTACAAGATCAAATTCAACACATTCACAACAAATTCAAAACCCACGTCAAAGGCGCCCAGCTGAAGCTGGCCGCTACAAATTCAAAAGCAAATTCAACGACAACGAGGCTGCCGTTTTCAACGCTTATTTTTCGGGGCAGGAGAATATTGGGCCGGCGTAGCCCTGTAGGGCGCTGGCGGCGTTGTGATCGGGGCATTCGGCATAGGGGCATTCGTTGTCGGCGAAGGCTTGGTCGTATTTGCCGGATTTGATTTCATCGACCAGTTTTCCGCCGAGGGCTTGAGCGTCGCGGTCTTGTTCAGGGGCGAGGTGGGCGAGTGAAAAATCGTCGCCGAAAGTGCGGGCTTCTACGGTGGCGGCGAGATTCCAGAATGCGGCGAGATGCGTATCGGCCAGGGTGAGGCCGTCGAAACGTAGCGTCGCTTGATCGGGAAGCTCGAAGAGTCTTTGTTTCTGGCCGCAGCGGGCGACGATGGTTTGGGTGGCGGAATCGTCGTCGGAGCTGGGAGCACCGTGGGTGCGTTTGGCGGCATGCACCATTGTTTCGACGTCATCTTCGGTGTAGGCGCAAAGGTCGAAGTGGACCGCTACTTTTTTTACGGTGGTGTTTGGGACTACGCGTTCGATGGCGCGGACGGTCGCGTGGTGGGGGCAAGAGGCGCTTAGCGGGGCTATGCGGATTTCGCGAACTTGGACGTCGTTGAGGCCTTGGGGGCGGACTTCGAGGATGTGGTCTACCCATTTGGGATCGGCGTGGAAGATGGCTTGGGTTACTACGTAGAAATTTTCGAGAGGGGGCTTTGGTTTGGGGTGATCGGCTACGGCGGACGCGGCTACGAGTGTGAGCAGTAGGAATAGGGAGCGGTGTTTGGGGATATCGCGGGGAATCGCCATTGGGTGAGTATAAGACAGGGGCGGCGCTGTGGCACGTGCGGGGGAAAGGCAACGGCAAATCGTCGACGCGCGGTATCGGGAGGTCGGTGGTGCGGCCTCTAAACCCCCAACCTTCCCACGAAACAAAACTGGGAAGGATGGGGCACCCGCAAAGTCAAAACCAAGTGCAAGAGAAAGAGCCCTGCCGGGAGTGGCTGTGCCACCTGAGTGGATCGCGGCGCGACACGCGCGATTTTTTTGCGTGTGCCGCGCCGGATTGTTTTTACAGGGAGCGCAGGAAGTTCAGGAGTTCCTGCTTTTGGTTGGGGCTTAGGTTGTTGAACTGGTTGATGACGCGATTGGCTTCCGAGCCTTGGCTGGCATGGGCTTGGATGGCGTTCAGCAGGCCGCCGTTTGCGGGCGTCGAGCGACCGTCATGCAGGAAGAAAATCCGCTGGCCGACGCCCCACAGGGGAGCGGTGCGGAATTCATCGGGACCGGCGGCACCCTGGGAGACGTTGTCGGCTAGACCCGAGCCCATGTGATGGACCAGCAAGTCGGAGAACAGCGCGGCCTGCTGGTTGCTGAGACCCGGCGTGAAGCTGGAAGGGCCAGTCTGCAGCGAGGGAGTGTGGCATGCGGTGCAGCCGATCCGGTTGAAAATCGCCTGCCCATTGGCAATGGAGTCTGCGGAAGGGTTGCCGGGGATTCCCTGCGTCGAAGGAGCGGGTGGATTAGAGAAGCGCATGAAGTTGGAGAATTCGACGACGTCGCTGAGAATCTCATCGCCGGACAGCGTGAAGTTGGTTGAATCTTCGGGAGTGGGATTGTAGAGGCAGGAGGACGGTGGATTGGCGCGTTCGTTGGGGAAAAGCTCGTTGGTCACGCCGATCTCGACGTTGTACGCCTCGCCGGAGAAAATTTCCAGAGACTTGTTCTGAGCTTTCCAGCCGAAGCGAGTGATGGAGCCGTCGTTGCCGCTGTAGTTGGGATGGCCGGAGATGCCGAGCTGCTGTTTGAAAGAGGCGTTGGCGGCCATGTTGGCGAGGATTGTCGCATCGGGAATGCTTTCGATTAGACCCGCGCCGAACGTGGGAGTGGGGATGCGGAAGATCAGGTTACCGATTTTGTTCATCTGCTCAAAGTTAGGCTGGGTCATGACACAGCCCGGGGCATCTTGGCGGCCGGCGATGGTGTAGACGTCGTGAACGCCGCCGTCGGGAGTGTTGGTGATGCTACCGCTCGCGGAAACGGCGAATGGGAAGCGCGCTTCGCGTACCGGGCCATCGAGAGAGATGAAGAAGGGAACCGTGTTGGCGCCGCCGTAGTCGGTCGCCGCGGCGATTTGCGGATTGGGGCCGACGAAAGGATAGAACGAAGTGCTCGGGCTCGAGCCGCCGACTGCGGGCTGCGCGTGGCAACTGCCGCAGCTATTGGAATTGAAACCGGGACCGAGGCCGACGCCTGTTTCGCCCGCCATTTGGCCGTTGACGGAGTCGGTCTGCAGGAAGCGCGAGAGGCCGTCTTGGAAGAACTGGAGTTGGGCGGGAGTGAGGGTGGAGAGTGGGGTGCCGGCGTTGACCGTGCCTGCGCGCGGGCCGGGATCTTGCGCGCCACCCGACGATGTGCCGGGCCCGGATGAGTCGCCGCGCTGGCCATCGTGATTTTGCGCCTGGACGCGCAAGCTGGTGGCCAGCATGAAGAACGCGAGAACGAAAATGAGCAGGGATCGAGTGAAGCTTGTCATCAAAACCTCCTTCGGCCGGGCCGCGGGAGAAAGTGGACACACCCCCGGTTGCTGTTATTCCGAAGTTAAATGCTGGGGCGATAACTCGTGGAATGACCGTGACTGCGGTTCGCGTCCGTACATCGAGAATACGCGAACATTAATTCTGTGCCAGAGGGTAGTGTGGGGCAGTGGCGGGGTCAATGCGTTTGAAGGACAGTATTGGTACAGGGCAAAACTTCGGGCGAAAGTTGTAATAGTCATGAAGGGCAAAATAATGGAAAAGGTAATAGGAGCGGGCGAGGATTGCCGCCGCGGGGCGGACTTAAGAGTTGAAAGGCGACAGTAAAGAGCAACGGCAGCGGAGCCGGCGGGACGCCGGCGCTACGAACGGCGAAGGCTAGCGGAAGGCGGGGAGCTTGTTGAAGAGTCTGCCGAAGAGGCTTTTTGTGTTATTGGATTTGCGGTCGCGGCTACTGTGGGCGCTGAAATCGCGGCCGGGAACGCGCGTAGGATCGGGGGTATGCGGCGCTGCGGTCTTCTCAATGTGCTCGGGAAGCGGGGCGAGCAGACGGACGATGTGGCCGAGGCGTTCCTGTTTATAGGGCTTGGCCATGCAGACGATGGCGCCGAGGGAATGGGCTTGGGAATAGTCACTGGGGTACGCCGAAAAGGTCGTGAGGACGACGGGCACGCTGCGCAGGCGCCAAGTGGCTTTCACGTGGCCGCAGAGATCGTAGCCGGGGCGCTCGAGGCCCTGGCCTTCGACTTCGGCGACGAGCAGCGAAGGAGTGAAGAGATCGAGGACTTCGCGGGCTTCGGTGGCGTTGCGGACGGCGATTACGTCGTAGCCTTCATTTTCCAGATACATCTTGAGGGATTCGCGGAGCTGTGTGTCCGAGTCCACGGCGAGGACCATCGGTTTTTTCGCCGGGCCTTTGACGGTTTCAGTCGGTGCTGGCGGCGCGTAGATATCGTTGTGTGCGGCCTGCTGCGCGGCTTCCAGTGCGGCGGAATGATCTTCGACCGTCGCGGCGGTGAAGGTGATGGCGACGCCGCGGAGGCCGTCACCAAGTTCGGTGATGCGAACGACACGGCCCTTCTGCTCGTTGTGGATGGCTTTGGGAGATTTGCTATAAGGGAACACGACAGCGACTTGCATGCCGCGGGAATAACAATCGAGCCGGGTGTGGAACAGGATGCCGGAGCGCGAAACGTCGAAGGTGGTGGCGATTTCCTGGTTGCCGGTGGATTCCGCGACCACTGCGCGAACGCGAATAGGAGCGGAGATCAGCGCGCGGCGTTTCTGACGGCGATCCTGCGGGCGCTCGTGCGGGGACGCTCCCGTGGCGGCGGGAGCGTGGTGGCGTTGTTCGGCGACAAATTCTTCAGCTACCGCGTTCATTTCCGCGACGACTTGTTCTTTGACAACTTCGGAGGCGCAGGAATCTTCGCCGTCGGCGAACGCCGACGAGTCGTCTGACGTGGACGTGGCGGATCCGCGGGCTGAGGCGGCGATCGTTTCCAGGTCCATGACTTCGGTGAGGAATTGCGCCGGTGGGCGGACGGCTGCGACGGGCTTCTCAACGATGAAGAGTTCGGCACGACGCGGATCCGGGGATGACGTGCTGATTATCGCCGAGTCATCTGAGAAGGTCGCGGCAATGACGTCCGAGCCGCTGAAATTTTCGCGGGGTGCGGCGGAGTCTATCGTTTGAAACAGGATGGCCAGCACGTCGTCGATTGCGGCGTTATCGCCGGTGGGTCTTGGAGTGAAGCTGAGCAGCGTATGGCTTTCGGGGGCTGCGTCGGATTGATCAGCAAAGGGTGCAGCGGGAATCATTTCCGCGTGGACGCTATCAACAAACGCACCGGTGGATGAATTGTAGAGGGCGGCAAGGCAGGCGCTGAGATCGGGCTCGACGAATGTGGGAACGTCCAATTCGGCGATCGGGCGGATGGCCAGATTGGCCTCCCGGTTCGACCTGGAACGAAACATTCTGGACGCCTTACTCATGCCGTGCGAGCCTCAGGTCGGAGGGGTGCTCCGACCAGTAGAGAATACGCGGCGGAGCAGAATGGCACACTAGGGGAAAGGTCACATTCGTATAGTACTTCAGGCTGGAGGGGGTTTTAGTACTAGAGTGGTCCCTTTGTAACCTATTGATAATAGGTTTGTTGACAGGCCGCCCGGAGCGGGGTGCGGAGGCTGAATTCGACGGTACGTCATGATCGTTTCATGCAGTTCTGGTCAGGTGGTTTGGCGGTTCGTGCGGCCATCAATCGTTAGCTCGCGTTCCTTCTTTTCGATGGATTTTCCATCCAACGGCAGACGGAGCTCGACGGCCAGGCCACCGTCAGGGCAATTTTCGGCGGTCACGGTGCCGCCGTGGAGGCGGACGGCGCGGTCGGTGATGGAAAGGCCCAGTCCGGAACCGCCGGAGGAACGATCGCGGGAATCGCCGACGCGATAGAAGGGAAGAAAGATGTCGCCGAGGGAATTTTCGGGAACGCCTTCACCGTGGTCGCGCACCCGAACGACGGCGAAGCCTGAGTCTTTGCCAGTACCATTTTCGACGGTGACTTGTACGGCTGTGGCTTCCGGAGTGTAAGCGACGGCGTTGCGAATGACGTTCTCGATGGCGCTGGCGAGGAGCTGCCGGTTACCGGAGGTGCTGCAGGCGTCCGCGTGAAGGAGGCGAACGTGGCGTTCGATGCTCTGAGCTTCGAATTCGGCGTCGGCAACGACGTCGCGGACCAAGGCGCCCAAATCAAATGATTCGTGGCCGATGTTTTCGCTGCCGCTTTCGAGGCGCGCGAGACGGAGCAGGCTGCCGATGAGGCCGTCGAGGCGGCCGGCTTCGAGCTCAATGCGGTCTAGCCCGCTGATGGATTCCGGATTGGCGCGCAGGCGTGTGAGGCCGAGGGCGACGGTGAGGCGGGCGAGTGGCGAGCGCAATTCGTGAGAGATGTCCGCGATGAGGCGGCGTTGGGAGGAGATGAGCGCTTCGATCTGCTCGGCCATGTGGTCGAACTCGCGGCTAAGGTCGGCGAGTTCGTCGCCACGATTGGCAGCGCTGCCGCCGACGCGAGCACCGAGATGTCCTGCAGCAAGGCGATGAGTGGCAGCGCGAATATGGCGAATGGGGGCAGTGATGTGGCGAGCGAGCCAAAAACAGACGAGCCCCGCAATTAGGAAAACCACCGCGGCGCGGATGAACTGAGTTTCGAGCGGAGCGCGCAGAGCGTCGGCAGCGGACTCGACAGCGGTGCTCATGACCAGCACGTAGCGGCTGCCGGTGGAACCGACGGTTCTGCGGGCGACGAATTTTGTGCCGTGAATGATGACGATTTTAGTGTCGTCGGTTTGCAGCGCGGTTTGGGCGAGCGCTTCGGCTTCTGGAGGCGCGGGCTGGGAGAGGATTTCCTTCGCTTCGTCGTCGAAGAGGTAGGCCTGGGCGTGTAGTGTGGTGTCGAGCGAGGCGAGAAAATCCGAGAGGGCGCCCATACCGTGATCGTCCAGGACGTCGGCAGCGCGCGCGGCGATGATCGGGGTGATGGTGCGATCGGATTGCGCGGCGCGCCTGGCGGTGAACTGCGACTGAGTGGTGACGACGGAAAGAATCAGGGTGCCGCTGACGAGGACCATCGCGAGCCAAAACCACAGAAAAATCTTCAGGAACAAAGTACGCAAATGCGGTTCACCCGTTAATACGAATTCCCCGGCAAGGCATAAATATAACCGATATTGCGAATGGAGCGGATGCGTTCGGAGCCATCCGGCGACGGGCCCAATTTCTTGCGGAGATTGCTGATGTGCACGTCGAGCTTGCGATCGGAGTGGAGGAACTGGTTGCCGAGGACGCGCTTGCCG
The DNA here is from genome assembly GCA_013289715.1 of Acidobacteriota bacterium. GTDB lineage: Bacteria > Acidobacteriota > Terriglobia > Acidiferrales > UBA7541 > Palsa-295. The sequence goes on along the minus strand of JABCZJ010000002.1, from coordinate 197,406 downwards.
AGTTCATCGCGGGGAATCACCTGGCCGGGCAGCTTGGAGAAAGCGGCCATGAGTTCAAATTCGACGGAGGTGAGCGGGACGGCGCGGCCGTTGTGGCGCACGAGGCGGGCGCGAGTATCCACTTCGAGATCGCCGAGAATGGTGAGGTCCGGAGAAGGCGCAGCCGCGGGATTCGTCGGTGCGGAAGAGGTGCGGCGCAAGACGGCGTGGATGCGCGCGGCGAGTTCACGGGGATTGAAGGGCTTGGAGAGGTAGTCATCGGCGCCGATTTCGAGGCCGACGATGCGGTCCACGTCGTCGCCGTGGGCGGTGAGCATCACGACGGGAACCGTAGAGGTGGCGCGGATCTTACGTAGAACCTCGAAGCCGCGCATGCCGGGGAGCATCACGTCGAGGACGATCAGGGAATAGGCACCGGAGAGAGCGCGGCCGAGGCCCACGGTGCCGTCATGGACGGCTTCGGCGCGCAGGCCTTGAGAAACCAGATATTCCGAGACGAGTTCGCACAGCTCAACGTCGTCATCCACGATCAGAATGCTGGCGTCGAGCGCTGGAGCTGCATTTTCCAACGGCATGGGAAGCGTCATAGAGCCTGTCACCACGGCGGGAAGCGGTACCGGGGTGAGGGAGCCCGGGTGACAATTCTAGACGATTTTGGTGGGGGCGCAACCGGAAGTGCGGATATGCCGCACGGGCGGGAGGGAGGGGCGTAGTGGGAAGGAGTGTCAGGGTGCAAAGCGACGGCGCGCCGAGCGATCGCGGTGGGGACTTATGCTGCGTTGCGAGATTCGGAAGTAGCTCGTGCGGTCGGCGGTGGCGGGGCGTCTTGCTGGCCGCAACGGATTGGTGGATTTTACATGCGGAGGAAAGCGGTTTCATGGAGACCAGCGAGGGGCAGTGGGGCTAGGGCATGAAGAGGGGCGCCGCGACGGACCGCGGTACTGATGCGAAGATGGAGTGTTTTTACTGCTTGTACGGGATCGTACAAATAAGTAGAATTGTACGAAAGCGTACAAGGCGGACATAATGAAGCAGGATCGGCACGCAGTGTTGATCGCGGATGTGGTGGGATCGAGGACGCGGCGTGATTTGCGAGCGGTACTGGGGCAGCGGCTGCAGATGGCGTCGCGGGCGCATTTGCGCGGGAAATATATCCGGCTGCCGTACGCGATCACGGCAGGCGATGAGTTTCAAACGATCGTGCGATCGTGTGCACGGCTGCCGGAACTGATTTTCGATTTGCGCGAGCGGATGTGGCCATTGCGACTGCGGATGGGGATCGGCATCGGGAGAGTGCCGGGGAGATTGCGCGGGCCCGTGAACCGGCTGGGGGGCGAGGCATTTCAGTTCGCACGCGCGGCGCTGGAGGGAGTGAAGAGAGGCGCAGGAAATAAAGTCAAGGTATTGACCGGATTTAAAACGAAGGATGCAGTGTTCGATTCCACGGCGAATTTGATTTATGCTTTGCAGGATACACTGCTGCTGAAGATTACAGAGAAGCAGTGGGAAACGATCGCCGAGTTCAGAAGGAAACGCCGGCTGCAGGCGACCGCGAAAGCGATGCGGTTGGACATGTCGACGGTGTCACGGAATTTGAAGAGGGGATATTTCTGGCAAGTGGAACAGACGATGAAGGGGATGAAGATATTGATGGAGGAGCGCTGGGGGTAGTTTGTACGAAAACGTACAAGTTGAAGAAATTGTATTAAAACGTGCAAGTGACAGGATGAGATGGAAATTCTGACGAGAACGGTTTTGACACTTTTGCTGGGGCATTTGCTGACGGATTTTGTGTTTCCGACAAATGCGCAGCTGCAGCAGAAGAAGAGCGGACGCGCAGCAGGTTATGTGAAGCATGGGGCGATTTATTTTGTGTGCGCGGCGGTGTTGACGGGATTGTTTGTGCCGGTGATTGCGTATTCGTTGCGATTTGCGGCCCTAGCGCTGGGATTGACGCTGGTGCACCTGGCGATCGAAGAGAGCAAGATACGGTTAGCGCGGCGCACTCCGCTAGCGGAAGGAACTGCCGCGTTCGCGGTGGATCAGGTAATGCATTTTTTGACGATCGTGGTGGCAGCGTGCTGGATGGCGCGCGTCGAGCCCGCCGGGATTCTGCTGCATGGTTTGATTCGGTTGCAGACGCCGAGCAACCGCGTGCTGTTGGCATTGGTGGTTTATGTGGCAGTGATTTTTGGCGGGGGATACCTGATCCGGCTCATGACCAGACCGCTGCTGAAGCATCTGCAAACGGGGGAGTCGCGGGCAGAATTGAGCAACGCGGGAATGTATATTGGGTGGCTCGAGCGGTTCTTGGTGATGACGGCATTGTTTCTGCATTCGCCTGCGACTGCGGGATTGATTCTGGCGGCCAAGTCAATTGCGCGGTATCCGGAGTTCAAGCGCGAGCAGTTCGCGGAATATTTCCTGATCGGAACGCTTTTGAGCATTTCGGCGGCGACGCTTGGGGGAGTGCTCCTGCTGCAAGCGTTTTACGGGAGTTCGGCGCTGCCGCAGTAGCGGCCCCGTCGAAAAAGGCCATGCGGTTTGCGGCCAAATCGGGCCGGGAATGCGGAAATTTGCCGCCGCGATTGCGGGTGTGACACGGGATGCGATTGATGTAAGATGATTCCCGCTTTACGGGGTGCGGGGCTCGCGAAATACGCTATCGACGTGCAACCGAATCTTGCGCGCTTACCTCTAAGCATTGGAACTTTTTCTATCTGAACGGGAATACTGGAATCGACGTGTGTGTCCGAGAACGACGTGCCGGAAGACCGGGCCGAGGAAAATGACCAGACAGAAAAGCGGGAATCGGATATGGAGCATTCTGAGGCGGACCGACGGAACACAGGCAGAAGGACGGATGGCGCGCCAGGCTATTTTGCATACAACTGAGGCAGGAAGGGAAGGTCGTTCGATGCGGAGGCGGATTTGCGGACTATTGCTGCTGCCCGTGGCGATGGCGGGCCTACTGAGCATTTCGTCTTGTGGCGGCACCGCCGTGGGTACTGTGACAGCGGTAACGATTTCGCCGACCGCGGCGACAGTACAAATTAACGAAACGGCGGAATTCACGGCGCAAGTGGCGGTAACGAGTTCTTCAACCTCTACTACGACGACGATCGTGACGTGGTATGTGAACGGGGTGGCGGGCGGGAATTCGACCACCGGAACGATCGGGACTTCGACCCTCGATGCGCTGGTGGGGGTTTATACGGCGCCTGCGGTCGTGCCGAATATCAACAGCGGGCAGGTGAACATTACGGCGACGACTCCGCAGGTTCCCGGTTCGACCACCAACACCAACTTGATCACGTCGAATACAGCGATTGCGACCGTTGGCATCGGGTCGGGGCTATCCGTGACTCCGCCGACCGCGACTGTGCCAGCGGGCGGTCCTCAGCAATTTTCAGCGATTTTGAATAACGTGACCACCACACAGGGGATCACCTGGTCGGTGTCCTCGAGCGAGGGTGGAAACATCGGCTCGATCAGTCCCACGGGAATATACACGGCACCGCCGTCGCCGCCGCCGGGTAACACGGTCACGATCACTGCTCAATTCGGAACAACAACCGCGACGGCTACCGCGTCAATTTCGTATTCGCAGGCTTCCTTGACCGGGCCGTTTGCTTTTTCATATTCCGGTAACGACAGCGGGGGTTTTGTAGCGGTAGCGGGAAGTTTTAATGCGGATGGGCAGGGGAACATGAGCGGCGTGGAAGACAGCAACCGCTTCTCGGTGGGCGTGGCGACGCAGGTGCCGTTCATCGGAACATACCTGATGGGTGCGGATGGCCGCGCCACGGTGAAGGTCAATCTGGGATCGGGCTCGGGAGCGGGGCAAGGAACCGTGCAGACCTGGCAGTTAGCGATGGCGAATTTCCAGCATGGCGTGCTGACGCGCTTTGACGCAGGAAACACGGGAAGCGGCACCGTGGATCAGCAGAATCTGAACGGACTGACGACTGCGCTGACGGCGCTTAGCGGGCCGTATGTGTTCAGTGTGGCTGGGGCTGATGCTGCGTTTTTTCCGCAGGGCATGGCGGGAAAATTCTCGGCGAATGGCGCGGGGCAAATTACGGGTGGGAGCCCGATTTTGGACGTCAATAATAGCAGCAACCCGGCGGGCAGGGTTGCGACCGAAGACCGGAGCCTGGCGGGAACATACACGATGGACACGACTTTTCCGGGGAGGGGGCGGGGCACGCTGACGCTTTCGAGCACTTCGACGGGTTCGATTCAGTATGCGTTTTACATCGTGGATACGACGGCTTCCGAACAGAGCACGCAGTTACATTTGGTGGAAATCGATACGGCCAGCTATCTGGGTGGTGATGCGTATGCTGCGCCCACGGGAAGCTCGTTCAATGCTGCGAGTCTTCCTAGCGGCAACTATCCATTTACAGTGGGGGGAACGTCGCCCACGGGCGCGTACGCGGCTGGCGGAGTATTCGTCTCAAGTGGCAGTGGCGGGACGAGTGGGGTGATCGACAGCAACAATGCCGGGACGGTGACGTCCGACACTACGCTGGGTACGTGTACCTACACTGTGGATCCGACGAGCGGGCGGATTGACCTGCTCTTGAGTACCGCGAGCGGGACGTGTGCTGCGGGGCCGAGCACGACGACTCAGGAATTCGCGATATATCAATCGGCGCAAGGACCCGCGGTGATGCTGGAGTTGGACGCGGCGGCGATTTCGACGGGCTCGGCTTTCGCGCAAACAACAACGATACCGACCGGCTTGACGGGAAGTTTTGCGTTTGGATTGGCGGGGCAGGGAATCTTTCATAACGCGCCGGCAAAGTATCAGCAGAATTTATCGGGGCAGTTGACGCTGAATGGACTCGCGTCCGTCTCGGGAAAGATTGATATCAACAATTTCAGCGCGGTGTTTCCGGGCGATCTGATCTTCGTGACGAATACGACACTCAAGGCGCCGAATACCACCAGCGGACGCGGCACGGCGGTGATACAGGGGATGAACCCGAACGTCACCTACAACGTGGCTTACTACGTCGTGAGCGCGGACACGGTTCTGCTCTTTGATTCGGACACGACCCGCGTGCTGATCGGAATAATCACTTCGCAGTTCTAGCCAAGCTGACTGGAGCAACGGGCCCGTCCGCTTTCGCCGCCGCTTGATCCTTCTATTCTTTCCCTGGTTTTCCGGCGGGGCCGCTGGGGAGCGAGCCGCCCTTTGGTTCGGTGGGTTTGGCGGCCGCGGTCGCGGATCCATTGCCGCCGTTTCCAGCGAGATAGCGCATCGCGGTGGCCGCCAGGCCATCGAGCGCGCCAGCGCCGTTGGAGCCACTGGTGACGAGGATGTCCGGCACGAATTTCGAGGTACCTTCCGAGAGCGCGGCGATGACGTTGACGAGCGCCGTGGCATTCGACCCAAGCGCGCGCACTTGTGCTTCGTAGCCGCGAGCGCGAGCGAGTCCTACCGCTTCAACTTCGGCGCCGCGCGCGGTCCCCGTCTGGCGAATGAATTCGGCCTCGCCGCGCGCTTCTTCGGTGCGGGCGTTGGCGTTATTTGTCTTGATGTCTACTCCTACTTTGGACTTGGCGAGATCGGCCTGCATTTCGGCGGTGCCCTTGGCGTTTTCCATGGCGATGCGTTCATCTTGGGCGGAGCGTTGCTTGCGATAGGTGTCAATCTCCTGGTTGGCAATTTCGCGCTGCGTTAGGACTTTGACGAGATCTTCCGGCAGGATGACGTCTTGAATGTACACACCGCGCGTTTCGACGCGGTATTGATCGAGCTGTTCTTTAATGTGTTTGAATGCTTCTTCCTGGACCTGCTGACGCGTTTCGATGAAGCGGACGGCGGGCATGCTTTGAAGTTTGTCGCGGAAATGATTGCCGACCGCAGCTTGTAGGACTTCATTAACGAGGTTGATCATGGTGCCCACCATGGAAATCACGCGCGGAGCATTCGTGTCTGGGACGTGGATTTGGACTTGGAGGTCGATTTTGAACACGAATCCTTCGTTACTTTTCGCGACGATTTGCGAAAGCTGAGAGTCGAGGTTGTGAGCTTGTGAAACGGCATCGGCCCAATTCAGGGTGAGGATGGATGTTGGAACGATTTCCGCCTGATAGCAGCGCGGATTGAGTGGGAATTTTCCTGTTCGCAGCGGCTCCTGCCAGATGCCGCGGTGCCCCGGACGTACGAGCGAGCCGAATTTGAAATCGGTACCGGACATATCCTGCGTTGGAAGCCCCACGTACGCCTTGATGACCGCGACTTGGCCCTGCTGCACGACCAACATTCCAACCATTTCGACGCCGACCAGGAAAGGATTGAGTGCGTAGGCGCCGTAGAGCAGCGGGTCATGCTGCAAGCCGATGCGGCCGCCGTTGTCGACGAACGCCTGAAAGTCCTGATAATTATTGTGCAGATTATTTTTGTTGCCGAGCAGGATTTCGATCACGTCGCCGTCGCTGGCCTTGTCCTTTTCCATCTTGTCTATATCCGCGAAGCCTCCGAGGCGGCTGGCGATGTCACCCGAGGGTAGGGGATCGCCTTCGTAAGTTGTGACGATTCCGACCATGTCTGTGAGAGCGCCGTCTTTGCCGCAAGGTTTGGGTTCGATGCGCAGAAGTTCAAGTTGCTCAGGCCGCAGGCCGAAGGCTTCGGGCGTCAATCTTCCCATTTTTGAGGAGCGCGAGCGGAGTTCGGGAGAAATGGGGAGTCCGTACGCCTGGCTCTTGGTGACGACGAGAAAACCGACGGGATGAATGGGCGCGAGCGTCCCCGGAGAAAATACGGGGCGCTGGACGCCTTTTTGCCCGCCAGCAGTGATGAAGGAGCGCAGGTCGGCAAAATTTCCGAAGGCCTTCTTATAGACGGCCGACTTTGCGCCGATCGGTAAGGACGAGCCCACTTGTGCGATGACGACTCCGATTTCTCCGGCGGGAATCTGGACCCAGGGAAATTTCTGAACTTCATAAAGCAGCCAGGGCATCCAGCGCAGTCCGGGCAGGAGCAGATCGGCTTGATAGCCCGCTTCGCCCTGGAATGCGATGACGTTGTCGCCGGACAGTTTGCGCGAGGAGACACGTTTCAGGACCAGGCCGACTTCGGCCGGTCCGACACGATGAAAGGACAGGAAGACGTAGGCGACGGCGAACACGATGCCTACTAAAATCCAGGTAACAACCGGGACACCAAGTAACATGGGAGTCACTCCTCGAGCGTGCGTGGCCATCCTGCACTTGCGGCTTTGGACTTGTCAAGCGGGTGACGGCGGGTGGCGGCGAGGGCGCGATTGCGCAATGGTTTTCCGCGCAGGAAATCGCGGAAAATCCTGCAAGCTCAGGATGGAAAACGGGTGCTGACAGCCACTACTACAGAGTGGTATATCCTACACTGTGGTATTCGTTGCGTCGCTCTCATTCACGCGACGACTGCAGCAACTGGCAGGAGAGGCGGCCGATGAGGTCTTGCGGGAGTTGCAAAAAGTTCTGCTGCGAGATCCGGCCAGAGGGGATGTGGTTCGAGGATTGAGCGGAATACGCACGGCGCGGTCAGCCAATCCGGGTCGCGGAAACGGAACGCGCGGCGGTTACCGCTACGTGCATCGGTACCTAGCGCACCGCGATCATACTGACCTGTTGTTTCTGTTCGATAAGGACGAGCAGGAAGATTGGAGCGAGAAGGAGCGGGATGCACTGCGGCGGATGGTTGCGGAAATTGTAGGAGGACACGGTGGCGAAGAAAATCAAAGTCAAACTTTATGCTGAGATGCGGCAATCGTTGCATGATGCTTTGGCGTTTGAGCGCGGGCGAGAGGTGGATTTGCGCGTGACGGAAATTGCGGCGTGGCCGAAGCCGATGAAGCCGAAGGAAATCAGGCAAGTGCGTGCGAATCTGAATGCCAGCCAGGCGATGTTCGCAAGCTTTCTTTGCGTGAGCATCAAGGCGGTGCAGGCGTGGGAACAAGGGGCGCGCAGACCGCAGAGCACGGCGCTGCGGCTGCTGGATATTGCAAAGAAGAATCCTGCGGTGTTGTTGAAAGCGTAGTTCGGAAGGCAAGTTCAGGACCGGCTGCTGCGGATCGCGGCGGGGAGGGGATTGCGGCGAAGGACGGAACGTGGTAATCTACCTTTGCGTTTGTTGCTTTATGATTCGTTTTTGACGCGCGCGAGGAACGGCTGCCGGGCAAACGTCCGACGGCTTTTTTTTTGTGCGGGGCGATACGAGCGGGGCGACAGGCAGCTTTCAGGGCGGCTAAGCGCCGCCTGCTGAATAATTTAGGAGCAGTTTCCGTGAGCAGAGAGCAAGGTACAGTAAAGTGGTTTAATGCGGCCAAGGGCTATGGATTTATCCAGCGCCAGTCTGGCGAGGATGTCTTCGTGCATTTCTCCGCGATCCAGTCCGAGGGGTACAAGTCCCTCAACGAGGGTCAGGCGGTAGAATTCGAAGTGAAGCAGGGGCCGAAAGGCCTGCAGGCGGAGAACGTGGTCGGCCTGTAAATCTGCGAATTCTTCAGTGCCAAGTTTGAGTTTTAGGCGGCAGCGGCTGTAGCGATCGGTGGCGCGCTGGTTAGGGCAGTTGTTCAGCGCGTGCGATGCTGGCTGGTGCAGGGCCTACGAGGCGGCAATCCCGCGCGGTCGCTGGATGTGTTTCGTTTTTTGCCCAGACGAGCATGGCTGTAGCTAGCGGTGCGGCTGGCGCAGTGGAATGGTTCTGGAAGGGACGGACCCAGCCGCTGTCCTTTTCGGAAGCGGGCGCAGGACAAACTTCTGGTCGTACGTTGCGGCGGGCGGAAGCGCGTCGCGACGGTGTGGATTTTTCGAGTTGTGAAGTCATAATCTACGGAGGCAGCTGTGCAGACACTGGTCGAAGGGCAGTCCATACGTCACGAGCAGTACGGAATGGGAGTGGTGACCGAGTCGAACACCGAGCGCACTACGATTGATTTTGACGATCACGGTGTGAAGAAATTTGTTACTGCAATTTGGTCCGCAGAGCTGGTGGGTGAGCCACCCGCCACGCCGCCTACCAAGCGCCGTGGACGCCGCAAGTCCGTCAAGAAGGCTTAAGACAAACTAAAAACGTTTGAACATCGCTGCCGGGCCGAGTGGCCCGGGGGGCGGTGGTGTGTTCGTTCGCAACTTGCGGCCTTGGGGATCGGTGAATTTGCGTGCGGAGAGTCTGTAGGGGATCTGGGGCGTTTCGAAGCATCAACCCTTCTGGAGAAACGCTGCAGGGCTGTGCTGGGCGACGCTTTCCTTGCTCCCAAGCCCGCACGGCACGAACACTCGCGCCCGCCCAATCGTTTGCCGAAAACTAGTTGGTTTACGCCCCACTTGATGCGGAAACTGCGTATCTCGGCGAGTTTGAGCTTCTTCGGTCGCCTAAACCGATCTGCCCGCGACACCGTGGCGCCCTTGCGGTGGTCGACCGCGTCGCGAACGCTTTCTTGCAATTCTGTGAACAGTGCCTCTCTCACAGTCTCTCCCATTGTACCAAGCGAAGGGCAAACTCCGGGCCGGTTGCATGTTCTTAAGGGCTTCTTTTTGGCGCGGGATGCTGGCAAACTCGATGAGGGACGAGGCTTGCGGAGTACTGGGCGAATGAAGCTGGGGCGAAAAAGATCGAGGGCATTTGTGGTAGCGGCGGGAATGCTGCTGGCTTGGGGCACGATGGCGCGGACGACCGGCGCGCAGGCTTCCGCGGGCGCTGCCGCTGGTGAGAGCGCGGCGCGGATGATTGAGCACGGGATCACCAACGGCGTATCGGTGGAGCTACCGGTGGCGTGGACTGAATTCAAACCGGGTGACGCGCCTGCGGCGCTGGCTCCTTATTCGCCGCCGTTTCATCTCGGTGGAATTCTGGCGCTGCAAAATGCGCAGGCGAATGCGATCGTGCAATTCGCGACCTCGGATAATCCGCTGCTGGGGCACGACGCCAACTGGCTGGACGGACAGATGCACATGCCCAGCGGCTCGGGAATGAGCATGGTTGACCTCCTGTTCTATTATTTTTTCCCGCCGTCGGAGACTTGCATCAATGAGGCGATGGCGAACAACACGCGAGCGAGCTTCGCTCCGGCGCCGAATAGCGGTTCCAGCGATGCTCCTCCTGTATTGCAGGTGTCCTACGCTTGCCGGCATGACGTGACGCTCGACGGATTTTTCGGTGCGCAGGTGAGCTCCGGGATTACGTTTGTGCAGACGAATGATGGGCCGCGGGCTTATGGGATGACGGCGCAGTTTTATCTGGCGCCTATGGAGCGGGTCACGTCGCCGGGGATGACTTGGTTCGTGTTCTCGGCGCAACGACTGAGCCCGATCACTCCGGGAGCGTCGGCGCATTTTAATTTGCCGACGAATTTGCAGGGAGCGCAGGCGGAGTTCTACTGGGCGATCGGTGCGGTGAATCCGTTTCCCTGGGTCTATGACGGCGGGCGGGCGAATCAGCAATTGGTTCACATGGCGTATGCCGGCGCTGCCTCGGGTGGGAACAAGCGCGCGGAATTTATGGCGATGCTGCAGAAGGTACAGGCGCGCGGTGTGAGTGCGGCGGCCGGGGAATAGCGTGGTTCTCGACGGCGTACAGCGTTGCGTTGCATCCCGGCAGGAATTTTATGCATCCGTATTGGCAGGAGGGTGAAGGTGTGCTGCCGATTGCGGTTGGGCTTGGGCGATGCTTCGGCCTCCGCCGAGGAATGATAAAGCGAGGGTGAGTAAAACGATGCGAACGACGGGGACATTGAATTCGAGGGCCAACGCAATTTGGACTTTGACGCGAAGCGTCGCCGTTGGCGCGATTTTTTGTACCGCGTGCGCGACATTCCCGCGCGGTGCTGCGGCGCAGGCGCCTGCCGGGCCGATCCGGCCGGGGGCGGATTCGGGAGATTCGCACGCGGGGTCATCCGGGCCGGCCGTGCAGCCGGAGATGGTTGTTCCGGATAAGAAGCAACTCTTTGCATCGTGGAAGTTCAATGTGGATGAGAGCGACGACGCGCAGGACAAGATGCGTGAGGCGCGCGGAACCAACGCTGACAACCCGGCGAATCCGCGAGGCGGTGGTGGGAACGGGACCGGAATTCACATGGGCGGGATCGGATCGCCTTACCCCGGCGGCGGAGGCGGCAACGGCGGTGGTAGTGGCAATGGCGGCGGCAATCCCAGAAACGGCGGAAGCAAGAACAGCGACGGCGATTATGACCGCCAGCAACTGCAGGAATTACTGAATCCCGCGGGATCAATCACACTGGCGATGAAGGACACGCCAGAGGCGAAAAATGGCGAGGTCTTGTTAACCGATGATTCGGGGCGGCAACGCGCGTTCTATACCGACGGCCACAAAGTGCAGAAAGCGAAGGACGACAAATATCAGGAATTCGACGCGCACTGGGAAGACTATCGGCTGGTTGGGGATATCGGCGGAAGTCACGGGCCGCAGATTTCGCGTTCGTTTGAGCCGGCGCCTGGTGGGAAGCAGCTTTATGAGATTGTGCGTCTGGAAAGAACACGCTCGAATGGTCCTGTGGAAATTCGGTTCGTGTATGACCTCGTTGGTGACAGCAACCCTCCTGTAAAGAAACCTTGAAGTGCTAGAATCTCGCTTCCCGGGCGGTGTTGCGTTCGGAAGCGAGAACTCGATCAATTGAATTCGCAATTGAACACGCTGGAATTCACGCTGGTGGTCGCCCTCGGATCCTTTGTGGCGGGGATGCTGGGGTCACTGACGGGTCTGGGCGGAGGCGTGGTGATTGTGCCGCTGCTGACGCTGGTGTTTGGCGTGGACATTCGCTATGCGATTGGCGCTTCGCTGGTTTCGGTGATTGCTACCTCGTCGGGCGCGGCTGCGGCGTATCTTCGAGAAGGGTATTCGAATATGCGCGTGGGGATGTTTTTGGAAATCGCGACAACGGTTGGGGCTGTGTGCGGTGCGTTCCTGGCCGGGTATTTGCATACTTCGATTATTGCGATTGTGTTCGGCGTGGTGCTGCTCTACTCGGCCTACGCTTCGACGCATACGTTGACTGATCCACCGGAGGGGATGGCGCCGGATCGAATCGCGACGATGTTGCGTCTGGACGCTTCTTATCCCACGGCGGATGGTCTGAAGTCCTACCATGTGCGGCGCGTGCCGCTGGGCTTTGGATTGATGTACCTGGCCGGGGTGCTATCGGGATTGCTGGGGATCGGTTCGGGCGCGGTGAAGGTGCTGGCGATGGATCAGGCCATGAAGATTCCGTTCAAGGTATCGACGACGACCAGCAATTTTATGATCGGCGTGACGGCGGCGGCGAGCGCGGGGATTTATCTGCGGCGAGGATATATTGATCCGGGATTGGCGATGCCGGTGATGTTGGGAGTGCTGGCGGGCGCGCTGGTGGGCGCGAAGATTTTGCCGGGAGCGAAAGTGCGAACTTTGCGGATTGTGTTTGGCGTGGTTATCGCGGTACTGGCGATCGAGATGATATTTCAGGGCGTGCGGGGGAAATTGTGATGACGGGTTTGGATCGCGACGCTGCTGTGGGCGGGAAGGTGGACGACAAGAGTGTCGAAATATTTTTGGGGAAGCTTCTGCGTTGGGGAGTGCTGCTGGCGGCGCTGGTGGTTTTCGTGGGTGGGGTGTGGTTCTTGGCTAAGTCATACGATGTGGAGCAGAACTATCGAACTTTTCGCGGGGAGCCTGCGGATTTGAGAGCGGTGCCGATGATCGTGCGACAAGCGATTGCGCTGCGTCCGCTGGGGCTGATTCAGTTCGGATTGCTGCTGCTGATTGCGACTCCGGTGGCGCGGGTTTTGTTTTCGGTGCTGGGCTTCGCATTGGAACGCGATTGGATGTATGTGATCCTGACGTTGTTAGTTCTGGCGCTGCTTGTTTACACGCTGACGAGCGGAGCCGGGACCTAGGGCGAAAGGCGCCCATCGCGAGATTGACGTTCCCGGGAACCGGTTACAACTTAATGGATGCTGGTGTCGCGCGTGGCGCGATTGGAGAGGGTGGAGAGCTTGGCGACGGCTGATTCCGGGGAAGGGGGCTTGGCTGGGCGAGTAGCGTTTAGCTATCCGGCGTTCAGGCTGTATGAAGTGGCGCGACTTTTTACCGTGGTCGCGATGGAAATGATTTCGGTGGCCGTGGGTTGGCAGATTTACGCAATCACCCACAGCAAATTCGATTTGGGCTACGTGGGGCTGGCGCAATTCCTGCCGGGCATTCTGCTATTTTTGGTTTCCGGTCACGCCGCGGATCGTTTCAACCGTAAGAAACTCTTGATGCTCTGTTACACCGCGTTTGGCGTGTGTGCGGCGCTCTTTCTGCTGGTATCGCGGCGCCCGACGCATTCGATCGCGCCAATTTATGCTGTCCTCGTGCTACTGGGAGTGGTGCGTTCGCTGAACGGCCCGGTGAGCCGGGCGTTGCTGCCGCAGTTGGTTTCTGAAGAGCACTTTCAGAATGCCGTGGCGTGGCACTCGACCATTTTTCAGGCGGGTACAATTATGGGCCCGTCGGTGGGCGGGCTGATCTATGCATTGTTCCGCGGGCCCACGGCGGTGTACGTGGCGGCCCTCGCCTGCTATATCACCGCAGTCGCATGCACCATTGGCATCCATTTTCAGCCGAAAGCGCGGGACCGCGAACCGGTCAGTCTGAAAACGGTTCTGGCCGGAATCGCCTACATATGGAAACAGAAAGTGGTGCTGGGTTCGATCTCGCTGGATCTATTTGCGGTGCTGTTGGGAGGCGCGGTCGCGCTGCTGCCTGCGTATGCACAGGACATCTTGCATACCGGCCCGTGGGGACTCGGGCTGCTGCGGAGTGCGCCGGCTGTGGGCGCGGGCGCGATGGCCATTCTGTTGGCATACCGGCCGTTGCGGCGGCGCGTGGGAAGGACGATGTTATGGTGCGTGGCGGCGTTTGGGATTTTCACGATCGTGTTCGGGATTTCACGGAGCTTGACGGTGTCATTGGCGGCGCTGGCACTGACCGGCGCGGCGGACATGGTGAGCGTGGTGATTCGCGTGACGCTGGTGCAGCTCGCGACGCCTGATCAGATGCGCGGACGTGTGAATGCGGTGGACATGATTTTCATCGGAGCTTCGAACGAGCTGGGGCAATTCGAATCTGGGATAACGGCTGGTTGGTTCGGAACCGTGCCGGCGGTAATTCTGGGAGGGATTGGGACGCTGGTGGTGACAGCGCTTTGGGCTTGGTCGTTTCCGGCATTGCGCAGAGCGGATAATTTTACGGCTGACGCGGGGCCTGATCCGGCGGGTTAGTGGTTGCGGGGCGGCGCGAATGACGCGTTTCAGAGCGCCATCGATTCTTGCCACCACACCGATGGCGCACTGAAGTGCGCGGCCGCGAAGACTCCGCCAAAGGCCAAGTCAACGGCGCCCCGCTGAAGCGGGAGCTACAAGTTCAGGAACGACAGCAGAGCAACCGTTAGGGCTCGACCAGGTGATTGCGGATGGCGAAGCGCATTAGCTCGCTGAAGCTGGAGAAGTTCATTTTCTTCATGATGTGATTGCGGTGGCTTTCGACCGTGCGCGTGGAGATACCCACCGCAGCCGCGACTTCCTTGCTGATTTTTCCGGTGGCGAGCAGTTGGACGATTTCGATTTCGCGTGCGGTGAGGGGGCAGCCGGGTAGGGGATGATCGGTGCTGGGCTCACCCTCACGTTGCTCGTTGACGAAACTTTCGACCATGGTCATGGCCAGGCGTCCGGTGAAGAAGGGCTTGTGCTGCTGGACGTGGCGGACGGCGGCGACCAGCTCGGAGTCAGCGTCTGACTTGAGAACATAGCCGCGCGCGCCGCTGCGCAGGACTTCACGGGCGACATCCTCCGAGAAGTGCATGGTCAGAATTAATACGTCGGTTTCTGGCGATTCCTCGTGAATGGCGCGGGCGGCTTCTAGTCCATTCATTTCTGGCATGGTGAGATCGAGGAGAACCAGATTGGGTTTTGCTTTCTTGACATACTCGACCGCCTCGAGCCCGGTAGCGGCTTCACAACAGACTTCAATTCCCGGCTGTGATTCCAGCAAGGCGCGAACGCCGCGGCGCACGACGGCATGGTCGTCGGCGACGAGGATACGATATGGTCTGAGGGCCGGCGCTTCTTTAGTCATGGTGTTCTCCTTGAGTGCGAGCTGTGGAAATCAGAAACTTTCTGCGGAGATTAATTGGTGCGCGCGCAGCTGCGGCGTGAGCAGAATGTGCAACGCGGCTTGAGCGAAATGGTTGAGCGAATGTCACTCAGTCTTCTCTTCGACGACCAACGGCAGAACTACGTGAATGGTCGTACCTTCCCCGGGAGAACTGCGGATGCGGAACTCGCCCTGCAGCTGGCTGACGCGCTCGCGCATACCGGCAATGCCAATGCCGAGAAGAGAATTTCTACGATCGCTGTGCAAAGGCGCGGCCATTCCGATACCGTCGTCGCGGACTGTCAAGCTGACGTGCGATGAGGAGCGTTCAACGGAGATCTCGACCGAGCGCGCTTTGGAGTGGCGGTGGACGTTGGCGAGTGATTCTTGCGCGACGCAAAACAGGGTGAGTTCGGCTTCTTTGGGAAGACGTTGGAAATTGTCAGGGATGGTGAAATTCACGGCGACTCCGCTGCGTTCTGCGAAGAGCCGGACGTAGGATCCCAGGCCGGCGGTGAGGCCGGCCTCGTCCATCAAGGGCGGGTGCAGGATCGAGGAAATCGTGCGCACCTCACGGATGGCGTCGCTGGTGAGCGCCCGGCTGGACTTTGCGAGTTCGCGCGCGCGTGTTTCCTGCTGTGGAAGTAAATCCTCGATCTGTTTGAGCGTCATTTTCAACGCGGTCAAGGTTTGCGAAGCAGTTTCGTGCAATTCGCGAGCCAAGCGGCGTTGTTCCTCACTGCGCAGAGTCAATAGCTGGCGAGAAAGGCGCCGCAGATCGTCTTCGACGCGTTTCTGTTCGGTGATGTCATGATTGAAGCCCACGAAACGTGTAACCTGGCCCGAAGCATCCGCAACAGGAATGGCGCGAGTGTGCAGGGCGCGGATGCGGCCGTCGGGCATAATGTAACGGGAAAAATGCTCGAGCGGAGAGTTCGAAGCGACGGCATTTTGAAGGGCTTGCTGTGCGGCGTGGAGATCTTCCAAGCGGACCATAGACCATATGCCATCGATCGGAAGTGGGCCGACGACGGGCGACAAACCGAGCATGCGGAAGCATTCCGCGGAGCAGGTAACGGTGGCACCGATGGTGTCCATTTCCCAGCTGCCCAGTTTGGCGATCTCTTCGGCCTGCGCGAGGAGCGATTCGCTCCTGCGCAAGCGGTCCTCGGCTAGTTTCTGCTCGGTGATGTCCTGAGACATGCCGGCGATGCGGACGACGTCTCCGGACTCATTCGTAATGGGAACAGCGCGGGAGTGAAAAATGCGGACTTGCCCATCCGGCAGGACAAAGCGGACTTCGTTTTCGAATGAACGAGCGAACTGAATTAGGTCTGCGACTTCTTGTGTTACGCGCGCGCGATCCTCGGGGTGAAACAAGGCGCAGGCGCGAGACAGCGGTACGGGCTGTTTGTCCGGCGGAAGTCCGAGCATACGGTACATCTGAGCGGACCAGGTGAAGCTTTGCTGCGCGACATCAAACTGCCAGCTGCCGAGGCTGGCGAGCTGTTCGGCTTGCGCCAGAAGCGATTCGCGCTGATGGTCCTGCGCTTCGGCGCGGCGCATTTCGGTAACGTCCTGGACCACGGCGAGGAGTCGCGCGGTTTTTCCGGCTTCGTCAGGCAGAGCGATGCCGCGGATAAATATAATGCGCTGGCGACCGTCCGGAAGATTGTAGCGTCCCTCGGATTCGAACGGCGAGCAATGCTGGACTGCGGCGTTAATGATGCCGCGAATTCGCGCACGGTCTTCGGCATGAATCATGCCGAACATGGTTTCTTCGCTCGGGACGCCGTCGTTGGGATCGAATCCGTAAATGCGGAAGAGTTCGGTGGACCAGACGCGCTGAGAGGTGGCGACATTGTATTCCCAGCAGCCGGTGCCGGTGACCTGCTCGGCATGCATGAGCAGTGCCTCTCGTTGGCGGAGGGCGTCCTCGGCAAGGTGACGTTTGGTGATGTCGCGCACGAGGAGGCAAACGGAATGCGACTTCTTGGCACCACGCCCGACCGCAGAAACGCGGGCTTGAAACCAGCGGCGGCCGGCAGGGAAGTCGACGGGGAATTCGATATCTTCGCAAACGCCTTGCTTGATGACTCTGCGGAATAACTTGGAGAAGGGATGGAAGATTTCGTCGCCCAGAACTTCGAGAGCGCGGCGACCGAGAAATTCGGCGCGGCGCTCGCGGAGGAGGGCTTCGTTGGAAGTCCAGATGCTTACGAACTTGCCGTCTGCGTCCAATTCAAAGAGGAATTCATTAAAGGTTTTAACGAGAGCGACGAAGGGGTGAAGAGGGTCGCCGCGCGCGCTACGGAGTTCCCTTTGTGGGAGAGCAAGAACCGAATTGGAGAAATTGCCTTCGGCGCGAGGTTCGGGTAGGGATTTGGTGTTTGGCGTCCTCGAGCTAACGGGACGTTGTGAGCGCCGCTTCGAAGTTTTCGAGCGATGTCGGTCCATTTTGCTCACGGCCAAGCACCCCGAACGAATCGGAATTCGAGGCTGAAAAAAGCCGCTCAATTGCCGTGCAAATTGCCCACGCCCAGGACGGGGACGTGCAAAACCTAAGTAGAAAGTAAAAGTTACTCCTGTGGTATTAGCGTGTCAAGAATAAAACGCTGATTTTGCGGCGTTTAGATTTTTGGGGATCAGTAAGGTCCGTAACGCAAAAGCAGTAATGTTCCGAATTGTCAGCGATGCGACGGCGGGAGTACATTTTCTGGCCTAGCTGGAAGGGGTAGTGGCAGTTCACGTTCTGCGGCGCATCTCCCGATAATGTAAATGGGATTTCGCGGAACTGGTTACTCGCCTCGCTAGGGTCGCACGCGGCAGCCGTCACACCGCGCCCTGAAAAGCTCCGCGCGCGACTCGAGCGGGGTGGGGAACGGTTACGGGTTCGTTTGGGAACGCTGATTTTGTAGGGCTGCAATAGCACCAGGCTTGGGGTGTTGTACCGTTCGAAGCCACCTGCGGTGGGTGGCAGGCGAACGTAGTGGTGGGCGTAAGCGCGGATGCGGTGAGTCCGAGTTGGCAGATTTCAGGTCCAGACCGCAAGATCCCCTTCCCGAAAGGGGTCAATATGCCCGCTGCTGCCGTGCGCATTCTGGTTGTCGGAAACTCCATCGTAAGTACTGAATCCACACTGAAGGGACTCGCACGCTCCGGCTGGGAATCACACGCGGTGAAGACCGTGCGTGAGGCCGACGCAGTTCTGCGCACAATCCGATTCCAATTGACGCTGGCAACCGAAAAACTTCCCGACGGGACAGGGTACGAACTGTCGACGTTGATTGCGCAGCAATCCGGTAATTTGTTCATCTCGGTTCCGCTGTCAGAGACTTGCCTGTGGCTTCCCGCAGTAGAGAATGGCGTCCGGTCGCTGGGCCAACGCTCGCTGAATCCATTGACGCTGGCGACAGAGGCGGAGTTGATCTTGCGAGCAACTGACACGGCGGTCGTACGGCACGAGAACTATCGTAAGGACCGCGCGGTTGCGGCTGGGGAAGACCTTAGCGACCCAGCTCTGCCAGCGAGGGCGCCAGCAGACCTCACCGGGGCGCAGAGATGCGGGCGGGAGGCTGGCGGGAAGAACGGAGCGGGACAGGATGCGATGGCAAGGCGAACTATTGCCTCGCCGAGACGAGCGACGTTGCCGCCTGGAGCCAGTTCAGAAGACACTGCGCGTTTCGTGGCTGAAGACGCGCTTCCCGACTTGGGAGCGCTCGCTAAACGCTGGCGTGGAGTTTACGGACTAGCGCGATGAGACACCCTGTGAAAATGAGGGAGGCAGTGCGGCGAACGCCGCATCAAGATAGTGGGGATGCCCTGCGTCAACAAATCCCGCTGAGCGATATGTCCGATTGCCTGCTTGCGGTGTACGACGAAGTGTCGCGACGCGCGTTTCAACGATGTAGTGTGCGAGGAACGCAAGAGGGAAGCTTCCGGGAAGACTGGAAAGCGGCCGAGGACGATTTGTTTGCAAGAATTCCGGTGGACTTCGAAGAGTCGGGCGGAAATTTGTACGCACTCGCTAGTCTGCCGGGATGCGCGGGAAGGCAGATTACGGTCGCGGTAGATGAATGTTGGCTACTGATCTGTGGTGACGCGGGTCAAAACGGGAAAGCACACGTCACAAACGACTTTGGAGAATGCGCGCCACAGGAACGGCGCGCGGGTTCGGGCGGCAACGACGATGATGTAGGGTCGGAGTCCGTCACCTCAGACGAAGCCTATGCAGCGCGAAATGGCGACTTGCAGACTGAGAGTTCAGCGACGCAGATCGGCGAGCGAAATCCCGAATACGGAGCGCCGAGTTTGCCTGAGCCGCGGCCACTCTGCGTGGTGGCGCTGCGGGCGAAGGTAGATCCGGGGCGCAGTGTCGCGGTGCTTTCCAACGGGTTACTGGCGATCCGCATGGGCAAGGCCGGGCTAGAAACGCCGGTTCCGCGCGTCGCGTGATGCTACTTCTCGCGCGTGCTGGCTGCCCGGCCTAGATCTCGCTAATCCGCATTCACTCTTTTCTGCGCAACCATGCCCACAAGACAGAACCGGTTATTACCGAAACCGCGGCGGCAGATTGCGCGTTAGACATCCCCAGGAACGAGCGCGGATTGATGCGGATGAACTCGACCAGAAATCGAGCAGCACCACTTAGGACAAGATAGGCCGCGAAAACCTCGCCCGGCGCTCTGCCGGAGGCGGCGAATGCGTCTGAATCGGTAAGCAACTGTTGGGAAGCGCGTTCTTTGGCGAGCGCAGTGCGATGACCGGGCGCGCCCATGTTCCATAGCCACCATGCTATGGCGCACGCGGCGATCAATTCATAGATGGGAGTGGGGTGAACGCGTTCGACGGTGGGGACCAACCCGTTCGGAAAACTCATGCCCCAAGGCAGGGAAGTTGGGATGCCATAGTCCCCGTCGCCCGAAAGAAGGCACCCGATGCGGCCGATGCCGTACCCGAGCGCGGCGGCGGGAGAGCCCGCATCGAAAATCGTGAGCGGGGAGACAGGATGACCGGCGGCTGGATTGTGCTTGACGATGCGCCAAGCTACGAACGCAAAGGCGGCGAAGCCCGCTAGCAGCCCGCCGAACCACGCGAATCCGTACGGGCTGAACAATAAATGGACTGGGTCCGCGAAGAATTCCGCGGGCGATTCGAGCAGATGGTACAACTTGGCGCCGACGAACCCGGCCAGGCACGGAAAAGAGATCAGGGCTTCGGCCTCGCCGGAATTTTTGGCCGCGATTCCGCGGCGGGCGAGGTCGGCGCGCAGCACGAAGTATGCGCTGAGCATGGCGCACGCGACCATCAATCCGAAGGTGGGAATGGAGGAGGAGCCGATGTGGAGGAAAGGAATCACGCGAAATAGTATAACGTCATTGTGCGCGGGGACGGGCGAGGCGCGGAAGGCTTTCCGCCTGACTGGTTTGGCACCTCGAGGAAACCAAAAGGAGCGGGCAAGCGTCCAATCATGTAGAATGCAGTCGAAGCGCGATAGAAGTAGAACCACCCTTCAGTCGCCCAGTCGGGTGGAGGGATATAAAATGACCACGACCTCTCAGCGGTTTCCGGCTTCCCAAGAAGAGTTCACCTTGATTGCTACCTTGCGCGGATCGCCAATTCTCAAGTTTGCTGCGGCTTTGGCATTCATCGGCGCGTTGGCGTTGGCGCTGGCGCCTAGTCCCGCGTTCGCGCAACATGGCGGCGGTGGCGGAGGTGGTGGTGGCTCGCATGGGGGAGGAGGCGGTGGCGGCGGGTCACACGGAAGCTTTGGTGGCGGAGGAAGCGCTTCGGCGCCGTCTGGAGGCGGCGAGTCTCACGCGAGTGGTGGGAGCGCCGGAAGCAGCAATACCGCCCACAGTGGTAGCAGTGGACATTGGTGGAATCCATTTCACAGTGGTTCTGCGACCGCGATGCCTGCCAAGGGCGCGAATGGAGTGCCTGCAGGAAATATCAAGTCGGAGTCGAGCGCGACTTCCGAACGCTTTGCGGCAGGGAACAATACTTGGCAGGAACCGCCGACCGCATCGGCGCGCGCGGCGGCTCGTGTAAATTACTACGGTCCTGCGAACGTGAACGGATCGCGGCCGTTCGTGCCACTTACTGCTACGACTCGTGCGCCTATTACTTCAGCTCATGGAGCAGCGGCGGTTGCTGCGGCTGAGCATCCCTTTCAGCCGGTGCGTCCGGGTTATCCCTACTATCCCTATTACCCGTATTTCGGTTACTACCCCTACTACGGGGGGCTTGGTTTTGGATGGGGTGGCTTCGGGCCGTGCGATCCGTTCTGGGGATGCAATGGCTATGGATTTGGTTACGGTTTCGGCGGCGGCTTTGGGTATTTCGGCGGACTTGGGTCTTACGGCGGCAATTCCAGCGGTTACGGTTCGGGCTGGACGAATGAGTCATCCGAAGGATCCGGGAATGTGACGTCTCCGGATAACCCGAGTTCTTATTTGTATGCCGCGCCTGGTACGGGCGGCGCGCAGGCGGAGGATTCGCCGAACGCGGTGCCGCCGGCGGCTGCTGATTCGGCTCCCCCGCAAACGTATGTTTTGCTTTATCTGAAGGACGGCTCAAGTTTTGCGGTGAGCGATTACTGGATGGCGAATGGGAAGCTGCACTACGTGACCTCGTATGGCGGTGAAAATGCGGTTGATGAAGGCCAGATCGATCTGCAACGTACTGTAAACGAGAATGCCGCGCGAGGCGTGGACTTTAGTTTGCGCCCGGAGCGACTGCCGAATAGCGAAGCGCCTGCGCAGAATCCTGAACCGCAGAAGCCATAATAGTCAAACGGTGCAATCGCTAGGTTCCTCCGGCGGAGAAGTTCCTTCTGAGAACTTCTCCCCCGGCTTCTGCTTTTACTGCACAGCAAGTCCGATACGGTGTGAATGCCTTGGATTATTTTTGTGTACACACAACGACTTGGCAAGAATATCCATTGAGCGTATAAACTTGCTCGTTAACCTCGAAATGTGCAGAGCGCAGCAAGCAAATCGAATGCGGTTTCAAGTACCAGGCGATTCGTATCCCTCCTTTCTCTGCTGACTTACGCACTGCTGGCGGTGGGTCTCGAGATACGCGACGGCGTGATGCTGCGCGCTATCGCGCGCTAAAAGCTGAAGACACTCTTCTGGTCCCATTTGTCTTGATTTGTAATTCAACGGATGACGCACGAGCTGTACGGACAATGAAACCCACCGACCCTTCTGAAGACGTCCGATGATGCCGAACTATAATAGGCAAGTCCCTCCGTACTCGATTTTCCCCGGGGATGCTGCTCCAGCTTTCAATAATGAAGCCCCAGCCGCGGGGCAGGCGAGCCAGCAGTTCGCGCTGCCTAACTATGCCGGTTTTCCGGAGAATGGGCGCACGATTCGTTGGCAGATCAGTTTCGCGACCGCTCCAACTTCGGTGAACATTCAGCTGCAGACCGCGATCAACGACGTGGACGCGCAATACGCCGTGCCGACGGGTGCCGCAACGATGAGCTCCACGCTGACTGCGGGAGACAATTTGGTGGCTGCCGGTGTTCGCGCGAACTTCGTGCGCGCGAAGGTCATCGCGATTTCCGGAGGCACGGGCGTGACGGTGCAGATTCTCGGCTAGGGTTGCGGGGCCCAGTGATGCGATCGGCGTCGGGCGGGAATCTTCCGCGCGAGGCTTCCCGCGTGCAGACCCGCGATGATAACGTGAAGGGTATGCGTGGCTCGCTCCAGCAAGGTAATTTCGCGGCCGACAGGGAGAAGTGTCGTTGAGGGATCGTCGGGCGTATGGAGCCATTCTCGTCGTCGTATTGCTGCTAGCGGCGCAAGTGACCGCCGTTGGCGCAGCAGTTGCCAGCCCCGGCGTGACTTGTGGTGCGGCGCCAGGCGGCAGAATCTGGCAGCAGCAAGCAACGACGGGACAATCAAACGCCGCGCCGCAATCGTCCGGGACACAATCGGGGCCGAATCCGACGCCGAGCGGATCGGCGATGCACAGCATTACCGTCCATTTCGATTATGACTTCACGAAGACGCCCGCGTGCTCGACGAAACTAACGACCGCGTGCGTGCAGGCATTTGATGTCTACGATATTTCGGGCGACAAACCGTATCTCCTGTTTTCCATTCCTGCGCCGCAGAACGCGCAAGGCGTGATGAAGGGGATTACGGCCACCAGTCCGCGGATGTTGTTCGCGATTGGAAAGCATCGCATCGGGGTTTCGGCACAGATGCCCAATGGCGAGAAATCGCCGCCGCGCGATTGCAAGGTGATCATAGAAATCAAGGCGGATAATCCGCCGAGCCCACCCGCCTCTCACTGAGAATCACGCTCTCACCGCTGCCGGTTATGGCAGGTATCCCCGCGTGAATAGTTCCAGACCGTCCCATGGCAGTGTGCGTTGGATTCGTGCCCTCGCGATCATCCTCGAGTGCCTGGACGCGGTGCGCACGGCGGGCAGTGCGCTGTTCCATCGGGATTTCCTGCGGAAACAGCAAGCGGCAGCAGTAACTACACCGGTGCAACCTCGGATAAATACCGGCAGGCGTAGGTGACGGAAATGCCGCTTAGGCTATAAGGCGCGTTCGACGGAGCCGCTGGAGTAGCGCGAGGCGCCGTAGGCGCTTCTGGCGCTTGGCGGCGGAGCTACCAGGCGCACGACATGCAGCAGACGTTCCGGTTTGAAGGGCTTCGCCATGCAGACGACGGCGCCGAGCTGGTGGCTGGCGGAGTAGTCGGCGGGCTGCGCTGATTTTGTCAGCAGGATCACCGGTACGCGTTGCAAGCGGTCGTTGCGCTTGATGATCAGGCAGAGGTCGTGGCCGCTCATGTCCGTTCCTTCCACTTCAGCAAGGAATACGGCCGGCACTGTGTTGCGCAGGATGTCCAAGGCCTGTTTCGCCGTGGGAACGATGATGACCGTATAGCCGTCATTCGAAAGAATGCTGCGCATGATTTCGGCGGTCTTGGGATCAGACTCGACGGCGAGCACGACCGATTGTTGTTTAGTGTGCGTAGCGGCGGGATTCGCTGAGACGCCGGCTACGGAGGGATCCACTTTGGCGGCGTCCTTCGCGGCGGAATCGGACTGCGCGTTGATGAATTGCAACGCTACGGCGTAGCGGCCGTCCTGTTCGGCGACGCGCACCACTTCAGCAGTCTGCGCGGAATTCAGCGCTGCTGCGGCTGTGGAATACGGGAACGTCACGTCGAGTCGCTGACCTTTCCGATAGCCGGCGCGCGCAGCGGTGACGAGCAGTCCGTCACGCGACACGTCTACGCTCTTGCAGATTTCTTCGAAGGGCTCAGGAGTATTCACTCCGCGGAGGTGAACCTGCGCGGTGATCTTGGCGCGCTTCCGGCGGCGGCGTTCGATGCCCACTGGCGAGTTGGAGGATCCAGATTTGACGTTGGTTTCTGCGGAGGCGCTCGGCGGCGTGCTCATCGGTGTTACCTCAGTTATTTGCAGGGTCTGTCGCGTCCTCCTGGACTAACGTACAGCTCCCCCGCTACTTGTAGATGTACAAGAGCGGTGCCGAAGCGGGAATAGTACTGTAGTTTCATTGTGGAAAACTCTTCGGGCGTCCACAAACCGGTTTGGGTAACTGCTCTAGATACAGAGCGATAGCATGGGCAGGGCGTGGGTAGTTCAGGTGCACTTTGGCACAAGCTCGGCACGAATGGAGGCGAAGAGCGCATAGGATCAAACACGATCAATCCGCCGGCGGTGTTGAGTCGCAATTCCAGCGACGACGAGATACTTGGATTGCTTACCGAGTCGCGGCGCAGAACTCGTCGTGAGGCGAATCACGAAGGACGCGATGCGTGGCAAGAGGCGCGCGCGTACCGCGAAACATTTGCAATGTCGGAAGAGGCGCGGGCCGCGACCGCTTCGCTCGGAGATCTGAATCGGATGGATGCGCTGTTTTTCTCGCGGCGGCCGGAAGACGACGCAGGATTGGCACGCGCTGTTTCCAACTTGAATCCGGAAGCATTTGCATCGCTCGCGCGCGCAATGAACGCACTGGCGAACGATACGGCGCGAAAACCGGGCGATAGCGCTCGTACATCCGGCAGGCGCGAATGGTTCGCGGACCAGGCAAATCGAACGCAACAGCCAGCGCAAGCACAGGCTCAGGACCAAATCCAGAATCAAGAAACAAATCAAAGCCGCCAGCGAGAAGCCGGCACCACGCTATCGCCAGCGCAGATGGAGTATTTTCATTGCACGAACGCGGCAGCGATTGAGTGAAAACCGCCTGGGAAGCGGCTCGAAGCGAATGGGCGCGACCGCGCATTTAAACGCGATTTGCTGCGCTCCGTCCAGAGTCAACGCGATTGCCAAGGCAGCCCGTTTTGAGCCCCCCCAATGCGGCTTCAGTTCGCGCTCAGAGCCGTGCGATGCGTCGCGACTTTGTAGTTGTAAATGACCTGAGCCAGAGCGTCGGCGAATGAAGTCACCTGGGTCGCGGTCATTCCGCTTGGAACTTTCATCAGGCCGGAGCTGATGTAGTTGGCGACAGCGGAGGAAAGCTTGGAGTTCACTTCGCTCCAGTTTACCGTGCCTTTGCTGGTCGCCGTGACTATGTAAGAGTCAATGATGCGCAGGGAAATGCCGGGCGTGAGCAATTCCAGAACTCCGTTATTGTCGTTCATGGCGTTGGTGATGTCTATCGAGAAGTGTTCCAGATCAGTCAGAGTAGTGCCGGTAGGCAGCGAGGCGAGACCCAAATGGGTCGCCGCAGCGACGGTTTGCGTGACCGCATTCTCTTGTGCTGTCTGATTCGATGTGCCGTCGGCGTTTGTGGGCGGCATGGCATCCGCGACGGCGCTCGAAACACCCACCAGAACAAGGTACGTGTGATGCGTCTGGAGTATCTGCGAAACAGCAACGCCGTAGGACTCGAACTGGGCCAAGGTCATTCCGTAGCGAGGCTTGGTCAGGTCAGTGGCCACCGCGTTGGCCACGAAACATTCCACAGCGGCTTGTTGGCTTGCGGTACAGCTTGTTCGAGCAGCTTGGGAATATGCGGGCCGTGCAACGAGCATCGCGCCAAGCAGAAACACAACCACGAAAAACAATTTACAGACGTTCATTCGGGATTCCCCCATGGTGAAATTCCACGCGCTCAACGCGTAGAGGGGGGAATACGCGCAAGCCCGCTTCGATTCGGAATCAGATCTGTCTTCTGTTTTCGGACGCCACCGCACCGGGCAGCAACTCGATGATGGGCGATTTCGAGAAATAGCTCAACTGTACCGAGGTGCAGCCCGAGGCGAGGGCTGAGACTGTCCGAGGACAGGTTGCAAGCTAGTCGTTTACGGCGAATTACAGTCAGGTGAATTTCGGTGAAAAACGTAATGACAGACTGGCTTTTCAATGTACGGGTCCGAGGAGGACACCCATCGTATCCTCGCATGACGGCCGCGCGCCGGTTTGTCGGCGCAATCGGTCTTATCCAGAACCAAAACGCGCACGGAATGGGTGCGCACGAATGCGCTGAATCTGACGATTCGCTTCTTCATAAACGCAGCAGCATTCTCCTACTGGCTGGCGCATCCGGACGCGGCGACGCACGCAATTGGCTCAGTAGGCATACCCGCGAATTTTTCTCTCGAACCAGGACACGCCACCGCGGCGATGTTCGGACTATCGGGCGATAGCCTGATGGACTGGGCGGCCGCCAAAATTCCGTTCCTGCAAAAATAGATTCCGGTCTTGAAAACTGATTAGCGCTCGTCAGGCCTCCGGCTTGACCGCGATGCCCTGGATTTCAAAGCGCGCACCGAAGAGCAAGGGACCCGAGCCGATGAACGCGCGGGCCGGGAACGGCGCGCGCAGGTACGTGCGGTAGACGGCGTTGAAGCGGTCAAAGAGGGATACATCGGAACAATACAATGTCAGCGAAACCACATCCTGCATGGTCAAGGCGCAGCGGGTGAGCGTGTCGCGCAGCGCGTCCAGCATCAGCCGGGCTTCCTGTTCGACATCCTCCGGTACTTTTCTCGTGGCCGGATCGAATCCGATGTGGCCGGCAAGATAAATCGTGCTACCGGCGATCACCGCGTTGCTGAACGGCATATCGCCCGCGCCGCCGGGCGGTGGAATGTACTGGCGTTTGTCGGTGGCTGCCATGTCTGCTCCTTTTTTGTTCGTGTGCTCGATGCGCTGCAAAACATCCTAGCGCAAAACACAGAGTTCGGAACCTACGTGTTGCCACACCGGAGGAGCCATGCCCGTTCTACCCACAACGGCGTATTCGCAAGCGGAAGACGCACTGACGCTGGCTCGCGCGCGCTCGTGAATGACACCTCGGGCGCGGTCTTCACGGATTCGCTGTTGATGCCGCCGCTGCACTCCGCGTACCGGGGATTACAGCGGGAGCTAGCGGAAAATGGCGTAAGCGTGCTGATGGAGCAGCAGGACATCGAGCTGGACCTGGTCGGGACGAGCGGCGTGACGAACACCGAGACGAGCGACGTCTGCAGCCCGGAGCTTCCCGCCGACTGCCTGATGCCTCACGTATTGTGGGAGTGCGCTACCGCGAACACATGTGACGTTTTCGTGCCCATCTAGAAATTCACCACTGGCGGCAGGATGTTGAACCTGCAACCCAGCACGTACCTGCGGCTGTGGGAATGGCGAGAGGACAAGATCACCCTAATCGGCGCCTCGCAATCCATCACCGTGCGTGTCCGTTAGGAAAATCTGCTCGCAACTCGTGCGCGGGGCACGGACCCGGTGCGGATTCGCTCCGCTACCGATGCCCTGGGATACGCCACGGTGGCCCTAGCGGCGCGATCGCGCCGGGCACGAGCACTCGCCGTGGACTTGCTGGGCGCGGCGCAGACCGTTATCGAAAATTTGTTCAATCGTTACGTGCGTCCGGAGCAGACGACCGGGCGGCGAGGCAAGCCCTACGGATATCGACGGGGAATCGCGTACCTGCAGACCCCAATGAAAGTATCGCCCGGTCGCGACGCTCCTAACCACGAGCGCGCTGCAAAGTTGCGGCAGATCTAGTTGTCTACGACGAGCGTCATCGTAAAACCCCGCGAGGCATTTTGTACGAAACCATGCACCGTGAGCGTGTACGTACCCGTTGGGGTGTAGGGAATGACATTCGCAGTTGAGCTGGTCCCATGGCACCCGCCCAATACGGCGCAAATCGCGACGGCCACGGTCAAGGGGACAACCGTGACCTTGCGCGACAAACGCGTTTGACGGACAAGCCAAACCAAACTAAAGAGTATTACGGCTAGTAACACAGCCGCTGCTAACTCACGCACCGCTTGATTTCGCGGGCCTCCAGGACCTCCCGAGCTAGCAGATCCGCCGGATCTCGAGAAGAAAAACCCCGCGATGACGCCCAGCCGTCTTGCTGCGGCAGCCGCTGAGGCGGGGAACTGCTTGCCGCTGGTGGTCGTTGTTTGAAATGTGACATTGAAGGGTACCGCGGTTCCGGCGGTCACCGGCAACGTGAGGGTATTGGCTAGCGGCAGACTGACAGTGTTGCCGGCCGAAATGCCGCAGGTGGTGGGATTTCCTGCACTTCCTGCCGGCGCGGAAGGCAGATTTGTGGGGCAGTTCAGCGTCACCGAGCCGCTGAACGTGTCGTCCGGCACGATCTGCAGCTGAAACGTGGCTGGAAAGCCTTGCGAGATCGTGATTTGATACGGCGCGCCATTCGATGGCGGCGGGCAAGTAAACGCCATGGTGTTCATGCAGGTAATTTCGAAATCATCGGCCACGCCGCTCGCTTCGGCCGAGAGCGGTGCGGTGGCGCCGGTGTAGTTCACTGTGAACGTCGCGCAGCGAATGTTCGACCCGGCTCCGCCAGGGCAGGCAGAGGTAACGTTTGCCGCAGGAGTGAAGGCGACGTTATACGCGCAGCTGCTGTTCGCGGCCAGTGAAGTGGCGCAGGAAGAATTGGAAATCGTGAAGTCGGTGTCGTTGCCGGCGGTGAAACCCGCGGTGACCCCCGTGATCGCACTGCTGTTGTTGTTGAACAGCTCGTAAGCAAGCGTCGGGCTGGTGCCGCCGATTACTTGGTCGCAAAATACCGTCGCCGTGGCGCACGGTGTTGGCGGCAGCAGCGTCACACCGGTGGCCGGAACTCCCATCGCATTGAATTTCAGAACTTGGCGCATGCCTTGATTGGCGACGAACAGGTCTCCCTGCGCGTCGAAGGAAATGTTTCCAGGCGCGCTCAAGCCCCGTGCGGCGACGGTCAATTTCGAGGAAATGGCATCGAGACGCAAGATTTGGTCCGAATTACCGCCTGCCAGAGTGTAGGCGATAAATAAGTTTCCGCCTCCATCCACAGCCAATCCTTGAGGAATGACGCGCGCGCCATTGGAGCGCGCCAGCGCAGTCGCGAGCAGCGGCGCGGGAGATACGCCGGCGCTGCGCAGCGCATGCGTCTGCGTGTTCATGGCTACGATCGCGCCCGTGTCAGGCGAGGCTGCGAAAACGGTGTTGCCATCAGGCGTGACCGCGACCGCCGCGGGCGAAACCATGTGCGCCACGACTTCCAGTTGGCCGGCTTTCGGGGAAGCGGCGCCAAAGAGTTCATCGACGGCATTCGCGCCGTGGTCGGCGATATAAAGATTTCCCGCGCGATCGAGCGCCACTCCGAACGGCTCGGTCAGCTCGACATTCTGGCGCGGCGCCCAGCGTCCCGCGACGCTGCGGATAATGGATGGCTCAGTGGTCGCGGCACCCGCGACGGTGCGGATTGTGGCGTTGCCGCTGTCGGCAATAAAGACCGTGCCGTCGGGCGCTATCGCGACTTCGCTGCGCATGGTGAACTGATTCAAGGAAAGATCGAGTTCCGCGGCAGCGGCCGCGCCGCCATCACCTATCGATCCAACAGTGCCTACTCCTGCTACGGGAGCGGCGAGAAGCCTCGCGGCGTTAGCGGGCGCGATGTTTGGTGCGGCGGGAACGACATAAGCAAATACCTGATCCGGACGATCGATGGCGCTCAGATATAGCTGAGTAGATGACGCTCCGGTGTTTGCGGCCGCAGTCGCAGAGGATTGCGACGCGACGGCTAAGGTGCGGATGCCAACATTCGATGCGATTACCGTCGCGGCAACGCCACTCGATGAAACCGGTCTGGCGGTGGATGATGCAGCCGGTGAACTAGACTGTGCGGTCGAGGCGCTACTCGCCTGAATCTCGATCTGCTCTTGGGCGTGGGCGTGATTTGCGGGATCTCTAAGCGCCATACCCAGCGCGAGCGCCGCAAAACCCGTTACTACGAGCACACAGACAATTCTCAGTAACCGCACCAGGTTCCCCCTCTTGGGCTTTGGCCAGAACTTCGACGCTTAGGATTCAACTGCAGGCTCTTGGGTTGCGTCACGAATTGAACATCATAGCAGTGAACAGCAATGATTTGTAGCGGCGGCCTGCGCAACGCCGGGCGCACCGGTTCGATGCAGGCAGGGCAGACCGCACTCCTCAGTCGAGCGCGGGATTCTTCACCCGTCGGAATCCAGACCAAAGGCAAACGGGCCCAGAACGAACGGGCTGGCCCTCTACGATTACGTGTTTTATCCCTGGCCCACGATGAACGCGAACCAAGTGAAAATCCTTCAGCAGGGAAGTGCAGCCGGAGCGTTTCCCGAACTCGCGGCGGGAGCGTATCCCGCGGCGATCACATCGGACACGATCACCTTTTACGGGTTCTTTAAGAAACTGCAGTAGTCGTTCGCGTTTTCCAAACCTGTGCTCGAGGAAACGAGCGGACGGGTACGAGCAACGGGCCTGCCACGAAGGCTCGACAAATCATGTCTATCGAATCTTTTTCTCCGCTGCCGTTAACCGTCTTCGGCACCTGGGTGACTCTCCTCAATCCCTCGGACGTGCCGGCGGGAATTTCGCCGAGCCTGGGCGACGTGGAATTTTTCCCCGGCGGCGTCCGGACGCGCCCGGGGCTGGTGTCGCAATTTTCCGCGCGCGCCGGCACGCCACAAGTTAGTCGAACGTCGTGCTGCGGCTGCTGGCATTCACGGGCGACGGCGGCGCCACGTTCTACCAAGAGACCTCGACGATAAGGTCCGCCGCCGACAGAAGTCCGAAATCGCACGCCAATGTTTTGTGCCGGGCCCGGCCTAACTGGAACGCATCACAAATCCATTACCCAGTAGTGCAGCTCCACTTCGGAACGTTTCATCATCCAGCAAAATAATTCGACGGAGGCACCCTATGTCCCGCGGAGCATACAAACCACGCGCAACCTGACTGACCAGCAGCTCGCGCATCAGAACCAAATGATCTCGCAGGAGGCTCAATCCGACGCCCACTATCGCTCCCTACTGATGCCCACCATTCAGAGCCTGCTCAATAGCCAAGGCTATACGACGCGCACAATCACCGCCAGCGCGTGCCCCCAGCCGCCCGCGCAATGTGCACGACCCCAATACGCTCCACGCCAGCGCTCAGCCCGCATCTGTCACCTAACTTCCGGGAATGGGTATTATGTTACATGTGAGGTTTGCAATGGGAATGGGTCTGTTTACTGCTGGTACGTTTCGTAGCTTGGTTCGGCGCGGTGGGTGAGTGCGATTTGTACCGTCAGGGCATGAAAGGCCGGGGGGTGCCCTGCCGTCGTGGACTCGGCGGCGGGCTGTGGTGCGTGAACTTCCAATTGGGCTTGGCTGAATGCTGCACATCTTCCTGAACTGGGGCGTCGCGGTCGCTTGGCGGTTCGCGGATCGAGTTCCGGACGGGCTTGCAACGGTGTGGTGCTGGTTGGCCTGGGTCGTATCCACCAACGGCGCATTTCTATGACTTTGTGAAACGATGGAGAGCTTACTGCTCATCACAACCCTTGCGCTCGTGTGATGTTGATCCAGTTTTGAGCGCCGCCGGTTTGGCTTTGACGGCGGGAGCCCGGCGCGAAGGATGGGCATTGAGCCACTAGGATTGTGGCAACGATGGTCTCGCGGTACAGAGTTGGCGACAGGAGGTGAAACGTGAGCCGATGATAGGGGATTTTGGTCTGTCCGTGTCAACAACCTCTTGAGGCACGACACTCAAAGGCTGCGATCGGCACGCTTGCAACTCGCGCTCAAGGCACTTTCCAAAGCATCCCTGGAGAGGAGGCTGATTCTTCGGGCCAGACACCTTGTGATGGCTGCTAGTGGTGGCTTGGCGTGGTGGCTGAAGAGGTGGCGGAGAGTTCGTATTTGATGTATTGCTCGAGGGTGGCTTTGTCGCCGCCCAGTACGGGATGGCCGTTTACGAAGACGGTGGGCGTCTGGGTGATGGCCACAGAATCGCCTTCCTGGTGGCTGGCGTCCACAGCGGCTTTCGCTTCGGGCGAGGACATGCAGGCTTTGAAGGCGTCGGGGTCTAGGCCTGCTTGGGCCGCGTAGGAGGTCAACTTCTCCCAGATGTTTTCGGTAGAAAGAAGGTCCTGTTCGGCGAAGATCTGTTCCTGGACGGGCGCGTAGGCCTTCGGGGATTGCAAGAAGGCACAGCGGGCTCCGATGGCGGCGCTTTCGGCCCAGGGGTGAATCTGGGTGAGCGGGTAGTCCTTATAGACGAAACGGACCTGGGGATATTGCGGGATCAAGGTTGCGAGGATGCCCTCGAGCAGGCGGCAGTGCGGGCACTGGAAATCGCTGAAGATCACGACGGTGACGCGGGCGTCGGCGGGTCCGACGGACGGATTCCCTTCTGTGTGGAGCTTGGAGAGATTGTCGGCGAAGGGGTTGGCGGCCATGTCAAACATATCGCCGCGGAAGAAGGTTTTGCCGTCTTTGCTGACGAAGACCGTGCCTTTGTCGGTTTGTCCGTTTGTGGTGACTTCGATAGGGACTGTGTAGAAAGATGCGGAGGGCGAGAGGGCTAGTGGGCCCGTTTTGACTCTGAAGTCTGGGCCCCAGGCGAAGAGTTCGCGGACGAACGTCTCGGTGGTTTTCAGGATTTGTGCTTCTTCGGCGGGTGGGATGTTAACTGACGTCGCGGTGGACGCGGATTGTGCGGATGTAACGTTTGGCGCGGTGAATACTATCAGGGCTGTCAGTAGTATGGACCAGCGATTCATCTTTTCGGCTCCCGGTATTTTTGCGCAACGGCGTGCGCGTGTTTGCGCGTAGTGATACGTGTTAGGACAGCAAAAGCGTTGGGATTGTAATTCTTTGTGGGCGGGCGGCGAAGTGAAATCCGAGCGTGCGGTGCTGCAAAGTCAAAGGCTCTAACAGAGAGGGGACGGCGTGAAGCGAACGCGCCGGCCTCAGGTTAGCGATTATGCAGAGAAAAACTTCGCTTTGCTTTTCCGCTTTCATTCGTCAGGCGTATTTTTCGTTTTCGTCTTGCTGCCTATTTTGCGTGTGCGGAATAGCTTCGTCTAATCCCCCACCCTTCGCGTCATACAAAGGCGGGAAGGATGGAGCACCCGAAAAGTCAAGGTCAGAAAAGTCAAAAGCAAGTTCAAAACCAGGTTCAAAAGCAGATTCAAAAGAAGGAGCTCAGGCAAGATTGCCTGCGCTACCGTGCTAGACTGAGAATTTTTGGGCTAGAGGGAAGCGGCGGCCTACGCTGAAGGCTTTGGAGGTTACTTTCAGGCCTGGGGGGGCTTGTTTGCGTTTGTATTCGTTTTGGTCTACGCGCAGCGCGACCGAACGGACGAGGTCAAGCGGAAGATTGTAGTGATCGGCGATTTCTTCGGGACTGCGGACGTCTTCGACGTAGGCTTTCAGGATGCGGTCGAGGATGGCGTAGTCCGGCAGGGTGTCTTGATCTTTTTGATTGGGGCGGAGCTCCGCGGACGGGGGCTTGAGCAGCGTTTCGCGGGGGATCAGTTCCCTTTTCCGATTTACGAATTTGGATAGTTCATAGACCAGGGTTTTGGGGACGTCGGAAATTACGGCTAGGCCGCCGGCCATGTCGCCGTAGAGAGTGCAATACCCTACCGCCATTTCGGATTTGTTTCCGGTGCTGAGAACCAGGGAGCCGAATTTATTGGAGAGCGCCATTAGGAAATTGCCGCGGATGCGGGCCTGGATGTTTTCCTCGGTGACATCTTCGGGGAGTCCGGCAAAAGTTCCGACTAGCGTTTGGCGATAGGTGGCGAAGGCTTCGGTGATGGGTAGCGTGAGAAATTCGATGCAGAGATTTTCGGCTAATTGGCGGGCGTCGCGGCAGCTGCCTTCCGAGGAGTACGGTCCGGGCATGGCGACGCCTGTCACGTTCTGCGCGCCGAGGGCTTCGACGGCGATGGCGGCGACGAGTGCCGAATCAATACCGCCGCTGAGCCCGACGACGACTTTGCGGAAGCCGCATTTGCGGACGTAATCGCGCGTGCCGATTACCAGGGCGCCGAACGCGGCTTCGTGTTCGTCTTCGATTAGCGGACGGATGTCGCCTTCGCCGGTGACGCTGTCGAAGAGGACCAGGTCTTCTTCGAAAGATTTGGCACGAGCTGCTACGCGACCGTCGGGCATGAAGGCGACGCTGGAGCCGTCGAAGATCAGGCTGTCGTTGCCGCCGACTTGGTTGACGTAAACGACGGGGACGCGATGTTCGCGGGCGATGGTTTGCAGCATGTCGTGGCGGAGCGAGCGCTTGTCAATTGTGTAGGGCGAGGAGGAGAGATTCAGCAGCAGGCTACTTCCCTTCCCGACAATTTCTGCTACGGGATCGCGGTCGTAGAGACGGTAGGGCCAGAAGCGTTCGTCGTTCCAACAATCCTCGCAGATAGTGATACCGAGTTGTTCGGCGTTAAACGGGAAAATCAGCTGGCTGCTGGCGGGTTGGAAGTAGCGCGATTCGTCGAAGACGTCATAGGTGGGGAGAAGCATTTTGCGCTGCTCGAAGAGGATCTTGCCGCTGGCGATTAGGGCTGCGGAATTAGCTACGGGTTTGCCGGTTTTGTCCATGGCGTCGCCTACGAAGCCGACTAGCGACGGCAGTGAGATGGCTTTGGCGAGGCGCACGAGTTCTTGTTGATTGCGTTCTACGAAGGAGGGGCGTTCTACGAGATCTTGCGGGGGGTAGCCGCAGACGCAGAGTTCGGAAAAGACGGCGATTTCGGCGCCGCGGGACTTGGCTTCGGCGGCGAGTTCGAGGATGCGTTTGGAATTGCCTTCGAAGTCGCCGACGGTGGGGTTGAACTGGGCTAGGGCGATTTTCATGAGAGGCGGTTAGGGTGCGCGGTGGACATCGTTTGTTTGGTCCTCGGGTGCGTTAGCGGGTGATCGGTTTGCGAATTCAAGGTACGTCGCCGATGGCAAAAGGTAAATCGACTGCAAAGTCAAAGACGCCCGCCAAAAAAGAAAAAGCAGGCGGCCGCTACAAATTCAAGTTCAATGTCAACTGAACCGGCGGGACGCCGGCGCTACGAACTGCAACTGAGGCTTGCGGGCAAAAAAAACTCCCGAAGGAAGGTGCCTTCGGGAGCTATGCCCAGCCGGACTTGAACAAGGTCAGGCGGAGCGTTCTTGCCGGCGCAGCGTGCGCGATTAAACGCTGAAGGAGCTGCCGCAGCCGCAGGTGCTCTTGACGTTCGGGTTGTTGAACTTGAAGCCCGAACCTTCGACTGTCTCGATGTAATCAATCTGCACACCATCGAGATACATTTCGCTCATCTGATCGACGAGAACTTTCAGGCCGTCGAATTCATAGACGTTGTCGCTGTTCTGATTGACCTGGTTCTCGAAAGCCATGTGATAGCTGAAACCCGAGCAGCCGCCACCCACGACGGCTACGCGCAGGCCAGTCGGAGAGGGATTTTGCTGCGTCAGGATTTCCTTCACTTTGGTGATGGCTACTGGCGTTAACTGGACCATTCTCGGTTCCTCCACAAAATGTCCGGGCCTGACCCGGTGCACAATTCCAAGTACATTGTATCAGATTTCTTGGGGCGTGGAACGGTTGCGAAAGATTTGGGGTTGGTGACTTTGCAACTGCTTGTATCGAGGGAGGTTCCGCGTTGAGCGGCTTCCCCGCTAGGTGGCCAGCCCCAGGAATCTTGGTTCTCTGCCGATTCATGCGCGCCAAGCGCATTTCCCGCTAAGGTTGCGCGATAAATCTCTCGAGTGGCTCCCAGTAGTTCTTGTTCCAGCCGTCGAGGAGGCTTGAGGCGTCGCCGTCGGGAAAACCCCTGTGATCGAGGGTGAGTTTGGTTCCGGAGTTGCTGTCGGCTAATGCGAATTTCACGATGGAATAGACGCCGGGATTCCAGTAGGCGGGACGCCAGGCTTGGACGATGCGTGCGTTGGGCACGAGCTCGATTTGTCTGCCGACGATGAGGCCGCCGAAGGTGGAGAATGCGCCGCCGGGCTCGGTGCTGATTTGCGTGGCTGGGGCGCCTGCAGGGATGCGCGTCTTCATGGCGTTGCTGAGCTCGACAACGCGCTGGAATTGTTTCGCGTCCGTGAGAGCTTCGTAGACGCGCTTGGGGCTGGCTGTGAAGATGACTTCCTGGTGAATCGATTCGGCGGTGCGGGAGATGGGCTCTTCGGCGTTTGCGTGAGCTTGTGTTTGGCCGAGGACAAGTGCACTGACGGCCAGTGCGGCACCGACGAGGATTTGCCTGCGTGCCGGGTCGTCGGGTAGAGCTATTTGATTTGGTCGCTTGCT
Source organism: Acidobacteriota bacterium (assembly GCA_013289715.1). Lineage (GTDB taxonomy): Bacteria > Acidobacteriota > Terriglobia > Acidiferrales > UBA7541 > Palsa-295. The sequence continues at coordinate 160,696 of JABCZJ010000002.1, read as the reverse complement.
CATCTAGATCCTCCTGAGTTCCGCGGAGCTTGCTTGTTTGGGTGCGGCTGTATGACAACACTGGGTGAAAATATGTTCAACATAATATTTTAATGGTTGGATGGACGCGGATCGGAGCATACTTTGGCGGACCGTGTGTCAGGAGGTCGTATGCCCTACCCCGCTGGTCATCGCCCGGCAGTGAAGAAACGGATTATTGATAGCGCGCGTCGGCTTTTTAACTTGAATGGATTTGAAAGTGTGTCGCTGCAGCAGATCATGGCGGGAGCGGGGCTGACGCACGGCGGATTTTACAGCTACTTCCGGAGCAAGAGCGATTTGTATGCGGCGGTGCTGGGGTGCTTCTTTACCGACCCGGAGTGGAAGAGTTGCTGGGAGGGCGTGCATGTGGATTTGACGTCAACAGATGTAGGACCGCAAGTGGTGCGCGCATATTTGTCGCGGCAGCATTTCGAGGATGTGGAGAATTCGTGCCCGATGGTGGCGTTGCCGACTGATGTGGCGCGCAGCGGCAAGTCCGCGAAGGTTGCGTTCGAAACGGTGTTCAAGGCGATGGTCAGCGTGCTCGAGCGGAGCTTGATTCCGAGTGGCCGGCGGCATGTTACGGCGGAGAGTATTGCGGCTTTGTGCATCGGAGGCATGGTTGTGGCGCGGACTTTGGACGATCGTGGGCTCGCGGATGAGTTGCGAGGTGCTTGTACCGAGGTGGCGCTCGAGCTGGGCGGTTGGGACAAGAAGCGCGCATCGAAGAACGGCAAGTTGAAACGGCGGCGGCCGCGACTGCGGCATGAGGCGGCCGCTTAGTTGTGCGCGACGCTATTGGCGTTGGTTCTCCGGTATTGGTCGAAGGCCGCGAGGCATAGCACTGACAGCAACATCAGCGCTGACAGCCGGATGCGAGAGCTGAATCCGTATCCGCTGAACAGGAGCGCGAATACACTCCCCATAAGCAGGTTCGGGCGAAGTTTGGGCTTGGCGTGGTCGCCAGGATGTAACAGCGAGAGGTTTGGCGGAGAGGTAGAAACGTACAAATTGAAACAGATGCAGAGGCTGGCGGCAGAGTTGAACACTGTCCACCATCGCGTGTTTTCCGTGAAGAAGACAAACACGCAGCCGGCGAATAAAAGGGCCAGCGCGAACCCTCGGACGAGACTGAATTTGGCGCGCATCTTCGATTCGAGATCGCCGTCGGGACTGCGTCGAAGAATAGCGAAACTTGAATTTAAACGCCAGCCTGCGCGCAGGATCGCTTATCCATCGAGGATTGGATGCAGCGGCTGGCGTGTACAAGCTGGGGGGATTCCCCTAAAATGAAAAGCGACTATGAGACATACGATTACTTTGATACCTGGCGACGGGATTGGTTTGGAAGTATCGCACGCGGTGCAGCAGATTATTGGGGCGGCGGGCGTGGACATTTTGTGGGAGGAAATTCCGGCGCGGGCGGAGATCGAGCGGCGGGGGCAGGATTTCATGCACTCGGGGGTGCTGGAATCGATCCGCAAGAACCGCGTGGCGTTGAAGGGACCTTTGGCGACGGCGGTGGCCGGTGGGCCGCCTAGCATTAACGTGGGGTTGCGGAAGGCGCTGGATTTGTACGCGAATTTGCGGCCGGTGAAGAATTTGGAGGGTGTGCAGTCGCGGTATTTGGGTGTGGATATTGTGCTGGTTCGCGAGAACACCGAGGACCTTTATTCGGGGCTGGAGCATACTGTGGTTCCCGGCGTGGTGGAGAGTTTGAAAATTATTACGGAGAAAGCTTCGACGCGGGTGGCCAAGTTCGCGTTTGAGTATGCGCGGAAGTATGGAAGGAAGAAGATTCACGCGATTCATAAAGCGAACATTATGAAGTTGTCGGATGGATTGTTCCTGACTTCGGTGCGGAAGGTGGCGGAGAATTTTCCAGAGATCGAGTACAAGGAATTGATTGTGGACAATGCTTGCATGCAGATGGTGATTAATCCGCACCAGTTTGACATGCTCTTGCTGACGAATTTGTATGGCGACATTATGAGTGATCTGGCAGCGGGATTGGTGGGCGGATTGGGAGTCGTGCCCAGTGGGAACATGGGCGAGACGGTGGCGATATTCGAAGCGGTGCATGGCACTGCGCCGGATATTGCTGGTAAGGGGATTGCGAACCCCACTGCCTTGCTCATGAGCGCGATTTTGATGTTGCGGCATGTGGGGGAGAGGGAGGCGGCGGCGAGGATTGAGGAAGCTTTGCATCTTGTTTATCGGCAGGGCAAGGTGCTTACGCGGGACGTTGGGGGGACGGCTTCGACTGCTGAGTTTACTGCGGCGGTGATCGCGGCGTTTGCGTGACGGAAGTCAAAAGAGTTCACACAGAGGGCACAGAGGAAAGGTGGAGAGAAATCTGAGAAAGAATGCCGCTTTTACCGCAGAGAAGCAGAGAAAAGCAAGGACGAATCGGGTTGGTGCTGGGGGCGCGGATCCTTCGACCCGGCACCGCCGGTTCTCAGGGCGAATCGCGCTGCAGCGCGATTCGGTTGACTTCCCTGCCCTGGGCGTTGAGAATGTTGGCGAGTTCGGTGGTTCGATGGAGCGAGCGTGACTGAATATACCCCGGCAGTGGCGCGTTATGTGAATGGCGAGATTGAGAAGTATGAGCCGATTTCCGAGGGGACTACTACCAAGCGGAAACGCAAGCCGCACATTGTGGCGGTGATCAACGAGATGTGCACGGGATGCGCGGGGTCGCCCGCTTGCGTGGAGTATTGCCCGGTGGCGGATTGCATGTTCTGGGTGCCGGATGGCGAGCATCCGCCGTTTGGGAGGATTTTGGTGGATCCGCTTTTGTGCATTGGGTGCAAACTTTGTACTAGCAAGGGGCCGGATGGGTCGTTTCTGGAGGGGTGTCCTTGGGATGCGATTGATATGGTGCCTTTGGCGGAGTTTGAGGGGAAGTATGGGGTGATGCCGTTTTAGGGTTATGTGTTAGTCGGGTAAGGCTAAGGATTTAATACAGAGGGCGCAGAGGAACTGCGGAGAAAAATCTGCGAAAGCCAGAGGCGTTAACCGCAGAGAACGCAGAGGGCTTCTTGGGGATTCTGCAGGGAAAAACTTCAGTTGGATATTCTTCGTTGGGTCATCGGATGTACAACTTCTTTACGTTTTGGATCCCCGTCTTAAGTGTGCAAGATAGTTGCGTGTAAACCCGCACCCTTCCCATAAAGCAAAGGCGGGAAGGATGCGGCACCCGTAAAGTCAAAGACAAATTCAAATGCAAAAGAAGGAGCACAGGCAAGATTGCCTAGGCTACCGAGCTAGCGGGGTTTGCGGCAGTCGGCGCAGAGGCCGCCTACTTCCGTGCGGGTTACTGTGATTTCTATGCCGCAGTCGCGGGAGATCTGGCTCTTGAGCTGTTCGTAGAGTTCGCTTTCGAATTCGCGGACTTTGCCGCAGCGGATGCAGGCTACGTGGATGTGGTCGCGCGGGCCGTGGCTTTCGTAGAAATGGCGGTCGCCGCGGAGATGCAGGAGGTCAAGCTCGTCGATCAGGCCGTGGCGTTTCAGGAGATCGAGAGTGCGATAGACGGTTACGCGGGTTACGCGCGGGTCGAGTTTTTGGGCGCGTTGGAGGATTTCGTCGGCGTCTAGATGGCGGCGGGCGGTGTCCATTACTTGGAGGAGCACGCGGCGCTGGCGCGTTAGGCGGATGCCGCGGGCGCCCAGCTCGCGTTCGAGGTGGCCGGGGAGTTCGTGATTGATGCGTTCGCCGGTGGAGACGCGATGTGCTGGTGTAGCGGACATGGTATGGAGAGATTATACCAAAGGAGGCGAGGGGACGAGGGTAGGACTTGATTGTTAACGGCGGCGGTGAGAAGAGGCTCGACCGCAGAGACGCAGCGTGCGCGGAGAAACGCAACGGCGAAGGATTTAACACGCAGGGGCACGAGAGAAAGACAAAGGCGAGCGCGCGACGTGGCTGAGATCGTGGGCAAGCTGGGGCGCTATGGCTTCTTGGGCGTGGAGGTGCTGAGGGCCGCGGATTTGATAAGCAGGGGTCCTTCGGCGCTATCGACCAGTTGCAGCGCTAACGTGCTGCTGTCGTGAAAAGAGCCAACTCGGAAGTAGTACACATTGCCCGCTTGGGCGGTTACCGTGGCGGCTGCGGCGGTCTCGGAGCGTCCTTTGAGTCGCGATTGATACGCGACGCAGACGCGATGATCGCCCGGTGGGATCGTGAAAAACATATAGGAAGGGCCCAGAACTGCGCCGGCCCAGGTTCCATCGATTCCCGCCCTTATGGTTAAGCACGGACCGATGCAAAGGCCGCCGAACTCCGAGAGAATTACGATCGTGGCTTTGCCCGGTTCAGGCTCAGGGATGGGGTGGTGCTTCTTGTTAACCTTCACATTGAATTCGGTATTCGGCGCGCCGCATCCTGCGGCGGCGAGAGCGGCTGAGCCCGAGTCTTGCGCGAACGCGGGGAGGGCGAGCAGAAAAACCGCCAGGATGATCTTGGTCATTCTTACCTCTGAACGCAGAAACGCTTGAACGGCTAACGTTAGCTAACCAAATGCAACCATTACCGCGAAGACGGATCCTTCGTCCGCTCAGGATGACGGCGCATGGTGTCAGAGGCGGCGTGGCGGACATCGTGGCAATTTGGGGCGCAGCAAGAGCAGCGCCCCTACCTCTGCGATTCACGCGCCCGACGTGCGCAGGGGCGTCGGCCTTCTCTTGAAAAATCACTCGGGGAAGGCGGGATGACGGTGCCCGTCACATCGTCAGCGGTGGCTCTGAACGGCTTTTAGGATGTCGCTGTACATTACGAAGGCAAAGATGCCCAGCAGGAAGACCAGGCCGACCTGTACGAAGCGTTCTTTTACGGTAATGCTTAGATCGCGGCGCAGAATGCCTTCGATTGCCAGCATCAGGATGTGGCCGCCGTCGAGGATTGGGATGGGCAGAAGATTGAGCAGGCCGAGGTTGAGGCTGATGACGGCCATGAATCCGAGCAGGATTGCGGGACCGCGCTTTGCGGCTTCGCCGGAAATGCGCGCGATGCCAACCGGGCCTGCTAACTGGCGGATGGAAACTTTCCCGCTGAAGAGGCCCACGAGAACTTGGCCGATCTGGTGAATGCCGGCAACGGTGGATGCGGCGGCTTCTTTGCCCGCGGAGAAAAACGGCTGGCGCACGTAATCTTCTTTGGCGTCCGAAGCCACGCCGACCTGCCAGACGGGCTGGCCGTCGACGTCCATGCCCTGCATGGGAGTGATATCGAATTCGATATTCTGGCCGTCGCGCAGGACCTGGAATCGAACTGGATGACCGCCGGATTGATGAACGCCTTCGACCAGCTGTGGCCACGTGACGATCGGCTTGCCGTTCATTGCGACGATGGTGTCGCCGGGTTTTAGCCCGGTGCGATCCGCGGGCGTGCCGGGCTCGACGTCGGCGATGACGGCGGGCAGCGGAGGGTATCCGAACAGAGTATCCGGCGAGGCGAGATGCTCCGGCACAGTGGCGGTGATGATCTGGTTCGCGCCACTGCGCGAGACGGCGATCGTCATCAGACTTCCGGGTTTGGCCTTTTCGAATTCCGCGTAGACGCCTTTCCACGTCGGGCTGGGGACGCCGTTCACGGCGACGATGCGGTCGCCTGCTTGTACACCTGAAGCGGGCATGCTTTGCGGCACGGCGACGATATCCGCGGGCTGATGTTCGTACACCGGCGAGGGAATGCCGAGTCTCCAGAAAAGTCCCCAGAGAATTACCAGCGCGAGGACGAAATTCATTGCAGGGCCGGCGATGGCGATGATTACGCGCTGCCAGCGGGGGCGCGAGAGGAATTCGTATCCTGCGCCTGTCCGTTCCTCAAGCGGGTTGTCACCGGCCATACGCACGTAGCCGCCGAACGGGAGGGCGCTGAGGCGGTAATCGGTGTCGCCGCGCTTGACGCCGAAAAGGCGTGGGCCGAATCCGAGGGAGAAAACGTCCACGCGCACGCCGCAGAGTTTGGCGGCCGCGAAATGGCCCCACTCATGGACGAAGATCATGATGCCCAGGACGATGCTGACGGTGACGAGATCGACCAAGAATGACTGCAAATTATGCATAAGACCTCAAAGAGTATTTTAATTCTTTCCGCGCCGGAGTACGAGTTGGATTTCTAGACGCGCGAGGCGGCGGGCTTCGGCGTCGGCTTCGAGCACGTCGGCAATGCTGTGCAGCGTGGTGCGCGGCATTTTTTCGAGCACTTTTTCGATCACTGCTGCGATTCCCAAGAAAGGCAAGCGCTTCTCCAAAAATGCCGCGACTGCTATTTCATCCGCTGCGTTTAGCGCGCAAGGCAGCGGGCCGCCACGGCGAGAGGCTTCTCTTGCCAGAGCGAGGCACGGGAACTTCTTCGCGGGTACTGCGGCAAATTCGAGTTTGCGCAGAGTGGACCAGTCCAGAGCACAAGTATTGGACGGGACCCGCTCGGGATAGGTTAGCGCATATTGAATGGGCATGCGCATGTCGGTTGGGCCAAGTTGTGCCAGGATTGAACCATCCACAAATTCGACCATGGAGTGGATTGTGGACTGCGGATGGATGACGATCTGGATTCTGTCGAGGTCTGTGCCGAAGAGCCACTTGGCTTCGATGACTTCGAAGCCTTTGTTCATTAGCGTGGCGGAATCAATTGTAATTCGTTGGCCCATCTTCCAGTTTGGATGCGCCAGGGCCTGCTTTGGCGTGATCTTTGCGAATTGGGATAGCGGCGTCTTGCGGAACGGGCCACCGGAGGCAGTGAGGATCAGGCGTTTTACCTCTTTGGGTTCTCCGGCGCGCAGGCATTGATGGATGGCGTTGTGTTCGGAGTCGACTGGGAGCAGGGCGATTTTGGCACGGTGGACGGCGGCCATTACTACTTCACCGGCGGCTACCAGAACTTCTTTATTGGCTAGGGCTATGTGTTTGCCCTGTTCGATTGCTTTGTAGGTGGCGGGCAGGCCTACTACGCCTACTGCTGCTGAGACTACGACTTCTGCTTCTGGGTGAGTGGCTACTCGTTCCATGCCTTCTGGACCGAAGAGGATTTCTGGTTGGGGCGTGAGCTTTTCTCTGGGGCTTTTTAGAGCCTCGCATAGTTCTTTCGCGGCTTCTTCTGTGGCTACTGAGACTATTTGCGGGTGGCATTGTTGGACTTGGGTGGCTGCTAGTTTTACGTTTTGGCCTGCGGCGATGGCTACGATTTGGAATTTGCCGGGGTTGGTGGCTACTACGTCCAGGCATTGGCGGCCTATGGAGCCTGTGGAGCCTAGGATGGAGATTCGTTTCATTTGTTTGCGCGGATTATTTTATAGGGGTTTGGCGCGGAATGCGAATTTCGGTTTTGCGTTGTGCTACGGAAGTCAAAAGACTTAACACCGGGGGTACAGAGGAAAGGGCGAGGAAAATCCGAGCGAGACCGAGTTAAGAGTTGATAGGTAAGAGTTAAAAGTAAACCACGCGGCGAGAAGAGGCGTTTACCGCAGCGGCGCAGAGAAAATCTGAGGCGACTGCTGCCCGGCTCGATGAAACGGAACCGGCCGCCACAAATTCACGAGAAAATTCAAAGGCCAATTCAAGAACAACGACAGTAGAGGCGGCGAGACGCCGGCGCCACGACTGCAACGGCGACCGCGAGTCGGCGTCGTGGCTAACACCGTGGCAAGCTGGGGCGCAGCAAGCAGCGCCCTACCATGCGACACCGAGATCATTATTGGGAGCGGGCTAGCCATTGGTAGAGGATCCAGACTGCTGGGGTGGCCAGGATTAGGCTGTCGATGCGGTCTAGCATGCCGCCATGGCCTGGGAGCAGGCCGCCGGAATCTTTTACGGCGGCGCCGCGTTTGTAGGCGGATTCGATTAGATCGCCGGCTTGGCCTGCGATGTTTGCTACGCCGGCGATTACTAACAGCGTGAGGACATCGGTTTGCATCCAGCGGGCAAACAGGACGGCTACGATCATGGAGGCCAGGACGTTGCCCATCGCGCCTTCCCAGGTTTTTTGGGGGCTGAGCGCGGGAGCCATGGCGACGCGGCCTAGGGATTTTCCTACGAAGTAGGCCAGCATGTCTCCGGCCCAGACTAGAACTAGCGTGAACAGGACCAATTGGCGACCTACGGGTTCGATTTCGTCCAGGCGCACGATGTAGCTGAACGGCAAGACGACGAAGAGCAGAGCGGCGGAGCCGATGGCGATTGCGGGAAGGACTTCGTGCAGGGGGCGCTTCGTTATCAGGCCCAGGAGCACGCAGCCGAAGAGAAAAATCAGGAGCGAGGCTTCGACAGAAAGCGTGCCGCCTGCCGCGTCCCGGACCATGGAGATGCCGCCTGCCAGGGTATGCGTCTCGATGCGGCCGAGCGAAAATTGTGCGTAGAACATCAGGACTGTGCAGAAGTAGGTCCAGAGTTTAAACCCGCGCAGGCCGATGCGTTCGCCTAGATTCAGGAACTCCACCAGCGCCAGGATCGTGACGACGGCTGCTATGCCTGCTAGCACGATGGGCGGCGCCCACCACACCAACACGACAACGATCGGAATCAGGACGGCGGCTGTGGCTAGACGCAGGAACATTCGGCGCTAGCCTCGGCCTGAGGTGTCGTTGGATTTGTGTGCTGCGGCGCTTGCGACCGCTGCCCTGCCCCGTCCGCGGGCTGCGCCGAGGCCGCCGTAACGGCGTTCGCGTTTTTGGAAATCGGCTAGGGCTTCGAGGAGACGCGCGCGGGAGAAATCGGGCCAGAGAGTTTCGGTGACGTACAGTTCGGCGTAGGCGATTTGCCAGAGAAGAAAATTGCTGACGCGCATTTCGCCGCTGGTGCGGATGAGCAGGTCGGGGTCGGGGAGGCCGGCGGTGTAGAGATGCTCGGAGATGGTTTGTTCGTCGGCGCGGAAGGCGGACATGCCGTTGGCGCGGACTTGGTCGAGCATGGCGTTGAAGGCGTCAACAAGTTCGGCGCGGCCGCCGTAGTTGAGCGCGACGACTAGTTTCATGCCGGTGTTTTTGGCGGTCAGGCGCATGCCGGCTTCGATGTCTTTGCGGACGGGGTCGGGGAGTTGCTCGGAGCGGCCGATGATTAGGAGGCGGATGTTGTTTTTATGGATGGAGGGGAGTTCGCGTTTTAGATATTCGCGGAGTAGGCGCATCAGGAAATCGACCTCGGCTTGGGGGCGACGCCAGTTTTCCAGTGAGAAGGCGTAGAGGGTTAGGCAGGGGAGTGTCAGGCGCGCGCAGGTTTCGATGATTACGCGGGCGGCTTTTACTCCGGCGCGGTGTCCGGCGATGCGAGGGAGATGGCGGCGTTGGGCCCAGCGGCCGTTGCCGTCCATGATTATGGCGAGGTGCTGGGGCAATTGGTTTAGAGCGATTTTATCGAGAAGGTCGGCTTCTTCGCGGTTGGCGGGTTTTAGGAGATCGGATGCTATCACTCGGATTCACTCGGGGATGCGCGGAGTGAAAAGCTAGCACAGGGTGGTGGTGGGTGCAAGGTGGGGGCGAAAGCAAAAGATTTGGGACTGAGGGCACGAAGAAAGGCGGAGTCGACAGTTAACAGTAAAAAACGAACGGCGAGAAGCAACTTTTACCTCAGAAACGCAGAATGCGCAGAGAAAGGCGGGAGCGATCTTTCGCTGCGCTCAGGATGACGATGCGCATAAGTAACGGCGAGGAGAGCTGCGTGTCGCGGCGTCACGGGGAATGGATTAGGGTGCCGACGAGGCCTGCGCTCGATGGCTGCGTGATTGCGGCATAGACCAACACCAGCGTGAGGATGATCATTATTATGCTCATGGCCCAGGCTACCAGGTTGAATCCCCAGGTGTTGGTATGTTCGCCCATCAGGTCGCGGCGGTTGATAAGGAGGAGGATGAAGATCAGCACGACCGGGAGCCAGACGCCGTTGGCTACTTGGGAGAGGACCAGGATTTTGAAGAGGGGGGCGTTGGGGAGGAGGATGAAGCCGCCGCCTACTATGATTAAACCCGTATAGAGACCGTAGAACGCGGGGGCTTCTTTTAATTTGTGATCGATGCCTGCTTCGAAGCCTAGGCCTTCGCAGATTACGTGGGCGGTGGAGAGCGGGAGAATGGAGGCAGCGAAGAGCGAGGCGTTGAGCAGGCCGAAGGCGAAGAGATAGCCCGCCCACCGACCGGCAAGCGGGACGAGGGCTGCGGCGGCCTGCGCGGCGTCGACGATGTCAACCATGCCGTTCTTGTTCAGCGTGGCGGCGCAGCAGACGATGATGAAGAAGACGATTACCATGCAGCTGATGCTGCCGACCAGGACGTCGAGGCGGGCGTGCTTGTATTGTTTGGGACCGACCCGTTTTTCGACGAAGCCTGCTTGCAGATAGAAGAATTGCCAGGGGGCGATGGTGGTGCCGACCAGGGCTGTGAGCATTAGCAGGTAGTCGGTGGTGAAATGCATCGTGGGGGCTACGGTTTCTTTGGCTGCGAGCAGCCAGTCCGGTTTTGCGAGCAGCGCGGAGGCTACGTAGGAGAGATAAAACCCGCAGGCAATCAGGAATATTTTCTCGACTTGGCTATAGCTTCCCTTCACTACCAGCAACCACACGGCGATGCCCGCGAGAGGAACCGAAATAAATTTACTGACACCGAAGATCTGCATGGAGGCGGCGATACCGGCAAATTCCGCGACTGTGTTGCCCAGATCCACCGCCAGGGCCGCGAGCATCACGAAAAAGGTGGAGCGAAAGCCGAATTCTTCGCGGATTAGATCGGAGAGGCCTTTGCCGGTGACGACGCCCATGCGGGCGCACATTTCTTCGGAGACATAGAGGGCGATGGTCATGGGGATTAGCGACCAGAGCATGGTGTAACCGAAGTGCGCGCCTACGGTGGTGTAGGTGGTGATGCCGCCGGCGTCGTTGTCCACGTTGGAGGTGATTAGGCCGGGGCCGACTACGGCTAGGAAGAGGGCTAGGCGGCGACGCGTCATGCGGGTGCGCCGGAGGATGTTGGCGCCGCGGGATTTCCAGGTGCTGGCGGCAGTGGGTTCCGCGTTGGAGAGTTGGTCGTTCATTTAATTTCGAAAGTGAGTCCGTAATTCTGCAGCAAAGCCGGGCACGATGTGCCGTGGCGCGATAAACCCAACACCAAGGACAACGGCTGCCCGGTTCGATGAAACGGAACCGGCCGCTACCAATTCAACGGCAACGGCTGGCGGTCGGAAGACCGCCGCTACGAAAACGGCTGCGTGATGCTAGATTTTTCCTCGCATGCGGCTTACTACGTCGTCTACTGTGATGTTGCCGATGGGATGCTGCGCGGCGTTCACTACCGTGAGGCCGCGCAAATTGTATTTGTCGAATAGTTCGAAGACTTCTTTATCGTGTGCGTCGGGCATTACGGATAGGAGCGGCTCGAAGGCCAGCTCGGACATGCGTTGATCGGAATCGGAGAGCAGGAGGCGCGCGATGGGAACGGTGCCGACTAGGGCGGACTCTTTGTTGATGAGGATTACGTTGTCGAGCTGGTCGGGGGAAAGCTCGTGGAAACGGATGTAGTCCACGACCTCGCCGCGGGTGGCTTCTTCGCCGACGACTACGATTTCCGTGGTCATCATGCCGCCGGCGGTATTCTGTTCGAATTTCAGCAGGGTCTCGACGTCTTGGGCTTCGCGATTTTCCATTTCCTCGAGGACTTCGTTCTTGGTTTCAGGCTCGAGGTTGGCGAGGAGGTCCGCGGCAGCGTCGGGGCTCATTTCTTCGATGATGTCAGCGGCGCGTTCGGTGTCCAGTTTTTCGACCACTTGCGTTTGCAGGCGCTTGTCGAGCTCGGCGATGGTCTCGGCCGCGGTTTCTTCGTCGAGGGAGCTGATGATGCCTTGGCGCTCGTCGGGGGATAGCTCTTCCATGATGTCGGCGAGGTCGGCGGGATGCAGGGCTTCGAGTTTTTGGCTGGAGAGGCGCAGCTTCACGCGGCGGAGGGGATCAGGTTCGACGAGATTGACGAATTCCCAGAGAATCTTGCGCGGCGGAAGTTTCAGCTGGATCTGGCGGATGGCCATCGGTGGGACGATTCCCTGCAGCAGGCGGCGGACGGCGCCGGGGAGGCCGACGTCTACTTGCGTGATGCGGAGTTCGGTGTTGCCGTTGGTGCGCTGGTCGGAGAGATCGATGTCATTTACGCGAACGACCTTGCGGCCGTTGGTGTCTATGATTTGCTGGTCCAGGAGGTCTTTGCCTACTGCAAGCCAGGCTTCGTTGGGATGATAGAGCGCCAGGGCGGATTCGTCGGTCGTGAGGCTGATGCGGCCGGGGGCGACCGAGGCGATCTGGTCGTAACGGGCGACGAGCGGGCGATACTGGCCGCGGCCCAGCAGGAGGTGCGCGACGCGGTTGGGTTGGTCGGCGGGCTCGACGAACATTTCTTTTACGCGGCCGACGTAGTTGCCGAGGGAGTCGTAGGTCTCAGCGCCAATGATCTCTGTGGCGTGCAACATGGGTGCTCCTTGGGCTGCGTGTCTGAGCAAAAAAAAAGCCCGGGCCGGAGAATGGAACCGGCCACGGGCGCGCAGAAATCGCCCTACGTCGCTACAGGCCGGGCCTCGCCTCCCTGTCCCCGCATAATTCGCAGGTCCAGCGAACCGACACTTGCGGGGAAGTTCCCTGCCCCAGCCGAGCGTTCCCGAATTGCGCGGCGAGGCGGTGACTTCCCGGTTCCGAATTGGACGGCAGCTCCATTGCGTTGTGCTGTTGTGCTTTAGTCCCAATTGACTAGTAAATGCAGACGGAAAGTTTGTCAAGCGAAGAGTGCGATTTCCGCGAATTATTTTGCGGGGAAGAGCATATTTTTCGGATTGGTGCCGCGCCGGCGGCAATCGGCGACGTAGAGGTCCCAGTAGGTGGCGCGGAGGTAGGCCTTTTTTGTGAATCCTAATGCTCGGGCTGCGCTGTCGATTGCTTTGGGTGAGCCTTCTAGTTCGAGGAACGTGCCGGCGGGTGTTTCATCGAGGTCCAGGTGCAGGTTCGGGAGGCGGAAAGTGGTGCGGAATTTGTCGTAGCGGAAGGTGGGGCGGAAACCGAGGGAGGTCAGCGCCGCGGCGGTTTGGCGAGAGGATTTGGCTACGACGTGTTCGCGTTCGGCACGTTCTTTGTAGCGGGGCGGTTTCTTCGTGGGTGGCCGGTGCGGGGGAGCTTTGGATGTGAGGATTACTCGCTCGCTGCGGCTGCTTTGCGCCTTGCGGGCGGCTGGGGTTTCGATGCGCAGGCGCAGGAGCATGTCGCGGCGGCGGAGGTGGCATTGGGGGGTGTCGTAGAGGGCGTTTTGTTCTCGGACGCGGGGCCGGGGTGTGGCGCCCAGGGATTTGATCTTGTACGGGATCGCGCGAGTGTCCATGATGCGGAGTTTGATTTCAATTTCCGGGCTTGTTTTTTTGGATTGGGGCATGGGGATAGTGTCGGTGCGATTGTCGGAGGAAGTCAAAAGATTTAATACAGAGGGCACGGAGGAAAGGCGGAGGCAAATCTGAGAAAGAAAGGATTCCCGCAGAACCGCAGAGTGCGCAGAGAAACCGGTGGCAATGCTGCTGGGGTGCCAGCATAATCTGTTTGTTTCCATGAACGAACCGACTACTCCCTTAATGCAGCAATATCATTCGGTCAAGAAGCAGCATCCGTCTGCTTTATTGCTGTTTCGTTTGGGGGATTTCTATGAGCTTTTTTATGACGATGCGGTGGTGGCTTCGCGCTTGTTGCAGATTACTTTGACGGCGCGGAATAAGGAGAAGGGGCACGCGGTGCCTATGTGCGGCGTCCCTTATCATGCGGCGGAAAATTATATTGCGCGATTGATCCGGGCGGGGCACAAGGTGGCGATCTGCGAGCAGATGGAAGTGCCGGGGCCGGGGAAGAAAATTGTGCGGCGGGAAGTGATACGGGTGTTGACGCCGGGTACGGCTAGCGGCGCGGGGCTCGTGGGCGCTAAGGAAAATAATTATTTGGCGGCGGTGGCGCGGAGTGCAGCTGCGGGGGTCGCTGCGGGAGCTGCGGCGGGGACACGCGGAGGCGGCGCGGGCGGTGGGCGCGGGACGGAGCCGATGGTTGGGTTGGCGTTCGTGGATCTTTCGACTGGCGAATTTCGCGCTACGGAATTTTCTGGGGAGAAGGCGGAGGCACGGCTGCGGGATGAATTGGGGATGTTGCGTCCGCGCGAGGTTTTGCTGGCGCGGGCGGTGACTTTATTTCCGGCGACGTTGCCGACGGAGATGGATGGGTTGGGCGCGGTGGAAACGCGATTGGACGAATGGGTGTTCGAGGCGAATTATGCGACGCGGATGCTGGAACAGCATTTTCGCGTGGCGACTTTGGAAGGATTTGGATTGAACGGTCATGCGCAGGCGACGGCTGCGGCCGGGGCGCTGGTGCATTACTTGCGGGAGACTTCGGCGATTGCGGCGCGGACTGCGGAAGATTCGGTGACGAATCCTTCGTTGCGTCCCGCGGGCGCGGGGCTGGAGCATCTGGATCGCATTGCTTATTACGAGCAGCAGGATTCGATGATTTTGGATGCCGTGACTGCGCGAAATTTGGAATTGGTCGAGCCTTCGCTGGGGGATGATGCGTCGGCGACATTGTTGAAGGCGATTGATGAGACGGCTACCGGGATGGGTGCGCGGTTGCTGCGCGGGTGGATTTTGCGTCCGGAGATTCGCCTTGCGGAAATTGAGGATCGTTTGAACGCGGTGGGCGAACTGAAATCGCGGACTGTGCAGCGCGAGGAAATTCACCGGATGCTTGAGGGGATACTGGATCTGGAGCGATTGACTAGCCGGATTACGTTGGGTGTGGCGACGCCGCGGGATTTGCTGGCGTTGCGGCAATCGCTGGAGAAGATTCCGCCATTGCGCGGGTTGCTCGAACCGCTGCTGACGGCTGCAGCTGCGCCTGGTCGCCGGCTGGGCTTGCTTCGCGAGCAGCTCGATGAAATGACCGACGTGCGGGAGATGATTGCGCGCGGGATTGCCGATGATCCTCCGGCGGTGGCTAGCGATCCGGGGGTGATTCGGCGCGGATTCAATGCTGAGCTGGATGAGCTGCACGACATTACGCGGCAGGGGCGGCAGATTATTGCGTCGATGGAAGAGCGGGAGCGCAAGCGGAGTGGGATTGCGTCGCTGAAGATTCGTTACAACCAGGTGTTTGGTTTTTATATCGAGATTTCGAAGCCGAATTTACATTTGGCGCCGGCGGATTACGAGCGCAAGCAAACTTTGGTGAATGCGGAGCGGTTTACTTCCACGGAATTGAGGGAGCATGAGCGGAAGGTGCTGTCCGCGGAAGAGCGCGTGCTGGAAATCGAGCGGCGGCTCTATGGGGAAATTCGCGAAGCGATTGCGCGGGAGGCGGGGCGACTGCGGCGTGTGGCGGCGGGGATTGCGCAATTAGACGTGCTGGTGAATTTCGCGCGCATTGCGGCTTCGCGAAATTATGCGCGGCCGGTGTTTACGGAGACGTTGCTTGCGAATAAAGGAAAGCGCGGGGTGCTGCTGATTGCGGGCGGGCGGCATCCGGTGATCGAGAAGTTGCTGCAGGAGCGCGGCGAGCGGTTTGTGCCGAACGATTTGTATTTGGATGATGAGGCGCAATTTTTGCTTTTGATTACTGGGCCGAACATGGGCGGGAAGTCCACTTATTTGCGGCAGGCGGCTTTGATTGCGATTTTGGCGCAGATGGGGTCGTTTGTTCCGGCTGCGTCGGCGAAATTGCCGCTTTTGGACCGGGTGTTCACTCGGATTGGGGCCTCAGACAATTTGGCGCGCGGCAGGTCTACGTTTCTGGTGGAGATGAGCGAGGTGGCGGCGATTTTGAATACGGCTACGGCGGCTAGTTTGGTGCTTTTGGATGAGGTGGGGCGCGGGACGGCTACCTTTGACGGACTTTCGATTGCTTGGGCTGTGGTAGAGGCTTTGCATTCGGGGGCGCGGCCGCGGACGCTTTTTGCTACCCACTATCATGAGCTGACGGAGTTGGAGCAGCTTTTGCCGGGAGTGCGGAACGTGCATGTTTCGGTGCAGGAGGCTGGCAACGAGATTATTTTTTTGCGCAGGGTCGAGCCGGGGAGCGCGAACAAGAGTTATGGGATTGAGGTGGCGCGGCTCGCAGGCTTGCCGAATGATGTGATTGCGCGGGCTCGGGAGATTTTGCGGAGGCATGAACAGAGTGAGGAGAAATTGACGCAGGAGCTTTCGCCGGGAGCTGGCGGTGCGATGATCGCGGAGCAGACTGCTTTTGCGGCAATTGATGCGTCGGTGGTGGAGGCTTTGCGGGCGGCGGATTTGAATAAGTTGACGCCGATTGAGGCTATGGTGCTTTTAGCGGCTTTGCAGAAGCAGCTTTCGTAACGCTCGTGCAAAAGATTTAACACAGAGGGCACGGAGGAAAGTCGAGACGGGCGAGGCAAGCCTCGCCTGGATCGTTCTGTCGCCGGAGGTTTCGTTTCGACGAAACCGGTGGCGAGCCGCCCCACTCCATATAGGGCTAGGTATGTGAGGTGGGCCGAGCGCCGAGAGCGTGTGGCAATGTGTAAACCTTCTGCGAAATGGCGGTTGTAAACTGCACTTCGGGGCTTCTAGACTCAGCAGAGCGATGCGCGTACTGGGAATGATGTCTGGGACATCGGCCGACGGGATTGACGTCGCGCTGGTGCGTATTTCGGGCGCGCCCCCTTCCCTTTCGGTGAAATTCGAAGGGCATCATCATGTGCGGTTTCCTGCGCGGGTGCGCGGGGCGATATTGCGGCTTGCCAATGGCGGGGCGACTACTACCGCCGAAATCAGCCAACTAAATTTTTTGCTGGGCGAGGAGTTTGCGGCGGCGGCTGTGGCCGCTTGCAAACGGTGGCGTGTTCCCTTGCGTCAAATTGGATTAATTGGGTCGCACGGGCAGACGATTTTTCATCAGGGAGTGGCGGCGCGATTTCTTGGCGGACGTCGCGTGGCTTCCACTTTGCAGATCGGCGAGTCTAGCATTATTGCGGCGCGGACGGGCGTTGCGACCATCGCGGATTTTCGTCCTGCAGACATGGCTGCGGGTGGGCAAGGGGCACCGCTAGTGCCGTTTGTGGATTGTTTGCTTTACCGGGATGCGAAGCTGGGGCGCGTGGCTTTGAATATTGGGGGGATCGCGAACGTTACTGTGATTCCGCGGGCGGCGCGGCCTGAGGATGTATTTGCGTTCGATACCGGGCCGGGGAACATGATTATTGACGCGCTGGTGGAACGCAGCACCGGGCGGCGTTTGGCTTACGATCGCGATGCGCGGATTGCTTTGCGCGGGCAGGTGATTCGACCGTTGCTGGAGACGATGCTGCGCAGCGCTTATTTGCGTTTGCCGCCGCCGAAGACGGCGGGGCGGGAGCAGTTTGGACTCGAGTATGCGGACGAGCTGATTTCATGGGCTCGAAAGCGGCGTGCGCGGACGGAAGATCTGGTGCGGACCGCGACGATTTTTACGGCGCTTTCGATTGCGGATGCGTTTCGTCGATTTATTTTTTCGCGCGTGCGGGTGAATGAGCTGATGGTAGCGGGCGGCGGGACGAAGAATCCGCTGCTGATGGCACAGCTGCGAGCGGCTTTACCGGGGATTGAGATTGTGCCGTCGTCGAGATTTGGGGTGCCGGCGGAGGCGAAGGAAGCGCTGGCATTTGCGGTGCTGGCTTATGAGGCGTTTCACGGGCGGGCGAATAATTTGCCTTCTGCGACAGGCGCGAAACGTCCCGCGATTCTGGGGAAATTGGTGCACGGCCACGCGCGTTAGGATTTCACGCTCGGGAGTTTCGCCGCTGGGCTCGGGTGCGGTTTTTGCTGCTCTGCTGTGTGGTGCGTTTCTTCTGAGTGGCTGCGGCTCGTCGAAAGCTTCCGCTGATTCCGCTACCGTCAATTTTTTGATGGATTCTGCGCCGACCAATCTCGATCCACGCATTGGCGCGGACGCTTATTCGGAGCACGTGGATGGGCTGATTTTCTCCAGTCTGGTGGCACGCGACGCACACTTTAATGTGATTCCTGACCTAGCGCAGCGCTGGGACATTCCCAACCCGCTGACCTACGTTTTCCATTTACGTCCTGGCGTGAAATTTCACGATGGGCGGCCGCTTACGTCGGCGGACGTGAAGTACACGTTTGATACGATCCTATTTGGCGCGCTGAAGACGCCGAAACGCGGCGGATTCAAGATGGTTACGTCTGTGGAGGCGCCGGACGGGGCAACGGTGATTTTTCATCTGAGCGAACCGTACGCGTCGCTGCTTTCTACCATAGTTTCGCCGGCGATCGGGATCGTCCCGCGCGGGTCGGGTGCGGAGATAGCGCAACATCCGATTGGCACCGGGCCATTTCGGTTTGCGAGCGCGACTACGGATGAAGAAATCGTGCTGGAAAGGAACGACCATTATTTTGCTGGCGCGCCGAAGATCGAGCGGCTGCGGATGCGCATCGTGCCGGACCCGATCGTCCGCGCGCTGGAGCTGCGCAAGGGCTCGGCGGATGCGACGATCAATTCCCTGACGCCGGACACGGTGGTGACGCTGGCGAAGGAACGCGGGCTTGCGGCGGTGGAGGAGCCCGGAACTTCGGTGGCATATCTTTCGTTCAATTTCGACGATCCGATTCTGGCGAAGCGCGAGGTGCGGCAGGCGCTCGCTTACGCCACCGATCGCGCGACGATTATTAAATATTTGCTGCGCGGACAGGCGCGACAGGCGCAGAGTTTGCTGCCGCCGAATCACTGGGCGTTTGATGCAGACGTGCAGCAGTATGATTTCGATCCGGCGCGGGCCGAGAAGATGCTGGATGCGGCGGGATATCCGCGCAGGGGGGATGGGGTGCGGTTGCGATTGACGTTGAAAACCTCGACGGATGAGTTTACGCGCCTGACTAGCGCGGCGATTGCGGATCAGTGGAAGCGCGTGGGGGTGGTCTTGGAGCTGCGACCATTGGAGTTCGCGACTTTTTATACGGATATTACGCGGGGGAGTTTTCAGATGTATACGTTGCGATGGGTGGGGGCGAATACGGATCCGGATGTTTTTGAGTATGTGTTTGGGTCGAAGAGGATGCCGCCGGTGGGGGCTAATCGCGGGCATTACCGGAATGCGGAGTTGGATGGTTTGTTGGATCAGGCGCGGGTGGAGATGGATCAGGCGAAGCGCAAGGAGATATTGGCGCGGGTGCAGGAGATTGTGGCTGCCGATGAGCCTTATATTGATTTGTGGTATGTGGATAATGTTTGCCTGCATCGCGACAGGCTTGAGGGGATCACGATGTCTCCTGGTGGGGATTATGATTTTTTGGTTTCGGCGTTTTTGAAGTAGGCGCGCAAGTCAAAGGATTCAACACGGAGGGCACAGGGGGAGGGCAGAGAAAAATCTGAAAAAGATAGAGGCATTTACCGTAGAGGCGCAGAGAAAACCTGAGGCAAGATCATCAGGCGTGCAATGCTGATTTGATTTCGGATTCGGGGATGGCGCCTTCGCGGACTACGTTCCAGTGGTGGCCGTCAAGACGGACGATGGTGCTTGCCAGGATGCCGCCGGTGTCGCCTGCGTCTAGGACTAGGGGGAGGCGGTCGCCGAGTTGCTTTACGATTTGGGTGGCAGCGGTGCAGCTGGGAAAGCCGGAAAGATTGGCGCTGGTGCCGGTGATGGGGCCGCCTACGGCTTCGATGATTGCAGTGGGAACCGCCATGTTTGCCCAGCGGAGTGCTACTCGGCCGGTGTTGCCTGTTACTTTCAGGGGTAGGCGGTGCGTGGCTTCGACGACAAGCGTTAGGGCGCCGGGCCAGAATTTGTGAGCTAGCGTTAGAAAGGCGTCGGGGACATCACGGATGAGTGTGACGGCTTGTTCGATCGAACTCACCAGGATCGGGAGCGCTTTGGTTTCGGGACGCCCCTTCACGCGAAAGACAGCTTCGATAGCGGCGAGATTGAATGGATCGACGGAGAGGCCGTAGAAGGTGTCGGTGGGAACGCCGACCACCTGGCCGCGTTTGATGAAGCCGGCGGCGTAGTCCACCACACGTTGTTCCGGAGTTGCGGCTGAAATTTTCAGGACTTCGACGGGCAAGTGATCACTCTCTGCGGGTTACGCCTCAAGTTCGCTTCGCACGCTATCATATGCTCCGCAATAGAAGCAAGTTGCAGCTTGCGATGCGATTCCGTGGGCAGGAGAACTCGACGGGGCTTGAGGCGTTTGTTAGGCTGGGGGCGTGGCGTCACACTTGAGTGAAGAGCTGATTACTAGCCGCGAGAATAAGTGGCTGAAGATATTTCGGGCGGCTTTGCGCGGGACGGGGCCGACGGAGGGCGATCCGATTGGTGTCGAAGGGCCGAAGTTGGTGGAGGATGCGCTGCGTTCGGGGTTGCAGGCGGAGGCATTGCTGGTGAGCGAGGCCGGCGAGGCGTCGGACCTGGAACGGATTTTGCGCGCGGCTGGCGAGAGTGAGGCGGGGATTCCGCGTTCGCGGGTGATGCGGACTACGGATAAACTGTTTGCGTCGGTGGCGGGGACGGAAGCGCCGCAGGGAGTGGCCGCGCTTTTCGTGCAGCCTTCGTGGCAATTTGATGCTGTGGTACACGGGGCGGCTGCGGCTGACGGGGCTTTGCGTGGCGACGCGCCGCTGGTGGTCGTGATGGCTGCGCTGCAAGATCCGGGGAATGTGGGGACGATTGTGCGGTCGGCGGAGGCGTTTGGTGCGACCGGGGTGGTGACGACGCGCGGGTGTGCTGATCCTTGGTCGCCGAAGGCGTTGCGTGCTTCGGCGGGATCTGGTTTGCGCTTCCCTGTTTTGCGGGGGATGGCGATTCCGGTGTTGCTGGCGCAGCTGAGAGTGGCTGGGGTTAAGATTGTGGCCGCCAGTTCACATTCTGTTGCTCTGGCCGGCGCGGGGGCAGGTGCTGCGGCGGATTTGCGCGAGGCGGTGGCGATATTTATTGGGAATGAGGGTGCTGGCTTGCCAGCCGAGATTGAACATGTGGCGGATGCGCGGATTTCGATTCCGATGAGCGCGGGGGTGGAGAGTTTGAATGCGGGGGTTGCGGCTTCGGTGGCTTTGTACGAGGCGGCACGGCAGAGGAAGGGCTTTACCACAGATGAACACTAATAGAAGCTGATGAACGCAGAGGAACGATTACGCCGAAACCAGGACGAGGCCTCAAGCCAGGACAGAAATTGAAACGGCGACCAAAACGAGGACTACGAAAAGAACGAGAACTCGAACTACCGATCGAATTACAACTAATATTGAGTTCGGCGCGTCTAGATTTGCAGTCGATACGATGTGTTGCGCTGCGGTGGGTCCAATTGAATTGTGTTTATCTGCGTTCATCACTGGTGCCTTGGAACTGATTTAAAACCATGGGGCTCTTTCAAGCTATTCAACCTGAGGAAGAATCGTCGGCGGGGCGCCCGCTGGCGGACCGGATGCGTCCGCAGAGTCTGGATGAATTCATCGGGCAGGAAGAATTGCTTGGGCCTGGTAAACCTTTGCGCGTGCAGATTGAGCGCGATGATTTGACTTCGCTGCTGTTGTGGGGACCTCCTGGTTGCGGCAAGACGACTCTGGCGCGAATTATTGCGCGGACTACGAAGTCGGAGTTCGTTCCTTTCAGTGCGGTGCTTTCCGGAATCAAAGAGATTAAGGAGGTGATGGCCAAGGCGGAGACCACGCGACGCTACGGGCGGCGCACGATTGTGTTTGTGGATGAGGTGCACCGCTTCAATCGCGCGCAGCAGGATGCGTTTTTGCCGCATGTGGAGGCTGGGAATATTCTATTGATTGGCGCAACTACGGAAAATCCTTCGTTCGAAGTGATTGCGCCGTTGCTTTCGCGGATGAAAGTGTATGTGTTGAAAGCGCACACGGCGGAGCAGGTCGTTGCGCTGCTCGAGCGGGCGCTGGCGGACGACGTGCGCGGGCTTGGAAAGTTGAACGTCGCGGCAAATCTGGAGATATTGCATCGAATTGCGATCTTGGCGAATGGAGACGCGCGGGCGGCTTACAACACTTTGGAAGCTTTGGTGATGGGGACGGAGCCCGGGCCTGAGGGGCGGCGGGTTTTGACGCAGGAGCGGCTGGAGGATGTGCTGCAGCGGAAGTTGCTGCCCTATGACAAGTCGGGCGAAGAACATTTCAACTTGATTTCGGCCCTGCACAAGTCGGTGCGCAATTCGGATGCGGACGCGGCGCTGTATTGGCTGGCGCGCATGATCGAATCCGGCGAGGATCCGCTGTACATTGCGCGGCGGCTGGTGCGCATGGCGAGTGAGGATATTGGATTGGCGGAACCGCACGCTGTGGAAGTGACGATCGCGGCGATGCAGGCGTTTGAATTGTTGGGACCACCGGAGGGGCATCTGGCTTTGGCGCAGGCGGCGGTGTATTTGTCGCTCGCGCCGAAATCGAATGCTGTGTACAAGGCTTACGGTCGCGTGCAGGACGATTTGCAGAGCACCATAGCTGAGCCGGTCCCGCTGCAGATTCGGAACGCGGTGACCGGGTTGATGAAAAATATTGGATATGGGAAGGACTACCAGTACGCACACGATTACGAGGATAAGGTTACGGACATGAGTTGTTTGCCGGAAAGTTTGGCGGGGCGGACTTATTATCAGCCGACGGATCAGGGATTCGAGGCGCGTATTCGGCAGAGGTTGGAGGAAATACGGCGGATTCAGAAAAAGCCGGCGGAGACGAAAGAAAAGTGATGCGACGGAAAAGCCTGGCTTCAGGGGCTAAAGCCCCTTTTGGGTACGGCTGCATGGCTGGGCTGAAGCCCCGCCCTTCTCGGTCTCCCCACCCTCCCTGCTCTTCCCGGCCTTCCGATTCTTCCGGCTCAGCCGTTCCTGGCATGGCTTCTAATTATTTTTTATGGCTCGTCGTGGTTATGGTGCTTGTGCTGCCTGTGTTGGGGCTTGCGGAAGTGAAGCAGGTGGCGGTGTTTGACCAGGACGTGCAGGCGTTTGCGATTTCGCAGGACAATCATGTGGTGTATGCCGTGGAGCGGATGAAACGGATCAAGAAATTGATTGTGGAGCATGACGATTTCTGGGTGGGCGACGTTGACGGAAAAAAGCGGAAGATTATTGATGGAGACAAGTTCACGCCAGTGCCCTTCTCTCCGGATGAGGAGCCTAGCGATCCGGGGGATTCCAAGCACCCGCCTTTGCCGCATCAGCATAGCTACCAGGTGGACACGCTGACTTGGTCGCCGGACAACAAGCGGATTGTGGTGAAGATGGATACTTCTGAGCTGGCACAGCCGCGGGGGAGCATCGTGCAGCAGCTGGATGAGCAGCAGACGGTGCGGCCGAACACGATTTTGTATTTGATGGATGCGGACGGCCGGGAAATTTCGATTTCTGGATCGAAGACTGCGACGCTTTCGGATGCGTTTAACGCGGCGTGGTTGGCGGATGGGCAGACTTTGGTGTATTTGTCGAAAACTACCGGTGGTTTGAGCCAGATTAATGCGTTGCGTCCGGCGGACGGGAAGAAGCGCGTGTTGTTTGATGGGTTCACGTTCGCGGCGGTGGCGTGGGATACGAAGCGGAATCAGGCATTTGCGATTGAAGAAAATACGCGGTTGGTCGGAGCGCCGAAGATCATGCAGCTGGATTTGGCGGCGGAGCGGGTGACGGAGCTTGGATCCGTCGATGAGTACGCAGGATTTTTGACGGTGGCTCCTTCGGCTAAGAAAATCGCTTATTTCAAGGATGGAGATACGCTTGAGGTGCGCGACGTGGTCGGTTCTGCACGGCCGGTGGTGGTGCGCGTGGCGATTGGGGAATTTCAGTGGGCGCGGGACGAGCAGCATATTTTGTTGAAGCGCGGGCAGCCGCAGCAATCGAACAATCTAGTTTGGGTGGGAGTTTATAGTGGAACGTTCGAGCCGTTTTTTCATGGGTTGGAGTTTCATAGTTTTGCGATTGCGCCGGATGGGGAGACGGTCGGGGTGACGGAGCCGGGGAAACGGGCTTTAGTGATGTATCGGTTTTAGTGTGGGTCTGAGGCAATTCAACGGCACCAATGATGAACGCAGGAGAACACTGATACAGGCAATGCTGACGGCAATAGGATGAGAAACCCGTGATGCGGTCGATTGCCTGCTAACCCTGACGCGTGAAAGTCAGGCTCAGATGCTGGCGGGATCTTTTGTTAGGCGGAGGCGGCGGACGTGTTCTTTCAGGATGCAGGCGTTCATTGTGACGAAGAGGCCGGCGCGGCGGGCGCGCTCGGCGGCTTCGTGATGGATTACACCTTCTTGCATCCAGATGGCGCGGGCGTTGCTGCGGATGGCGGAGTCGACGATGTCTGGCACGAACTCGGAGCGGCGGAAAATATTCACGATGTCTACTTTTTCGGGAATGTCTTCCAGGCGCGCGTAGCACTTCTCACCTAGGACTTCCGTTTCCAGCGGGTTTACGGGGATGATGCGGTAGCCGACGGATTTCAGGTAATCGGCTACGCCGTAGCTGGGTCGAAATTTGCGATTGGAGAGGCCCACTACGGCGATGGTGCGACTGGTCTTCAGGATTTCTGTGACCGGATCGTGGGGCGCGGCCGGGGTGCTTCCGCGCACGGGCAGGTTTGTGGACAAGTTAAAGTCGTCGGTGGATTCAGTCATTAAATGTCCCGGGAATCTCCTTCCAGAAATTGGCGAATGGATGGTTGCGATTCGCGCGGCGTAGTGTCTCTTACCAGGGCGAGCGAGTCCAGAAATTTTTTGTTTTCTTCGGGGGTGCCCACCGAGACGCGGATGGCGCTGGGCAGGCCCATCCAGCGCATGGGGCGTACGATTACTCCGCGGGTGAGGAGTTCTTCGCTGACGGGTTCGGCGTCGCGTCCGAATTCTACGAGCAGAAAATTCGCGAAGGACGGGACGAATTGGACGGCTAGAGATTTCAAGCCTGCGCAGAGTTGGGCTAGGCCAGCGCGATTGGATTCGACGGACCTGCGCACGTGTTCTGCGTCCTCGAGCGCTGCCAGAGCTGCGGATTGCGCTACGCCGGAAGTGTTGAAGGGGCCGCGCAGCTTGTTCATTTCGTTGAGCAGGTCGGCAGGGCCGATACCGTAGCCGATGCGCAGACCGGCGAGGCCGTAGACTTTCGAAAATGTGCGGAGCACGATTACGTTGCGACGGCGTTGCGCGACTGCTATGGAGCGCGAGTAGTCGGGGCGCTCGACGTATTCGAAGTAGGCTTCGTCTACTACTACCAGTACGGTTTCGGGAACGCGGGCCAGGAAGGAGTCGAGCTCGTCGGCGGTGAACATGGTGCCGGTGGGATTGTTGGGATTCGCGAGGTAGACGATTTTCGCATCGGGCGGGAGATTGCGGGCGATCGAGTCCAGATCGAAGGCGTAATTGCGCAGCGGGATTTCGAGCAGGCGGGCACCGGCGGCGCGAATGGCGATGTAGTAGAGCGGGAAAGAGCCGTGGGAGGCGACGCCACAATCGGACCTGGTGAGCATGATGCGGGCGGCAAGGTCAATCAGTTCGGTTGAGCCTGCGCCGAGAATTATATTTTCGGCGGGGACGGCGTGTTTTTGGGCGAGGGCTTCGCGGACGTAGAAGCCGCTGCCGTCGGGATAGCGATTGGAATCGGCGAGAGCTTTTTGTGCGGCGGCCAGGGCGAGCGGCGACGGGCCTAGGGGATTTTCGTTCGATGCGAGTTTGATAGGGTGCATTTTCAGTTCGCGTTCGACCTCTTGGATTGGTTTTCCGGGCACGTAGGGAGCGAGCGCGCGAATGTGAGGAGGGACGAGATCATGAATCCGTTTGGTCATTCAGTGGGTTGGCTCAGCGCCTTCCCTTGGGGCCTGTGAAATTTCCTAGTCTTGGTTTGTGATGGCCTGGGCCGTTTCCGCTGCGTTTTGGTCCGCCTGTGCGTGGCTTCATTCCGGCGGGGCGTCCACCGGGCTGGGTGAATTTGCTTTTGGCGCGGCCGAAGGCGCCGGGTTCGGAGGGCTTGCGCGATTTCCAGGGGGCGCCGGGTTTGCGGCTGCCGCCGGTGGGTGGACCGCTGCGGAATTTTCCGTCTACGGCTGCATGCGGGCGTCCACTTGGTTGCGAGGATTCGCTGCGGCGCCAGGGGGCTTCGGATTTTGGTTTGATTGGGCGATCGTAGTATGAGTCTTGGTCTTGGTGCGGGACGGAATCTGGGCGGAATTTCTGGAATGGTTTTCCGCCGTGATGTGGTTTTGATCCGCCGCGGCCTTCCCTTCTGAAGGGTGGGCGGGACTTCCAGGGGCCGCGCGGTTTTTCGTCGTGCGATTTCGGGCCGTGAGACTTTGCGCCGTATGATTTTGCGAACGGCGGTTTTGAGGGACGTCCGCCTGCGGCTGCGGGACGCGCTTTGAAATCCGGGCGCGCGGGATGGCCTTGGCGCGAATTCTGAAAGCTTTTTCGTGGCGGCGCGGAGAATGGAATTGCTGCGGCTGGCGGTGGCCCTGGCGGCACGGAGCGATCGTGCGGCGGGTTCTTGAACTTTTGAGGCGGGCGCGGGGCGCCGCTATCAGGCGGGATGAACGGTTGAGGCGGGCGCTTTGCTTCGCCTGGTTTTGGCTTGGGTTGATAGGGGCGGCGCTTGACGAAGGGACGGCGCGCCACCGCGACGGGAAAATGCGGCTTGGGCGTGTCTGGTGCTGTTGGCGTCGCCGACAGAGTTGGCTGGGTGCTCCTGAGGATGGCTAGATGCGTTGTTGGGCTTGATTGCGCGCTACCTGGCTGAACCATATGGCGCAGCGTGCTGACTTCGGCGTCTGACAGCGGACGATAGTGGCCTGCCGAGAGATCCTCGAGCGCAAGGTTGCCGATTTTGACGCGCTTGATTTTTTCCACGGGATGGCCGGTCTGGAACAGGCGGTTGCGCAGCTGGTCGCGGCGAGCTTCAGAGAGCGTCACTTCGTACCAGGGAGCGTCTTTGCCTTTGATGCGCGTGATGCGAGCGCCTGTCGATTGCGCGAGGCTGTCGATTTCTTCGAAGGTGAGGAGAGTTTTCAATTTCAGGTTGTAGGTTTGCGGCAGGTGATGGGCTTTCAGTATCAGGTTCGCTAGCTCGCCGTCGTTGGTGAGAAAGACGAGGCCAAGGGAATGATATTCGAGGCGGCCTACGGGAAAGACTCGCTGCGAGACGCCGTGGAGCAGGTCGGTGAGCGAGCGGCGGCCTTCGGGATCGATCATGGTGGAGACTACTTCGGGCGGTTTGTTCAGGAGCAGATAGACGCGCTCGGTTTCGGGGCGCAGGAGTTTGCCTTGGACTTTGATGTGGTCTTTGGATTCGTCGGCTTTGCTGCCTAGTTCGGTGATCGTTTGGCCGTTTACGGTGACCAGGCCGGATTTGATTAGTTCTTCGGCGTGGCGGCGGGAAGCGATCCCGGCGCGCGCAATGATTTTCTGTAATCGTTCGAGCATGGGTGGGTTGAGTGGCTCCGTGGTGCGCATATAGCTTAACGGAAAAATGGGTTTGGAGCGAATCGGAAGCACGAACAAAATCGACGACCACGACATTTGTGCCTGGCGAATTCGCGGAAAGCAGATCTCTCTCTGCATCCCGCGCTCGCCAAAATGCGGCGGGAAGGAAAAAGCGCAGGACTTTGTTCGGGATGACGCGCGCAACTTTCCTTCTGTTAAGCAACGGCGAAGGATTACCGCCGAGGCGCAGGGAACGCAGAGAAACCAACGGCAACGACGCCCGCCTAAAAAACAGGCGGCCGCTACAAAGGCCAAGTCAAGGACCACGTCAAGAGCAGAGGCAAATCCCAGGGCAAAAACGAAATCAAAGGCGCCCAGTTGAAGCTGGCCGTGACAACGTCAACTGCAATACGCCGGCGGAGAGCGAGCTTGAAGGGCGACTAGCGCTCGGATTCAGGTGAGCGGTTGCCGGAGACTGCTGAAGCCGCGGCGGCGCGGGACTTGTCGGCGTCATCGGTGGTGCTGGTCGCGGGCGCTTCCGGTTCTGGCGGCGCGTTGGAGATGGAGTCTTTGGCGCTCTCGGTCACGGTTTGGACTTCCGAGACAGCGTCGTCGGACAGGTCATCGCTGAGTGCGGGTCCGGCTCCGGCTTCGGCGACTACTTCTACGTTGACGATTTCTGCATCGACAACTTCTTCGGCGATGGCTGCGGATTCTTCGGGTTCGGCTATGCCTTCGTCGGAGCCTAGGGCGGCTTGGGCTAGAGCTTCGAATTCTTTCAGGCTGGGGAGTTCGTCTAGGTCGGAGAGGCCAAAGCGCATCATGAACTGTTTGGAGGTGCGATAGAGGATAGGGCGGCCGATGACTTCTTTGCGTCCTGCGGTGGTGATTAGGCGCTTTTCCAAGAGCGTTTTGATTACGCCGCCTACGTGGACGCCGCGGATTTCGTTGATTTCGGGGACTGTGACTGGTTGTTTGTAGGCGATCACGGCTAGGGTTTCCAGCGCGGGCATCGTGAGGCGAAGCGGCGGTTGCAGGCTCTTGATGAATTTGCGGACTACGTCGTGATGCTGGGCTTTGGTGTAGAACTTCCAGCCGCCGGCGACTTTGCGGACTTCGATCCCGCGGTCTTCGGTTTGGTAGGCGGCGGTGAGCTGTTCGAGGGCGGCGCGGGCTTCGGGTTTTTCGATGCCGAGGGCTTTGGAGATTTGGTCGAGCGTGGCGGGCTCGTCGGCGGCGTAGATGATGGCTTCTAGCGAGGCTTGGATTTCTTGTGGCGTCATGCGTTTCCCCTTGGAGCTGGTGGTGCGGCGGCTACGGCAAAAGCAGATCCTTCTCTGCGTCCCGCGCCCGCCGGATTGCGGCGGGACGGAAAAGGCGCGGGACTCCGTTCGGGATGACAGTCGTACGTCAGGGTATCGAACCTTGCTGGGGATGCCGTCACAGGTATTGCTCCTCGATTTGGGACATGGCGTCGGGGCCGGCGAAGACTGCGTCGAACATCTTGTGTTTGCGGAGGCGGATGTCTTCGAACAGATCGGATTGCACTAGCAGGACCGCTTGCATACGAACCATTTCGAGGACGGCTAGCAGGGCGACTATCATCGCGTTCCGGGTTTCGCAGGTTTCGAAGAATTCGATTAGGGAGACGGGATCGTCTGTGACTACCAGGCGCTGGCGGAGACGGTCCATCATTTGCGCGATGGAGACGGTGTCGTGGCGCAGGCCGAATTGCGGGACTTCTTTGCGGCGTTCTAAGACTTGCTGGAATGTTTTGACCAGATCTACCAACGAGACGACTAGCTCGCCCTGGACTTCGTCGCCGCCGTATAGGGATTTGTCGGGATGCGACCAGACGTTCGCTTCGACTTGTTGTTTTTGGTAGAGGAGCTGGGCAGCATTCTTGAATTTTTCGTGTTCGAGCAGGCGGTGGACCAGTTCGTCGCGCGGGTCTTGCTCTTCGGCGGCTAGGAGCGGGTCTACCGGCAGGAGCATTTTGGATTTGATGTGGATCAGGGTGGCGGCCATGTAGATGAAGTCGGCGGAGACGTCTATGTCTAGTTTTTCGAGTTGGTGGAGATAATCGAGATATTGCTCGGTGATTTTAGCGATGGGGATGTTGTGGATGTCCATCTCCTGCTTGCGGATTAGATCGAGCAAGAGATCGAGCGGGCCTTCGTACGATGGTAGATTGATGCGATAGGGTGATGCCATTCTGTGCGTCAGCCTCCTGCTAGTGCTTCAGGGATGGACATTCGCGATGCACAAAAGCGAACTGCAAAAGCGAAAAGCAGATCCCTCTCTGCGTCGCGCGCCCGCCAAACTGCGGCGGGAAAAGAAAAAGCGCGCGGCTCCGTTCGGGATGACAGTGTTTGCCCTGTCCCCATCTCATTGAACTGGCCGCGGATTGACGGGTGTGATGTTGAGTTTGCCGTCGGCGTTGTTCACTGAGACGAGATCACCCTGTTCGATCCGCAACACACCTGCAAGCCACTCTTTGATCTCGATAACCAGGTAACCATCCTTTATTTCCGAAACTCCGCGAGAACATTCAACAAATTCTTCACCGCCGGCAGCGAGCGGAATTCGCAGGACGAGATTTCCGTCCACTTTCTCCACAGGCCCTTGCAGGGATGCAAAGCCATCCATCGGTGAAGCCTTAGGCCTTCTGCTGGCGCGCTTCGTCCCATTGGAAGATCGCGTTGCGCACACGCTTCATGGTTTTGCGCGCGACCTTCTGGGCTTGCTTCGAGCCGGTGTCGAGGATATCCCAAACTTGCTGTGGATTGGCCTCAAATTGTTTGCGGCGTGCCTGGATGGGCTCGATCCACTTCACCAGGTTTTCGGCCATCTCTTTCTTGCAGTCTACGCAGCCGATGGCGGCGGAGCGGCAGTCGTGGTCAATGCGCGCGACAGTCTCGGGTGGGGAGAATAATTTGTGATACGCGAAGACTGGGCAGATTTCGGGGCGACCGGGGTCGGTGCGGCGGACGCGCTGCGGGTCGGTGAGCATGTTGCGTGTTTTGGTGCGGATTTCATCGGGGGGATCGGTTAGCCAGATGGCGTTGCCGTAGGACTTGGCCATGCGGCGGCCGTCTAGGCCTGGGAGGCGGGGGGTTTCGGTTGCGATGTATGCGGGTTCCTGCAGAACAGAGGTCAGCGTGAAGAACTTGGCGTTCGCGCCCATCTTCTCACGAAAGTTATCGTAGCCCCATTCGGTCATAGCTTTTCGCGCAGCCTCGCGAAAGTCACGGCGCGAATGATCGTCGAATGCCTGCTGCGCGAACGGCGGCGTTTTGGGTAATGCAACGTCTGTTTCAGGGAGTTGTTGGCGAATCCGGTTTCGAGTCTCGGTATCGCTTGGAATCTTCACCGTGAAACCAAATGTAAAATTGAAGGCGCGCACGATTTCGCGGGTAAGTTCGACGTGAGGGGCTTGGTCTTCGCCAACCGGCACGAGCAGGTCTTGCATCGGTTCTCCGTACATTACGATGTCGGCGGATTGGAGGAGGGGGTAGCCCAGGAAGCCGTAGGTGCCTAGGTCGCGTCCTTTTAGATTTTCGATTTGTTCTTTGTAGGTGGGGACGCGTTCTAGCCAGCTTAGCGGGGTGATCATGGAGAGGAGAACGTGGAGCTCGGCGTGTTCCAGGACCTGGGACTGCACGAAGAGCGTGGATTTTTGGGGGTCGAGGCCTACGGCTAGCCAGTCCATGGCTACTTGCAGGGTGTTTTCGGCGATCGAGGAAGTGTCTTCGTAATGCGTGGTTAGCGCGTGCCAGTCGGCTACGAAGAAGTAGCAGTCGTATTCTTGCTGGAGTTTTAGCCAGTTGGCAAGGGCGCCGAAGAAATGGCCTAGGTGGAGGCGGCCGGTGGGGCGCATGCCGCTGAGGACTCGTTTCTGTTTAGACAAGATTAGATCGATCTCCTAGGTTCGGGCTTGGTGCTCGCGTTTCGGGCTCGGCGAATTTAGCTCTCATCCGCCCGCCTACCCTGCGGGCTAACAGGCCGACGCTACAGACGCAGCACCAACGGCAACCGCTGCCCGGTTCGATGAAACGGAACCGGCCGCTACAAAAGCGACATCAACACCAAGGTCAAAGGCGCCCGCCTGAAGGCGGCTGCTACAAAATCAACTGCGGAGCACGGCTGTCAGTGCCGCAGAAGGTCGCGGGCGATTACCAGGCGCTGCATTTCGCTGGTGCCTTCGTAAATTGTTAGGACGCGGGCGTCGCGATAGTAGCGCTCGACATCCGTTTCGCGCGAATAGCCGCTGCTGCCGTGGACTTGAACGGCTTTGTAGGCTACGCGGTTGGCCATTTCGCTGGCGTATAGCTTGGCGCGAGAGGCGCTCGAGCCGCGCGCTCGGCGCGATGCGGCATCGCGCGCTTCGGGCAGGCTCGCTTGCGCGTCAGCTGCGTCGCTTGGGCCCTCTTGTGTGGCGCCCAGTTCCCTTCCGCGTGCTTCCTGATCTCGCAGGTCCTTATCACGTTGCCATGCCGCGTAGTGCGTCAGGGCGCGGGCGGCGGAGACTTCGGTTTCCATGTCGGCCAGCATCCATTGAATGGCTTGATATTCGGCGATCGGGTGGCCGAACGTTTTTCTTTGTTTGGCGTAGCGCGTGGCGGCTTCTAGCGCGCCCTGACCGACGCCTACGGATTGCGCGGCGATGCCTATGCGGCCGCCGTCGAGCGATTCCAGGGCAATGCGGAGACCTTGACCTTCTGCGCCCAGACGATTTTCTGCCGGCACGCGGCAATCCTGCAGCGAAATTTCCGCGGAGCGCGACAGGCGCAGACCCATTTTATCTTCGTAGCGGCTGATGCGGAAGCCGGGAAAATCGGGTTCGACGAGGAAGGCGGTGAAGCCGCGGCTGCCGGCTGCGGGATCGGTTTTCGCGAAGATGATGTAGAGGCCGGAGACTCCGCCGTTGGTGACCCAGGCTTTGGTGCCGTTTAGGATGTAGTGGTTGCCATCGCGGACGGCGCGGGTTTGGATGCCGGCGGCGTCGGAGCCGGCTTGCGGTTCGGTGAGGCAGAAGGCGCCGAGAATTTCTCCGCGCGAGAGCCGGGAGAGATATTTTTTCTTTTGCTGCTCGCTGCCGGATTTCCAGAGCGGGACGGTTACTACGGAATTGGTGACGCTTAGGGCTACGGCGGTAGAGGCGTCGATGCGAGCGACTTCTTCCAGCATTAGGGCGTAGCTGACCGTGTCTGTGCCAGCACCGCCCCATGCTTCGGGGACCAGCATGGCGCAGCAGCCTAGTTCGCCTAGTTTCTTTAGCTGTTCCGCAGGGAATTTCTCCTGGCGCTCGTATTCGCGGAGAATGGGGCGCATTTCCGTCTCCATGAATTGGCGGACGGTGTCGCGGATTAGGATTTGGTCGCTGCTGAGTGAAAAATCCATCGCGAGGTGTAGGAGCGATGCTAGCACAGTGCGGAGGCCAAAGGCACCACTGATGAACGCAGAGGGCGGAGCGCAGAGGGCACAGAGAAAACCAACGTCAAGGACGCCCGCCTAAAAAGCAAAAGCAGGCGGCCGCTACAACGTCAAAAGCTTGCGCCGCTCGTGTTATTCGACGTTGGTTTTCTTTTGGAGTTCGGGGGGCTTTAGGCGCTCGCTTACTTTTGATTTCTTGCCGGCTTTTACTTCGACGGATTGCGTTTTTGCTACTAGGCCTTTGGATTCGAAGACCAATGTATAGTGGCCGGGTTTCAGGGCTTCGAAGCTGTAGGCGCCGGTGCCGTCGGTCGAACCGTTGCTGGATTCTTTGGTGGTGAGTTTGGTCAGGGTGACTTGTGCGCCGGCTAGGGGGGAGCCTTGATGATCGGAGACGTTGCCGGAGATGGAGCCGGTGCTCGCTGGGGCGTGGGCTGGGGCCGGTGCTTTGGCGGAAGCCTGAGCGCTTGCTTGGATTGGCATGGCCCGTGTGAGGAGCAAGATTGAGATCGAGACGATGCAGGCTGCGGCTGTGAGATATGGAATGTGATTCGTGCGTGGCATGCTGCCCCCTGAAAAATTATGATGCGGCGGCCGAGCCGCCGGGCTTGCTTCGAGGCTGTTGGAACCCGTCTCATAAACAGTCAGCCGCGATGGGAACCCCGGGCTTCAGGGGCTAAAGCCCCTTTCGATTGCGCGGTTTTACGGCGGGGCTGAAGCGCCGCCCTTCCGTTTCCGCCATTCACGCAAAGGCCACTAAAGCTTCAAAAGCTCGCGCAGGCGTCTGGTTTGGGCGCGCGAGACGGGAATTTCGCTGGCGCGCTTGTCGTTCATTTTCAGAATGTAGCTGGACTTGAACCAGGGCACGACTTCCTTGATGTGATTGATGTTGACGAGGTAAGAGCGGTGCGCGCGCCAGAAGCGATCGGCGTCGAGAGAGGCGGAAAGCTCCTCGATGGTGCGGTAATTGGAGACGCCTTCGAAGTCGCGCGTGAAAATTGTGATGGTGCCGTCCTGGATCGAAGCATAGATCATGTCGTCGGCGTCGACGAGGAACATGCGTTCTTGCGATTTCACGAGAAGCTTGACTGGTTGCGCGGATTTCGCGGCGGTGGTGGGCGCGGTGAGCTGGCCCATTAGCGTTTCGAGGCGTTCGACTGGGGAGGTGTGCGCGTCGACCATTTTTTTGGCGCGTTGCAGGGCTTTAGCTATGCGGGCTTTGTCGAAGGGCTTCAGGACGTAGTCAACCGCGTTTACGTCGAAGGCCTGGATGGCGTAGTTGTCGAAGGCGGTGGCGAAAACGATCTGTGGGACGCGGAGTTTGCGCTCCAGGAGTTTCTTGATTACGCCGAAGCCGTCCAGGCCGGGCATTTGCACGTCGAGGAAGACCAGGTCGGGTTCGTGTTCTTTGATCAGCGTGACGGCTTCCAGGCCGTTCTTTCCCAGGGCTACTACGTTTACTTCGGGAAAACCTTTTAGGAGATAGAGGAGTTCGTCGCGGGCTGGGCGCTCGTCGTCGACTATGACTGTATTGATGGGCATGGGTTTGCCGTAGTCAGTATATGCAACGGGGGTGGGGGCGGCAACAAATCAGGGAAGCGTTTGTTCGATTGATTGTGCGCAAGTCAAAAGATTCAACACAGAGAGCCAAGAGGAAAAGCGGACGACACAGAGAAAGCCCGAGAGCTCCTTCGGCCGGCTTGAGGCAAAGGCGCCGCCCTCGGGATGACGATGCTTTTCGCATCGTCAGGTGGGTTAGTATGTTTGTCGAGTTGGGAGTTACGGGAGCGATTGTGGCGAAGAAAACTTCTACGGCGAAAGTTTTGAGCAGCGAGTTGGTTTTGCATACGCGGGTGTTTGATGTGCAGCGGGAGAAAGTGATTGAGCCAAGCGGCCTGGAGGCTACGCGGGACATTATTGTGCATCCGGGGTCGGTGGTCGTGCTGCCTGTGCTGCCTGACGGGCGCATTGTGTTGATCCGGCAGTATCGGCATAGCGTGCAGCAGTATTTGTGGGAATTGGTGGCGGGGCGGCGGGATGGCGACGAGAGTTTTGTTTCGGGGGCGCGGCGGGAATTGCAGGAGGAGACTGGGTATACGGCGCGGTCGATGCGCCTGCTGGTGGATTTGTTTCCTAGTCCAGGGTTTTTACGTGAGAACATGGCGATTTTTTTGGCTACTGGGTTGAAGAAGGGGGCGGCGAATCCGGAGCCGGACGAGAGGATCGAGCAGCGGATTTTTTCGTTGCATGAGGTAGAGCAGTGGATGCGGCGGGGGAAGATACGGGACGGGAAGACGGTGGCGGGGATTTTGTATTACGCGAAATATTTTGCACAGAAAAGGTGAGCGGCGTGGCCGTGGCACGAAAAGCAGATCCCTCTGTCCGTCGCGCGCCCGCCAATCTACGGCGGGAAGGAAAAAGCGCAGGACTACGTTCGGGATGACATGTTGTTTTTTGGCGAGTGCCACGTCCCCCGATCGGGAGATTGGCGTTGCCGGGCGTGGGCTGTACTTTGGTTCAATGGGTGATTGAGCACTGCTGCTTGCCTGTAATCCTCTGGTTCCCTTCCTGGCTGCTATGCTGGCATTTCTGCATTCATTCGCGCGCTATTGCGGCATAGGAGCATGGCTTATGGCTGATGCGAAGCTGGTGGGGATAATTTACAAGGTACTTTCGTGGAGCAGTTTGGCGGCTTTGATTTTGACGATTGTGCTGGTGTTGCACAAGTCGCCGGCGCCAGTGATTCCGTTTGATCCTGGTGCGGCAGCGCGGGCGGAGCAGAAATTTGCGGCGGCGGATCAGGCTAAGGCTGCGGGACAGCCGGGATCGGTGGCTTTAGATCGCAGCGAATTGAATTCTTATCTGGCGCAGAGTTTGCAGACGGAGGCTCCGGGAGGGAGTTCGACCGCGGTTTCCGGCAGTGGTTCGGGCGCTGCGCCTGTGGTTCCGGCGGCGGATGGCGGTGGCAATGCGGCGAATGATCCGAGTGCGGCTTTGGCTGCGGGCGATCCGCGATCGCTGGAGGATGTGCAGTCGTCGGTGAAGGATGTGAAGGTGGATCTGGTGGGCGATCTGGTAAAGGCTTATGTGATTTTCGATTTTCATGGGAAGGATATTTCTTTGGAGCTGGATGGGCACTTGAGCTCGGAGAATGGAATGATGAAATTTGAGCCGGTTAGTGGGAAGTTGGGATCGCTGCCTTTGCCGCAGTCTACTTTGAATGCGGCGGTGGAGAAGATGATGGCTTCGCCGGAGAATCGGGACAAGTTGCGTTTGCCGGCGGATATTAGTGATATCAAGATTGTCGATGGGAAGGCGGTGATTCAGTACAAGCAGTGACCCCGGAGTTTGCGGATTCCGGATCCAACGTCAAAACGCCCGCTAAAAAGCAGGCGGCCGCTACAACGCCAAAATCCAGTTCAAAATCGACAGCGCTGGCGCGACGGGGTTCAAAACGCCAATCGGGAGATGGGCGTTCTCCGGGGGTGGCGTTCCGGGGTTAGCGTTGCCGAGATTGACGTTCACGGCCGCGGAGTCTGGCGGTCGTGGATAGCGCGGGCTGTGGCTTGGGCTTGGGCTCCGACTTGGGGAGACATGCCGTCTGCGCCGCGGATGAACGTGTTTACGTAGGGTAAATCTTCTTGGCGGCCTGTGAGGAATAACGCGCGTAGGGCTTCCCAGGCCATGCTTTCGTTGGGGGCTAGCGCTAGGATCGGCTGGCCTGTCGAAACAGTGACGCCGGTTTGCACCAGCCAGTGATCTACCGTGCCGGGGACTTTGGCGCGGACTTCGTTGCTCTTCCCTGCTTCGCTACTGTTTCCTGCTGCGCTGCCATTGCCTGTCGTGTCGATGTGAGCTACCAGCGTGCCGGGATTCACGACGTCTCCGGGCCTTAGGCGCGTGATTAGCAGGCCTGTTCGCGGCGCATTCATCAGGTAGGGTTGCAGCATGGAGACGATTTGAGCGTGCCCGGAATCGTCTTGAAAGCGGACCAGCGAGAGCGCGGCGTTGCGTTGGACCATGGGGTTGGGATCGTTCAGCATCGGCAGCAGGGCTTGGTGGAATTCGGGTGCGGTGTTGTCTTGCCCCATGACCCAGGCATCCGTGACGCGGATTTCGTCAATGGGATCTTTCGAGAGCGCGACCATTTGCGGATACCACTTGCGGACGGAAGTGTCGCCGCGTTCGATGCGGGTTTCGAATTGCGAGAGGACGTGCTGGATTTCCCGCGGGTGGGAGCGGTCGGCGAGGGCTTTGGAGATTTGCGCGTCGGTGATGGGGCGGCCGAACCAGGTGGCGTTCCAGAACAAGAACGGCATGACTACAAAGCAGAGCGTGAGGACTACGATGCCTAGCGCCCAGCGTCCACCGAAAGATTTCGGCGACTTGGCGGCATCAAGGTGAGCGGAAGTTGGAGCTGATGAATTCATCTGCTGCTGCCATCAAGCAGGGCTGCGCTGGAATTCACTTTGTGCTGGGCTCGGGCGGTGTTGCGGGTGGCGTGGCTGGCGCTGGCTTCGGTGCCGGTGTCGGTGTCGGTGCTGCTGGCGCCGCGGCTGGAGCGTTTGCGGTAGCGGCTGGAGCTTTCGGCGGTGCCGCCGTTGCGGCAGGAGTGGCTGCTGCTGCGGGCTTGGCGGGCGCGGCTGCTGCTTTCGCTGGAGCGGCCACCGCGGGCGCGGGCTTCAAGAACGGAATCAGGCCGGCCTGCCAGAGCATGTGCGCTAGCATCAGGCTGAAAATTCCGGCGATCATCAGAGCGATGAGGAGCAGCATGATGCCGTCAATGCCGCTGGTAAGGAGGCCGCTGGTGATGTCCCAGACGATTCCCCAGAGACAAATCAGGATTGCCGCGGTACAGAGTGCACCGATTTCGATGCGGTGCGCTTTGGACATCCTGTCCACGCCTCCTGCTGTTGCGGCTGTGGTCATCGGGAGACTTTATCCAGAATCATCCAGCCGAGCAGCAGCGGAATATGCGCGACGGTGGCGTGCATGAGCCACTTGGCGCGAACGTTGGTGCGGATGCGACTCGCCCAGTAAGAGACCAGCAACAGAAGCAAGCCGAGGATCAGAGCGCCGTAGAAATAATTGATACCCGCCATGCCGAGCACCGCGGGCAGCAGGCTGACTGGAATCAGGATCGCGGCGGTGGCGATGATCAGGCGGAAAGTGCGGTCGCCGGAGCGGTCAACTACCGGGAGCATGAGGATGCCGGCGCGGCCATAATCTTCGCGGTACATCCAGGCGATCGCCATGAAGTGCGGGAACTGCCAGAAAAATAGAATAGCGAAGAGGATCCAGGCGCCGGCGGAGAGTGAACCGTGGGCGGCGGCCCAGCCGATCAAAGGTGGTAGCGCGCCAGGAATGGCGCCTACGGCGGTGGCGAGGGTGGTGCGCGTCTTCAGCGGGGTGTAGGCGCCGAGATAGGAGACGCTGGTGGCGAGCGCTATGAATGCGGCGAGGCCATTTACTGCGAGCGCGAGCCAGACGGTGCCGACGACGATGGTGGCAACGCCGAAGAGCAGGACTTCTTTGGGCTGCAGAATTCCCAGAGGGAGCGGACGCGAGGCAGTGCGACGCATGAGCGAGTCCATGTGGCGTTCGACGTATTGATTGAGCGCGGCGGTGCCTCCGGCGACGAGCAGAGTGCCGCAGAGCGTGTTCATCAGGCGCGCCCATTCCATGGGGCCGCTGGAGCCCAGGTAAAAGCCGGCGACGGTGGTGATAACTACGAGGAAAGTGACGTCGGGCTTGGTGAGCACGACGTAGGCCCACGGCTTTTCATAGGCGGTGATGGCTTCGGCGCGGCCGTTGCTCATGGCGTCGTGTCCGTCGTGCGCATGATTCTCACGGTGCTCACGCTCGCGAGCCTTCGGTGCTGGAGCCCGTCGCGGGCGAGCCGGTAACCGCGGTGGCGGCTGAGACTGTAGCATCGTTGCGAATCGCGCGGAAAGCAGAAAGCGCGACGACTACGCTGGCCGCAAGGGTGAGTGCGCCTACCAGAACGTGCGCTACGGTGAGGATCACATACGTTGTGGTGGGCTGCTGGGCTTTGATTTCCTGCACTACCGCCCCGTACGCGGCGATTCCCAGCAGAAATTGCGTGCCGATGAAGGCCATCAGCAGGACGCCCCAGCGGCGGAGTTGCTTTACGTTGCCGAAGCGGACGCGGACGGTGCGGCTGGTCCAGATGGCGAGGAATAGTACGACGAATGCGCCGATGATGTGCGGAAGGATTCCGAAGGCGCCATGACGGAAGCCCGCGCCTAAAATCAACTGCACGAAGATTGCGGCGGCGGTGATGGCCGAGAGCGTGCGTAGCGGCGGCGAGGCTGGGTCGTCGAGCTTGGGCGGAGCGCTATTCCACCAGCGGCTGGTGAACAGGCTTAGGCTCACCACCGTGATGAAGAAAATCTGGGCGAGGATGGCGTGGATCGTGGCGGTTAGCGCTGGATTGTGGAAGAGGACGCGCATGCCGCCCAGGACTGCTTGGGCGATTACCAGGATTAATGCAATAAAGCCGAGATTTCCGAGGAAGCGGGAGCCGCAACGAGCTAGCAGGATGGCTAGGACGAGCGTGAGGATTGCTACGCTGCCGGCCATCAGGCGGTGCGCGTATTCGTAGCGGATGCCGCCTACCAGCGGCGGGATTATTTTTCCGTAGGCTAGGGGCCAGTCCGGGACTGAATCGGCGGCGTCGTTACTGGTAACCAGGGCGCCGGCCATCAGGAGTAGGACGGTACAGGCAGAGGTGGCCAACGCGAAACGGTGCAGGCCCGGGGTGATTGCTGATTCGTTGGTCGTGGTTTCGAGCATATTTTTCAAGAAAGTAAACTAACACATTTGGGGCCGCGATTCATGTGGTGTGTGCGGCGCCGATGGATTGCAAAAGCTGAAGCAAACCGAAGGCTGCCCGGTCCTAAAAGGCCGGACCGTCCGCTACACTTTCAACGGCAACGTCAAGCAACGGCACGGTCAAGGACGCTCGCCTAAAAAGCAGGCGGCCGCTACAAATTCAAAAGCGACGTCAACTGCGAAGAGCGAGGGGCGGGTCCCGCTTTGCGGGACCCGCCCCCTCTGCGTTTGATGCTTGGACTAGTCCGCTGGTGGCGCTGCTGGCGCGGCGGCGTTGAATTTAAATTGGACTGTCTTTGATTCTTTGGGGCCGATGGTTACGGTCTGGTCCTGCGTTCCGTACTTTTCCTGCCACGCTTCGATGGTATAGGTGCCCGGAGGGAGGTTCTTCAGCTCGAAGGAGCCGTCCTTCGCGGTGATGGCGTAGTAGGGATTCTTGAAAACGAAAATGTAGCTCTTCATCCAGGGATGGACGTTGCACTTTACCGGGATGGCGAGCTCGGGACGCGCGAAGGAATCGTCGATGGGAGAGGTGCCGGGAGCTTGCGATTTGTTCCACTCGCGATTGTCTTTGGGCATGGGGTGAATGTTGTGGGTGGTCTGGTCGTCGTTCTTCACTTCAAAGGTTTGGCCGGCCATGACGGCGATGATGTGCGGGGAGTACATACAGCCTTTTTGCTCGAGGGGCACGGAGTCTTTCGGCGTGTCGAAGACGTAATCGCCCAGGCCGTCTTTCACGAAGATTACTACGTTGCCCAGATCGCCCTTATCGTCTGTTACGACCGTGGGCGGTACCACTGGGCCTGAATTAGCCTTCTGGCAGTACGGCTCGGCGCTCATGTTGATGGGTTTTTCGGGCGCGGCTTTGCCGTCGAGAGTTACTTTGCCGGCGACGGAGCCTGTCGTCGTGGCATCCACCGTTTTTCCGGCAGGCGCGGCGGGGGTCGCGGGCTGCTCGGTCGTTGTATTTTCCTTATTGCCGCATCCGCTGATGGCGAGGGCCAGGATGGCGGTTAGGGCTAGATGAAAACATCTGTTACTCATGTTGAAAAATTCCTCCTTGGCGGAACTGCGTATTCTAACAAGTTCGGATACCGATAGTGCCTGAATTCTGCTGCGAGACCGAAAGCGTTTGTGAGCGGCACGATGAAAGGCAGCGGCACACCGACAGCAACGGCTGCCCGGTCGCAAAAAACGGGACCGACCGCTACAGAACCAACAGCAACAACGACGTCAAAGGCACAATCAAACTCAAATTCAAAGGCAACATCAACTGCGAAGAGCCGGCGGGACGCCGACGCTACGAACTACTTTCCGCCGGACTGCTTCCCTGCTGCGGTATTGCTGGCTGATGGCGTGCGGCCCAGCAGGGCGGCTTGCTCCTGGGGCGTCAGCGTGAACATGTAGCGCACCAACAGGTCGGCTTGATCGCCGTGATATTGCTGCATGGCGCCGGGCGTCGGGCCCGCGAATACCCAGATGTCGCCCTCTTTGCGGAACAGGCCGGAGGGCATGGCGGTGCCGGGGATTATTTTCGCGGGATCGGTGATCCAGCGGGCGGTCCATGCGGGTTGCAGGCGCTCGTGTGCTAGCAGGAAATTGGGCGCCGAAGCGTTTTTGTCGTGCGCTTCGTTGCCGGTCATGTGGCACTTCAGGCAAGGCGCGGCGGGGCTGGTGAACAGGCCGCGAGCCATGGCGCGCTCGGCATCGCTGAGCGGCTCGACCTTCGGCGGAATGAAAGGATCCGGTTGCGCGGACATGGCCTCGAAAAATAGCGTGAGCTTGCGAATTTCATCGTTCGAAAGCGAGAACGTGGGCATGCGCACTTGCAGATATTGGCGGACGCCGTTGCGATTCGTGTCCGTGGTGCTGAGCGCGGGATTCGCTAGGAAGCCGCGGAGCCATTCGGGATTGACGCGCGCGCCTTCGGTGGTTAGGACCGGAGGCAGGTTGCCTTTGAGATCACCTTGATACATGGGCAGAGTCTGCAGCACGGATTTTTGGCCGACGTCAATCTGATGGCAGCCGATGCAATTGTATTTGGTGACGATCCACCAACCGTCCTGAATGTACTTGCGGCGATCGGCCGGCTTGTACATATATTCTGGCGGCAGAGTGGGATCGGTGCTGCCCAGCAGCATGGTGACCAGCGCCTGGACTTCGTCCTGCGATTGCAGGTTGGGCTTGGGCATTCGCAGGGCGTCCATCGGATTCGCGTGATATTTTCCCGTATCGTACAGTGCGGGGTTTTCAAGTTTGTGTTCAAAGAAACCTTTGGGATCGAACCAGGCCATTTTTTCACCATCGCGCGTATACGGTCTGAGGGTGAATGTGCCGTCGGCATGGAAGACCGGTTGCTCGCCGCGCTTGGCGTCTTCGGTCCAGAGCGCGAAATCGAGGCGCTCGATCGGTTTGCTGCCTTCGTTCGTGAGTTCGGTACCGATACGGCCTTCGTCTTCGAGGCCGCTGATTTCGTGGCACCCGGCGCAGCCGTAGTGGCGGACGAGATCTTTGCCTTTGGCGGCTTGTTTCGGATCGTCCATGTAATCGGCGGCGGCGTAGGTAGCGTCGGCGTGCTTCTGGGTGATTAGGAAGCTGGCGATGTCGCGCGAATCTGCGTCGGAAAGGCGCAGGCTGGGCATGATGGTGGGCTGCTGGACCAGGAGTTCGTGGCCGTCGTTGGGGCAGCGCGAGTGATCTAGATCGAAGACGTACGGCAGATTGTGTTTCGCGTAATCTTCCGGGCCGAGATCCTTTTTCTCGTAGGGGCAGTAGGGGCGCGTGCGCTGGCGCGGATTGTGGACCCAGCGAACCAGATAATCGTAGTTTTCTTTTTCGCCGACCCGGCTGAGGTTCGCTGCGAACGTACCGCCGACGGCGTTCGTGCCTTCGCCAATAGCGTGGCAGGCGAGGCAGCCGCGTTCATTGAACAAGTCCTTCCCGCGTGCGGCATCTCCTGGCGCTTGTTTTTCGAGCGCGGGACCGGGGAGCGAATCCTGCCAGATGAATGCGGCGATGGCCTGGATTTCGTCCTGCGACATGCGGAATTGCGGCATTTTTGTTGTCGGGCGGAATTCCGTGGTGTGGCCGATCCAGTACGGAATCCATTCCTTGCGCAGTTTCTGGCGGGCTTCTTTCAGGTCCGGTCCCACCTTTTTTATTTCTTGCAGCAGATCGTGACTTCGTTGCTCGAGCGATTCGGTGGTGGCATCCATGCGCGAGATATCCACGGTGAGGTTGGTGGCTTGCGCGTAGAAGGCCTCCGCGGCGGCGTTGCTGGCGGCGGTGTCGCCGAGTTTCTGCAGGCGCGGGATTTCGAGCAGGCCGTCGGATTTGGATTTGGCGAGCGCGAGTATTTGCTGGCGCGCGTTGACGAGCTGTTCGTCCTGATTATCGAAGCCTTGGAAGCGATGGCAGCCGATGCAGCCCTTCTGACGATAGAGTTGCTTGCCTTCGTTGAGGACGGGCGCGTGTTCGGTGACCATGTCCGCGGAATGGCATTGCTGGCAGCCGGCGTTGTAATTTTCAGGATAGTAGAGCGGATAGAGCCAGTGCTCGTAACGACCGTGCCCGCGCTGGACGGAATTGACGGCACGGCCATTGCCGCCATGGCAGGGCGAGCAGCCGAATTTTTCGAGCGGATGCCATTCCAGAAGTTGCAGGTCGGGATGGCTGTTGTAGGGCGCGTCTTTGCTTTTCGCGAAGCCGAGGTCGGCTTTAGTGAGCGTGACTTGCGGCGGAACGTAGCGCGTTTCCGTGCCGACGTGGCAGGACTGGCAGCGATCCACCAGGCCTGCGCCACCCAGATTATTCAGGGACGCGCCTGGGGGATTCACGTTGATCTGAATGATGCGCTCATCGAAATCGCGCATGGAATGTCGCAGGAGTTCGAGCGACGTGGAGCTGAGTCCGGGAAGATGCTCGGAGGCGTATTGGTTTAGCGCGTCGCGGGCTTCTTTCGCGGGTTTGTCTACATCGCCGCGCTGGCCGACGAGCGCGGCGCGCTGGGCGATGATGCCGGTGAAAACGTCGTTGAGTTCGTCGCCAGTGAAGGGTTTGTCTTTCTGGATCTTGCCGTCGCCGAGGGGCCAATCCACTTTCCAGATGCTGGCGCGGCCGGCTAGCAAATCTTTTTTGCGCGCGGCTTTGGTGTCTTTGTCCGAGTCCGGAACAATCTCGTATTGATAAACGAGCGAGCCGATTTTGCCGCGGGCGTCTTTGAAGGCGTCGCCGAGAGCAGCGCGCTGCTCATCGAGGAGCGCGATTTGCTTGGCGATTTGATCGTCTTGGGCTTTGGCGGTTTTTTCGGCAGTGTCTACTTTTGCTAGCAGAGCTTTGTAGTCGGCTGAGGCGTACACCGCGTCTTCATTTTTCTTTTCGTCTTTGACTGCCTTCGCAAGATACGTGGAATAGGCTTTGGCGAAGCGGCTTTGATATTCGCGCCAGGGCTGCAAGCCGTAGAATTCGACGTAGAACGACCAGGCGACCGTCAACATCAACAGGAGCGACGCGATCAATAGCGGGAAGGCGAAGGAACGGCTCTTGATCGGATCGTCGGGGCCGAGTTCTGGAGCACGATCAGGCACCAAGGGCCTCCTGCGCGGGTGTCAAAATTCTCCCGGCCAAATTCCGTCGGGCTCGACTGGGTTCAGTTGTAGAGGAGGGGCTTCGACCCGCCTCTAGGGATACCTTTCGGCGTGCGGGTTCAAGACCGATCCCCACGGCTGCGTGCCGCCGCGCGATCTCGTCTATGGAGAAACGCGCGACTTTCATATGCTGAACCATGGCGTTACCCAGACGTAATGGATTGTGAAAACCAGGCGCAGCAAAATTTTGGCTGGCAGCGAAAACATGAAAATCAGGAATGTGTACATGGTTACCAGCTGCAGCAAGCTCATGCGCTGGTAGATCTTGCGGCTGAATTCGGTGCGCATGCAGATCCAGTGGACAAGGATCGCCGCGACGATGAAGAACGCGATCAGCGGGAAGATTCCGAAAACCACGCGCGCCCAGATCGCGCCTTGATCTTTCGTCACGTGAAAAATGGCGGAGGTCCACGAGCCGTCAATCCCGAAAACCTGGTCTAGGTTTCGGTTA
Organism: Acidobacteriota bacterium; assembly: GCA_013289715.1. Lineage (GTDB taxonomy): Bacteria > Acidobacteriota > Terriglobia > Acidiferrales > UBA7541 > Palsa-295. Next base: position 115,879 of record JABCZJ010000002.1, on the reverse strand, counting down.
ACCGCGTAGTCCACGCGTTCGGCGTCCCAGGTTCTGCCGGGCCAGAACCACATCCATCCCGGGCCGCGGATGAACGTGCCGATCACGATCATCAGCACCCATAGTCCTACGAAGCCGAACATGAAGGTCCAGATGGAGAAGCGGCGCTGTTTGTAGGTGTAGTAGCCGTTGCCTAGCGGGTTCGCGTCAATGTAGGGGATGACCATCAGGCCGACGATTACGAGCGTGGGCATGACGACGCCCGCGATCCACGGATCGAAATAGACCAGCATTTCCTGCAGGCCCAGGAAATACCACGGGGCTTTCGCAGGATTCATGGTGACGTTGGGATTGGCGGGCTCTTCTAGCGGCGCATTCAGGGTGAGCGACCAGACCATCAGCAGCACGGTGACGATGATCGCCACCAGAAATTCCATGCGCATCAGGTAGGGCCAGGTGTGAACTTCGCGCTCCCATTTGGGATCCCACTCTTGCGTTTTGCGATATTTGGTTTTGGCCAGGTTGGCGTCGGATTCGAGGATGGCGATAAGTTTGTCGTTCTCGATGCCTTGCTTCAGCGCGTACCAGAGATAGAACGGGATCAGGAACAACATGGCCACGATGGGCACGTTGTCCGGCGCCGAGGCGATTTCCCAGAGCTGATGCCAGTCCATCTGTTGCGCTCCTACGAGTACGAAAACGAATGCAAGAATGAAAATCGAAACATAAGGCTGCCCGGTGCGATGAAGCTGAGCCGGCCACTACAAATTCAAGATCAAAACAAAGGCAACAGCAACTGCAAAGAGCCGCTCTCGCTTTGCGGGACCGGCGCTACGAACTTACTTATCGTGCTGACTCATGCCGCTGGGCCTTAGGACTACGGGCCGCGGATTGCGTTCTTCTTTGATTTCGCTTTCTAACATGACCGGGGCTGGGCCGGAGATGCCGCCGTCTTTGCGCACGCGCCAGAAATGCACGCCTAGGAAAATCGAAACGATCAGTGGAATGGCGATACAGTGCCAGATGTAGGCGCGCAGCAGTGCGTTGGCGTCCACGATGGAGCCGCCTAACAGCGCGAATCGGACGTCGTTATACGGCGTCATGCCGAGAAGGCCGCCGAGCGGGCCTTCGTGTCCCAAGAACGGCGTGGCGCGGGCCATGTTCGTGCCGACCGTGACGGCCCAGAATCCTAGCTGATCGTCCGGGAGCAAATATCCTGTGAAGCTGAGAAGCATCGTCAAGACCATCAGGAGCACGCCGACGCACCAATTGAATTCGCGGGGGCGTTTGTAGGAGCCGGTCATGAAGACGCGGAACATGTGCAGCCAGACGGCAATGATCATCAAGTGCGCAGCCCAGCGGTGCATGTTGCGCAGAAGTTTGCCGAAGGGGACGTCGTTCTCGAGATACAGAATGTCGCGGAAGGCTTGCACTTTCGTCGGGTGGTAATAAAACATCAGCAGGACGCCGGTGAAAGTGAGCACGATGAAAAGGTAGAAAGTGATGCCGCCCATGCCCCAGGTGAAATTGTACTTGGTGGCGTCGCGATTGACTTTGGCGGGATGAAGATGGAAGAAAACGTTAGAGAGGACGCTGAGGGCGCGGTTGCGCGGCTCGTCGTCGTGCTTTACGCGGAACATGGAGCGGTAGAGCTGGGTCTTCTCCGGCTCTTTCAGCCCGTCGACCTGCTGCTTGGTCTTTTCTTTCAGCGTCTCGCGCAGCGCGGCAGCGTCGGCCTGCACTTTTTCCAAGACGCCGGTTTTTTCTTTGCTGCCGCCGTTTTCTTCAGGCATTCGGTGCTATCCCTTCCGAACCCAAACCTACGTGGTCTGTGTTGCTGGGAACTCTTGCCGCAGGAAAATTATTTGCGGCGCGTTTGTTCGTGCTAAACGTTCAGAAAAGCTCCTGGATCGTTGAAATGGTTGACGCCGGCGCGCGGATCGTCCACGTAGAGCCGGCTGGTATCCACGGAAATTTTCCCCGTGGGGTCGAGCATGACGTTGGCCCGGTCCATCGGGCGTGGCGCCGGACCTTCGAAATTGACGCCCTCACTGTCGTAGCCGCTGCCGTGGCAGGGGCACTTGAATTTGTTTTCCGCGGGCTTCCATTCGGGCGTGCAGCCAAGGTGCGTGCAGCGGGCGTAGATGACGAACAGGCGGTCGGGTTCGCGCACGACCCAGACGCGGTTGGTCATCAGATAGCGCTGGTCAATACCGAGACCGAAATCCACCGGGAAGCCGATATTGAAGACGGTGTTGGGTTCGTAGAGCGCGCGCGGAAAGAAAAAACGGAGGAACATCAGGAAGTTGACGCCCAAATACCCCCAAATCAGCGCCCAGACAATTCTGCGGCGGCCAGTGTTTAGGGTTTTAGCCGCAGCTTGCGCTTCCGGCGATTGGGATGCGACCGCTCCCGACGCGACAGGCGACGGTGCGGCTTGACCCGACTTCCCTTCCGGAATTTCTGCCATAGGCCCGTGTGCTGCTGGTACCACTGACGAAAATCTATGAGTCGAGAATTCCCGTATCAAGGTTTGCTGATCAACAGAGGGTTATATGATTTGCGGATGGCTGTGTCAAGACTTTCTCAAGTAAAATTTTTCGCGTGGTTTTTACGGCAAGCGGCTGCGGATTGGGTCGGGCGGCGCGGCTACGAAGCAAGAGAGGCGACACCGCTGCGCATGCCGACCGAGCGCAGCACCAGATCGGCGAGCGCACGGATGAGGAGCGGCGAATCATTGAGCGCGGGCATCATGCAAAACTCGGTTACGCCTAGTTTTTCTGCTTCGTCGCGGGCTTCGATATTGATTTCGTGCAGGGTTTCGATGTGTTCGGTCAGGAAGGCGATGGGAATTACTAGCATTCGCTTCATGCCGTTGTGGGCCATCTGTTCGATCGTAGTCGTGAGCGAGGGTTGCAGCCACTTCTGCGGGCCGACTCTGCTTTGGTAGCACAGGACGTGCGGATTGGGCCACGCACCCAGGTCGCGGACCATTTGCACGGTTTCTTCGATTTGTTTTGCATAGGGATCGCCCTTCTCTACCAGGGCCAGAGGTAACCCGTGAGCGCTGAACACTAGATGGATGTCATCGGGTTGTTTTAGATCTGCCAGAACGCCATTGACGCGGTCGACGATGGCCGCAATGTAATCGGGATGATCGTAGAAGTGGTCAATGATTTTTACGGGCGCGGTTGGCTTGTACTGGCGATTCCATTCCTTGAGGCTGCTTCGGGTGGTCGCGAAAGAATAGTGCGGGTATAGCGGCAGCAAGACGAGTTCGTCGTAGGGCTCGCGGTCCAGTGCAGCGACAGCTTCTGCGGTGTTAGGATGCCAGTAGCGCATCGCGACGATCGCACGAGCGGAAATGTGCGGCTTGAGAGCGGATTCGAGCGCGCGGGCTTGCTGTTCGGTGAGGCGGCGAATGGGCGAGCCGCCGCCGATTTCCATGTAGTGCCGGCCGACTACTTTGGAGCGCGTGGTGGAAATGAGTTTGGCGATGGCTTTGCGCGCGAGAAAGGCGCCGGGAAAATTGATGATGTCCGGATCGCAGAAGAGATTGTAGAGAAAAGGCTCGACCGCAGCCTGGCTATCGGGGCCGCCGAGTTGGAACAGCACCACTGCGATTTTCTTGGGCCCGCTCATCGTTTACCTCGTGCACCTCTTGCCAATTCTGCTAGCGTTGCTGCAATTGTTGCTTGAGCCGTTCGATCTCTTCGCGCACTTGCGTGATGCGGCGCGCGACGGTGACTTCGTAGACGAAAAATACGGCCCAGACGACCATCCACGCCGTAAACAGGAATTCGAAGTTCTTCATTGTCCACCTTTTTGCAGCGCGGGGGTTGCGGCGCCGTCGAATGCGTCGATGCCCTGCGATTCGATTTCAAATTTCAGTTCCGCGCATTCGTTGCGCAACTGCTCCAGCCGGTAGCGATCGATCAGCACCAATAGCATTACGCAAAATACGGCGAAGAGGCAAAGCAGCAGGACTTTGCTCATGGTGGGGTCGAGGCCCGAGCCCTGACCGCCAGCGATCACAGGTTGAGGATGCTGCGTGCGCCACAAACGATTCGCGAGATAGACCAGCGGAATATCGAGCGATGCGAAGATTGCGAAAATGGCGGAGAGGGATGCTTTCTTTTCGGGATCTTCGATCAAGCCACGCAGCAGCAGGTAGGCGATGAAGAGCAGCCAGAGGATGAAGGTGGAGGTGAGCTTGGCGTCCCACGTCCACCAGATGCCCCAGACCGGGCGCGCCCAGAGCGGGCCGGTGACCAGGCCGATCGTGCAGCAGATGACTCCCACTTCCACGCCGGAGACGCCGAGCGCATCCCATTTGCGTTTGCCGGTGACGAGATAGGCGACGCTGGCGTAGAAGGCGACAAAGAAGGCGCAGAACATGGCGTTCCAGCAGGCGACGTGAAAATAAAAAATGCGCTGGATGGCGTGCATGGTTGCTTCGTCGGGCGCGATGAATAGGGCGGCGTAGCCTGCGCAGAAAATCAGCAGGGCTACGAGCGCGGTGATTGTGAAGCGTGCCTTCATTTACTGCGGCCTTTTCCTTGTTCGTTGATGCCTGCGCACATTGTCGCTGCGGCGCAGCACTCGCTACGGCTCATTCCGCCAAAAGATGATCGCACAAAAGCCAGGAAGCCGTCAGAAACACAATATCAAATCCAGCGAGGAACGCGAGCCAGGTGCGGTCGAGGGCCGGCTGCTCGGCGAATAGCGCGGAGGTGGATTCTACCGCTGCAATCAGGAGGGGCGTGAGGAGCGGGAGCAGGAGCAGCGGCAGCAGGAGTTCGCGCATGCGGGCGTGCGCGGAGACCGCAGAGAAGACCGTGCCGGTGACCGTGAGGCCCCAAGTGCCGAGGACCAGGACGAGAATCAGGCGCCAGACGATGCCTGCGAGCGACAAATTGTAGAGCACGGCGAAGACCGGGACGAGGACGAGCTCGGCGAGCGACATGAAAATAAAATTGGCGAGAATTTTTCCCAGGAGGATCGCGAAGCTGGAGATGGGAGCCATGCGCAGGGCGTCGAGCGTTTCGTTATTTTGTTCGCGCGCGAAGGATGGATTGAGCATCAGAGAGCCAGCGAAGAGGAAGGCGATCCAGAGGAGGCCGGGACCGTAGCGGCGGGATTCGGCGGCGGTGGGGTCGAAGGCGAAGCTGAACAGGACGACTACGACTAGCGCGAAGATTACTGTGGCAGTGAGGAGTTCGCGCGTGCGGAATTCCAGGCGGAGTTCTTTGGCTAGGATGATTCCGGCGGCTTGGGCGGTGGTCAAAAGCAGATCCCTCTCTGCGTCCCGCGCCCGCCAGAGTGCGGCGGGGATGAAAAGGCGCGGGACTGCGTTCGCGATGACAATGATTTGTTTTGGGCAAGCAAAATCTTGGGGCTCCCGCCCGCCTGATGCACGAACATCGAACTGACTGCACCGTCCTTCGCCGCGACGCACGTGGCGGTCACCTCACGCCTCCGCTCGCAGCGGCGCGAGCAGTGCGCGCGGATCGCCTGCGGGGCCGCTATCGTTTTCGACCCTTCCGCCCGCGAGCGCGACGGCGCGGGTGGCTAGGTCCAGCGATTCGTTGCGGGCGTGGGTGCTCATCAGCACGGTGCAGCCGTCCGCCTTCAGGCGCGCCAGGCGGGCGCTGAACCAGACGAGGCCGTGACGATCGAGGCCTGCGGCCGGCTCATCGAGCAGAATCACGCTTGGTCGATGCAGTAAGGCGCGGGCAATGGCCAGGCGCTGGCGCATGCCGCGGGAAAACGTGCGTACGGGGCTTCCGGTGCGGGCGGAGAGGCCGCAGTCGTCGAGCGCGGCTGTGACGGTGTCGGCGACTTTGTCTAGAGCGTAGAGACGCGCGAAAAGTGTGAGGTTTTCGACGGCGGTCAATTCGTCGTAGAGCAGCGTGCTGTGTCCTACCAGGCCGATGCAGCGCTTCGGCCGGACCAGAAATGCTTGCGCGCGGACGCATTCACGGACGACCGCTGGACCATTCGTGAATTGCACGGAGCCGCGCGTGGGATTCATGAGCAGGGCGGCCATGCGCAGGAGCGTGGTCTTCCCTGCACCGTTGGGTCCGAGGAGCGCTACGAACTCGCCGGCGCCGATTTCGAGGGAAACGCTGCGCAGTGCGGCTAGCGAGCCGAAACGTTTTTCGACGTTATGGAACGATACGCCGATTGAGGCGGGTGGAGATGACGTTTGCGTCGCCGGCACGGGCAATGCTTTGCGCCTAGCCTCGCACCAGGTCGCGGAGGGCTTTTTCCACGCGGGCGCGTTCGCGGGCGTAATCCTCTTCGCTGATGGTGCCGGCCTGGCGGCGGAGCTCGAGGCGGAAGATATTGTTCTTGAGGTCGTCGAGGCTTCCTTGAACTTGGCTGTCAACATCGGCGATGGTTTCTACCGCGCCGCGCGAGGCTTCGGTTTGCGACGGCGGCGTGCCGGATGCTGCAGGTGCTGGCGCCGCCGCTGATGCGTACGGTGCGGGCTGCGGCGCTGCACGCGCTGCCGATGTTTTCGCGGGGCGCGGAGTCGGGACGTCCGCTTCGCTGGCCCACGCGCCGTCGGCAGTGCCAGCCGGTTGCGGCCGCAGCCAGAGATAGGCAAAGCCGAGGATGAAGATGGAAACGAATCCGCCGGTGAGAATCCACTTCAGGCTGTCGAGGCGCGCCGGAACCGTTGTGGCGCTTGCCGAAGGCGCATCGGCCGAACCTGCATCAGCGCGCGAGTTTACGGAAGGATTTTGCGAATCGTCTGCGCTGGCGGCAGCGCTGGAACCGCCGGCAGGACCGCCGCCTTGGCTCGCGGAAGGCATGGGCGCCGTTCCGGAGACGTTGATTTCGACCGCGGCGTTGGCGGCGACGTTGTCGCGCATGTAGACGTTGAAACCTTGGTCCTGGCCCGCCGCGGTAATTCCGGCGCCGGAGATTTGCACGGTGGGCGGGGCGGCGATGATCAGGCGGTCGCTGGAATACTGCGAGACATTGCGCAACGTCAGATGATTCCCTGCGTACGGAACTTTGTAGGAGAGGCGCACGCCGCTTTCGCCCGGGCGAAATGGAAAGGCGATCGCCATTTTGTTTTTACCCTTGTCGATCGTGCCTTGCACTACTGGCATGCCGGACGCTCCCCACGCGGAGGCTTGATTGAAATCGGCGCCATCGGGAAGCGTGAAATCGAAGGAGCCGTCGGCGCGATAGAACGCCAGGGGCGGCTGGGTTTTATTCGCGATCATGTATTCTTCGCCGACCATCAGGTCCGCACCGTTTGGCTGGAGAATGATGGCGTGATTGGCCACGTTGAATGACTTGGGATCGTTCGTCGGCTCGAAGACTTCGATTTCCGCGGACATTTTTCCCGGGGTGATGGGCTCGTGGTAGTTCACACCTTTGTAGACGACACGGACGAGCATGGGGCCGCTGCCGAGCTGAGGATTATCGAAGTGGAAGTGGCCCTGCGCGTCGGTTTTGGTGTTGGCAACCGGTTGCATGCCGCCTTGCAGTTGGATGAGGATCACATCGGCGCCGACGGCGAGTTGGCCGGTGGTGCCATTTTTCACTGTGCCGGTGAGCGTGCCGGCTGAAGCGCTCGTCGCGGCCGCGGCAATGGCGAGAAACAGCAGCGCGAGCGCAACGCAGCTGCTGCCGCGGACGATTTTGGGTCGAGCTGAACCGTTGGCGAAGCCGTGAATCATGATTGGCGCACCTTTTCTGCGGCTGTCAGCCGAGTGGAGGCTTGGCGCGTGGCGGGCGTAGGCGCGCCGCCGGTCAAGTGGTCCATTTCTGAGAGGACGCGCGCGGCTTCTACCTCCAACGACTGCTTGATTTCCTCGTAATCCTGCTCGGAAAACTTTCCGGCGCGGAATTCGAAGCGCAGGTCGCGCAGATTCTCGTAGATGGCGTCGCGGCGCTCCATCAGCTGGTCGAGCTTGGTGCGATGCGGCGCGTTGTCGGAGGCGTCGGACTTGACACCAAAAATGAAATAGACCATCACGGCGGCGAGCAAGGCGCAGGCTACGGCGATGTCCACGCTACTCATCGTGTTCACGTCCCGGTTCCCGGTTGGCTTCGCGTTGCGCGCGGACCAGGAATTCAGGGCTTACTTGCGGGCCACCGGCCGGAGCTAGAGTGGCTTTGTGGCGCCAGCGGCGGACCACTTCCCAGACGAGGACCAGCGCGATGAGCGGAACCGCGATGGGCATGATCCAGGCGAGCAGGTCGAAACCTTTTTTCGGCGGCTCGACTAAGACTGTGGGGCCATATTGTTCGACCATGGCCTGGAGGATCTGGTCGTCCGATTCACCGCGCGTTACGTGCGCGTCGAGATCTTTTTGCATGCCCCGGGCGGTTTCGCAGGGGCCGGAGAATGTGCCGCCGGGGTGATTGCAGAGTCCGACGGAATCTTCGCAGCCGCCGCACATGCAGAGGACACGCTTGCTGAGGGCTTTGGCTCTCGGTGTATCTTGTGCGCTTGCGGGCGCGATCGCGCTCATCGCTAGGATCGTGGCTAGGGTTACGGCTCGAAGCGAGATCCTTAACACAGAGAACATAGAGAAACGGTTTTGCGCACAAAGAGACTGCTGCGGCGCTCGCTCACTTTTACGCGTTTTGTAAATGTCAGTCATGGCCTTCCACTCTGCGGGCTACTGCCCCGATGGCAGGGGCGGCTTCGACGATTGCCTCGGCCCAGGATCTTTCTGTGGCGGGACGCAGGACTAGAGCTGTGCGGCGGTTCGGCAGCAGCGCCAGTCCGGTGCCGAGCACCACTACGATTCCGCCGAACCAGATCCATTTGATCAGAGGTAGCAGGTAGGCGTGGATCACAGGCTTGCCGCTTTCGGGGCTGCGGCCCGCGTAGACGATGTACAGGTCGCGCAGCGGCGACGACTGAATCGCGACCATGGTCTCGGTCACCTGGCTGGCGTGGAAGAGGCGGCGCTCGGGGAACAGCATCATGTCCGACTTGCCGTTCTTGAAAACCTCTAGCGTGGCCCGGTCGGATTCGAAGTTGGCGTTATCCAAGTGATCGAAGTTCTGACACAAAACCGTGTACGGACCGATGCGCAACGAATCACCGACAGCCATTTCCTTTTGTAGATCTTTGTTGAACGGCGTGCCGGCGATGCCGATGAATACCAGCACCATGCCGAAGTGGATGACGTAGCCGCCGTAGCGGCGGGTGTTGCGCATGGTTAGCTCGCCCATGGCGGTGAAAAAATTCGTGCCGTCGCGGGCGGAGATAACGCGGGCGCCGCGGAAGAATTCCGAGGCGATGGTCAGCGTGACGAATACGCCGAGGATCAGGCACAGCAGGGAATAAATATCGCGAAAGCCGAATGTGAAGCCGATTACTCCGGCGAGGATTCCAGCGCCGAAGGGCCACGCGAAATTGCGCTGCAAGGCGTCGAAGGACGTTTTGCGCCAGGCGAGTAGCGGGCCGACGCCTGTGAGCAGCAACAGAAAGAGCGCGATTGGGACGTTTACTTTATTGAAGAACGGCGCGCCGACACTGATCTTGCTGCCCTGCACCCATTCCGAAAGGACTGGAAACAGCGTGCCCCACAGTACCGCAAAGCAGGCGGCGAGAAGAATCAGATTGTTGAACAGGAAACTGGATTCGCGGGAGACGAGCGAATCGAGCTGGTTATCGCTGCGTAGATAATCGCGATTTTTCCAGTACGCCGCGAAACAGACGACGAAAGTGATGATCAGGAAGCCGACGAACCAGCTGCCGATGGACGATTGCGCGAAAGCGTGCACGGAGCTGACGACGCCGGAGCGCGTGAGCATGGTGCCGAGAATGCAGAGCATGAAAGTCGTGAAGACCAGCCAGACGTTCCAGACTTTCATCATGCCGCGCTTTTCCTGCATCATCACGGAATGCAGAAAGGCGGTGCCGGTGATCCACGGAAGCAGTGAGGCATTTTCCACCGGGTCCCAGGCCCAGTAGCCGCCCCAGCCGAGCATCGCATAGGCCCAATGCGCACCGAGGAGAATGCCGATGCTCTGGACGCACCAGGCGATCATGGTCCAACGGCGGGTGATGTGGATCCATTTTTCGCCGGGATAGCGGCCGAGTAGCGCCGCGAGTGCGAACGCAAACGGGACGGAGAAACCGGTGTAGCCGAGATAGAGCATCGGTGGGTGAATCACCATCTCGGGATACTGCAGCAGCGGCGTGAGGCCGTGGCCTTCGGACATTTTCGCCAGATGCAGCACGCCCGCGCCGTCGGGTCCGGCGAGCACACGGAAAGGCGTGGCCACGAAATTATTGAGCGTGAGGAAAAATGTTTGCACGCCTGCCAGCACTACGCCGACGTAGGGCATCAGTTCCGGGTGGCGCTTGCGATTCAGGAACAGGACCAGAAACGCGTAGATGGAAAGGAGCCAGGACCAGAAAAGCAACGAGCCTTCCTGACCTGCCCACAGCGCGGCAAATTTATAGAAGCCGGGGAGCGCGCGATTGCTGTGCTCGACGACGTACACGATGGAAAAATCGTTGCTGAAGAAAAAATATTCCAGGCAGCCGACCGCGACCGTCACCAGGACGAAAACGGCCATGCCGGCGTTGCGCGCGCTTTTCGTTAGCAGCGTGCGGCGCGTAAGGATGCCCGCTATTCCCGCCAGCACCGCGTAAACCGCGGTCAGGAAGGCGAGCAGCAGTGCAAATGAACCTAAAATATCCACGGATTCTCCGGCGATGCTTTCTCAGTTTCCCAAGAGACTAATTCCCTGAAGGTCGCGCGCCGGCGCCCGTCGAGGTTTGCCCCGGTTGCGGCGAGGCTGGAGCGCCCACCGGCGCAGCTTCGTATTTCGAGGCGCACTTGGCCTGGACTTGCTCGGCCTCGAAACGATTATCGGGCAGCATCTTGCCTTCTACCAAGGCTTGCGCGCCATCTTTGAATGTGTCCGGCAGCGGGTCGCGGCCGACGTAGCTCACCGGGAGGTCCCTGCCCTGCTCGGTGAGAACGAAATCTACGCGGCCGGCCACGTGTGCGATGGAACCGGCGCGCACGTTACCCGAGACGCGCATGCGTTGGTGCAGAGACGCGCCTTGCAGCGTGGAAAGCTCCGTAATCGTATGGTAGTAGGTCTTGCTTTGAGTGAAGCCGACGTAGGCCAGGGCCAGCAGCGTTACGACAATAATTCCCGAACCAATGAGGAATTTATGCCGAGCATGCATGGGAACGCTCCATCTGAACTCCTGAGTGAAACACGGGAATTCTAACATAACGCAAGCGGAGGGCCGCAAGGCGATTCGCCACATTGAGTTGAGTCGAGCCAGGTGTGGTTCGAAATGTCTTCGTGGCGGAGGAGTTCGAGGTTCCAAGCGACCACCGATGAACACCGGTGAAGGCGGTGATGAAGGCGGGCGAAGAGAAAGGCGGGAAGATTTAAGGCACAGAACACAGAGTCCGGAGCGCGGGGGGGAGGCAGAGAGCTCCAACGGCAAAATCACCCGCCGGAAGGCGGCCGCTACAGCGTCAAATTCATGGGCGGGCCGACGGGTAAGGATATCCGCGACGGTAGCCTGTGGTTGCACAAGCTACCGCCGCGGCAGGGTGCTTGCTACAGGGGTAAATTAGAAGCGGAACGAGACGCCTACGTAGGGCTCGGCCATGTTGGTCTTGGCGTTGGTAACCTGCGTCGGGACGGAGAAGTCAGCGGCGGTATAGACGAGCCCGCGGTATCCTGCCTGCACGCTGAAACGGTTGGTGAGTTTGTACGCGACTCCGCCGCCATAAAGCAGGACGGGGCGATTTTGGCTGACCGAAGGTCCGGTGGAACCGGCGACGGTGGGCGAAAAGAACAAGGCGCCGGTGCCGGCTTCGAGGAACGGGCGGAATCGAGCGTCGCGATCCACACCGAACGTGAAGACGTAGGCGAAAGTGGCTTCCTGAACGCGCGCTCGCGTGACCGTGCCGGAATTATAGACTTGCGAAAAAAGCGTATTGCCGTAGTTGCCCTCGAGTGCGCTCCAGCGATTGAAATGATAACGATAGTTCACCAGAAACCCGCCGGAATCGGTGGCGGTGTCAATCACACCGAAACCATTCGCTTGCTTCTGAAAGTTTCCGGTAAAGTTCGCGGACACTTCTGAATTGCCATCCTGAGCGAGCGCCGGCAGCGATAGCACAACCAGAGCCGCTAAAAGCAGACCTATCTTGATACGCATTTCCTGATGCCTCCGTTCGTTTTTGGATTCGTCCGCAGCTGCACGGGTATGGGCACACCCGTGGGCATGAAGGACCGTGCATTTTTGTTTTGAGAGCTATCGGCGAACTACCAGCGCGTCTGAGCCCGCGGGGTCAATACCCATCACGTGAACACGGAGGAGCTCCAGTGCGTTGGACGGCGAGGGCGTGATATGGGTTGCTAGAATTGCGGGCAACCGTCGCAAATATTTCTTGAGATTTGTGGAACTTTTTGCCGCGCGCATTTCGCAACCCGAGATTCCCAATTCTCGTAGCGATCGCGCTGGTGGCTGCGCGGCGGATCAATGGTGATGGGCGAGGGCTCTGCGCAAGCGATCGCCGAGCGCGGTGCCGAATTCGGCTTGGCGCTGCGGGTCTCCGAGGAATGGATCATGGAACGGTTTGCCTTCGTGTAGGATCAAGCGCCCGCCCCAGGAATTGTTTTCAAGCAGTGGGATCAGGGGTCGCAGCACAGACGAGATGGGAGCGACGAATTTCGGCTTGTAGGAGGTATTCACGCGCAGCAGGACGGTGGAAGCGAGCCGCGTGATGGCGGCTGCGAGTTGCTCGGGCGATTCGACCGGGCACTCGACAGCGTATGCCAGATAAAAGCCGTGACGCTGAAACTCGGCGAGAGCTGAATCGTCGTCTAGCGCTGCGCCGGGCTTGCGACCGACGCACTTGGTGAGTTCGTCGAAGAACATCTGGGATGCGACGGAGCGTTCGGCCGAGCCTGCGGCGCGGTAGAAATAATCATGGGGCGCAGGCGGCGGTGCGGCGTCGAGAAAAAGTGTCTGAATGTGAATCGGGCGGAAGCGCGTGGCCAGTTCGAGGCGCTCAAGGCGGCGGCGAATGTGGGCCTCATCAACCTGAGCCGCACATCCATCACAAATTGGCATTCGGAAATCTCCGTTGCGTGAAATGGTGAAAGGTAAGGATGACATGCGCTGTGTAGGCGGTGCAAGGTGGGGACACTCGCGTCGAAGACAGCGGGAGAGATGGAGGAGGTAGAGGAAATAAGGGAAAACCGCGGTTGCGGGCGGTGTGATCGGACGGGCTAGCGCTCTAGCTTCTCGTTTTGATTGTCGAGCTTGCGATCGGGCTTTGTGATTTCGGACGGGGGGTTTGCGGCGGGTGCAGCGGCGCCGAGCTTGCTGCGCAGGCAGCCGACCAATTCCGGGGCCATTTCGGAAATGTTCATGCCGTCGGACACCAGGAATTTACAGCTTAGGATGGGGCGCGCCTGATCGTCATCAGAAAGCTGGCAGCTCACTTTGCAATACTGGCATTCCTGGTTCCAGCAGAAACGGCCATAGGGGATGGTTTCCGGGCTGATGAATTGGAACGCGCGCAGAAGCGAATTCCTTTCCGGGACCAGGAACGTCTTGCCCAGAATGGTGATTTCAACCAGTTTTTCGTACGGCCGAAAAATCTCGTCCATAAGCGGTGTGCTCGTGTCTGCCATTGGATTGGTGTCCCCGCTATCGAAACTAAAGCACGCCGGGACAGAGGGCAATCGAAACAGAACCGTGACGTGTTCAATGCTCCAATGGGTAAGGTATTACGAAGACTTTTTTGCCCGCGCTGTGCTGGATGAATTCTAGGCGTTGCGTGCGCCCGCAGGGACGAGCAGGACCAGCGTGTACGCGCCGATCGCGATGCCGAGCGGGCCGCTGGTCAATCCGAAGAAGGCCGCAACCAGGCCCAGGCTTCTGGCCGAAGTGCCGCTGGAGATGAGGCTCAGCCCGGCGATTATGGATACGACTCCGGCGACAATTCCGAGAATGATCGCGAAAATGAGAAAGCTGTGGAACAGGTCCATCAACGTGAACGGATTGGGCACGCGGGTGAGCAACGCGCCCCACATCAGCGTGAGCGTGCCGCTGTAGAGAAAGACACCCAGCGCGCCGACGAGGCGGAGCAGACCGTAGAGAACCCACAAAATTCCAAGATTTCGCATTGGTACCTCCTAAAACTTCTCGACGGCCCACACGCTCACTCCACAAATTCCTTCGCTACGCGAAGAACTGGCCCATGCGGCGGAATTTTTCGTAGCGTTGGTCGACGATCTGGCGCGGAGAGAGCTGCGAAAGTTCATCGAGCGCGCGGGTGAGGAAGGGATCGAGCATTTTCGCGGCGGCTTCGGGATCGTTGTGCGCGCCGCCCTCCGGTTCCGGCACGATTTCGTCGATTAGCTTCATATCCAGCAAATCCGGTGCGGTGATTTTGAGGGCTTCGGCGGCGATTTCGGCTTTGCTGGAATCGCGCCACATGATGGAAGCGCAGCCTTCCGGGGAAATCACCGAGTACACGGAATTCTCCAGCATGTAGACACGGTCGCCGACAGCGATTGCCAACGCGCCACCTGAACCGCCTTCGCCTGTAATCGCGATCACAATGGGCACCGGCAGGCGCGACATTTCGCGTAAATTGTGCGCTATGGCTTCGGCTTGGCCGCGCTCTTCGGCGTCAACGCCGGGATACGCGCCGGGCGTATCCACGAAAACCAAGATAGGGCGGCTGAATTTCGCGGCAAGATGCATGGCGCGCAGAGCTTTGCGGTAGCCTTCGGGTTTGGCTTGTCCGAAATTGCGCGCGAGGCGTTGCTTGGTGTCGCGGCCTTTTTGGCTGCCGACGATCATTACAGGCTGTCCGTGGAATTTGGCCATGCCGGTGATCAGAGCGGGATCGTCGGCGAAATTGCGGTCGCCGTGGATTTCGGAAAAATTCTCAAACAGGAGGCGGATGTAATCGTCGGTGTAAGGACGTTGCGGATGGCGTGCGAGCAGCAGGCGCTGCCATGCGCCCAGGTGGATGTAGAACTCACGCTTGAGTTCATCCACTTCTTTGCGAATGCGTTCGATTTCGTCCGACTGTTCTCCGGTGGGGGCGGAGAGGCGGCTCAGGTCCGCGACGTCGCGCTCTAGTGAGTCAATGGCGCGCTGCTTGAGTTTGTCGATCTCCCCTTGCGTCGGAGCGGTGTCGGAATTCGTTGCGGCTGGTTTCAGCGATGTCGGTGGTTTTACGCCGGCTCGCAAGCTGATGTTTGCCGGTTTTGCGCTTGACGGAGCTGGTTTTGCAGGATTTGAAGCAGCGAGCTTGGCAGCGGCGGCTTCGCGGGCTGCGCGACGCGCTTTTTTGATCGCACGGAATTTCTTCATGCGCTCCTTGCGCTCGCGGCGTTTGCGCAGCTTCTCAGCGAGAATCTGGTGCTTGCTCACTGGATCACCTTCACTCAATTCTCTTCCCTCTTGGAGCTTGCGGAGATTCATGCTTCAGGTCACGGCGCGACTTTGCCGGCCAAGCCATTTTATTTTATCGCAGGCGGTCTACTGCACCAGCGCTACGGAATCGCTGCCGCAAATTTCGCGCACCCGTTCGACCAGTTCGCAGTCTGCGAGGACCGCGCTGCCGGCGTCGAGCGTTGCGGCGCTGCCGTCGTCCTTGAATAGTTCGAACGATACGCGGCAGCGGCCGGGGCGTCTCGCAAATAGTTCTTTCAGCTGATCGAGCGCGCCGGTGTTCACGGTGCTCAGATCCATGCGTACGCGCAGTAGGCTGGGCGGACGATCCGCGAGTTGATCGAGCAGGCGGGCATCCGCGACGATCAGGCGCGTGCCGACATCCTCCACCGCTACGCGGCCCTTCACCAGTAGCGGCGTATTGGATTTGAGAATCGCCTCGAGTTTTCCAAACGCTTCGGGAAAAACGAGCGCTTCGATCACTCCCGTGCGATCCTGCAGGGTCAAAATCGCCCAGCGGGCGCCGCGCCGCGAACGCATGGGACGAATCTGCACGATGATGCCAGCGACGACGATGTCCTCGTTGTTCTTGCGGCTTTCCATCGTCGCCAGCTCGGCGGCATTCAAATCTTTCAGGCGGCCGGCGTATTTATCGAGCGGATGGCCGGAAATGTAAAAGCCGAGAACTGAATATTCTCCGGCGAGTTGTTGCTCTTCGGACCAGTCATCGGCTTCCGGGAGTTCGGCTTCTTGCCACGGCTGGCTATCGTGCGACGCACTTGGCCCGGCGAGAAACAGGCCGCCCTGCCCTACGGCTTTCTCCTGATGTTTTTTCTGGCCGCGCGAGATCGCTTGGTCGATCGCGGCGAAAAGGCGCCCGCGTGAGCCGCCGCTGCAATCGAGGGCCCCGGATTTCACCAGGCTTTCGAGTACGCGCTTGTTCAAGAATTTTGGTTCGATGGCTTCGCTGAATTCGAAGAGCGTGCGGAAGCCTCCGGCGGTAACGCGCGCTTCGCAGATAGCTTTGGCGGTATTTTCGCCGACGTTTTTTATGGCAGCGAGACCGAAGCGGATGTCGTCGCTGACCGGCGTGAAGTAGAGACCGCTTTCGTGGACGTCCGGCGGCAGAACGCGAATGCCCATGCCGCGGGCTTCGTTGATGTACTTCACCACTTTTTCGGTGTTGCCTGCTTCGGAGCTGAGCATGGAGGCCATGAATTCTACCGGGTAGTGGACTTTCAGAAAGGCGGTCTGGTACGCGAGCAGCGCGTAGGCGCAGGCGTGCGCTTTGGGAAAGCCGTAGAGGCCGAATTCTTCCATCAGATCGAAAATCTTGGTGGCTTTCTTCGCGGGAACTTTTCCGGCGGCGCAGCCTGCCAGGAATTTTTCGCGCTGCGCGGCCATCACGTCTGCCTTTTTCTTGCCCATCGCGCTGCGCAGGATGTCGGCATCGCCGAGTGAGTATCCGGCCAGGCGATTGGCGATTTTCATCACCTGCTCTTGAAAGACGATTACGCCCCAGGTTTCCGAGAGAATTTCTTCGAGCTCCGGCAAGTCGTAGGTGACTTTTTTCTTGCCCTGTTTGCGGCCGATGAATTCGTCAATCATGCCGCCCTGTATGGGGCCGGGACGATAGAGAGCGTTCAGCGCGGTCAAGTCCTCGATGTGCGTGGGCTGATAGCGCTTCAGGATGTCGCGCATGCCGTGCGATTCAAACTGGAAGATGCCGGTGGTATCGCCGCGCGCGAACAGAGCGTAGGTGGGCGCGTCGTCAAGGGGCAGCGTGGTGAGGTCCAGATCAATGCCGCGGTTTTGTTTGATCATGCGCACGGAGTCGTCGAGAATGGTGAGCGTGGTCAGGCCGAGGAAATCCATTTTCAGCAGGCCGATGCGCCCGAGCGCGTTCATATCGTACTGCGTGGTGATTTCATCCTTGTTCGACTTGTACAGCGGGACGATTTCTGTAAGCGGACGAGGCGAGATGACTACGCCGGCGGCGTGCGTGGAAGCATGGCGAGCGAGCCCTTCGAGGCGCAGCGCTACTTCGATCAATTCTTTTACTTGGCCTTCCTTGCGCGCGGCTTCGAGCTGCGGCGATTGTTTCAGCGCGTCTTCGAGCGAAATGTTCAGCGTTGTCGGGATCATTTTCGCCAGGCGGTCCACGTCGCCGTAGGGCATGTCGAGAGCGCGGCCGGCGTCTTTCAGCACGGCCTTCGCGGCCATCGTACCGAAGGTGATGATTTGCGCGACGCTTTCGGCGCCGTATTTTTTGCGGACGTATTCGATTACTTCGCCGCGGCGGCGCATGCAGAAATCAATATCAATATCCGGCATGGAGATGCGCTCGGGATTGAGGAAGCGCTCGAAGAGTAGATCGTACTGCATGGGATCCACATCGGTGATGCGCAGCGAGTAGCTCACCAGGCTGCCCGCGGCCGAACCGCGGCCGGGGCCTACCGGCACGCCTTGCGCGCGCGCGTAACGAATGAAATCCCAGACGATCAGGAAGTAGCCCGCGAAGCGCATCTTCTTGATCATTTCGATTTCGGCGGTCAAGCGGGCCTCGTAGTCCGCTAGCGGGTGGCGCAGGCGGCCTTCTGTGGTGAGGCGCTCGATTTGCGGAGCGCGCGAAGCGAAGCCGTCGCGCACGACGCGCTCGAAATAGGAATCTGTGGTGTGGCCTTCGGGAACTTTGAATTCGGGGAACGGATTGCTGACGCGCTGGATTTTCACGTTGCAGCGCTCGGCAATGGTTACGGTGCGGGTGACGGCGTCCGGCAGTTCGCGGAACACGCGCGCCATTTCTTCGGCAGTCTTGAAATAAAACTGGTCGGTAGCAAATTTCATGCGCTGGGTATCGCTCATGGTTTTGCCGGTCTGGATGCACATCAGAACTTCTTGCGCATGGGAGTCGGCTTGTGTGAGGTAGTGGCAGTCGTTGGTCGCGACCAGCGGAATGCCGGATTCTTTCGAGAGGCGCACCAAGTCGCGATTAACGCGTATGTCCTGCTCGAGGCCCTGGTCCTGCACTTCGAGAAAGAAATTCCCTTTGCCGAAAATATCGCGCAGACGGTAGGCGCTCTTCTGCGCCTGATCGTATTTTTCGCAGAGGAGCGCGTCTGCCACTTCGCCACGCAGGCAGGCGGAGAGAGCGATGAGGCCTTCACTGTGTTTCGCGAGGAGTTCGTGATCCACGCGGGGCTTGTAATAGAAGCCGTCGAGATATCCGGTGGAAACCAGCTTGATGAGGTTCTGGTAGCCCTTTTCGTTTTCGCAGAGCAGGACGAGGTGATTGGAGCGTTCGGCGCCGCTGCCGCGATTCTTGTGATGGTCCGGCGCGACATACATTTCGCAACCGATGATGGGCTTAACACCGTGGGTAGTGGCCTGATGATAGAAATTCGCGGCGGCGAAAAGATTACCGTGGTCGGTTACGGCGACGGCGGGCATCCCGCGGCGCGCGGCTTCGGCGGTAAGTTCGCCGATTTCGCAAGCGCCGTCCAGAAGAGAGTAATCCGTGTGCAGATGAAGGTGAACAAAGTTCGAGGCATCCATGCGAAGTTCATTCTAAACCAGCTTGCAGCCGCGCGTAACACCAATCTGCGGCTGTACTTTTTCCCGCAGGGCTGCGGATCAGCGCCTGTGAAAAGCAGATCCCTCTCTGCGTCGGGCGCCCGCCAAACTGCGGTGCGAAGGAAAAAGCGCGGGACTCGGTTCGGGATGACAGGTGGTTCCCTTTTTTCGGCGGAGCGTGAAGCGGCCCCTGACGAGAGTAAGCATTTCGCACTCGGGCGGCGCGGATCGGTGCTAGCGGCGTGATTTTTTCGCTGGACGAGGCTTCGATTTCTTTCCGGCGTGCGCCGCTTTGTCATCGTGCGCTGCTTTGTCGTGCTTAGCCTGCGCTCGGGCGCCGATTGCCGCCGCTGCAGATTGCCCTGCCTTCGCTGCTGCGGCGGAGGATTTTCCTGCGGCTGCGGCTTTGCCATCGTTTGCCGCCGCAGGCGCTGCCTTGCCGCCGGCTGCTGGTGGCTTGGACTTCCCGTGCGGCTTCGTGTCTGAGTGTGGCGCTGTTTCGGGCGCACCTTTACGCTTCTTCTTCTCTTTTTCGGGCTTCTTGACTTCGTCTTTGATACCCGCGAGGTTTTTCAGGATTTTCGTGCGGTCTTCGGGAATCTTGCCCTTGCCGCGTAATTGCAGTTCGAAGAATTGTTCGATGATTTTGTCGAATTTCGGTCCGCGCTCGACGCCCAGCGCTTCGAGTTCACCGGCCGGTGACGCCATGCGCAGTGGGCGCCACTTCTGGAGATAATTGCGAATCTTGGAAAGCGCGCGGGGATTGGGCATTTCCACTTCGATGAAGGCGAGGGTTTCCGCGGGCAAGGACGCCAGGTAATAGTAGGCATCTTTCGCGGCATTGGTTTTGGCGCTCTTCAGTACTTTCACCACTTTTTGCGTCTCGGGAACCAACTCAGCGGCTTCCTCGATTTCGGCGGTTCTGAATTCCAGGTGGCGTAGTGCCGCCGCCGCTTCGCGCGATTTCAGCCGGCCCAATGTGTAATAGGCCACGGCCAAATGCAGCCTCGGCCGCAAGCCTGCGCTGTAAAGATTGAAACGCACGCGCGCCAGCTTGTTGAGGCTGTCGTAATCCGGCTTTCGTTTTTGCAGCGCCGCATGAATCAGCGCCAGCATGTCGTGCGATTCCCAAAGCTTCAGCGTGGCGACGGGATTATCTTCACGCGCCAATGCGCGCATTTCGTGGCCGACTTCGGCGCCCTCGATGCGGTCCGTGACACCGCGTTCGATGGCCAGATCAAACCACTCTTGGGTGCGCGGATCCATTTTGAATCCCATGCGCGCGGCATAGCGCAGAATGCGCATCAAGCGGATGGGCTGATTGGTGAAGGCGTGGATGGAGAGCGCGCGGACTTCCTGTTTTTCGAGGTCCGCGAGGCCATTCATGGGATCAAGCAGCAGGCCGCGCGATTGCGTGTTCAGCGAGATGGCGATGGCATTGATGCCAAAATCGCGGCGCCGCAAATCCTCCATCACGCTGGAGAAGCGGTACTCGGGCTTCACTCCGGGGCGCTCGTAGAAATCCTCGCGTGCGGCAGAGATGGAACCATCCACGTCGCCCGCGAAAACCATTTCGTGGTGGCGAATCTTCTCGCTTTCCCATACGACGCGCGCGCCGCCCTTTTCCAGCTCGCGCACCATCTTCACGGGATTTCCTTCGACCGTGAAATCGAGATCACGGATGGGCATGCCGGAGATCAGGTCGCGCACCGCCCCGCCGGTGAGATACACATTCACGTCTTGCGTGCGCGAAAGTTCCTGCACGCGCTCCATTACGGCGCGTTGTTCGGGCGACAGCCGGCTTTCCAGCAAGTACATGTAATCGGGCATGAAGTTTCCGCCTTCCTCGAATTAATGCGCGCGACCTTCTAGGCGCGCGGGTGGTGCGCTTTATAAACTTGTTTCAAACGCTCTTCGACGACGTGGGTATAAATCTGCGTTGTTGCTATATCCGCGTGGCCCAACATCATTTGCACGGAGCGCAAGTCTGCTCCGCGATCCAGCAGGTGCGTGGCAAAACTGTGCCGCAGCATATGCGGGGTAAGGGGTTTACGCAACCCTGCTTTGCGGCCGTAACCGCTCAAAATTTTCCAGAACGCGATGCGGTTGATAGCTGTGCCGATTCGGGTGGGAAAAAGATACGGCGAAGTCTTCTCCCCCAGAATTTCCGGGCGCGATTTTTTCATGTACTGCAGGACCAGATCCAACGCTGCGCGACCTACCGGGACCAGCCGCTCTTTACTGCCTTTGCCGATGCAGCGCAGGCAGCCGTCCTCGAGCTGAACATCGCTGGCCTTCAGGCCGCACAGTTCGGAGACGCGCAAACCGGTGGAATACAGCAACTCGATCATGGCCTTATCGCGCAGGCCGAGCCTGGCGGTGATATCCGGCTGACGCAGCAGGCGGTCCACTTCCTCGACGCTGAGAAATTCCGGAAGCGAGCGGCGGAATTTCGGCGCCGCCACATTGGCGGCCGGATTTTCCGTGATCATGCCTTCGGTGAACGCGAAGCGGAAGAGATGGCGGATGGTGACGAGGTGGCGCGCGACTGTGCGGCTATCCAGCTTGCGCAGATAGAGCGTGCGCAGGAAGTCGATCACATCGCTGTGGGTGAACTGGTCCAGGGTCAGGCCGCGCTTGGACGCAAAGGCCGCGAACTTCTCGAGGTCCCGGCGGTAGGCATTCAGGGTGTTGGCCGCAAGTCCTTTTTCGACTCGCAGGTAATTTAGAAATGATCGAATCTGTGGTTCCAACTCACATCTCCCGATTTCACGCGCCGCGACAAGGCTTCCGGCAGAAAATTTGCGCTGGGTGGCCGCGCGGCTTATGAGGCGTCCAGGCCGCCAACTGCGGCGTTTGGTTCTGCGCGCTTCAGCAGCAGGAACAATTCCGGCAATTCCTCACAGCGCAACGCCCAGGCCAAGCTGAAATAAATTCCGGATGAAAGCGCGATGATTCCGACGAGCCAGGCGGCTTTCGCCAGGAAGTGCTCCAGCGTCACCAAATGCGAATACCGCACGGCTGCAAAACACGCTACTGACATCGCCACCGCGCAAAGCGCCATTTTTCCGAGCGAGTTAAATATGGCCGAGGCGCCCAGGCGCCCGTAACGTCCGCGAAAAATCACGAATAACGCGCCAAAATTAAAATATGCCGCCAGCGTGCTGGCTAACGCCGGGCTGGCGTTCCATAAATAGCGCCCGAACCCGAATAGCAGGATGAAATTCAGCGCCACGTGCAGCGTCAGCGAGTACGCTCCTACTTTCGTCGGCGTCACCGTGTCTTGCGTCGAGTAATACATCGGCGTAATCAGTTTGATGGCCGCAAACGCCGGCAGTCCCAGCGAATAAAAAAGTAGCGCGTGGGCCGTGAGCGCGGTGGAACGCGCCATGAACTCGCCGTGTTGAAAGAGCACTTGCGTAATCGGCACGCGCAGCAGAATCAAGCCCACCGCCGCCGGAATGGTGATGAACGACGCGACGCGCAGCGCAAACCCGAACGTCTGCTTCATTTCGTCGTGCTTTCCTTCCGCCGCTTGATGCGACATCGTGGGAAGGATCGCCGTTGAGAGCGCGATCGCGTAACTGCCCAGCACCAACTCCATCACTCGGTCCGCAACATACAGGGACATGACGCTGCCCTCCGGCATGCGCGACGAGAGAGCGAAAATCGTATCTACGACGAAATTCACTTGAAAGACGCCCATGCCGAAAAACACCGGCACCATCAGCTTTCCCACTTGCTTCACGCCGGGATCGGCGAAACTGACGTCCGGACGGAAACGCATGCCCAGCTTCGCGAGCGCTGGAAGTTGCATCACCAACTGCAACGTCGCACCCACGACGATTCCAACCGCAAGGCCAACCGCGGGCGTTCGGTATGCCGGCGGCGCCCAATTCATGATGGGCCTGTAAAGAACTCCGAACGAAAACGCGATGAACACGACGTTAAAAAAGATCGACGTCGAGGCCGGAAGCCCAAAGCGATGAAAGCTGTTCAGAATCGCCGCTGCCAGCGCCGCCAGACCCAAGAAAAATACGCACGGAAAAATGATCCGATTTAGGTAAATCGCCAGATCCCACCGGACCCGGCTGCCGCCCATTACCGTAAAGAACCCGACAATCTGTTTCGAAAAAATGCTGCCCAGGACGGCGACCACTGCCAGAATCACGGCAAGGTCCCAGAAGGTTCTCTGCGCGAACGCCCAAGACTCCTTCTGCGGTTTTCCCCTCAGATACCCGACAAACACGGGTATAAAGGAGGCTCCCAGGGCGCCTTCGCCGGTCATGCGGCGAATCAGGTTAGGAATGCGAAACGCCAGGATGAACGAGTCGGCGGCCGGCGAAGTGCCGAGCAACAGCGCTACTCGCTGATCGCGTAAGTATCCGCAAATCCGGCTGATAACGGTGGCTAGGGCTATTACCGAGGCAGACTTTAGGATCTTGCCCTTTTCGGTCAATCGGCGGAGACTCCGATGCTAACCCTTTAAGCACCAATAACTTGACGAAAAACAGCGGCAAGAATAACATAACGCCTGGGAACTTAGCAAGAATCTCGCCGAAAAAGGCCCCAAAATAGTGAAAGATCGAGTCCCAGCCTCGACGCGGAAGAAAGTGGTCGTGTTGCTTTTGGATCGTGGCCACCGCAAGGGCTACTTGAACCCGGCCACCCTCGCGCGGGCGGAGACGATTGACCTGCTGACACCGGACGGGGAGCAAGTGTCGGTACCCATGCCTACCGTTAAGTCGGTGTATTTCGTGCGCGAGTTCGCGGAGACGTTTCAGCCCGAAAGGAAAGTGTTTTTGAGCCGGCCTAAGTTGGATGGGTTGTGGGTGCGGTTGCGGTTCCGCGACGAGGATGTGATGGAAGGGATCGTGGCGAACGATCTGCTGGACCTGCTGGACAATGCCGTACAACTGACGCCGCCTGATCTGCATGGCAATACGCTGCGCTTGTTTATCCCCCGTTCAGCGCTTGCTGAGATGAAGGTGTTGGGAGTGGTGGGGGCGGCGCGGCGGACTCCGCGGGCGGCCGGCGCGGCGGCATCTTCGCAATCGAAACTTTTCAACGAATAGGCATTCGAGGCGCTGCGACCCGAAGTCCAGTCCGCGAAGAGTCCCCGTCGCCTTATTCCAAACCCGCGGAAACCGTGAGGGCTCTGCTTTTTCCGTGTGCTGAACGGTTGATATGGGCGCCGTATGCCCGATTGCGTCTCTGTTGTACATTGAGGCTGCGCAATAACGAGCGGGAGGAGAGGCATCATGAAATTGGGCGAGATCGCGAAGCAGCTGGGCTGCGAGGTGGATGGTGATGCAAGCTTGGAAATCACCGACCTGGCTGGGATCGAAGAGGCGCAGCCGGGCGAGTTGACGTTTCTGGTCAATCGCAAATACCGGCCGGCGCTGGAGACGACCCGCGCTTCGGCGATCTTTGTCGCAAAGGACGCTGGTCCGGTGCGCATCGCCGCCTTGCGTTCCGCTAATCCTTACCTCGATTTCGCACGGGCGATTGAGCTGTTTCACCCGGCGCCTCGTTTCACGATGGAGATTCATCCCACCGCGGTGATCGCACAGACGGCGAAAATCGCTCCGGGTGCGCACATTGGGCCTTATTGTTTCCTGGACGAAGACGTCTCGATTGGGCGCAACGCCGTGTTGCACAGTTTTGTGACGATTTATCCGGGCGCGAAAATAGGTGATGATTTTTTCGCGCACTCGCATGTGACCGTGCGCGAGAACTGCCGCATTGGCAATCGTGTGCTGTTGCAGAACGGCGTCACGATCGGCGCGGACGGATTCGGCTTTGCGCGCGACGATGATGGGCGCTGGCACAAGATGAGGCAGTCCGGCATTACCGTGATCGAAGACGACGTGGAAATTCAGGCGCACAGCGCGATTGACCGCGCGACCGTGGGTGAGACGCGGATCGCGCGCGGAACGAAAATTGATAATTTGGTGCAGGTGGGTCACGCCTGCAAAGTTGGCGAGGACACGCTGCTGTGCGGGCAAGTGGGGCTTGCCGGGACCTCGAAGGTGGGGAACAAGTGCATCCTCGCTGGGCAGGTGGGCGCGGCGGGACATTTGACGATCGGCGATGGCGCTGTGCTCACGGCACAGTCCGGAGTGCCGGGAGACGTTCCCGCAGGCGCAATTTATTCGGGGTATCCGGCGATGGAGAATCTGGCGTGGCGAAAATCGGTGGCGGTTTTCAATCACTTGCCTGAGCTGCTGAAGGAATTGCGCGAACTCAGAGGGACGGTGGGGAAATTGAGCGCGAAGTAGGGGTCTGCGCAAACGCCCGAATGGAACTCTAAGCCGGGCGCTACGTGCTGCGATCAGTTCCCCGCCGATGGCTTCTGATCATCGGGTAAGCCTGCGGCGACTCGTTCCTGTACTCGCCGACGCAGTTCGTCGCGCTGGTCTTCTGCGTATTCCGTCGCTTTGACGGCGGGGCCATAACGGACCAGCACTTCGCCGGGATGAATGGTCCAATCGCCCTTGCGCATCAGGCGCTGCGTTCCGGCAAGGGAGACGGGCACCACCCAAGCGGCGGCGCGGATCGCCATCAGAAAAGTTCCCTTCTTGAACGGGAGCAGGCGGCCCTCGCTGCTGCGTGTTCCCTCCGGATAGACGAGGAACGACAGGCCTTCCTTCAAGTAATCAACTGCGATGTCCACGCTTTCCGCCGCGGCCTCTTTGTCGGAGCGGTCCACGGGAACCAGCTTGGCCAGGAGAAGAGCTTTCGAAAGGATTGGAATGCGAAACACTTCCTTCTTGGCGAGCAGTCCCACGCGCCGCGGAATATTGGGCACCAGTGCCACGGGATCCAGATTTGAAGCGTGATTCGAGGTAAAAACGCAAACGCCGCTGGGAATATTTTCCAGGCCCTCGACGCGAACGCGAATCCCGGCCAGACGCAACACGATGCGCAGGGCGCCGATGAACGTCCAATACATGAAATTCGCGTCGCCGGTCAGCAGCGTCCACAAAATCAGCAGGGGCTGCACGAACAGCAGTGCCAGAGCGACGAACGTCAAGACCATGATGGTGCGAATCATGGGTTCAGCGGCACGACGATGCCGGACGCCTCAATCAGTTTTCCCTTTCAGCCAGCCCTCGCGAACGCGCTTCTGCTTCTCGGTGGCGTCCGGCATTTCGAGCAGCGTGAATTTATTCAGGTCAATCGAGCCAAGCACGAATTTCAAATCCAACTCTTGGTTATCGCGCTGCACGCGCAGGGTGACGGTCTCGCCGGGCTCGTGTTGGCGCAGCCACATCGGCAAATAGCGCGGCATCGGCTGACCGTTCAGCGTGACCAGCGCGTCTCCTGCTTGCAGGCCCGCTGTTTCTGCGGCGGACCCCGGCACCACTTGAGATACGCGCGTTTGCGCATCGGGG
Organism: Acidobacteriota bacterium; assembly: GCA_013289715.1. Taxonomy (GTDB): domain Bacteria; phylum Acidobacteriota; class Terriglobia; order Acidiferrales; family UBA7541; genus Palsa-295. The sequence continues at coordinate 89,488 of JABCZJ010000002.1, read as the reverse complement.
CTCCGGTTAGTGGTCCAGAAACCCAGTGCCGGTGCCGCGCGTTTTTCGACTTTCAGTTCCAGGCCGGCGGCGTTGAAAAACTTGTCGTACGGAATTTCGTCCGTGCCCGCCACGTAGCGACGGAAGAAATCATCGAACTTAGCGCCAGCGACTTCTTCGGCGATGGCCTCGACACCTTGCGAATCGTCGTAGAAGCGACCTTGCTGCGCATAGACGTCGTACATGCGGCGCAGCACGTCGTCGAGTGATTTGTGATTGTCCGTCGCGTCGCGAATCGCAAGGTCCAGCATGTCGCCGACAATTTCGCCCTTGTTGTAGTACGAAATGCTGCGTTCCGGGAGGCGGTATTCGTCATAGCCCTCGAGCCACGCGTTCAGGCTGGCCTCCTCGACGCTTTGCCAGCGATGCGCGGGGCGCGAATCAAGTTCGCCGATTTCTCCGGCGAGGTTCGCGTAGAATTGATCTTTGCTCCACAGGCCGCTGCGTTCGAGAGTGTAGTCCCCGTACGCGCTGGTGACTCCTTCGGCGAACCACAGCGCGCGCGTGTACATTTCTTTGGTGTAATCCACCGGCTCAAGCGTCTGCGGGCGGATGCGCTTTACATTCCAGGCGTGAAAAAATTCATGCGCCGTCACGGAGGCAGCTGCGTCGCCGGACGAAGTGGAGATCGCGGTGCAATTGGAGTGCTCCATCCCTCCGCCGCCGACTTCGGGGTATGGGCCGAAGTGAAAGAAAAAAGTGTACTGGCTGAAGGGAGCGCCGCCCATCAGATGCACTTCGTATTGGGTGATGTCGCGCAAGATCGATTCGAGGCGTTCGCGGTGCCATTCTTTGCCGTCCACGATCACGCGAAAGTGCGCGCCGGCTTGATCGAATCCAAATTCAGCGAACTTCCCTGCTTCTGTGGGGGCGTCCACTAGCTTGTTGTAGTTCGCCGCAACGAACGAATTCGGCGCCGCGCCCGCTGCTAATTCGACCGCGATGCGCCAGCCCAGCGGCACGTCGTCGAACTGGACTTGGGTGTCTTCTGCGCGGCGACTGGGAACGTACATCAGCACTTCGGCAAAATTCAGGAAAGCGTGGTGCGGGTTCAACTGCGAATTGAACGGACCGGGATCGTCCCATTCGATGCTGTAATCGAGTGTCGCGGCATGCGCTTCGGCACCGCCGCTCGCGCCAGCGAGCGAAATCCTCCAAGTTTGTTTATCGAGCATGCGCACGGGCAGTGGCGCCGCCGCGGCCGCCGAATTGCGCGCACGCACGTCGCGGACACGATAGGAAAAATCCCGCACCTGGTACAAAGCGTTCCACGCAGGCAGCGCGACGACGATCTCCTGGTCCGCAGCCGCCGCGGGAATCTCCATGGAAACGTGAAAGACGTGCTGCTCCGGATTCTTCAGGGAAATGTGATAACCAATGGTGGCGGACGCGGGTCGCGCACAAAACAAGAGGACGATTGCCAACACGATCCGCCGGGCCGATTTCATTTCCGAGCTCCTTCGAGCGATTTAAATTTTTCGAGCAATTTTCCACTCAGTCCGTCGAAGCTTCCGTTGGACATCACCATCACCATATCTCCGGGCCTGGCTTCGGCGGCCAGAAATTCTACGATCGCGTCTGACGAATTGAACGCCCGCGCGGGTTTGCCCAGCTCGACGAGCGACTGCGCGATGGACTCAGGCGACAAGCGGTCGCCCTCCTCCAGCAGCTGCGCGCGACTCACCGGACCAATCACGATGGCGTCCGCGATGGCCAGCGCTTCCGGCAGCACGTGCTGAAAGATTTTGCGGCGCATGGTGTTGGAACGCGGTTCCACGGCCGCCCAGATTTTGCGCCCGGGCCAGCGCGTGCGCGTGGCGTCCAGCGTCATGCGAATCGCAGTGGGATGATGCGCGAAATCTTCCACCACCAGCACTCCGTTGGCCTCGCCCTTGGTCTCCATGCGCTTGCGAACGCTTATAAACCTGGACATGGCACGCTCGATGGCGTCGCACTCGACGCCGCGGCCATAGGCGATAGCGACGGCCGCGAGCGCGTCTAGCACATTGTGTTTTCCCGCGATCGGCATGCGCAGGCGAGTTACTTCCTTGCCGCGAAACGCCACGCGAAATTCGGTGGCTTCGTCGTGCCATTGAATATCGCCAGCGCACCAATCGCATTCCGGCGTGAAGCCGAAGGTTTCCACCGGGCAAAACGCCTTGGCGACGGCTTGCCGCAGATCCGCACTCTCGCCCCAGATCAGGATTTTCCCGCGGCGCGGCACCAAGTTCACCAGTCTGCGGAATTGCAGAGCGATGGATGCCAGGTCTGGGTAGATATCGGCGTGGTCGTATTCCAGCGAAGTGAGGATCAGCTCGTCCGGATGGTAATGCAGGAATTTTGGGCCGCGATCGAAGAAGGCCGTTTCGTACTCGTCGCCTTCGATGATGAATTCTTCGCCGCCGCCGAGGCCGTAGCTGCGTTCGCCAAAATTCGGAGAGACGCCGCCCACGAGGAAATCCGGCTTGCGTCCGGCCGTCTGAAAAATCCACGCGAGCATGGCCGTGGTGGTGGTTTTCCCATGCGTGCCGGCGACGACAATCGAGGTGTGGCCGGGAACGAAATATTGCTCGAGAAGCTGCGGCATCGAGCAGTAGGGCAAGTGTGCGTCTAGGATGTGCTCGATCTCCGGATTGCCGCGCGCGATCACGTTTCCCACGACGCAGAGGTCCGGCGCGGGCTGCAAATTTTCCGCGCGAAATCCTTCGTTCCAACGGATCCCGAGGGAATCAAGCAGTGTAGAAGCCGGGGGATAGACGTTCACGTCCGAGCCGGTGACGTGAAAGCCGCGTTCTTTCAGCATACCTGCTACGGACGCCATGGCCGCGCCCGCGATGCCGAGCAGATGGACGTGCTCGGTGACTTGATTTGCTCGCGTCGAAATTTGTTGTCTCCTTGCCCTGGTTACCGCTCGCTGCGAATTCTTGTCGTGAAGCGTGTCTGATCGCGAGGCTGCCGAGTTTCTATGCGCGGCAGGCCGGTTCCAGGATTTCCAGTTGCGATGTTTCGTCGGCTTTGAGGCGCGCGCGCACGCCTAGCGGCAGCGTCAGCATTGGCTGCGGTGTGTGACCTACGGCTGCGCCCCACACCACGGGAAATCCCAGGGTGCCTAAAATTCGCCGCGCCACAGCCAGCACGCTCTCGGTTCCGGCCGGTCCGTGGCATTCGGGAAATTCCCCGAGCAGCACGCCCGAGACGCCGCGAAGCTTGCCTGCCTGCTTCAGGTGCATCAAAGCGCGGTCAACTTGCCAGGGTTTCATGCCGCGGTCTTCGAGTAGCAGAATCGCGCCGTGCGTGTCGAGTTCCCAGGGCGTACCAAGCGCCGTCTCAATCAACGTCAGGCAGCCGCCGAGAAGAATGCCGTCGGCCGAACCCGGCATGATCGCTTCCGTGCCGACGAGCGGAATCGTCCAGCCTGTCTTCGTTTCTGTTAGAGCGCGCGTGAGAGTTTCGGAATCGTAACCATCGTCAACATTCGCACCTTTGTCCAGCCCGGCGGCCGCCATGGGACCGTAAAAAGCGATCCAGCGAAATTTCTGCCACAGGAAAATCTGGAGCGAGGTGAGATCGCTGTAGCCCACTAAAACTTTGGGATTGGCCAGAGCGACGCTGAGACCGTCGAGCAAGTAATTCGAACCGTAACCACCGCGCGAGCAGAAAATTCCGCGTGTGCTGGTTTCCGTGAGCGCTTCCTTCAGGGCCGCGCCGCGGTCCGCTGCGCTACCGGCGAAAAAATCTCCGCGCGCGAGCACCCGCTCCACATCGAGCTTCGGGGTGTAGCCCAGCCGCGTGATTTCCTCGATGCCGCGTTGCAAACGAGGTGGGTCCACGGGACTGGCGAGCGAAAGAATGCGCACCGCATCGGCGGGACGTAGCGCTTCAGGCTTGAGAGTTTGCGGCATGGGCCGCAAAGGAGAATAAGGAATTTCGCGCAGCGAGTCCAGCCGTGTGCGCGAAGGTGTTTACATCCGAGCAGCAGTGGGAGGTACGCTTAAAACGGCGTGACCGTCAAGTACACGTCGCCCATGCCGCTGGCCGGCCCGGCGGCAATCGTGTCCGGCGCATAGAACGCCGCGAAGCGTCCATCGGCGCTGAGCGGAGCCGCGCTGTAGCGATCCGCAACCAGTGGAGCGGACTTGCTGTTAGTGGAAACCACCAGCGTGGCGCGCGTCGCCGCCAGAGACGCCGCGGCCTCGGAAACCGGGTAAGTGTGCGGCGTGCACGGAAGCACGGCGCCGAAGCAGGTGTCGCGCACTACCAAGGAGCCCTCCGTGGCAACCTGGCCGACAGGGGCAGTGGACGCGGCGCCGGAAACGAACGAAATGTACCTTCCCGAGGCGCTAATGACCGGCGAGAAATTTTGCATTTTGGTGGCAGGGGTGGCGCTGTCGTTCGCAATCAGAGTTGTAGACGGAACGCAGCCGTCCGGCGCCGTGTCGCCGAGGCAAGTATCGCGCAGGTAGGCCCTGCTCACGTGTGCCGTGCTTCCAGTCGAGGAATCCGCGGGTTGCGATTCGAAGACCGCGAAGCGCGCATCGCTGCTGAGAGACGGCGAAATATTCGCGCCGCTGAGAGTTGCGTCGTCCGGCGCGTAGGAAACTCTCTCCGCCGACCCGTCGCAGGTGACCGGCGGAACAATTCCCATGCAAGTGTCCGCCAGAACAATCTGCGAAGTGCCGGTCGCGTTCTGCGCCGCTGATTTTGCCGCCCACATCTCCAGCGCGACGTAGCGGCCGTCGGCAGAAATTGCGGGGCGTCCAGCCTGCGCGCCTGCGACGCGATCCTCGTCGTCGACTGGAACGGCCACGGTTCGCGCGATGCAAGACTTGGTAGCCGTAGGACCCGCGCAGGTGTCTCGTACATACGCTTGCGGGAGCAAAGGAGACTGTTCCGCGACGAGATTCGTAGCGGCGGAAACAAAAGCAACGAAGCGACCGTCCCCACTCAGCGACGGGCTGGTGCTAGGGCCGTTGGCAGCTTCGCCCTCCGGACCCGTGGAGATAATTTCGGTGTGCGGCGTGCATCCCGAAGGCGCGTTCGCGCCGACGCAGAGGTCGCGGACGTACAATTCCCAGTAACCGAGTGACACCACGGCATTCCCGTGAGCTAGATTCGTCGCTCGCGAAACGAAAGCCACAAAGCGACCGTCGCCGCTGATGGAGACTTGCCTGCTGGATTTTCCGTTCGGAGCGCTGCCGTCCGGTGCCAGGTCTACGGCCACGGTTTTCGGCGTGCAATTCGTCGCACCGAGGCAAGTATCACGCACAAAAATATTTCCGGAGACTGCCGGCGTCATCAGATTCTTGGCCTGGGAGTAAAACGCTACGTAGCGTCCGCCGGAGCTGATCGCCGGCGCTTCGCTGGGCCCGTCTGCCGGACCTCCCGCCACGCTGACAGAAATCACCTGCGGAAATTTCAGCGCTGCCCCGGCCGCCGGATTGATCGTGAATGGAAACGGCGCCGAGAAGGCAGCTCCGCCGTTCGAGGCAGTGTTGAGAACCGTAATCTCAATCGTTCCGGCTGTCGCGAGATCCGTAGTCAGTATCTGCGCCTGCAACGAAGTTGCGCTCTTATACGTGGTAGTGCGCGCCGCGCCGTTCCAATCCACCACGGAATCGGGGATGAAATTCGTGCCAGTCACGGTGAGCGTGAACCCGGCGCCTCCGGCGGTGGCATTCGCCGGCGTAACGGAAGTAATTGCGGGTGTGACAGGCGGAGTGGGCAAAATCGAAAAGTTCAGCGCTGGCGAGGAGCCCCCGCCGGAATTCACCACGGTGACCGGCTCGACGCCGGCGTTCGCCACGTCCGTGGCCTTGATCTGAGCTTGCACAGTATTCGCGCTGACGAACGTGGTAGTGCGCGCGCTGTTATTCCACCTTACGGTGGAGTTCGCGGCAAAACTCGCGCCGCTGACGGTAATCGTGAAATCGGAAGCGCCGGCCACAACGCTGGCGGGCGAAAGCGAACATATCGCCGGTGCGTTCGCAGAGGAAGCAATGAAGCTGACCGCAGGCGAGAAAATTTCATTGCCGCCGCCAGTGTACGTGAACACGCTCACGCCATTACAGCTGGCACCAACCAGGTCTGCGGCATTGATCTGTGCAGTCAGCTGCGTGGAACTCACAAACGTTGTGGTGCGAGGACCGCCATTCCAAGCGACGATGGAACCTGAAAATGGCGGCTGCGGGGGCATGGTCGGGTTAGGAATATTGGCGTTACCAGAAACAAAATTTGAACCGTTCACGGTGAGCGTAAATGCAGCGCCGTTCGGGCTGGCAGTCGCCGGACTGAGACTGGCGATCAGCGGTGTGTTCGTTTGCGTCGGGAATACCGTGAATGGCGCGGCGTTGATGGTGATGCCGCCTCCGGGCAGCGGATTGGAAACAGTCACGAGCGAAGTTCCAGGGGACGCTATGTCGGAAGCTAGAACGGTCATGGCCATCTGCCCCGTCGCAATATTCACCGTGGCCGAGCGCGCGGAGCCGTTCCAGAACGCCGTCGAAGTTCCGGTGGATCCTGCTATGAAGCCGTTGCCGGCAATGAAAACCGTGAAGGACTGGCTACCGGCCGTGACGCTGGATGGGAAAAGCCCGGTAATAGCCGGAGTGGGATTCGGCTGGCCTGGGGCGACGGTGTTCCCGTTGCTGGAGCTGCAACTAGACGTGAGAATCGTCAGCACAGCAACCACCCCGAACGCGGTCCACCGCAAACGCATCAAGCCTGTCCTCCTGCAATTTTTACCGGTAGTGTTCACGAAAACTGGCGCCGCCGTTCGTTGAAGTCGCTGGGATAGCCGAACGAGGGAAACGATACAAACGCCTGCGAGTCCCCTGAATAATGCCCAAGAATTGATAGCATCCCGGCGAACACTCGTCAACTCGGATTCCCTGAGGCGCTGTTTGGTTGGCCCACAATTTGTGGGACTTGCCTTGTTGTGCAGGGGGGCTTTTGCGAGGTTGCCGAGCCCGGCGGGGACGACCGTGGTGGTGGCAAATCGCCCGCACACTGCGCTGGAACGAACGATTCTTCAAGCCCGCGACGGCCGCGCCTCGACCTTGGCGTTGAGGGCGGCAAATTTTGTGAAGAGGTCGCGCTCCTGGTGATAGGTGACATCCGCGTCGAAATCCACGATTAATTCGTCGTTGAGTTGGTGGGTCTGCCAGCGGCGCGCCTCAATCTTGGCGACCTCCACGATGTGATGCACTGGAACCAGCAGATCGGAGTTTGCTGGGGCCATCAGTTGAAACGTCATCAGGCGCGTCTGCAATCCCAGGCGATCTTCCAGGTAGCCCAACGCCACCAGGGCAACCAGCACCATCAAGGTGGCCAGAATGGCCGTGCCCAGCATTCCGGCGCCCACAGCCATGCCGATGCTGGCCATCACGAAGATTGTGGCTGCGCTGGTAATTCCCAGCACCGCGCCGCGGTCGCGAATCACCACGCCGGCACCAATGAAGCCGATGCCCGGAATAATCTGCGCGGCGATGCGCGTGTGGTCTCCGCCAACCGAGCCGGCCATTTCATACGAAATTATGGTGAAGAGCGCGGCGCCGAAGCAGATCAGCATGTTGGTGCGGATGCCGGCGGGCTTGCGGCGCAGCTGGCGTTCCAGGCCGATCAAACCGCCAAGGAATGCGGCCAGAACGAGTCGCAGCAGAATGTAAGAGTTTAGATCGTGAAGCATGGCACCCCCATGCCCTGCGCCCGGCGATTCTACTGGAAGGAACCCTGGATTGCTGCGATGTTTTTCAAGCATCCCTCTACGGCAAGACCAGCGAATTGAGTTCTTACAGTTTGAACGACGTCAGCTTCGAAAAAAGGCGCGCGCGGGCGTGGATTTCGCTGCGCCGGAGCGTGGTGAGGCGTTGCACGCCGAATTTTTCCACCGCGAAACTTCCCAGCACGGAGCCGTAAACCATCGCGTTGCGCAGCGTGCGCTCGTTGACTTTCCCGGCGCCCGCGAGATAGCCCATAAAGCCGCCGGCGAAACTGTCGCCTGCTCCGGTGGGGTCGTGAACTTCTTCCAGCGGAAATGCCGGAACCGAGAACAAGAACTTTTCGTGCATCATGATCGCGCCGTGCTCCCCGCGCTTGATCACCAGTGTTTTCGGGCCCATTTTGAAGATTTCTTTTGCCGCGCGCGTCAGATTGTGCTGGCCGGTCAACTGGCGCGTCTCGTCGTCGTTGATCACGAGCACCTGGATATGTTTCAGCGTTTCCTTTAGCTCGGCGGGCGTGCGCTCGATCCAGTAGTTCATGGTGTCCAGGCCCACGACTTTTGTTTTGCCTGTGACTTGCTTCAGAACGGAGTGCTGCAGCGTTGGGTCGATATTTCCCAAAAATATGAAGGCCGAGTCCGTGTATGCCGGCGGCAAAGTCGGCTTGAAATTCGCGAAAACGTTGAGGTCGGTGATCAGCGTGGTGCGCTCGTTCATGTTCTGGTTGTAGCGCCCCGCCCAGTAGAATGTTTTTCCGGTGGCACGCTCCAGGCCCTGCAAATCAATCTGCTGATGTTTGAAAACGGCCACGTCTTGCGCCGTGAAATCATCGCCGACGATGCCCACCAGGCGCACCGGCGCGAAATGGCACGCGGCCAGGGCGAAGTAGCTGGCGGCGCCGCCCAACAGCCGATCGTGCTTGCCGTGCGGCGTCTCGATTCCATCGAATGCGACCGATCCGACCACCAGTAACGACATAAATTCTCCTTGCACGATGAATTGAGGGCCGTGGCCGTTACGAGATGTACTTGCCGATGATCGGCGCCAGGCGTTTTTTGGTCGCCGCGGAAATCATTTTGCGATCGGTGAGCACCGCGTGAGCCAGGGCCGCTGCGCACTTGCAGGCGCGGTCTTCGGGCAAGTGTGCTACGGCCTCGTGCAGCACGCGCTGCACGTTCGAGGTATTACGATTCAGGTTCTCGATGATTTCGCTCACCGTTACGGCGTCGTGTTGCGGGTGCCAGCAATCGTAATCGGTGACCATGGCGATCGTCGCGTAGCAGAGTTCCGCTTCGCGCGCGAGTTTCGCTTCGGTCAAATTGGTCATGCCGATTACGTCGAAGCGGAGTTGGCGGTAGGTGTGCGATTCGGCCAGTGTGGAAAATTGCGGACCCTCCATGCACACGTATGTGCCGCCACGATGGGCCTTCACGCCCGCGCTATCGCAGGCTTCGGCGAGGTGTGCCGACAGATGCGTGCAGGTGGGTTGGTCAAATCCCACATGGGCGACGATTCCGCCACCGAAGAAAGTAGCCACGCGTCCGCGGGTACGATCGAAAAATTGATCGGGGATCAGAAAATCCAGCGGCGGCAAATCGTCGCGCAGCGAACCCACGGCGCTGACGGAGATGGTCCTTTCGACGCCCAGCATCTTCAGCGCGCAGATATTCGCGCGGTAATTGATCTCGCTGGGAGAAAACACATGGCCGCGGCCGTGACGCGCGAGAAATGCCACGCGCTTCCCGTCCAGCGTGCCGATGATAATTGCATCGGAGGGATCGCCGAACGGAGTCTTCACGCGCACTTCGCGTGTGTCGGTGAGGCCCGTCATGTGATACAGCCCGCTGCCGCCGATGATGCCGATCTTTACATTCTCATTTTTCGGCCCAGACTTTCCCACCGACTTCGCCGCGGATTTCGTCGAGCGTTTTGCAGCTTTCGCCATTTTCAGTCCACCTTTACCGGTTCGGCTTCCCAATGCCCAGCGCGCTCGCGTATATAGCCCGCCTGCGTCGTGGTATCGTGGCAAAAAAGCGCGATCCAACCTTCCTTTAGCAATTCCGGTATCCATTTCCGTTTATTTTCGAGCGTGGTCACCGGGTACAGGTCAAAGCCCATGGTCCAGGGCAGCGGCAAATGCGCGGTCGTAGGCACCAAATCCGCGAGAAAGAAAGCCGTCTTCCCGCCACCCGTCAGTTTCACGCACTGCATGTTCGCGGTGTGTCCCGGGACGCGAATCAATTCTACGCCGGGAGCGATGGCGCGGTCGGCCTCGAGCAACGCGAGTTTCGCGGTGGGCAGCGACTCGTAATTTTCGAGTATGTAACTGGCGCGGTCGCGCTCGTTGGGGTGCTTGGCGTGTTCGAACTCACCGCGCTGCACCACATATTTCGCGTTGGGATATGCGGCGACGATCTTGTCTTTCTCCACGCGTGTGTTCCCGCCGCAATGATCGAAATGCAAATGCGTGTTGATCACGACATCAATTTCGCTGGGATCCAGACCATAGTCCTTCAGCCGGTCGTTCAAGAAGGGTCCTTCCACGCCATAAATGTCGCGTAACTTCGCGGACATTTTCGCGCCGATGCCGGTCTCGACCAGAATTCTTTTTCCGCCCGCGTGCACCAACAGGCAATTCATCGCCAGCTGAACGCGGTTGCGTCCGTCCGCGGGAATTTTCTTTTCCCACATTACTTTGGGTATTATGCCGAACATCGCTCCGCCGTCGAGCGACACATACCCATCCAACAGCACATGAAATTCCAGGTCCCCTAGCTTCAATGATCCTCTCCAAGTCCGGCCCGCGCCAAGATTTCGTTTACCGCGCCGTAGGGGTCCGTTTTTCGTTCGGCCACCGCCGCCGCGATGGCGTCGAGCTCTTTTTCACCAAGATATTTTCCTGCCACGCGCTCCATCAGGCGCGTTTCCAGCAGTTGCAGAATCCATTCTTTCCAGTGGGCGATTTCGCGTGCCTGGCGTTCGTGCGCCTGCTCGAAATGCTTGCGGAATAATTCGATTTGACGGCCCAATTCGGCTACGCCTTTATTTTCCGTCGCGATGGTGCGCACGACCGGCGGTTTCCAGCCGTCGCGCTCTGGCACCAGTTGCAAGATTCCCTTCAGCTGCTGCTCGAAGCGATCCGCCCCTTCGCGATCGGATTTATTCAACACGAAGATGTCGCCGATCTCCATTAGCCCGGCTTTCAGGCTCTGCACATCGTCACCCATGCCCGGCATCAGCACCACGATGGTGCAATCCGCCAAGCGCACGATTTCAATTTCGCCCTGGCCCACGCCCACCGTCTCCACCAGAATGATCTGTTTCCCCGCGGCGTCCAGCAGCAGCGTGGTGTCTCGCGTGGCCTGCGACAAGCCGCCCAAAAATCCGCGCGTGGCCATCGAACGGATAAAGACGCCCGCATCGGTTGCGTGGCCTTGCATGCGGATGCGGTCGCCCAGAATCGAGCCGCCGGTGAAAGGGCTCGACGGATCCACGGCGATAATCCCAACCGTTTTCTTTTCGACGCGATAGTGGCTTGCCAAGCGATCCACCAGCGTGCTCTTGCCCGTTCCAGGCGCGCCGGTGATGCCCACGCGATACGCTCGGCCTGTGAACGGAAAAAGTTGCCGCAGAATTTCTTCGGCGTCGCGCTCGCGATTTTCAATCGCGGAAACCGCGCGCGAAATTGCGCGCACGTCACCTGCGCGCACTTGCTCGGCCCAGTTTTCGATAGACACAGTCATAGCCACGCGGATTGCAGCCTCGGAATGGTAGCACTGGAACGGCCGGAACCGATGAGTGCCTACGCCCAAAAACTATATTATTTCTTGCCTAGAATCTGCCGCGCGATCACCAGGCGCTGAATCTCGCTGGTGCCCTCACCAATCGTACACAACTTCACGTCGCGATAAAACTTTTCCGCCGGATAATCCTTGATGAAGCCATAGCCTCCGTGAATCTGCACGGCTTCATTGGCGACGCTCACGGCGACTTCCCCGGCGTACAGCTTCGCCATGCTGGATTCCTGTGTGATGCGCGCGTCATGATTGCCAGATGCGATGGCGCGATCGGCGAGCCACGCGGCCTGATACGTCAACAGCCGCGCCGCTTCGATTTGCGTCGCCATATCCGCCAGCTTGAACTGGATCGCCTGAAATTCCGCGATGGCTTTGCCGAACTGCTTGCGCTGCTTGGCATAACGCAGGGACGCCTCGTAAGCGCCTTGCGCCATGCCCAGGCCCAGCGACGCAATCGAAATGCGGCCGCCATCCAGAATTTGCAAGCTGTTGACGAACCCTTCGCCTTCTTTGCCGAGCAGATTTTCCGCCGGGACATGGCAATCGGTGAAAACCACTTCGCTGGTGTCGCTCGCGCGCAGTCCCAGTTTGTTTTCCTTTTTCCCCGGCTTGAATCCGTGCGTGCCCTTCTCGATGACGAACGCGGAAATCCCGTGGCTCTTCTTCGCAGGGTCCGTCACGGCCATGCCCACGCAGACATCGGCATAATGACCGTTGGTGGTGAAAGTCTTCGAGCCGTTGAGGACCCAGCCCGCGTCTTTTTTCACGGCCGTGGTGCGCGTGCCGCCGGCATCGGAGCCGGCTTCGGGTTCGGTGAGCGACCAGCAGCCGAGTTTCTTCCCTTGCGCGAGCGGCGTGACGTATTTTTTCTTCTGCTCTTCGCTGCCGAATTTATAGATGTGATTGGTGCACAGCGAATTGTGCGCGGCGACGATAATGCCCACCGAACCATCCACGCGCGAAAGTTCCTCGATGATGATGGCGTATTCGGCGTAGCCCATTCCTGCACCGCCATACTTCTCCGGGAAAATCACGCCGAGAAAACCCATTTCGGCCAGCTTGGGGATTAATTCGGAGGGAAACTTCGACACCTCGTCCCACTCCATCACGTGCGGCAGGATTTCACCCTCGGCAAACTCGCGTACCGTTCGCCGCAGCTGCTGCTGTTCATCCGTCAGCGCAAATTCCACGTGGCCTCACCGATAAGCAGGAGTTATTCCGAGCCTATCAATTCATTTATACCACAAGGATTTCAGTCCTGAGCCAGTGAGGGAGATCACCCGCGCGTATGCAGCAAGCGCCGGCGAACGTTGCGAATAAGAAGGACCACAGCTCCCAGCCCGCGGTCAAAAACAGGATCCCGGAAATGTTTGCCCACTTCGTGTAATACGCTCGTACATCCGGAGGCTCAGGAGGTCCGCCAGCAACCCACAGACAATACGCGAACACCCAACCTAAGTAGACGGCCAGGACAAAAAGCACGCCAAACAAAAGCCGACGAACCAAGTTCTTGGTCATGCGGCCTTGCCTGATCAAAATCCCTTTCGTCCCGCACCGATCTTTTTCGGCAGGGTAAGCGCAGCGGCGCCCTCCGTCCGCTTTTGTTTCGTCACTTTGGGGATGACGTCCGGTGTACGACGACGCGACGCGCGCTACCAATCGAGCTTCGCGCCGTCTTTCGCGTTCTGTTCGTCGAGCCATTTTTTCAACGGCGCGAAATAATCCAGGATCGCGGTGGCGTCCATCTGCTTTTCGCCGGTCATCACTTCGAGCGCTTCGGGCCAGGGGCGGCTCTGACCCATCTCCAACATTTTGTCCAGGCGCTCGCCCGCGGCCTTGTTGTTATAAATCGAGCAGCGATGGAGCGGGCCTTTGTATCCGGATTCCCTGCACAGCGCGCGATGAAACTGGAACTGCAGAATGTCCGCCAGGAAATAACGCGCGTACGGCACGTTCGCCGCGACGTGATATTTCGCGCCGGGATCGAAATCCTGTTCGCTGCGCGCGACGGGAGGTTTCACGCCCTGATATTTTTCACGCAGTTCCCACCAGGCCTTGTTGTAATCCGCGGGCGTGATTTTCCCGGAGAAAACTTCCCAGCGCCATTTATCAATCAGCAGGCCGAAAGGCAGGAACGCGACCTTTTCCAGCGCCTTGCGCATCAGGATGCCGATATCGGCGGATTCCGGCGGCACATTTTCCAGCAGGCCGATCTGCTTCAAGTATTCTGGCGTCACCGAAAGCGCGATGGTGTCGCCAATCGCTTCATGAAAACCGTCGTTCGCGCTGTTGCGGAACAGCGGCGGCTGCGTGTCGTATGCGCGCTGGTAAAAATTGTGCCCCAGCTCGTGATGAATGGTCGAAAAATCTTCGCCCTTCTGCTCGATACACATCTTTATGCGCAGATCGTCAACATAATCAATATCCCACGCGCTGGCGTGGCAGACCACTTCGCGGTCCTGCGGCTTGACGAACATGGAGCGTTGCCAGAATGTCTGCGGCAGCGCCTCGAAACCCAGCGACATGAAAAACCGCTCGCCGTAATGCACCATCGCGATGGGGTCAATTTGCTTGGCTTTCAGAATTTGCGTCAGGTCATAGCCCGGATCGGCATTCGCAGGAGCCACCAGCGGATAAATATTCGCCCAATCCTGCGCCCACATATTTCCCAGCAGGTGCGCCGGTATCGCGCCGTCCGTTCCTAGCACGCCCGGCCCATATTTTTTCACCAGCTGCGTGCGCACGTATGCGTGCAGCGAAACGTACAGCGGGCGCACCTGTTCCCACAGCCGGTCCATCTCCGCGCTGAAAACTCCCGGCGGCATATCGTAATTCGAGCGCCACATCGCGCCCACGTCGCCGAAGCCAACTTCGCGCGCACCTTCGTTCGCCAGTTCCACCATGCGCGAGTAGCGCTCGCGCATCGGCGGCGCGATGGCGTGCCAGCCGATCCATGCGCGTTGCAGCTCGATAGGATCGCGGCTGGTGGCCATAATATTTTCCAGATCGTTCAGCGAAAGGCATTTCCCTTGCGCGCCATTCGGGCACCATTTCCCCTTGCCGTAGTCGCTCTGCAGCGACGCATTGATCTGCGAAAGCTCCGCGCTCTCTTTGGGATTGCGTGGCGCGGGGATGTCCACTGATAGTTTGATGAGCTTCAACTTGCGAGCTACGTCCGGCGGCAGATCGAGTGGCTCAAAGCGTCGCGATTGCGCGGCTAGCTCGGACGTTGCTGCTTTCACGTTCTGATCGGCCTGCGCCGCTAGAATTTCCGTGTCGTCGGTGATGAAAGTTTCCTGCACCCACTGCGCGCGGCCGGATTTGATCCACAGATCGAGCAGGCGTTTTTCGGCGGCATCCGTAAATTGCCGCGCTTCCTCGACCGTGGGAGGCGCCGCGGTCTGGGGTTGTGCTGCGCTGGCTGCTCTTTGCGATTGGAATGTCATCAGTCCACCTGTAATTAAGATAACCGGGAACCCTGCTTTGATGCAGACCGGCAAAAAATTCGTTATCTTCACGTTTGCACCCCCGGATTGTTCTTGCGGCCTGTCGGCTGCCCCTGCCGAACAGCAATCCGCGCGAAAGTATAACTGAAGAAGTGACGGTGCGCCGCGAGGGATCAAAACGGCCCGCGCCGGAGTCGCTTACCTTAATGGGCAGCGGCTGCCGGCGCCTTATCGGCCACAACTTGCGCGATCGCCGACAGAGCTGCGTCGATTCCGGTGCGGTCCACATCGCAATGCGTGACCATACGCACTGAATACTTATCGCTGGCCGAGCACAAAACCGTTTTGCCGGCGAGTTGCTCGCAAATCTGTGCCGCCGTGCGTCCGGTTCCGCGCACATCGAAGATCACGATGTTGGTCACCACGTGCGCTGGATCGAGTGCGATTCCCTTTAGTGCGGCGAGGCCTTTCGCGAGATGTCGCGCGTTTTCGTGGTCGAGCACGAGGCGCTTGGGAGATGCTTCCAGCGCGATCAATCCAGCTGCTGCGAGAATTCCTACCTGGCGCATTCCGCCACCAAGCATTTTTCTGCGGATGTGCGCCTGCTTGATGAACTCGTGTGCGCCTAGCAGGATTGAGCCCACCGGTGCACCCAGCCCTTTCGACAGACAAAACATCACCGAATCGAATTTGCGCGTGATTTCCGCCACACTCTTTCCCAGCGCGACCGCAGCGTTGAAGATCCGCGCGCCATCCAGATGCACGCGCAAGCCCGCGTCGTGCGCGCGCTCGCAAATGTCTTCGGCCACCGCCGTCGGGTACACCGTCCCGCCGTGCATGTTGTGCGTGTTCTCCAGCGTCACCAGCGCGGTCTGCGAATCGTAGTAGATTTTTTCGCGTATCAGCGGCTCGATCCTATCCCATGTCAGAATCCCGCTCGGCGCCGGAACCGTGCGCGGCATCACTCCCGCCACGGCGGACATCGAAGCCAGCTCGTACAAATTCACGTGCGCCCGTTGCTCGCAAATCACTTCGTTGCTGCGCTGCGTCCAGCCCAGGATGGCGAGCAGGTTGCCCATGCAGCCGGTCGGCACGAAAAGCGCCGCCTCGCGCTGAAAAAGTTCTGCCGCACGTGCTTGCAGACGATTCACCGTGGGGTCTTCGCCGTAAACGTCGTCGCCCACTTCCGCGGCGGCCATCGCGGCGCGCATCGCCGGCGTCGGGCGCGTCACCGTATCGCTGCGCAAATCCACCACGGCGTTCTTGTTTGGCGCTTCTGCCCGTCCGCTGTGCACGCTCCGCTCCTTATCCCAGCAATTCGACGAACACCTCGTTCGATACGGTCAGGTGCGCCGGCGCCAGACGCAAATTTGCGCCATTCATTTCCAGCAATCCCTGCTGCCGCAGCCCGGCAATCCGAGCTTGTAAGCTCACTCCGTACTTTTTCTCGACGCGAGCGAGGTCAATGCCTTCGAGTTGGCGCAGGCCCAGAAATAGTTCTTCGTCGAGCGCCTGCGCCGCCGTCACGGGCTCGATCACCTCGCGCGGTGAAGCGCCGCTTTCGATGCTCGCGACATATTTCGCGGAATCGTGCACATTCGACCAGCGCCGCGCGCCATCGAACGAATGCGCGCCCGCGCCGAGGCCGATGTATGGCTCGCGCCGCCAGTATTTCAAATTGTGGCGCGAACGGAAGCCCGGCAGACCCCAGTTCGAGATTTCGTAGTGCTCGTACCCGGCGTCCGCCAGCCGCGCGCAGGCCGATTCGTACGATTCCGCCATCGCGTCGTCGGTCGGAATCGCTTCGGCGCTGTAACGGCTGCCGCCCGCGAGCGATTCTTTGCCGAGCCGGCTGCCTTCGTCAATTTCCAGCAGGTAGATAGAAATGTGCTCGGGCCGAATTTCCAGAAGGCGCGCCACTGATTCTTCCCACGATTCGCGCGTCTGCTGCGCGAGGCCGGCGATCAAATCCATACTGATATTGCGAAACCCAGCTTCGCGCAGAATCCGCGCCGCCGCAAAAATATCCGCACGACGATGCATTCGCCCCGCGGCCTGCAGTTCGCGATCGGCAAACGATTGCAAGCCCAGGCTGATGCGATTGAATCCGGCCGCAATCCATGCCCGCGCTTTTTCGGGTGTGATGGTTTCCGGGTCCGCTTCCAGGGTGATCTCGGGAAGCGCAGCAGACGTCACTTCGCGCGCGGACTCAGGATCCTGTCCCGCAGATCCAGCAAGTCCCCAATTCCGGCGCAGCGCACCCAGAATTCCCGCGAGCGCGGAAGGCTCCAGCAAGCTCGGTGTGCCGCCGCCAAAGTACACCGTGTCCACGGTGGCGTCGCGCAAGCTGGAAATTTCGTCCCTCGCGACCAGCTCCACAATCTCGCGGCGCACGGCAGCGGCGTACGGCGCATATTTCTCGCGCGCCACGACGCCCGTATGAAAATTGCAATACGTGCACTTCGTCTGGCAAAACGGCACTTGAATGTATATGCCAACGTTCATTTGGGTGCCGCGATTACCTCGAATTCGTCCGTTACGACTTCTTGCACCGCTTTGCCGTCCTTCATCGCCTCGCAATGAGCGCCCACCGGTTCCACGCTGACGTCCTTGTAGGACAGGTAGAGCCGGTATCGTCCCGGCTGCACCATTTTGGCCTGGAACTCCTGCACCTCGCCGCCATGCAGGATGCTGGCAGTCGCGTCGCTGCCAGGATCGCAGCCCAATATTTCCTTACTCCATTTCTTGCGCACCCGAGTCTGCACCGCGAACGCAGGCAGAGGATGACCGTCGGCGCTTACGATCGCTCTGCCGCAGGCCGTCAAGCAGATCGTGAGGCGTCTCTCGCCGTTGTTCTTGATGCGAATCGCGAATGGCTTGCCGACAACTTGCTGATCGCCCACCACCTCAATCAAAAGTTCGTCCTTCGGAGGAACGCCCGTGCGGACTCCGCTACTGACTACCAGCACCAGAACGCACAGCGACGCCGTTGTGAACAGCAATCGTTTCATGGAAAAAGAGTTTACAACCAAACGGAATACACTTCACCTGAAGACCTCGCGGGGCGTTTTATGCGGCAGCGTCCGGAACGACCTTCACGCGCAACTCGCGGCTCCGCGGGCCATCAAATTCCGCGACGAAGATTCGCTGCCAGCGTCCGAGAGCGAGCTTCCCTGCAACGATCCATATTGTTTCCGACGAACCCACCAGGGCTGTCTTAATGTGCGAATCCGAATTGCCTTCCGCGTGCGCTGAATTCGCGACGCGCGGAACCAGGCGGTCCAATGCCGCGGCGATATCCTGCGCCACGGCGGGATCGTACCCTTCGTTGATCGTCACCCCCGCGGTGGTGTGCGGCACGTAGAGATGGCACACGCCGTCTCTACAGCCGGAATCGCGCACGGCAGCTTCAATCTCATCGCTGACGTCCTGCATCTCGGTCCGGCGGGCGGTGCGCACACGCAGCGTGCGGATCAGGCTACCTGCACCGCGTTTCTCATTCGCTTTCATCGGTTGGTCCCCTCCAGCGTTCTCGTTCCGCGCAGCCTGTCGGCTGGTAAATCAACATCCTGCGATTCTTCGATACATCAAGCCGCGCTTCCGATGTTATGATTCGGTTTCGCCACAAGCAATCGGCGCGGTCGCCAAGTGGTAAGGCATAGGTCTGCAAAACCTTTATCGGCGGTTCGATTCCGCCCCGCGCCTCCAACTTTTCTCCCTGCGAGATTCCGCTTCGGCCTTTGCGTCTTTCTCTCGATTTGTGCTTGAATCCTGCCATGGAAAGCATTCTGAAACTTCTCGCGCTGCTCAGCTCCGGCATGTTCGCAGGCGCTGCACTTTATCTTACGACCGTCGAACATCCGGCACGAATGTCCCTGGGCGCTTCGGTTGCGCTGCGCGAATTCCGCCCCAGCTACAAACGCGCCGCACCGCAACAGGCCGCGCTGGCGATTGTTTGTTTTGTTTGCGGCGTGTCGCTGGCACTGCTCACGCAACATTGGCTGTGGCTGCTGGGCGGCATCCTGGTAGGATCCGTCGTGCCTTTTACATTCCTGTTCAGTGCGCCGACCAATCGCTTGCTTCTGGACGAGGCCAAGAAGCTCGATACGCAGACGCTGGAATCCCTGCTCGCGAAATGGGCTGCTTTGCACTCGGTGCGCACTCTATTAAGCCTGCTCGGCTTTCTCGCGCTGCTTTGGGCGTGCGTTTTCCATCCTTAAATTCCCGTGCGCGTCATTTGCAGCCCGCTTCCCCCCTGCAGTAGACTCTTGGATTCGCTTTCTCTCAGGGGGCGTTCATGTTGGTGGTCATGCAGTCGCACGCGACGGACGAACAGGTACGCGCCGTCTGTGAGCGCATCGAGTCGCTGGGTTTCAAGGCCCTGCCGGTTCCCGGCGCTGGGCGCACCGCGGTGTGCATCACTGGCAATTCCGGCGCGGTGGAGCTGGGCTCGCTGGAATCCATGCCCGGCGTGATCGAATGCATCCCTGTCAGCAAGCCTTACAAGCTGGTCAGCCGAGACGTCAAAGCGGAAAACACTGTCGTGCGCGTCCCCACGCCGCTCGGCGAAGTCGCCTTCGGCGGCGCGGATATCG
This sequence comes from Acidobacteriota bacterium, assembly GCA_013289715.1. Lineage (GTDB taxonomy): Bacteria > Acidobacteriota > Terriglobia > Acidiferrales > UBA7541 > Palsa-295. Next base: position 69,893 of record JABCZJ010000002.1, on the reverse strand, counting down.
CGATGGTCGGCGGGCCTTGCGCCATCGAGACGCGCGAGCAGGCCTTCACCGTCGCGAAGCACGTAAAGGCGGCGGGGGCGCGCCTGTTTCGCGGCGGCGCTTATAAGCCGCGCACTTCGCCGTACAGTTTCCAAGGTCTGGGCGAACCCGGCCTGGAAATCATGGCCGACGTGCGCAAGGAATTCGGCCTGGGCATCATCACCGAAGCGATTGATCACGAATCGCTGGACCTGGTCGCCGAATATGCCGACGTGATCCAGATCGGCGCGCGCAATATGCAGAATTTTTCGCTGCTCAAGCGCGCCGGCCGTGCCAAAAAACCCGTACTGCTGAAACGCGGCATGTCCGCGACGCTGGACGAATTTCTGATGGCCGGCGAATACCTGATGTCCGAGGGCAATTACAACGTGATTCTGTGCGAGCGCGGCGTACGCACTTTTTCGGATTTCACGCGCAACACGCTGGACCTGGCCGTCGTGCCCGCCGTGCAGAAGCGCAGCCATCTTCCCATTGTGGTGGATCCCTCGCACGGCACGGGACGGCGCAATAAAGTGCTGCCGCTTTCGCGCGCCGCCGTGGCTGTGGGCGCCGATGGGCTTCTGGTGGAAGTTCACCACGACCCCGACCGCGCACTCTCCGACGGGCCGCAATCCATCCTACCGGCGGAATTCGAACAATTGATCCGGGAAGTTCGCCAGATCGCTGCCGTGCTGGGCCGCACTATCAATTGAAACTGCGCTTCAATTTTCGCCTCGTCTTCCTGCTGGTAATTCTTGCTGTGCTGGCCGTTCGCGAAGTCGCGCTGGAGCTTCGTCCCGCGTTTCTGCGTCCGGGGCTGCATCTTTTCGCGTACGTGGGAAACACGGGTGACGGAACGATTTCGGTGATTGACCTGGTTAAACTCTCGCGCATCGCGACCATCGTCGTGGGCCCCGGACCGAGCGGCTTGCGCGCTCATCCGAAGCGTCCGGAAATTTGGGGAGTCAGCTCCGCCGGCGGATATGCGTGGGCTCTCGACGTGCAATCGAACCAAATCGTCGCGCGCATTCCGGTGGGAACGCTGCCTTACGCGCTGGATTTTTCTGCTGACGGACGCCGTGCGTATGTGGCTGCTTCCGGATCGAACACAGTGGTCGCCATAGACACCGCTTCGCGGCAGATTGTCGCGCGCGGCCGCGCCGGCCGCCGCCCGTGGATCGCGCGCGTTTCTCCGGATGGCAAGATGCTCGTTGTGAGTAATCGCGATGACGCCACCGTTTCCGTGCTCGACAGCGGCACACTCGCGCCGATAGCGACCATCGCGACGGCGCCCGATCCAGAGCAAATCGCGATCCTGCCGGACAATTCCAAAGCGTTCGTCACCTCCAGTGTGTACAACCAGGTTTCCGTGGTGGATTTGAAGCGAAAAGTTCTGCTGGCGAATCTGGCGGTGGGTGGCACGGCCGACGGCCTGGACCTAAAGCCCGACGGCGGCGAACTTTACATCACATCGAGTTCAGCGCACGGCCTGCTGATCGTGAATACGGACACAAACGAAGTCGCCGATTTTCTGCTCTTGGGAATGTCGCCCACTTCTGCAGTCTTTGCGCCGGTCACGAACACGCTGTACGTTTCCGATACGGCTGCAGGCCACGTCGTGCCAGTCGCCGTTGAGACTCGTCAAGTTGGTCAGCCGATCCAGGCAGGACAGTCGCCGGTTACCTGCGCGCTCACTCCGGGAGGAGACATTCTGCTGGTGGTGGACACGGCGTCGAACGACGTCGCGGCCATCCGCACGAAAACGTTGCCCTCGGGCCAGCCCGGGCTTTCGCCGCCGCGTCCTCCTACGGCGCTGATTGCAGTAGGCTCGCATCCGCGCGATCTGGCAATCAAAGTTTTCTGATCGCGCGTCGCCTGCCGTTCCTGGCAAACTACTGGACGAGCACAGTGACCTGCACGCTGCGCGTCGTGCTTCCTCCAGTGCCGGTAAATGCTGCTGTAACCGTCATCGTGTAAGTTCCCGTCGGCGTTCGCACAGGCGCCACAGTTCCGGCGCTGCTTCCCAAACACGCCGCCAGGCCGATCGAGAGCAGAACAGCCATCGCACCCGTTTGAGCGAATCGCACCCCACGCGCCAGCGGACACTTTGCAGCCGACGCCCACGCCGCGACTGGCGCAAATCGCACAAGCAGCCAGAGCGCAATTCCGCGCCAACGCCATTCGGCCCGAGGCGGAAAAGTCGGTTCAAGCCGCCGATGCTCTGGCGCTCTGCCGAATGGCGTTTCTCCATTCGTCGCCGTGACCACGTTGCAGACGATGGGGACCTGCCCACCGGAAGTAAGATTCACCGTCGCCGGCTGCACCGTGCAAGTGCTGGACGACGTAGGATCCGCGCAGTCGAGCGCGACCGTTACACCTTTGCCCCGGTTTCGGTTCTCCACGCGAAATTTTCTTCTCCCAGCACCAGCTCCAGCATTCCATCCACTGGCAGGACTTCGACCGGCAGACCACCCTCCCACAGCGCCACGCTCAGCAGAAGCTGACGGCGCCCGCGCAAATCGAACAATTCCCGCGCGATGGCTACCTCGATGATTTTCCCGAACGCGGCCGTCACCATCGTCTCCGGATGCAGCAGACACGCACCACCTTGCTCGAGCACGCATCCAGCGAACTTCCGATTGGCCACGCGCACCGTGATGCGCGTTTCGCGCGAATCCCACAACGTGAGCCGCAATTGAAAATCCGGAATTTCCGCTATTGCTTCCGCCACGGGATCCACACGCAGGTAGAAATGCTTCTCGCCGAAACCGTAATACAGCCCACCCAGCACGCGGGTGCGTCCGTGCATCGTGCCGCCGCGCGGATCCGTGGCATATAAACCCGCGCCGAGCCATTCGAAGTAGCTGCTCTCGCGGCCGTCCACGGTCACGTCCAGATACGATTCCGGCGGCTCGCGGCGCCCCAATTCCGGTGCTTTCTTGATCGGATGCGCCAGCACGTCGGGTGCAGGCTCTCCCAGCGCGGTATAAATTTCCGTCAAGTGCTTGCGATAGAGTTCGTCAAACTCTGCGTCGTTCGCCGAACCATGCTCCGGCCCGTACCACCAGTTCCAGTCGCTGCCTTCGGCGGCCAGCACTGCTTCATAGGCGCGCTCGAGTTGCGCGACGGTAGCGCCTCCGGATTTGCGCTGCGCGACTCGCTCGTACATTTCGCGCGCGTCGCGCAACAGATCCCAGGCGCGCACATCTTCGCGGTGGCCGATCCACACGTCAAAATTCGCGTTGATCCATGAGGCTGGAAAAATTCCCGGCATGGCCTGCGCAGTCGCGTTTGCTTCCATAGCTTCGCTGGCCGTGAGCGCACGAATATCGCCGTCGTTCTGCACACGGCGGTAAAATTCCCGCAGAAATTGCCGCCCGTTCTCCGGGTAATATTCCCAGGCGTTTTCGCCGTCCAGGATGATGCTTACAGTAGCCGTGCGCCCGGCCGGCTCGCGATCGCCGATGGCGCGAATCCTGCGGTGGAAATCCTCGGCGGCTTGCACCGCGCCCATCCGGCTGTACACAAAGCCAACCAGGTCCGAAATATAATGGTCGCGGAAAAATCCGTACATTTCTTTTCCGCCGTGCTGCAATTTCCACGGCGAATACAGGTCCGGTCCATTTTCCGGATAACCTCCCGCGTCGCGCCAAAATCCGATATTTCGCGTGCGGCCCAGCACACCTTCATCCGTTGCGAACCACTTGAATCCGAGGTCCGCGGCGATCGCCAGAGCCTCATCGGAAACCGAGCCCTCGGAAGGCCACAACCCTGCCGGCGGTTTACCGAACACGCGCTCGTGATACTTCCGGGCGCGCAGCAGTTGCTCGCGTGCGTCGCCGGGAAACCGAAAGGGCGGCTGCGGCAACGGCGTGTGCGGATTGGAAACGCGCGCAATATCGGTATCGCACAGAAGTGGAAGAATCGGATGATAGTAAGGAGTCGTGGATATTTCGATTTGCCCGCTCTCCGCCGCGATGCGATATTCCGGCAGCACCGCGCCGAGTAATTCCAGTTGCTTCTCGCGCAAGAGCGTCTTATCTCGCTCGGTGAAGCCCGTGCCCTTTGTCGCCAGCAGATTCACCACCGGATCTTTGGCGATGTATTCCTCGTCCATCCACGCCAACTGCGAGAGCAATTGCAGATCGCGCCAGTCCGGTTCGTTGAAACGCGCGGCGCAAGCTTCGGCGCCCGCCGAGCGCACTTGCCCTTGCAGATCAGAAAAGCGCGGCCAGCGTTGCACATAAATCTCGTTCACCTGGAACGCGCGCTCCAGTATTTCCCTTTTCTGCTCGGGCTTCAGCGAGTCGGCCGGTGCAAACGCCAGTTCAAACCACGGCTCGCGAAATTTTCCGCTGGCATATTCCTCAATCTGCGCGGCGAGCAGCGGAACGATATTGAACGTCGCGTGTACTCCCGGAAATTCTCCCAGCACTTTCACCATGCCCCAGTAATCCTTCAACGCGTGCAGACGCGTCCATGGCAGCATGTAGCGACCCGAAACGGGATCGCGATACTGCGGCTGGTGCATGTGCCAAACCAAAACTAAATTTACTCGGCCCAACTTTCTGTCCTCCACATCCTCGTTAACACAAAACTTAACTCGGCCGCACGCTCGGAACGTCCATGCTAGAATCCCCAAGCGCAATCATGCGCCTGCTCGATAAATATATCGGTCGCGAAGTCGGCTCGCACGCCATCCTGGGCCTCGCTGTCTTTACTTTCGTTTTCTTCGTCCCTCAACTCGTGCGCCTGATGGACCTGGTCGTTCGCCACTCCGGCGGAGTCTTCACCGTCGCGCTGATTTTTCTCTGCTCGTTGACGCCTGTACTGGCCTTCACCATCCCGATGGCCGTGCTGGTCGGCGTCCTGATCGGCCTGGGGCGTCTGTCCGCCGACAGCGAAATCGTTGCGCTGCACGCTTCGGGCATCAGCCTGCGCCGCCTTCTCGTCCCCATCGGCCTGGTGGCGCTCGGTTGCAGCCTCGGCACGCTGGTGCTGACCTTCTGGCTTAGCCCCGCGGCCATACGCACACTGCAACGCCTGGAAGAACGACTGCTCCTCACTCAAGCACCCTACGCGATTCAGCCGCGCGTCTTCAACGAACAAGTTCCGCACTTCATATTATACGTGCAAGATGTGGAAGCCGCAGCGACCCGCTGGCGCGGCGTGTTCTTAGCCTCCTCCGCACAGGCCAGCACCGCCACCAACGTGACGATTGCCCAAGACGCGCAAGTAGTTGCCAACGCCGGTAACAACAAATTCGAATTGCACTTGGGCAGCGGCAGCACGCACGAATACGACCCGCGCGAACCTCAACATTACAATGTCACCACTTTTGGCCAGAGCGAAATTCCCGTGGAGATTTCCAGCCCGGTCGCCGGACCTAAGAACGCGGCCATATTGGATTCCGAGCGATCGATTTCAGAATTGCTGGCCGAAAGCGGCCCGCGCTGGCGCGACGCGCGCGTGGAATTCCATCGCCGCATCGCTTTCCCCGCCGCTTGCCTGGTATTTGCGCTGCTCGGTGTGCCCATCGGCGTTCGTCCGCGCCGCGGCGGCCGCGCGGCAGGATTGATCCTGACGCTGGTGCTGATCGGCGGGTACTACTTTCTTTTCGTAACCGGGGCGCACATGGCCCAGCAAGGCTCGATCGCGCCGTGGGCGGGCATCTGGGCTGGAAATATCGCAGGGCTGATACTAGGCTTAATCTTTCTGCGTCGCATCGAAACCATCCGCAAGCCCAATGCAATTGTGGCTTGGCTCGACGCGTTCTTCCGCCGCTCGCGTCCGGCTCGTCGCCGCGAAGCCGATGCCGCGCCGATCCCCGTGTCGAATGGTGCAGCGGCAGGCGCACGCGGCGTCGCGTCCCGCGCGGACGCCCGGAAAATTGTTCCGGAAGGCAGCGCTGTCGCTTTCCCGATGCTGATTGACGTCTACTTGCTGCAGCAATTTTTCTACTATTTTCTGGTGTTGCTGGCCGGCTTCATCCTGATCTTTGACGCATTCACGCTTTTCGATTTGCTCGGCGACATCTCTAAAAATAATATTCCCGTCTCCATGGTTCTGAGTTATTTTCGCTACCTCATTCCACTAATGACGTATCAGCTTGCGCCGCTCGCCACTCTGGTCGCGACGCTCGTCACCTTGGCCGTGCTCGCAAAAAATAACGAAGTGATCGCTTTCAAGGCCAACGGCATGAGCCTCTACCGCCTGGTCTTGCCGCTCACTCTGGCCGGGTGCGTGATTGCCGCGGGAATGTTCCTCCTCGACGACACCTACCTTCCCTATGCCAACCAGCGCCAGGACGCTCTGCGCAACCAGATCAAAGGCCGCCCCGCGCAAACGTATTTTCAGCCCGCCCACCAATGGATCTTCGGCGAGAACACCAAAATCTATAATTACGAGCTCTTCGACCCCGACCAAAACCTATTCGGGGGCTTGAGCGTGTTCGAGCTCGACCCGGAAACCTTCCAGATTCACCGCCGGGTCTTTGCTACGCGCGCCACTTGGGTGCAATCCGAAAACACATGGGCCCTCACGGGAGGTTGGATCCGCGACTTCGAAGATGGCAAAGTTCGTCGCTATACCCCCTTCAAAGTGCAATCTCTCCCCGAGATTTCCGAGCCACCCAGTTATTTCCGCCGCGAGGTGCGCCAGTCGTATCAGATGAACTGGCGTCAGCTGGGCGAATACATTCAAGGCTTGAAACAGGCGGGGTTTGACACGGCGCGCCTTTCCGTCCAGTGGCAGAAGAAATTCGCCTTCCCGCTGATTGCCGGGATCATCGTTTTTCTGGGCGCACCGTTCGCGTTCCTCACCGGGACGCGTGGCGCCGTCGGCGGACTCGCTGTCGCGGTCGGCGTTGCCATCATCTACTGGGCCACCGCCGCGCTGTTCGAAGCGATGGGTTCGGTAGGCCAGCTCCCGCCCCTGCTCGCCGCCTGGTCGCCGGATGCTATCTTTGGATTTCTTGGCGTCTACTTCTTCTTGAAGATGCCCACATAAACCAGTACTGCGGAAAACGCTCCGCTTTCGACTCAGTGCTTCTCGCACAGTTTCGAAAATATAATTGAAGTGTTCCTTTACATGAATCATTGCACCTCGCAGCAAGCTGTTTTCGATACTTAATCAATAACTTGAGAAAAATTGTTCGTGCGGTACGCGAACTTTTCGCAATCCGCTCGCCGCAAAATGTCAGTTTCCTGAGCCGATCTGCTAATCCTTAACGAAGCCTACACTTTAGGTCGCCTGTACCAACCCAATCCGCCAGCTGTTTCAAAGTACTATTGCCGCCAAGCCCTGCCGGCGAAAAGATGCCTCAACTCGGGACCGGGGACGCCGCCAGCTGCGATTCCTGGACCGGCCTGGGGGCTGGAAATGAAATACGCTTTGGTGGTATTGGGGATTCTTTTCGTTGTGCCACAGTCCGCGCCTGCGAACACGACTGCCTACGCGCAATGCGGAACCTACGACTCCTACATCCTGCTCTATAAATCGATTCAGAAGTTCGAAGAGCTAGGAAAACTCCACTGCGGTGAAAACGTTGTAATCACTGGCCAGGATGGAGGATTCACCCAGGTGCGAACCGCCGACGGCCGATTCGGCTGGGTTCCGACCAGCGATCTTTCGACCACAGCGCCTCCTCCTCAAGCGGTCTACACGTTCGGGTGGACCCAGAAGCCAAAGCCCGAGCTCAAGTCAGAGGCCCCGGTCGAACAGGCGGTTACTCAGGCGCAGCCCGAAGCAGCGGTTGTTCCGACCGTCGCGCCGACGGCCACGCCCATACAGCCGATTGTCGAGGCAGCTGCTCCGGCGCCAGCGCCCGCGCCGACGATTGTCGAGACGCTTGTTCCCACTTCCACTCTCACTACCGCGCCCGGTCCAACCATCGTTCAGCCGAGCGTCGAGTCGATCGCCCTGGCGCCGAGCCAGCCGGCTAATCAACCGGCCGCACAGGTGCCCGTCCCCTTCGCCGAACAGCCGATCGAACGGTCCATTGTCGCGGGACCCAGCGAGTCCGCGCCGCTCCTCACCAACGTGAACGTAATGAAAATGCAAGGCGCGCACCTCAGCCCGGATGAGATTATTACGCGGCTAAATGCCTCTCGCTGCGATTTCGACACCTCGCCCGCGGCGCTTCATCGCTTGAAATTGTCCGGCGTTTCCGACCGCATCATTCTGGCGATGATGCATGCGCCAGCCGCATTCCCCGCACTCATGCCGGACGGCGCGCCTTCGATCGAAGTAAATATTCCCGATCAAACGCCGGTGCAAGTGGCCGTGAGCAGCGATGTTCCCGCCGATAACCTACAAGAAGGCTCCGTCGTGGAAATGACGGTCGCCGAACCCGTGACGTTGAACGGCGTCACCGTGATTCCCAAAGGGGCGGAAGCGCGCGCGCGAATCATGGCGGTGAGGCGATCTAGTTTGGGAAGTTCTGGGCAGGTGGTTTGGTTCATGCAGGATATTACAGCGGCAACCGGGGACCACGTCCCCGCGACTTTTGCCGCGGTGCAAGACTCGAAAGCAGCCATTGGGAGATTCGCCGGCTATCCGTTCTTCCTCTCGGAGTACCGCAAGGGTGCGCCAGCAATCTCTGCATCGTCCGACCACTACACGGCGCTGGTAGACGGCAACATCCCGCTGCGCGTACCGCGATCTTCAAACGTTAAGCAGGCCGCCGCGAAACCTCAAGCCCAACCTCAACCTGTATCTCAAGTCGCTCCGGCGATAACCACCGCGCCGGTGTTTCCGGTGATCGTGCAAACTGCCGATCCACAAGCCGCCGTAAAACCTTAAAGTGAAACTGAAAGCTTGATTGATGCCATGCTTCCAGAGGCCGCACTCTCACTACGCGGTCTAACACATCTCTGTAGCTTTTGCTTCACGCTCACAATCTAAACCGTCGCCCGAATTGTCGGCCAGCCCATCGTTAAACGAATCCTCTACGTTTTCTCGACGCCTGCGAAATACTGTACGGAGTATCATCCCGATCGCAGTCCCGCGCTTTTTCTTTCCCGTCCCACAGCCGTGGGACGGGCGCGGGACGCAGGGAGGGCTCTGCTTTCCCCGTGCCTCAGTCAAGCGCTGCGCGGCCCGCGCAATATCCGCCCCGGCAAAAACAAAATCCCGCGCAGCAGGTCGAACACGCCGTCCACGGCGATCCCCAAAATTCGGAACGGTAGCAAGATTAGCCACAAAAGCGGATACAGCACCAGCGCCAGCAAAGCCAGCGGCCAGCACAGCACCAGCAAAATGCACCAAAGTAGAAATTTCACCATCAACTCCTTACTCCGCTCCTGCACTCACCCACATAGATTGATACGCACGAAACTCGAATTTCGTTCACTGCTCCGCCGCTCGCGGCACCAGCGACCTGATCTTCTGAATCACCAGGTCAATCCCCACGTCGTTATGCCCGCCCTCCGGAATGATCACGTCCGCATATCTCTTCGACGGCTCGACAAACTCCAGGTGCATCGGCCGCACCGTCTTCATATATTGCTCCACGACCATCTGCGTGGTGCGCCCGCGATCACGTATGTCCCGCACCAGCCGCCGTATGAAACGCAAGTCCGCGTCGGTATCCACGAAGATTCTTATGTCCAGCAACTCGCGCAGCGCCTTGTTCTCAAAAATCAAAATCCCTTCCACAATAATCGCCGCGCGCGGCTCAATACGCACCGTTCCCTTCAACCGCTGAAAGTTGGCGTAATCGTAGGTGGGACGTTCAATCGCCTGGCCCGCGCGCAATTGCCGCACGTTCTCGGCGAGCAGCGGGGTGTCCATCGAATCGGGATGATCGAAGTTCACTTTCACCCGCTCTTCGAACGGCATGCCGGGATAATCGCGGTAATAGTTGTCCTGCTGCAGCACCACTACATTGGTTTCGGACAGTGCCTCGATGATTCGCCGAGTGATCGTGGTCTTGCCCGAGCCGGTCCCGCCGCAAATACCAACAATTAGCGGCCGCCCGTCCGTCGTCTGCAATTTCCCTGGCGAAATGGTCCGCTCCTCGCCAACGGTCCAAGAAACGTGGCGCATGACTTGACCTACGGGTCTTTAGCGTTTCGCTCGAGCCGGCTTGTTAGCCTTCTTCTCTTCAATCACCGCCTGCGCCGCCGCCAGCCGCGCCGTGGGCACGCGGAATGGCGAAGCGCTCACGTAATCCATCTTCACGCGATGGCAGAATTTCACGCTCTCCGCGTCGCCACCATGTTCACCGCAAATGCCGATCTCCAGGTGCGGCCTCGTCTTTCGCCCCCGCTCGATGCCCCATTCAACCAGCATGCCCACGCCGGGAATGTCGAGCGACTGGAATGGATCTTCCTTGAAGATTCCCGCCTTGCGCTCATCCACATATTCCGGCAGGAAGCGGCCAGCGTCGTCGCGCGAAAGCCCCATGACAGTTTGCGTCAGGTCGTTGGTCCCGAACGAGAAGAACTCGGCGACCTCTGCAATCTGATCTGCCAGCAATGCCGCGCGCGGCAATTCGATCATCGTGCCAACCAGATAGTGAAGTTTCACTTTAGATCGCGAAATAATTTCCTCGGCGACCTTGCGGGTCTGATCATCGAGAATTTTCAGTTCCTTTTTATCCAGAGTCAGCGGATGCATGATCTCAGGTATCACTTTAATGCCGCGCTTCTGGCAGTCAATCGCGGCTTCAATGATCGCTCGAACTTGCATCTCCAAGATTTCCGGATAAGTAATGCACAACCTGCAGCCGCGATGACCCAGCATCGGGTTAGCTTCATGTAATTGTTCCACTCGACGCGCCACGGCCTCTGCGGAGATGCCGATCTGCTTCGCGAGCTCAGCCTGCTTTGCCGAATCGTGCGGCACAAATTCGTGTAGCGGCGGGTCAATCAGGCGAATCGTCACGGGCAGCCCGTCCATCACCTCGAATAGGCCGATGAAATCCCGCCGCTGGAACGGGAGCAGCTTATCGAGCGCCGCGCGGCGCGCTTCCGGCACCTCGGCCAGGATCATTTCCTGAATCGCGCGTTGCCGCTCGACGCTCTTCTCCGGATGTTCGAAATCCTTGAAGAACATATGCTCGGTACGGCACAGGCCGATGCCTTCCGCACCCATCTCGAGCGCCACTTTCGCATCGTGCGGCGTGTCTGCGTTCGTGCGCACGCCGATACGGCGTACCTTGTCGGCCCATTTCATGAGCGTAGCGAACGCCTTCGGTGGCTGCGGGCGAACCAGATCGATTTGGCCCGTGTACACCGAGCCATCGCCGCCGTCGAGAGTTATCCATTCGCCTTCGCGAACCGCCTTGCCATTGGCATGAATCGTCTTTTTCGCGAGATCGATGCCCAGTTTTTCCGCGCCCACGATGCAGCACTTGCCCCAGCCGCGCGCCACCACCGCGGCGTGGCTGGTCTTGCCGCCCGTCGCCGTCAGAATTCCCTGCGCGACGAACATACCGCCCACGTCTTCCGGGCTGGTCTCATGCCGCACCAAGATCACTTTTTCACCGCGCGCCGCCCACTCCTCCGCAGCCTGCGCCGTGAAAACTACCTTGCCCACTGCCGCTCCCGGCACCGCGTTGTTTCCCGTCACAAGCAAGCGGCTGGACAATTCTGTGCGCGACAATTTCTGATCAATGACCGGATAGAAAAGTCGCTCCACATCTTCAGGCTTGATACGTTCAAGTGCTTCTTCAATATTGATCAGCTTCTCGTTCACCATATCCACGGCAATTTGAAACGCGGCAGAAGGTGAACGCTTGCCGGTGCGCGTTTGCAACATGTACAGCTTGCCGTTCTCCACCGTGAATTCCAGGTCCTGCATGTCGCGATAATGCTTTTCCAGTTTGTGTCGCACGCGCTCCAGTTGCGGGTACACCTTCGGCATGCGCTTGGCCATTTCTTGCAGTTGCATCGGCGTGCGGATTCCCGCCACCACATCTTCGCCTTGCGCATTCAGCAGGAAATCGCCGAAGAAAGTTTTCTTGCCGGTTGAAGGGTCGCGCGTGAAGCAGACGCCGGTGCCGGAGTCGTCGCCGGTATTGCCAAACACCATCTGTACCACGTTCACCGCCGTGCCCAACAGGCCCGCTATTTTCTCGACACGCCGGTAGGTCACCGCCTTCTCGCCCATCCAGGAATCGAACACGGCGCCGATTGCACCCCACAACTGCTCCTGCGGATCATCCGGAAATGGCTCGCCGGTCTTTTCTTTATAGTAAGCCTTGTCTTCTCCGACCAGTCTCTTCCAGCCCTCGGCGCTCACTTCCGTGTCGTCCTTCACGCCGAGCGATTGTTTTAGTGCGCGCAAACGATGTTCGAGGTCTTCCTTCGCCAATCCAATCACGACCGACGAGTACATCTGCACGAATCGCCGATAAGCGTCATACGCAAATCTCTCGTTCTTCGTGGCCTTTGCCAGACCTTGCACCGCGCGGTCGTTGAGCCCCAGATTCAGGATCGTCTCCATCATCCCGGGCATAGACCGCGCTGAACCGGAGCGCACGCTCACCAGCAGCGGATCCTTCGCGTCACCGAGTTTCTTTCCCGTGAGTTTCTCCAGGCGCGCGATGCTCTTGGCTACCTCTCCGCGAAGCGCGCTCGGATATTTCCGGCCGTGCGTCAGAAAATGGTCGCAGGTCTCGGTCGTGATAGTGAACCCGGCCGGCACCGGCAGACCGATGCGCGTCATCTCTGCGAGTCCGGCGCCTTTGCCGCCCAGCAGATCGCGCATGTCGCCGGTTCCATCCGCCTTCCCTGCTCCGAAGAAATAAACGTATTTCATCTGTTGGCTCCAGATTCACTTGAAGTTTATAAAAACCTAAAAAGGGGCGGCCGTTGTGACCATCTCACGAAACACTTGAACGAAAGCCGTCGGCGCTCCGACAACTAAACCGACGCCTCAACGCACGCGGCGCCACTTCAGAAATTACTTCGCTTCCTCTCCACCCAGTTCCGAGAAATCTGCAATCGTAGAGAATTCTTTAAGTAGCCCCGCGAGCAGCGCCACGCGATTTCGTCGCACATTCTGGTCCTCAACCATCACTAGAACCTTGTCGAAAAACAAATCCACCGCCGGACGAAGTTCCGATATCGCTTCCAGCGCCTCACGATACTTTCGGACTTTCTTCTTGCGCGTAGCCTCCTCGCCGATCCGCTGCGCCGCCGCGTACAGCTCACGTTCAGCCGGCTCCCACAGCAGGTCGGCTTGCACCGTCAGCTGCGATTTATCGATTCCAGAGGCGGACTTTTCCAGAATATTGCGAATGCGTTTGAACGAAGCCGCCAGCGGCACAAAGTTCTTCATGTTGCGGATCGCTTTCACCGCAGCCACACGATCAACCGCATCCACCAGGTCGTCCGCTCCTGCCGCAAAAGCCGCATTGATCTCGTCGTAGGCGAATCCATGCCGCTCGCGCAGGATGTAGCGCGCGCGTTCCAACAGGAAATCAAGCACCTGCTTCTGCACCGCTTCGGAAGCCTCAATGCGCGGCGCATTCTCTTTCAAAGCCTTCGCGGCCGCAGAAATCGCCGCAGAAATCGACAGCGGGAGCTTGCGCTCTAGAATAATCTTGACGATTCCCTGCGCCGCACGACGCAACGCGAAGGGATCGCTCGAACCCGTCGGCACGGCGCCTACCGCGAAACACGCCACCAGCGAATCCAGCTTGTCCGCAAGCGCCACGGCGCATCCCGTCAGATTGCGCGGCAGCGGATCATCCAGCCCCAGCGGCTTGTAATGATCATACACAGCCCAGGCGATATCTTCCGCCTCGCCTTGTGCCCGCGCGTAAAGCCCGCCCACCACGCCCTGCAATTCCGGAAATTCACCGACCATCCCCGTCACGAGGTCGCACTTCGCGAGTTCCGCGGCACGGTCGGACCCGGCCACGTCCGCCTGCGATACCCCGCCGCTGAACCACTGCTCCGCCAGCCACCGCGCCAGCGAACGCATCCGCGCGACTTTATCGCTATAACTTCCCAACCGCGATTCGTAAGTGACCGCTGCAAGCTTCGGCAGATAGTCACCCAGCTTGATTTTCTGATCCGTCTGCCAGAAGAATTGCGCGTCGGCAAAGCGTGCGCGCAGCACGCGTTCGTGGCCAGCCCGCACCAGGCCCTTAGGATCCTTCGGTAGATTAATGACTGCCAGGAAATGCGGCGCCAATTCCCCGTTGCGCGATTCCAGGCCAAAATATTTCTGATGGTCGCGCATCACCGTCAGCAGAATCTCATCCGGCAGCGCCAGATACGCTGGATCAAAATCACCTACGATCACGCTCGGGTATTCGTTGAGGTAGGCGACGAGCCGCAGCAGCTCAGTATCCTCGTGCGTGCGCAATCCGCCGCGACTGGTGAGCGCGCGAATCTCGGTTGCGATTTTGCTCTCGCGCTCCGCGGGCCGGCCCAATACAAAGTTTTTCTTTAACTTTATTTCGTAATCCGCGGGACTCTTAACCGGGATGTGTTTCTTCCCGAGAAAACGGTGACCCTCCGTATGACTCCCCGTTTGAACTCCCGCAAACGAAAACGGCACAACCTTGCCGCCCAGCAGCGCGACGATCCACCGAATCGGCCGAATGAAGCGCGGCCCATGCGCACCGGTCCAATACATCGAGCGCGGCCAGGAAATTTCCAGAATTACTTGTGGCAGCACTTCGCCGAGAATTTTCAGCGCAGGCCTGCCGATCACCACCTGCTTCGCGCAAAGATATTCGCCCTTCGGCGTATTCACGATGCTCAGCTTCGAAACTGGAATGCCCTGCTTTTCGGCAAAGCTCATCGCCGCGCGTGTCGGCTCGCCGACCTGATCGTATGCAACTGACTTCGGCGGCCCGGTAATTTCGCGCGTCACATCTTCCTGACGCATGCGCACGCCGCGCGCGATCGCAACCAGGCGCCGCGGCGCGCCGAAAGCTTCAATTGAAGCCTCCGCCGATTTTTCTTCCAGTAATCCGTTCGCGAGAAATTGCTTCTGAAGTAATGCTTTAAGTTCTCGCGACGCCGTCAAAATCATTCCCGCGGGAATTTCTTCGCACCCAATTTCAAAAAGAAAATCTCCGCGCGATTTCCCACCTTCGACAGCCGCCTTGGCTTTCATGCGACCACCTTCGCCGCATCCCTCGCTGCTCCGCCGCTCTGTTCCAACCAAGCAGCAGCCACGCGAATCGCCAATTTTCGCACGCGCGCAATCATTGCCGCGCGCTCGGTCACAGAAATTGCCCCGCGCGCGTCCAGCAAATTAAAAAGGTGCGAGCATTTCAGGCACAAGTCGTAAGCCTGCAGAATCGGAAACCCCTTCTTCTGCGGGCCTTTCAGGCTGGCATAAGCCGCGAGCAGCCGCGCGGACTCCGCTTCGGCCAGATCAAACTGTTTGCGTGTGGACACCGCGTCCGCATAATCGAAGCTGTACGCCGAAAATTGCTGCTCTTCGGCCAGCCGAACCTGCCGGTAAGTCACCGTCTCCGACCAGCGTACGTCGAAAACGTTGTCCACGCCCTGCAGATAGGAAGCAATGCGATCCAGGCCGTAAGTCAGTTCCACCGAAATCGGATCCAGATTCTGCCCACCGCTCTGTTGAAAATAAGTGAACTGTGTAATCTCCTGCCCGTCGAGCAGCACTTGCCAGCCAATTCCCCACGCGCCCAGCGTCGGCGATTCCCAATTGTCTTCCTCGAAACGAATATCATGTTCCTTCAAGTTGATGCCAACCGCAGCGAGGCTCTCAAGATACAAATCCTGCACGTCCGCAGGCGCGGGCTTCAGTATCACTTGAAGTTGCGTGTGTTTGTAAAGCCGGTTAGGGTTTTCGCCGTAACGTCCGTCCGCGGGGCGTCGGCTCGGTTGCGCATAAACCACGCGGTAAGGTTCCGGTCCCAGCACGCGCAGAAAAGTCTCCGGATGCATGGTGCCGGCACCGACTTCAATGTCATACGGCTGTTGAAGGATGCAGTCGCGTCGCGTCCAATATTCTTCGAGCTTTAGTAGAAGATCCTGAAAGCTCAAGCCCTTCACAAGCTTCGCCGCAGGTTTCGCGTCCGCGATTTTCTTCACGTGTTTCTTCACGTCAGGGACTCCAGAAGCTCCCGCGACTTCAGCTTGCGGTCAATTTGATGTTCGATGACGTCGAGCATAACATCGCTCAGGTCTCGCGCGGCGCGCTGCGAAATCATTTCTTCGCTCAGCCGATCGAGCCGCTCGCCCAGCATCTTGCGCGCCGCAGCCAGCACCGCCGGCGAGAGCGTGCGCATCCCCGGCTTGCGACACTTGCTACAGGAGATCGCCGAAGCGCTCGGCGAAAAATAGGCCGCTTCCTTGGGATCCAGCTTCTTACCGCAGCGCGCGCAAGCGTCCAGCGTGGGCAGCCACCCGCCCAGTTTCACAGTCCAGAGCACAAAATAAGCCAGCGGCAATTCCGGCTTGCTGGTCTTCTTAATGCTCTGCGCGACGAGCAGCAACAAACGAAAATTCGCGTCGGAAGGCTCATGGTCCGGCAGCACCGTCTCCGTCACTTCGCTCAGAATCGCCAGCGCCACACCCGAACCGTAATCGCGGAAGGCATCCAGAAATGATTCAACCAGGTCGCACTGATTGATCCGGACCAACTCGCGGTTTTGCTTCTCGTAAAACCAGATGTGTACGTGCGAGAGCCGTTCCAGCGTCGAGCCAAAGCGGCTCTTGGTGCGTCGCGCGCCCGAAGCCACGCCGCGAACGCGGCCCATCGAACGCGAAAGAAAGCTGACCAACCGGTCGGCTTCGCCTAGCGGATAACTCTGCAGGATGATGGCCTCGGATTCGTGAACTGGCATCAGGGTGCCGGCGCGCCGCCATACAAAGAAGCGATTCGCTTCCCCAATCTCGGAGCGACACTCCTCGCCGCCCAGCTGCGCGCATGCGAAACGAAAATTTTTATCACAGCGCGGCATCCGGCGCAATTGCAAAACGACGTTAGCGCGCGCCGCTACTGCAGTTTTCTACATCCTCACGCTCGCGCGGACCATGATTGCCTCTTGAAAATGGCGCAACGTCAGATACAGTCATTTAGATGATGCAATTCGCGCCAAAGCGAAAGACCACCGTGCGTCGGGATACCCATCAGTGATCCCTCTGCAAGATTTAACGCCGCGCCGTTCCTTCCCTACCGTGACGCTGCTGCTGATCCTGGCGAACACCGTCGTGTTCCTGTATCAATTCTCGCTGCCCCCCCACGCCGCTGACGCCTTCATCATGACCTACGGCGTCGTTCCCTACAAAATTCAAATGGCGCTCGCCGGCCGCCACTACACGTTGCAACAAGCCCTGCTCCCGCTCTTCACCTGCATGTTTCTGCACGGCGGCTGGCTGCACATCATCGGCAACATGTGGTTCCTGTGGATCTTTGGCGCCAACGTCGAAGACCGCATGGGCCCCATCGCCTACTTGCTCTTCTACCTGGTCTGCGGCATCGGCTCCAGCGTCGCGCAAACGCTATTTTCCTGGGGCTCGCACGTCCCGTCGCTTGGCGCCAGTGGCGCGATCTCCGGCGTACTCGGCGCCTACATCGTATTCTTCCCGGGCTCGCAGATCTCCACGCTGATCACTCTGTTCATCCTCTGGTTCCGGGCGCGGATTCCCGCGCTGGTCTTCATCGGCCTGTGGTTCGTGATGCAATTCCTCAGCGGCATCGGCTCGTTGGGCACGAGCGGCGCATCGGCATCGGGCGGCGTCGCGTGGTGGGCGCACGTCGGCGGATTTCTGCTCGGCATGCTGATCGCATTCATAATGTCACTTAGCACTCAAAGTGTTGCGCGTGCCTGACCTGTCGCCCTGCCGACAACTCCAGCGATCGTTGAGTTCTTCGCACCGCGTCGTTAAAGAGAATTTTTAGAGATTTCGCTGCCTCACAGGCGGAAAACGATACCTCAGTTCTTACTTGAACCGTCCCGAGCCGAACCCCCTTCGTGCGAGTTGCGCGCGGTCCAAAATATTCAAGTGACGTTTCTCGTCCACACGCGTTCTACATAGGGGAGGGACAATTCAAGCGAACTCGAAAGGTGTGTTCGAACGAGCGAGCGAACCCCCTGCATCCCATTCGCCGCCAGCGCATCCATAGCTTGACCCGACGAAACGAGCTCCCCTACGGAGCGGACCCAATATACAATGTGCGCACGCATTCAGTCCGCGCGCCCGGCGTTACTTCTGTAACCCGTCGCGCGTAGTAAGGTTTGTAGTCCTCGCGCCCAAGCGAAGGAGCATCGGCCGTACATGTCCACGTCGTCGCAGGCAAAACCTGACCTGAGCACGCTGCGCATCGATAAGACCCAGCGCACGGCCGAAAAAGGCGGCAAGCGCTGGGGTATTGTCGCAGCCATCGTGCTAGTCGTCGCCCTGATCGCCGGAGCCGCCTTGGCCTTCCGAGACCAGAAGCCAGTCGTCGAGGTTGCCGTTGCACAGAAGGCTGCAACCGGCCGCCCTGCCCTGCTGAACGCCAGCGGCTACGTCACTCCGCGCCGCCGCGCCACGGTGGCAGCGAAAATCACCGGGCGCGTCACGGGCGTTTTCTTCGATGAAGGCATGCACGTAAAACAAGGCCAAATCCTCGCGACACTCGATGATTCCGACGTGAAACGCGCGCTCGAATCCGCCGTCGCCGATCGCAATTCCACGCGCGCGCAAATTGCCGACCTCGAAGTCCAGCTCAAGAACGCGGAGATCGAGAAACATCGCGCGGAGGCATTGCAAACTGCCGGTGTGCAGAGTCAGGAAGTGCTCGACAACGCGAGCACCACCGTGGACAGTCTGAAGGCCCGGATCGCGCTGACCAAAGTGCAGGTTGCCGGCTCCGAAGCGCGCATCGCCGAAGCTCAGCAAGCCGTTGACAACTGCGTGATCCGCGCGCCGTTCGATGGAATCGCCGTTTCCAAGGACGCGCAAGTGGGCGAGATGATCTCTCCTATTTCCGCTGGCGGAGGTTTCACGCGCACCGGCGTCTCCACCATCGTGGACATGAACTCCAACGAAATTGAAGTAGACGTCAACGAAGCGTACATCTCGCGCGTCGAGCCGGGCCAGCCGGTCACCGCTGTTCTCGATGCCTATCCCGACTGGCAGATTCCTTCGAAAGTCCGGACCGTGATTCCCACCGCGGATCGCCAGAAAGCTACAGTTAAAGTTCGCATTTCGTTCTTGAAGCTCGACCCCAGAATTTTGCCGGACATGGGCATCAAGGTCACTTTCCTGGGTAGCGAGCCGGATAAAGCAACAGGCGCAGCTCCAGCCGCGCTGATTCCTTCTGGCGCCCTGCGTGAGGAGAGCGGCCACAAGATCGTTTTCCTTGTTAAGGATAACCAGCTGGAGCGTCGCGCCGTCACCGTAGGCAATACGCGCGGCAGCGATGCCGAGATTATGGCGGGCCTCATGGCGGGCGACACGGTCGTCGTCAAAGGGCCCACGGATCTGCACGATGGTGAAGCGATTCAGATCAAGAAATAGGAGCGCGCAAAATGGTGCGAGTGGATGGCAGTGGCAGCGCAAATAGCCTGATCAAAATTCGCGGCCTCGATAAGAAGTACAAGCGCGGCGGCGAGGAGATTGACGTCCTGCAGGGGCTGAATCTCGACGTGGACCAGGGCGAGTTCGTCGCCTTCATGGGCCCCAGCGGCTCCGGCAAGACAACTCTGCTCAATCTGCTTGGCGGGCTCGACGTTCCATCCCACGGCAGCATCACCGTGGCAGGCGACGAAATCACCAACATGTCCAGCGGCAAACTCACCGAATGGCGCGCGCGGCACGTGGGCTTTATCTTTCAGATGTACAACCTGATCCCCGTGCTCACCGCGTTTCAGAACGTAGAGCTACCGCTACTTCTCACGAAACTCTCGAAGTCCGAGCGCCGCACTCACGTTGAAGCAGCGCTTGCGATTGTCCGCCTTGCCGATCGCATCAACCATTACCCGAGACAACTTTCGGGCGGACAAGAGCAGCGCGTGGCCATTGCCCGCGCAATCGTCGCCGACCCTACATTCCTGCTTTGCGACGAGCCCACCGGGGACCTCGACCGCAAGAGTGCTGATGAAATACTTGAACTGTTGACGCGTTTCTCCAAGGAACACAATAAGACCATCCTGATGGTGACGCACGATCCCATGGCCGCCGAAAGAGCTCAAGCAACACTTCACCTTAACAAAGGCGTGCTCGTAGAAGGAGCGCGCGTCGGGAGCCTCGCATGAAATTCCTTCCACTGATACTTGCGAATTTATCGCGCAAGAAGTTGCGCACGACGCTGACCATCGGCTCTTTCGCCGTGGCGCTGTTCCTGTTCGGATTCCTCGCAGTCATCCACGGCGCCTTCAATGGCGGCGTGGATCTGGCCGGGATTGACCGCCTGATGGTCATCAACAAAGTTTCCATCATTCAAACGCTGCCGCGTTCTTACGGCGATCGAATTCAGCGCATCCCCGGCGTCAAGTACGTCGCCATCCAAAGCTGGTTTGGCGGAATTTATCAGGACCCCAAGAACTTCTTTCCTAGCTTCGCGATTGATCCCGTCACTCAGCACGAGGTGTTTCCGGAATTCGCCGTTCCCGAGGACCAATGGAACGCCTTCCTGGCTGATCGCGAAGGAGCAATCGTCGGCTCGCGCACCGCCAAGCGTTTTGGCTGGAAAGTTGGCGATCGCGTCCCGCTGAAAGCGCCCATTTACGGCGGCAACTGGGAGTTCAACATTCGTGGCATTTACAACGATCCTCGCGAAGGCGCCGACCTTACGCAGTTCTGGCTGCGCTACGACTATCTCGATGAGCGCCGCACGGTCGGCAAAGGCGATGTCGGCTGGTACGCCGTAAAACTGGACTCCCCCGACGATGCGGTCCGGGTGGTGAAAACGATTGATGATGGCTTCGCGAACTCACCATACGAAACCAAGACCGAAACGATGCAGGCGATGGCCGCTTCTTGGGTGAAACAGGCCGGCAACATCGAGTTCCTGATTCTCGCCATCGGCGGAGTCGTGTTCTTCACCCTCTTGCTCGTCACCGGAAACACCATGGCCCTCGCCGTTCGCGAACGCATGGGCGAACTGGCAGTAATGAAGGCGGTGGGGTTCTCGGACCGCTTTGTGCTGTTCATCGTCCTCGCGGAATCGGTGCTGATAGCGGTAGTTGGCGGCGCGATTGGTTTGGGCTTCTCGAAGCTGTTTACGTTGAGCGGCGATCCAACGGGCGGAGTATTACAATCCTTCTTCCTTCCTGCTTCCGCAATGCTGCTCGGCATGTTGGCCGCATTCGCGGTAGGCATTCTCGCCGGGATTCTGCCAGCCAGTTCCGCGATGCGCCTGCGCGTGGTCGATGCGCTTCGGAGGATATGACAGATGGCGATTCCGATTGTCTACAATTTGCGCAGCATGCGCGCCCGCTGGGTCTCCGCGATTGTCGCGGTGCTCGGTATCGCCGGGACCGTGGGCGTGTTTCTCGCGATGCTTTCGCTCGCGCGCGGCTTTCACGCCACGCTCGTGAATTCCGGCTCGCCCGAGAATGCTCTGATCCGCCGCGCCGGCGCCTCCAGCGAACTGGATGGCTCAATCAGTCTCGATCAAGTAAAAGTGATTCAGGATGCGCCGGGGATCGCGCGCGAAGACGGCCGCCCGTTGATCAGTCCCGAAGTTGTGGTGATTGCGGCGTTCCCGCTGATCGCGACCGGCACCGATGCCAACGTGCAAGTACGCGGCGTTTCTCTGGAAACACTTAAAGTCCGGCCCAATGTGCACATGATTGAGGGTCGCTTCTTTCAGCCGGGCCTCACCGAGCTCATCATCGGGAAAAACGTCGCATCCACCTATTCCGGCCTGGAAATGGGCAAACCAACCAAGTTCGGCGGCGGTACTTGGAACGTCGTCGGTGTTTTTGACGCGGGCGGCAGCGCGTTCGACTCGGAGGTCTGGGCGGACAGTCGCGTCGTCAATCAGGTTTACAAGCGGCCCGACGAATTATTTCAATCCGTTACCGTGCGTCTCACTTCTCCCGCGGCGTACAACCAGTTGAAGGATGCACTCACCTCCGATCCCCGGCTGACGGTAGAAATGGACCGCGAAATCGAATATTACGCGCGGCAATCGCAGGTGCTCACCACCTTGATCACCGTACTGGGCACGCTGGTCGCCATTATAATGGGCATTGGCGCCGTGATCGGAGCGCTCAACACCATGTATTCCGCCGTTTCCGAGCGCTCGCGTGAGATCGCCACAATGCGCGCCATCGGCTTCGCCGGCAGCAGCATTGCCATTTCGTTCGTTTTTGAAGCCGTGTTGATCGCGCTGATTGGCGGCATCGTGGGCTGCATTTTCGTACTGCCGCTCAACGGCTTCACAACTGGCACCATGAACATGCAGACGTTCTCGCATCTTGCGTTCGCGTTCAAAGTCACGCCGCCGCTACTCGCCATCGGGATCGTCTTCGCGTTGTTGATGGGAATCGTCGGCGGTGTTCCGCCCGCCGTTCGCGCCGCTCGCCGACCCATTGCGGTCGCGCTGCGCGAACTGTAACAGCTAGTTTAAGTCCTGGTTGGCGTCGCCGCCGGCGCGCCGACAACTCGAGAATCGGTCGAAGCAAGCGACCTACCGAAGCACGTAAAGTGAATCCTTCATTTTCGCCGAGTATTTCTTTCCGCATAAAAATGTTTCCAGCTCATCGAACCGGTCTAGAATAGCGACTGCTCCCGGCCCAGTGTGCTATCACTAACAATCTCCTGGATGTCAGCAAGGAGGCATGGAATGGCGAACGGCAATTCTGGTCTTGCGCGATCGACTCTAGCCGGCATGTTTGTGGCCGCTGCAATCCTGGTCGGCGCGCTGCTCTTCCCGCTCGCGGCATCCGCGCAGCAAGCTCCGACCGGCAACCAGATCATGGGCGAACTCGCCTTTGTCGCTACGACGAAGGCTGAGAAAACGGCCGGCGTGTGGGTGGACGGCCAGTACGTCGGCTTCGTGAAGGAATTGAAGGACAATAAGAAGGTCTTGTTGCTGCCGGGCGCGCACGACATTGCCGTGCGCCAGACGGGCTACCTCGAACTGACCCAGCAGATCGTCGCCGAACCCGCGAAGAAGACGATCCTGACGATCAGACTGGAGAGAAACCCGCAAGCGCAGTTCTCAGCCGTCACTGGTGAGATCAAACTAGAGGTCACGCCGGACCGAGCCGCCGTTTTCGTTGATGGGCATTTTGCTGGGACCGTAAATCAGTTTCGCGGAGCCGGCCGCGCGATGCTGATCGCGCCTGGAAACCATCACATCAAGATTGACCTGGTCGGCTACCAGCCATTCGAAACCGACGTCACGCTCCTAGCCAAACAGAAAATCACGGTGAAGACGGTTCTTGCGCCTGGAACCGTTCAACAAGCGGACCCAGCCATAAAAAATAATTAATGCGTTTGTTGATGTTCAAGCAGGCTCGCTAAACGTCGTCGAGAAATCGCTGAGGGCCGACAAATCCTGTAGTTAATGAAACACTTTAGCAATATTCCTGTCGACGGAACTGAGCAATCGGACTCGATGCTTTTGCTTGCTCAAATTTGCCTCGAAGCTTCTGTCTTCGAGCTCTGTGTTAAACCTTTGATCGATTGCTTTAACTGGCGACGCCGGACTTAGCGACGCTGTTCGCGACCCAATCACCGACCTCGCGTGTCGAGCGCGATCCGCCCAACTCGGCCGGCGTCTTTTCTTCCCGCAGCGCCGCCCTCACAGCCTGATCGATGGCCCGAGCTTCTGACTCCCATCCTAAAAACTCGAACATCATCCCCACGGCAAGTATGGCGCCTATCGGATTGGCGGTACCGTTACCCGCGATATTGGGAGCCGAGCCATGCACCGGCTCGAACAACGACACCTGCCCCGGATGAATGTTCCCCGACGGGGCCAAGCCCAGGCCGCCGGCAAGCTGCGCTCCCAAGTCGCTCGCGATGTCGCCGAACAGATTCGAAGTAACGATCACCTGAAATTGCGCAGGATCGCGCACCATCTGCATCAGCAAGTTATCAATATACTGATGACTGGATTCGATCCCCGGATATTCCCCGCGAACTTCCTTGAAGGCGCGCTGCCACAGATCATGCCCGAACGTCAGCGCGTTTGACTTATCGGACATGCACACCCGCTGCAATCCGCGCTTGCGCGCAAACTCAAAGGCATAACGAATAATCCGCTCCACACCCTTGCGCGTGTTCACATCCTCCTGAATCGCAACTTCGTCCGCGGTCCCCTTCTTGAAATTTCCGCCCATGCCGACGTACAGCCCTTCGGTATTCTCGCGCAACACCATGAAGTTCACATCTTTTTCGGTACGGTATTTCAACGGGGTAAAGCGCCTGTCGAACAACACGCAGGGCCGCGCGTTGACGTACAGATCAAGCTTGAAGCGCAACCCCAGCAGAATTTCCGCAGCGTGAATGTTCGTCGGGACGCGTGGATCGCCCATCGCACCCAGCAAAATCGCGTCAAAATCGCGCCGCAACATTTCCACCGCGTCCGCTGGCAGCGTAGTACCGTCGCGCAGATAGCGGTCCGCGCCCCAATCAAATTCCGCAAGCGCAACTTCCCTGCCGCCGGCCGCGGCCGCAGCCTGAAGAACTTTTACCGCTTCAGGGATTACCTCTTTGCCGATGCCGTCGCCGGGAATCACGGCGATGCGCTTGCGCGCGCTGGACGAACTCGTTGCATTCATGCCGTCGCGCAAACTAACATGCGGGTCCGGTGCTGTCAACGCGGGCACGCGGGCAGGCGCGAAGTGCGAGAATAGTTAGAACCGCCGCACGGTGCCAAGGCATCGAAGGGAAAGACCGCGATAACACCAGCGCGGTCGTAACACGAATCCCCTCGGAGGAATCATGGCAAAAATGCGTGTAGTGCAAGTTTCCAAAGCCAAGGGACCATTTGAAATCGTCGAACGCGAAATTCCGCAGCCCGGACCGGGCGATGTCCGCGTGAAGGTGCAAGCGTGCGGCGTCTGTCATAGCGATTCGATCACCAAAGAGGGTTTGTTTCCGAACATCGCATATCCGCGCATTCCGGGACACGAAGTCGCAGGCGTGGTGGACGCGATCGGCGACGGCGTCAAGGGCTGGAAGCTCGGTGACCGTGTCGGAGTGGGATGGTACGGCGGCCACTGCGGCTACTGCGATTCGTGCCGCCGCGGGCGCTTCGATCTATGCCTGGTTGATCGCCAGGTCACCGGCATCTCGCGCGACGGCGGCTACGCGGAATACATGGTCACGCCGGCCGTGACGCTGGCGCTGATTCCGGACGAAGTCTCGCCGGTAGATGCGGGGCCGCTGATGTGCGCGGGAGTCACGACGTTCAATTCCTTGCGCAATTCGGGAGTGGGCCCGGGTGAAGTCGTCGCAGTGCTGGGCATCGGCGGCCTGGGACATCTCGGCGTGCAGTTCGCGGCGAAGTGCGGTTGCAAGACGGTGGCGATTGCGCGCGGAGCCGATAAAGCCGAGCTGGCGAAGAAGCTTGGCGCGCACGTTTACATCGACAGCGACCAGCAGGACCCCGCCGCCGAGCTGCAGAAACTGGGTGGCGCGAAGACGATCCTTGCGACCGCCCCTGGTGGAGACGCGATGACCACCGCGTTCGGCGGACTGGGAATTGACGGCAAGCTGATGGTCCTCGGAGTGCCGGACGCGCCGATCCAGGTCAATGCGATTACGGCGATCTTCAGTCGCGCGGGGTTGCGCGGCTGGTATTCGGGCAGCTCGATTGATTCGCAGGACACGCTGCGCTTCAGCGCGCTCACAGGCGTGCGTCCGATGACGCAGGTTTTTCCGCTGGATAAAGTGAACGAAGCCTACGACGTCATGATGAACGGCACGGTGCGGTTTCGTGCGGTGCTGAAGATCAGCGCGTGAGGCGAGGGTTACTCGTAACGCAGAGCGACCATGGGATCCACACGCATGGCGCGGCGCGCGGGAATGTAGCAGGCCAGCAGGGCGACGGCGCTGAGCAGCAGACCGACGGCGGCAAAGGTGATCGCGTCGGTGGCGCCCACGCCGAACAGCACCGTGCGCAGAAAACGAGTCAGCGCGAGCGATAACACCAGTCCGCAGGCCAGGCCCGTGAGGATCAAGCGCAGGCCGTTGCCCAGCACCATGCGAAACACATCCGTGGACTGCGCGCCCAAAGCCATGCGCAAACCGATCTCGTGCGTGCGCTGGCGCGTGGTGTACGCGATGACGCCGTAAATTCCCACCGCCGCAAGCACCAGCGCCAGCAAACCGAAAGCACCGACGAATGTGCCGGCGATGCGCTGCCCCGTGCTGGCCACTTGTACGCGCGATGCCAGCGTGGATTCATCGTACACCGGCAGATTGGCGTTCAGTTCGTGCACCGCTTTTTCCACGGCGGCAGTGTAGCGCAGCGGGTCGCCGGTAACGCGCGCGTGAATCGCCACCTCGTCCTGATACCCCTGCAGCACGGGCAAATAAATAAAGGGCAGCGAATTTTCGCGCAGCGAGAAATAGCTGGCGTTGCGCGTCACGCCGACGATGGTGCGCCACTCGCCTTGCGCTTGCACGCGCTTGCCCACGCCTTCTCGATTGGGCCAATAGCGATGCACGAAAGCTTCGTTGACGACCGCGACGGGCTGCGAAGTTGCCGTGTCCTGCTCGCTGAAATCGCGGCCGCCTACAAGCGGAATCTGCATGGTTCGCATGTAATTCGGACCGACCGCGGCCGTAGCAATATTCATGGACTCATGGGGCTGTGGAACGTAGCCTTCGGGGTTCGTGGTGGTGACGTCCCAGCTATAGCCGAGCGGCACCCAGTCCGCAATGGAAACCGATTGCACGCCGGGCAGCGCCGCAATTTTATCCAGCAACTGACGATGGAATTGCACGCCGGAATCGCGGTTATAGCCCGACGGGAAAAGACTGTAGGAAGCCAGGAGCACGTGATCCGGATTGAAGCCGGGGTTCAACGTCTGGGCGGCGCGAAAACTGCGAATGAACAGACCGGCGCAAACCAGCAGGAAGAGCGAGAGCGAAATCTGCGCGACGACCAGAATACTCGCCAGACGCGCGCGATGCAGTCCGCCCGAAACGCTGCCCGAATCCTCTTTCAAGACGGCAATAGGCGCAAGGTCGGAAGCGCGCCACGCAGGTAGCACACCGAAAATAATCCCGGTGAAAAGGGAAAGCAGCATGGTCGCGAGAAGCACGCGGTAATCAGCGTGAATATCCATAGCCACAGGAATATTCGTGGGCGGAATGAATTGGGAAAATGTGCCCGCGGTCCATATGGTGATGAGCATCGCGACGCCACCGCCGGCAAGCGCCAGGATCAGGCTTTCGATGAGCAGTTGGCGGACCAACCGCCAGCGGCTGGCGCCGATGGAAAGCCGAATCGCGATTTCGCGTCGCCGCGCGACTGAGCGCACCAGCAGCAGATTCGCAACGTTGGCGCACGCAAGCAGTAACACCGCCCCGGCGATAGCCATCAGCATCGGCAGCAGCACGTACAGGTAGCCATTGGCTCCGAACGGTGCGCGCCACATCGGGTACAGCGTGACGACATTTTCACCTTGATGTTCTTTGGGAAATTGCGACACAAGCTGCTTCATTAGCAGGTTCATTTCCGACTGCGCCTGGTCCGGCAAGACGCCGGGCGCGAGACGGCCCAGCGTTACGGCCCAGGTACTGTCGCGATCGTGCAGCCGATCCGAGTTGGGCATAATTTGCGGCGCCATCATGATGGGCAGCCAAAGCTCGCTGCGCAGCCCGGTCTGGGTTCCCTGAAAGACAGGCGGCGCGACTCCGACGATGCGATAGGGGTGCTCGTTGATTTGCAGCATGCGGCCGATCACCGAGCGCTCGCCGGCGTAACGCAGCTGCCACATGCGATAGCTGATGACGACCACGGGAGCGCCGCCCGGCGCGGTGTCTTCGGACTGCAGAAACCCGCGTCCGAGAATGGGACGCACGCCCAGAAAATCGAAGTAGTTCGCGGAAACCAGCGAGCCCCAGATGCGTTCAGGTCTGGCTTTGCCCGTCAGGTTCATGGGTTCGATGGAGAAAGCCGTGAGCGCAAAAAAACTTTTGCTGCGCTCGCGCAGATC
Organism: Acidobacteriota bacterium; assembly: GCA_013289715.1. Taxonomy (GTDB): domain Bacteria; phylum Acidobacteriota; class Terriglobia; order Acidiferrales; family UBA7541; genus Palsa-295. The sequence goes on along the minus strand of JABCZJ010000002.1, from coordinate 41,815 downwards.
GAGGAAGTCGGGATAGGAAAACGGAATGGGATTGCGCGAATCTCCACCAGAGGTGAAGGCGAGAATGTTGCCGGTGTTCGCCGCGCCGGGTATCGGATTCAACAGAGTGGAGTTGATCCAACTGAAGATGGTGCTATTGGCGCCGATGCCCAGCGCAAGCGTGAGGATCGCCGTGGCGGTGAAGCCCGGCGATTTCAGTAACACGCGTAGCGCGTAGCGCACATCCTGCCACAAAGCACCCATCATTTCCTCCGCGAGCAATCAGCCTTACACAGTGCAATCCCCACGCCAAGCAGCACAAGTTCTAGCGGGTGCGAGGACTAAGCGTACAAGTTATCTGCGACGCGACCAAATGCGCTTGTTTTACCGCTAAATGCCCTTCTTTTGCGAACTTGATGGCGGAACTGAAGTTCGGCGCCAACGGAACCGATTCATGTTTTACGGAACGCCGCTGCCGCGCAAACTCTTGGCCCGCGACGCGATGTTCGAAGATGGGATGCACTGCGCGGAATCGGACGCTCACGTTTCGCCCGGTTCTCCCTGTCCTTGCGTACAGTGGCATTGCGAACAACTCGCGTTCCAATTGCGATTGCTCGCCTCGCTGCGCGCGCATACATTGATTTCAGCGTCTCACAGTACCTAGCGACGACTTGGAACCATAACCCGGAGGGAATATGTGGAGCAACAGCAAGCAGTCCGATTCTCCTAACCCAGGCCCGGCACAACCGGCAGCTTATCCACCAGCGCAATCGTCGTCCAACTTTAACGCCAATTCCGCTCCGGCAGCGTCGCAGACTTATCGCTCCAGCGCTCCTACGGCGCGCAACCTGGCGACCTTGGGACCGGGGCTGACCGTCAAGGGCCAGATCTCGGGCGAGGAAGATTTGCAGATTGACGGCAAGGTGGAGGGCCCGATTTCGCTGAAGGGCCAGCGCCTTACCGTCGGACAGAACGGCGAAATTGTTTCGGATGTGCATGCACGGGAAGTGATCGTGTATGGCAAAGTGCGCGGCAACCTGTTTGCGGAAGATCGCATTGAGGTGAAGAAAGATGGCTCGGTAATCGGCAATATCACCGGCGGCCGGGTGTTGATCGAGGATGGCGCGTACTTGAAGGGGCAAATCGAGATCGAGCGCGGCAAGTCGCACAAGCAAGCATCGGCGGAACTGGAGCCGGTGGGGGCGGGCGTCGGCAGCAACTCGTAGGCCAAATTCCCAACCCCGGCCGCAGACGGATAGCCAAGACAGGCCGTGGCGGAGCGGGCAGAATTCAAAATGGCGCTGCAACCGAAGGGTTGCGGCGCCATTCTTGTTTTTAGGGAGAAGCCGCGAATCGCGATTTGTGATTCGCGGATCGTGACGAGGAAAACAGGCCGAAAAAGTAGCGATTCGAAAAAGTGCAGTCATTTGTTTTGAAGCGGTTCGTTGAAATTCTGGTACTTGGGTAGCGATTAGGGGCAACGGGCCGGGGAATCGTGACTTGTGATTTGTGACGCACAAATGGTGCACGGAAACGCGCAATTTTCCATCGATTAGAAAAAGTTTGCTGGTTTTGATTCAGTGGGTTGCGACGAATTCTAATCGCGGACTGGCCGATTCGAAATGTGGCGGAATGGTCGCCGTGGCTGGGTTTTGCGCGACGCTTTGGGCGTGCGTGAGAATCAATTTCGATTTGCGTTTTCTGGTTCACGCACGACGGTAGCATGGACGCGCGTCTGTAAAATAGCTGGCCGTTGCGATGAATGTGGGACCTGTACTTTTTCGCGGAGTTGACGCTAAAGATTTAGCGCAGAGTGCGCAGAGATAGGTTCGCAAAGTTCGCAGAGAAAATCCAAGTCAATACCGCGTAAAAAGCAAAAGCAGGCGGCCGCTACAAAGGCAAGGTCGAAGATAAGATCAAAAACAAAGGCCGCGGCAGGATATAGGTGTTGGCCTGCCGCGGCCCTGAAAGCTGAATCGTGGTTATAGCGTTTGCGACGTTGTTTGCGTTTGCGGCACTGGCGGCGCGGACGAGGGAGTGGGCGTCGCGGCCGGTGCTGCGCTGTTGCGATTGCCGTTGCCGTACTGCGGCGTGCGATAGTGATTGCTCTGGTCGCTGGACGAACCGCTGGCCGGATTCCCGTTCGAGCTGGGCTGAGGGTTCGCGCTGGCTGGATTCGGATGCAGCGAGAAGTTGACGCCGCGGCGCGCGTTTTCGTTCACCGTGCGCTGCAGGTCTAGCTCGTCCATGTTCAGCGTGCCTTCGCCGCCGTAGTTGACGGTGTAGTGCAACTCGCCGTCCTGGAGCCAGTAATCGCTCGCGGCGTAGGTCGTGCCGTCCTTCAGATAGAGCAGCACGGTCGGCCGAGACGATGAGACGTTTCCGGTAACCGGATTGTCGTTCGGCGAAGGTTCCGGTTCCGCTATGCCGCCTGAATTGTCTGGCGCTGGCGCCACAGGGCCGGCGTTGTAGTTTCCGGAATTATTGTCCACCGGACCGTTGTCCGAACTGGAGTAATTTCCATTGTCGCCGTACCCGATGCTGTAGCCAGGATCACCATAGTAGCCCGGCCAACCCCAAGGGTAGTAGCCGATGCTATACCCGGGCCAGCCCCAACCCCAGCCAGGACCCCAGAAGCCGCCCCAGCCCCAACCCCAGCCGAAGCCGCCCCAACCCCAGCCCCAACCAAACCCGCAGCATCCCCAGCCGCCGCGCCAACCCCAACCGCCCCAGCCGCCATGCCACCCACCACCCCAGCCACCACCATGCCAGCCGAAGCCGCTGTTAATTCCGTTCCCGTGGAAGCCTCCGCCGAAGCTATTCCCGTGGAATCCCACGGAGTTGCTTGCGAACGAGTGGCCGCCTGCGAAACTCGACGAAGAGCCGTGCACGTTCAGCGCGCCGCCGAGATGTGGAGCGCTCATCGAGCCTGCGGAACCAAAGTGGGCGCTGGTGAGGGTGGTGTTGCTGAAATGTGACGTGGAGGAGCGACCGCCGGCGGAAGCTGATCTGGACGTCGCCGAACTGTTGAAATGAGAATTTTCGATGTTTGAGACTGCGCGGCTGGTAGAAACGCTTGAAGCGCCGCGTGAAGACGCAGAGAGCGAATTGCTCGTGCTGCGGTTCGTCGTGGCAGCGGAAAGTGAAGTGGAATTATGCGCGCCGCCTGTGTTCGTTGCAGGCGAGGCACCACGGGAGTTCGCGTACGTGCTGGAATTCGTACCCGTGCCGCCGCGCGCAGTCGATCCGGACGCGGAATTCGCGGGACCGCTGCGGCCGAAGTTCGACGAGGCGGACGAGCCACGATTGGCTGCTGACGCCGAGGAGCCGAAGCGCGCACTCGAAGGAGGCGTTACGCCCGCGCGGTTGCCCGCACTATAGGAATTGCCGGTGCGGCCACCGATCGCGCCGTACGGGCGGCCGGCTGCAGAACTGGAATAATGATTGGGCGAACTGGAGTAACGGTTCGCGCTGCCGCGATAGCCGCCATAGGCTCCGCCGCGGTAGCCCCCGTAGCCCCCTCCGCCGTAGCGAGCACCGCCGGAAGACGGAGCGCTGCCATGGTAGCTGCCGCCGCCTCCGCCGCCGTAATGGGCACCACCGCCTCCGCCACCGCCGCCGTGGAAGCCTCCGCCCCCACCACCACCGTGACCACCACCACCACGCTGCGCAAACGCAGCCGGCGCGCAAAGCAGCGCCATTGAAGCGACTGCAGTGAAAAGAAACTTCAGACTAGCGGACCTATTCATGTTTGGTACCTCCACCCAACTGCATCCGAAGCGGTGCGGGCGGCCGGAACGCCAAAGCCATTCTACATCAATTGGACTCGCATGGAGCATGGTTGGTTGCAACTTGGTTAAGTCTTTCACCTTCAGCCAACCACGCACGCAGCGAAACTCGCACGCCTGCCCTCGTCCGGTACAACACGGCTGGTTCGAAAAAGTTTCGGTGGAAATTGCGGACAGGTCCGCCGGAGGTGCGGGGGTTCAGGATCTACCGCGTTCGGCCAGGAATACGCCTACCAGGACCAGCGCGGTGCCTTCCAGTAGCATGCGGGACGGGCGTTCACCCAGAAAGGCCACGGAGAGCAGGATTACGACGATTGGTTGGAAGTAGCTCACGGCGCCGACGCGCGATGCCGTCATGTAGCGCAGCACCCAGTAAAAAATGGTGTAGGCGCCGACCGAGCTGCCGGCCGCCATGTAGATCATGCCGAGCCAGCCGTTGGGTGCTACGGCGTGCCAATCGAGATGGATGACCTGGCGAATCGTTATTGGCAGCAGCAGCAGCGCGGCGGCGACGCAATTGAAAGTGTTCATGGCGATAGCGTCGTATTGCGCGGCTACCCTTTTGCCCAGGACGGCGTAGGCGGAGAAGCCGATGACGCCGCCGAAGGTGATCATATCGCCGACGAGGAGCGGTGAATGCGCGGGAGAGCCGTGCTCGGTTTCGAGCAGGTAGACGCCGACGAACGAGATCGCCATGCCGGTGATTTTCGCGGTGGTGAGGGCTTCCAGTTTCAGGGCGCGCGCGAGAAGCAAAATGATGATCGGGCCGATGGCAATGATCACGGCGGAATGGTCGGATGTGGTGAAGTTTAACCCCACGGTGAAGAGGCCTTGATTGACGACGACTCCGAGGAAACCCAGATAGAGGAAGGGCCACGCGTCGGCGAGCTTCAGGGGTTGACGTTCGCGCCTGCTGAAATAAATTGCCAACATGATGAATGCGGCGAGTTGCAGGCGCAGGCAGGTGAGAGTGATCGGGTCGAGCGTGCGCAGGGCGATTTTTCCCGCGACGTAATTGCCGGACCAGAGGACGAGCATCATGAACAGCCAGAACGCGAGCGTTAGTTTGCGGGGACGCGGCGGTTCGGGGTTCGACGTGGTGGTGGCGGGCGACGTCAACGGGGTGGCCAGTGGTGAGGTCACTCGCGGGCTCGGGTTTTCGCCTTCATTCGAGCACCTCGCAGCGTTTGGTGAGCGATTCGATGCGATCGAGGCGCGGCGTGTAACCGATGCCGGGCGCGCTGGGAACTTTTATCGTGCCCTTCGGCGTGACTTCCACTTCCGGCTCGATGACGTCTTCGGTCCAGTAGCGGCGGCTGGCGGAGACGTCGCCGGGCAGAGTGAAATTCGGCAACGTGGACATGGCGATGTTGTGCGCGCGGCCGATGCCGGATTCAAGCATTCCTCCGCACCACACCGGGACGGATTTCTGCTGGCAAAGATCGTGGATGCGGCGGGCTGGGGTGTGGCCTCCGACGCGGCCCAGTTTCATATTGATGATTTTGCAGGCACCGATTTCGATGGCCGCGCGGGCGTGCTCGATATCGTGGATGCATTCGTCGAGGCAGATCGGCGTATCGAGCTGGCGCTGGAGCGCGGCGTGGGAGTAGATGTCGTCGTGGCCGAGCGGTTGCTCGATCATGATCAGGTAGAAGGCGTCGAGCTGCTTCAGCAGCTGCGCGTCTTCCAGGCGATAGGCGGAGTTGGCGTCCACCATCAGGCGCATGCGCGGGAATTTTTCACGCAGCGCGCGCGTGGGGGCCACATCGTTGCCCGGTTTGATTTTTATTTTGATGCGTTGGTAGCCGGCGGCTAGTTCTTTTTCCACTTTGGCGAGCAGCGTCGCGATATCGGGCTGGATGCCGATGGAAACGCCCGAGGAGATTTCGTCGCGCGTACCGCCGAGTAGTTTCGCGAGTGGAAGGCCTTTTTGTTTGGCTTCGGCGTCCCAGATGGCGGTTTCCAGCGCGGCTTTGGCCATGTTGTGGCCGCGCACGCGGGCGAGCAGCTCCCAGACTTCGGCCGCAGAATCGATTTCCTTGTACTTAACGATGGGCCACAGAAAATCACGGATGATGTGCCAGGCTGTTTCGACGGTTTCGTACGAATAATAGGGGTCTTCGCCTGCGGTGCATTCGCCCCAGCCTGTTGTGCCATCGGCGTCCAGTTCGAGCAGCAGAATGCGACGCAACGAAGTTTTGCCGAAACTGGTTTGGAACGGCGCGACCAACTGCATATGGATTTCGCGCAGAGTGATTTTACGCAGGCGCATGGTGGCTGGGGGCCTTTGAGCTTCGGCTTCTCGCGTTTAGTCTTCGAATTCTTCCGGGCGATATTCTGGCAGACGCAGGCCCGCGATGGAAGCGGCGGGTTCCAGAATGTAATGCACGGTTTCACCGCGGCGTTCGACGGACGTCGCGATGAAACCCTGATGCAGCAATTTGCGGAAGTGATCGCGCGTTGCGGTCTGCAAGCGCGCGGCGGATTCGCGATCCTGGGCTTTCACGGTGCCAAGATTTGCAGGCAGCGAAATGGTCTGTGTGCCGGCTGCAGTCGGCAGCGGATTCTCGGCGAGGATGCTTTTCACGCGGTCGGAATCGAGCCACCATTCCGCTACCAGGCGGTCGGTGGGAAGCCCCGCGTGCAACGGGCTTTCGGTAACGCCGTAGCAATTGGGAATGTAGCGGCGGGCGATCGCGCCCAGGCGCACGAAATTGAAATGCGCGTTTTTCAACTCCAGCGGATCGAAAGTCCATTCGATCAGGCGAATGTCGCGCTTCAGCGCATCCTGGCGCTGAAAGAATTTCAGGCGGCGGCCAACACCTAGATTCTGATATTCGGGGAGCACGGCGGTCATGTGCGAGTGCAGGAACGGCTTTCCGCCGCGCGTGCCGGCAAGCGCGAGTGTCATGCCGACCATTTTGCCGCGATCGTATGCGCCGAGGATTTGGCCGCCGGTGTGGTGCGCGACGACGAAGATCGCCGAGGGCACTGCGATGTGCGCGCCCCAGATCTGTTTTTCCAGGCGCACGCAGGTTTCGTATTCGGCCAGCGATTCGCAGTGGCGAATTTCGATTTCGTGCGCTTGGGCTGATGACGATTCGGCGGATGCGTTCATTTCGTGTGCGCGGCCTCGAGAGGTTGTTGCAGCTTCGAGAGATTCCACAATTCTTCCATGCGCTCGCGTGGCAGGTCGGCGAGACGATGGCCTTCGGCGCGCGCGGCTGATTCCATCCACTGAAAACGCGTCTGGAATTTGCGATTTGCTTTTTTCAGCGCGATTTCGGGATCGGCGCCGAGAAATCGCGCCACATTTACCGCGGCGAAAAGCAGGTCGCCGACTTCTTCTTCCAGATGCGCTGAAGCGGGCGCAGCGTGAACTGCCGCTGCGGCGGGCACGGCGGTTGCGGACGCTTGCGCGACGGCAGATCGTCGCGCGGCGGTGGGCTTAGCGCGGCGGTCTGCTGGCGACGAAGCGAGCGCGGAGGTTTCGAGCGATGCGAGTATCTCGCGCTTCTCTTCTTCGAGCTTTTCGAAAATGCCGGCGAGATTGTCCCAATCGAAACCGATGTGCGCGGCGCGGCGGGTGAGTTGGTAGGCTTCAAGGGCCGCCGGAAGCGACCGCGGTACGCCTGAAAGTATGGACTCGGGCGCGGCTTTCGCGTCGTTTTGCTTGGGCGCCTTCCCTTCTCTGCCGTTTGTTCGCGCGCGTTCCGCCGCTTTGATCTCCTCCCAATTTTTCAGGACCGCGGCGGAGTCTTTCGCTTGCGTGCTGCCGAAAACGTGCGGGTGGCGACGGACCATTTTCGAGTGGATGGATTCGATGACGTCGGAAATCGTAAAGGCCCCGGTTTCTTCGGCGAGGATCGAATGGAAGGTGATCTGCAGCAGCAAGTCGCCGAGCTCGGAAGCGAATTCCTGCGGGTCAGAAGATTCCATCGCATCCAGCACTTCGTAGGTCTCTTCGATCAGGAATTTGCGCAGGGATTGGTGCGTTTGCTCGCGATCCCACGGACACCCGTTCGGTGCCCGCAGCCGCGCTTGCAGCGCGACAAGTTTCGCAAACCATTCGCCGGCGAGTTTGTCACGGCGGTGCAACGGGATGCGCGGCGAGGTGGCGCGCTGTCGGCGCGGACGCTTCGAGATTTTGCGTGGAGATCGTTTCTTCATGGCGCGACAGAACAATTTACAGGGAAGCCTGGTGCGAGACAAGGACGCGCGTGTTGCCCGCCCCCGTGAACCCGCGCGACTTCTCAGGACTTGGGAAGCAAGGCACGTTGCAAACGTCAAGAAAGTCGACTTCTTTGCTCACCGTTCAGAGCGTGCCCGAAAAGTCGTCTGAAAAAATGTATTCGAGCAAATGCCAAGGCGACACCAGTAAAAAGCAGGATCAAGTCGAAATATTCAGTATCGAGATGCCAGCGAGACCACCTGTGGGGGGTAACCGTGCTGCTCCCGTCACGCCAGCAAACAGGACCACAAGAGACCCTGCGTGGATGCACACCAGCAGGGGCAGCTTTTTCCTAACCGCCTTCTCACCCAGGCTGAACCCCTTCGTCCCCTTCCCTCTGATCGCATGCCCCGGCCCGACATCGCAAAATACTAAAGGGAACACGACACTCGTACATCCAATGACCGAGGCGATTTGAGCCTCAAATGGATTGTCTCCGAGGGCAACCATGACAAGAAACGTCGCTAGAAGCATAACTGGGGATAACAATGAGCCCTCCCAGTTCTTTGAGAAGTATAAAGCCGGATACTTGTCTACGCTCGGAATGGCCGTGTTTGACAGCGAGACGTTCGACTCGCAGCACATCGCAATCGCAGCAGCGGTGAACGTGGGGCGGATATTCGCCTTGGCATTGGGGGCAGAACATGGAAAGCCGCGACCGTAACATACCCTCTGAGAATCGCATTTATCCGATACTGACCCGCCAGCGCGTGTGGAGATGATGTCACGCCGCGGCTGGTGCTTGCTATACTTCGGCGCGCCCCATATGCCTGCCGCCAAAGTCGCTGTTCATCAAGGGGAGTCGCGATTTGGCAGGTTCGTCGCCGGATTCCTGATCCTGCTGGTCGTGATTTATGTCGCGGCGTGCGCATTTTTCTATCTCCAGCAAGACCAGATGGCGTTCCCGGCTCCGCTCGAATACGCAAGGGCCACGCCCTCGGACGTCGGCATCCCTTTTGAGGATCTCCACATTCCTGTCGATGGGTCGGAACAGATCCATGCCTGGTGGATTCCTGCAGCAACCGCTTCCGACAAAGTTTTACTGCTGTTTCATGGCAACGGATACGTTCTGGAACAGGCTGTGCGCGGAGAACTGGCGCCCCTGCATGGCCTGGGAACCAATCTTCTTATGATTGACTATCGTGGATACGGATCGAGCAGCCCCGGAACTCCGAACGAGAGACGCGTTTATGAAGATGCCCGAGCGGCATTCCGCTATCTCAGCGTGCAACGGCGGATACCGAGTCGCGACATTATCTTTCTGGGTCGTTCCATCGGCACGGGCCCCGCAACTGAAATGGCGAAGGAACATCCCGAAGCTGGCGGACTGATTCTCATAAGCGCGTTTACCAGCACGATTGATATTGCGAAAACGATCTGGTACCTGCACCCTTTCCCGCTTTCATTTCTCTCGCACAATCGATTTGATAACTTGTCGAAGATGGACGCGGTGCATATTCCGATATTCATCGCCGTGGGTACGTCGGACACTTTAACGCCCCCCGCGATGGCCCAGGCGCTGTTGCAAAGAGCGCACGAACCCAAGCAGCTGTATCTTTCGCAGGGGGCAGATCACAATGACATCATGAGTAACGGAGTGGCGATGCTGGAAGTTCAGCTGAGCGCGTACCTTCAAACGATACACTGAGCCCGCGCGGCAAGGATGGGCGAGGCAAGCCTCGCCTGGTTCGACCGCGGCGAATCTTAGGTGTCCGCAAGAGCGGCGGCAAGCCGACGCAAAACCATACGTCCGGTAGCGCGTGCGAGCGCAACGGGTCGGCGCAACAACTAGTCGCTGGCCACGTGGGCTGTGGCGGGGCGGATCACGGTTTGGGAGAAGCGATCCATTTCTTCGGCTTGGGGGCTGAATTGCAGCAGCAGCAGGTCCACGCCGGCGCGTTCGAATTCGCCGATGCGGTCGGCCACCTGTTGCGGCGTGCCAACCAGGCGGGAACGCAAGCCGCGATTTGATACAGAATATTCCTCGAGCGAGACGCGCTGCTCCAGCTGCGTGTTCGCGAGCCATTGCTGATAATTCTGGTAGCCAGCGGCGTTCTGTTGCACGTCAGAGATGCGCGCTTGCTCCTGTTGCGCTTCTTCTTCGGTATCGCGGACGATGGCATACGCGGCGAGGCCAAATTGCATGCGCGGAAGATTCTTGCGCTCGCGCCGTTCGGACATGTCGCGGATTTTTTCCGCGACGCGCGCCGGCGAATCGCCGTGCATCACGAAAGCGTCGCACTTCTGTGAGATTAATTCTTTCGCGGCTTCCGATTCCCCTCCGGCGTAAATCGTGGGGCGCGGTTTCGCCACCGGCTTCGGCTGCAGCACCAGATCCTGCACGGAATGATATTTCCCGACGTACGAAAAATGGTCTCGCTTCCAGGCCGCATCCACAATATCCAGCCATTCGGAGGTGCGCGCGTAGCGGTCGTCGTGCTGATCGAATTGCACGCCGTATTTCTTGGCTTCTTCGGCCCACCAAGAGGAAACCACGTTCAGCGAGAGGCGGCCGTTGCTGATACGGTCAATGTTGGCAGATTGTTTCGCGAGCAGCGCCGGCAGATGAAAAGTAGGCCGCACCGCGACCATCAATTCCAAAGTTTCGGTGACGGCTGCGAGCGCCGCGGCGGTGGACCAGGCGTCGAGCGAAGGGGCATCCACCCCTTTGATGTCGTTCAGATTCAGCTCGGCGATGAGCGTCAAGTCGTAGCCGATTTTTTCGCTGCGGCGCGCCAGGCGCGAAACGTAATCCCACGTAGGCGGCATCTGCTCGTCGGCCACATTGCGCAGCCAGCCGCCGAATACGGGTAGCCAGTAGCCGTAACGCATCAGCGCGCCTCCTTCACCAGATAATCCACCAGGCGCGCGAAGGGATCGAAGCCGACGATGCGCGGGCCGTCGGAAACGAAATTTGAAAGCGCGTTGACGTCGTAGTAGTAGAGCTTGCCGTCGCGTTCGTCAATGATGTATTCCAGGCCGCCCACTTCGATTTGCGCGGCGCGGAAGATCTTTTCAGTGTCGGCGATCACTTTCTTGGGAGGTGTAAAACCTTCGACGCGCAGGCCGGTCTTCGCGCCTTCCACCAAGCAGGCGGTTTTTATTTCGGCGCCGTCCGTGGTTTTGCAGATGTCCATGGGGCACAGATCGAAAGTTTCGCCGGACGTAAAAACTTTTATGCCGTAGAGATATTTGTAGCCGAGCGTTTCGACGCGGGTGATGTGTCCACCGCGCGCGGGAATGAATTCCTGCACGATGCCGGTGGAATCGAGACCAAGCTGGATTGCGCCATTCTGCACGGCGGATGCCAGCTGCTCGGGAGAATCGAAGCGCACAATGCCGACGCCGCTGCCGCCGATGTTCGGCTTCACCACGATCGGGTAGCGCAGATTTTTTGCCGCAGCAATGGCTTGCGATGGATGGTTGATGACGACCGAACGGGGATGCGGCAGGCCCAGCGATTCGAGCAGCGAAAGCTGCAAGGCTTTCGAAGTTTCCACGCGAAAGGCGTGGCTGCCGTTCACGACGCGCGTACCTTGCTTTTCCAGGTGCGCGAGATAACTGAGCGTGTAGAAAATCGCGTGGGCATTGCCGCGTGTCCATGCCGAGGGACTCATGCGGTTAAAAACCAGGCCGTATTGCTGATCGCCGTTGGGCGATATGGCGAAGTGATGGTGCGCGGCGTCCAGGCGCAGGTAGGGGATGGCGCGGCGATCCAGTTCCGCGAAAACCGGGACGAACCAGCGCGGATGTTCGTGATAGATGGCGATGGGTTTCTGCGGCGTCGCCGATTTTCGCGATATTGATCTCGGCTTTGTGCGCGCCGCTGCTGCTTTACGTTTAGCTGTTTTGGCGCTGGGCATACGATTCCTTGGCGGCTCAGTGGCGGTGTTTATTCGATGTAACAGACTAGCGCACGTTGCGGGATTTTGCGAGCGAGGTTGATTCTTGTTACAAAAAATTTACCGTAGAGGACGCGGGGGCTGGAGCGCAGAGAAAAACCGGAGTGCACAGAGATAACCAAAGGCAAAACTACCCGCCCAAAAAGCAGGCGGCCGCTCCCCTGCGATCGCGCACTGCGGGATCGCAGGATGAATCGCGCTGCAGCGCGATTCACAAAAGTAGATTGTCGCCGAAGGATTCTCGAGTCGGTTGATCTATTACGCGGGCTTGGCCAGGCCGCTGGCGATGGCTTGGTCGAGCAGCTTCTTCATGTCGCGCGTGGCTTTCTTCGAGGCTGCGGCTTGCTGCTCGCCCAGTTTGCCTTGTTGTTCACCAAGCTTCCCTTGTTGTGCGCCGAGCCTGCCTTGCTCTGCGCCCAGGGCGCCTTGTTTTCCGCCGAGTTCTGCTTGTCTCTCGCCTGCCGTCGCTTGCAGCTCGCCGATCCGCGCCTGGATTTCGGCGATTTTTTCTTGGATGCGGCCCAGGTCGTCCTGCGTGCCGTCGCTGCCCAGCTTTTTCAGGTCCGCCTGGAGTTTCTCAAGCTCTGCGCTCATGTCCGGAATTTTCACGCGGACTTTTTCCATTTGCTCGCCCAGCGCCTCTTGCTTTGCGCCGAGCGCTTCCTGCTGCGCGCCCAGCGCTTGCTGCTGCTTGCCCAACTCTTCCTGTTGACGGCCGAGCGCCTGCGCGGGCGCGAAGAAATCCATGGCCTGCTTGATGGTGGCCGGGTCGCGGATGATGTAGGCCTTACCTTCACGGATAAACCAGATGAAGTCGCCGGGGAAATTGCGGCGCAGCGAATTCGGGACAGAGGAATCGCCATCGCTGCTGACGGTAAAACTATTGGACGAAACGCTTACGACGGAGTTGCCGGAGACGATGGTGAATTCCTCGCCGTCGTTCTCGCCGATGACGACCCGGTTGGGGCTGACGGTCGTGATGGTGGATTGGAGTACGCGCGGCGAAAGCAGACGCACGCTCGCGAGCGGCGCAAGAGCGATGACGTTGGGGATCACGACCGGCGTGACGACTGGTGTGACAACGTTGCGCACCGACACAACCGGGGCCACCGGAATCTGCCGCGCGACCTCCGTGTCCACGGTAACTACCGGCTCGATCGAGACGAAGGGCCTCACGATCGCGCGCACCGATACTTCGGGTGCTTCGGGCGGCTCCGGCGCGCCATCGGGAGCAGTGGCGGGCGCAACCGAAGGCGGTGGAACGCTGGTGGGCGCTGTAGCCGGAGCAGGTGCGGCACTTGGCCGCGCCGATTGCTCGGCCGGAACCGCCGGAGGCTGCGTCGTTGGTCGCGCTGCTTGTTGCAAAGGCGTGCCATGAGAATTTTCAATCGTGGGGCGGAAGGCCGCGATCAGGCAGACCACTGGAATTGCGGCGAGCATGTAGGCGAGCACGACGGGTTTCTTCAAGCGCATGGCGACGCTCCCTTTCCATTCGAGAATTCGATCGACGCGCTTCTCCGCTTGGCCTGCAGTGGCCATCGAAACGCCCTGCCACCAAACGCGGCCGGGCGCAGCCTCTAGAGCCGCGAAAAATCCGAGCAAAGTTTCGGCGTAGCGCGTGCGGTCGGCACCGGCGGCGAGCGCAGCATCGTCGCTAGCTTCTTCGGCGAGATCGGCCAGATGGCGCGCGAGCCACCAACTGAGCGGGCTGAACCAGAAGATCGCGCGATGCAGCAGCGAGAAGCGTTCGGCGAGAGCGTCGCGGCGAACCACGTGAGAAATTTCGTGGGCGAGGACCGCGTCGAGTTCGGCTGGTTCCCAATCGCGCCAGCCCGCGGGCAGCAGAATGGCAGGACGGCGCACGCCGAACGCCACCGGCACCGAGAGCAACTCAGATTCAGCCAAGCGCGGCGGTGCGCGCAGGCCTGGCGCGCGCGCGAAAAAATGCAGGCGCGCGAGCGCGTGGGCGTCTTCGATTGGCTGCGATTCTCTTTCCAGGCGCCGGCCCAGAATTATGCCGAGCGCAAGGCGAATCAGCATGAAGATTGCGACGGCGAAGTACAACGCGGTAAAGGTTGCGAGCCACGGAAACGCCTGACCGGGTTGCGCGCCTGCGGGCGGCCCATCTGAGGAATGTAGCGCACCCGTTACACGCGTCGCGGCCGTCGCGTCTGATGCGCGAAGGCTGTTGCTGAACGCGCCTACCTTCGTCGAGTTTGAACGTGCGACCTGGTTGACGATAATCGCGCCGGACTGCACCTCGTGGGGCGGCGCGCTTTCTGCACCAGCCGCCGCGTGCATGAATCTCGCGACCAGCGGCACAAAAACAGGAAGCGGCGGAAGCAACAGTCCGAGCAGCGGCATCGCAAGCGCCACGAGCAGTACCGCGCGCCAGATCGTCAGACGCAACGCGACGCTGCGCACGCGGAAGGCTAGCAGCGCGACTCCAGCGACGCACGCAAACGCGAGCGAGCGCGCAGCCGGCTGCAAAACATGCGCGGCAAAATTCCCGGACGCCTCGAGTAGAGGGCTGACGTTCATGACTTCGCCTCCTTCCGCTGACTGGTCTTGCGCTCGGCGATTTTCTGCGTGAGGCGCTCGAGCTGGCGGCGATCGAGCACGGCGTTATCCACCATGCCGATTACCAGTTGTTCGACTGATCCGCCACAGAAGCGGTCAATGATGTGTTTCACGGCGCGCACGGCCACATTTTGGCGTGGCTCGGCGGCGCGATAGATGTACGTGCGGCCGCTGATCTCGTGCGCAACGTAGCCTTTCGCTTCCAGGCGGCGCAGCACGGTGCGAACGGTTGATTCCTTCATGGGTCGGCGCGCGGCGAGGGCTTCGCGGCAGGCTTCGGAGGAAACCGGGCCGTGCGACCAGACGTAGTCCATGACCATCTGTTCGACTTCGCCGAGATTGCGGGGACGCGTATTTTGTGTGTTCTTCATTGTAGCGCTACACGTTGTAACAGACGGGCGGAAACATGTCAACAGGAAAAATGCGGCGCGCCGCAGCCTCGCGCGGCTTGCCGCTGAGTGCAGCTTGTCGGCGGGCAGAAGCGGATGTTAGACTTGTTTGTAACTTTCAGGAGCACCTCCAAGGATACCTGCCGTGGCAGATTCGAAGCATGAAGACACATTCAAAGTAGTGGACCGCCGCTTGTTTGGCGAAGACGGCGAATTGCGCAAGGACGTGGTGGAGCAGGAGCGGCGCAACGAAGAAGCGGCAGAAAAGAAAGCCGCGGCGCAGGCGCAGGAAAAAGCCAAGGCGGCGGCCGCAAGCAAGCCTGCGCCAACGCAGACGGCACCAAGTCCGTTGGCTGCAAACGCGGACACGCAGGGCGCGGCCGGAAATGGCGCGGCCCTTGCGGACGTGACGCCCGAGGACGCGGCCGCCGAAGCACAGGACAGCGGCGAGATGAATCCCACATCGCGCAGTTTTCAGATGCTGATCGATTTTCTAACGCGCAATGCCGCCGCGATGCTCGGCGGAATGGCCGACCCGCGCACCGGACAAGCGTTCGTGGATCTGGAAGGCGCGCGCGAAGTGATCGACATGCTCGACGCGCTGCGCGAAAAAACGCGCGGGAATTTGTCGAAGGATGACGACAACCTGCTGATCGAAGTGATCGGCAGCCTGAAACTGACGTTCATGGAAATTTCCAAAGTGGCCGCAGAACAGATGGCCAAGAAGGCCAAGGCGAAGTAGTCGCCGCGCCATGCCTGGGGCGGGTCTGAAACCCGCCCCTGCAAGAACCGATCGCGAGCGAGCTTTGCAACATCCCACCCGACTATGGCTTCCCTGCAACTAACCGTACTGGGTTCGGGAACGTCGATGGGCGTGCCGACGCTCGGGTGTCATTGCGCGGTGTGCGATTCCCCGGACCCGCACGACAAACGCACGCGGCCCTCGGTGATGCTGCAATACGGCGGCCGCGTGGTGCTGATTGATACGACGCCGGACTTTCGCTTTCAAGCCATGCGCGAAAGAATTGATCGCCTGGACGCCGTGTTGTACACCCACGCGCACGCCGATCACATCCTGGGCCTCGACGATATTCGTCCTTACAATTTGAAACAGGGCGGAGTAGTGCCGGTTTATGCGGTGGAGAGCACGCAGGAAACGCTGCGGCGGCAATTCGCCTACGTGTTCAACGGTGTGCCCACGGAAAGCTCCGTGCCGGCGGTGGAAATGCACACGATTGGCGCGCCCTTCGATCTGTTCGGGCTGCGGATTACTCCCGTACCGGCGCAGCACGGACCGCAACCGGTGCTGGGTTTTCGTTTTGGCAACGCCGCGTACCTGACGGACTTCAGCGCGGTGCCAGAAAGTTCCAAAGCGCTGCTGCAAGGGCTGGATGATTTTATTCTCGACGCCCTGCGCTATACGCCGCATCCGATGCACTCGAACGTGGAGCAATCGCTCGAACTGGTGCGTGAGCTAGCGCCCAAGCGCGCCTGGTTCACGCACATTTGCCATGACCTGGGGCACGTCGAGGCCAACGCGAAATTGCCGAAGGGCGTGCAGCTGGCGTATGACGGATTGAAATTTGAGGTGCAGATTTAATGCTGTTGGACGGAACCACGGAGTCTTTGAAGTTTCTTACCGACCTGCCGTCGCGTGGCGCCGAACGCGTGGAGATTCGCGTCATCGGTTCCGCGGAGGAATGGGAGCAACGTTTGGGAGAAAGCCGCCCCGGGACCGTCGTGACCATCGGCAATTTCGACGGCGTGCATATCGGGCACCAAGAAATTCTGCGCGATGTTGTTGCGCGAGCCGCAGCTGGTTGTGGTGATGCGTGCGATGTCCTGAAGAAGCAGCTGTTACCGGCGGTGCTGACGTTTTATCCGCATCCGACGCGCGTCTTGCGGCCGCAACAAGCCCCTTCCCTGCTGGAAACACTTCCGCAGCGACTCGCGGATTTTGCCGCGATGGGAATTGGCGCGGCTTTAGTGCTGCAATTCGACGCAACTCTGGCACAAGCCAGCGCGGAAGATTTTGCGAAAAAATATCTGGTAGATACCATGCGCGCTCGTGCCGTGCTGGTGGGCGCGAGCTTTCGCTTCGGCCACAAACAACTAGGCAATGTGGCGCTGCTAAAGGAACTGGGACAGCGCTGGGGATTTGAAGTGGACGTGGTGACGCCGGTGAATGACGGAGGAGAGGTTGTCTCCAGCACCGCGATCCGTCAGTCGGTGCGCGGCGGGCGTGTGGACGACGCGCGGCGTATGCTGGGGCGGCCGTTTGCGCTGGTGGGCGAGATACAGACGGGCACCGGACAAGGGCGGAAGCTGGTCGTGCCGACGCTGAATCTTGTCACCGAGCAGGAAACTCTGCCCAAGACCGGCGTTTACGTTACCGAGACCGTGCTTTCGGACGGCACCTATCGCTCCGTCACCAACCTGGGAGTGCGGCCGACGTTTGAGGGCAAGCGCCTGGCGATCGAATCGCATCTGTTCGACTTTGCGCAGTCGTTAACCGCAGGACCGATGAAGGTGCGCTTCCTGCAGCGCCTGCGCGACGAGCAGAAGTTTCCCGGGCCGGAAGCTTTGCGCGACCAAGTGCTGAAGGATATCGAACACGCGCGGTCACTTTTCGCCCCATCATCCATCATTGAGAAGAAGCTCCGGCCTGACGCCTTTTGAGCCTGCGGCCCGAAGTTTCTCAGGCCCAGCGCGCGTGACCTGACGCCCTCCTCTTCCAGTTCCGCCTCAGAAAGAAGTAAAATCCGGGACGAATCTCAGCCACCGGGAAAGCACATGGAAAATCGAGAAGTCGCGAAGATTTTGCAAGAGACGGCGCAGCTGCTGGAAATTGACGGCGCGATCATCGGGCGCTACCGCAGCTATGAAAAGGTCGCGGAGCTGCTCTACAGCATCCACGAACGCATCGACGAGCTCGCCAAGGACGATGCCAAGCTGAAGGAACTGCCCGGCGTGGGCGACGGAATGGCCGCCCACATTCGCGAAATTCTGGAAACCGGCGACTATAGCCTGCGCCAGAAATTATTGAAAAAATATCCGCTGACGCTGCTCGATTTGCTGCATCTGCAGGGCATGGGACCGAAGAAAGTGGCGATCCTGTTCAAGAAATTCAAGGTCGCCACCGTCGAAGGCGTGGAAACGCTCGCCCGCGAAGGCAAGCTGCGCGATATGGAAGGCTTCGGCGAAAAAACCGAGGCCAACATACTGAAGGCCACCGAGCTCGCCAAGCGCTCGTCCGGCCGATTCAAACTGGACGTCGCGGACGAAGAGACGCGGAAGCTGGTCGCCTATATCGGCAAGGTGAAAGAAATTGTGGAGTCGGTTACGCCTGCCGGTTCTCTGCGCCGCGGAAAAGAGACGATCGGCGATCTGGATTTGCTGGTTACGCTGCGCCCCGGCCACGATAAACAGAAGCACGTGGACGAAGTGGCCGCGCACATTCTGAAATATCCCGGCATAGACCAGACGCTCGCGCACGGTGAAAACAAGGTGAGCGTGCTACTGGGCAATGGCCTGCAAGTGGACGTGCGTCTGCTGGAAAAAGATAGCTTCGGCGCGGCGCTGCTCTACTTCACGGGATCGAAGGAACACAACGTAGTGCTGCGCGGGCGCGCGCGGGACATGGGCTGGACCTTGAACGAGTATGCGCTGACCACACTGAAGGGCGGAAGGTTCGTCGCCGGCAAGACCGAGGAAGAAATCTACAAACAACTGGGCCTGGATTACATCGAACCGGAGCTGCGCGAGAACACCGGCGAAATCGCGGCAGCCGAAAATCACACGTTGCCGAATCTCGTGAAGCTCGCGGACATTCGCGGCGACCTGCAGATGCACACCACCGCGTCCGACGGCCGCAATTCCATCGAAGAAATGGGCGAAGCGGCCAAGAAGCTCGGTTACGAATACATCGCCCTCACCGACCATTCCAAAGCCGTGACCGTCGCGAACGGCATGGACGAAAAGCGCACGCTCGAACAAATCAAGAAAATCCGCGCCGCGCAGGGACGCGTGCCCGGAATTCGTTTGCTCGCGGGGATCGAGGTGGACATCCTGAAAACGGGCAGGCTTGATCTGGACGACGAAGTTCTGGCGCAATTGGATGTCGTCGTGGCGTCGGTGCATTCCTACATGAATCAGGGCCGTGCGGAAATGACCGATCGGATTCTGGCCGCGCTGGAAAATCCGTACGTCCAGATTCTGGCGCATCCTACCGGCCGCCTCGTGCTGCGGCGCGATCCGTTTGATTACGACATGGAGAGAATTCTGGACGCAGCGAAGGCGCACGGCGTGGTGGTGGAATGCAACGCGTTCCCGGACCGGCTGGATTTGAAGGATGTCCACCTGCGGATGGCGAAAGAGCGTGGAGTAAAGATCGTGATTTCAACCGACTCGCACTCCTTCGCGCACTTCCCTTTGATGAAGTTCGGCGTGATCACGGCGCGGCGCGGCTGGGTGGAGAAAAAGGATGTGATTAACACTCTCCCGACGGAACAGTTTTTGGATTCGCTGCGCGCAAAACCTGGCGCCGCGAAGGGTAAGACAGCTAAGAGGAAATCGGCATAGTGGGGCCACGGAACATTTTGCGCAGGGCCATCGTATCTCCTAGTGAAGGCGCGAGTGGCTGTGCGACGGAGCGAATGATGAATCGAACGTCGAAACGACCGCCGAATCCGGCGACGAAGCGGGTGCGCAATTTTGCAGCAGCGGCAGCATTGCTTGTGGCGATCGTCATCGCAGTAAGCGCTGCGCCAGCCCGCGCGGATCAGTGGTCGAAAACATACCAGGTAAATGGCCGTGCGGACCTGCACATCCTGACTGGCGATGGCGACGTCACCGTCACCGGCACGGACCAGCGCCAGATTGACGCGCGCGTCACCGCCAACGGGTGGAGGATCGGGCCGAACGACGTGCAGATTATCGAGAGTCAATCCGGCAACAGCGTTTCAATCGAAGTGAAGGTGCCGCACTGGGGCTTTTCGATGTTCGGCGGAAACCACAAGTCGTTGCGCGTAGAAGTGAGCGTGCCGCGCGAACTCGATCTGGACGTGCGCACCAGTGACGGCAACATCACCGCGCTGGCAGTTTCCGGCAAAATTCAATTCGACACCGGCGATGGCAACGTGACCGCCAGCAACATCCAGGGCGATATACGAATTCACACCGGCGATGGGCACATTGAAGGACACAACTTCGACGGTTCGCTCGATGCAAACACCGGCGACGGGAATCTGCGGATTGACGGGCGCTTCGACGCGCTGGCGCTGAAGACCGGTGACGGAAATATCGACGCGCAAGCAGCCAGCGGCTCGAAAGTCGCAAATGGTTGGAATCTGCATTCCGGCGACGGGCACATCACGCTGCGGCTACCGGGCGATTTGAACGCGACGCTCGACGCGCACACCGGCGACGGCAGCATCACGCTGGATATTCCGATTCAAGTTTCCGGTTCGTTGAGCCATTCCAGCGTGCGCGGAAAATTGAACTCCGGTGGACCGACGCTCGCAATCAGCTCGGGCGACGGTTCCATTCACATCGAAAAATTGTAAGGCGAGTCTTTCCCTGGCGCCTTCTGCGGCTCGCTGGTCGTGCGCCAAAGCCCGGAAAACCTGACGCAGCGTCCTCGTCAGCCCACATTTTTGACCATAATTCTGCACACCAGCCGTTCGACCAATCGCTCACCTGTTGCAAATACACGAGATAGCTCACGCTTGCGACTGGCATCCCGCTTGCGTACTCCAATGAGAAGTTGGGCGCTGTCGGAGAATGGATGATGATCGCATTTTGCATGATGGGGGCACTCGCGGTACTAGTATTCCTCTCGATATCGGGAGAGATCTCCGACCTCTTCCGCCGGAAATAATTTCCGCGCGCGCACGGCATTGCGCTCCTTTCGTTCCTACGCCTTCCCTCCCCGCATTCTTTCCCTTTCCGATTTGGAATATACGCGCCACGGAGCGCATTTTTACCAATCGCGATCACTTTCCGCGCGAAGGGAAATCAATTTGCAAATCCTTGCGCGTTGCCGCATCATAAATTGTTTGTTCTGAGCGTTTCTCCCGTCTAGGCGCGGGACACGCCGCGGAACAACTCATCTGCCGCGCAAGAAAGAAAATGCAGCTTCCTGGACGCGCCGCGAGCACGGGGCAACGACGGCGTGATGCAACGGCAGATGGCGCGAACTTTTCCGCGGCCTCACCATCATCATTTTCATCATCATCTGTCATTTACGAAACGAACTGGGGGAAAACGAATGCGCAGGCCTGTGAGTGTGGCTCCGCCAAAGGGGAAATTGGGAGTGCTGACGCCCGGAATGGGTGCGGTAAGCACAACCTTCATGGCGGGGGTGGAATTGGTGCGGCGAGGGCACGCGGTGCCGGTGGGCTCGCTGACGCAACTGGGGACGATCCGGCTGGGCAAGCGCACCGACGGCCGCACGCCGAAAATCAAGGATTTCGTGCAGCTCGCGAAACTCGACGACATCGTTTTCGGCGGCTGGGATGTGTTCAGCGACGACGCGTACCAGGCCGCGGCGAAGGCGGGCGTGCTGGAAGCCAAGGACTTGGTGAAGGCCGAGAAATTCCTGAAGGGCATCAAGCCGATGAAGGCCGTCTTCGACCAGAACTACGTGAAGAACCTGCACGGCACGCACGTGAAGAAGGGCAAAACGAAATTCGACCTCGCCGAACAACTCCGCGAGGACATTCGCACATTCAAAAAGAAGAACAAGCTCGACCGACTGGTGATGGTGTGGTGCGGCTCGACCGAAGTGTTCCTGAAAGCCGAGGAAGTGCACAAGAGCCTGGCGTCGTTTGAAAAAGGCATGCGCGCCAATCATCCGGCGATTGCGCCGTCGATGCTCTACGCCTATGCGGCCATCAGCGAAGGAGTTCCGTTCGCGAACGGTGCGCCTAATCTGACCGTGGATATTCCGGCACTCGAGGAATATGCAAAAGCCAAGAACGTCGCGATCGGCGGCAAGGATTTCAAGACTGGCCAGACCCTGCTGAAGACGGTCCTGGCGCCGGCGTTCAAGGCGCGCATGCTCGGCTTGAATGGCTGGTTTTCCACGAACATTCTGGGCAATCGCGATGGCGAAGTGCTCGACGATCCCGGCTCGTTCAAGACCAAAGAGGAATCGAAACTCGGCGCGCTGGAATATATTTTGCAGCCGGCGTTGTATCCCGACCTTTACGGCAAGATTCACCACAAAGTCCGCATCAACTACTACCCCCCGCGCGGCGACAACAAAGAAGGCTGGGACAACATCGATATCTTCGGCTGGCTCGGCTATCCGATGCAGATCAAAGTCGACTTCCTCTGCCGCGATTCGATTTTGGCCGCGCCAATCGTTCTGGACCTGGCGCTATTTTTTGATCTGGCGCAACGGGCCGGGATGCGCGGGATTCAGGAATGGCTCAGCTTCTATTTCAAGTCGCCGATGTGCGCGAAAGAGCTCTACCCCGAGCACGATCTATTCATCCAGCTAATGAAGTTGAAGAACACGTTGCGCTGGATGATGGGCGAGGACCTGATCACGCACCTGGGCAACGAATATTACGACTAGGCGAGTGACGTAACGCGAAGGAACGACCACGGCGGGGCACAAGCTCCGCCGTTTTCTCTTGCGCTGAATTATGGACGCGCCGCGCGCGTTTGGTTTTCCGCTTTCAGCAGAATTTCCAGATCGTCGGGATGAATCGCGCAGAGCAGCGCGTCTTCGCGGTCAATGAATCCCTGGCTCACCAGCTTTACCAGCGACTCCTCCAGCGAGAATGAACCCTTCTTCTTGGTCAGCGTGATTTCCTGATGCAAATGCTGCAGCGCGTTGTGCCGGATATGCTGTCGCGCGCCGTAGCTCATCATCAACAATTCCGCGACAGGCATGCGTCCACCGGTTTTGCACGGCAGCAGAACTTGCGTGAGCACGGCTGTAAGCGCCATGGCCAGTTCCTGGCGAATGGTGTTCTGGCGCTCGACGGGAAAAGAATCCGAAATGCGCGAGACAGTGGAAGCCACATCTGTTGTGTGAATCGTCGAGAGCACTAAGTGGCCGGTTTCCGCAGCAGCCACAGCAATCTGCATCGTTTCGATGTCGCGCATTTCCCCGACCACGATAATATCGGGCGCCTGACGCAAAGCCGCGCGCAGCGCCGTGGGGAAATCCGGTGCGTCCGTGCCGATTTCCACCTGCTCGATCACGCTGCGCACGTGCGTGTGCTCGTACTCGATGGGATCTTCGATGGTGACGATGTGCCGCGCGTCGCGCCGGTTGATCTCGTGAATTAAACCGGCCAGCGTCGTCGATTTTCCGGACCCGGCAGGCCCACCGATCAGCACCAGCCCGCGCTGCAGATGAGACAAAGACTCGACGCTAGGTGGAAGGCGCAGCTCGCTCAGCTGCGGAACCTTCGAAGGCAACGCACGAATCGCCGCGGCGGCCTGGCCGCGTTCGCGGTGCAGATTGATGCGGAAGCGCCCCACGCCCGCGATGCGATAAGAGGAATCGGCAATCTGCCCCGCGCGATACTGTTGCAGCGCATGCGGTGTGAGAGCCGGCAGCACAATCGCTTCGATCTCCGAGCCGTTCAGCGGCTCGGCCTCAATATTCTTCACGCCGCCTTCGTGCAGGATGCACACCGGCGCGCCCGGCACCAGCAGCAGATCGCTGCCGCCCCTGGCGAGCAACGTGGAGAGCCAGCGATCCAATATCGCCGTGTCGGACGCCTCGTCGCCGTCGGCTTCCGGCCGTGCGTTCAGTTCACTTACGATGCGATCCAGGTCAGGTGATGGGTCCATTGCCAACCTCGTGTGAATTCTCCGCCCCAGCTCGATATTGACTTAATTGCGGCGCCATAGTCCAGCGCGAAGCCAGCGCCTGAACGATCTCCGTGCTACCCATCGCATGCCAGCGCGTACTGGAACCGCTGGAGAAGCAAATCCCCCTAACGCGATTTCCGCGGCAATATACAGGCCCCACAGTATTCGTGCATGAAGCCCGTACCGCTACATTCTTGTCGAGCGCTCTTTCGAGCGCTCGTGCAATGTGAAGCGTTTATACGTTCAAGCGTACGGGAGGAAACATTCATGAAAAACGCCATGTTGATCGGAACCGGGGCCCTGCTGTTGCTTTTCGGACTTTCCGCGCCAGCCTTCGCACAGGAACAGCACGATCCGCAGGACCAGCCTGCCAAACCGTCCGACGCGAAACCCGCCACTCACGACGAGCATCCGCAAGCCGAGCCGCCCAAGACTCCAGACGATCGTCCGCGGCCCGATAATGCCGCGAAACAACCGAAGGACACGGAACGTAAACCCGATGCGCAGCGCCCTGAAGACGCTCAACGCAACCAGCACGCAGGCAACCAGCGGATTCCTGACGATAAATTCCGCGCCCACTTCGGCCGCGAGCACACGTTCCACGTCGGCCACCCAGTGATCGTAGAAGGCCGACCGCGCTTCCAGTACGGCGGCTACTCCTTCATCATCGCGCAACCTTGGCCGGCTGGCTGGGGCTACGACGACAACGTATACGTCGTTGACGTAAACGGGGTGTACTACCTCGTGGATCTGGCGCACCCCGGCGTGCAACTGGAGTTGCAGATCGTACTCTAGCGCCGCGGATTCACTGAAAAATCGAACGGGAACGGACCAACGCAAGAGCCTTGGCGCGTGACCAGGCTCTTTGCTGTTTTGTGTAAACGGTCGAGTTGTTCGTCGGAACCTTAAAACTGGTTCCAGAGATACTGGTTGTAAACTTCGTGGTGGTATTGCACTTCGGGAGCCTTGACGAAGGTGCCGAGCAAGCGCGAGCAGCGGTCGGCCGAGGCTTGTTTCAAGTCCGCGTAGCGCCCTTTCACGTCTTCGCCGAGGATTTTCGAGGTCCACTCCGATTTGCGGAAATGCTCGATGGCGGTGTAAATGTTGTCCGGCAAATAGCGCTCGGCCTGACGGAGATTCTTGATCCTCGCGGTCTCGCCATCCAGCCCCGACTTGAATATCGAGTACATCACCATGTAAGGGCTCGCGTCCGGCGCAACCGAGCGCACTTCCACACGCATGCTCTTCTCATTGCCGATCGGAATGCGGATCATCGAGCCGCGATCCACCGGCGAAGCCTTGATCTGATTGGGTGCTTCAAAATGCGGATCCAGCCGGCGATAGGCGTTCACGCTGGAATTCAGCATCAGGCAGACGTCGTTCGCGTGCGTGAGGATGCGATCGATGAACGACCAGCCGACTTTGCTGAGCTTCTCTTCGCCCTTGGGATCCCAGAACAGGTTCTTGCCACTCTTGCTCACCGAAACGTTGGTGTGCATTCCGTTGCCGTTCACACCAACGACCGGCTTCGGCAGAAAGCTCGCAGTAAGCCCCATGCGCGTGGCCACCTGCCGACAGATTAATTTGTAAAGCTGAATCTGGTCCGCTGCGGCGACCACTTCCCCGTAACCGTAATTGATTTCGAACTGCGAAGGTGCAACCTCCGGGTGATCTTTTTCGTTCTGGAAGCCCATGGCGCGCTGCACTTCGGCGCAAGTGTCAATGAACGTGCGCAGCGGGTCGCCCGGCAACGAATGGTAATAGCCGCCCGTATTTACGTAATCGAATTTTCCCGTCTCGTTGTAACGCGCTTCGGCGTCCGCGCCATTGAAGAGGAAGCCTTCGATTTCATTGGCAGCGTTCAGCGTGTAGCCGTCTTTCTTGAATTTCTCCCCGGCAAAAGTTTTCAGCACGCCGCGAATGTCGGCGCTGTACGGTGAACCATCCTTATCAATCACCTCGCCGAAAACCAGCACCTTGCCCGAGCCAAACACGTCCGCAGGGCCCCAGTAAAACGCGCTCCAATCCATCCCCAGGCGCAAATCGCTTTCGCGCTGCGCGGTGAATCCGCGGATGGACGAGCCATCAAACGTGAGGTTGTCCCAGCTCTTCACCAGAAATTTCTTGTCATAATCCAGCATGTGCAAGCGGCCTTCGAGGTCGCTGAAGAGCACCGTGACGGCCTTGATGCGCTTTTCGTCCGTGAGGTACTTGATGCGCTCTTCCTGGATCTTGTGCGGCGCCACGCGATTCATGCGCTGCGCCTTGGCCTTCAGATTCAGTTCTTCCAGTTCTTCGTACGGAATTGCCAGAAAGTTACGCAGATCGGTAGTCATGAGGCTCCTTGCCGTGGAATAGATCGCGAATGAATTGCGGGGTCAGCGGCATTTTTTGAACAGCGTAGGGTACCGCGCGGTCTAGTGAGCGTCAAATCCCAAAATGTCTAGGTACGGTAAAGAATTTCAAATCGAACCGATAAATAAAACTTTGCCATCTGCAGCGGCGCGCACGCATGCGTGTGCGCAACAGAACGCATCAGTGCTGGAAGCGAGCAATCAATTCGGTCTGCGCCAGAATGTGGCCTTTGATCGCCTTTTCGACGTCCGCGGCCGTCGCTTTCGGTTTCAGGCCTGTCTTGTAATCCAGCGCGTAGAGCTTGAAAAAATAGTGGTGCGCCGCTCCCGGTGGAGGACAGGGCCCGCTGTAGCCAATCTTGCCGTGATCGTTCTTACCCTGGCGTGAGCCGTCCGGAAGCTTCGCCTTGGTTGGGACGCCCTCCGGCAATACGCGTGCGGTCGGAGGCAGTTCGTACAACAACCAGTGAATCACGGTCTTCTTCGGCGTATCCGGGTCGTCCACGATCAACGCCAAGCTCTGTGTGCCGGCGGGTGGTTCCGTCCAGGCCAGCGCCGGCGAGACATCCGAACCATCGCAAGTGTATTGCGCAGGAACGGCGCTGTCGGCTGCGAAGGACGGGCTGGTCAGCTGCATTTTCGCCTCAGCCGTTTTCTGCGCCGCAGCTTGCAGGGCCGCTGCGCGAGCGTGCTCCGTCCGTGGCGACGCGAGCGACAGCGCGCCGTACAGCGTCAGCGCGCAGCAGAGAAATTTCTTGACGCGTTCCCTATGATTTCGAATGGCACCCTCCCGAATTCGTTCCTTAACGATGCTAAAGGTAGTGGCGGCACGCGTCAAGAAAGGTTGCAAGACTCGGAAGCGACTTCATCGCCAAGGGAGTGCGCGCCTTTCGTTGTCGCAATCCGCCGTACTCTTGCTCGTGTCAACTCGTCGAGTGCGGTGCGAGCGTTTGCATCTGTCGCGTGTACCGTGGTACATTGGTACCGCAATGAGAACAAGGAAATATCAAAAACAATTTGTGGTGGAGCGAGTGCAGACGGGCGTGCGCATCGAGAAGCGCCTCCTCAAAGTGCTCAAGGCTCTGGCTGAATTTCACGATTTGAGCCTGGGCGACCTGCTGGAAGGCATCGTATTGCATGCCTTTGACGGCAAGACAGCGTTTCAAAAGCCCTCGCGACGGCGCATCAAGGAATTGAAGAAGTTTTACGGCCTCGATCTCGATTTCCGCGCCAGCCACCGCCTGATCGAAGCGCGCGCGGCGGCGCAGAAGCCACAAACGCAAACGTCGCGCCGCGCCAGCCGCGCGAAGCGGAGAGGGCCAGTCAAGAAGACGAGAGGCTCTCAATGACCAGGTGGACCACCCAACACGCGATTGAAGCGCTACGCTGGGTTCTCGGCCTAGTGCTGCTCTGGGCATCGTGCCAATTGCTGTGGGCGATGATCGTCAAGATGCAGGCCGCGACTGGCTCGGGGCACATCGGGCCGCACGTCTGGATCCTGTTGGGACTAGCCAGCGTCGAGATTGTCGCAGCAATCATGTTTCTGGCGCCGGTGGTAAATGTTGCCGGGAGCTATCTGTTGCTGGGGGTAATTGCATTCGCCATTCTGTTTCACTTGCTGCAAGGGCAATTCGACTTCGGCGCGCTCCTGGTGTACGCCTCAGCCGTCACGGTGTGGCTGGCACACCGGCGAGAGGCGCAAGCAGGAGCCCGCGATGAGCGCTAATCACAATGACGAACTGCTGCGGCAATTTGAAGATTGTTCCCTGCCCTTGGAAGCTCTTGGCCACAGCGTCCACATCCAAATCGCATTCTTGTATTTGTGCCGACACCCGTTGCTCGATGTCCTAGCGCGCTTTCCGGCAGCGCTAACGCGCTACGCCGAGGCGCACGGCAAACGGGGCCTGTACCACGAAACGATTAGCTGGGCGTACATCCTGCTGATTCACGAGAGAATGCAACGCGCGGGGCGGCCGCAGAGCTGGTTGGAATTCGCGTCGGCGAATCCGGACTTGATGACATGGAGCAGCACCATTCTGAAACAATACTACCCGCGATGAAACCCTCTCGTCTGACCTCGCGCGCAAAATCTTCGTGTTCCCGGATAAAGCGCCCGCGCTTCCCTGCGTCGAAGCCCCACCCGCAGTTCAGTCGCGGCCCTGAAACGCAGCGCACATCGAGCGCTCGCCCGACCGCGCCTCCACATGCTCCTTGGGATCGTCGCTGTCCGGCTGGCAACGATTGTGCTAAGGTTGTCGGTTCGGAATTAACGCCGGAATCGCGCGTTTCGGCGCCTGTTCGATGCCAGGGAGAATTGGGAAACCATGAAGACGACCTATAACGGCGCGGCGGTGCCGGCAAATGGCAAGGCCATCGAGTTTTCAGACGGCGTGTTTCGCGTACCGGATCATCCGGTGATTCCGTTTATTGAAGGTGATGGCACCGGCCGCGACATCTGGAAAGCCTCACGGGGCGTATTCGATGCGGCTGTCGAAAAAGCATACGGCGGCAAACGCAAAATCGAATGGCTGGAAATTTTCGCAGGCGAAAAGGCTTATCGCCAGTTCCAGGAATGGCTGCCGCAAGACTCCGTGGACGCGATTCGCGATTTTCGCGTGGCCATCAAAGGTCCGCTCACCACTCCCGTCGGCGGCGGCATTCGCTCGCTGAACGTCACTCTGCGCCAAGTGCTCGACCTCTACGCCTGCGTGCGCCCGGTGCGTTATTTCACTGGCGTCCCTTCCCCGGTGCGCGAGCCCGAACGCATGAACGTCGTGATCTTCCGCGAAAACACCGAAGACGTGTACGCCGGAATCGAATGGCGCTCCGGCACGCAGGAAGTGAAAAAACTCATCGATTTCCTGAACAACGAAATGCTCAAGGGCACCTCGAAAAAAGTCCGCGAAGATTCCGGCGTGGGCATTAAGCCGATGTCGCCAACAGGCACCAAACGCCTGGTGCGCCGCGCGATTGTGCACGCACTGGAAAATCGGCGCACGGTCGTCACCCTGGTGCACAAGGGAAATATTCAGAAGTTCACCGAAGGCGCTTTCCGCGATTGGGGCTATGAGCTGGCCACGCAGGAATTTCGCGCGCAAGTCGTGACCGAGCGCGAGAGCTGGATCCTCGATAATAAGCACAAGAACCCGAACATTTCGGTCGAGGAAAATGCCGCGTCCATCGAGCCGGGCTTGGACCAGGCCAACGATGAATTCAGGAAGCAGGTGTATGCAGAGGTGAAACGCACGCTGGACGCGTTGTACGCATCGCACGGAAACGGCCAGTGGAAGAAAAAAATCCTGATCAACGATCGCATCGCCGATTCCGTCTTCCAGCAAGTCCTCACGCGCGCCGATGAATACCAGGTATTCGCCACGCCGAACCTGAACGGCGATTATCTTTCCGACGCTTGCGCCGCACAGGTCGGCGGCCTCGGGATGGCACCGGGCGCAAATATCGGCGACGGCTTCGGAGTCTTCGAGGCCACGCACGGCACCGCGCCGAAATATGCAGATAAGGATGTGATTAACCCGAGTTCGGTGATGCTTTCCGGCGCGATGATGTTCGATTTCATGGATTGGAAGCCGGTCGCGCGCTTGATCGAAGACGGCATCGCGCGCACGATTCAGCAGAAACGCGTCACATACGACCTGGAACGCCTGATGCCTGGCGCGAAAAAGCTGAAAACGTCCGAGTATGCATCGGCAATCATCGAAAATATGCAAGCCGCGGTGGGCGCAGGCGACTGAACGCAGACACGCCAGCAGGCAGCCGCACCGAATTCGACCCAACGGGGAGACTGGAATGCGCAAGAAGGTGACGGTGGTGGGTGGCGGCTTCGTCGGTTCGACCACGGCGCAGCGGATTCATGATGCGGGGCTGGCGGATGTGGTGCTGACCGATATTCTGGATGGCGTGCCGGCGGGGAAAGCGCTGGACATGGCGGAATCCGGCCCAATCATGGGCTCCGATGCGCACGCCGCGGGGATTTCTACCGCCCACGGCGATTACTCCGGAACGGAAAACAGCGACATTATCGTGATCACCGCCGGATTTCCGCGCAAGCCGGGAATGAGCCGCGACGATTTGCTCAAGGCGAATTACGATGTGATCAAAGCTGTGGTGGAAGCGGTCGTAAAACTTTCACCGAAAGCGATCCTGATCGTGGTCACGAATCCCTTGGACGCCATGGCGCAAGCCGCCTTCAAAATCAGCAAGTTCCCCAAGGCGCGCGTAATTGGCATGGCCGGCGTGCTGGATTCGGCGCGCATGAGCACGTTCGTCGCGGAAGAACTCGACGTGTCGGTAGAAAACGTGCACTCGTTCGTGCTCGGCGGGCACGGCGACGATATGGTGCCGCTCACGCGCTATTCCACGGTCGCCGGAATTCCCCTCCCCGAACTAATCGCGAAAGATAAACTCGATGCGATCGTGACCCGCACGCGCAAGGGCGGAGCCGAAATCGTCAATCTGCTGAAAACCGGCTCGGCTTACTACGCGCCGTCTGCCGCCGTGTTTGAAATGGCCGAAGCAATTCTGAAGGACAAGAAAAAGATTCTGCCCTGCGCCGCTTATCTCGAAGGCGAGTACGGCGTCGACGGACTCTTCGTCGGCGTGCCGGCGAAGCTCGGTGCAGGCGGCATCGAACAAATCATCGAAATCAAATTGCTGCCGGACGAGAAAGCAGCGCTCGATAAGTCTGCAGCGTCAGTACGGGAGTTGGTGAACGTGCTGCGGATTTAGTCTCCGCGGCCGGGCAGCGGCCGCAGAATATTCGTCAGATCAAAAAACCTAAGTCGCGCGCTCCCACGTCAGGCAGGCGTCGCGCGCTTGGGAGTCGTCCACGGGCGTAAGCGCCAGCCGATTCCCGGAAATTTCGTAAGCCCGCGTGAAATCCTTGCCCACATCGCCGGGCCGCAAGCTCCCTTCCAGGTGATGCGTGATGGTTTTCTTCTCGCGGTTTACTTCGTAGGTGCCGTAGTACGCGTAATAACCCTTGTAAGCGATCTGCACTTCCTTGGCGGTGGGAAATCCCGGGCCCGAAGAAATATCCGGCCGCGGGTTGCGCATAATCTGCACGGCCACGTGGCCGTCCGCGTCGTAAATCAGAATGCCCATCGGGCGCTCGCCGAACAACCGCGATTCAGACGAGGAAATGGAAACCAGCTTCCAGGTTCCCACGAACGGATTCGACGTGGCGTGACTGGCATCGCGCAGCGTCATACTTTGCGTTTGCGTCATGGAACGGGGCCTTTCTTCGGAGTCGCCCGCGAATTTTTGCCGCTTGCTGATCGACCTTCTTAACCGCGCCTAAGCCGTCCACCGGCAAATTCCCACAGGATTAAAAATAAATATATATCCGGGTTCCCGCCAGAGCAAGTGACCAATCGGAGAAAGCCGCCCGCAGTTTCCAGTGAAGAAAACCGGGTGTCTGCTAAGATTATTACGGGAGTCGTCAATCGGAAATGAAAATATTTGGGCGAAAGAACGGCAAAGGTGGGGCTGCAGGCCCTGATTCCGGCGGTCGGCGCAAAGGCGACAAACTCGCCAGAGCGGGCGCAGGCGCGCAGCAATCGCGTGCTGGCGCGCTTCGAGCGCCAATAATGCACCGCTTCACCAAGGACTTGTCGCGCGCGGAAAGCTTGGCGGCGATGCTCGCGCACAGCCGCGCGGCCAGCGCCGTGGAAGTCGCGGACCTGCTCGCCGGAATGTACATCTACGATTGGGAGCGGCTCTCCAAATATTGGCCGGAGCAGGACGGCATCGAGGAATATTTGCAGCAGATCTGCCGCATCAGCCCGCAGCGCTGGCACTACTGGATCGAATTCTACGACCAGCAGCGCCGCGGCGACGAAAAACCGCCCAAATGGCAATGGCCGAGGCCGGCGAAGAATCCGGACGCGGACGCCAAGCCGATGGCGCGCTCGAACGAGCTGACGGCGCTGCTGAAGAGCGCCGAAGAAGTCGCGCCCGCGCACGACGTGCTGGAGGACAGAATCATTCCGATTCTCACATGCGAATGCGTTTTGCTCGCGATCGCCAAGCGTACCGATTCGGAAATCGGCCACCGGCTGGTGGCGTCAGGACTGGACGTAGCGGAATTGGAACAAGCCGCCAGGAATCCGCGCCACGCGCCCCTGCATTAGTCCGCAGACCGATTCGCGCCGACGCGGCGCGCTTTTCGCTCAAATAATCAATTTAAAATGCGGCCAAAGCTGCGCAAGCGGGGCGCGCGGCTTGCGGCAAACATAAACGTGTACATTTCGTTCGGCTACGGCGGCGCGGGGATCGCTGATCGTCGCAACGAGCTGCGCATCTCCGAACAAGTCCTTCGTCTCATCAGCGCGCTCTCCGAAAAGAATCACGCACGAACCGTTATACGCGCGCGGCCCCCAGAAATAATAACTGTTGTGCCCGCTGATCGCCGCCGGCAGGCCCAGGCCCGGCCCGAAATGGTCAATCGCGCCAGCCTCACCGTAGTTGCCCGCAAGGATCGCGCAGCCGGCCTGTTCGGATTGCGGCAACGCGCGATAAACGTGCGCAATCTGCACGGCCATATTTTCCCAGCCGAACATATCGGCGTACAGCTGCGGCAGCGCGGCCGTCGCGTCGCGCTCCGTCTTCACCGAACTCGCGTACGGCAGCAAGCTCGAATAGCGCAAGAAGGTGTGCACCGGCAAGATCGGCGCGCCGAAAGGCAGCGTCACCAAACCAGCGACCACAAGCAGTGCTGGAAACGCCACAGCCATCCAGCGGCGCGCGGGCGCGGCAAAAAATGCCTCCAGCGCGACGCCACCCGCAGCCATCAGCACCGGATAAACCGGCAGCGCGTAATACGATTTGCCGCCCAGCACGATGAAAATCGCGAGCACGATCAAGTACGCCCAGCTCAGAAAGCGGAAGCGCTTGCCTTCCGCCGCCAAGTACCACACCAGCCCCGCAAGCCAGACTGGGAACGCGAGTGGCTGCATAAAAAGAACCTGCTCGAACAAAAATTGCAGCGGAGAGATCGTCTCGTTCTTGAATTGCTGCGCATTGCGCACCACTTCGATTTGCGGCCAGCCGTGCCGCGCTTCCCAAATCAGATTGGGCAGAAAAATTGTCAGCGCGAGCAGTGCGCCGAGCCAAATCCATTTCGAACGAAACAGCTGCGCTTGACCCGAAAGCAGCAATCCAGTCACAAGGGCAAAACCAAACACCAACATGCTGTGTTTATTTTCCAGGCCCAGGCCCGCCACCGCGCCAAACAGCAGCCACAGCCGCGGAGGCGCACCTTTGACGATGCGTATGGCAATCCATGCGCACAAAAGCCAGAAGAGCGGCTCAAACGCGTTCATGGAAAAGAAACTGTCAAACGCAATATAGGCGGGTGCAAATAAAATCGCGGCAGCGGCAAGGAATTGCGCGAACAAGCCGCCGCCCAATTCCGCGGCAACGCGGCCAGTGGCGTATACGACCGCGGCACCGGCGAGAACAGCCAGCAATCGCGTCGCAAAGAGCGAAGTTCCTAGCGCATGGCGCGCAAACCATGCGACGAGCGCGATCAGCGGCGGCTGATCCACATAACCCCAGGCGAGATGCTGGCCGCAGGCAATGTAGTAAAGTTCGTCGCGAAAAAATCCGTAATGATTGATGCCGGCGAGTTGGATGAGCAGCTTGCAGGAAGCCAGCGCGAAGAGCATCACGCGTGACCGCAGCGCCACCTCGCGGTAATTCGCATAATCGCGAGTCATTGACGCAGCTGACAGCGTGTCCATCGTCAGTTGTGGCGACAAGCGGTGTGCGCACCGCCGTTCGCCAGCTTACGCAGCGACATCCTAAGCGATCGTCGCGGAATGGATACGATCGAGCTTAGGAAAGTTTTTGTCCAGATATGGCTTGCCCAGCGCGGTGATGGAACCCTGATCTGGCGCTTCGCCGTAGCCGCTGTGAATCTTCTTCACCACGTCCATCCCGGAGATCACCTGCCCGAACGGCGCGAAGCCCATTTTATCGAGCTGCGCGTTGTTCCCCGTGTTGATGAAAAGCTGTGTCGTGCGCGTATCCTTCCCGGCGGTGGCGAAAGTAATGTAACCGGGCTTGTTGCTCTGCGTGACCGGATCGTCCTTGAAATTCGATTTGCGCCACACATTATTTACGGCCGGGTCGGGGCTCAGCCCGAATTGCACGACGAATCCGGGAATCACGCGAAAAAAAGCCGCATCATCGTAAAAGCCGTGATTCACCAGATTGTAGAAGCGATCCGCGCCCAGCGGCGCCCAGGCACGCGTCACCTGCACAACGAAATCTCCGGCGGTGGTCTTGAACGTCACGTCAAATTTTTCCGGCGCAGTGTCTTTCAGATTGCCAGCATCCAGCAACGAGGCCTTCGTGGTCATCAGTCATTCTCCCAGGGAACCCGTGCCTGCACGGGTTGCACGATTTCTAGCAAAATTGAAACGAGCTTTTCTTAGCAGCGTCTCTTCAGCCCGCCATCTACTGCTGCTGCGCGGGCGCCGGCTTCGACGCCGCCGGTGCGGCCTTGTGTGCCGGCGTCGTGTGCACTGCCGGCGCGGGCGAAGTCACTGTCGCAGAAATGATGTGGTCTAGTTTCGGGAAACTTTTGTCGAGATACGCCTTCCCCTGCGACGTGATCTGCGCCTGATCCGGAGATTCTCCGTATCCACTGTAAATTTTCTGCACCACGTCCATCCCGGTCGTCACTTGGCCAAACGCCGCAAATCCCTGCCCGTCCAACGAGCCATTCTCTCCGAGGTTGATGAACAACTGTGTGGTACGCGTGCTCGGTCCGGCAGTTGCAAACGTCAAGTAGCCGGTGTGGTTGCTTTGCGCGACGGGGTCATCCTTGATCGAAGCCTTGTCCCAAACTTTATTCACCGCTGGATTCGCGTTCAATCCGAATTGCACGATGAATCCAGGCACCACGCGGAAGAAAGCCGCATCCGTGAAAAATCCATGCTTCACCAGATTGTAGAAACGATCCGCGCCCAGCGGCGCCCAAGCGCGCGTCACGGTCACAACGAAATCCCCCGCCGTGGTCTTGAACGTCACTTCGTACACATCGGGCGCCTTTGCGGTCAGCGTCGCGGGATGCAGCAAGGCCGGGTCCGTATGAGGCGCTGTCGAATGCGGATGCGCCGCAGTAGCCGGTTTGGCCGCAGGCGCGGTCGATTGAGATTGGTTTTGCGCCGGCGTCCACGCCGGAACCACAGCGACAAGCATCGCGATCAAGACACAAGGTACCAAGCGTTTCACGATTTTCCTCCTAATTATTATTGGCATTAGTCTTGGGTCGCTGCTTCCACATCCTGCATCAAACGCAGCGTATTGCCACCCAGAATCTTCCGCACGTCAGCGGGAGAATAACCCTTCGCCAGCAGAGCGTCGGTGATCCGCGGAATGTCCGAAGCGTCTTCCATCCCGTACGGCATATCCGCGCCGTCGAAATCCGAGCCCAGGCCTACGTGGTCCGCGCCCACCAATTTCACAGCGTGGTCAATGTGCTTGACGATCTCGGTCCAGTCCACACGCGGCAGCTTTCCCTGCGCCACCATCTCCCGCGTGACTTTATCCGCTTCGATCAGCAAGCACGCTTCATTTTCGCCGCAGCGCTTCTTCGCTTCCGCTTCGATTTCCTTGCCCAGCTCGGGATGAGCCTTCTGCGCATCCTGAAATTGCTGGCTCAGGAAGCCGACATGGTAATTGATCTGAATCACGCCGCCCTTCGCCGCCAGCGCCTTGATCATGTCGTCCGTCATATTGCGCGGCGCGTTGCACAGCGCGCGGCAAGAAGAATGCGATGCGATCACAGGCGCTTTGCTCACAGCCAATACGTCGTAAAAAGTTTTGTCCGCCACGTGTGAAATGTCCACCATCATGCCCAGGCGATTCATTTCGCGCACTACTTGCCTGCCGAAATCGGTCAACCCGTTGTGCGCGGCCTGATCCGTCGAAGCGTCCGCCCAATCCGTATTCACCGTGTGCGTCAGCGTCATATAACGCACGCCGAGCGCGAAGAACTTGTCCAGGTTCGCGAGCGAGTTGTTGATCATGTGCCCGCCCTCGACGCCCATCAGCACCGCAATTTTGCGCCCGGCCTTGGCGCGGCGAATTTCTTCAGCGGTCGCGCACAGAACCAGGTCGTTCGGATGCCGCGCCACGGTTTCGCGCACCGCGTTAATCTGATCGAGTGCTCGCTGCACCGCCGCGGGCCCGGTAACAGCTCCGGGAATCCAGATCGAAAAAAATATCGCGCTCAGCCCGCCCTCGCGCATGCGCGGTATGTCCACGCTGCCGTCGGAATGGCGTGCGCCGAAATCGAATTTCGGATCCAGCAAGCGCTGCGTCGTATCGTCGTGCGTATCCACCACGATGGACTGGAAATGCTGCTCCCGCGCCTGCGGCGAAATATTTGATTGCGATTCAGTAGTCACGGCCACCAGCGACAAAATGCCTCCCAGCGCACAGCAAATTGCAAGCAAACCTCTACAGCCCATTCATCCCCCAACTGTCATACATGCTCTGGGATTCTACAACCCGCGACGTTAATACAGAAAGAATGCGCGTGGCTCACGAGCCTCGGAAGAAGCTCTTCACCGCATGCACCAGCACCTGACCGTTCACAGCCGCCAAGGACTCCGTCAGCGGAATGCCCTTCGGGCAAACTTTCACGCAGTTCTGCGCGTTGTCGCAGTCCTCGATGCCTCCCGGACCCATCAACGCTTCCAAACGCGGGCCCGCATGCATCTTGCCCGTGGGATGCATATTGAACAGACGAACCTGGCTCACAATCGCCGCGCCCACGAAATGCGAATTCTCATTTACCTTCGGACAAATCTCCAGGCAATTTCCGCAAGTGATGCACTGCGAAAGCGCGTAGCCCACTTCCTGCGTCTCCGGCGACATGCGCGGTCCGGGACCGAGATCATACGTGCCGTCAATCGGAATCCAGCACTTGGTACGTTTCAAATTCTCGAACATGGAGCTGCGATCCACCTGCAGGTCGCGGATCAAAGGGAATTTCGTGAGCGGCTCCAGGCGAATCGGCTTTTCCAGATCGTCCACCAGCGCCGTGCAAGCCTGCCGCGGCTTGCCGTTCACAATCATGGCGCAAGCCCCGCAAATTTCTTCCAGGCAATTCGCTTCGTAGCTTACCGGAGTGGATTCACTTCCGCTTCGCGTGAAAGGTTTTTCGGCGATGTCGCGCAGGCAGATGATCACGTTCATGTGCGGCCGGTAGCGCAGTTCGTACTCCTCCCAACGCACGGCTTCATCCGAGCGCTGCTGGCGCTTGATTTTCACGATGAAAGTTTTATCGGCCACGATTCCTCACCTCACTTCTTCCGCCCGCCACTTCGCCCAGCATTCCGCGCGTCACTTCGCCGCGGTGTATTTCCTCTCGCGCAACGGGAGCAGCGACGTATCCACCGCTTCATATTCCAATTGAATTTTTCCCGCGTTCCAGCTAGCCTTGGTCGTCTTCAGCCAATTCTTGTCGTCGCGATCCGGGAACTCCGGCTTGTAATGCGCGCCGCGCGTTTCGTTACGCGCGAGCGCACCCAGCGTGATCACTTTCGCCAGCACCAGCATATTGCCCAGTTCGCGCACGAAATTCAGCGTTTGATTCGACCACTGCGTGCGGTCCTGCAAATTAATGCGCTTGAAGCGCTCGCTCAGTTCGTCCAGCTTCAGCAAAGTCTTCTGCAACGCGGCGTTGTAACGGATCACCGTGACGTTTTCCGTCATGATGTCGCCCATCTCGCGCCAGATCGTCAGCGGATTTTCCGTGCCCGTGTGCTGGTTCAGCAAAGCGTCCGAAATATCCTGCTGGCGCACGCGTTCGCGTTCATACACCGCAGGCGAAGTGTTCTCGCAACCCGATTCCAGGCTGCGCGCGTAACGCACCGCCGCAGCTCCCGCGATTCCGCCGCCGTAAATGCACGAAACCAGCGAATTCGCGCCCAGCCGGTTCGCTCCGTGATACTGATATTCGCATTCGCCCGCCGCGTAAACCCCCGGAATGTTGGTAGCCTGGTTTTCGTTGTCCACCCACAAGCCGCCCATGGTGTAATGCATCGCCGGAAAAACTTTCATCGGCTCCACATGCGGGTCCACGCCCACGAATTTCTCGTAAATTTCCAAAATACCTTCGAGCTTGCGTTCGAGCACTTCGCGCGGAATATGCGTCACGTCCAGATAAACCGCCGGGTCTCCCGCCAGGCCCATTTTCATTTCGTACACAACCTTGTGAATCGCGCGCGTAGCGACGTCGCGCGGCACCAGGTTTCCGTACTTCGGATACCACTCCTCAAGAAAATAAAATCGTTCGGTTTCTGGAATTTGTCTCGCAGGACGCGGGTCCTGCGGCGTCTTGGGCACCCATACGCGCCCCCCTTCACCGCGCGCCGATTCGCTCATCAAACGCAACTTGTCTTCGCCGGGAATTGCAGTGGGATGCACCTGAATGAATTCACCGTTCGCGTAGTACGCGCCCTGCTGGAACAAAGCCGATTGCGCGGAACCAGTGCACACCACAGAATTTGTCGAGCGCCCAAAGACCGCTCCGATTCCGCCCGTGCAGAAAATCGCGGCGTCGCACGCGAACGTCTTGATCTCCATGGTTTTCAAATCCATGGCGCAGATGCCGCGGCACACCCCCGTGTGATCCAGGACCGCGGAAAGAAACGTCCAGCCTTCGAATTTCTTCACCTTGTCTTCGGCTTCGAAGCGGCGGACTTGTTCATCCAGCGCGTACAACAATTGTTGCCCCGTAGTAGCGCCCGCAAATGCCGTGCGGTGATACAAAGTGCCGCCAAAGCGCCGAAAATCCAGCAAGCCTTCCGGCGTGCGATTGAACATCACCCCCATGCGATCCAGCAGGTCGATAATCGCGGGCGCGGCCTCGCACATGCCCTTTACCAGCGGCTGATTCGCCAGAAAATCGCCGCCGTAAATCGTGTCGTCGAAATGCTTCCAGGTGGAATCGCCCTCGCCCTTCAAATTCTTCGCCGCGTTGATCCCGCCCTGCGCACACACCGAATGCGAACGCTTCACCGGCACAATTGAAAACAGGTCAGCCGTTACTCCGGCTTCGGCGACGCGTATCGCGGCCATCAAACCGGCCAGCCCACCGCCCACGATAATAATTTTCGGCTGCCTCATTGGACGTAGCCCCCCAGCGGGAACGCCCCATAATGCAGCGCAATAACGATCGCCACGCCAATAAACGTAAATGCCACCGCAACGGCGGCGCCGAACCAGCCTGCCGCGCGCTGCGCCGAAACGCTGACCGCAATTCCCCACTTACAGGCGAAATTCCACAGCCCGTTGCCCAAATGGAACGAAGCGCAGGTAATTCCGACGATATAAAAAGTGAGGTACCAGGGATTCATCAGGTTGCGCTGCACGTCAGCGTAGGAAGTGACGCCGTGCCCCATAAACCGTTCGGTGTACAAATGCCATCCAATGAAAACGAAAGCGATGATGCCGGTCCAGCGCTGCAGCACGTACAGCCAGTTCGCCATCCAGGGATGCCCGATCGCATTCGACTTCCCCGTCCACCAGATGTAACAACCGTAAAGTCCGTGAAACAGTATGGGAATGAAAAGCACGCAGGTTTCGATCATGATTCGCCAGGGAATCTGCTGCAATTCGCGCGAAACGTCGTTGTATTTACCGACGCTCACGAGCGCGTAGCTGTTCGACCAGAAATGCTCGGCCAGAAAAGCTCCAATTGGTACTACGCCACTGAGGGACTGCAGTTTGTCGAGGAGATAACTGGTCTTAGAATCAGCCGCAGCAACCGACATGCACACTCCAAGCGCGTTGAACCATAACCCGCAGAAGTTTCAGTATAGTTGCGCCCGCAAGAGTTTGCAAGAAGCTCAAAGCAGCGCCAGTAGCTCAATTCTTTGCTTGCGCGAAGCACTGGAAAATCGCACGCGGGAACTTCCCACAACCGGACTTGACCCGAAACAAAGCCCGCTTGGCCCGTCGCTCGGCCTCAATTCGCCCGCGGGTGTCCATGCAGACAAAACCATCACACGATCGCTATCGCCACACGTTCAATTTCGGAGACTTCCAGTTTGCGCTCAACGGGCCGAAGGTAATCCGTTTGGTGCTCCTCGGCGCCGAAATCATGCCGTAAGCTCAGGCCGCGCGCAGTGAGGAAAGCTCTCAAGCGGCGGGGATCTACGCCGAAATACCATGGCTCAGGCTGACGGCTTGCGCTTTTCCGAAAAGCTTCGCTTCGGTCAGATCGATAAAGCCCGGTAATCACTTCTTGCAGCACGTAGGTGAACACCAGAACCGTCCCCTTGGGGCGCTTTGCGATGGCGCATAGAACGGAGTCCACGGCGTTGGGCCGCAAGTATTGCGAAACGCCTTCCCAAAGGAAAATTGCAGGTTCGGATGGATTCAATCCACAACTTTCAAGGGTTGTGTCCAGTTGCTCTTTGTTCAGGTCGCCAGGAACGAAACGAACGTGCCTGGGCAAGGCACCGAACTTTCGTAGCAAGCATGTTTTCTTGTGTTCTTGAACCGACGGTAGATCGATCTCGACGATGCTGACGTCGGTAAACTCTGTGAAACGATAGGGCCGAGTATCCAGACCCGCGCCAAGGATCACGAACGCCGGCAATCCTTGGTGGATGGCGTTCCGGACAGCATCGTCGATGCGTCGCGTCCGGCAAAGCATCGCACCTCGTATGCCTGGAGCGCTCGCTTCCAGCAATGACAGAAAGACCGCACGAATCACCGATCTCCGAAGCAGGAACTGAACAGGCCACGGAAGGAGGTCCATGACGATTTTGTCTTCGAAGAGTCGTTGGGGTGCTGGAACGAATGCTTCCGTTGCCTTCATCGAAGCAGCTCCATAAGCCGAACGGCCCGCCTCCGCATTTCGTTTCATTTGCGCAAACCTCCGTTCGTAAGTGGCATTGCCGTATTTCGAGATAGCCGCTACAACACCGATTCTATGGTGGGCTATCGGTCCCGCCATACCACGTATCGGCGAGCACCCCGCATCTGTCGGCGAATATGTGATGCCAGCGGATGGACGACGAGCGAATCTGAAAGTATCCAGAAACGAGGTTCGCGGAAGCGCTACACAAGCTTGCTCGAAGCGTACTTGGGCGAGGGTGCCAGTTCATCCCTCTCGATTGATAAAGCGAATACAGAACGGCCGCAACGATCACCACACTGAAGAACGGCCAAAGCAGAGGAACTTGACTCAAGAACCAACGCGTTTTCTGCCTCCACCGATGCTGCACGCCGGCACCGTCTCTGGTTTGATCGTGAGGGTCGAGATTCAGTTGACCGGGATTTTCACCGGCGACGCGAAAGATCCAATACCCCCTGCCGGTGTGGTCGGATACCGGCGCAAATGACCGTCGCCGGCTACAAACGCGGTCGTGGTCGGCGCGCGACGCCGTCCGCTACCCATTCCGAGATGTGCTATCTTGCGTAGCTGGGCAGTGGTTGAGCCGAAAATAAATCGCAGCGGGCACGCTATGCGCTGCCGATGGAAGCGAGCGTTCGTGACTTCTCCGCCGCGTAAACGAGACGGCTTCTCAAACCACGCTTGCGATTACTTACGCTGCGTTACGGTTTGAAGGACTTATCCGAGCCCTCTGGAGAATAATTTGAGCACTAACTACATCACGCGGAGCAAGCAGACCACACGCAGTGCAGACGTGTTCTCGGTCGGAGAGCGTCTTGCGCACTGTGGCTCCGCAGATGCATGTCTGACTCGTACCGC
>JABCZJ010000001.1 GCA_013289715.1 Acidobacteriota bacterium | reverse complement strand
CCCAGCGAGTCAAGAATATGGATTGGCAATTGCTTGCGCGATTCGGCCGAGAGGTCGGCAAAAGTAGCGCGGGCTGCATACTTCGCGAGACTTTCGACTTGAGTCATCAGTGGAATCCTCCATTTTTGTTTTCCGAGTTGATTTGTTTAGGATGTCAGGGCGATGAAAATCCCCATCGTGATCACCGAGCCGATCACGCTGAGGAACACAGCAGACGCAGCCTCCGCCTCAACGACGCGATATTGAAGGGCCAACATGACGACAATGGGCATGGCTGGGATGGCCGTCGTCAGCACCGCGTCGCTTACGGTAGGATTGCCATAGCCGAGCCATCGCAAGCCACCCAGAACCAACCCGGGCTGTACGATGTTTTTCAGAAATACGAAGAACAAGATATGCCAGTTGAACATGATTCTGCCGGATGCAAGCACGATCCCGCAGGCGAATATGGCGACACCGCCGGATGCGTGTCCCAGCATGTAAAGCGAATGGACGAGGAGCTCAGGAATGCGGAAGCCGATCAGCACGATAACGAAAGCGAGAACGGGAGCCCAGACCATCGGTTCCCTCACTGTCTCCTTGATTTTGGCCGAGAGAAACGCGAGAGGCGATGGTCGGGGCTGTGCCGAACTATCCCCGTCTTGCAGTTCTGACCTACTCCCGTTCGATTCTCTCCCCGTTGTATCTAATGCGAGAAAAAGAATCGTGACTGGCACGACCGTGAGGTTGATGATGAGACTGTCTACCGCAATCGGAATGGCGGCATTTGGGCGTCCCAACAGATCGCCGAGAACCGCCGGACCTACGAAAGGCACTGCCGGCGCGGAAGCCGTGAGCGCGCACAACGCACTGATGCCCATCGGCATACGAAAAGCAAGACGGGCTAGCAGAAAAATCGCGCCGTAAAATGCAATCGTGCCAACGCACAATGCCATTACTAGCGGGAGATCCTGGCTTAGTTCCGCGCGCGAGGACGTAACCGTACCGGCAAAAAGCGCCAATGGCACCGCGTAAAGCAGCACCATCCGATTCAGGATTGAGGCTTCCTTCTGGCCAAAATCGTGATGCCAAGCGGCCATGAGGCCGAGCAGGAACGTCACGACCATTGGAAGAAGCGCGCCCAAAATCGTTCGTAGCATCGCCGTTCTACTCTTTACACTAGAGGTTCTCCAATTGGGTACATGGCCTTGGCCCGCTCTTAGCAACTACATAACTAAACCGAATTGCTTCTCTGTGTCAACCGGTTCAGTGCAAAATGGGACACTGACCTAATTCATGTGTTCACCAGTCTCATAATTCTCATCAATTCGGATGGGTTGCGGATGGTCGAATCATTCTTTGCATTTTGTTTCCCGAGGTTGCTGATTTTGTCTGCCTTCTACCCCACCTTAAATTCAAGGCTGGAGCGCTAGATCCTGATTAACACCTCAACCGTCCATGTGGATTTCGCTCGCTCCGCAAGTACAATGGCGATTGTATGGTGCGCATCAGGCGACGGCA
The DNA here is from genome assembly GCA_013289715.1 of Acidobacteriota bacterium. Taxonomy (GTDB): domain Bacteria; phylum Acidobacteriota; class Terriglobia; order Acidiferrales; family UBA7541; genus Palsa-295. The sequence goes on along the minus strand of JABCZJ010000001.1, from coordinate 406,481 downwards.
TTGCACACCAACATGGTCGGGCATAAATTATAGCTCGGTCGGCGAAATCTATTAAAGGAGAGACCGTTAAACATGAAAGTCGGAATCCTAGGATCGGGTGATGTGGGAACAACTCTCGCTGCCGGTTTTCTCAAACACGGTCATGCCGTAATGATAGGCACCCGCACCGCTGGCAAACTTGCAGCTTGGGGACAAAGGAATCCGCGCGGCCGCATTGGCGGCTTTGATGAAGCCGCTAAATTCGCGGAATTGGTTGTGCTTGCGGTGAAAGGCACGGTTGCGAGCGAGGCACTGCATGCTGCGGGTGTTGCCAATCTCTCTGGCAAAATTATCATCGATGCGACCAACCCTATCGCAGACGCGCCGCCAGTGAACGGAGTATTGAAATTCTTCACCGATCTGAACGAATCCTTGATGGAACGTCTTCAGCGGGAGTTTGAGGGCGTTCGCTTCGTGAAGGCTTTCAATTCTGTTGGCAGCGCGTGCATGGTGAATCCGCAATTCAAGGGCGGCACCCCGACCATGTTCATATGCGGGAACGACGACGGAGGCAAGAAGGTTGTAGCGGGAATTCTCGCGCAGTTCGGGTGGGAAACAGCCGACATGGGTATGGCTGAGGCCGCTCGGGCGATCGAACCGCTTTGTATGCTCTGGTGCATTCCCGGTTTCCTTCGCAACGAATGGATCCGTGCTTTTAAGTTGCTCACATAGCTAGAACACGAATAGCCAGCGCCGGATCCAGACAAATCTTGCGCTTCAGTCTTCTGCAAGAGCAGACGTCCACTCGCTTGCGACGACACAAAGGTTGGCCGACAGAGCGCAATCGTTGGCCTCGTTCAGACTCGCAATTAGTCGCGTACCGGAAACTAGGAAAATCCACAAACCCGGGCCCGCAGGGTAGTGGTGGCGGGATTTGTTCTGACCTGCTAGTGCCGTGGTCGCCGGCATCGGGAGCGGATCTCAAGTACCAACTCAGTGACCCGTGCGTGCGCAAATGTTCACCAACTATCGGCGTTCCATCATTGCAGGAGCACTGCTTCGTCCTGATTAGCGGGCGCTAGGGTATCGGGCAGCCCGTGCCGGCGCCGCATGCGATCGTGTAGCCGGAAATCTCGAATTGATTCGTGCCACCCGCGCCGGTGTCATTCTGAGAGATACTGACCCCGACGGTCGAGCCTGGGTCGGCATACAAGCGCAACGGTTGAGTGACGATCCATTGGTCGAATCCGGAAATGGTGTCGACAAAGGTGAGAGGAAGCGTGCAGGCCATGCCCGTGCCGCCTGTGGTCACCGCGATGATGCCAATGGCTTTGAACCCGGGGCTGAGAAACGCGTCGATCGAGACAGTCTCGATGACCAGCTCCTCGCCAGAGGGCACCGACAATGAAGCATTGCAGACGCCGCTGCCCGGAGCGACGGTACATGTCAACCCCGTGGACAACCCCGCGGCGAACGGATGGTGGGCAGCGTTATCGACTTCGCGGACATAGAGGGGAGCGCCGCTCATATTGCTCACGCCTAGCGAAGAAGGGAAATTTCCGAAGTTCACCGTCCCGCTGACGGCCTGTGTCGAGGGGAAGTTGCCGACGTTCACTGGCAGTGGCGTATTCACTACTGTAACCGCCGGGCCTTCTGCCGCCGCGACTACCGGATGACTCGGAAGAGACGACAGGACGAATGCGACGACACCTAGGCCCAATGTCAAAAGCATAAACCTGCCGAAATATCTCATGGTACTGCCTCCTCACAGCTTCTCGATATGCGAGCGTTAGCGACTTTCTATCTATACAATCGGAAACGGCGAGGAAAAGACGACAAGGGCAAAGTGAATATTCTTGCCGACAAATGCACTGAAGCGGTGACCGCCGCGGGTTCCTTCGTTTCGCCAGACCCTCCAGCAACCGTCCTATAACGGCCTTAGGTAATGTGTTGTGGCCTGAGACAGTGCGGGCAAATTGGCGCACAAGGGCGCGTCCAACCGACCCGCATGTCGCCATGCGACGCTAGTGCCTGAAAAGTCGCGTAACCGGAAAAGTCAAATCCACGTGGCTGGTGAGGACGTCATTCGGGAGGCCCCGGCGTCGGGCTTCGCCGAAAGTATGGTGTGCAGATCGGTTGTTTCGAGATTGTCGTGGGCATCGCTAGACCTCTTGGTCGCCGACGAGGCGATGGGAACCACCTGGAGCTACCTCGATATGACGGCGCTCGGCCGTCAGGAGTCCTGGGAGGACTCGCCAGAGGGTTACACCCAGACTCCGCCGTACAAGTGGTGGAACTGGCACGACAACTACGAGGCTGAGGCCTCACCGGACCCGAAGTGGGTCGATATAATCACCGATCCTCAAGGAGCAGCCTTGCGAAGGCTTGGCGAAGAACCGAAAGGATGACTGAGATTAGCAAGGGAGAAAACGATGAAAGACATCATGGGAGATGAACTTGGAGCGCCCAAAATTGTCGATCGGAGCGCCTTCCAGGCGGGAGCTGGACGCACTGCGGGTTCGAGAGAAGGCTCACACAAGAGAAGGCGACACCATTGCAGGCACCCGACGACGTCTCCCCATGGTCGAGGTGGATGGTGCCACACCGCTCATTGGCGAACGTCGCGCGGTGACACTATTGGACGTGTTTGAGGGACGCCGGATGCTCATCGCCTACTACTTCATGTGGCACGCCGGCCATCTCGCGCCGGAGCAGTGCGAGGGGTGCACCTTCTATAATATGTAGGAATAAGTGTGATGCAATCCACGTCGCAAAACAACAGCTGAAGGCAGTGGCCAACCTGGAAGTTATTGAAAAGTATGGTAGGCCCGTGCGGGCTCGAACCGAAGGCCTCCACCGTGTCAATTGTGTGGTCAGGAAGCTAAATCCCTTAGCCTGCTTTGCTTTTCCGGTTCTGGCCAGGTCACAATCCCCCAATGGCCGAGTTTCGGTGACGAATTGGTGACGAGTTCGTGAGGATCCATAAATGTGAAGAAATACGATGGATACTAGAGAAAACGCTTTGAGACTTGGCGTAGTTTCATGCACAGAGCGGGGTTGACCTCTAAACCTCCCGCAATCTAATCCGTAGGCAATTCACTCGGCATGCTTGAGACTTGGTCGGATCTCTACCCACAAACACTCGCCCTTGACAGGCTTCGCGACAGTGGGCCATGGCTGAATGAGTTTGTTGTTTTCGAAGCTGTGCTCATCAACGGGCCACCGTTTACTCATTAGCCTCCTGTACCAAAATTGTTCCTTTGGCCAACGACTTCCGTGCTCCTATTTATTACACTTGCATTACTGCTAATTGATTACCTCCTTGTGCTTCTGGGCGCCAAGAAGGGTGCACATTTGATTCCGAGCGATGGGAATCCAACCAGCCGAAATTCCAACTAGGGCTGCTCGTTAACTGCCGAAATGTTTTTCTTCAGCGGCTGTTTCGATCGAACCCGATTGTCGAAACGGAGATAACTCTGATGCTTCGAAAATTCGGACCCGCTAGCTTGACCTTGACCGTACTTGCAACTCTCTTCGCCGCCGTTCCTGTGCGCGCGCAATTCACCCCTGATTTGCAGCCGCGCGCCACGTCCACCCAGGAACGCGAGGAGGGAACGCTGGTGACCCTCGCCGGCAACGTCCGTCCCGAGGCGAACCGTGAGAACGATCGCGGCCCAGTTGCTGAAAGCTTTCTTATGGAGCACATGCTGCTTCAGTTGCGCCGCCCGCCCGAACAGGAGCAGGCTCTCCGGCAGTTCATCAGTGAGCTGCACGCCAAAGGTTCTGCGAACTTTCACCGGTGGACCAATGCGAAAAAATTTGGAGAGACTTATGGACCCCCAACACGAGAGCTGGACGACGTCACGAGTTGGCTAGAGTCATACGGCTTCAAAGTCAATACGGTTTATCCCAGCAGAATGGTAATCGATTTCTCCGGCACTGCGGGCCAGGTGCGGAAAGCATTTGCGACCGAGATCCATAACTTAGACGTGAAGGGCCAGAAGCATATCACCAACATGAGCGACCCGCGAATTCCTTTGGCGCTCGCGCCGGACATTGTGGGCATCGTCTCTCTGAACGACTTCCGCCCGAAGCCCATGCACACGATGCACAAGGCAAGGCCCCAGTTCACGGTTGGCAGCGGAAATTACATCGTGGTACCCGAGGACTTGGCGACTATCTACAATCTGAAGCCCGTGTTCAGTGCCGGCACATCAGGGCAAGGCCAGACGATTGTGGTTATCGAAGATAGCGACGTGTTCAGCACCTCGGACTGGGATGCATTTCGTTCCACGTTCGGCCTCTCTGCGTATTCGTCGGGTTCCCTTACTACGGTTTTCCCGCCACCCCCGGTCGGACCGAACAATTGCAGCGATCCCGGCGTGATCGATCAGGTCGACGCCGAAGCGATCCTGGACGCGGAATGGGCCAGCGCGGCGGCGCCGAGCGCGGCTATTCAGATGGCCACTTGCGCCGACTCAACCACCACTTTCGGCGGTCTGATTGCCTTGCAGAACTTGATTAACGCTAGCCCCAGTCCACCCGCCATCATGAGCATCAGCTATGGCCAGTGCGAGACCTTGAACGGCGCGGCGGCCAACGCAGCCTTTAGCTCGGCGTATCAGCAAGCGGTCGCTGAAGGTGTCTCCGTTTTCGTGGCCGCGGGCGATAGCGCCGCAAGTGGATGCGACAATGGCGCGCTGGCGGCGACCCACGGCATTGCGGTGAATGCGTATTCGTCTACACCATACAACGTCGCTGTCGGCGGCACCGATTTCAGTGATACATATTCCAGCACGAACAGTACGTATTGGAACCCTACCAATACGTCCAACTACGGCTCGGCGATTTCCTACATTCCGGAAACACCCTGGAACGATTCGTGCGCTGGCGTGCTGGTGACGAACTACTACGGTGGTGGTGGACTCCCCTACGGGCCGGGCGGGTTTTGCAATGACCCAACAGGAATCCCCCTGCAAACGACGGTCGGCGGAGGTGGCGGGCCAAGCGCATGCGCGACCGGCACGCCCTCGGTCAACGGCGTGGTGGGCGGAACCTGCGCGGGATGGCCCAAGCCTTCCTGGCAATCCGTTTTTGGCAATCCCAGTGATGGGGTGCGCGACACCCCCGACATCTCGCTGTTCGCGGCCGACGGCGTCTGGGGTCACTACTACGTATTTTGTTGGTCTGATGTTGCCAACGGCGGAGCGGATTGTACGGGCGATCCCACCAACTGGGCCAGTGGAGGCGGAACATCCTTTGGGTCGCCGATCATGGCGGGCATCCAAGCGCTCGTCAATCAAACGACCGGAACGCGGCAAGGCAATCCCAATCCCGTCTACTACCAACTTGCGGCGGCTGAATATGGCCCCGCCGGCAACAGTTCTTGCAACTCCAGTAGCGGCGAAACCGTTTCCAGCAACTGCATTTTCTACGATGTGACGCTCGGCGACATAAACGTCGACTGCGCATACTTCGACGGCACGGACCTTTACAATTGCTACGATCCGGGAGGCACCTTTACGAACGGTCTGGTCGGCGTGCTTTCCACCGACAACAATTCTTATCAGCCTGCCTACGTCGCCACAACCGGGTGGGACTTCGCCACCGGGATCGGAAGCTTGAACGTTGCAAACTTGGTGAACAACTGGCCGACGTCCATGTCGAACTTGTCCGGAATGTGGGATCTGCGCGTCGGGAATTCTGCGAACCCTCCCACCGGCCAAATCGGCGAAACGGAGTTCACCTTCGATGTGGACATCCAGGGGAGGACGGCAACGACGGAATCCCTATCCGACAACGGCTCGCAGAATGATGCGTTCACGAATTCCGTCTGTTCCGCCGTCGACTCAAGCTTCAACGTGACCATGAATGGAAATTTCTCGGCGTCGCCCTTGGTCTCTTTCCAGCTCTTTGTGGACAATGGCGAGTCTTATTCGATGACCGGCAGCCTCTCCCCGGACGGAACCACGGTGACAGGAACCAACGTGCAGTACAATGCCACCTCCCAGAACTGCGGAAGTAACGACGTGGGAAGCACTTTCACGGCGACACTTTTCAAGCCCGCCACCGGAACATACGTGGGGTCGTTCACTCCCGATGCAGGTGGGCAAGCGTTTAGCGCCAGCATCGTTTTGAACGAGGACGGCAGTTTCAATCTTACTGGATCCGTCACAGGTTCAGGCAACTCCTGCTTTTCGAATTTAACCGTCAACAGCAATTTTGCGCCGAGCCTCGCTTCCGGTGACGTATTGGAGTTTTTCGGGACAGACTCGCAAGGAAACCAGGTTGGCTTTGTTGCGAACGCCGGCGGGTCACGTGGCGTCGCAGCCGATACCATGTGGCAAAATCTGTATGTAACTGCGGCCGTCTACGGCGGCGCGTGCAACGGCCAGACCTACACCGATGCTCCGTTCCATAAGGTGAGCCGCAGACCTCACGGTAGGCGGCCCCCAATCGTCAGCAGACGATCGAATCGGGACCAGATGTCGGAACAGTGACTTTCGGGGGTAACGCATTTGTGACCGGATATCTCAGCAAGACTCTCCGTGTGCGAAAAGGTTGCGAGCCGCCTAGACGATACAGCGGAAGCCCGCGCGACAAGGCGATATCGTCAGAATTACGGCTGCATAAGAGTTGATTGCCGAACGACTTAGATTGCTTCTTTGCGCGGGCTGGGTGGTTCGGGCGTGTCGCGACTGGCAAGTTGGGTAAATCCGGCCACGTTGCCGGCGCCCGCAACGTTGGTTGCACGTTCGCGCAGCATTTGCGCCAGCCCATCAAAAACTTTCGAGCAGGAATCGCGCAGCGCCTGGTCGGCTGAGCGCAGCAGCGATTCGATCCCGTTCTGCCCGTGCTCATTCAGTCGTCGCACTGATGCCATAACCCAGGAATCGGCGGTGGTCTGCAAGCGATCCTGAAACTTTCCGGCAGCGTCGCCGCTCGCGCGCTCCAGCTGCGCGGTCCATTCGTTCTGGTGCGCGTCGCGCTCGCTGCGGAAACCTTCGAGCGCCGATGCAAATTCGGCGCCCAGCGCTGTGCGCCCTTCGCCGATGCTGGTTTCCCACTGCGACGCCATCTGCGCGTGGAACTGTTCGACGGACGAAAAAGCGTTGACGTCGAGTTGGTGCAGCAGCTGTTGCGTGGCGTGATCAAATTCTTCCGCCCGCTCGCGCCGCGTGGCGGCAGTGGTGGCGGCAAACTGCGTGGTCTCGCGATCGGATACTTCGTGCACCAGCTGGCCGAAGGAAGCCGCTGCGGCTTCCGCCGCGCGATCAAGTTCGGTGCGCGTGTTGGCCGTCACTGCACCCGCAACGTCTTGTACCTGCGCCCGGATTTGCCCCAGGTGTTCCGCGGACTGCGCAGCAAGCTGCGCTTCGAATTGTTGCGCCGCGTCCGCGCTTCTTTGTCCGAGTCCCGCCTCGGCGGTGACAAAGGACTGTTCCACGAGCGCCTGCAGACGCGCCCGCGCTTCCTGCTGCAGCCATTCGGATGTGTGCCCGATGGATTCGGCCGCCGCATGCGACGCGCGCACTCCACTGGCGTCCAGCTCCTCGGACCACTTCACCAACGCATCCTTGCGCGCCGCTTCAAAATCCGCGTGCAAGCTCGCAAGCGTCGCTGCGACCTGCGTGCCCACTTCGCGCTGATTATTTTCTGAGACCTGGCGCAGCCGTTCGCGATGCACCCGCAGGCTATCTTCCAGCTGCACTTCGCGAGCCGCGAGTTCGTGCAAGAGCGCGGGAACGCGTTCCAGATGCGGCGCGAGTTTGGCTTCGGCCTCGGCCACGGCGCGTTCCTGGAACTGATGGCTGAGAGAATCCAGCACCGGGATCACCCGCTGCGAAACTTCACCCGAAAGATTCTCCATGCGGCGATTCATTTCCGCCGTCTGCGCGTCCAGGATTCTTTCCAGGCGCCGGTGCAACTCGTTCACCGTATCGTGGCTGGCGGCTTCGAGCTGCGCCGAAAATTCCTCAGTACGGCTGGCCACTTGTTTTACTTCCGCCAGAGAGCTGCGCGCTTTCAGAACTTCCTGCTCCAGCGCAGACTGAATCCCCGAAAACGTTTCGCGCGCTTCTGCCGCGGCTTGCGCGAACGGTTGGCGCAATTCGCCCAGCCGCTCCGTCATTTTTTGCTCGGCGTTGCGCACCACTTCGTGCGAGCGCTCCGAGAGCTGTTCCACCATCCGCTGCAAATTGTTATCCAGCGAGGATTGCAGCAGCTCATTCCATTGCCCCTGCGCGAGCGTCATTTCCGATTCGAGGCGCTGGCGCCAGACGGCCACCGCGCTTTCCTGCGCCGCGATTTCTTCCTTCGTTGGCTCAATCGATTTCGAACTGCGCGCGGCATCGGCCGCCTCGAGCTGCAGCAGCACACGGGCCACCTGGCTGGTCGCTTCCTGCGCGTTGCCGCTTTCGGCGCGCAGCGCTTCGGCCTGGCGCGAGATTTCGCTCAGCAATTCGCGGGCTTGCCCGAATTTGTCTTCGAATCCTGAATTCAGTGCGCCGAGCGCTTCATCCTGCTTCGCAGCCACTTGCGCGAAAAACTCCTCGCGCGCGCCGGCCTGCATCTTTTCGACCTCGCTCTTCCATTTCGCAAAAAGTTCCTCGGCGCTGCCGGTGCGCTCGCGCACGGTCGCTGCGGCAGTCTGCAGCACTTCCTCGCGAGCCTGCTCGGCCGCGGCGAGTACAGCGTCCTTTGCCTGACGGTCCAACTCCGCGCGGAGTTCCCGCAGCAGAGGGTTATCGGCCGCCGGAGCAGCTTCGGCCAGATGTGGTGTTTCGTGCGTAGGTTCGCACGCAGCTTCAGGCGCCGTATGAATTTCCTGTGAATCAATTCGTGCTTCCGTCTGGAAATGGTCCATAAATTCCCCGGGGTTCTCCGCCGCCGTGTCCATCGCCGGCTGTTCGGTGAAGCGTGGTATCGATCTTATAAGTGATGCGGGTGATGGAAATGCTTCAGGGATCGCCGCGGCCGCGCTATTCCATTCGGGTGCGTCGGTCCCCCAGACATTTGCCGGGCTTTCCAGCTCCACGGCAATCTGAAAGAAATCGCGAATCGAGTGCGGCCGCTGCACCCAGGCAACACGCGCTCGCAAGGTGGTTCGCGCATTTTCCGTCGAGTGCGCGCTCGCATTCGTCGCCGCGTTTGCGTGCGCCGCGCTCTGCGCCGCTGCCAGCGGAAGATCTAGCGTCACCCACGTGTTGCGCGGCAGATGGTGCTTGGAAGCGTAGCGGCAACCGTGATGATTGAAGGCCAGAGTGGTCGTGCGTTCTTCGAAGGGTTGGCCGAGCAGGTCAATTCCACGCACGATTAGAGGCAAGGATTCCGAAAGTCGTTCGCTTCGGCGACGTTCTGTGCTGGGCTGGTTCAAATCCACTTCTCCACCGGGTTCCCCTGAGGGTTTCCGCGACGCATCACTCTGCGTTGCACGCGAGGTTCCAGGCGGCGCATAACGCGGAGCGATGGGCGCAAGAATAGCACTCCTCGCGGGATGAATCGAGAAAAGAAAGCGTTCCAAAACGGAAATTTCACAGAGGGGAATTTGCATGCGGCGGCTGCGCACGGCACAGCCGCCGACGTACCAAAAAATGGTCTACTTCTTCTTCTTTTTACCCACCGAGGTGTCCTGCCCGCCGCTCATGGCGTTCAAGCCATCCAGCGCGTCCTTGCAAAGCTTGCCTGTCGCGTTATCCGCCCCGGTATCAATACATTTCTGATAGGCCTCGGCGGTTCCCTGCGGAATGATATACGTCATTTTGTCGCCTTCCTGCTTGGTGTCAATCGTCGCGGTCAGTGCGCTTCCGAGCATGTACCAGGTAATCTGGTCCTTGGGATCGGCTTGGGAGGCTTTTTGCAACGGCGCGACTGCCTCCTTCATGCGGCCCTTGTTGCTGAGCACGATGCCCAGATTCTTCCAGCAGGTGGCGGCAGACGCGGGATCGAGCGCTGTCACTTTGTCGCAGGCCGCGCTGGCGTCCGCGAATTTGGCTTGGGCATCTTTCGGATCCGTGGACGACGCTCCCACGTTCGCCAGGTTCGTGGCGAGCCCGACGTAATATCCGGCGACCGGTTTCGTATCAATGGCCTTCTGAAACGCGTCGGCTGCGTCCGAATACTTGCCGGCGCATTCATTCGCCGATCCCAGGTTGCCGAGGATCATTGCGCGGTTGTTGACTTCCTTTTCTCCCAGGTTTTGCACGGCTTGCGAAAATTCGGTGGCTGCGGTTGTGCAATCGGTGGCGCGCTGCGCTTGCAACGTCGCTTTCTGGTCTCCCGTTGCTGTTTTGATTTGCGCTCTTAGATCGTTGCCGGCCGCCAGCGCTGCCACGCCTGCGTCGAAATGCTGCTTCATCAGCTTGAATTTGTCTTCGGTTTCTTCTTTCTTCTTGGATTCTTCCGGATGCGCCGCAGCCGTTGCCGCCGCCACTTGCTTCAGGTCGAGCTTGTAATTATTTTCTTGCCCGTCGGTGATTTGAAATTTCTCGGAATAATTCAGACTGACCAAAGTGATCACGTAGATTCCGCTACGCATTCCCAGCTGCACGAATTTTCCGTTCTTATCGGTCTTCACGTTGTAGGACTGGCCCGTCTCGGGAAGTTTGATGGTCACCGCCTGATCCGCATACGGCTTTCCGTTCTGGTCGTAAACTTCGCCGTTGAGTCTGCCTGTGCCTTGCGCCAGCGCCGTCGCGGCCAACATCACCATCAATACGCAGGCTCCCAGGATGGAAATCAGTTTTCGCATGTGTGTAGCTCCTCCGCCAGTGAATTGCCGCAGCCGATTATTATTCAACTCGTGCTTCCCGCGTGAGTCGCAGACCTTTGCGCCAGGCGAAACAGGTCCGGGCGCAACCGGCCACTATCGCATATTCCGTTCGCGGATTTTGAGATTTTTCCGCGCTGGCCATAATGTTCCCTGAAATTTCAGCGCCCTGCTTCCGGACCTCCCGGCCCGGGACTGTGCGGCGCGCTCGATCGCCGCGCAGCGTAAACCACGACCCCCGCGCCGACGGCGATTTCCAGGCAGCCGCCGATGACTGCAGTGTGCCAGCCCCATCCCAGCGTCAGCCAGAAGATGGAGACCAGGAAAGCGGGAATCGCGATGATCAAAAATCCTCGGTTCATTTTCGCTGCGTTCCTTGCCCGCGACGGCTCGCTCGGGCTTACTCGCTACGGCCTGTACGTCGCCGCGGTGACATCCGATTCCCACACTGTAATGCTCGAAATCGCCGCGCCGTTCGCCGTTGCGTGCATCTGCTTCGCGGTTTGCTCGTAAATATGCCGCGCGATATTTTCCGCGGAAGGATTCAGCACATCAAACGGCTTCAGCTCGTTCAAATACTTATGATCGAGCGAACGAATCACGCCCTGGATCACCTGCTTCAAGTGCACGAAATCGTAGAGCAGCCCGGTCGCGTCCAGTTCCGCGCCGGCCAGCGTCACGCGCACTTTGTAATTGTGCCCGTGCAAATCCTCGCATTTTCCCTTGTAATTCCGCAGATTGTGCGCCGCGGCAAAGCTTTCGTCCACACTCACTTCGTACATCGGCCTTCCTTAGTCCGGATGGTTTTCCATGAATCGCGCGACTTCCGCGATATCCTGCGTGGTCGTGTAATCAGGCAGGGACTCGAGAAAAATTCTACCATACTGCATTCGCGAGATGCGGTTATCGAGGATGGCCAGAATTCCGCGGTCCGTCTTCGAGCGAATCAGCCTGCCGAAACCCTGCTTCAGCGCCAGCACCGCTTCCGGCACCTGATATTCCGCGAAGGGATTGCGCCCGTCTTCCTGCAGGGCGCGCACGCGCGCTGCCACGATCGGATCGCTGGGCACCGCAAACGGCAGCTTATCAATGATCACGCAGGAAAGCTGCGTGCCGGGCACGTCCACGCCCTGCCAGAAACTCGCCGTGGCAAACAGCACCGCGTTCGGCGTCGAACGGAAGCGTTCCAGCAGAATTGATTTCGGCGCCGTGCCCTGCAGCAGCATCGGAAATTTTATGCGTCCGGAGACCAGTTCGTACACGCCGCGCATTTGCGCGTAACTGGTGAAAAGGCAGAAGGCGCGGCCCTTGGAAATCTCCAGCAGCTTCGTGATTTCCTGCGCCGCGCGTCTGGAAAATGATTCGTGACGCACGTCCGGCATATCCGCCGGAATGTAGAGCAGCGCCTGTTCGTGGAAATCGAATTCCTGCGGCAGCACTTTCTCCTTCGCGGGCTGCAGTCCCAGCCGCTGCTTCAGGAAATCAAAGCGCCCGCCTACCGCCAGCGTCGCCGAAGTCAGCACGACGGTATCGAACTGGTCGAAAAGCTTTTCGCGCAGGATTTCGCTCACGTCAATCGGCGTCGCCGTCAGCATGATGCCTTTGCCGCGCCGTTCGTACCAGTAGACATAGCTCTTTTCTTCGCTCTCCAGCAGGAATTCGAATTCGCGCCGCAAATCCGCCCCGCGCCGCGCCAGCGTCACCACTTCTTCCGGCTTGGGATTCAGCGCGGATAGCTCCGTCTCGATGCGTTTCACCGCGGCAGACAAATCCTCGAACGCTTCGTGATTTTTTTCCAGAAATGATTTTCGTTCCGCCGGGCCGAACGGGTAGCGCCCTTCGCGCTCCGGAAAATGCTCGAAAAACGCGCGCGCTCGCTCGCGCACACGCAACAGATGCTTACGCAGCGGTGCTGCTTCAATTTTCAATAGCCGCAGCATGGCTTCCGTGTCGCGCACCAGCTCTTCGAATTGGTAGCTCGATACGCGCCGTCCGAAATAATCGCTGGCCACGTCTTCGATCTCGTGCGCTTCGTCGAACACCACCGCGGAATATTCCGGCAGGATCGATCCGAAATCATCCTGGCGAATGGCCAAGTCCGCGAAAAATAAATGATGATTCACGATGATCAGGTCCGCTTCCTGCGCGCGCTGTTTCATCGCCGTCAGGAAGCAGCGCTGGAATTCCGGGCACTTCTGTCCGGTGCAAAGGTCGCTGCGCGCGTCAATGCGGTGCCACAATTCCGCGTCGTCCGGCAGAAAAGTCAGCTCGGAGCGGTCACCCGTCTCCGTGAGCTTTTCCCAGTCGCGGATCTGCGCGAACCAGTCCACTTCGTCAATGCCTTTCAGCAGCGCTTGCCCCTCGAACTGGTGCACTTTCTGCCGGCACAAAAAATTGTTGCGGCCTTTCATCAGCGCGGCCCTCAGGTTCGGCGCAAAATGCTTCTGCAGGAACGGCACGTCCTTATCAAACAATTGTTCCTGCAAGGATTTCGTGGCGGTGGAAATCACGACGCGCCGCCCGCTGCGTATGGCCGGAATCAGATATGCGAGAGTCTTGCCCGTGCCGGTTCCCGCTTCGACGATCGCGTGCTGATGCTTCTGAAAAGCCTCATCCACGATTTCCGCCATGGCCAGCTGCGAGGAACGAAATTCGTACCCCGGGTGACGGCTCTCGAGCAATCCGCCAGTCCCAAAGATCCCTTCGATCGTCACTTCCTCGGATTTTGCAGCAGCAGCTTTTTTCGGCATTGGGTGAGGTGGCGCGACGACTCGTGGCACAGCCACTCCTGGCTGTGCAGGCTAAAGGGTAAGATAGCACACGCGCGTAAGCCGACGCCCTGCAGGGACCGGCTTTTTGGCAATCAACGGATTTATCGCATATCGTGGGACGCCTCGCACACGACGGGGTCAGGAGGAACGAAGGGCCGATGTTCTGTTTCACAAGACCCAGCCCAGAGGCCGTCTGCGAATTCCTCGCCGCGCAGAAACATCAGCAGTTCTCCTACGGGCACGTCGGGGCATCACGAACGGAGGCCCCCAGTGGCTACGTCGTGGACCACCATCGAATTCAATTAGGCGAAGGCCGAATCGCGTTCGAACGAGCCAGGAACGCGATCAAGCAGTGGAAGATGTTTGAGATGACATGGCTCGAGTTATTTTCACCGGACACTCCAATCGCGGAAGGCGCGACGGTCGCCGTCGCGGCCTCTCATCTTGGGTTCTGGTCCCTGAACGCGGCCCGCATCGTTTACACGATAGAGGAACACGGCGTGATCGAAAGGTATGGGTTTGCGTACGGCACTTTGCCTGACCATGCAGAAATGGGCGAAGAACGCTTCACCGTTGAGTTTCATGCTGGCGACGAAACCGTTTGGTACGACCTCTACGCCTTCTCCCGCCCACGCCGCTTGGCGCGCATGGCATTCCCATACACGCGATCCTTGCAGAAAAAATTCGCATGCGATTCGAAAATCGCGTTGCAGAAAGCAGTAGGACGCGGCTGAACGTACACATGGATTGCGCGAGAGATGATAGAGTAGCTAGCCTGCCGAGCGGCACGCCCTTCAAATGACTGCCAAACTTCCATCGATCGTAATCGTCGGCCGCCCCAATGTGGGCAAGTCCACGCTATTCAATCGCCTCACCGGCACACGCCGCTCGATTGTCACGAACGAGCCAGGCATCACGCGCGACCGCATCTACGGCACCGCGAACTGGGAAGGCCGCAGCTTTGAAGTGGTGGACACCGGCGGTATCGTCCCCGAAGACAAAGCCGGCATCCCGGGCGAAATTTTGCGCCAAGCCAGCGTGGCAATTAAAAACGCGGCGCGCGTCATACAAATTGTTGACGGCCGCACCGGGCCCACGCCGCTCGATCAGGAACTGGCGCAACTACTGCGCCGCGCCGGCAAACCGCCCATCCTCGCCGTAAATAAAGTGGACACGCCGCAGCAAGCCGTGGACTTTTCCGCGCCGTTCTACGAACTTGGCGATGAAGTTTTCCCCATTTCCGCCGAACACGGTTTCGGCGTGGACGTACTGCTGGACGCCGTAACGGAGGAAATTCCCAAAGGCGAGCCGGAGCCGGAAGCGCCGTACGTGAACATCGCCATCATCGGCCGGCCCAACGTCGGAAAATCGACGCTGCTGAATCAACTGGTCGGCGCGGAACGCTCCATCGTTTCCGCGGAACCGGGCACCACGCGCGATGCCGTGGATACCGTGGTCGAGCGCAACGGCAAAGCCTATCGCTTCCTCGATACCGCCGGAATTCGCCGCAAAGGCAAGACGAAGCTGATCGCCGAAAAACTAAGCGTCATCATGGCGCGGCAGCACCTGGAACGCGCGGACATCGCTCTGCTTGTCGCCGACTCTGCGCAAGGCATCACGTCGCACGACGCCACCATTGCGAGCTACGCCGAACAGTCCGGCCGTTCGGTGATCATCGTGATGAACAAATGGGATCTGGCCCTGGAAGCCGCGCAGGATTTGTCGTCAGAGAAAAAGAAACGCGGCGGGAAATTCGTGGCTTTCAATGCCAACAAGCTGGTGCAGGACTACGAGCCGCTGGTCCGCGCCCGCCTGAAATTTCTTTCTTACGCGCCGGTGGTGTTTCTTTCCGCCAAGACCGGCGAAAATATCGATCGGCTCTACAACTTGATTGACAAGGTCGTCGAAGCCCGCAACAAACGCATCTCCACCGGCGAGCTGAATCGCTGGGTCGCGAAAGTGGATCTCACGCGA
The DNA here is from genome assembly GCA_013289715.1 of Acidobacteriota bacterium. GTDB lineage: Bacteria > Acidobacteriota > Terriglobia > Acidiferrales > UBA7541 > Palsa-295. The sequence continues at coordinate 390,989 of JABCZJ010000001.1, read as the reverse complement.
GGCACTTCACCGGCCAGCCGCGAAGTGAAAATTTTCTACATCACCCAGGCCAGCACCGCGCCGCCCACCTTCGTGCTGTTCACCAATCAGCTCAAGCCGCTGCACTTCAGTTATCAGCGTTTCCTGGAAAACGAGCTGCGCAAGGAATTCGGCTTCCTCGGCACCCCCATCCGCTTCACCCAGCGCCTGAAAAAACGCGGCTCGCGCAATCGCGAACGCCGCGCCCCGCGCAAATCATGATCATCGCGCCGCGAATGGCCGTGTAAAGTTAGTCGAAGTATCTGTGATGCGTTCTGTAACAGCCCCGTAACCGCCGCGTACCACACCCGAAATGAAATACGCCGAGCTTTACGACAGACTATCGTTCGAGAAAGTTTCAGATTCGTGATTGCACCTACGTCGATATAGCCAAAGTCACAGGTCGATTGCCGATTATGTACAAAACATTGCACGCCTCGCGGACAAGCGGGTCCTAGTACCACGTTCGGGTGTCGCTGGATAACTCTAGTCGCCACAGTGAGACCCGGCTCACGAGCCACGAATCGTGCTGCGCTCGGTGTTTGGTTCGATGATTGCAAGCGAAAGATACTAGAAGTGTTCACCCTAATTCTGCGATTTGGGCGGACAAAGAGTAACTGCAAGCTGTAGAACGTGAACTCTTCCCGGTGTTCACGGCACTTCGGTCCCGTTAGATGTCGTGTGTATTCCTGCACCTATGTTGTTCGGCAGTTAAGTTGACAAACCAATGGAGGACTAAATGTACCGAATCATTTCTCGGATGCTGCTTGCGGCATTTGCCTGTGCGCTTCTGTCCGCCGCAGCATTCGCGGACTCCGAGCCAGTGGGCACTCTGTCTTTTGACCCGACAGACTTCACGCTGAGTTCCGGTCAGTTCGACATCCTGAATCTGACCGGGGCTGGTCTACCAGTCACCACCTCGCTCACGTTTTCGGACATCAGCCTGCTTATCACGTTTCAAGGCGGTGCCACCGAGGCTGATACGAATTTCACTTCAGACGGCGCGGGCGGTTTCAACGGGAACGACGCATTTGGCCTGTTGACCTCGCCGATCACCAGCGCCGTCCTATCTGGATTGGTCAGCCCAACGACGGTTACGTTGCTCGATGGAACGACCGTCACTCTAGCGGGAACGATCAGTGCCACACTGACCGATCCCAGCGGTACGCTGGGGATTTTTGACGCAGCGGAAATAGATGCGGCAACAACTACGAGCGGTCCTCCCCCAGTTCCGGAGCCAGGAAGCTTGCTTCTCTTGGGTACTGGATTGGTGGGACTCGCACTGCGGCGTCGGAGTTAGGTCACTCGGCGTCTCGCGCAGTGAGCGTCTTAACCTGCCGGCGCGCACACGGCCGATGGACTTAATCGGCTGTGTGCAGCGGCGGTTTAATAAACCTGTACGGGTGTGGCTTTAGTCCCTTGAATGGGGATCGGTAACCCTGTCGGTCGTTCATGATCGCCAGGCTTACGCGCGGGCGCCATTCCCGATTTAGCCTTTCCAAGGCCAGACTCCTGGGGTTTGGCCCACATTGCTGGAAAAATCTCTTGGGCATGACTTAAGGAGGTAGTTAGATGAGCGTGAATGCTTCTCCTCTATCGAGGGTTCTTGCTGTAGCAAAGGTCGTCGTTGTTCTGCTCGTATTGTCTCTTGTCCCAGCCGCCTTGCATGCGCAAGTCGTGTTGGGCACAGCCGCGTCTCCGGCTACCGCCGTTGCAGGTTCGGGAGTGGCTCACGTTTCTGGGAGTGGATTTCCGTCGCCGACACCAAGTGCGGGAAGCGTCACCGTCTCCTTTGGGACGAGCTGCCTCTCCCCGACACCGTCTGCCACGACCGGCGCACTGCACATAACTTCGGCCGGCGCGTTTGACCTTGTGTATTTTGATGTCCCGGGAACACTGGCCGCAGGCACGTATTCAGTATGGGTCACGGGCACCGGTGCGCATCCTTTCACGAGCACCACTTGCTCCACATTGAATGTTTCGAACAGCACCAAGAAACTCGCGTCATGCATTCCCAGCAGCTCCCTGGCTGTGTCGTTGGGGACCCAAGTCGTTGCCTACGCTCCGAATGGGTACTGGGACGGCGGCACGACAGGCATTCAGTACGTTCCAATCGAGGGTGGGGGTTCGCCAGCGTCGATCGCAACGCCTCATGTCGTGAATTCGTGCGCGACGAATTCGGTGACCGGCGAGACCGTCTGCACGGCGAATAACACAGACGTCTATCTGATCACTGGATCCACTCTAAACACCACTTTGACCAGCGGCAGCGACACCACTGCTGGGTTCTCTGGCGGCTTCTGTAACAACTGCGGCGTCACGATCAACGCAGCTACCAACACAGCCGTGATTGCGGGTGGCTTTACCGGAGCATCGGGCGATGGCTTGCAGTTTTTGAACCTTGCCACCAACGCGTTCGCCACACCTTTTGCCTCAGTGCATACGGTCTCCGAGGACGTTTCAATTGACGCCAGCCGAAACCTGATCCTTTCACCGGACGAGGACGGATACTACGATCTGTATCAGGTCTCGCCCTCCAACACTCTGACCGAATACGGGAATTTTGTGGGTGCTGGCGAATTCGATTCCGCAGCCGAGGACTGCACCACGGGCATCGCGCTGGCTTCGATTGAGTTCACCGACAATTTGTACATCACGGACCTCACGCAAGCGATATTTACCCCCGGTACACCCGGCACGTGGACAGCTCCCCAACAAGTGTTTACTTTGAACACGCCCTATGGGTTCGCCGCTGGAACCTGCGGGATCTCGGTGGCACCCGGCTCGACGCACCTGGGCGTCGTCACGGGCGAATTCGGTGGTAATTCATTTGCTGCCCTGTCGCTTCCCACAACCTCAGGTTCGGGTACGCCGGCTCTGGTTGACTACGTTAATGCAGTGCTGCCCACGACCCCGGACGGCTTTGGCTTCAGCGCCGGATTTGACCCGCACACAATCACCGCTTACACCAGCCCGAATACCAATAAGGCGTATGCTGTGATTGCGGATTTTGCACTCGGCTCTCCGAGCTACCTGGCTATCGTTGATCTTGCCGCGTTGCTCGCTGCACCGCGCTCCGCGGCAAACGTCGTGGACCCGACCTACGACTTGGTGGCTCACGGCATCGTGCGCTACGTCGTTACGCACTAACCAACGAGCGGTGTGACTCGCCTCTCGTAATGCAATCGCCTAGTGGCGGGGAGAAGCATGAGATTCTCTCCGCCATTTGGTGTCTCTGTGCTCGGCAATCATCCACAGGCACATTCCACATCTGCCACCAAAGTGAAAGTCTGTGTGCTCGCAGGGGTTGACACGGCGGGAAATCGGCCTACGATGGAAATTGAGATGGCTAGCGCTTTTCCAGCACCGGATGCTTCGCCCATGGATGAACGGGAAGAAAAGAGCCTATTCCGCATCGGCGAAGTCAGCCGCTTGACGGCTACCAAGGCCTTCGTGCTGCGCTATTGGGAAACTGAATTTCCCATGTTGCAGCCGGTGAAGAGTCCCAGCGGCCATCGTCTCTACCGCCGCGAAGACATCGAAACCGTTTTCGAGATTAAACGCCTGCTCTACGACGAGGGCTTCACCATCGCCGGCGCGCGCAAGCATTTCGAAGAGCGGGGCCAGGAACAGGGTGAATCATCGAGCAGCAGCGCCCCTGCTCGTAACGGCGGCACCGAACGCTCCGCCGCGCACGCCCACGCTCCGGCATCGCGCCGCGAAGCTCCCACGCGCCAGCAGCGCAAATTCCTGCTCGATTTGCACGAAGAACTGCTCGCCGTCTTGACCCTTCTCGAACGCGAGTGATACGCTACAAACGGTGCAAGCGGTCGGGACGTAGCGCAGCCTGGTAGCGCGCACGCTTGGGGTGCGTGAGGTCGCTGGTTCAAATCCAGTCGTCCCGACCATCTTCCTTTCTGCTGTTCAGCCGTGAGGAATCTTTCGAAAGGCGTTACATCCGCACTGACTTTTCATGCCTCATATTCTGATCACCAACGACGACGGCATCCACGCTCCCGGCCTGCGCGCGCTGGTGGATGCGCTGAAGGACGAAGCCACGCTCACCGTCGTTGCGCCTTCGCGCGAACGCAGCGCCGCCGCGCAGTCACTCACGTTGCGCCAGCCGATTTACATGGATCAGGTTGCGGTGAACGAATATTCCATCGAAGGCACGCCCGCGGACGCGGTGATTCTTGCCTTCAACGCGATTCTCAAGGAAAAGCCCGACCTGGTCGTTTCCGGTATCAATCGCGGCGGAAACATGGGCGAGAACATCTATTATTCCGGAACGGTGGGCGCCGCCATGGAAGGTGCCATCAATCGCGTTCCGTCCATCGCGATTTCCGTTGCCTATCGCGGCAAGGAGTTCGATTTCAAACCTGCCGCGCAATTCGCGCGCATTTTGATTCCGCTGATGCTGACGGAAGGCCTTCCGCCGGGAATCCTGCTGAACGTGAACGTGCCGCAAGCCTGGAACGGCTCGGTGCGTTTCACGCGCCAATCTTCGAAGATCACCCGCAACTTGCTGCAGCCCGGCACCGACCCGCGCGGTCGAAAATACTTCTGGCTGCACGAACAGCAGCGCATCGAGGACATTGAGCCGGATACCGATCTTGCCGCCATCCGCGACGGAGCCATCTCCATCACGCCCCTCGAGCTCGATCACACCCACGCTCCGTCGCTCGAACACCTCGCGCACTGGACCAAGCTGCTCGAATCCGTCGTCAAGCCTTGAGCACACGTTCGCGGAAGTTTCTCGCTCGACCGAGAGTCAGATAACTACACCAGTTTTTTCCCACGCGCTCACCCTCGCCGCCAACGGCTCTCGTCACCTGTGGTAGCCTTGCACGCGAAGAGGACAACGCATCGTGAAAAGGACACGGAGATTTGTGCCCGTGATAGCAGTGCTGCTGGCTGCAGCGATTTTGGTGTGTTCCGCGTTTGTCGTTCGAGTCATCGCGTACGCTCCGCTCCAGTCACAGTCTGCCGGCCAGATGGCGACCATTCGCGGTACGGTTACGGATGAATCGGGCGCGACGGTCCCGAACACTCGATTGACATTCGCAGCGACTGGGGCGTCGGTCGGTACCAAGACCGGAGCCGATGGCTCGTACGCGGTTACTCTAGCCCCAGGGTTTTACGCAGTTCACGTAGAGTCTGCCGGCTTTGGCTCGATTGATAAGACAGGCGTGGAAATTAACGCAGGCTCCGACGTACGACTCGATTTCGTGCTGAGAGTAATGACGGGACACGGCCCCGTGTATGCGGTGACGCTCGTCGATCCAACTCCGACTCGCATCGCGACGAAATTATCCGAGCCATCTCCTGCAGCAGATCAAAGTGCAGCGTATCTGCCGCAATACGCCACCGCAGAAACCGTGCAGGCGTGGATTCCGATGAAAGACGGCGTGCGGCTGGCGGTGAACCTTTATATGCCAGACGGCCCGCTGCCCGCCGCGCACCCCGGCGAGAAATTTCCTGCCATCCTCGAATATTTACCTTACCGCAAAGACGACTGGACGCTGGCGCGCGATTGGGATCTGCATTCTTATTTCGTCCGCCGCGGGTATGTGACCGCGCGCGTGGATATTCGCGGCACTGGGGCGAGCGAGGGTGCGCCGCCGGATCGTGAATACTCGGATCAAGAGCAGCAAGACGGCTTGGAAGTAATCGCGTGGCTCGCGAAACAGCCGTGGTCGAACGGCAACGTCGGCATGATGGGCATTTCCTGGGGCGGCTTCAATTCCATCCAGATGGCACGGCTGCATCCGCCCGCGTTGAAAGCCATCATCGCCATGTGCGCTACCGAAGAATTATTCCACGACGACATCCATTACATTGACAACCTCATGCACCTCGACGAATTCGAGCTGGGCATGGACCTGCAACTCGGCCTCACGCGCGCGCCGGATTTTCCCACCGACGAGAAGTCTCTCGCCGCGCGTTTCGACGCCAAGCCCTGGGCTCCGCTCTACCTGCAACATCAGCGCGACAGCGAATTCTGGCGCCGTGCTTCGGTTGCGCCGAATCATTATGATGAATACAGAGTTCCATCCTTCATGATCGGCGGCTTTCTCGACGGCTATCGCGACAGCATCCCCCGCTTCTTTGAACACTCGAAAGCGCCCATCAAAGCGCTGATCGGCCCCTGGAATCACACTTTCCCGCACGAAGCCGTGCCCGGGCCTTCGATCGAATGGCGCGTGGAAGCCGTGCGCTGGTGGGATTACTGGCTGAAGGGAATACAAAACGGAATCATAGACGAGCCGCGCTTGGAGGTTTACATGCGCCACCGGTATCCGCCGGAAACCACCATCGGCGAAATTCCCGGCGAATGGCGCGCCGAAAAAACCTGGCCGCCCGCGAACGCGCACACGCAGACGCTGTTTCTGGAGCCGAATCACACTTTGGGCGAGGAAGCTCCGCCCGCCTCGCCCAGCGTGGCTCACGAGTTGAGTTATGTGCCATCCATCGGCAACGAAGCCGGTTTCTGGTGGGGCGATTTAACCGCGGACCAGCGGCCCATTGACGCTTTCAGCCTGGTTTACGATTCCGAGCCGCTCGCAAAAGAAACCGCGCTGCTCGGATGGCCGAAGGTTTACATGGAAGTTTCAGCGGATACGCCGCTGGCCGATTGGTTCGCGCGGCTTTCCGACGTCGCGCCCGACGGCGCGGTGACGCTGATCACCGGCGCCGGACGAAGCGGAGCGCAGCGCGACTCCGCCGCGAATCCCAGCAACCTCGAGCTCAATCGCAAGTTTGAGCTTCCCATTGAACTGCACGTCACCAGTTGGATTTTTCCTCCGGGCCATCGTATTCGCCTGGCCATCTCGAATGCGATGTGGCCGATGATTTGGCCGACGCCGTATCAGACGACCACCTCGCTGTGGCTCGGCGGCGCGAACACGGCGCGCCTGGAACTTCCGCTCGTTCCACTGGAGCCGCCCGCCCGTCCGCATTTCGCCACGCCCGAAAAAGAAGCGCCGCTCGCCGGCGTGAAATCCGCAGGCGACACCTGGCCGCCGCAGTATTGGACCCTTACGCACGACCTGATCACTGGAAATGCGCGCGTGGATTGGGTTGGAGATGACTCCAGCGAATATCCCTGGGGCAAAATGAAAGATCACGAGCAGATGGGCTATGAAGTTTTGGACTCGAGCCCTGCAACGAGCCGGGTGTTCGGAACTGCGTCCACGACGGTGGAACTGCCCGGCCGGACGCTGGTCTGGAGCGTCGTCCTCACGCTGACCAGCGACGCGCGGAGTTTCTATTATCATTTCGAGCGGCATCTGACCGAAAATGGAAAGCCGCTGCGCGATAAGACCTGGGAGGAAACGATTCCGCGTGATCATCAATAGTGCCCATAGCCGATGGAGCGCGGCGTGAAGAATACCGCGATCCTCCTCGTCAGTTGCCCCGACCAAAAAGGTCTGAACGCCGCGATCCACGATTTCATTTATCGTGCGAACGGCAACACGCTGCATGCGGACGAGCATCAGGACGCCGAACGCAATCTTTTTCTGATGCGCGTGGAATGGGACCTGGCGGACTTCACGCTGGATATGCGCGAATTCGCAGCGCATTTTCAGCCCGTCGCCGATCGCTTTGGCATGCAGTGGCGCGTCGCGCTTTCCAGTTATCGGCCGAAAATCGCGATTTTCGTTTCGCGCTACGATCATTGCCTGGTGGATCTGCTCTATCGCCAGCGCAGCGGGGAACTGGCCTGCGAAATTCCGCTGATCATCAGCAATCATGCCGATGTGCAGCGCTGGGCCGATTTCTACGGCGTTCCGCTGCACGTGATTCCGGTTACGAAAGAGAACAAATCGCTGGCAGAAAGCCGGCAACTCGAATTGCTGCGCCCGCATGGCATTGACTTGATCGTTCTAGCGCGCTACATGCAGGTGTTATCGTCGGACTTCATCCGCCAGTACCCGCCGCACCACATCATCAATATTCATCACTCGTTTCTTCCCGCGTTCGTCGGCGGCAAGCCTCACCAGCAAGCCTTCGATCGCGGAGTGAAGCTGATTGGCGCCACCAGCCACTACGTTACGGAAGTTCTCGACGACGGCCCGATCATCGAGCAGGATGTGGTGCGCATTTCGCACCGTGATACCACCGAGGATTTAATTCAGAAGGGGCGCGACCTGGAAAAAGTGGTGCTCTCGCGCGCGCTGTGCTGGCACATTGAAAATCGCATCCTGCTTTACGGCAACAAAACCGTCATCTTCGATTAATCCGATTTTTCCTGGGGGCGGGTCTCAGATCTGCCCTCGATCCTCGGGCCGAATCCAACCGGAGCTATCGCGCCGCTGCAGCCCGGGTATCATTCAAATCCGCAGCCAGCAAACGATGAAACAAGTGTTCCCCCGCTTCGCGCCGCACCGATAGCCGCCCGGCCTGATACGCGCGCGAACTCAGCCCGCGCTGTACGCCGTCGCAAATCACGATGTCTTCCTGCTGCACGCGTTCGCTGACGCCCATGCTTTCGCGAATGTAGGGCATCTGCGCTTCGCTGGTATCGCCAAAATAAAAATCAAAAATCACTTCACAGCGGTCCACGCCCAGCGGAATCACCAGATTGGTATCGAGGTATCCCTCATACCAATTCAGCATGAAATTCGGATATTGCCAGAAATAATACGCGCGGTCGCCTTTGCGCGTCGCTGCGGCGCTGGCTTCGGAACTCTTGTCCACGGCGACGGGACTGGATTGCACGCAGCAGCGGTCCACATTTTCAATCGTGTAGTTGGTGTAATCGAGGACGCTGTTGAGCCCCTTGTGCATGTGCGGCACGTGATAGCCGCCGTCCAGAAAATTATCCACGTACACTTTCCAATTGCACTGTTGAATGTAGCTGCGACGCTCGACGAATTTCAGGTCGCGGAAATTCAGCGGCGTCACTCGTCCCACCAGCGCGCCCAGAAAGTCGCGCAACGGTGTGGCCTGCGGATCCAGATTGACGAAAATAAAATTCTCCCAGGTCTCCACGCGAACCGGCACCAGCCCGTTCTGCGCGCGGTCAAAATTGCAGACGCCTTCGAACTCCGTCATGCCGCGCAGCTCGCCTTCCAGGTTGTACGTCCAGCCGTGATACGGACAGCGCATGTGTTGCGCGTGGCCGCAGGGTTCGTTCATTACTGTCATCGCGTGATGTCGGCAGACGTTGTAGAACGCGCGCAGTTTTTCATCGCTTCCGCGCACTGCGACGATCGGCTCGGCCGCTACGCTCGCGGTCACATACTGTCCGGGCTGTTCCACCTGGGCCGTGCGCCCTACTGCCTGCCATGTGCGCGAAAACACGTTTTGCAATTCCAGCTGGGCGATGCGCGCATCGGTGTACCACGGCGCGGGAATCGTGTAAGCATCGGGCAGAGCAGCCGCTGCATTATAGGAAGCGAGAATTTCTTTCACCGTTGATTCCATGCAATTCTCTCCTCAAGGAGTTGTGGATCTTGTGCGGGAAACGGCGCGACCCGCGTTCAGATGCCGATCGCGCCGCGCAGCACCAGCAAGAATTGATTAATTCGCGCCTGATTCTTCGCCGGATCGGCAGGGTGCGGAAATAGTCCGGGATCGAGCTCTTCGGTCAGGAGCGCATCCTGAAAACGCTCCATGGTCCAGTCCAGAATTGAAACAATCAGCGGCGCGTCAATGTCCGAACGCACCTCACCGCGCGCGATTCCCAGCCGCACAAACGCCGTGCTGCCGTACGGATCCTCCGCCAGCAGAAATCGGTTGATCTCCCGCTTCAGCGCCAGATCCACCCCGTAATTTCCCAGCAGCGCCACGCGATAGGGAATCCAGTCTTCGCGCACCAGTCGTTCGGTGCGCAGCAGCCAGTAGCGCAAAATTTCGAAAAAGCCCTTTTCACGGATTTGCGACGGACAATCCAGGTACGCCGGAAAAGAACGCACCGCTTTCTTGTAGGCTTCCAGAAATAATCCGCCCTTGCTGCCGAAATATTGAAAAATCGAACCCTTGGCGACTCCCAGCTGCGCGGAAAGATCCTCGATTCGCGCCGCGTGGTAACCATGCTCGGCAAAATGGCGCAAAGCCGCGTCCACAATGCGCGCGCGCTTTGCTTCCAGGCGCGGGCCGGGATTAGGCGTGCGCACATCCGGATTCAGTACGCTGCGCGGAGTCTTCATGCGCTGGTGTGACCGCAGGTCATGGCCGGACGCCGTCATTGGATTATTTCTCCAGTTATGCTATCTAATTCACGTCTCTAATGTCGTGACTGGCGGTCATACTAATCCCAGATGCCTCCGCAACGCAAGTCCTATGATGCGATCGTCATCGGCGCAGGCCATAACGGCCTGACGGCCGCGGCCTATCTTTCGCGCGCGGGATTTTCCACGCTCGTTTTGGAGCGCCGCGAAATTGTGGGCGGCTGCTGCGTCACCGAAGAAATCGCGCCGGGCTGCCGCGCATCCACCACTTCGTACATCGCTAGCATGTTGCGGCCCACAATAATTCACGATCTGGATCTCCGCGCGCATGGATTAAAGATGGTGCCATGCGATCCCGGCTTGCTGGTTCCGTTTCCGGATGGCCAGGTCGTGCCATGGTGGGCAGACCGCGACCGCGCCATTGCTGAATTCCGGAAACTCTCGCCGCGCGATGCGGACACTTTTGTGCGCGTGGATGATCAGCTGAAAAAGCTGGCGCGTTATCTGCAGCCGTTTTTTCTGGAGCCGCCGCCCGATCCCGGGCGGCGCGGCGCTGCTGGCTGGCTAGAACTCCTGCGCGTTAGCAAAAGATTGCGCGGCATGAAGGGCGAAGAAGCCGCGCAACTCGTCTCGTTCCTGACCGGAAGCCTCGGCGACTTTCTCGATCGCCGTTACGAATCCGAAAAAATGAAGACCATGTTCCTGGCAAACAATGTTTACGGGAAGCATGGCGGCCCCTACGACGCTGGCTCCGCGCTTGGATTGCTGTTCCATCTGCTAAGCGGCGGCGATGGGGAAATCCAAGGCTTCTGCGGTCACGTAATTGGCGGCATGGGCGCCATCACTCAAGCCCTCGCTTCCGCGTGCCGCAAAGCGGGTGCCGAAATTCTTACCTCCGCGCCCGTTGCGAAGGTGGACGTGCGCGACAGCCGCGCGCGCGGCGTCGTCCTCGAGGACGGCACGGAAATTTCCGCGCGCTTTGTGCTCTCGAACGCGGATCCCAAACGCACGTTTCTCGGTCTGGTGGAAGCACGCGAACTGCCCGGCGATTTTCGTCACGCGATAGCCGGCATCAAGATGGCCGGCCCCTGCGCGAAAGTAAATTTCGTGCTGAGCGAAGAACCTCGCTTGACCGGCATGCCTCGGGAATGGCCCGCATCGCAGCGTTCGCTTTTCACGCTGCTGCCTTCCCTGGAATTCGCCGAGCGCTGCTACGACATCGCCAAATTCGGCGAAATTCCCGAAGAGCTGTGGGTGGATTGCGTGGTCGCGTCCAACGTAGATTCCACGCTCGCGCCGCCGGGCAAGCACATCATGACCACGTTTATTCAGTACGTCCCTTACAAGTTGCGCCACGGCATCTGGGACGAAAATCGTGAACTGCTCGGCGATCGCGTCGTACGAAAAATCGCGCAGTACGCGCCCAACCTGCCGAATTCCATCATTGCGCGGCAAGTGCTCACTCCGCTCGATCTGGAGCGCACCTACGGGCTCACGGAGGGCAATATCTTCCACGGCGACCTGTCACTGGAGCAGCTTTTTTTCATGCGCCCGGTTGCGGGATGGGCGCAATACCGCACGCCCATCGCCGGACTCTATCTTTGCGGTGCAGGCGCGCATCCGGGCGGAGGCGTCACCGGCGCCCCGGGATATAACGCAGCGCATCAAGTCCTGCGCGACAGCAAGCGCGGCAAAGCGAAAGTGGCGCATGCGTGACGCAGTGATGCGCCGTGGTAATTTTCGATTTGCAGAGGAGCCGCACAACGACGCAGCTCCAAGGAGCAACAATGGCGACTCCCAATAAGAAAGGAATCCTCGAAAAATTATCCGAAGGCGTAGTGCTCGGCGATGGCGGCTACCTGCTCGAACTGGAAAAACGCGGGCGCGTGCGGGCAGGCCCGTTCACGCCCGAAGTCGCCCTGAACAATCCGGAATCCCTGCTCGAGCTGCACCGCGAATTTCGCGACGCCGGCGCCGAAGTCCTGCAAGCGCTCACGTTCTACGCGAGCCGCGACAAACTCGCGACCGTCGGCATGGGCGAGCGCGTCGAAGAGCTAAATCGCGCCGCCGTGCGCATCGCCAGGCAGGCCGCGGGCGATCGCTGCCTCGTGGCCGGGAATCTGAGCCTCACATGGATGTACAAGCCCAGCGACAAATCCGCCGCTGACCGCGTGCGCAAAACTTTCGACGAACAGCTCGACGTGCAAGTCGCCGAAGGTGTGGACTTCATCATCGGCGAAACATTTTCATTTCTCGGCGAAGCGCTGCTCGCCGTCGAGCGAGCGAAAAAAACCAAGCTGCCGGTGATGGTCACCGTCTGCTTCGAAAATGAGGACATCACCACAGATGGCAAGACTGCTGCGGATGTCGCCCGCGCGCTCGGAGATGCTGGCGCGGACGTCGTCGGCATCAATTGCTTGCGTAGCCCCGAGCACACGCTGCCGCTCATGGCCGAAATGCGTAAAGCCGTGCCAGGCTACATCGGCTGCCAGCCTGTCGCCTATCGCACCACGCACACGCATCGTGATTTCACCAGCTTGCCGGCGTTTCCGGACCAGCTCGAGCCGTATCAGCTCACTCGTCGTGAGATGGCCGAATACGCCGTGAAAGCGCGTGAGCTCGGCGTGAACTATATCGGCGCATGCTGCGGCGCGGTCGCGACGCACATTCGCGAAATGGCGCGGGCGCTGGGAAAACTTCCGGCAGACGATCGCGTCTGGAAGAAAGGCGGCGAGAAACCGATGTCCGCCTACGAATATTACGGACACGATCAGAAAGCCAAGGCGGGATCGTAGGAATTCGCAAACGACACTGCAACGGCGCGTCGCGAATCGCGCTCGCTTTTTGACGCAAGGTCAGCGCATGATGTCCGCCTCATACTCGCGCTACGCGGAGATTTTCGCCCATGAGTGACACGCCCGGCTCCAGTCGCCCGCACCGCGCCATGGGCTTTCGCGATCTGGTGCTGTTCTACATCGTCACCGGCATCAGCCTGCGCTGGATCGCGACGGCGGCAACCGTCGGCGCCAGCGCCGTGGTCATCTGGCTGATTGCCTGGTGCGCGTTTTACCTTCCCCTCGCGCTTTCCGTGATGGAGCTTTCCTCGCGCTACCCGCAGGAAGGCGGCATGTATATCTGGACCAAGCGCGCCTTCGGAGAATTTCCCGGCTTCATGACCGGCTGGACCTACTGGGCCAGCAATCTTCCTTATTATCCCGCCGTCCTTTATTTTGCCGCCGGCAACGCTCTATATATAGGACCAGCAAGCTGGCAAGCCTTGTCCAGCAACAAGACCTATTTCCTGTTGTTTGCACTGCTCGGTCTGGCTCTCGGAACGTTTCTGAATGTCATCGGACTTTCCGTCGGCAAATGGCTGCACAATCTCGGCGCCATCGGCACCTGGCTGCCGATAGCAATACTTTTCGCCATCGCCGCCACGGCCTGGCACCGCTTCGGCTCCGCCACAAAATTCACCGCCGCCAGCATGACTCCGCACATGCATTTCCGCGACGTGCTGTTCATGGCGACGATTGTGTTCGCGCTCGGCGGTTCGGAATCGGCATCTTTTCTCGGCGACGAAGTAAAAGACGCGCGCAGAAATCTTCCGCGCGGCCTGCTCGCGGGCGGCGCGTTCGTCACCAGCGGCTACATTCTTGGCACTGTCGCCGTGCTGATCGCTCTGCCGGCCAACCAGATCAGCGGACTGCAAGGCATCATGCAGGCGATTTCGCAGTCTGCAGAACGCGTCGGTTTCTCCGGAATCGGTCCGGTCGCGGCGCTACTGATCACGATCAGCAATCTGGGCGCGCTTGGTGCGTGGCTGGCGGTTTCGGCGCGACTGCCCTTCGTAGCCGGGCTCGATCGCTATTTGCCGTCTGCGTTCGCACGCGTCCATCCGAAATGGGGAACGCCGCACGTGGCGCTGCTGGTGCAAGCGGCCTGCGGCGTGATTTTTATCGTCTTGGGCCAGGCGGGAACTAGCGTTTACGGCGCCTACGAAGTTCTCGTGAGCATGGGCATCATCACTTACTTCATCCCGTATCTTTTCGTCTTTGCGTCGTTGCTTCGTTTGCAGCGCGAGCCGGCCGGCCCCGAGGTGATGCGCATTCCCGGCGGGCAGCCCGCGGCCTTCGCGCTCGGCGTGCTGGGATTTACGACAACGCTTGTCACCATCGCGTTCTCGGCGATCCCTGCGGATGACGAGCCGCACAAGGTGCTGGCCGTAGTGAAAATTGTGGGACTTACGGCGCTGTTGCTCGGGATCGGAGTGATTGCATTCGCCTGGGGAAAATCGCACGCCGAAAAAAATCCTGCGTGATCGTTCTGTCGGAATTTGGGAAAAATCTTCGCGCGATTGCCGGCGTGCGTCTAGCCTAGCTATCGGTTGCCTTACCTTCCGGATTGTGCCATCCACCGATTGCAGCCGCCAAATGATTTGCCTCAACCGGCCCCCAGGTTCCAGGCTGATAGGGTTGTATCGGAACAATGTCGCCCAGAATCGGTTCCACAATCGCCCACGCCGCTTCCACCGCATCCTGCCGCACAAACAGCAGCGAATCGCCCTTCATCGCGTCGGTGAGCAGTCGCTCGTACGCTTCCATCTCGCCCGTTTCCGATGAAGAAACGGCCGAAAGCTCGGTCTCCATCGTTTGCAACCGCGGCCCGGGACGTTTCACTCGCGCGCCGAGGCTCAACGACAAATCAGGTCCGAGACGGAAACGAAAATAATTCGATCCCGGCGGCAATTTCGTCAGCGGCGGCTGGCGCAATTTCACGAACACTTCTGTCGCCGTCACGGACAGGCATTTACCGGCGCGAATCAGGAACGGCACGCCCGCCCACCGCCAGGAATCAACTTCCAGGGAAAGCGCCGCGTAGGTTTCCACTTCCGAATTGGGAGCCACGCCGGGCTCCTTGTGATATCCCGCGAATTGGCCCCGAATCAGGTCGGTCGGATTGATCGGCGGAATCATGCGGAAAATTTTCACTTGTTCGTCGCGCAGCGATTCCGGATACATGCTGGTCGGTGGTTCCATGGCTAGAAAGCCCACCACTTGCAGCAGGTGATTTTGAATTACGTCGCGGATGGCGCCCGTCTCATCGTAGAACTTTCCCCGCCCCTGCACGCCGAAAGATTCCGCCATAGTGATTTCCACGCTGTGAATGTAGTTGCGATTCCAGATCGGTTCCAGAAACGCGTTGGCGAACCGGAACAACAGCAAATTTTCCACCGCTTCCTTGCCCAGATAATGATCAATGCGGAAGATTCCGGACTCCGGGAACACGGATTGCAGAATCGCGTTCAGTCGCTGCGCGGATTCCAGGTCGTGTCCAAACGGTTTTTCGATGATCACGCGCGCGTTTTCGCCGCAGCCCGATTTTCCGAGGGCCTCCACAACGGTGGCGAACAGGCTAGGAGGGATCGCCAAGTAGTGCGTGGGGTGCTTGGCGCCATCGAGCGCCGTGCGCAACTGCTCGAAGGTTTTCGGGTCCTGATAATCACCGTCAATATATTTCAGCAGTTGCACCAGTTTGGCGAACGCTGCTTCATCCACACCGCCGCCGAACGTCGCAATGCCGTCGCGCGCGCGTTCGCGGAGCTGTTCGATGTTCCACCCAGCCTTAGCCACGCCGATCACCGGCACATTCAGGTTTCCGCGCTTCACCATGGCCTGCAGTGCCGGAAAGATTTTCTTGTGCGCCAGATCTCCGGTCGCGCCGAAGAAAACTAACGCGTCCGAAGCCACTTTAGCGCCGGCAATCGTGCTCTTCACGTCCAGATTTGCAGTGGTTGTGTCAGCCATCGCTCGTCCTTATGATTTCTTTTCGTGATGCCCGCCAAATTCAAAGCGCATCGCGGAAAGCAGCTTGTTCGCAAAATCCGACTCGCCGCGTGACGTAAACCGCTCGAACAACGCGCTGGTAAGCACCGGCGCCGGAGTGCCCTCCTCGATCGCCGCCTGAATCGTCCAGCGCCCTTCGCCGGAATCCGATACACGTCCGGAAAAATCCTCGAGCGTAGGTGACTTGATCAGCGCAATCGCCGTCAGGTCCAGCAGCCACGACGCGATCACACTGCCCCTGCGCCACACCTCCGTCACATCCGGCAGATTAATGTCATACATATAATGTTCCGGCGAACGCAGCGGAGTAGTCTCCGCATCCTGCGTCTGTTTTACCTTCCCCACGTTCGCGTGATGCAGAATGTTCAAGCCCTCGGCGTAAGCGGCCATCACGCCGTATTCGATTCCGTTGTGCACCATCTTTACGAAGTGTCCCGCGCCGGACGGTCCACAGTGCAAGTAGCCTTCTTCAGCGGTGCCTGCGACTTTCTCGCGCCCCGGTGTGCGCGCGATATCGCCGCGTCCGGGCGCCAGCGACTTGAAGATCGGGTCCAGCCGTTGCACGGTCGCTTGTTCCCCACCGATCATCATGCAATAGCCGCGCTCCAGGCCCCATACGCCGCCGCTGGTGCCCACATCCACATAATGAATTCCCTTCGGCGCCAGTTCCTTGCTGCGGCGGATGTCGTCGATGTAATAGGAATTGCCGCCATCAATAAGAATGTCGTCCTTCTGCAGCTTGGGTGTGAGTTGCGCGAGCGTGTCATCGACCACTGCCGCCGGAACCATCAGCCAGATCGCGCGCGGCTGTTTCAGCTTGGCGATGAAATCTTCCAGCGAACTGCCGCCCTTCGCGCCTTCGTTCGCCAGCGCCTGCACGCTCGCCGGCGACATGTCGAACACCACGCATTCGTGCCCGGCCTTCATCAGCCGCCGGACCATGTTGGCTCCCATCCTTCCCAGTCCAATCATTCCCAATTGCATGTTCGTACTCCTCTCTTACGATATGATTCGCGCGGCCTGCATTGAGTGGCAAACTCGGCCGAAAAATTTTAGTAGTGGTGGTCCCGTCAGCGGGACCGCCATGTATTGTCGAAGCTAAACGGATGGCGCGCGCCGAGGTCGCAAGCGCGTTCCTTCACACGCCTTGCACCCGGGAAATCTCCGCGTTTATTAAGCCACATTTCGCCGCCCGCGCATAACCAGAATCTTAGCGACTGGCAAACCGCTCCGACCGACATGAACCCACGGTGCCGTTTCTCGGAAGTTACGCTTTCAACATAACGACGTGACGCCGCCGTAACACGGCTCTGTAATCGCAGTAGACTGGGCCCTTACGCAGCTCGCAGAAATCCTGCGTGTCAATCCATGCACAGGTTGAACGAACTCGAGGTCCAAGCTTGACCGTCGCCGCAGAACCGATCGCCGCTCCGCAATCCGCGCCGACCGCGCCCGCCGCCACAGCCTCGAGCCCATGGATTTACCGTCCCTGGCTCGACCTGCTGGTGGGCTGCGGCGCGTGGTCCGCTCCGTTGCTTGCGATTGCGCTGTTGATGACCCCTGCGCACAGCCACGCCTGGGCCATGACATTTTATCTGCTGGCCATCGTGTTCAACTACCCGCACTTTATGGCCACGATTTACCGCGCTTATCACACGCGCGCGGATTTCGAGAAATACAAATTCGTCACGCTGCACGTCACTCTGCTGCTGGTACTCACCGGCATCGTGATGCACACCTCGCCGCGATTTTTCCCGTGGCTCTTTACGCTCTACATCTGCTGGAGCCCCTGGCACTACTCCGGGCAGAACTACGGCCTGTTGATGATGTTCGCGCGGCGCAGCGGCGCGGAAATCACCGCCGGCGAAAGGCGCTGGTTGCGCGGGGCGTTTGTGGCTTCTTATCTGATGCTGCTCGCGAGCTTTGAAACTGGGGGCTCCACCGATCCGCTGATTCTCTCGGCGGGCCTGCCGCCGAAATTCACGTTTCCCTTGCGTTTGGCCTTCGGTGTTGCCTTCGTGGTATTCACGTTCCTCGGATTTCGGCGCTTGATTCGCGCCATGGGCGCGCGTGCATTGGCGGCGCCGCTCACTCTCGCCTTTACTCAATTCCTCTGGTTCGTGCTGCCCACGCTGCTCGAATTGAATTCAGTTTCGCAGGTGCCGCAAACGCGCTACAGCAGCGGAATTCTCGCCGTGCTGCATTCCGCGCAGTATATATGGATCACCAGTTACTACCAGCGCCGCGAAGCCCGCGCCGCAGGGCTGAAAAGTTGGCACATCGCGACGTATTTCGCGACGCTCCTCGCCGGAGGCATCGCGCTATTCATACCCGGTCCCTGGCTCGTGAGCTATCTTTTTCATTATGATTTCACTACCAGCTTCCTGATTTTCGTTTCGCTCGTGAATATTCACCACTTCATTCTGGATGCGAAGCTGTGGAAACTCCGCGACAACCGTGTAGCCTCGCTTCTCGTTGACCAGAGCAGCAAGCCATCAGCTCGCCTAGCCGACCCGTCTTCGCGGCCTTCCAGCTCTGCGCGCGCTTTTACCATGCGCGTTCTAACCGCTCCTGGGATCCGAGTTTCTCTCGCGACGCTGCTGTTTCTCTGGGGCGGCCTCGACCAATTCCATTTCGCGCTGCGCACCGACGAAGGAAATCTCCCCGCGCTGCAGCGCGCTGCACGACTCAATCCCTACGATAGCTTCGTCGAGGAGCGCATCGCCCGCGCTGAAACACAGCGTGGCCAGCACGATCAGGCCGTCGCTGCGCTCGCTCGCGCAGTCGCTATCAACCCCAGCAGCATCACCCTGCAGCAGGCCGCCGCTCGCGCGTTGATCGCAGATGGCCGCTTCGCGGAAGCTTATGCGCACTATCAGAAAATGCTGGAGCGATTCCCGCGCGATACCGACGCACTCACCAACTACGGTCTGCTCGCCGCGCGCCTGGGCCATCCCGAAGAGGCCATGGATTCCTGGCAAAAATCAGTGGAGATAAATCCCAACCAGCCGAACGCTCACCTTTATCTCGCGGAAGCTTTCGATCAGCGCGGTGAACCGGCGGCCGCCGCTCGCCACTGGAATTTATTTTTGCAATTCGCATCTGCGAATCCACAATCCGCTGTGGATACACCGATTTTCACCCAACAGCAGTTACTCGGCGCCACCGTTCAATTGGCTGATGACCTCTCGCGAATCAATAACTCTGCCGCCGCGCTCACGCAGTATGACACCGCCATCGCGCGGGCACAGAAATCCGGTGACGCCAAACTGGAAAGCTTGGCGCTCGTTCATCGCGCGGATCTGCAAGCCAGAAATGGCGACGCAGCCGCAGCCGCGCAGTCCTACCAGCGCGGTCTCGCGCTCGATTCCAAAAGCGGCGACGCGTCAGCCGAGGCGCTGGACTGGTTCAATTACGGACAATTCTTACGCAGCCAGAACGCGCCGGACGAATTGATTTACGCTTCGTTCCTGCACGCGGAAAATTTGCTGAATGGCGCCGCAGGCTCCGAACTGGCCACCATACAAACCGCTCGCCGCCAGGTGGAAAGCAAAATGGGCGCGAAAGCCGCAGCCGTCGCGCAAGGAAATTTGCCCAGCCTGCTTGCACGCGCCACCAATTTCGCGCCCAGCCCGCACTGAAATAACCCCGCCTTCGCCGGCGGCAAACCGTGTAAAATTCGCACGACCCATGACCATTCCCGCCGAACGCCAGGACACGCGCTTGATGCGCGAAATGTTTAACAAGATCGCGCCCAAATACGATTTCATTACGCGCGTCATTTCCTATGGCATGGATGGCCGCTGGAAACGCCTCGGCGTGCTGCGTGCGTCGCTGCCGGAAAACGCGCTGGTTCTTGATCTGGCATCGGGCACCGGCGATTTTTCCCGGCTGGTGCGCGAGCGTTTGCCCGCGGCGCGATCGGTAGCCGTGGACCTATCGGAGGGAATGTTGCGTGTAGGGCGCCGGCATGGTCTGGAGGAAGCGGTGTGCGCCGACGCCACTGCGCTGCCGTTCGCTTCAGCGTCTTTCGATTGCGTCTTTATCGGCTACGGTTTGCGAAATTTTCCGAATCTCAACGCTGCCGTGCGTGAAATCGAACGCATCACGCGGCCGGGCGGAGTCATGGTCAGTCTTGACTTTTTTCTCCCGACGAATCGCGTATTCCGTCAACTGTATTTGGGATTTTTATACGTGCAGGGCGCCTTCTGGGGCACGCTCCTGCACGGCAAGCCGCGCACTTACACTTACATTCCCGATTCGATCCGCAGTTTCGTCTCCGTGCAAGAGTACTCCTCGCTGCTGCAGCGGACGGGATATCATCGCGTGGACGCTCGCGAGTTTATTTTCGGTGGGATCGGGTTGCTGTGGGCCGTGAAACGCTAGGCTGCATAGCAACATGAATCGTTGAGATAGCTGAGCCCTGGGCGACGCCGCGATCAGTTCAGTTTTCCAGCCGGAAACGCGTGGATGCCAGCTGATACAACCGACGCCATACCAGCCGGTTGATCGTCACCACCATCGCCGCCATCAGGATCGTCGCTGCCAGCAACACGCGCGTATTCCCGGTGTCCGTCGCATTGCTGATCACTGCTCCCAGCCCTGTAGTCAGATACGTATGGCCGCGAAATTTGAAATACTCCGCGACGATGCTGGCGTTCCACGCTCCGCCTGAGGCCGTCACAAATCCCGTAATCAAAAACGGAAAAATTCCCGGCAAGAGCAGCTCTCGCCAGCGTTCCGTTCTGCCAAAACGAAAAACAGAGCACACCTCTTTCAGATCGGTAGGAATCGCGATGGCGCCCGCGATCACGTTGAACAGGATGTACCACTGCGTCCCCAAGAGCAGCAGCATGATCGACCCGATTCCCAATCCGCCACCCGCGCGGATCAGCACCAGCAAGATAATCGGAAACAGCGCGGTGGCGGGCACCGAAGCCGCTACCTGCGCGATCGGTTGCGCGATCGCCGAAAGTTTCGGCTTCAGCCCGATCAGGATTCCCACGGGAATGGTCCACAACCCTGCGAGGAATAAAGTGAAAGCCACGCGCAGGAACGTCGCGCCCGCTCCCAGAAATATGCTGCGCAATTCATCGCGCGTCAGATGGGTCAACAGCATCACCATTTTCACCGATTCGTAACAGATCCCCGCGAGCAGCGCCGCCAGCATCAGGCGCGTCAGCCAGTGATAAATCCCGCGCGACACTCGCCCCGCGCCAACCGCCGCATGGCGTTGCGCAAAATGCAAACTCAAGAATTCGCGCGCCGGCCGCACCGTCAGCCGCGAAAAGTACGGCAAAATTCTCGAACTGCGCAGCAAATCCAGAACCGGCGAAGTCGGAGCGTCGGTCGATTCCACCTGTTCGAATTTGAATTTTTCCGCCCACGCGATCACCGGCCGCCACACCAACTGGTCAATCACCACAATGATTCCGATCATCACTGCCATCCCCCACCAGATCGCCCGCGTATTCCCGACGTTCGCGGCGGTCTGCAGATAGGAGCCCAGCCCCGGCAGACGCAAATCGCGATCTCCCAGCGTGAACATCTCGCAAGCCATCAGAAAAAACCAGCCGCCCGCCACCGACATCATCGAATTCCACACCAGCCCGATGATCGAATAAGGCAGCTCCATCTGCGTGAATCGTTGCCACCAGCTCCAGCGGTAAATCTCCGCCACTTCGCGCATCTCGGGCGGAATGCTTTTCAGCGATGAATAGAAACTGAACGTCATGTTCCACACTTGCCCGGTAAAAATTAGCAATATCGAGCCCAACTCCACGCCGAGCTGCTTGGTCGGAAAAAGCCCCACCATCGCTACCATCACAGCGGGAAGAAAGCTGAGCACTGGAATGGACTGCAGCGTATCCAGTAGCGGCACCATGAACTTTTCCGCGCGCGTGTTGTACGCCGCAACGTATCCATACACCAGGGTGAACGCCAGGCTCACCACATATGCGGCCGCGATTCGCAGCACGGAAAACATCGCGTATCTCGGCAGCGCGCTCGGTTCCAGATGGATTTCCATCGGCGGGCCGACCGGGCTCAACCAGTAATGCGTCATGGAAAGTATGGCGTAAAAAAGAGCCAGTGCCGCCAGCAGGATCGGCAGATCGCGCAAAAGGGAAGGCACGTTGGGCGGAATCGTTCCCCACGTCATGGTGCCGCTTGAAGTTTTCTGTGTTTCGCTGGCCATCAGTGCAGGGAAGCGCTTTCCGGAGAATTGTCGCCGCGATGATCTGGCTGGTGCAGGTGCACGGTATCGTCTTCCGCGTCGTAGGTGAAGAGCTCCGCGTAGCGGCCCCAGTTCAGCGCGGTCTCAATCTGGTGTTCCACTTCTACTTGCGCAAAGCGTTCGTCCAGCAAGTCACGGAAAAATTCCACCGGCATGGTGTGATTCGTTTTCTTTTCCAGCGCGGATTGAATTTGCTGCAGCAGCGATACGTGCGCCAGCACCGCCTCACGGAACAATATTTTTCGCGTGGGTATATCTGCCTGCGCGAAAGCACGCCCCTTCTCCGTGATGCGTACATCACCTTCGTGTACCGTGGCAAATCCGAGCAGCGTCGCAGCATCCAGAATCGGCAGCAGGTCGTCGATCTCCAGCAGCAGTTCTTCGGCGATGTGGTACATATCTTCCTCGCCGCCGCGATCGTCCAGTAATTCGAGCAAGCCGCCAATCCCGCCCGGCCGCGAATGCGGCAGCATCTGCGCCGCCGCTTTCTCCTTGTGTTCAGTTTTCGACGGCGGCGCCAGCTCCAGTTGCGGCTGGGTCATTACTTTGTAGATGTAATCCACATAAAGAACAAACGCCGCGGACTTGCGGTCGCGCGGATGCTGCAGCGGCACCCGGAAATCCGCGCGAATCTTCGCGGGATTGCGCCCCAGCACGATGATGCGGTCCGCCAGCAGCACCGCTTCTTCGATATTGTGCGTAACGATGAAAATACTTTTTGTGGGAACTTTCTTCGCCAGCCACAGTTCCAGCAGCTCGCCACGCAGGTTTTCGGCCGTCAGCACGTCCAGCGCGGAAAATGGCTCGTCCATGAACAGAATCTCCGGCTCGACGGCCAGCGCCCGGGCGAATCCGACGCGCTGTTTCATTCCACCGGATAATTCCTTGGGGTACGCGGACTCGAACCCGTGCAACCCTACCGAAGCCAGCGCTCGCAGCGCCTTGCGATGCCGTTCGAAATGCGTGATCCCGCGTGCGAGCAACGGCGCTTCCACGTTTTCCAGCACCGTGAGCCACGGGAAAAGCGCGAAACTCTGAAACACGATCGCTACATTCGGACGGCACCCGTGCATCGGCTGGCCGTGCCACAAGACTTCTCCCGCCGAAGGCGCTGCCAGCCCGGAAAGAATTCGCAGCAGCGTGGATTTTCCGGAACCGGAAGGACCCAGAAGCGCGATGATGGTATTCGGCTCGACGGAAAAATCCACCGGAGCGATCACCTGAATCTGCCGTCCGTCAGGCTGCTGGTAACTTTTTTCTATTTGCCGAGCCTGAATGATTGGCTC
Organism: Acidobacteriota bacterium; assembly: GCA_013289715.1. GTDB lineage: Bacteria > Acidobacteriota > Terriglobia > Acidiferrales > UBA7541 > Palsa-295. The sequence continues at coordinate 367,432 of JABCZJ010000001.1, read as the reverse complement.
GGTGTCAACGACCGGCGGCGCGAACTCCGTGGTCGCTGCGCCGGCGTCGGTGTCCGTCACCGCGCAGTATGGCGCACCGGTGCCGGCTTCCGCCAACTCGTCCATCAGGCACTGCCACGCCTCTTCCGGCAGCGCGTCCAGAAAATGATTGCGCTCGCCCGGCGTCATCGCCTCGACCACCGCGCGCATTTCCTGCGACGGCAGAGAATGCAGCAGCACGTAGGCGTGGTAATACGGCAGGTGTACGATCAGCGACGCCGCCATGTCCATGGGCATCGCGTGAAACAGCGCGCGCTGTTCGTCGTAGGGCTCGCTGAGAAAAAAATCCGCGGCCGAGCTGGGGTCGGTTTTTCGCAGCAACTCGATCGCCGGACCCCACTGCCTTTGCTTCAGCAGGTTCCGCAGCTTTTGTGTTTCCTGATTGTTCATTTGCGCAGGCAAGAGCCTACTACGAATTCACGAGGACTGCGAAGCCCGCGAGCGTCTTCCGCGCGCCCATGTTACAGAATCGTGACAGCCGCAAAATGTTTCCCGCATGCGAGGAGTTTCCAGCACGGCATTTTCCGGACCGCAGCCCTTCGCACCCCAGGGTGCCCACGCGATGAGGTCAGCCAAATACAATTGGCCGGGCCTTTACCGTTCCACCTCCTACGGTTCGGACTGGAACCAACCGCATTTCACACGAATTGCCACCCTGGTGCTTTTCGCCGCGAGCTTTCCTTCCATCCGACTCTCGCCTCAAGCAATTCGGAAACCCACGACTGGCTGCCAGCCGCCACGACAGACGGTACGCAATTGGCGCGGGTGTTTCAAAACCTCGTTGCAAACTTGACAACCCTTAGAGAGTCTCAACTTCGTCATTTCTGGATTCCAGAAGTTTGCTGTCCGGTCGAGATATCTGAGATTGTATTAGACCAAGTCAAGGGCCCTATTCCTTCGTCCTGCGTGGAACACAGAGCTAGTCCGGTATCTGTACCTATTCGACATCTGTGCTATTTTGTACAGTCTACCTGAAGTACACCTTGCAGACTCAGTACCGGATTTGGAAGTTTCAGCGCAAGTTCGGCGAGGCCCCGCGCTAACCGGCAGTTGCTACTCGCCTCCCGGTGTACCGTTTTTAACGGCTCGTCCCAAAATATGAGCTCGTGTCGCCGCATGATCGTGTTGAGGAAAGCCAACCGCCGGGTATGCGGGCCGGCGCTTCATGCTGACGTCTGAGAAACCTGTGAATTGTTTTACAAGATTGTTTACGTCTGGTCAATTCCAGCCTCATGGCTATTGCCACCAGTGGAATTCCGGTTTGGTGCGGCTGAATGGCGTATCGGATGGCCGACATCGTGCAGTAGATACTGGAGCCAAACTTTGCGCGTAGCAGCATCCGTGCGCGTTGCACGCCGGCGATCGTGGATGCCGCGCCCAGCGCTATCGCCGATAGGAGCACCGTGGAACTGACCAAACCACCAAAACGTCAATCCAAACTCATCGAGCCGATTGACACCGCAAAGACCCATCTCCGCCGCATTGAGCGCAGAGAGTGGCAGTTGTGGGTCGCCGCCATTCTCGTCAGCTTGGTTTTGCTGGCCGGCTTGATGGCGTTCATTCTTCCCGGCCTCGGGCTGCAAGAATACAAATTCGCCCTTCACCTGGTTCCCCCGGTCGTGCAGGGCTTGGTCGCGTTGGTCCTGATTTTCGACATCTACACCATCTTTCAGCAATTGCAGATTCATCGCATGCGCGGCCGCCTGGCGGAGCGCGAAGAACTTTTCCGCCTGATCAGCGAAAACGCCGCGGACATGATCGCCGTGGTGGACATGGACGGCCAGCGCATCTTCAACAGCGATGCCTACCAGAAAATACTCGGCTACTCTTCCGAAGAACTGAAGAATTCATCCTCGATGGATCAGATTCATCCGGAAGACCGCGAACGCGTGAGAGCGGCGGCAGCGGAAGCGCGGCGCACGGGAATCGGCGAGAACCTGGAATATCGCATCCGTCACAAGAACGGCACCTGGATCGTTCTGGAGTCTACCTCCAGCGTCATCGGCAACGCCAGCGGCGTTCCGGAGAAACTGGTCATCGTCAACCGCGATATCACCGCGCGAAAACAGGCCTCGGAAGCGCTGCGCTTGTCCGAAGTCAGCTTTCGCTCGGTGATCGAGAATGCGCCCTACGGCATCTACCGTGCGCAGGCTTCCGGAAAGTTGCTGCTCGTCAATCCTGCGCTGCAGAAAATGCTGGGCTACGAATCGCAGGCTGAATTGCTGCGGTTGGACCTCACCACGGACGTCTATGTGGATCCGCTCGAACGTCAGCGCGTGAATGATTTGTTCACTAACCAGAAAGATTTCACTGACGTGCAGGTGGATTGGAAACGCAAGGATGGCACGCCGATCAAAGCTCGCTGCACAGGCTGGTTCGTAAAGTCCGCAACCGATGGCGCCGCATATTTTGAGGTTTTCGCGGAAGACGTCACCGAGAAATGGCTGCTGGAGCGCCAGTTGCGCATGGCCCAAAAAATGGAGGCGGTGGGCCGCCTGTCTGGAGGTATCGCCCACGATTTCAATAATCTGCTTGGCGTCATCATCGGCTACAGCCAGGTGCTGAAACGGACTCTGCCGCCGGGCACCCCATTTCTGGAGCACGCCGAAGAAATCGAGAAGGCCGGCCAGCGCGCCGCTTCTCTTACGCGCCAGTTACTAGCCTTCAGCCGCCAGCAAGTCCTCGCCCCTGCGGTGCTGAACATCAATTCCTTGATTTCGGAAATGGAAAAAATGTTGCCGCGGCTCATCGGCGACGATATCGAAATCGTCATCGCTCTGGATCCTGCGGTCGGCCGCGTGAAGGCCGATCACGGACAGCTCGAGCAGGTGGTGATGAACCTCGCTGTCAACGCGCGCGATGCGATGCCCGGCGGCGGAAAGGTGGTAATCACCACAGCCAACGCCGTGCTCGACGAAGCTTGGGCTCGCTCTCATCCCGGCTCGAAGGCCGGCGAGTTCGTAATGCTATCGGTCGCCGATACCGGCACCGGCATTGACTCTGAAACCCTCGCGCACATTTTCGAACCTTTTTTCACCACCAAGGAACGCGGTAAAGGCACGGGTCTGGGCCTCGCAACCGTCTACGGCGTAGTGAAACAAAGCGGCGGATACGTTTGGGTGGAAAGCGCGCTCGGCAAAGGTACGGCATTCGAAATTTATTTGCCGCGCATTGAAGAACTGGTCAGCGTGCCCGAACCCGTCGCGCCCATCGTCGAAGTGTTTCGCGGAGCAGAAACCATACTCCTGGTGGAAGACGCGGACGCGCTGCGCAAGCTCACCCACATGCTGCTCGAACAGCACGGCTATCGGGTTCTGGTTGCCGCCAACGGTGCCGCCGCCCTGCAGCTGGTGGAACAAAAGCCTGAGCGCATCAATCTGCTGCTGACTGACGTCATCATGCCCGGTCTGAACGGCCGCGCGCTCGCCGGACGCCTGGAACTTCTCCAGCCCGGCCTGAAGATTCTGTACATGTCCGGATACACGGACGACGCGATCATGGATCACGGCGTCCTGGACTCCGGCACTCACTTGCTGCACAAACCTTTCAGCGAAGAGAACCTGATCCGCAAAGTGCGCGAAGTACTGGACGCGGACACCGTCGTTCCGCCGGTCGTTGCGGAACCTGTGATTCTCACAAAGACCTAAAAACGGATTGCGCAACAGGAGGCAGCTCTAGCAATGAGACGACTTTTGATTGTGGATGACGATGAGGCCATGCGCCGTCTCTTCCGTCTGAATTTATCGGACGATTACGAGATTGTAGACACCGGTGATCCCTCCCAGGCTCTCGCTTTGGCCATGGAGCATAAACCCGACGCGATCTTGATGGACTTGCGCATGCCCAAACATTCGGGCCTCGGACTGTGCCGCGCCCTGGGGGCCATTAACAAAGCTCAGCCCGTTCCAATATTTATCGTTAGCGGCGAAACGGCCGCTGAAATCAAGCAGTCTTGCAAAGATATGGGCGCTGCCGGCTATTTCGAGAAGCCCGTTGATTTTGACGCTCTGAGGGGCTCGCTTGCGAAAGTAAAAAGGCAGACCCAGGTTCCGCGTGCGGAGGTGCGCGTGCAGATTCGCGTCGAACTGAAACTTTCCGGAACCGACAGCCGCGGAAAAGAATTTACGGAGAATACCTTCACCGAAAACGTCGGCGTCAGCGCCTTCCTCTGCGCTTGTACCGCGACTCTGGCGAAGGATTCCAGCGTCGAGGTTTATATCGTCAAGGGATCCGATAAGTCCATCGGCACGGCACGTGTGGTTCGCTCCGAAGAACGTGCGGGAACTTCCGCTCTGTATGGTTTCCGGTTTATCGAAAAACGCGGCGAGTGGATTCTGAGGTAGCGGGATATGTAACACGCAGCCAACATGACCGTCACTCCCCATTCCGTGGTCGCCGAAAAATCCGGCAACGCCAACGTGCCCTCGAGCGTATTGGCGCCCGCACCGACCGTTCGCGTGTTGATTGTGGACGACGATCCCGCACTGCGCAAGATCTTGTCGGTGATGCTCACGCAGGCGGATTTCCTATGCCGCACCGCAGCCTGCGGCGAAGAAGCGCTTCGCATCCTTGAAAGCCATCCGACCGATGTCGTGATCTCGGATCTGCGCATGCCCGGCATCTCTGGCATGGATCTTCTGATTGAAGTTCGCGAACGCTATCCTCAGCTGGCTTTCCTGATGGTCACGGGCGAAGACGAAACGCGCGTCGGCGTGCGCGCCATGCAATTGGGAGCCGACGACTATTTGCTGAAGCCCTTCGACGTCGATGTCGTGCTCGGCAGCCTTCATCGCGCCCTACAGAAGAAAAAACTCGAGCGCGAAGTGCAGGAATACCGCTTGCACCTCGAGGAAATGGTTTCTGAACGCACGCAGCAATTGCGCGCCGCGCTGCAGCAGACCGAGCGCAGTTACGAAGACACGCTGGAAGCTCTCGGCGCGGCCATCGACCTGCGTGACAGTCCTACGGCCGGGCACTCGCGCCGCGTTTTCCTCTACTCCATGGAACTCGCAAAATCCATCGGCGGACTGGAACAAGAAATTAGAAGCATCGCCATGGGCGCCTGGCTGCACGATATCGGCAAGCTGGCGACTCCCGACCGCGTGCTGCTCAAGCCTGGTCCGCTGACGGAATCGGAATGGGAGATCATGCGGCGTCACGCCAGAATCGGCTACGAGCTGGTGAAAAGCATTTCATTTTTGGCGGGCGCCGCGGAGATTGTGCTCACGCATCACGAACGCTTCGATGGCTCGGGTTATCCGCAGGGGTTGCGCGCGGAAGAAATTCCATTCAGTGCCAGGATTTTTGCTGTCGCGGATACGCTCGACGCGATGACTTCCGATCGGCCGTATCGCGCGGCTCTTCCGCTGCAGGCAGCGCGCGACGTAATCGAACGCGGCTCGGGAACTCTGTTCGATCCGCTCGTTGTCACAGCATTTCTGCGCGTTCCTAACGAGACTTGGTCCTTTATCGCCAGCGAAACATCGGCCGTTCAGCCCAGCTCGGTGCTGGCAGCCGGAACGATCCGGATTCTCGGCACCCCGACGGTTGTTCCGCCGGATTCTGCGGAATGAATCGAACGCTTGAGCGCTGCAGTCGCTTCGGCGGGCTCAAAACTTTCGCGACCATTCCTTCGGCCAGCGCTCCACCACAACTTTCTTATCTGTGTAGAATTCGACGGCATCGCGTCCCTGCCCGTGCAGCACGCCCAGAAAACTATCGCGCCAGCCGCTGAACGGAAAATAAGCCATCGGCGCGGCCACTCCAATGTTAATTCCGATGTTGCCGGCCGGCACCTCGTAGCGGAATTTCCTAGCCGCCGCGCCGCTGCTCGTAAAAATCGAAGCCATATTTCCAAATGGGCTACGCGAAAGCGTCTCGATCCCTTCTTGCAACGTATTCGCATGGACTAGGCTCAGCACCGGTCCGAAGATTTCGGTCGTCGTAAGCGCGCTGGCAGCGGGTACGCCATCGAGCAGCGTCGGCTTCAGGAAATTGCCAGCGGACGTCGCGGCGTTTCCCGCGCGGCCATCGAGCAACACTTTGGCACCATCGCTCACACCCGCCGCGATCAACCCCTCAATCCTTTTTTTGCTGTCCGCGGTAATCACCGGACCCATCTGCACATCTTTATCCAGTCCGTTGCCCACTCGAATCGCACTGGCGACCTGCGCGATTTCCTGCGTGAACTCGTTGCGCGCATCACCCACCGTCACCGCAACCGAAACAGCTAGGCAGCGCTGCCCCGCGCAACCGAACGCGCTGTCGCTCACGATGCGCGTGGTGGTCTCGAGGTCCGCGTCCGGCAGAATCAGTACGTGATTTTTCGCGCCGCCCTGGCACTGCACTCTCTTTCCGTATTTGGCCGCCTGCGCGTAAATATATTTCGCCACCGGTGACGAGCCTACAAAACTGATCGCCCGCACTTCGGGATGTTCCAGCAGCGCGTCCACCGCCACCTTGTCGCCGTGAATCAGGTTCAACACTCCTGGCGGCAATTTCAATGCTTCCATCAACTCGAAGGCGCGCTGCATCGTCAGCGGAACTTTCTCCGAAGCTTTCAGGATGAATGTATTGCCGCAGGCAATCGCGTAAGGCAGAAACCAGAAGGGAATCATCGCCGGAAAATTAAACGGAGTGATTGCCGCCGTCACGCCCAGCGGCTGCCGGATCATCATTTCGTCAATACCGGAAGCCACGTCCTCCAGGTTGTACCCCTGCATCAAAGTCGGGATCCCGCACGCGACTTCCACGTTCTCAATGGCTCGCCGTAACTCGGCGCGTGATTCTCCCACTGTCTTTCCGTTTTCCTGCGTGCAGATCTGCGCCAGTTCCTCGACGTGATCTTCCAGCAACTGCTTGAGCTTGAACAAATACTGGATGCGGTCTTCGGGAGGGGTGCGTCGCCACGCCGGGTAAGCGGCTGCCGCGGCCGCGACCGCAGCATTCACGTCTTCCTTCGAAGCGACCGGCGCGCGCGCCAGAGCCTCTCCCGTCGCCGGATTCATCACCTCGCGGTATTCCGCCGACTTGTTCCCACTCCATTCTCCCCCGTAGTATTGTTGCAGCCTGCGAACGTTGGCCATGGTAAAAGCCCCTCCCTCGTGCTCGACGCCCGGCCCAATCATGCTCACAATTGACATCCGGGCGTTCCTTTGCCATAGTCTCAAAGCGGTTAGACAAATACAATGCCCGAGGGGCATCTTGAGTGGCTGCGCGCAGCGGAGGCGAAAACTTGAGCGAGACTAGCTTTCTCTTGCATTCCGAAAGCTTGCCGGAGCAAGCCGCGGGTGAGCTCCTGTCCTTGCCTCGCCAGCAAGCCGGATGGGAATGGATGAGTCTGTTTGTCCGCCGTTTGCAGCCGGGTGACGTCTATCGCGCGCGCACCGAGCACGAGGAAGCAGCGTTTGTCTTACTAGGCGGAAATTGCCAGGTGGATTGGGGCCAGGGCGCCACGCGAATCGGAAAGCGCAAAAATGTTTTCGACGGTTTGCCGTACGCGCTGTATCTGCCCAGCGGAAATCAGGCAGTTTTCACGGCGCAGACAACGTGTGAAATCGCGGAATGCCGCGCACCGTCCGAAGCCCGCCTGCAGCCTAAATTAATTGCGCCGAGCGACGTCGTGAGCGGGCTGCGTGGCGGCGGAAACGCGTCGCGCCAAATTGTGGACATCATCACTCCCGCTTTTCCAGCGGATAAGCTCATGGTAATTGAAGTTTATACGCCTGGCGGAAATTGGTCGAGCTATCCTCCGCACAAGCACGATGTGCACAATCCGCCTGCCGAAGTGGATTTGGATGAGATCTATTACTATCGCCTTCGCGAACCGGATGGATTCGCCATGCAGCACCTCTATTCCGGCAAACACGGCGCCGATCAGACGCTAAAAGTGAAAGATGGCGATACCGTGCTGGTGCACAGTGGCTTTCATCCGGTGGTCGCCGGGCCGGGCTACGACGTGTACTATCTGAATTTTCTTGCTGGCTCCGCTCGCGCTTTGGCCGTCACCGAGGATCCCCAACATGTCTGGATCCGTTCCACTTGGAAGGACACCGACCCTCGCTTGCCTCTCGTGAGGGAATAGTCGCGCCGGAAAAGGAAACCCATGCGGACGTCCTGCGGCCGGAGCGATGGCAAACCCACCCAGCAAGCGACAGAGATTCCGCGGGCGGGCGATTGTCTTTGCCGGCTTTCGCCACCTGCCGCGCAATATAATCGCTTAGAATTCAGTCGCAGGATTCGCTCCTTATGCGCCGCGAATCGATCGTCCATTTGTCTTTTGTCTACGGCTGCCGAGCCGCCGCGCGGTCCGCTCCCGGGTGTACTCCACGAAATCTCCGCGCCCCAGCCTTTCCTTTCTTTCCCGCAAGCGCGAGAATCGTGCCGTAAGCAAGTCTGGGGCGCGACATCACTCCGAAGGGGCATCGCCTGATGACGGTTCGTCTCACCGCGGCGCAAGCTACCATCGCGTTCCTCAAGAACCAGTACACCGAGCGCGACGGCAAGCAATTCCGTTTCTTTGCAGGCTGCCTGGGGATATTCGGCCACGGCAACGTCGCTGGCCTCGGCCAAGCGCTCGAGCAGGATCCTGGTTTGCGCTACTACCTGTTCCGCAACGAACAAGCCATGGTCCACGCCGCCACGGCTTTCGCCAAAACAAGTTTCCGCATGCGCGCGCTGGTCTGCACTTCATCCATCGGACCAGGCGCAACCAACATGATCACCGGTGCGGCGACCGCCACCGTAAACCGTTTGCCCGTATTGTTGCTCCCCGGCGATATTTTTGCGCGTCGTAACGTCGCTCCTGTGTTGCAGCAGCTCGAATCGCCGTCCACCCAGGATATTTCCGTCAACGATTGCTTCAGGCCCGTCTCGCGCTACTGGGATCGTATCCAGCGTCCCGAGCAATTACTGACCTCGCTTCCCGAAGCCATGCGCGTCCTCACTTCTCCCGCGGAAACCGGAGCCGTCACGATCGCCTTCCCCCAGGATGTCCAGGCGGAAGCGTTCGATTACCCGGAAAAGTTTTTCGCCAAGAAAGTATGGCTGATTCCTCGCAATCGCTGCGACCAGGGACTCCTGCAGCGTGCCGCAGAATGGATTCGTGCCGCGAAGAATCCGCTGATCGTGGCCGGTGGAGGAGTCGTCTATTCGCAAGCCTCCGAAGCTCTCGCGCAGTTCGCGCAATCGACGGGCATCCCAGTCTGCGAAACGCAAGCAGGCAAAGGTTCGCTGGCCTTCGACCATCCGCAACAGCTCGGCGCCGTGGGAGTCACCGGCACGCCGGGCGCGAATATCATCGCGCGCGAAGCCGACCTGATCCTGGGCATCGGTACGCGCTATAGCGATTTCACCAGTGCGTCAAAAACCGCGTTCCAGAATCCTGCTGTGCGCTTCATCAATATTAATGTGACGGAATTCGACGCCTACAAACACGCTGCCCTGCCGCTCACCGGCGACGCGCGCCTGACCATCACAGAATTGCAGCAAATTCTCGACAACTTCTCCGTTGCAGAAAGCTATCGCGCCCAAATCAACGATTTCCGGACCCGCTGGGAAAATGAAGTGGACCGCATCTACGGAATTCACCAATCCCCGCCGATCACGCAGGGCGAAGTCATCGGCATCATAAATAATTTCACGAAGCCGTCGGATATCGTCATCTGCGCGGCCGGCAGCCTGCCCGGAGACCTACACAAGCTCTGGCGCACGCGCCAACCCGGCGGGTATCACATGGAATACGGTTTTTCCTGCATGGGCTACGAAATTGCCGGCGGGCTCGGCGCGAAAATGGCCGATCCCGCGCGCGAAGTGTATGTTCTCGTCGGCGACGGCTCCTACCTGATGATGGCACAGGAAATCGTCACCTCACTTCAGGAAGGCTTCAAAATCAATATCGTTCTCCTCGATAATCACGGCTTCTCCAGCATCGGCGGCCTCAGCCGTGCCTGCGGCAACGAAGGCATGGGAACGAACTATCGTTATCGTCGCGGCGACAAATATGATGGCGACGTGCTGCCCGTGGATTTCGCGGCCAATGCCGCGAGCCTGGGCGCATGGATCGCTCGCGCGAAGACCGCGGACGAGCTGCAAGCCGCCTTGGCCGCTGCCCGCGAGCAGCGCCGCACGTCGGTAATCGTCATCGAAACTTCCTACGACCAAAGAGTTCCCGGCTACGAATCCTGGTGGGATGTGCCCATCGCCGAAGTTTCCGAGCGCGACGCCGTGAAAGCTGCGCGCCGCAGCTATGAGGAAATATGCAAGAAAGAGCGCTTTTTCTTTTAGCCTCTCGCTTGGCGAAAAGTTTCACCGCATTCGTATTCGCTTAGCCGTTGCAGAAGTTTCCTTTGAAATTCGGGGCACAGCGAGGTAAGGGTGGAAACATCCGTAGCCACAGGCTCAGCGCAGGCAGCAACACCCAGGAAACCCCATCTCAAGCGCGCGCTAAGCCTCTGGGACCTGATCTATTACGGCATCATTCTTACTTCGCCCATCGCCGCCGTCCCGCTCTTCGGTGAAGGCCAGGTTCTGTCTCACGGCCACACGGTAGCGACTCTTCTGCTCGCGATGGTCGCGATGTCCGTCACCGCCGTCAGCTTCGGCCGCATGGCCAGTGTCTATCCCTCAGCGGGTTCCGTTTACACTTACATAAGCAGGGAACTGAACCCGCACTTCGGATTTGTAGTCGGCTGGGCTATGTTTCTGGAATATCTCTTTCAGCCCATCCAGAACGCTCTTTATGCCGTGCTCGCCATTCAACGCATGACGCCGCGCGTACCCTTCGCAATTTTGGCCGCCGTCACCGTCGGCTTCATCACCATCCTCACGGTGCAGGGAATTAAATTCACCGCGCGCACGAACGAAGTCCTGCTCGGCTTCATGCTGCTGGTCACCACCGTGTTCCTGGTCGAATCCTTCCGCTTCATCGTGTTGCACCAGCACTTCACCGGGCTGTTTTCCCTGCACCCGATTTACAATCCGGCCACATTCAATCTGCGCGCCGTCGCCGCTGGCACTTCGCTCGCCGCGCTCGTGTTCATCGGCTTCGACGGCGTCTCCATCCTCGCCGAAGAAGTTCACAATCCCAAACGCAACGTCCTGCTCGCCTCCGTCCTCGTCGTTATCTTCACCGGACTTTTCAGCGGTCTGCAAGTTTATCTCGCCCAGCGCGTCTGGCCGGACTACACCACCCTGCAAAATCCGGAAACCGCATTCATGGACGTCGCGCGCATGGCGAGCGGCCCCGCGCTCTTTGCCGCGTACGGCGTGATGCTGCTCGTTTCCAGCATCGCCTGCGGACTTGCCGGGCACGTCGGCGCGTCGCGCCTGCTCTACAGCATGGGTCGCGACGATGTTCTGCCGAAAAAAATATTCGGCTATCTCAGCCCGAAGAAAAGCAATCCCGCTTACAACGTCTGGATCGTCGGTGTCCTCGCCTATATCGGCGTGATCACCATTCCGTGGGAGCACGCCGCCGAAATCGTCACTTTCGGCGCGCTACTCGCCTTCATGGGCGTGAATCTCGCGGCCTTCCGCCATTTCTGGTTTTCGCGCGAAGCGCTCGGGCACCGCAATTTCTTTGTAGACGCCTTCGTGCCCGGCTTCGGCTTCGTTTTCTGCTTGCTTCTGCTGCTCAGCCTGCAAACCTGGACGAAATATGCCGGCCTGGCGTGGCTGGCGGTAGGAATTCTCTACGGCGGTTACAAAACACGGGGATTCACACGCAGGCCAAAATTAATAGACTTTAGCGAAACGTAAACGGCGGCACACGCAAAAGCGTGCTACCGCAAGTCTCGAACCAAAGCGCTCTTCGCGTTGCCTGGTTCTTGCTCTAGCGATTGCCCTCGCGACACATGCAGCGCAAACCCGCACGATTCGCGAATGCGCAATTCCGGCTGCAGCTTCTTCACCACGGCCTTGCTGCGATCTCCCGCAATGCGCCGGATCAGCAACTCCGCGGCCTCAATCCCCAACTGGTGCTTGGGCAATTCCACGGTCGTCAATCGCGGCCGAAAAACTCCCAGCCAAGGATAGTCGTCAAAACTCACGAGGCCGAAATCTTCGGGGCAACGTAAGCCCATTTCTTCCGCCGCCTTCAGCAATCCCACGGTCATCAAGTGGTTCGCCACATAAATGCCGTCGGGCCGGTGCGAGAGCAACGCGTGCCCCGCGCGAAATCCGGACTCAATCCGGTAATCGCCTTCGATGTCCAATTCCGGTTCGTAGGGCAGGCCTTCCGCTTTCAATGCGTCGCGAAATCCCTCCCAGCGCGCTTGCGCGTTGCTCACCTTGCGCGGGCCGCCGATCAATCCGATCCGCCGCCTTCCGGAACGCGCCAAATGGCATACCGCGTCGTACGCACCCTGGTAATCGTCGGTAATCACTGCATCCTTGGTAAGCTTCGGATACGTGCGCATCACCAGCACAAAAGGAATGTTAACTTCTTTGATCATCTGCCGCAGCGACGGCCGAAAATCCTCCGCGGCCTTCGTCAGCAAAATTCCATCCACGCGCTTCGAAAGCAGCAGCTCTACCGATTTCTCTTCCTTCGCAAGCGTGTCGTCACTGTTGCACAGCAGCAGATTGTATCCGTGACGCTGCGCGGCATCCTCGGCGCCGCGCACCACCATCGGAAAAAAAGGGTTGGCGATATCCGGAACAATCATTCCGATGGTATGCGTGCGCTGATTCGCCAGGCTCCGCGCAATCAAGTTGGGCCGATAATTCAGCTTGCGAATCGCCGCTTCCACTCGCTTCCGCAGCTTCTCGCCCACGTGGCTCTTGTGATTCACCACGGCGGAAACCGTAAACACGGAGACGCGCGACAATTTCGCGACGTCGTAAATGCTAGCCGTCTTGCCCGATTTCTTACGCCCCACTTTTTTCACGGCACTCATTCGTATCAGCCTTGTATCACAAAAAAGCCCGCGCTGCTTTGTCTGCAAAGCGCCACTGCGCGCTGCCGGGCCTTCAGTAGTTTATGACAACCGGCCGCTGTTTTCTCACCGAGTTATAAATTGACTCAAGAATTACCATATCCCGGTGCCCCTGCACGCCGTCGCTTTCCACCGGCCGCCGGTTCTGAATCGCGGAAGCGAACTCCTTTATCTCCAGTCCGAACTCGTCCATGATCGGGAACGTCCGGTCAATCGGGCGCTTGCCGATCTTTCCCGTAAGCCGCCGCACCTCGTCAAAAGGAAATGCAGGAGTCAGCGACGCCCAGCCCTTCGTCCCCTGCACATATATAAAGGATGATAAAACCGCGGCGTACGACGCACTCCCCTGCGCCACCAGCCCGCTCGGGAACTGCAACCGGAACGAAATCCCTTCCTCCACGTCCCAGAACGTGACCGTGTCGCGCGCCCAGCTCTGCGCGCTCACTTCCACCGGATCTTCATCCACTAGCCAGCGCGAAGTGTTCACACAATACACGCCCAAGTCCATCAGCGGCCCGCCGCCCGCCAGATTCGAATCCACCAGCCACGCCAACGACTTGCCCGGCGAATACAATTCACTGAACGCCGTGTGGATCAGGTCAATCCGGCCCAGCTCGCCACTCTGAATTAATTGTTTCAAAAAAAGGCTGCTTGGCTCGAAATATTTCCGGTAAGCGGTCATCAAAAGCACGCGATTTCGCCGGCAAGCTTCCACCATTCGCGCGGCCTGTTCCGCGGTGGCAGCCAGAGGTTTCTCGCACAGCACGTGTTTACCGGCCTGCGCGGCCTGCACCGTGAACGACTCATGCAAGCCGTTCGGTGTCGCCACGAAAACGGCATCTACTTGAGGATTCGCGAGGCACGCCGCATACTCTTCGCTGCTGTAGTGCGCGTTGGATTTGAATTTGCGTCCCACCCGCGCGGCCTTATCCTTATCTCGACTCACCACCGCCACGAGTTTTGCGTTCTTGCACTTCGCGAAGCTGGGCAGGACAAATCCTTGCGCGATCGTACCCAGGCCCACCACCGCGAACCCAACCTTTTTCCCCACACCCATCGATTGGAAATCTCCCAAGAACTCGCAGCGTCGGCGCCAAGGTCCTTCGTCAGGGCACGGCTTCAGCCGTGCCGTAAGCGCCACAAAAATGCGAGCGGCTTTCGCCGCTGCAGCCATGAACTTCGGTTTCTCGCGCCAACCCGCTTTTCGTCCAGGCTAAAACTAGCTTTCTCGGTCCGCCCGGCCCAATCTCTGATTTCGAATCGCCTTGTGATCCAACCCACGCAATTCTTCACTCGCACCGAGCACCTTCTCGATCGCGTCCGCAATCGAATCCACGTCCGCCGCGCTGCCCAAGAACAAGTAATGGGGGAACCACACAGCTTCGTGATAAGCCGCTCGGTCCGCCTCCGGACACGAATACATATTCCGCAGATCCAAAGGTTTCTCGCGCCCCCAACTCAGAGCCGGGAAGTCCTCAGGCTTCAAAGGGAACAATGAGCTCTTGTAAACAGGCTCGTAGAAAAGACCGTCGCAAGGAATTCCTTCCAGTTGCAAAGCGCCGACAAACGCCGCGCGTGGAATGTCGTTCGCCTTGTCCGCAAAATATTTGAACATAAAGCCGTAAGGCGCCAGTCGCGTAATCCGCAGATCAGGCTTCAGCAATTTGATGGCAGCCAACTTTTGCATTCGCGATTCGAAATGCTTCACATTTTTTCCCCGCGTCGCGGCTTGCTGCGGTAGCCGCTCGAGTTGCGGCCCCAGCACAGCCGCCTGTAGTTCACTCAGCCGGTGATTGAATCCGATAATGCGGTGATGATATTGGTCCGTCAGGCTGGCGCGCCCCGCGTTGATGTAGCTCTGCACCAGCTCCATGTATTCCAGCGTGTTCGTGATCACCGCGCCGCCTTCTCCGGACGTGATCAACTTGCTCGACTGAAAACTGAAAGCTCCCAAATCCCCCATGGAACCCGCGCCCTGTCCGTTCCACATCGCGCCATGCGCGTGCGCGCAATCTTCGATTACCTTCAAATCGTGCTTCCTCGCGATGCGCAAAATGTCATCCATGTCCGCGAACCGCATCCCCAGGTGCACTGGCAGAATCGCTTTCGTTTTCGGCGTGATGGCCTGCTCGATCAACTTCGTGTCCAGGCAATACGTTTCCGGATCCACGTCCACAAAAACCGGAACAGCGTTCAGCAGCAACACAGGACCGACCGTTCCTTCCCAGGTGTAAGCCGGGACGATCACTTCGTCCCCCGGACGAATCTGAATTGCTTTCAGGCATGCTTCGATTGCCACCGTCCCGGTGCTCACGCATTGGCCGTATTTCGCGGTCTGAAACGCGGCGAATTTTTTAGCAAATGAATCCGCGTACTTGCCCGGGAACGGCTGGCCGCCCCATTTCAAGCTGGTGAAGGCGTCCTCCAGCGCGGCAAATTCCTCCTTCGTGGCGATGGGCCATGGAGTGAAAGGTGTCTTGCGTACGGGTTCGCCACCGGTAATCGCCAGTTTTCCCACGTGCGAGTCTCCTGTTGCAAAATTGGAATTAGTCGATGCTTCGTGCGTATGCGGATCCGCACCCGCCACTGCATCGCGCCACTACGCTTCCGGATTCGGAATCAAAATACCGCGCAGCACACCATCCAAGCCGTGGCACGCCGCAACAAACTGCCGCGAAGTCCGCCGTGTCGGCGCGAACGAATCGAATTTCTCGACCGTTAAACCGCCCTCGGAGTTCGCGCGCCGGAAAGCCGCTCGCGCCCACCACCACGCGATCTCCCTCGCGCAGCTCGACGCCTTCGAAGTCCGCGTACTTTCCGTCGCCGCCGATCGCCGCAATCGTTCCGACGTTCTCATGCCCCTGAATAATCGGAAATTCCAGCTGGCGGCCGCCGTACTGCGTGGTGTAATCCTGAAACGTGTGCTCGTCCGTGCCGCAAATCCCGGACATTTCCATGCGAATCAGCACACACCCAGCAGCAGGTTCCGGCAAAGGGTATTCGCGCATCTCGTACCGCCCGGGTTTCACTAACGTCGCTGCCAGAACGCCTGGGGCCGCCATAGGTGTGTACTCTTTACAGTGCCCGCATTCCCGCACGGACGCTCGTCAAGTTCCGGAGAAGACCGGACGGATGCGATCCGTCCGGCCTGCACAAGGTACTTTTTCTTGATCCGCGTCTTCGTCAGGCTCGTCTAGAAGTACAGTTTTAAGGAAAGCTGGCCGATGCGTCCCGGCAGAGTTCCAGGAACTTGGCCGAACGACGCTGACGTTGCCACACCCCCGCTGAAACCGGTGATCCCGCTCGGTGTTAAGAACTGCGTGTGATTGAAGATGTTAAAAAATTCAGCCCGGAACTGCAGATCGAAGCGCTCCGTGATCTTCGTGTCTTTAAGCAGAGCAAAATCCCATTGGTTAATCCCCGGCCCATGGAAATACCGGCGTCTGGCGTCACCCTCTGTCCCTAACGCGGAAGGCCCGAAAGCCGCCGGGCTGAAGTATTGGCCGCCCGTATTTCGCGGATTTGTGACCTCCAGCGGCCCCACAATCTGCGGCGTGTCCACCGGAAGTGTAATCGGGCCGCCAAAGCCAGTGCCGAGCAACGATTGATCGTCGGTTTCGACCAGCGTTACAGGTAGTCCGGTCGCAAATTTCGTAATTCCGCTGACGGCCCATCCGTGTGTCAGCGGTGTCGGGCCGCCCAACTTATCAATGGGCAGCGTGTAGTTGTAGCTCGCCACGAAATTGTTCGTGCTATCAAAAGCGGAAAGCCCGCGGCTCAATCGGTGGTTGAAAGGATTGATCTGCTCGCCGTACCCCGAGGAATCGTCGAACGATTTGCTGAGGGTATAACCAATGAGGGTCTGCAGACGTCCAGTCGTGTGCTTGTAGCTGACTTGCAGGGAATTGTAAGAAGAAGAGCCCGCTGTGATGAAATACGAATCGTTACCGAAGGGGATAATTCCCAGATCCCCGTTCGGCAGCACCGTATCGCAACCAGGAGCGCAAGGCAATGCAGTGCCAGCCGGCAGAGCCACGCCGCTAAACGGCGCGCGTGTCCCCAGCGTAAACGCGCCTGTGGTTTTATTAATGTAGACATTATTTTCGCCACCTGGTCCGCATCCTTGGGCGGCAAAAGCCAAGCACGTCGCTGGGTTTCCTGGGTTCGCGGATATCGAAGAAAGCAGCCGGTGAGCTTGGGTCCCCACATAACTCACGGTCAGCAAATCCGCCCGTGTGATCTGATGTTCGATGGAAAGTTCATATTCTTCCGCATAGGGAAGTCGGTTCTTGTTGTAAAAGGCCGGTGAGCTGCTGATCGTTCCAAACGCGCTAAAGAAATCGGGCAGCGTGTCGAACGGAGGACCCGTTGCAGGATTTTTGGCGGAAAACTGCAGAGGTGGTTGGGTTACTGGGAAGAAGTTTGTAATCGAAGTACCCGCTGCCCGGTTTGTAAAGGGAGCAGCGAAAGTTGGCTGGTTCTGCCCCGTATAGTTTCCGAATGGCGCATCTCCAATTTCGTTAAAGTCCGTAGCGCCTTCAAACGTGCTGTAGAAGATGCCCCAACCGGCACGAATACTTGTCGTCCCGGATTTGCCCAGGATCTTGCCAAGCAAACCGTCATAGTCTCCGAATGAATAGGCCAATCCCAATCGTGGTGCAAAGTTGTTCCAACGGGTGGGCGCCAGCGTGCTCGGAACACCTGGATCTCCGGGGAATACCCACCCTGTCGGTGAGCCGGGGAAACCAACGGATTGTTCCCCGGGAATCAAAGTTTGAATCTGGTTATACTTTTCTTTCCACGGCGAACTGACGTCGTACCGGAGCCCATAGTTGAACGTCAAATTCGATTTTATACGCCAGCTGTCTTGGCCGTACAAGCCAAAGTAAAAATTGCGGCCGTAGGATGGGTAGGACTGTCCCTGAACATAGGAGCTGGGCGCCCCAAGAAGAAAATCGACAAAGTCACTGCCTGTTTCACTGGGCTGACCACTAAAATTGCTCCCAAAGAAGAAGTTCCCGTTCGACACATTATCAATCAGGTCTTCTTCCAGCTGGTCGTAGTGATATTGACCTCCAAATTTCAGCGTGTGCGTGCCCACAATTCTGCTGTAATTGTCCGCAATCTGGTAAATGTTATCGATCAGGCCGTTCGGACGGCTCGGCACTCCGATTACAAAGTCGTTGAAGTCAATCTCCGGAACACCTTCCAGCGCGGGCACCAGCGGCACAATACCCGGAGCACCCGCCGCGCCGGACGCAAATCCTAGGCTCGACAACGTCACGCCCTTTCCGCCTTGCGGCTGGTTGAACAAGGTATCCAGACGAAAATATCCCAAACGGAATTCGTTCACCGATGCGGAGCTGAACGTTTTCGTGGCCCCGAGATCGACGTTGTACGTTTGCCCTTTCCCATCTACGTTAAACCCCGGATAAAGGGGCGCGTTCCCCGGCCAATACGGATCAATCCGGTTGTAGCGGTCCCAATAAAAGTAGGCCGTGAGAAGCCCGAAACCGGTGTTAGCGTCTCCTCGTCCGCTGAACTTGTTGTCGCTAAGATCTGTTGCTCCCGAATTGGTGGTGAAGGTCGCCAGGCCCGAACCATTTGTTCCGTTCGCCGGCAGAATAAACGGAAGCAGGTTTGCCGAGATTGGATTGAAGACCGTAGGCGACAACGTCGCATTAGGCAGAACGCATTGGGCGTTGCTCGTACAGCCCGGGAAATAATACCGCTCGCCGGGCGTAACGGTGTACCCCAGCTGATTAGTCAATACGGTCGCCCAATTACCCGCCGCGTTGCAATTCGGCGCCGGCGGAGTACAACTCTGTACGGTCGTTGGATTGCCGTGGGAATCCACTAGGCTGCCCACTACCGACGAGAGGTCTCCGCCTTCCAACGCCGACGTTGGGGCTCCAGTAATGCGATGGGTCTGTCCCTGAATCAACCGGTTTCCTTGATAATCAGCAAAGAAGAAGATTTTGTCGCGCTTGATGGGGCCGCCGAATGTGCCGCCGAATTGGTTCTGGTGATAGGCGCCTCGCTGTCCCTGGTCGAAATAGTTCGCGGCGTCGAAATCCGTATTACGCAAGAATTCGAAAAGATTTCCGTGGTAGCCGTTCGTGCCGGACTTGGTGACCACGTTAATCAGCCCGCCGCTGTAGTTTCCGTACTCGGCGTCGGGATTGTTCGTCAGGATCTTAAACTCATAGATCGAATCGAGGTTGGGGATCGCTCCGGCGCCGGAAAATCCCAACTCCTGCACCAGCACTCCGTTCAGGATGAACCCGTTTTCCGATTCGCGCATACCATTGACGGACACCGCGCCAGAATTCAAATCGCCCGATACCTGCGGTACCGCAAATCCCGCGGATATGAACGGTCCGGCATAGGCTCCGGTCATTTGTGACGCCGTCTGCGCCACCCCGGGCTGCAAACCCAGCAAATCGGTATAGCTGCGGGTCACCAGCGGAACATCCGTCATCGTCTTGCCGGTGATCACCTCGCCCATCTGCGTGCTCTCGGTATCAACGTGCAACGTATCGCTGAGCACTTCCACTTTCTCGGTCGTCGCGCCAACTGCGAGATGCACGTCAATCACCAGCGCGTCGTTCACGTTCAGTGTCAGTCCCGTCTCCGCGTAACCTTTGAATCCGCTTTGTTGCACGCTGATGGTGTAATTGCCCAGCGCCAGCGATTGGAAGGAATAGAAGCCCTGCGAGTTCGACGTCAGCGTGGTGGTCACGCCCGTATCCACATTGGTCGCCGTCACCGTCGCGCCCGCAACCACGGCGCCACTCGGGTCGGTCACCGTCCCGGAAATGCTGGCGGTCACGCCGGCCAGCAACCGTCCGCTTGTGAACAGCACCAATGCGCAAAGCAAAACAGCCAAATATTTCCCAAATCGTGTGCTTGGCATCCCCCACCCCCCAAGTTTGTCAACGCTCGATCGAATCGGACCCTGCGAGCCGGCGGATCTTCGGCTTATCCCCCGCGATTCCTCATTCCGCTTGCGATTGAGAGCGTTAAAACAGTCTAACCGGTTATTCCTTGCCAAGGCTTATAGTGTAGCCTCCTTCCTTTGTCAAGTTGTTTCGCGCCGGCGCCACAGGCGGTCGCGCTCCGGCCACAGCCAGACGCAATCCATAATAATGTATGCTTCGAATCGTCCGCAAAATCACTCAGTTCCCGCCCTTCTCTTCATCTTCCCTCCCGTTTCCGCCAATCAACGCTCGATTTCTGAGAGCGTATACGCCGCCGCTGGTAAACCTTCCCTCCGCGCTCGCGCTCCGAATCGCGGATCTCACATCCCCGTCCCACGCTCGCGCCACTATCCCCGGCGACGCCTATATAACCGATTAGAAATACAAATCGCGCGCGAGGCAACGAGCGCTTTCTAAATTACCTGGTCGGTCTTGGCGGGAATCATTAGCGACGCGACCGCTGCGCTCGCCACGCACAAACCTGCGCAAATCAACATTACGATTCGGAATCCGAACACAAAGGCGCGGGAAATCGAGGCGCGCAGCAGTGCGGTCGTCTGGGCATCCAAGCCCGAGGGCAGATCGATGCCGGCGAGCTTGATCTGCTTTGACTGAACGTAGTGGAGAATTCCGGGCGGCAGCTGCGCGCCTGCGAGGATTCGGCTCAAGCGGAAACTGAACAATTTCACCATCACAATTCCGAGAATTGCCACGGCCAGCACGCTCGCAACCCGCGCGACGGCGTTGTTGATCCCGGAGGCGGCGCCAGCGCGTTCCTGTTTCGCGGAACTCATCACCACTGTGGTGAGTGGAGCGACGCTAATCGCCATTCCGAAACCAAGAACGGTGAACGCCGGGAAGAAACCTGTACAATAGCCGGCGCCCACGCCCGGTACGGCGCACAGCATGAAACCCAAGGCCGCAATCAATGGTCCGACGATCAGCGGAGCTTTGGATCCGTAACGCGTGACCAGTCCGCCGGACCAGCGCGAAAGAAAAAACAGCAGCAGAATAAGCGGGAGCGCAGCCGCGCCGGTCGCGGTTGTCGAGTATCCCTGCACCTGAATCAGATCCATCGGAAACAAGAAAAAGCAAATTCCAAGCGCTGCGTAAAGAAACAAAGTGAGCAGGTTCGCACCACGAAAGCCGCGCGATGCAAAAAGCGTCAGCGGAACCATGGGCGAACTTACCCTGGCCTCAACGAACGCGAAACCAATCAGGCAGCCGAATCCCAAAATCAGGCTTCCGTAAACCAACGACTGGTTCCAGCCGAGACTGGTAGACTCAACAAACCCGTACACGACACCACCTAATCCCACAGTTGCGACCAACGCTCCCAGCCAATCCACACGCCCGGCCGCCTCGTCACGGCTTTCGGGAATGTGCCAAAGCGAAATTGCGATCACCGCGGCCGCGAACGGAACGTTGATGAAAAATACCCAGCGCCAGGAAGCATGCTCAATCAGCCAGCCGCCCAGAACCGGCCCGATCGCCGCGGTGATCGCAGTGAATCCGGACCAGGTGCCGATCGCTTGGCCGCGGCTTTTCTCATCGAACGAGGCGCTGATAAGCGACAGGCTGCCCGGGACCAGAAAAGCGGCTCCAATGCCTTGGACGCTGCGCGCGATCACCAGCTGCTGAATATTCGAAGCAAGCCCGCACGCGACGGAAGCGGCGGCAAAAATCCCCACTCCAATCAGGAAAATCAATCGGCGGCCAAACAAATCGCCAAGCGAGCCGCCGACAAGAATCAAAGCCGCCAGGAACAACCCATACGACTCGACCACCCATTGCACGTCGACGACGCTTGCGTGCAGGCCTGCCTGCAGGGCAGGCAGTGCGACGTTGACGACAGTGCCGTCAATAAACGCCATGCTGGAACCGAAAATTGTCGCAGCCAGAATCCAACGTTGCGCCCGTGCTGCGCACGGAGCGTCAGCATGCGGCGATCGGACGACAGCTTCGTCGCAGGGCGGCTTCATGACGTTATGGTTGCCTTCTCGCGGCGTGCAGCATCGTTGTCATCAGGTCTTTGGCATGAGCGCGACCGCATCGATCGGCTGATCGAGCGCAAGTATGGCAGAACACTCGGGAAGGCAACTTGTGGAAATCGTTGCACACAGGCAGCAGCAAGTTAAGAGAGTTGGCCGGGGATTTGACCTCCCGCTGTCGTTACCTGGCTGACACAGGCTACAAATTCCTGAAGACAAGTCTGCAGCTCCGCCGGTGCCTGGCAGTTGGTTTTGCCAACATTCATCTTTACGCGTCGGCTACTTTGAGAATGAGTTTTCCAGTGTTCTCGCCGTGGAAGAGCTTCAGCAACGTTTCGGGGAATGTTTCAAGGCCCTCGACGATGTCCTCGCGCGATTTCAGTTTGCCGGCCGCCATCCACGCCGCCATCTCCCGTGCGGCCTCCGGGTAACGATCCGTATAGTCAAATACGACCATACCTTTCATGCTGGCGCGATTCACAAGAAGCGAGAGATAGTTCGAGGGTCCTTTGACTGGTGTTGTGTTGCAGTATTGCGAGATTGCGCCGCAGATGACCACTCGTGCGCCGCGCGCGAGCTGCGTAAGCGCAGCGTCAAGGATGTCGCCGCCCACGTTGTCGAAATAAACGTCAATGCCATTCGGGCAATGCTGCCGCAGAGACTTGCGCACATCCTCCGACTTGTAGTCAATCGCGGCGTCGAAGCCGAGCTCTTGCACAAGGTAGTTGCACTTCTCGGCCCCGCCGGCGATGCCTACCACGTTGCAGCCTTTTATTTTGGCGATCTGTCCAACGACCGTTCCCACCGCTCCAGCGGCGCCAGAGACAACTACGGTCTGGCCGGGCTTTGGCTGGCCGATATCCAGCAAGCCGAAATACGCGGTCATTCCGGGCATTCCGAGCGTGCCGAGAAAAACGGGCAACGGAACCGTGCCCGCATTGATTTTCGTAATGCCGTTGCCGTTGGAAATTGCGAATTCCTGAACGCCGAAAGCTCCGTAAACGTAGTCGTCGACGACAAACTTGGGATTTTTCGAAGCCGTTACGCGCCCCAGCCCCCCAGCCCTCATCACCGCTCCGATTTCTACCGGAGCGATGTACGATTTCCCTTCGTTCATCCACCCGCGCATTGCCGGATCGAGCGAAATATACAGAATCTTTATGAGCAACTCACCTTCACCGGGTTCGCGAACCGGCTCTTGCTTGTACGCCCAATCGGTGCGTTTGGGCATCCCAACGGGCCGCGCAGCGAGCTCGAATTTGTGATTCATTTTGTTCATAGCTGATCCCTTCGGTGCTAAAGATCGGGGGCGCGCCGCCGTCTAACCAATTGTTGATAGTCGCTTACAGATGACGGTGACTAACGCGACGGGCATTGTATATAATCGCCGGCACTGTGCCAAGTCAGGGAATTCCTGGGGGCCGGGAGGTTCAAATGGCCGGAGCACCCGCAAATGTACGGAACATTCCGCGGCCGCCTGTGTTTGCCAGCGCGGCCGAAGAGCGCTTGCATCGCAAACGCATGCTGGCCGCCGCATTCCGTCTTTTTTCGCGTTACGGATTCGATGAAGGTGTGGCGGGACACATCACTGCTCGCGATCCGGAGCAACCCGACCACTTCTGGGTGAACCCATTCGGGATGCACTTCAGCCAAATTCGCGCGTCTGACCTGATTCTGGTGAATCATCGCGGCGAAGTCGTGGAAGGGAATTATCCAGTCAATGGAGCGGCTTTCGCCATCCACTCTCAGGTACACGCCGCACGCCCGGACGTGATCGCGGCGGCGCACGCGCATTCGATGTACGGGAAATCTTGGGCGTCGCTCGGGCGTCTGCTCGATCCCATCACGCAGGATGCCTGTGCGTTTTACCAGGACCACGGACTCTTCGCCGAGTTCACCGGCGTAGTCTATGAAACGTCGGAGGGCGAGCGGATCGCGCAGGCCCTCGGACAATACAAAGCTGCGATTCTGCGCAACCACGGATTGATCACCGTTGGCCACTGCGTCGAGGAAGCCGCGTGGTGGTTCATCACCATGGACCGCAGTTGCCACGCCCAGTTGCTCGCAGAGGCGGCGGGCGTACCGCTAAAGATTGATCACGCCACCGCGGCTGCAACGAGGGAGCAAGTGGGAACCCACCTCGCAGGATGGTTTCAGTTTCAGCCGCTGCTCGCGCGTATTATCCAGGATGAACCGAATCTGCTCGAATAGTTTCCTTGCTGCTGGAAGGATAATAAATTAACTCGCCACCGGCGTCGCACAAAGGTACAACAGCGCGCCGCAGGCGAGAACACTACAGACATGCCGATGCAATCCCCAGAACAATTCGACGTACTAGACGTGCTAATCGTGGGCGCCGGCATATCCGGTATTGATGCTGCTTACCATTTGCAGACCGCCTTCCCCGGAAAAACCTACTCGATTCTGGAGGCCCGCGACGCAATCGGCGGAACGTGGGATCTCTTCCGCTATCCAGGCGTCCGGTCCGATTCTGAGATGCACACTCTCGGCTTTCCTTTTCGGCCTTGGCACGCGGACGAGGCGATCGCAGGTGGTCCTGCCATCTGGAATTATATCCGCGAGACCGCGGCACACTATGGCATTGACCGGCACATCAGGCTGGGACATCGCATGATCCGAGCTTCCTGGTCTTCAGCCGACGCGCGCTGGACGGTCGAGGCCCAGACGAAAGATGGACGGATCGTGCGACTGTTCTGCAGCTTCCTTTATATGTGCAGCGGTTATTATAGTTACGAAAAGGGTTTCAGCCCGGAGTTTCCGGGCATGAATCGGTTTCAGGGGCAGTTCGTGCACCCACAGGAGTGGCCCGAGGCCCTCGATCATGCGGACAAGCAAGTCGTTGTCATCGGAAGTGGTGCCACGGCGGTGACGCTGGTTCCGGCGCTTGCCAAGGATGCCGCGCATGTCACGATGCTGCAGCGCTCTCCCAGCTATGTCGTTACTCGCCCCAGTAAGGACGTAAAGGCCATCTGGATGTATCGGCATTTCCCAAGAAAGTTTGCCGCGGAACTCACAAAATGGAAGAACGTGCTGTACAGCATCACCATGTTTTACCTCGCGCGCACGAAACCAGAGATGCTCAAGGGCATCATCATCAAGGGGATCAAGCAGCAGCTTGATCCCGACTTCGACGTCAAGCGGCACTTCACGCCCCGCTATAACCCGTGGGATCAGCGTATATGCCTGGTGCCCGACGGCGATCTGTTTGCCGCCATCCGCTCCGGCCGGGTCGACATCGTTACCGACACGATTGAAGAAATTGTGGAGTCCGGCATCCGCTTACGCTCCGGCACAATCTTGCCGGCGGATATCATCGTTTCAGCCACAGGTCTCATCGTGCAGCTGATGGGCGGAGCTGAAATTCTTGTTGATGGCGTGCCGGCCAAACTCAACGAGAAGCTGGTTTACAAAGGCGCAATGTTCAGCGGTATCCCGAATCTAGCACTCGCCTTTGGCTATACGAATAATTCCTGGACCCTGCGCTGTGATCTCACCGCGCGTTTTGTCTGCCGGCTGCTTACATATATGGATCGTAAGGGATGGTCGGTATGTGTACCGAATCTTCCGGATCCATCCGTCAACCCCGAGCCTTTGCTCGATTTCAGTTCAGGCTACGTCCGCCGTGCCGACGGCGTGCTGCCCAGGCAGGGACAGAAGCCGCCGTGGAGAGTGCCCCAGAATTATGTAAAAGACCTCGCCTCCTTTACGTTTGGGTCGGTAAACGACGGGACCATGAATTTTCGTCGAACGTCGGAGGCTGACAATGGCAGTCGCGTAAGTAATGTCCACTCCAGGGCTACCGTCTGATTTGAGATTATGACCAGCGCAATGAATCTCGAGAACCGCACGGCGGTGATCACCGGCGCTGCAAGCGGCATCGGCCGTGCCATTGCCGTCTCGCTCGCGCGCCGTGGCTGCAACCTTGCGCTCGCGGACGTGAATGACGCCGGATTATCAGAAACGGCGCGCATGGCACATCCAGCTCAAATGGATCCGACCAACCACAGCGCCCGGCGCAGTGCGCTGCGCATCAGCCAACATCACCTTGACGTTGCAGATCGGCATGCCGTGGCGGCGTTTCCACAAGCTGTGATCGCCGCGCATCCCGGGGTCGACATCCTTATAAACAACGCCGGCGTGGCCGTCGGCGGCACGTTCGAAGCAGTCAGCGAGGAGGATTTTGAGTGGTTGTTCGAAATTAACTTCTGGGGCGTAGTGCGGATGACCCGAGCCTTTCTGCCTCTGTTGCGAAAAAGCGATGACGCACGCGTGGTAAACCTTTCGAGCGTCTACGGACTGATCTCGCCGCCCGGTGAAACGTCTTACTCGGCAAGTAAGTTCGCCGTGCGCGGATTTTCGAATTCACTGCGGCACGAACTCGCGGATTCGAAAGTCGGTGTTACGGTTGTACATCCGGGCGGCGTCGCAACTTCGATTGCAGACAACGCTCGCGTACCCAAGGACATGCCTCCGCAAGAAATCGCTCGGCGCAGAGCCCTTGCGAAAAAAGCACTGACCATGCCGCCCGCAGCCGCCGGTGAAATTATCGTGCGGGGCATCGAACGCCGCTCGCCGCGCGTGCTGGTCGGCAACGACGCAAGGTTTCTGGCATTGCTCGAACGTCTGGCGCCGATTTCGTATTGGAAAATCTTCATGCGTTTGCTTCCCAAGTCGTAATTGCAGGGCGTGCTGCGCGCGGATGCGGTGCCGGTGCCAGCGATGGGCAGTGATTGGGGTCGCCGGTCGCTATTCGCGACCCGCCACGACTGGCACCCTGCGCGCTGCGGTGAGCCCGCCAGGCCACCAGTTCCAATCGCCCGCAATACGCAGGAGCGCGGGACCGATCACAATCCGAACGAGTGTCGCGTCAATCAAAACGGCGATCGCGAGCGTAAACCCGATCATCTTGACCACCAGGAAATCTCCGAAAGTGAACGCCGCAAATACCACGATCATGATTGCTGCGGCGCTCGTAATCAGGCCCGCGGTTCTAGCCAGACCCTCCGGAATCGCATCCATTTCACTCAGGCCGCTCCTTCTGGCTTCCAGAACGCGTGCCACCAGAAACACTTCGTAGTCCATGCTCAATCCGAAGACGATGGCAAACGCGACGATCGGTACCAGGGGAAACACGCTACCGGTTCCCCCGGGAACTCCCAGGAACCTGCTTCCGTGTCCATCTTGAATGACGAAAACCAATGCTCCGAACGCCGCCGCCACCGAGAAAAGGTTCAGCGCGATGGCCTTCACAGCGGCGAAGATCGATCGGAACCCACAGAGCAGAGCAAACAGCGTCCCCCCCACCACCAGCCCCATTACGGGTGGAAAGCGGTTTCTGATAATCGTTTCATAATCAGCGTTGAGCGCCGGGATGCCGCCAACGAGAAGGGTTGCGCCAGGCACTCCGGTGAGAGCTGGCGCGCCGGTGTTACGCAGCTCTCGTACCCAGTTGACCTGATCGCGCAGGGAGACCGAACTCGCGGGTAGCACCTCGAGCAGCGCCGCTCGTCCATCACTACTCAGAAATGTTCGACGCGTCTCCCGCGAAAGATCAGTGAGCGAAGATCGGTTGCTCTGCGCAAGCGTGGTGATGGAAATCACGCGGTCACAGCGAGGGTCGGTCGCAAGACGCTTGGAAAGACGATCCAGCGCATCCCACCCCGCGTCGGTTTGCGCGATGGAATCCGCTGGGAGCTCGACGATGACGCGCAATGCTTCAACCACGCCGCCCCGATCCATCCGTTCCAGGGTGTGCAGCGCATGGACTGATTCTGCCGCCGGCGGCAGCCAATCCCCCCGGGGGAGACTGGTATCGAGTCGTCTGACCTGCCATGCCAGCAGAAGCAGAGGAGTACCTGCTAGCAAGAGGGCGATCCAAGGGTGCGCGACAATTACCTTTCCCCATTGGCGCCAGCGATTTCCCGTGCGCGCGGCCCGCTGCGCATCCAACTTTGCAGTAAAGGGCATTCGGCCAAGATCAATCCGCGGACCGAGCAATACCAGCGCTGCGGGAACCAGGGTATTTGTAAGCAACACACTCATTCCCGTCACCAGGAATCCTGCCACACCGATTGATCGGATTTCACTGATCGGAACCGTCAAGAGCGCTAGAAATCCGATCGCTACCGTTGAGGCTGAAATCAAAAGCGTGCGGCCTGCCTGGCGAGCCGCGATCACCCCGGCCGTCGGTCCGTCGTTCCCGGCGGCAATCGCTTCCCGGAAGCGGCTGATCATGAGGAGCGCATAGTCGATTCCCAGGCCCAGGCCAAGCATGGTGGCCAAATTTTGAACCAGAATGGACAAGTGCCAGCGCTGGGCCAGAAATCCCGTAATCGCCAGAGTGGTGGCGATGGCCAGCTGGCCAACGGCCAAGGGAATCAGCGCGGCCATCAGGCTTCCAAACGCCACCAGCAGAAGCACCAGTGTCGCGGGGATCACCAGGCTTTCGCCGCGATGCACATCGGCGGCGCTCGCTTTCCGAATATCGAAATTCAGTGGAATCTCGCCCGTGAGTTCGAGCTGCACCGCCGGATAACGGCCCCGCAGTTGATTTGCAAGGGAGCTTGCCAGCTGGTGGAGCTCCGGAACAAGCGACTCGACTGGACCGCCAGTTGACTCGAGCCCCACGAGGACAAACGTTCCGCCATCACGGCCCAGAAATATCGGATCGCGCAACTCGAGATAGGACACCACTCCGGAAACGCCGGGCTGCTCGCTCAGTGCTGCCACGATGGTTGCTAACGATTGTCCGCCTTCCTCCGAATCAGCAGGTGGCAGCCCCTCGATTACCAGGACAACGCGGTCGACAAACGGCGAGTGAAAACGAGTAGACAGCTCGTCCCGCACGATTTCAGCCTGGCTCCCTTCCACACGGGTTGCGGTCTCCAAGCGGCGCTCCGCGTGAAAGGAAAACGGAAGAAGTGCGATGGTTGCTGCGAGGACGATCCCTGACACCAAAAAACGGCGCACAAGCATAGCCACAATAATGTCATAACTCACAAAATCGTCGTCACCAAAACTCTCCGCTGACGCCTAAAAACCACACGGGCGAAAGACGTGCTTCGTCCGGAACCGGTTCCTGGATTCGCGCTTCGTTTCGCGAGTTTACACTTGCGCACGACTCAACTACGGAGCTACCTGAATCTGCTAAACTTTGCCCGATCGATTTAGGAGGATAAATTCGCACCTTACTTCTGCTCGGACTGCTTGCCGCCATCCAACCTGGAGTAGCAGACCCGCGCCTTGGCACCTGGACGCTCGTCTCCGCGCAGTCCAGTTTGGATCCTCCGAACCGGCTCACCATAACGCCTGTGCATGCCGGGACGCATGTAGTGATGTCCGGCGAAACCCATCTGGATTTCACTGCAAATACGAACGGACACCAATCGGCCGCACCAGGCAATCTCGCTTTCAATCAAATTGAGCTGCGCAGGATCGATAAGAAGCAGGCGGAGGTCAAAGAGGAGAAGGACGGAACCGTTGTGGCGACGGTCCGCGAAAAAATCTCGAGTGATGGCAACGAGCTGACGGCCACGACTGCAACCGCGGGCCACGCCGATAAAGTCACCGTGTGGACGCGCAGCGGGGGCAAGAAAGTTCCGAATGACTTCTTCGCAGGCGAATGGACGCAGGATCTCAGCAAGACTCGTTTGCGGCAAGCTCTGGTGCTCAAATTCGACGCGGACGGAAGCGGTGGGGTCCGCTTTCTCGGCGACTTCAGCTACAGCGCCCGCCTTGACGGAAAGCAATACGATCTAAGGAACTCGCGCAACGATACCGTGTCGCTTGAACTCGTCGATCCTCACACGGTGGATGCGAGCTATCAGCGGGACAATCAAGTCACGCAAAAAGACAGGTGGGTAGTTTCCGCGGACGGGCAGCAGATGACGCTGTCCACCACCGCCACATTGGAAACGGGTCAGCGGCTGACCGAGAAGCTCGTGTTTAGGAAGCAGTAGCGGATATTGCGTCTGTCCAGTCCACGAGCCCAGCGCTCGCTGACAGCGCGTCGACCTCACGAGCCGCCACCGAAATGATCCCCTTGCGATGCATGAATTTCAGAATGCCGTTAACCGTATCTTCCAGGGACGGGTCTGCTTTGCCCCATACGGACGCATCGCGCGCCTTTTGATAGGAAGAGCTGTCGTAGCGTTTGAACTCCATCGCAGAGATGTTGTCCACAGAGCCCACCAAGAAATCCAGCAGCGGAAACAGCAGATCTTCCTTCCGGCATCTGCGGATCAGCTCGGGAACGAAGTCGGGAAGCCTGAATGTTTCGAATTGCCGGCCAGTCGCTTTGGTGATCAGCCGGGTAATGTCCATCATGTTCGAATAATCGTCCCGCGTCACGTGGTAAGTCTTGTTCCCCGTACCGGGAGTGGTAGAGATCGCAACGATGTTGTTCGCCACAATGTCCGCCGGAACAAAGCTGACCTGGTTGAGAGTATCAACGCCAATGCCGTGATTCACCATGAACGCAACCAAGCGCACCGCGATATCGAAGTTGTTACCTCCGCCCGTGACCGAGGGACTCACCAGAGCCGGCCGGAAAATCCTCGCGGAAAGTCCCCGGCTGCGCGCGTCCACAACCACCTGTTCGGCTACCCATTTCGATTGGCTGTACCCAAAATCGAGCAGCTCCATATTCTCGTTCAGGTCGGTCTCATTGAGGACTGATTTCACCGCCCAGCCAAACACGAAGGTAGTCGACACATAATTAAACTCTTTCGGCCGTCCCTCGAACGCCAATCTCACGACCTCATTGGTTCCCAGCACGTTCGCCTCACGCATCAGGTCGTAGTTGAACAGGTAGTTTACGGTCGCTCCATTGTGGAACACCGTGTCGACTTCACGCGCGAGGAAATCCCACGCGTCCTGCGTCAGCCCCAGCTTTGGCTGCCCCAGATCTCCGCAGACGGGGATCACCCGAGCTTCGAACATCTCCATCAGACCCACCCCGCAGGGTCCCATCGACTTCATCGCGTCCCGCAGCCTTTGCTTACCTTGCTTTTCGTTGGAAGACCTGACGAGAACATAGATCTTCGCCCGGGTCTGTTCGAGCAAGCTCTTCATGAGAAACGGCCCTATGAAGCCAGTCCCGCCAGTGAGCAGCACCTGGTTCAGCACCGGTGTTTCCGGCAAGGGCACAGGCACCGGAGGCTCGAAGATGAGCTTCCTGTCGTTGATCATCATTTGCTTCTCAGCGGCGCGCTGCTCCTCACGGAAAGTCGCAAGGGAATGACGCAGATGAACCAGTGCCTCTTCGGGAGCGCGCTTCAACTTTTCGGCGAGTCCAAACAACTCGGCTACGCCGACACGCTGAATCACGCCAATATCGACCTGCCTCGCCAGCATCTCGGCGCCTTTAACTTTGAGGAGTTCCTTGAGCTCATGAACGAACACCACAAGATCCAGGGAATCCAGCCCGGCTTCGACCAGGTTGTACGATTCCTTACCTGTCAGGTTGTACTTGGCTTTCAATTCAGCGAATGAGGAATGCATGTCGGAATCGCACAGGGAGTTCCCGGCGTCCTTCTCCCGTGAAAAGTCCGATAGAACGGTGAACTGACCTCGCTGCCACATCTGTTTGGTCTTATGGCGCATAAGCTTCCCCGAACTCGTTCTGGGGATGGCGCGAGGCGCGATGAAGGAAATCACGGCCACTTCCACGTTGAGATAATTTCGCACTGCGGCGGCAATCTTTCGTGGGTCGGGAAGCGCTTTAGGATTCTTGACTTCAGCCACGATTGCCAGCCCAGGTTCACTGTCTTCCTGAATCTGGAACGCGGCCACGCAGTTGTGCCGGATCAGACTGGATGATTTCTCGACGACATTCTCAATGTCGTGCGGGTAATAGTTTTGCCCGCGCAGAATAATCATGTCCTTGATGCGGCCGCAGACGTAGAGTTCGCCGCCGTGAAAGAATCCTATGTCGCCGGTCCGCAGGTAGCCGTCGTCATAAGGAGTATCGTCCACAAGTCGCGCGCGAAATTGCTTCAGAGTTAATTCGGGATTGTTCCAGTAACCTCGACACTTACCGCTTCCGGCGACCCAGATTTCACCGGTACGCTCTGGCTTTAGTGGGAAGTGCCCTTCCGGATCCACAATCTTAACGTCGATACCCGGCAGCGGCGTTCCACAACTGACAATCTTGGTGGCCCCGCCGATTTCAGAGACCTCCGTAATCACGCGGGCCGTCCCCAGGGAGAGGGCACGTTTGTTGACCGAAACGATGTTGCGACCGCCCAGTGAGACCGCCAGAGTATTCTCAGCCAGCCCGTAGGCGACATAGAAACTCTCGGTCTTCAGTCCGTAGGACTGAAACGCTTCCAGAAACCGTGTGTAGGTATCCGGCTTTACGGGTTCCGCGGCGCACATCAAAACGCGCAGCGAACTGAGATCACAAGCCTCCAGGCTTTCCTTGGAAAGTCTCCCGGCGCGCAGGCAATAGTCGTAGGCGAAGTTGGGCGCAGCCGTGGCGGTGGCGCGGTAGGCCGTCATTGCATCAAACCACAGGATCGGCCGCTGAATGAAGTCCGTAGGAGAGAACCCGTACGTCGTGCCACCTTTCAGTGCTGGATACAGATAGCACCCGATCAGTCCCATATCGTGATACTGCGGCAGCCAGGAAACAACGACCGGCGAGGGATGGTCGATCACCAGCGGACAGGTGTCCAGAATGTTTTCGTGCGTGACAATCACGCCCTTGGGCTCCATCGTCGAACCCGAGGTGTACTGGAGAAACAAGATCTTCGAATGATTGGCAGCTGGCCGGTCCGCAATCGCATCCACGAAATCTTCCGTCGCGATCCACGGCAGACCGGAAATGTAATCTACGTCAATGCCGCATGCCGAGACTCCACTTCTGGCCAGATTCGTCTTGAGGGATGCCTGGTAGTCTCTGCTGGTCAAGATCCCAGCCGCCTGGCAATCCTTTGCGATGTGTATCATCTTATATAGCGCGCTCTGGAAGCCACGCGAACTGGGGGGATACACCGGCACGGGGATCAATCCAGCGCGCACGCAGCCAAAGAATGCGCAGATCATTTCCAGCCCCGGCGGGTAGGCAAGCAGCAGCCGGTCGCCCGCCGCAAAACGACCCTCTCTCCACAAATGCCCGGCGATCGCCTCCACTCGGTGGAGAAACGACGCGTAGGTGTAGCTTTCGGTCGGATCGCCGTTTACATCCAGATACGAATAAAGAAGTTTGTTCGGGTGCTCATCTGCCAACCTATCCAGGTGGCCTAAAATTGACGCTGCCATCAATCAGCGATCCTCCAATGTTTTATAGAACGCAAGCCAGTCAACGAAACATCTCTCCCCCCACTAAGCGAGGTGATCGGCGATTGAGTTTGAATGTGCAGACCTGACGGGTATGCCGACGGTGAGAGCCTTCGTGTAATTTTTTATCAGCACAAGCGTCGCTCGACGCTTTGGGGAACCGATGTTTTCCTTTTTGGCGCACAAGCGCGCGAACTGGAATTCCGGAGCTCCGGCGACCTTCTATGGTCTCTTGCAGGAAGCCCGGTTCATTATGGTCCATCGAAGATATATATTAACAAAGCGTTACGGACAATACCACGCGTCGTCGCTCCCATTGTTCACACAACGCAACTAGGCATCGTCCGGTCCGAATGTCCTTGATTGTGTTTACAGGCTCACATTAAAATTGTACTGCGAGGC
This sequence comes from Acidobacteriota bacterium, assembly GCA_013289715.1. Lineage (GTDB taxonomy): Bacteria > Acidobacteriota > Terriglobia > Acidiferrales > UBA7541 > Palsa-295. Next base: position 333,784 of record JABCZJ010000001.1, on the reverse strand, counting down.
TGTCGGCGGTGCGCCACCAATTTCCCTGAGGGTCGCGACCCCGGATGCGGCGTGTGTAACGCGTCAGGCCCAACTAGCATGAACGCGGAGGCGCCGGTGACGTTGGAATCCGAAACGGTAATCACGCAAGAGCCGGAGACACCGGATCTTGTACCATCCGAATCCTCAGCGGCGTCCATTACCGAACCCGCCGGTGTCTCTTCGTTCCCGAAAGTCTTACGCCGTCGCTTGGACAGGTTTTTTGCCGACCAGAACATTACTCACAAAGCGGACCGTGCGATGTGGGTCAAGATCGCTTTGGGTCTGGCGGTCCTGGCAGGCGCCTGGATTGCTCTGTATGCGCTGAGGCCCGATTCATGGAAGTTTGTTGCCCTCTACCTTCTAGGCGGCCTCGCGCAGACATTCCTTTTGCTGAACATCGCCCACGATAGCAATCACAACGCCATCTCGTCCCGGCCGCGCGTCAACAAAACCCTGAACTACGTTTTCGATTTGTGCGGAATCAGCTCCTACATGTGGCGTATCCTCCATCATCGCGGCCACCACTCCTGCATCAATCTCCACGGCGAAGATGATGCGCTTTCCGGGCGCGGCATCTTTCGCTTTACCCCCCATGAATCTCGCGCTCCATGGCACCGCTTCCAGCACATCTATGCCCTGTTCTTTTACGCAATGTTCTCTCTCGACTATGTGTTTTTCAGGGACTTCGAGAGCTTTTTCTTCCCGTCCCACGATTATCTGAAACGCGCCAACCATCCTCTGCGCGAATACGGCATTCTCGTTGCCGGCAAGGCCTTCTACCTTACTTACATGCTTGTCTTGCCGGTGATGGTGCTGGGAAAATCACCGTTGCTCGTCGCCGGGGCGTTCCTCCTGGTCCATTTGTTCGTCGGTTTAGCCGTAACGCTTGTATTCCAGACGACGCACACCATTGACACCACCTACTTTCCCATGGACCGCGGTGAGTTTGACAACGGCGTGTATCATATCTTCGCGACGACGGCCGATTATGCGACGGAGAATCCGCTCGTCGGTTGGCTCGCGGGCGGGCTCAACCATCACATCGTCCACCATCTGTGCCCTTTCGTGTGCCACACCCACTATGCTCCGCTCACCAGGATCGTGAAGGAGACCGCCGAAGAGTTTGGCGTCCCCTATAGGCAGCACCCCACCATGACTCAGGCAATCTGGCATCATCTGATACTCTTGAAGCAACTGGGGAACGAAAACTGATTCTGAACATTTTATCTTTACCTATGGCCCCGCCACCGCTTCCTGCAAATGACCTGAAATCGCCTGCGGTTCGAGGGCAGTATCAGGATGGCTGGGTATGACCTCGTCCACCCCGATCCCCGTTGTTTCCCGATTTCGCTGCTTTGCGGATTCTCGCGCGATGTTCCGCAATCCCGTAAAGGTTCTGTCCAGCTATACTGAATCCTTCGGCGACACGTTCCGATTCTATTTGGGTGGTCTCAAAGAAGCGATCGTTACGATCGATCCCGCTGTGATTCAGCACGTGTTAAAGACCAATTCGGAGAACTACCAAAAATCCCATATTCAAGTAAAGCGGATGGGCCACTTTCTGGGGAAAGGCCTTCTCACGACCGAGGGAGAAGCTTGGCGCACGCAACGGCGCCTCATCCAGAAAGGCTTCGATCGCACGCAACTCGAGGCGCTGTCCTCCATCATGCAGGACTCCCTTGCCGACTCGCTGCGCGATTTCGACAGCCAGACCCGTCGCGGCCCCGTCGATATCTACCCCCAGCTGATGAAAATTACCTTCGCGATGGTCGCCCGATCGCTATTTGGCGCTCGGTTGAAGGACGAAGACATCGATCTGGTCAGCCACACCATCTGCACCGTCCAGGAATTCATTGTTCGCCAAACCCTTCAGCCCTATCTGAATCCCTGGTTCGCCGTCTCGGGGGAGCTGCGCAGGCACGAAGACATGCGCGCCCGCGCGGACGCCGTCCTGCTCGCATACATCAAGAAACGCCGCAACGAACCGCCCGGCAACGATCTGCTGCAGACGCTGATGGATGCGCGTTACAGCGACGGCGAAGGAATGAGCGATAAGCTCATCCTGAGCGAGAGCATGCAACTTCTGGTCGCCGGCCATGAAACATCGTCCAATGCGCTGTCGTGGCTTTTTTATCTTTTGAGCTCGCGTCCGGGTTGTCTCGAAAGGGTTAGGCAGGAATTTGATTCCGTGCTCGGCGAAGCGCCTCTGGGCTACGCCGACGTGCCCAAATTCGAATTTACGACTCAGGTCATTATGGAGGGGCTCCGCCTCTACCCGCCGTTCTGGATGATCGACCGCATGGCTGTCGCGGACGACCGCGTAGGCGATCTCGCCATACCCAGCGGATCAACGGTCATTGTGTATGTGTACGGCGCGCACCATGCTCCGCGCCACTGGCAGAATCCGGAAGATTTCGATAGCGAACGTTTCACCAAAACGAACGACAAACTGCGCACGCCCTTCACCTTCCTACCGTTCGGGGGCGGACCACGAGGCTGTATCGGTGGAAATTACGCGATGCTGCAGATCCTCATGATCCTGAGCGATCTGCTCAGAAAATACGATTTTCACCTGGCTCCGGGCCAAACGATCGAAGCTCGTCCGATGGTCATTCTGCGGCCGAAGCACGGAATCCGCATGACGTTCACTAACACCATCGCGTCGGCCCCCCGCATCGCATCAGACGCCGCGGTATCGACAAGCAGCAGCTCCCCACTCCGCTGAAAGAGAACGCGATACCTGAACCGAAGCCCCGAAAGAGAACACTTGGAGACCTATCTGCCCCTGTTCCGCCAGCTCTCCGAGTTCCGGATGCTGTACGCGTCGCCGACCGACGTTTACTTTCCAAAGGCCGCCGAAGTCTTCGATTCGCTGGTCACCATTCCACTAGCATCCGACATTGCCGAAGACGTGCTGCGTTACTTCCACATACGAAAAGAGTGGGAGGACAAACACTGAGCGACGGTCACTGATAGGGAACTGATCTTCCGCAACGAGGCGCGGACCCGGTTCAAAGGCGAAATATTCGAGGACTTCTATCGTGGCTGGAAAATGGGCCTGGTCAGTGCGACTGCTTTGCGGCGACAGTTTGGCACGAATGATCGCAAGCATTCGGTCGCATTTGGAACCTACAAGCTGCGTCCCTCGCCGGTTCCTGGCCAGGAACTTTTGGAGGTCAAGTGAAGCGGTTACAAATCCGCGCTGCAACCTCGGATTCAGCAGCAGCTTCATCCGTATACACCTCCCAGTTCTTGGACACCGGAGAAATGGCAAAGCAAGAGGAACCAAGGGTCGCCGCAGAAAAAATGCAAAAACGGGAGGGGTGCCCACTTCTTCGGCTTTCGGGTCGCTCTCTGGTGGACAAGTCGGGACAAGTCGTAGCCGGATGCTGGCGAGAATTCTTGGGAGAATTGATTCGAAACCGGCTGGACCTAACCCCTCGGTTAGCTCGTTACATTGCGCGTATCTTCATGTAGCGGATGAAATCGGGAAGGATTTTGACGATAGCAATCATCAAGACAAGCACAATCACGCTTAGAATCACAATCTTCACCACGCTTCACCTCGCGAATCCTCGGCTGCCAGCTTAAGAAAAGCACGGGCTAGCGAATCTGCACATACAGACGAACACTGATTTAACGCCGATAACTGCAGTACCCAAGCCGTCCCAGGCCGAATTCGAGCCTCGCAGGGAGAGAGAAGAAAAGCGGACACATCCCGTTTGATTCGGTACAATCGCGGCGAAGCGCTCCATACAGCGGGCTCTTCGCAACGCATCGTATTACATGGCAGGGCAAGTCCGGCTTTCAGAGAGGGAATCGCATGGCGAGTTCCACCGACCATGGACGCGTGGCTGATGCTACGCAGCTCCCGATAAAAGAGATCCACATACTCTGGATCACAGCGGGCCTCGGCTGCGATGGAGACACCATCGCGATGACCGCGGCCACGCAGCCGAGCATCGAGGACGTTCTTCTCGGCGGCATTCCCTGGATCCCCAAGGTGCACCTGCACAACCCCTTTCTTACGTATGACAACGGCGAAGAGTTCATGCGCCACTTTCATCTCGCCGCGGAAGGAAAACTAGCGCCGTTCATCCTGGTGATGGAAGGTTCGATCCCCAACGAAAAAAACAAGAGCGAAGGATATTGGGCGACGTTCGGCACGGATCAAGATTCCGGACAGCCGATTCTGACGTGTGATTGGATTGACCGCCTCGCGCCGAAAGCCTGGGCCGTGGTTGCAGCGGGAACGTGCGCCACCTACGGCGGCATTCACGCGATGGAAGGAAATCCCACCGGTTGCACGGGCTTGGCGGATTATCTCGGTTGGAGTTGGAAATCCGCAGCAAGTATTCCCATCGTTTGCGTTCCAGGATGCCCCGTGCAGCCGGACAATTTCATGGAAGTTCTTCTGTACTTGCTGCACATGGCCGCCGGGCGCGCTCCCATGATTCCGCTGGACGACGCGTTGCGTCCCACTTGGCTCTTCGGCGCAACAGTACACGAAGGATGCGATCGCGGCGGATATTACGAGCAGGCGCAGTTCGCCGAGGAATATGGCTCGCCCACCTGCATCGTGAAACTCGGTTGCTGGGGACCGGTGGTCCAGTGCAACGTTGGGAAACGCGGTTGGATGGGCGGAATCGGCGGATGCCCGAACGTCGGCGGCATTTGCATCGGCTGCACCATGCCGGGTTTTCCAGACAAGTTCATGCCGTTCATGAATCAGCCTCCTGGTTCGCTACTATCTTCCGCCGCGGTGATGACCTACGGGCGCGCCATTCATGCATTGCGTCGCTTCACGCAAGCGTCCCTTAATAAGGAACCGCCCTGGCGACTCCGTGCGCAAGATTGAAATCGGGGAGCGGAGCAACACGGGCCGAGAAAAACGGAATCTATATTCCTTGGCAATGTTTTGGTAGCGCAAGAGGCAAAATATGGCGCTCGATTATCTAACGCAAGGAAGCGGGACGCCCTGCGATCCAAAATCGCTCGACGCAGGCAGGCTTTTCGGGAATTTGTCGGAGGCGGAGACAGCCCTTCAGGAACTCGCCAGTGTTTTCCTGCAGCAGCATTCGCTGACTTCCAGCGCAACCCTCGATCTTGCGGAAGCAGGGGAGGCGCAGCCCAATCCCGAAGCGCCTTTGTTGAACATGGAAGCGAAGTACCGCGCTCTCGTCGAGCAAATCCCCGCTGTCGTATTCATGGCCTATCTGGACAAAGGAATCGGCGAAGCCTACGTAAGCCCGCAGATTGAAACCGCACTAGGATTTTCGCAAAGCGAGTGGCTGGAAGATCCCGTCCGCTGGTACCAGCAAATTCATCCCGATGACAAAATGCGCTGGAGCGAAGAAGCTGCCGAGATGTTCCTCTCCGGCAAGCCGTTGCGCTCGTCGTACCGTGTGCTGGCGCGCGATGGCCGCGTACTCTGGTTTCAGTGCGAAGCAAAAATGATTCGCCGCGAGGATGGCCGGCCGTGGTTCATCCACGGCGTGGGATTCGACATCACCGAACGCAAAGGCCTGGAAGAAGCGATTCTGGAAATCAGCGCGAGGGAACAAAGGCGCATCGCGCAGGATCTGCACGATGGCCTCGGCCAGCATCTCACCGGCATTGCTTTCATGAGCAAAGTTCTGGAGGAAAAGCTTTCGGACAAAACATTGCCCGAAGCAGTAGAAGCCGCCCAGATCGTGAAGATGGTGAACCAGGCGATTGACAACACGCGGCAATTGGCGCGCGGCCTCCATCCGGTGACCGCAGAGCCGCTGGGATTGATGTCTGCGCTGAAAAAATGGGCCAGCGAAGTGGAAGCACTTTTTCACATCGGCTGCAGTTTCCGCTGCGAGAAGCCGTTGAACATTCACGATGCGACCGTGGCGACACATCTCTATCGCATCGCGCAGGAGGCGGTGAACAACGCCATCCGCCACGGAAAAGCCAAAAATATCGTCATTCGTCTATCGGGCAAGAGCGGCATCGGCACGCTCTCGATCCAGGACGATGGCGAGGGATTCCCCAAACAGCCGGCCAGTGCGCCGGGGGTCGGTCTCAACATCATGAATTACCGGGCGGACATGGTGGGTGGCTCGCTCAAAGTTCAGCCGAATCAAGATCACGGCATCACTGTGACTTGCACGTTTCCCGTCCGGGGTGTTGAATAGCGGAGAACTCCCATGAATGCCAAAGCGCAGCTGGATGTCCAGGCGAAAAAATACCGCGTGCTGCTTGTGGACGATCACCCCATCGTGCGCCAGGGGCTTGCGCTGCTAATCGAGCGCGAAGTGGATCTCTCCGTCTGCGGCGAAGCAGATGGAGCACACACGGCATTCCACGCGATCGAAACGCTCCAGCCGGATATCGTGCTCCTGGATATTTCGCTAAACGGCCCGGACGGATTGGAAGTGCTCAAGGAAATCCGGGTGAAAACCGGCAGCCTCCCCGTGCTGATTCTTTCCATGCACGATGAATCCATCTACGCCGAACGCGCCATGCGCGCCGGCGCCAACGGCTACATCATGAAGCAGGAAGCCACCGAAAAAGTATTGATCGCGATCCGCAGAATTCTGCAAGGCGATGTTTATCTCAGCGATCGGCTCACCACCACGATGTTGCAACAATATGTAAGAGGCGGCGCGCACACAAAAAGCTCGCCGCTGCTGAATCTCACCGATCGCGAGCTCGAAGTTTTTCGTTTAATCGGCGAAGGCCATGGCACGCGGCAAATCGCCGACGAATTGCACCTCAGCGTGAAGACCATCGAATCCTACCAAGCGCACATCAAGGAAAAACTGGCGCTGCGCAATGCCCGCGAGTTAGTGCAGCACGCCATTGAATGGACCGTGAATCTGAACGGCGGCTACTGATCCGTATTTGTACGATCAGGTTTTCCCCGATGGCTAAAAGTGACCGTCCCCTACCGTAAATACCACCTGTTCCTGATTGTAGTTGGACCACTGTCGGAGTAATTCTCTCAATCGAAATTTTGGATAGCAGTTTGTCCCGAACCGGGTCAATTGCCTCCCGCTGGGAGCTCTCGACCTACCTGCGTCTCCGCACCTCGGGGTTTATCGGGACTCGGCCGCCGCATAGTTGTCCCTGCTGGCTTTCGCAGCAGCCTGAGAGGAGGGACTAGCAATGACACCCGAAGCAGTTCCTTACGGTCGAAAAACCCAAAAGCCGTCACCCGTCCCGGATATCCATATCCTGTGGATCACAGCGGGCCTTGGCTGCGACGGGGATTCCGTTTCGATCACCGCCGCCACGCAGCCCAGCATCGAAGACGTCCTGCTGGGCGCAATCCCTGGATTGCCGCGCGTCCATCTGCACAACCCGGTACTCGCCTATGAAAACGGCGACGATTTCCTGAAGTTTTGGTACCAAGCCGAACAGGGCAAGCTCGAGCCGTTCGTCCTGGTCGTGGAAGGCTCGATTCCCAACGAGAAAATCAAGAAGCAAGGCTATTGGGCGGCGCTCGGCACCGATTCGAAGACCGGCCAGCCCATCACCACGAATGAATGGATTGATCGCCTCACGCCGAAAGCGCTGGCTGTGGTGGCTTGCGGAACCTGCGCCACCTACGGCGGAATCCACGCCATGCAGGGTAACCCAACCGGAGCCATGGGGTTAGCCGACTACCTGGGCTGGGGTTGGAAATCGAAAGCAGGCTTGCCCATCGTTAACGTCCCCGGGTGCCCGGTTCAGCCGGACAACTTCATGGAAACGCTGCTCTATCTTCTATATCAGGTCGCCGGTCTTGCCCCCATGATCCCACTTGACGACCAGCTGCGCCCGCTCTGGCTTTTCGGCAACACCGTCCATGACGGCTGCGACCGCGCCGGCTATTACGAGCAGGGCGATTTCGCGGAAGCTTACGGCTCCCCGAAATGCATTGTGAAACTGGGCTGCTGGGGTCCGGTTGTGAATTGCAACGTGCCCAAGCGCGGCTGGATGGCAGGCATCGGCGGCTGCCCCAACGTCGGCGGCATCTGCATCGGTTGCACCATGCCGGGGTTCCCTGACAAGTTCATGCCTTTCATGGACGAGCCGCCCGGAGCGAAGGTCTCCGCCGCGGCCATCAGTGTTTACGGCAAGACCATCCGCACTCTGCGCTCATTCACAAATGACACCGTGAATAAGGAACCGAAGTGGCGCCACACCGGCACCGAACTAGCCACCGGCTATAGACCCGGGACGTACTAAATAAAAGGAGCCGAAAACATGGGCACAATTACTTCCGCGACAAAAGGTACGCCGACCGGTTCCCGAAAATTGGTGGAGATGAACTGGGATCCGATTACCCGGATCGTCGGCAGCCTGGGAATTTTCACTAAAATTGATTTCGATAATCGCCAAGTCGCCGAATGTCACAGCACTTCCTCAATCTTCCGCGGCTACAGCATTTTTATGAAAGGCAAGGACCCCAGAGACGCGCACTTTATCACCAGCCGCATCTGCGGGATCTGCGGTGATAACCACGCCACTTGCGCCACCTACGCGCAGAACATGGCGTTTGGCGTCCGCCCACCGGCAATGGCCGAATGGATTGTGAATCTCGGCGAAGCCGCCGAGTACATGTTCGACCACAACATTTTCCAGGACAATCTGGTCGGCGTGGATTTCTGCGAGCAGATGGTGAAAGAAACCAATCCCGGCGTGTACGCCAAAGCCGAAAAAACGGCCGCGCCGGGCGCCAATCTTCACGGCTATCGCACTATCGCGGACATCATGAAGGCCCTGAATCCCTTCGTCGGATCCTTCTACCGTGAAGCTCTGCAGATGAGCCGCATGACCCGCGAAATGTTCTGCCTGATGGAAGGCCGCCACGTGCACCCTTCCACTCTGTATCCCGGCGGAGTCGGCACCGTTCCCACCGTGCAGCTCTTCACGGATTATCTTGTACGCTTGATGAAATACGTCGAGTTCATGAAGAAGGTCGTTCCGCTGCACGACGACCTGTTTGATTTCTTCTACGAAGCGCTGCCCGGATACGAAGAAGTAGGCCGCCGCCGCGTCCTACTGGCCTGCTGGGGCTCGTTCAACAATCCAGCAGTCTGCGACTATTCCTACAAGAAAATGACCGAGTGGGGCCGCGCGATGTATGTCACGCCCGGCGTCGTGGTGGACGACAAGCTCGTAACCAACGACCTGGTGGACATCAACCTCAATATACGCATCCTGCTCGGCAGCTCGTATTACGACGGCTGGGAAAATTCCGAAAAGTTTGTGCCGAAGGATCCGCTGGGCAATGCCGTGGATCAGAACCATCCCTGGAATCAAACCACGATCCCGAGACCGCAGAAGCGCGACTTCGGCGGCAAATACACCTGGGTCATGTCGCCGCGCTGGCTCGACAAGAGAACTGGCGACCATCTGGCGCTCGACACTGGCGGCGGCCCCATCGCGCGCCTGTGGGCCACCGCGCTCGCCGGGCTTGTGGACAATGGTTACGTCAAATCCACCGGCCGCAGCGTAAAAATGTATTTGCCGAAGACCATGTCTCTGCCCGAAGTCGAATTCGAATGGAAGATTCCGAAGTGGAGCAACGCCATCGAACGCGACCGTGCGCGCACCTACTTCCAGGTGTATGCCGCATCGTGCGCTTTGTACTTCGTCGAGCAGGCGCTCGCGGAACTGCACGCGGGAAGAACGAAGACCTGGTCGGAATTCAGCGTGCCGCAGGAAGCCATCGGCTGCGGATTCCACGAAGCGGTGCGCGGTGTGTTGTCGCATCACGTGGTGATTCGCGACGGCAAGATCGCGAATTACCATCCCTATCCGCCCACGCCGTGGAACGCGAATCCCCGTGACGTTTACGGGACGCCGGGCCCGTACGAAGATGCGGTGCAAAACACGCCCATCTTCGAAGAAAACGGTCCGGATAAATTCAAAGGTATAGACATTATGCGCGCCGTGCGCAGCTTTGATCCTTGCTTGCCCTGCGGCGTGCACATGTACCTGGGCAATGGCAAGGTGCTCGAGACGCATCACTCGCCCATGTTTGGCCAGCACGCTTGACGCGCCAGGCGTACGCGTAGCAGCCGGTCGCCGCGACCGATACAGGCAGGCTTGGGCGCATGAGGATCGTCTGTCACTTCCGTCGCCGTCACCCGCTTCGATTTATCTTTGAAGGAGAATATGCCGCCTGACAAAGATCTCCAGAAACGCATCCAGCGGATCGGCGAAATTGTCGAGCAGCTCGAAGCGACCGCCGACCCGAACGCGCGCGCCATGGCCAAGGAACTTCTCGAATCGCTGATGGCCTTGCACGGAGCTGCGCTCGAACAAATCCTGACCATTACTTCCCAGACGGGTGAAACCGGCGAGTCGCTCATTCGGAAATTTGGCGGCGATCAACTGGTCAGCAGCTTGCTCCTGTTGTATGGGCTGCATCCTTGCGATATGCAAACCCGAGTCACAGCAGCGCTCGAGAAATCGCGCGGCTTCCTCGATTCGCACTCCGCTAAGGCCGAGCTGGTTTCGATCAGCGAAGACGGCGCGGTTACGCTGCGCCTGCATCGCAAGCCCGGCGGCTGCCTCTCCACGGCGGCGACGGTGAAATCGACGCTCCAAGCGGCCATACAGGACGCAGCGCCCGATGCCACCTCAATCCTCGTGCAAGAGGCCGATAACGGAGCGCCGCGTTCTGGATTTGTCTCCCTCGCGCAACTTGCTGGTGGCCAGGGCATGGCCGCATTGTCCGTCGCGCGCACCCAACGGAGCGGTGACTGATATGGCTCCCGCGCTTCCACCGCTGCAGGACAGCGCGTTTGCCACCCTTCGCCAATTTGCGCGCAAGCGGGTGCCCATCGAACGCTGCGAAATGTGCAGCCGCGAACTTTTTCCCGAACACGAGCACTTGGTCGAGCCCGCCAGCCGCAAGCTGATCTGCGCCTGCGAAGCCTGCGCCATTCTCTTCGATGGGCAGAGCGGCACAAAATACAAACGAGTTCCGCGCCGCGTGCAGTTCCTTGCGGATTTTCACCTTACCGACGCCCAGTGGGACGGATTGATGGTCCCCATTGAAATGGCGTTCTTCTTCAAGAGTACGCCACACGGAAAAGTGATCGCGCTTTACCCCAGTCCCGCGGGGCCCACTGAATCGTTGCTATCTCTGGAAACTTGGGTGGATATCGAGCAGGCCAACCCCATCCTGAAAACGATGGAGGCCGACGTGACCGCGCTGCTCGTCAACCGCGTCGGGCACAACCGTGGTTCCGTCGCCGCGGAATATTATTTAGTCCCGATAGATGACTGTTACAAGCTTGTCGGACTGATCCGCACCCACTGGCGCGGGCTTTCCGGCGGCACCGAAGTGTGGCGCGAAATCGGCGCGTTCTTCACCGCGCTGAAGCGCCGTGCCGGAGTCGGTCGCGAGGGCGCGCATGCCTGAACTCGTCCTTACGATCGAAGGCGCCGAAGTGGTCCAGTATGCGGCCGCGCCGTTGCTCGCGTTCAAGCTGCGCATCGCCAGCAACCCCAGCGACCAGATTATTCACACGGTCGCGCTGCGTGCGCAAATTCAGATCGAGGCAACCCGCAGGAAATATGATGCGAACGAACAAGCGCGCCTCGCGGACCTGTTTGGCGAACCCGATCGCTGGGGCCAGACGCTGCGCAGCATGCTCTGGGCGCACGCCAGCGTCGTAGTCCCGCGCTTCACCGGCAGCACAGTTGCCGTTATCTCCGTGCCGTGCACGTTTGATTTCAACGTCGCCGCAACAAAATATTTTCACGGTGTGACGAGCGGCGATCTGCCGCTCTGCTTCCAGTTCAGCGGCACAGTTTTCTATCAGGGCGAAGACGAAACCCTGCAGGTCGCGCCCATTTCCTGGGACAAAGAAGCTAAGTTCCGCCTGCCCGTGAAAGTCTGGAAAGATTTGATGCACGCGTACTACCCGAATTCCACTTGGCTCGCGCTGCACAAGGACGCGTTCGAAAAACTCTGTCAATTCAAAGTGCGCGAAGGCATTCCCACGTGGGAAGAAGCGTTGGAACGCGCGCTGAACGCTCTTCCGGAAACGGTGCGCTCATGAACGCTGCCCTCGTGGACGGAATCGTGAAAGCCGTGCTCTACGAAGGTTACATGTTGTACCCCTACCGGCCATCCGCGGTGAAAAATCGGCAGCGATTTAACTTTGGCGTCGTCTATCCGCGTGCCTACAGCGAAGCGCGAGGTGGCAGCGGCACGGACCCGTGGACGATGCAAACCGAATGTCTCGTGCGGGGGGATGCGCAAACGCAATGTGCGGTTCGCGTCCGATTCTTGCGCATGGTGACCCGTACGATTGGAAAACTGCGCACGCCTGCGAACGACCTGGCCTCAGTCGCCGGCGCAACGATCGAAAATGTCGAGAGTTTGGAAGCGAACGGCAAGACGCACCAGCCATGGCAAGAAGCTGTCGAAGAAGTGATCGAAGTGGCGGAGTTCAATCTCTCCGCGCTTAGCGCCCATCCGATGCAGTGGCCGTTCCGCCTGTCACTCAAACAAGAACAAGAAACGATTCGCAACGAGCGCGAATTGATCGTTGGAATTATCCTGCGCGAAAAGGCCAGCGTCGCAGGAATGGTCGAGCTTGCGGCGCAGCGGCTGCAGGATGGCGTATTCAAACTCACGGCACGAATCGCAAATATCTCGCGTTTCGCGAATTCCGGCCCGGCGACGCGTGACGAAGCCCTCGCACGCTCTCTCGTTTCGGCTCACACGATACTGGAAGTCCGCGCCGGAGAATTTGTTTCTCTGGTTGACCCTCCCGAGGCCTTCAGCGAATTCGCGCAAGCCTGTCAAAACATCGGCACCTGGCCGGTGCTCGTAGGAGAAGAAGGGCAGCGCGACGCCTTGCTCTCTTCGCCGATAATTTTGTACGACTACCCCCAGATCGCCGCCGAGAGTCCCGGCGATTTATTCGACGGCGCCGAAATTGACGAAATATTGTCGCTGCGCATCATGACCCTGACGGACGAAGAAAAACGCGAAATGCGCGAATCCGACGATCGCGCGCGCAAAATTCTGGAGCGCACCGAAACTCTGCCAGAAGAGCAACTGATGAAACTGCACGGCGCGTTGCGCGGCTTGCGCGCCGCGAAAAGCGAGGAGCCGTGAACGAATGGGAATGGCAAACGCTGGAAGATAAGACGACGGTCGAATCGCTCGACGTTCAGGGCGTTCCGGTCCGGTGCGGCGAACGCGTCAGGCTACGGCCGCGCGCTGGCGGCGACGTTTTCGATCTCGCGCTCGATGGCAAAATCGCCACCATCGAATCCATCGAGCAGGATTACGAAGGCCAGCTGCACGTTTGCGTCGTCGTGGACGAAGATCCCGGCAGAGACATCGGCCTGATGCGCCAACCCGGTCACAGATTTTTCTTCGCGCCCACTGAAGTGGAACCCCTCGCCAAAGAAGCTCAGGAAACGCGTGCCGTCGAAACGAAGCGCATCCTGATCGCCGGCATCGGCAACATTTTTCTCGGTGACGATGGTTTCGGCGTCGAAGTCGCAAATAAACTCGCCGGCCGCACGTTCCCGCAAGGCGTTCGCGTGACGGACTTCGGTATCCGCGGTTTTGATCTCGCCTATGCGCTCATGGAAGGCTACGAGACCACCATCCTGGTGGACGCTTATCCCGGTGAAGGCCAGCCCGGCACCCTTTTCGTCATCGAACCGGATTTGAAAAATGCGGATCCCGCCGGAACCCAGCCGGGTTTCGTTGATCCGCACGGGATGAATCCGCTGAATGTGCTGCGAATGGCCGTAAACATGGGAGCGCAGCTGCAGCGCGTCCTGCTGGTAGGTTGCGTGCCGGCAACGCTTGGCCCCGAAGAAGGGAAAATGGGTCTAAGCGAGACCATCACCGCCGCGGTTGATGAAGCGGTGCGGCTGGTAGACTCGCTCGTGACCAGAATTCTCGCGGAAGAATGGCCTGCAAAAAAATAAATCGTATCCCCATCGCGCAAAGGAGAAAACCATGGCGGTCGAATTGATGAATCAGGCGGCAGAACCAAACGGCAGCGACAAGGACACTCTCTACATGCTCGGAGGCGTCGCTCTGGTCATATTCGGCGCCGGGCTGGTGCTTTCCAACCCCACCGTGCGCCGTTATCTCGGTCAGATTGGCGTGGGAAACCTGGCCTCCGCCGCGATACCGGACATCGAGCGATACTTCCGCCTGCGCTCGATGTAAGCACGCGCCAGCATCGCAAGCGGCCCGCGTAATTCCTCCGCATTGGGCGCGTGCCGCATTGATTTCGAACTCAGGAATGATGTCGTGCAAACAGCGACACAAAGAGGCCTCGTGCCAGTGAAATTTGCGCTCGATGCCAACGCCAGCCGCTTCACCGTGCAGGCGTTTGCCACCGGCATGCTCTCGACCTTCGGCCACAATCCGAAAATTGCCATACGCGACTATGACGGTGAGATGCAGTTCACCCCTGACACATATGAAAACGCCGTCGTGCGCGTGACGGTACGCACCAGCGCCATGGAAGTTCTCGACGAAATGAGCGGCGACGACCGCAAGAAGCTCGAGCAGACCATGTACGACGTTTTGGAAGTGCAGCGCTTTCCAAGCGCGGTGTACGAAACGAAACAAATCACGGTACAAAAACAGACCGAAGATCTGCTGCTCGTCCGCGCCACCGGCACACTTTCATTTCACGGCGTCACCCAAGCACAATCCGTAGACGCCCGCGTCACGCGCCTGGGCACGATGCTGCGAATTTCTGGCGACTTCTCGCTGCGCCAATCGGATTACGCCATCAAGCCCGTATCTTTCGCCGGCGGAGCATTGCGCTTGAAGGACGAACTCAAGTTTACTTTTGAACTCGTAGCTCGCATGCCAGGAGACGCGGGCGCGAGCGCATAGTCGCGACAGAACATTCGTAAAGGGAGCTGCACCGTGTGCCTGGCGATACCGGGACAAATCGTGGCGATTGATTCGCAGAATACGCATCTCGCGACCGTTGATGTCGTCGGCGTGCGCCGCAAGGTGGATTTAGGGTTGCTCCAGGACGAACTACCCGTCCCCGGCGATTGGGTGCTGATACACGTCGGTTTCGCCATGAGCAAGATCAGCGAAGCCGATGCCGCGGATCAAATGGAAACGCTCACGATGCTCGGTGAGGCGGCGGCAGCGATAGAGGAAGTTCGCGGCTACGGTCTCGAGAACGAAATTCCAGACTACCCGCCGCAAAGGTGGAAGCAATGAAATTCGTGGATGAATTTCGCGCCCCAGAACTCATCGCCAAAGCCGGTGAAGAGATTCGCAAGCTTGCCGATTCCGATCGCCACTATCGCATCATGGAAGTTTGCGGCGGCCACACTCACGCAATTTATCGCTTCGGCTTGAAGGATTTACTTCCCGCCAATGTGGAGCTGATTCACGGCCCCGGCTGCCCGGTTTGCGTGTTACCCATGGGCCGCATTGACGATGGTTTGTCCCTCGCAGCGCAACCGGAGTTTATTTTCGCCGCCTTTGGCGACATGATGCGGGTTCCCGGCACGCACGGCAGTCCGCTGGAATACAAAGCGCGCGGCATGGACGTGCGTATCGTCTATTCTCCGGCCGACGCGCTCAAACTGGCGCGTAACAATCCCGAAAAACACGTAATGTTTTTCGCGATTGGTTTCGAAACTACGGCGCCTTCCACTGCTTTAACCCTGGTGCGCGCGAAAGCCGAAGGCCTGAATAATTTCTCCGTATTCTGCAATCACGTCACGATTATTCCAGCGATCCGCGCGATTCTCGATTCGCCGGACATGCGCCTCGACGGTTTCGTCGGCCCGGGCCATGTTTCCACGGTCATCGGCTGCAGGCCCTACGATTGGATCGCGAAAGCCGAAGGCAAGCCCGTCGTCGTCTCCGGCTTCGAGCCGCTGGACATTCTGCAATCTATCGTGATGTTGCTGCGCCAGCTTCGCCGCGGCGAGGCCAAAGTTGAAAATCAGTACACACGCGTCGTGCCTTGGGAAGGGAATCGCGCTGCGTTGCGCGTCATGGCGGAAGTATTTGAGCTCCGCCCGTACTTCGAATGGCGCGGCCTGGGATTTATTTCGCAATCGGCGCTGAAAATTCGCGAGAGCTATGGCACCTGGGACGCCGAGCAGCGCTTCACAGTTCCCGGCATCCGCGTCACCGATCCCAAGGCCGCGCAGTGCGGCGAAGTGCTCAAAGGCGTGCTCAAGCCCACGCAATGCAAACTTTTCGGACGCGAGTGCACGCCAGAACAACCGGTCGGCGCGCTGATGGTTTCGTCCGAAGGCTCGTGCGCGGCCTACTACAATTACGAGCATCGCAAACCGATCACCATCGCGAATGCCGCGACGCGTTAAGCAAACGGGAGATTCATGGCCACCACTGTCACAAAGATTAAATTCCGCGAACCGCAGATCGAAATGTCGCACGGCGCCGGCGGCAAAGCCAGCCGCAGACTCGTCGAAGGATTGTTCGCTCCGCTTCTGTTTGGTTCCTCTCCCGGTCCGCTCGGAGATGCCGCTCACGTGCAAATCAACGGCACGAAGATTGCCATGACCACCGACAGTTTTGTGGTGAAGCCGTTACGTTTTCCCGGCGGCTCCATCGGCGAGCTCGCCATCAATGGCACCGTGAACGACCTGGCCGTATCGGGCGCGCGCGCGGAAGCAATCGTCGTTACCTTCGTTCTGGAAGCAGGCTTGCCCACCGAAATTTTGGAAGCCGAAGTCCGCGCCATGGCCGACGCCGCCGAAAAAGCTAGCGTCAAAATCGCCGGAGGCGACACTAAGGTCGTCGAGCACGGTAAGGCTGATGGAATGTATGTCACCACCACCGGAATCGGCCGCCTGCTTTCCGGAGTGGAAATTTCGCCCCAGTCCGTGCGCCCCGGCGACAAAGTTCTGCTCTCCGGCCCCATCGGCGATCACGGCATCACGATTTTGTTGGCTCGTGGCGATCTTGACCTCGAAGCGGATCTGCGCTCGGACACGCGCTCCGTTTTTCCGCTCGTCCAGGCGCTCGTGCGCGAATGCGGCGCGGGCGTTCGCTGGATGCGCGATCCTACGCGCGGCGGCGTAGCGACTTCGCTGAACGAACTCGCGCGCGATTGCGCCCTAGGCATCGTCCTCTTCGAAGAGAAAATTCCCGTGCGCGACTCCGTGCGCGGAGCTTGCGAACTTCTCGGCCTCGATCCAATGCACATCGCGAACGAAGGCCAATTTCTAGCCGTAATTTCTTCCCAGCACGCGGAATCCGCGCTCCGGGCACTACGCGCGACGCCCGGCGGTGAAGAAGCAATACTGATCGGCGAAGTTCACGAACAGCCGGATAGCGCCGTTTTAGTGACGACACCGTACGGAGGCAGCCGCCTGGTGGATATGCTCGTCGGCGACCCACTGCCCCGCATTTGTTAGGAAGCCACATGCCCACGGATCTCGAACTCGCGGAGCAAATTGGCCAGCGCTTGCTGGCGCGCAATCAGCTCATCGAATCGTTTTTCGCCGCGGAATCTCTGCGTCTGGCTGAGGCTTGCCGCGAAATGTCCGAGCGCTTTCTTCGCGGCGGCAGGCTGCTCGCTTTTGGCCGCGGCCCGTATGCCACGGACGCGCAACACGTATCCGTCGAATTCGTCCATCCGGTGATTGTCGGAAAACGTGCGCTGCCTGCGCTCGATCTTTCCCTTGCGTTCGAAGCATGGCTGAAAACGCTCGCCCAACCCGACGACATCCTTATGGGCTTCGGCCCGCCGGAAGGCGACGCCGAAGTCTGGGCCGCTTTGGACGCAGCGGGAGCGCGTCACGCGATGACCTTTGCCTTGCCCGGCGCTGGCGGCTCCTACTTCTGCAGTCCCGCCACGCACGATCCTTTCGTTCATCAGGAACTCAGCGAAATTCTCTATCACACACTCTGGGAAACCGTGCACGTCTTCTTCGAACACCGCGAGCTGGGCCACGACGTAGGCGAAGCCGGCTTTCTCTACCCGTTCCTCGGCAGAGATAAACAGGAAACGTCCGACATCGTCACGCAAGTCGCTGCTTCCATCCGCATGAAAGCGCAGGACGACGCGCTGCTGCGCGCGCAAGTGGCGCACGAAGAATCCGAAAAAATCAGGAATGCGGCCGCCGCGATTCGCGAACGCATCGCTCGCGGCGGCAAGCTGATTATTTTCGGGAATGGCGGCTCGGCCACCGACGCAAATGACTTCGCGATTGATTGCGTCATGCCGCCCGCCGGATTTGCGGCCATTCCCGCAATTTCGCTTTCCATGGAGCCCGCGAATCTCTCCGCCATCGCCAACGACGTCGGCACCGAATTAATTTTTCAGCGCCAGTTGATCGCCCACGCCCGGCCGAACGACGTAGCCATCGCCATTTCCACCAGCGGCGGCTCGAAAAATATCGTCATCGCGCTGGAAGAAGCGCGAAAAAGGAATCTGCTCACCGTGGCGCTGCTCGGTTACGACGGCGGCGAAGTTCTGCGCCGCGGCCTCGCGGACGTTCCGTTGATCGTTCGGTCCGATTACATTCCGCGTATCCAGGAAGTGCAAGCCTCGATTTACCATCTGCTTCGCGAAGGGCTGGAGGGTTTCGCCCGTGCCTAGTCTGGAACTTTACGGCACGGCCAGCTGTCCTTACACCAGCGAAATGCGCGAATGGCTCGAATGGAAGGGAACTGAATTCACCGAGTTCGACGTAGACGCCGATCACGATGCGCGCGAACGCATGCGTCGGCTGGCGCAACCACCCTTCACCGTCCCGCTGCTCGTCGAAGACGGAAAAGTGATTCAGGTCGGCTGGCAGGGCCACGGCTGCGTGGTGAGCGCAAAATGAATTCCATGCTCGAGGCTTATTTCATTCACGTCCGCGGCATTGTGCAGGGCGTCGGATTTCGTCCGTTTGTTTACAGGCTGGCACGCCAGAAAAATCTGAAAGGCTGGGTATTGAACGCAGCAGAAGGCGTCGAAATCCATCTCGAAGGAAAGGGAGATGCGCTCCAATCGTTTCTGCAAGAAATGACATCGCATCCGCCGCAGGCCGCACAGATTTCGGATGTTGGCGTTACATCCGCCGAACCCGTAGGCGTCACTGAATTCGTGATTCGCGAAAGCGCAGCCGGTCGCAGGCCCACCGTGCGAATTTCACCTGACCTTCCAGCGTGTGAGCAATGCCTGCAGGAACTTTTCGATCCCAACGATCGCCGCCATCACTATCCCTACATTAATTGCACGAATTGCGGCCCGCGCTACAGCATCATTCGCAGCCTGCCCTACGACCGTCCCAACACCACGATGGCCGCGTGGCCGCTCGATGCTCATTGCGCGGCCGAATACGTAGATCCTGCGGATCGGCGCTTTCACGCGCAGCCCGTCGCGTGCCCGGCGTGCGGCCCGCATTATTTTTATCAAACTGGCGATCAGATGACGCGTGGCGATGCGGGGGCCATTCGCAAAGCCGTGCAAGATCTTCGCGCGGGCAAGATTGTCGCGGTCAAAGGACTCGGCGGCTACCACCTCGCTTGCGACGCAGAAAATGCCGAAGCGGTCAGCGCCATGCGCGCGAGAAAATTCCGTAAAGAAAAGCCATTCGCCTTAATGGCGAAAAATATTGCGGTCGCGCGCGGCCTAGTGGAACTCAGCTCCGAAACGGAGGCATTGCTGCAGTCCGTAGCCCGACCCATCGTACTCGCGCACGCAACGACCGAGTTGTCCGGCGTCGCGCCCGAAAATGACGAGCTCGGCGTGATGCTGCCCTACGCGCCGCTGCATCATTTGCTCTTCGCCGCTGGTGCCCCCGATACCCTCGTCGTGACCAGCGCGAATCGTTCCAGCGAACCCATCGCGTATAAAGATGATGACGCGCTCCGGCAACTCTCCGGCATCGCGGATGGTTTCCTCATCGGCCAGCGCCCCATCGCCCGCCGCGTCGATGATTCCGTCGCGCGCGTCGGCGTTTTCGGCCCGGCGATTCTTCGCCGCGCTCGCGGTTACGCACCGAGCGCCGCTGCCACTTTACCGACCGCGCGCCCGATTCTTGCGCTAGGCGCCGACCTCAAAAATACGATCACCCTGGTTGTCGATGGCCAAGCATTCGTCAGCCAGCACATCGGCGACCTCGATCATTACGAATCGCTCTGTGCTTTTCGCGAAACGAGCCGCGATCTGCTGGCGATGTACGAAATTGATTCAAGCGAACTATTGCTCGTGCACGATGCGCATCCTCAATATGTTTCCACGCTCCATGCTGCGGGATTTCCCGCGGCGGAAAAATGCTCTGTGCAGCATCACCGCGCGCACGTCGCTTCCGTCCTTGCGGAGCGCAGCGCCTGGGACAAGCGAGTTATCGGCGTCAGTTTCGACGGCACGGGCTATGGCGACGACGGCACGATCTGGGGCGGCGAGATTTTTGCCGGCAGCGTTTGCGAAGGCTTCGAGCGCGTCGCCCATCTTCGCACTGCCGCCCTGCCTGGCGGCGATGCGGCGGCCGTGTATCCAGTCCAGGCAGTCACCGGTTTTCTTGCGCAACTAAATCAGCTGGTTGACTTGACTGCTTGCCCGTTCTTATTTCCGTCGCGATATCGCGATGCTGTGCAGCTCGTCGAAAGCAACGTGCGCTCGTTCGCCACCACCTCCGTCGGACGCCTCTTTGACACCGCGGCCGCGCTGCTCGGTTTCACGCGCGAAGTAACTTTCGAAGGCCAGGCCGCAATGTGGCTCGAGCGCCTCGCAAGTCATGCGACCGACGCCGGCGCATATCCGTTCCCTTTGGTCAGCAATGAACTCGATTTTCGTCCGCTGCTTCAGAGCGTTATCAACGACAGGCTCCGCGGCCGCGACCGAGGTGAGATCGCATGCGCATTCCAGCGCGGATTTGCAGAGGGTCTCCGCTACGCCGCAGTAACTCTATGCCGCGCGCATCAGATCGACACGATCGTGCTTTCCGGCGGTGTTTTCCAAAACGAACTGCTCCTGCGCGATCTAAAAGATCTCCTGCAGTCCGAACAGCTGCAAATCTGGACGAATCACGTCGTGCCATCGAATGACGGCGGCATCAGCCTGGGCCAAGCTGCGCTGGCGGCGTTGAGCAACCGCAGCGCACAGGTTTCGGTCGCAGAAATGGAAGCGAATTCGAAATCGGAATGGACAACCCAGGTGACGTAAGCATATTTTCTGCAAGAGATGTTGTACCGTCCGTCTCATTTGGAGTGACGCGCGCCAATGCACGAACTTTCGATCGCCATGAGCATCGTTGATCTCGCTTGCGAAGAAGCCGAAATGCGCGGCGCACCGGGCGTGGACGTGGTCTATCTCAAACTCGGCCCACTCTCCGGCGTAGTAAAAGAAGCGTTGCTTTTCTCCTACGAAATCGCCTGCCAGCAAACGCCTCTGGAAGGTTCGAAACTGCTAATCGAGGAAGTTCCCATCGTCGTGAATTGTCCCGTGTGCAGGGAACGCCGCTCAGTCCAGTCCACACAGTCGCTCTGCTGCGCCATATGCGGCACACCCACCCCTGAAATCCTGGAAGGACGCGAACTGATGGTGACCGCGATGGAGCTGCGACCATGACTCTAGAGCCGCGGCTGGTCGAAGTCCGCAAAAACGTCCTGAAACAAAACGACGTCCTCGCTCGCGCCCTGCGCGAACGTTTCCGCGAAGCCGGCGTCCTCGCGATCAGCCTGGTGTCCAGCCCCGGCGCTGGAAAGACGGCGTTCCTCGAAAGAACCCTCACGCTTCTCCACACGCGCTACAAAGTCGCGGCCCTGGTAGGCGACCTCGCCACGGAAAACGACGCAGCGCGCCTCGCACGCAGCCAAGCTCCGGTGCAGCAAATCATCACCGGCACAGTCTGCCATCTGGAAGCAGCAATGGTCCAAAACGCCCTCGACGGCTGGAATCTGCGCGATCTCGATTTCCTGTTCATCGAAAACGTCGGCAACCTGGTCTGCCCCTCGTCCTACGATCTAGGCGAAGACCTGCGATTCGTGCTGCTGTCGGTAACCGAAGGTGAGGACAAGCCCCTGAAGTATCCAACCATCTTCAACAGCGCCGACGTTGCCATCATCACCAAATCAGATCTGGCTGCCGCCGTGGAATTTGACGAGGTACTGACGAGACGAAACATTCAGGCAGTGCGGCCGGGCATCCAGGTGCTCAAACTCTCTGCCAAAACCGGCGCAGGAATGCCCGACTTTTTGGAATTTCTCGAAAGGCTGCACCCGCGTTCCCATCGCGCTGCGGCAGTCGCAAAATAAACGATCCGAGATTTGGCCCTTGCTTTCTGGTTCGCGTAATCCTGGCGTCTGAGCAACGGCCCGGCGCTGCGCTAACGCTGACCTGGCTACAAATCAACATCTTTCCCGATGCGGGGCTGGACGGGATTCTGATTCTGCCCGGCGTCGTCGAACGATGCGGATGGATATGTTCCCTGGCGCAAGTCCGATTTCGAATTCCACCAGCTTGACCCCCAGAACATGACACCGGGAGTAACGGATTCCTTGTCCGCTCGTCAAATCGTTGGACAAGCTGTTAGACAAGTCGGACCAGTTCCGCGAGTTGCAGAACATCACGTAATTGCAATATTAAGTCCATGCGAAAACGGGGAATAACACAGTTGGGTGGAATGGATTTAAAACGCCGACCTACTGGCCCAAGACCAGGCGGTCGACGAAGACAGGTGAGTCCGTAAATTCTTGGACCTAAAGGAAGTGGTCGGGGCGAAAGGATTTGAACCTTCTACCTCCTGGTCCCGAACCAGTGGACAAAATCACATAAGTCGCTGTCCTGGCGTCACTTATTGATTTTCGGGCCGCTCTCTGATGGACAAGTCGTGACAAGCCGCCGCTGGATGTTCACACCGCAAAAAAATACGGATTATCCTCGCCCGCGTGAGACTGCTTTACGACGGGGATGTGATCGATATCCCAGTCTCACCCGTGCCGGAAGACATTGCATCAGAAGAGCTTGCGGTGTAGCTAGGGGCTGCCTATTGACAATTTATAACAGAGCATGTTATAAAAAACCATGAATTTTGAACAACTAAAAAGCGCCAGAATGGAGCGTGGCTGGAACCAGCAGGAAGCTGCGAATCGCCTGGGCGTAACGCAAGCCTACCTCTCGATGCTAGAGAGTGGACGAAGAAGCACGGCCAGTCTTTCTCGCAAGCTGATGCAGGCCTACGGCCTGTCGCCTACTGTGCTGCCCGTTCAAGAAGTAAGGGAAAAAGCGACTCCGAGCGTCTTGGCCCATGAGCTTGCATCGCTGGGATATCCCGGCTTCGCCCATCTCCGAAAAACGAAGAAGGTCAATCCCGCTGATTTGTTGCTTGCGGCTTTGGTCCAGCACAATCTTGAAGCCCGCGTTGCCGAAGGTCTTCCGTGGCTGGTTCTACGATACCCGGACATGCCGCGCGATTGGCTGGTTCGAGAATCACGCGCGAGAACCCTTCAAAACCGCTTGGGTTTTGTTGTAACTCTCGGAAGGCTGGCAGCCGGAAGGGATGATCTGCGGCCATTAGAACAAACACTTGCCGATAGCAAGCTGGAGAAGGAAGATTCATTCTGCAAGGAATTGAATGAGGCAGAGCGCCGATGGCTGCGCACGAATAGTTCCGTTGAGGCCAAGCAGTGGAACCTTCTGAGCGACATGCGGCCCGAAACAGTTCGTTATGCTGACTGACATTCCAGCGCCGTGGAAAGGGTTTCTGGAAAAACTAGACACGCTGCTTGAAGAACCCGTTCGACTGGATTGCATTGGTGGGTTTGCTGTTGTGATGGGCTACGGTCTCCCGCGTGCCACAAACGACTTAGATTATCGGACGCTCAATCCTTACAATCTGATAAATGACCTACAACGGCTCGCTGGTCCAGCGTCCGCACTCGCGAAAGAGTACGCTGTTTATGTGCAATACACAGCCGTTGACTCCATGCCGGAGACCTACGAGGATCGTCTGACGGAGCTGTTTCCCGGACACTTTAAAAGTCTCCGCCTCTTCATTCCTGACCCGTACGATCTCGCTCTATCGAAACTAAGCCGGAACATCGAACGCGACCGGCAAGACGTTGAATACTTGGCGAAGACACAGCATCTTGATCCAGCGGTGTTTCGAGAGCGATACAAAGAATTAACTTTAATTGGTCCGCAGGAGCGGCACGACGCAACGCTGGAGTTCTGGCTGGAAGCTTATTTTGCAAAGCCGCAGGGACAGTAAAGCCGCGCAGGAAAGAGGGTTGTACCGCGCGGGTTTGGCAAGAGGAGGACAATCGCAGCGTTCAAGGCTCCGGCATCGGCCGCGGTCTTGCGGAAACGTTTCACGCCGTGGGCAATCAGGTCATCCGACGCTGAGCATAGGCTGTGGCACTTCGATACACCAATTTTTGCAAAAGACGCCACGTTTGAAACGGGCGCGAATCTAATCCCCAGCGCTACGGAGAAGGCGACTACCGTGAACGAAGACTACGTGCTGCGTTCGCCGAACCGATAATAACGAACGGAACTCGCTTCAACCTTTTACGAATTGTTATAACAGTTGAGTTGACGCCTTGCCCCGACCGGCGCCACAGCCATGATCATCGGGGAAACTGGGTGGAACTCCCTGCGTTCGGCTTCAACAGATTTGTTGGGTGATGTTATCGACCTGCACGCTAATCCTCACACTGGCTTTCGACACAGTTGTATCCGATTGCGGACCCCTGCTCAGGAGGCAGGTACCTCTCCCCAGGACATGGGATCGGGAGTGACTGGCTCTCTTTCCGCCAGTCAAGTCTTTAGACAGGCTGTTGGACAACTCGGACAAGTTCCGCGTGTTGTAGCACATCATGCAATTTCAATGTGAGCCCAAGAGCAAACGGGGAATACAGTGGTCGGGTTGATTGGATTTAAGACGCCAACCTACTGGCCGGACACCAGGAGGTCAACGAATGAATGTGTGTCTGTAAATTATTGGTTCTAAAAGAAGTGGTCGGGGCGAAAGGATTTGAACCTTCGACCTCCTGGTCCCGAACCAGGCGCGCTAGCCAGGCTGCGCTACGCCCCGACCGTGTGCGCGCAAGCTGCACAGAAGCTCACACGCGAACCGAACTAGAATAGCACAGCTTCCGAGCTGGGGCGCAGTTCCCAGATTCATATCAGCCGCGAAATTCGCCACATCATTGCGCAGGACGATTCACCGCGTACAGAACCACGCCGAATCCGCGATGAATCATTTCCCGTTCGTACTTCATCCCCAACTTTTCCATCACGTGGAGAGAAGCGCGATTCGCCGCCATCGCGACGGCCACAATTCTCTCCAGCCCCGCGCGCTCAAACCCGTCCAACAGCACCGTGCGCGCCGCTTCCGTCGCTAGGCCTCGGCCCCACCAAGCCCGCCCGAGCCACCAGCCGATTTCAGTCTCCGTGGTCCCGTTCAGTGGTTGCAAACCGCAGAAACCGATCATCGCCGACGTTTCGTTAAGCAGGAGTTTCCAGAGGCAATAGCCGAGCCTATCGAAGTGACCAATTTGGCGCTCCACAAATTCGCGAATCCGCTCGTCCGGCCAAGGTTGGCCGTCCGAAATGTAGCGCATCACCTGGGGATCGGTCGCGATCGGACGCAGCCGCAGCCAGTCATCCGGCTGCCAAGGCAAAAGCCGCATCCGCGCCGTCTCGAGCATAAAAAATACTCGCCAACCGCTACACATTCTGCGAACTTAGCTTTGCAGCCTCGGCCAGCCGCACCAATTTCGCTTCCGTGATGGAAGGAATCGCGCGAATCGTTTGCGCCACGGAAGAATCCACCACGCCATCCAGCCGCACCAGCGCCACCGCTTCCGCGCCGTGCACCGGCTGCCGCCGCCCCAACGCAAACGTCGCGATGTTCACGCCCAAATTTCCCAGCGCCGTGCCGATTTTCCCGATCACGCCTGGCACGTCACGATTCCGCGTCAGCAGCAAAGTGCCTTCCAGCGGCGCTTCCAGTTCAATCCCATCCAGCAACAGAATTCGCGGCGAACCATCCTGCGCCACCGTGCCTTCCACCGTTAGCGCATGGCCGCCATTTTCCGCGGCGACCTCGAGCGTGTTCGGATATCCGCGTTCGCGTCGCCGTGTCGTCTCTTCCACGATCAGCCCGCGCGCAGCCGCCGCCTGCGACGCATTTACCAAATTCACTTTTTCATCGAGCACCGAATTCAGTATGCCGATCAACACCGCGCTGCGAATCACATGCGAACCCAGCTCCGCCGGCTCGCCCGCGTAACGTATGCGTATCCGGCTGAAACTCGCCGACGCCGCGGCCTGCGCCACAAAAGCGCCCAGCCGCTCGCCGAGTTCCAGGTACGGCCGCAAGCGCCTGTACTGCTCGGCTGAAAGCGCCGGCATGTTCACCGCGTTGCGAATCAGCCCTTCCGCAAGATAGTCGCGCACCTGCAGCGCGATGAGCGTCCCCACCTCTTCCTGAGCCTCCGCCGTCGAGCCTGCAATGTGTGGGGTCGCAATCAAATTCGGCAATCCAATCAATGGCGAATTTTTCGGCGGCTCCGTCGCGAACGTATCCACCGCCGCGCCGGACAAATGTCCGGAACGCAATGCCTCCGCCAGCGCCCCTTCGTCAATCAATTCACCCCGCGCGCAATTGATCAGCCGTGCGCCCTTCTTCATCTGCGCCAACGCCGCCGCGTTAATAATTTTCTCCGTCGCCGCGCTCAGAGCCGTGTGCAAAGAAATCACGTCCGAGCGCTTCAGCAAATCCTCAAATGAAATCAGCTCCACTTCCAGTTCGCGCGCGGCCGCCGGCGTCACGTACGGGTCGTACGCCAGCACTTTCATCTCCAACGCCCGCGCCCGCCGCGCCACTTCCGATCCCACTCGCCCCAGCCCCACCAGCCCGAGCGTCTTTCCGCGCAATTCCATTCCCGACGAAGTTTTCTCCCAACGTCCCGCGTGAATCGCCGCGTTCGATTGCGCCACCCCTCGCGCCAAGGCCAGCAGCAGCGCGAAAGTATGTTCCGCGACGCTCACCGCGTTACCGCCCGGCGTATTCATCACCAACACGCCGCGATGCGTCGCCGCGTCCATGTCGACATTGTCCACGCCGACGCCCGCGCGCCCCACCACGCGCAGTTTCTCCGCTTGATCCAGCAGCGCGCTCGTCACTTTCGTCGCGCTGCGCACGATCAATCCATCGGCATTGGCAATCTCGCTCGGCAACGCCGCGGCGCCCGGCAACGCGATTTCCCAACCCGTCGCGCGCAAAAGCTCGATTCCACGTTCGCTGATTTTATCCGCAACCACGATTTTCATTTTAGGAGCGTAATAGCTGCCCGCAGCAGAGTCAAATACGTTATGCGCATCCAACAAATTCAAGTCGCTCACACCAATCGCAATCACGAATGCGAACGCAGCCGCGCGCGCTAACACAATCCGTGTGGTATTCTGGCTGCATTTCGGGGGACAACCAATGGGATACATCGAAAAAATTCAGAGTGACCTCACCGCGGCCATGAAAGAGAAGGACGAACTTCGCCTCAGCGTCCTACGCATGGTCAAAAGCGCTCTGAAGCTCAAAGAAATCGACAAAATGCGCCCGCTCGACGATCTTGAATCCCTGCAAATTCTGCAAACCCTGATCAAGCAGCGCAAGGAATCTGTCGAGCAGTTCACGCAAGGCGGCCGCAAAGATCTGGCGGACAAGGAAGCGAAGGAAATCGCGATCATCGAAAAATATTTGCCCGCTGCTCCTAGCGACGCCGAAATGCATCGCGCCGTCGAGGCCGCCATCTCCGAATCCGGCGCGGACTCCCTGAAACAAATGGGCGCGGTCGTAAAAGCCGCGCGCTCCAAGCTCGAAGGCAAATCCATTGACGGCAAACTGCTCAGCGATAGAGTCCGCGAGCGCCTCACGGAAAAAGCCGCGGGCAAATCCTGAGCGTAATCAGTAAGGCAATACGTCTCCGGCCGCCGTCACCACGCCAAGATGCTGCGACGCCGCGCTGGAGACGGCCGCCTCGTCTCACCTAGGTTGGTGCTGTGCCGCTGCCGGAAACCATCGCCGTAAAATACACGGAAGAAGAAGCCGAATACCTCAGCATGCGTCCGCTGGTCCGCCAGACTTTCCGCGCCCCAGAGCTGGTGGACATGATCGTCCAGGTTGCCGGAAAAGATTCTGCGCGCCTGCAGCAAATTTTGCGTGCCGGCACCATCGTCTTCCATTCCTTCCGCTACTGGTGGCAGGGATTCGACCCCGACGCCGCAGCGCTCGGCGAAATCCTCGCCACGTATCCCGACGCCGACCCCTCGCGCCCCTTCCGCGCCGCGGATTGCGTCGAAGTAATTCTCGAATCCAGCGGCTCGCCGCCCCGCCATTCGATGCGCATCACGAAAGAAGTCGCCGCGAAGTCCAGCCCGCTGCAAAAAATCGCGCGCGCTCTCCGCAATCAATCGAGCTTCTGGCAGGCCCTGATGAATTTCGCCGCTGAAGCCCGCCCGCGCTACCGCGAATACTCCTACGCCCGCCGCGGCGACCTCTACTCCATCGCGCTAAGCCCCGATCAAATCGCACGCCTCGCTCGCGAAGCCTCCCGCGACGCCCCGCGCACACTCCGTGCCGAGCTGCTCGAACCCCCAGCCATCTCGCAAATCGTCTTCGTCTGCGCCCGCGCCACCGCGAATGGAATCGCACCCCGCGCGCCGTCATCCTAAATCCGCGAGAGCGGGTGGAGGCTCTCGCTTGGTTCTCGTCCTGCCAGTTCGCCGCCTCCGGCTTCCAACTCCTAACCCACAGCTTTCGACCTCTGACCGTGATTCTCTGCACTTCTGACCACGTCGAAGCAAAGCCCGATTTCGCCGTAGGTATTCTTTCTTGCCCGCGTCAGTATAAGTTCTCGATTGGTAAATTATCTCTTCTGGTTATGATGCTGGCCCGCGTGAGCTGTAAGAGACGACGGGAACGAGGATGGACAACGCGAGCAGGGTGATGGTGCGGGCATCCACCGCGTCGCCCAACCTGCGGGACAAAGCCAAGATGTGCACTATTGAACAGTTCTGTTTTTCCTGAACGAGTATAAACCTCGTCTCCCTGCATTCCAGTCAGCCCAGGAGGGTTTGACCGTGAAAATCCTTGGAACCGCACTAGCAGTCCTGTCGCTAAGTATGTTCGGCGCCGCGCTAGCCCCCCTCGCCTCCGCCGACTCCCTCAATACCGCGGACAGTTTTGCCGTCTTGGCCGGTACTACGGTGACCAACGTTGACGCGACCATTATCACCGGCGATTTGGGCGTCTCCCCGGGCAGCGCGTGCACCGGCTTTGTGGCGGGCACCGGCTGTACTCTGGGTGCCGGCATCGTCAACGGTACAGTGGATTTGGGCAATGCGGTCGCGCTGCAAGCTCAGAAGGATCTCAGCACTGCCTACTCCACCGAAAGTCTCCTGCCGAGCACCGGCGCAATCACCGGCGGTAATCTCACCGGATTGACCCTTGGCCCGGGCGTCTATACTGTCGGTGCCGCAACGAGCAATTTGACGGGAATGCTCACTCTCACCGACCATGGCGTCGCCGGCTCAATCTTCGTCTTTCAGTTCTCCAGCACGCTGATCACTTCACCCAACTCCCTTATCGATGTCGCCGGCCTCTCTCCCTCGGACAGCGTGTTCTGGGTGGTCGGCAGCTCCGCGACCCTCGGCAACAACTCTGCCTTCGACGGGAACATCCTCGCGCTCACGGGCATCACCTTCGATCCCGGCGCCACCGATCTCTGCGGTAGAGCCCTGGCGCGCAATGGTGAAGTGACGTTTGCCGGACAGGACCCGACTTCCAAGATTGAGAACCAAGTCGATTCCACCGACTGCTCTGGCAATCTGGCCGGCAGCAATGGCTTGAACGGCATTACCGTCGCTGGCACAGGCGGCGGTGGAGGAACCTCCGTTCCGGAACCTGGCACATGGCAACTCTCACTTGCCGGCGCGCTCTCGATTCTGTGTCTCTCCGCCCTGCGCAGGCACAAGCAGAACTCCAGATCATTGGACTTCTGCTAAGAAATTTGTGGGTGGCGCTCACTTCGGCCTTCGAGGGGTGGGGTGTGCGACTTTCAGTTCTTAACTTTCAACTGCTCGCTCACGTCGGCCGGTAAATCACCCCGATTACAATCCCCACCACCAGCCATTCGACAAAATAAGCCAGGGACTGCTCGACCGTCAGCTTCCACCCAATATTCAAGTTAACAAAGTTGTGCACGGTGAAGGCGCCGATCGCGAACACTCCAATCAGCGCCCCGAACTGCGCGCCGAACTGCGCACCCGCAACCACTCCCGATCCGCCGTGATAAATCATCGCGTAAAGCACCGCCAGCACCACGATCGCCACGAACGTCGCCGCCATTGCCGCCGGCATGTGTTTCACCTGTCCTTCGTGCTGCCGGTACACCGCCGGATATTTCGAGAACTCCGTCTTCAGCCACGGCATCGTCACAAACATAACTCCCCCCGCCACAAAATACGCAACGAACGCCCCCAACGCCGCAAAAGCAATGCGCATCGGATTCATCGGCATTCCTCCCCCACTCACAGTTGCGCCACATAGAGGCGCGAGCACCCCTGCGCCGGGAGCTTCCCACAAAAAAGAAAGCCCCGGAAGAGCGGATTTTTCGCTCCTCCCGGGCCGGCTGCGATGCGAACCGCGCAGTCCCGCTTTGCGGGACTGGCCGCGGATGCCGCTGTAATCGCAAAAGCACGACAAAAACTAGCGATTGATTTGCGGCGGGGAGGAGGCGCGCGGGGAGGGTGGAGTTCCAGTTCGGGACGGCTCGAGCATGTCGCGTCCTTTGGGGGCTTTAAAAGTCCCCCGACTCACGCTAATACATTCGGATTCTTCGCGCTATTTGTAGAAATACGGATAGGGATAAGCACTAAGCAAGGAAAACACACTTGTGCGCGTGCAAGGGAGCATCGTGGCACCGCCGTTGATTGGCGAATAGGATCGGCGAGCGGAATTCGCCATCGTGGTCAACAGCGTATCGCCTCAACCCGCACTCTCGCCGGAGGCGAGGGTGCGGGTTGAGATGCGGCATCGCTGATGCTGTTCTGCCACACTTCACTCGTAGCGCGAACGCCTTCTCCGCCGCCCTTTCTCAGGCGTGCTGCAGCAACTCGGTTCGATACTTCGGGGCCAGCGCCGCGACTTTCGCTCGGAACTCTGTTTGTGCTGCTTCATCGAGCTTTGGCGGAGCAGCGGTGCGGCTTGCGACCGGAACGCCAATTGCAATGAAGAATTCCTCCGGACCAGCTGGTGCACAGATGCATAGCATGCGCACGGGCTGGGAGGACGCGTTGTGAAACATGTGCGGCGCGTTTGCCGGAATATGGATTGTCTCGCCCGCGCGCACGATCCTTTTTGCACTGCGGAACGTCGCCTCCAGTTCGCCCTCCAGCACGGAGAAAGTTTCTTCGAAATCGTGACGGTGGGGAGGCGGACCGCCGCCTGGAGGAATATGCATGTCAATCAGGCAAAAGCGGCCGGCGGTGTCTTTGCTGGCGAGAAGAATGGTGTAAGTGTCGCCCACCACACCGATGTGCGGTAGGTTCTGATCGGGGTTTGGTTGCGCAAACACAAGTTTGCGTTCCAGATTGTCGGCAGGGATTCCCGCAACGCTGTGTTTCATCGCGCCAGTTTCTTCGGGCATTGCGCGCTCCTAGGTTGTCCTCGAATCAGCTAAAAGTTTCGCCGAGCGGATCAACATTCTACACCGCCCAACCGCGCCCCACACCAGCGCCGGAGGCGCGGAGTAAGTTAGCCCAGGCCGGAAGCCTGGGAAAAATCGCAAAGAAAATCCCGAGCGCCGTAGGTGCGACACAAGCTTCGCTACAACTGCCGCAAAGTCTTGCCGTCAATCTCGCATTGATCCGCCACGCTCGGAAACTCTGCACAAGTTCCTGTCCCGCTCCCATCCTGAAGTACAACTGCGCTCCGCTCTCGCGAGTGTTACCGTGGAACGGGCAAGAAAAATATGCGGCGATCTCAAAAAGCGCGCAAAGCTAACATTGCCGGCCGCGTGTGCCCGAACCAAGAAGCACGAATCACGGATTTTCTAATCGGCTCCTCCGCGTCGTAACCGATTGAAAACAAACGGGGGCTCCCATTCTAATCGGTCGAAAATCGAATGTTTGGCGCGCACATTTTGGCGCATTCCGCGCACACGACCCCAGCGAATCATGCGAAACGCTCGGTCCGCGCGCACAAGTTTTCGACCGAGTAATTCACACGATTCACAATGCTCCTGTGGATATCACTGTGGATAAAGGAGGCCTGCTGAACGGCGAAAAAGCCCAACAAAATCAACATTTTAAATACCGTAGAGTGGTACCTGGCTTGTATTGCATTGTAAACACGGAACTTATTGCAACTACCCGGCCAAACTAGCCCGCGATTTCGGCGTCCGCAGTAATTGTTACTGCCTTATGGAATATGCACAGGTCTGGGGCGGCATGTTCTCTAAACGCCACTAGCATAGGGATTTGCCTTTCTAGGCAACAGTACGTAATTACCGCAATCGCGCAATTTTCACGGCGGAATATGCTGCCGCCGTTGACTCGCCCGGTATGCGGGACTATAGTGAGACGACCTTTGAAATGCTCGTTGGCCCGCGAGCCGAGGGTTTTTCCGGGGACCTCATGAATCTGCCTAACAGCTTGACGACCCTGCGGATCTTTTTCGTGCCGCTGCTGGTCGTTGTGCTGCTCACCCGCCAACCGAATTTTGATTTCTGGGGATTACCTATTCATTTCGAAGTGCTGGGTGTGCTGATTTTGCTGATGGCCGCGGCTACCGACATGATGGACGGCTACCTGGCGCGTTCACGCAAAGAAATCACCACGCTGGGCATTCTGCTCGACCCCATCGCGGACAAGCTGCTGATTTCCGCGGCGTTTATTTCGCTGGTGGAAATGGGATTGATGCAGGCTTGGATGGTGGTGATCATCATCGGACGCGAGTTCATGGTGATGGGCCTGCGCGAGATTGCTTCGGTGGAAGGGTTGATCATTCCGGCGTCGCCGCTGGGTAAGGTGAAAATGATTTTGCAGGTCTTGGCCGGTTGTACTGTGATTTTGACGGCGAATCATCCGGCGCTGAAACTGGTGGGCACCGTGCTGCTGTGGATGGTGGTGGTGAGCGCGGTGGCGTCGGCGGGGCATTACTTCCAGATGTTCTGGACGCAAATCAATTTTCGCGTGCAGCAGCGCCGCCGGGGTGCGTTGCTCGTGAAGCCGGAAGAAAAGCCGCAGGATGTCCTCACTCGCTGAGCGCGAGAAGCAGTTGCTGTTGCGGATCGCGCGGAGCGCACTGACTCTCGGTGTTGCAGGCAAACCTCCCTTGCAGGAATTTCCGTCTGATGAAATTTTACAACTGGCCGCGGGTGCGTTCGTAACGCTGCATCGGCGTGGGCGTTTGCGCGGATGTGTGGGGCAGTTGCCAGGGCGCGATGCTTTGCTGGTGGTTGTGGCGCATTGCGCGCGGGCCGCTGCGCTGGACGATTCGCGCTTTGAGCCGGTTGGCTTGGCGGAGCTGAGCGAGATTGAGATCGAGGTGTCGGTTCTTTCCGCGCTGGAGGATGTGGCGCTCGGGGCGATCGAGGCGGGGAAGCATGGGTTGGTCGTCAGCCAGGGAAGGCAACGCGGAGTGCTACTGCCGCAGGTGGCCAGTCAGTTCGACTGGGGAGCGCAACGCTTCCTGGAAGAGACCTGCGCGAAGGCCGGCTTGGAGCGCGATGCCTGGAAAGATCCCGCGACGCGGGTGCAGGCGTTTACCGCTGAGGTGTTCAGCGAAGCGGCTGTTCCTTGGCCGCCGCGACACGCGCAGTTTGGCTGATGCAGAGTATGAACGGCGCGTGTGAATGCAGCGTGGTGCCTGGGCTGCCGCTTACTCGATCTCGACGTAATCGCCGACGAAGAACTCGCGCAGGCTGAAGGTGGTCAAGACCGTCGCTGAGTTGGTTCCGGTCCTGAGCACGATGCCCTCACCGATGACTTCGCGGGGGGTGTTGTCCCACTTCCACTTCTCGGGGACACTGCCGAATCCGTAAACGCGGCCGTAGACGGTGGCTTCCTTGTCGTTGTCGAATGCAGCGCGCTTGGTTTCGTACGCGACTTCATGCTCGGTGCCGGTGTAGCGGAAGATACGGAAATAGTCGCCGACGCGGACGCCCTGCTGGCTGCCGAGGTTCACGAAGAATACGTCGTTGGTGCCCAATTCCACCTGGAAATTCTTACCGATCATCACCATTGCGGTGGCTTTGCCGCTGAACGGTGCGAAGCGGTCGAAATTGGCCTCGGACTTTAGCGGCGGCGTGGGGCGCTCCTTGAACGGCAGGAGGATATCGCCGCGCTGCACGTAACTGCAGGAGTGCTCCACCTGCGCAACAGAGGTGTCGGGCTGCGCGACGACAACGCGGACGCGGCCTTCATCCTCCCACCAGGTGCCCAGCTTGCGGATAATCGCGAACTGCCACTTGGACCATTCGACTTCCGTGGGGTCAACGACGGGGCGGATCACCGAGAATTCGTCGCCGACCTTCACACCCTGGCTGGCGCCTTTGTTCAGGTAGACATAGTCGCCGTCCCAGAAGGTAATCTTGTAGTTGGAGCCCTCGCCCGTGATTACGTAGGAATCCTGCGGGACGGACTCATTGGTGATGGTGCCGGAGCAATAGACGTCCTTGTATATGGGGGCGGAGGCGGACGGGTTCTGCGCCGAAGCGGCGACGCCCGAAAGGCTCAGAATCAGACTGGCAAGGACAATTTTCCCACGCATTATGCATGCTCCTTTGAATATCGCGCGCCGCGGAACAGGCGCTGGCCCACAATTAGCCCGATATACGGACTGTAATGGACGTACTGGAACCCGTCAAGACAATGGTCCGAGCCGCTTTACACATTGTGCACCGCATGGTACAAGCCCTGTAGTACCTGTACATTAGGACAGGGTGCCCCAGAATTCGCGAGAACAGACGCCTGCGTCAGTGATCCGAAAACGGCCCAATCCAAGACATTTTTGATGATCTCTAAAGACAGAATCTGCGCGGTGGTGGCTGCGGCCGACGCTTTCGGGATGTGGAGGCAGCTCGCGCAGGCGTTGCGAGTTACGCGGACCGTGGAATTGCGGCTGGATTGGCTTTCCGGCGACGCCGAATTGGATCGGTTTCTGGCGCGGCTTGCGAGGCAGCGGCCGCGTGCGACGTTGATTGCGACTTGCCGGCGACGCGAGGCGGGCGGGAAATTTCGCGGGACGATTGCGCAGCAGCTGGTGCATCTGGCTGCGGCAGTGCGTTCTGGCTGCGCTTGGTACGATCTGGAGATTGAAACTTCTTCGCGGTGTCCGCCGGAATTGCTGGATGTGCTACTCGGCGAAGGGCGGCGGATTGCTTCGGCGCATTTTTTCCAGCGCTCGCCTGAAAATTTACGGCGCGTTGCAGCTGAATTGGGTCGCGGCGGCCCTGAGGCGATCAAGATTGCGCTGCGGTGCGACTCGCTGGGTCGAAGCTTGGATGTGCTGCGGCTGGCGCGCGGGCGAAAAGATTTGATCGCGGTGCCGATGGGCGATGTGGCGCTGCCGGCGCGGGTGCTGGCTCTGCGCGACGGAAGCGCGCTGGCGTATGCGCCGGTGGAAAATTCGACGGCTCCGGGCCAAGTGACACTCGACGCGATGAAAAATCTGTATCGCGCGGATCAATTGCGCCGGACGACGCGCGTGTACGGAGTGATCGGTGATCCGATTGGCCATTCGTTGTCACCGGTGCTGCAAAACGCGGGCTTTCAGGCGCGCAAGATGGATGCGGTGTTCCTGCCGTTTCTGGTGCGCGAGTTGCGGGATTTTTTGCTTTCCGTCGGGCGACTGGGAATCGCAGGGTTCAGCGTCACGCTGCCGCACAAGCAGGCGATTCTGCGGCATCTGGACGATTGCGATCCAATGGCGGCGGCGATCGGCGCGGTGAACACCGTAGTGGTGCGCGGTGGCGGGAAATTGTACGGTTACAACACGGATTATGTGGGCGTGCTGCGCGCGCTGGAGCGCCGCATACCCTTGCGCGGCAGCCGGTCTTTGATTTTCGGCGCGGGAGGGGCGGCGCGCGCGGTGGCTTTTGCGCTGGCGGAATCGGGAGCGTCGGTTTGCGTATGCGCGCGTCGCGCGAAGGCGGCGAAGGGGTTGGCGCGCGCGGTGGGCGGCGAAGTGGTGGAACGTCCGCGGCTGCAGCGCGAATTTTTTGACGCAATCGTGAACGCGACACCGGTGGGGATGCATCCGGCTGCGGACCGCTCTCCACTCGCGGCGTGCGAACTGAATTGCCGGCTGGTGTTCGATCTGATTTACCGGCCGCGTGTGACCAAGCTGATGCAACTCGCGGCGCTGCGGGGCATCGAAACGGTTTCGGGAGTGGAGATGTTCGTGGCGCAGGGAACCGCGCAGTGGGAAATATGGACCGGCGAGCGCGCGCCGGTGGAAGCGATGCGTCGGGCCGTATTGCGTGCCCTGACGCGCGAAGCGAAAATGAGCGAACCATGATTCAGCCGGACTTCAAGACATTTTCAAAACTGGCGCGCCAGGGGAATCTGGTGCCGGTGTACGAGACGTTCACCGCCGACCTATTGACGCCGGTGGGCGCACATCTGCGGCTTGCGCACAACGCGAAATATTCGTTTCTGCTGGAGAGCGTCGAGGGCGGCGAAAATATCGCTCGCTACACCTTTGCCGGCGCGAATCCTCAGGAGGTTTTTCGTTCGCTCGGCCGGAAATGCAGCCTGGAAACGGGCGGCAAGCGCAAGAATTTCGAAGCTGATCCTATTGAATATTTGCGGCAGCTAACTGGACGATATCGCCCGGTGCGCGTGCCAGGCCTGCCGCCGCTGATTGGCGGGGCCATCGGATATTTCGCTTACGACATGGTCCGGCTGGTCGAGCGGATTCCGGCGAGCGGGCGCGACGATCTGAATTTGAATGACAGCGTGATGATGTTCTACCTGGGCCTGGTGGCGTTCGATCACGTGCGGCACCGCGTGTGGGTGATTCGCAACGTCTTTACGGAAGGGCCCGGAAGCCTGCGCGCAAAGTACGACGCAGCGGTGCGCGAAATTCGCCGCACGCGGCGCAAACTGGAGAGCCCGTTACCGCGGCAGCGCCGCGCGCGGCGGGGCGGAGCGCTGCGCGTGAAATCGAATTTTACGAAAGCGCAGTACATGGCCGCGGTGCGCAAGGCGAAAGGCTACATTCGCGCCGGCGACATTTTTCAAGTGGTGCCCAGCCAGCGATTTTCGGCGCGCACCAGCGCCGATCCTTTTGAGATTTATCGCGCGCTGCGCGTGGTGAATCCCTCGCCGTATCTCTATTATTTGAAGCTCGACGAACTTGCG
Source organism: Acidobacteriota bacterium (assembly GCA_013289715.1). Lineage (GTDB taxonomy): Bacteria > Acidobacteriota > Terriglobia > Acidiferrales > UBA7541 > Palsa-295. The sequence goes on along the minus strand of JABCZJ010000001.1, from coordinate 296,432 downwards.
GTGGTGGGCAGCTCGCCCGAAATGCTGGTGAAGGTGCAAGGGCGAAATATTTCCTATCGTCCGATCGCCGGGACGGTGCCGCGCGGGCGCAATGAAGCGGAAGATCGCGCGCTGGAAACGAAACTGCTCGCAGACCCGAAGGAGCGCGCCGAACACATCATGCTGGTGGATTTGGGCCGCAACGATCTGGGCAGGGTGTGCGAGTACGGTTCGGTGAAGGTCGAGCGGCTGATGTTCGTTGAGCGCTATTCGCACGTGATGCATCTGGTTTCCAGCCTGCGCGGACAATTGCGCTCAGACGTGGATTGCTTTGGCGCGCTGATGGCTTGTTTTCCCGCCGGCACGCTTTCCGGCGCGCCGAAGATTCGCGCGATGCAAATTATTGATGAGCTTGAGCCCACGCGCCGCGGGATTTACGCTGGCGCAGTGATGTACCTGGATTTTTCCGGGAACATTGATTCGTGCATCGCGCTGCGCACGATGGTGGCCAAGGGCGGCCGCGCCTATATTCAAGCGGGCGGCGGAGTGGTTGCGGATTCCGTGCCGGAACGCGAGTATCAGGAAACGGTGAACAAAGCGCGCGCTCTGGTGACCGCACTGGAAATCGCGCATCGCGGGCCGAACGGCCGCCGCGCCGAGTAAAACGCAACCGCGACGTCGACCGATGCTGCTGTACTGATTGGCCATGTCGCACGCATCTTCAGGATTCTCGCTGCCCCTGCTACGTTACGATCCGTTATGCTCACGCGAAGGGTTCTCGTCGGCTACTTCCTGACTTCGCTTCTCGCTTTCCCAGTGGTGCGCGCGCAGCGGCCCTCTACTCCATCTCCGGTCGCTCCTCCCGTTGGGCTCTTACTGGCCCGCGTTGCCCACGAGCGCAATCGAGATGCATTCGGTGACGTATCCGTGGTGCGCTACGAGACTCTGTGGATCGTCCGCGACGCTTCGGGCGCGCGCATCGCCGCCACGCTGCCCGACATCATCGTCCCGCGCAAATCCGGTTTCTGGCGCATGGGCATCGAACATACTTGCCAGCTTACACCGGCGGCACAAGGCGACTCGAACGACCACGGCAACATCAGCACCGCAGATATTCCTTTCGCGGTCCCGGTTGGCCAGGCGCCCGTCGTCGAGTTGGAATTCCCGGCGTGCGATGCGCAGACGGCGAAGCGTCTCTTCGACGATTCCTACAATCCCGAGTTCGTGCCTGCGCCCGATAGCGAACATCCGCCAAATCCGAATGCGCCGTCGGAATGCGGCTGGGCCAATCGCTGGTTCGAGAGCGTCCTTCCCGATCTGATTTCCATTTCCTATTTTCAGGGCGTATCGGAAATCTGCGAGCCACAAGGCGGCAATGATTATAAGGAGATCTGGACGCAAAGCCCGGACGATCCATTTCCCTTCGTTGGTCCGTCGCAGCAACAGATTCCTTTCGATGTTGTTTTCGGCGCCGCCGGACATCGTGCATGGATCCGCGCCGTTTCCGGCGGCCAGCCCGAGGGAGATTCCTGCATTGCAGACAACCCTGATGAGGACATGAAGCAAACGGGCTGGTCTCTAAAGCACGTTCAGGGTGAATGGCGCACGCACGCTTTCGCGCAAGTGGGCCGCGTGTGTGCGGCGTCTGGCGATCCCAAGGTTGTAGTGCCGCGTACGCTCACTCATGCCGTTCTGATTCCGATCCCGTGGGCCGCGCTTCAAAAACAGTTGCCAGGAATTTCAGACGCGTATGTAGCGCCCGGCGCGTCCGTGCTGCTCGCGATTCAATCCAAGAAGGACGATCCTGTTCCCGACGAGAGTCAAACCGTCGCTGTTGCGTTGTACGATTTTTCTGGAAACAAACTCGGCGCAAAACTTCTGGACCTGCCAGCGACAAAGATCTTGATGGCCGAATGGGCGACTGGCCGCTTCGTGCAATCCTGGACGGAATCTCTTTCCACGCTGCAGGCGCACGGGCTGCCTGCGGTAGTCGTTACGGCCGGTACCGCATCTAAATAATCTGGCTTTTCCGTGACGGCGTCGGAATGATCGGCTTCGATAATCAACGTCAAGACGATAGAATATGAGCCGGCATGATTCTGCTGCTCGACAACTACGATTCGTTTACGTACAACCTGGCGCAGTACCTTGGCCAGATGGGGCAGCAGCTCGATGTGCGCCGCAACGACGAGATCACGCTGGATGAAATCGAGGAGATGGCGCCGGAACGGATCGTGATTTCGCCGGGGCCTTGCACGCCGAAGGAAGCGGGGATCAGTGTGCCGTTGATCCAACGATTCGCGGGGAAGATTCCGATTTTGGGCGTCTGCCTGGGGCATCAGGCGATTGGCGCGGCGTTTGGCGGACACGTGATTCGCGCGCCGAAGCTGATGCACGGGAAAACCAGCGAGATCGAGCATGACGGGCGGACTATTTTTCACGGGTTGCCGCAGTCGTTTCTTGCTACGCGTTATCATTCGTTGATCGTGGAACGCAAATCACTGCCGCGCGAGCTGGAAATTTCCGCCGAGACGGAGGATGGGACGATTATGGGTTTTCGGCATCGCAAATTGCGCGTGGAAGGTGTGCAGTTCCATCCGGAATCGGTGCTGACCGGGGCGGGATTCGATTTGCTGAAGAATTTCTTGAGTGTTTGATTCAACACGGCGGGTGCGCAGTGCGCGAGAAGCAAAGAATCAGCGCGGCAATTGCCAAAATTCTTCTACTCTGCATGACGTTCGCGGTACTCCTTCTGTTTCCGCGCGCGGTGAGTTCTGGCACACCTTTGCGGGCGCAGGCAGTTGAAGCCTCGCTACAAACCTACCTCGGTTTTGATGCCAACGAGTATCCCGGTGATGACGAGTTGCCCGCACTGCGACAAACTTTCGCGTTTTCTGGCTATTGGCTTAACGTCCCGCCCGGCGCGAAGACGAATTCGTGGATCGGGAAGCGGGCTGAGTTGCTGAAAAATGGCTTCGGTTTTTTGCTGTTGTTCAACGGACGCTTGTCGAAGGAACTGCAGACGCCGGCAGATGCTCGCGAACTAGGAGTCCACGACGCGGAGGCCGCCGTCGCGGCGGCGTTGCGTGAGGGATTTTCAGTCGGCGCGTCCACGATAATTTATCTGGACATTGAGGAAGGCGGCCGGATGGATCCGTCGCAAATCAATTATATTCAAGGCTGGAGCGAGCGGTTGGCTTCGAGTGGCGTCGCAGCCGGAGTGTACTGCTCGGGAATAAAAGTGAAGGAAGGCCGAGGGCAAACGATCACGACCGCGGACGACATTCGCAAACGTGCGCCCGTGGCGGCCTACTTCATTTACAACGACGCGTGCCCTCCGTCACCGGGATGCGCATATCTGAAAAATCCTCCGCCGACGTCGCAGAGCGGATTTTCCGGCGCGCGGGTCTGGCAGTTTGCGCAATCACCGCGGAGGCGCAATCTTACCGGGCCTTGCAGCGCGACTTATAATTCAGACGGCAATTGTTATCCGCCGACAAACAGTGCGGCCGGTCACATTCTTCTCGATCTTGATTCTGCAGTGTCCCCGGACCCGTCAAGGGCGGGGATCCGCGGGGCTAAGTAATTCAACTACGAGTGCATTCAGGGCGCGGACTGGCTGTGGTGGCCTGCGGAGGATTGCGAGAACGTCACGAGCGCTTCGAGTTTGGCGCGGGCGGCGCCGGAATCGATGGATTCAGTGGCGAGGCGCACGCCGTCGAGAAAATCCCTGGCGCGACCTGCGGCGACGAGCGCGCCGGCGGCATTCGCCAGTACGATGTCGCGGTGAGGGCCGTGTTCGTGGCGGTGGGACGCGCTGCCTAGAACTTTGTGGATGATTTCTGCGTTGTGTGCGGAGTCGCCTCCGCGAATCGCTTCGAGCGGGGCGCGGCGCAGGCCGAAATCTTCGGGCACTACGGTGTAGTTGCGCACTGCGCGATCGCGCAATTCGGCGATGTTCGTTTCTCCGCTGATGGAAATTTCGTCCAGGCCATCGGCACCGTGTACTAGCAGCGCGCGTTGCACGCCCAATTCGCCGAGGGCTTGGGCTACGAGTTCAGTGAGGCTCGCGTCGTAGACGCCGACGATTTGCGCGGAGGCTCCGGCGGGATTGGTGAGCGGGCCGAGCAGATTGAAAACCGTGCGCACGCGCAGTTCGCGGCGCGCGGGAATGGCGTAACGCGTGGCGGCGTGCATCGCCGGGGCGTAGAGGAAGCCGATGCCGATCTGTTCGATGGATTCGGCGACGCGTTCGGGCGGGAGCTCGATTTTTGCGCCGAGGGCTTCGAGCACGTCGGCAGAGCCGCAGCGCGAGCCGGTGGAGCGATTGCCGTGTTTCGCGACGCGCACGCCTGCTCCGGCGACGACGAAGGCGACGGCGGTGGAAATGTTGAAGGTGCCGCGCGCGTCGCCGCCGGTGCCGCAGGTGTCTACGATTACTTCGTCGGGATGTTTGCGGCCGGCGGGGAAAATTGGGGTGGCGTGGCGGCGCATGGCCAGGGCGAAGCCGACGACTTCGTCAACCGTTTCACCTTTGATGCGCAGTGCGATGAGCAGCGCGGCGATCTGTTCTGTGCTGGCGTGGCCAGAAAGGATTTGCTCCATCGCGGATTGCGCTTCGGCGCGCGAGAGGTCTTCGCCTTTGATTAGTTTTTCGAGCGCTTCGTGGATCATTTTTGTATTTGCATCGATCCGCACTGCGACTGCGTCGCCATGACCGCAAAGTCAGAGGCGCCGCCCTCAAAAGCAGGCCGCCGCTACAGGTGGCGTGTGCGACATTCGCGCCGGAGTACGCTTGGTAACGGCAAGTCTGCGCATTTTCGCGTGAGGCAGCTGCTTGCCGGTGGTGCGCGTTCCAAGTAAACTAAGTCGTTTTAATTGTCCTCGAATCTTAGCACTATTCAAGGCGACCTTCAGGAAGCCGATGGAGTTGGTATGAAGATCCACGAATATCAGGCCAAGGGTATCCTTGCGAAATTTGGCGTGCCGGTGCCGCGCGGTGAGGTTGTGTTTAAGAAGGATGAAGCGCGGGCGGTGGCGCAGCGGCTGGGAACTTCGGTGGTGGTGGTGAAGGCGCAAATTCACGCGGGCGGACGCGGGAAGGCGGGCGGCGTGAAGCTGGCGAAATCTTCTGACGATGCCTCGACGCTAGCGGAACAAATTTTAGGAATGAAACTGGTGACGCCGCAGACGGGTGAAGAGGGGCGAATCGTGCGGCGGTTGCTGATCGAGGAAGGGCTCGACATCAAGCGCGAACTGTATCTGGGGATATTGGTGGATCGCGCTTTGGGCTTGCCGATTTTTATGGCTAGCGCGGCGGGCGGGATGGAAATCGAGGAAGTAGCGAAGGATCATCCGGAAGCGATTTTGCGGGAGGCGATTGATCCGGCCACCGGATTTCAGCCCTATCAGGCGCGCAAATTGGCTTTCGGATTGGGGCTTACCCCGGAACAGGTGGGCGCGGCCGTGCCGTTTTTTCAGGCGCTGTATCGCGCGTTCCTCGAGACGGACGCTTCGATGATCGAAATTAATCCGTGCGTGGTGACGGGCGGTGGGAAACTCGTGGCGCTGGATGCGAAAGTGACTTTTGATGACAATGCGCTGTACCGGCATCCGGAATTTAAGGATTTGCGCGACCTGGAAGAGGAAACTCCCTTGGAAGTGGAAGCTTCGAAGTTCAAATTGAATTACATCAAGCTGGATGGCGACATCGCCTGCATGGTGAACGGCGCGGGTTTGGCAATGGCGACCATGGACATCATCAAATTGAGCGGCGGCAGCCCGGCGAATTTTCTGGACGTGGGCGGCGGGGCTTCGGAAGAGCAGGTGAAGAACGCGTTTCGCATTTTGCTGAGCGATCCGAACGTGCGCGCGGTGTTCGTGAATATTTTCGGCGGAATCTTGCGGTGCGACGTGCTGGCGAGCGGGGTGGTGGGCGCGGCTAGGGAACTGAAGTTCAAGGTGCCCGTGGTCGTGCGGATGGAAGGCACAAATGTGCAGCAGGGCAAGGAAATTTTACGCAACTCCGGATTTAATTTTGCTGTGGCGGAAGGAATGAAAGATGGAGCCGAGAAGGCGGTGAAGCTTGCGGGAGACGCACGATGAGCGTGCTGGTTGACAAGAATACGCTGCTGGTCGTGCAAGGGATTACCGGGCGCGAGGGAAGTTTTCACGCGCAGCAGATGCTGGATTACGGGACGAAAGTCGTGGCGGGCGTGACGCCGGGGAAGGGCGGGACGGAACACCTGAAGGTGCCGGTGTTCAATACTGTGGCGGAGGCGGTGGAGGCTACCAAGGCCAACGTGTCGGTGATTTTTGTGCCTCCGCCATTTGCTGCCGATGCGATTCTGGAAGCGATGGATGCGGGTTTGCCGCTGGTGATCTGCATCACCGAAGGCGTGCCGACTTTGGACATGGTGCGCGTGGCTGCGGCTTTGAAGAATTCGCGCACGCGATTGATTGGGCCGAATTGTCCGGGAATTATCTCGCCGGGAAAGTGCAAGATCGGAATCATGCCCGGCTCGATTCACAAGCAGGGACATGTAGGCGTGGTGAGCCGCAGCGGAACTTTGACCTACGAAGCTGTGGATCAGTTGACGCATCTGGGGATCGGGCAATCCACTTGTATTGGGATTGGCGGTGATCCGATCATCGGCACCAGTTTCTTGGACGCGATCAAGATGTTCAACGAAGATCGCGATACGCATGCGATCGTGCTGATCGGCGAAATCGGCGGCAACGCTGAGGAAGTGGCGGCGGAGTACATCAAGAAGCATGTGCGCAAGCCGGTGGTGGGATTTATCGCGGGGCAGACAGCGCCTCCGGGGCGGCGCATGGGACATGCCGGGGCGATCATCAGCGGCGGGCAGGGGACCGCAGCGGAAAAGTACAAGGCGATGCGGGCCGCGGGTATTTATACGGTGCAGAGTCCAGCGGAAATTGGCCACACCATGGCGGCGGTTTTGGGCAAGTCCAAATCGAAGACGAACCCTGCGGTGAAGAAAAAGGCTGGCGCCGCAAAACCGAAGAAGGCGGCTAAGAAAAAGAAGTAGTTCAGGACGCGTGGGCTGGTGGCTCGCGCGCTATTTGAATCTTGGGAGATGAATCGAATGGCTGTCGAGAGAACTTTGGCGATTGTTAAACCAGATGCTGTGGGGCGCGGGTTGACCGCGGACATCCTTAGCCGCGTGCATGCGGCGAAATTCAAGATCATCGCGATCAAATCGCTGCGTTTGACGAAGAAGCAGGCCGAGGGATTTTACGCGGTGCATCGCGAGCGGGGGTTTTTCGGCGAGTTGACGGAATTCATGAGCTCGGGCAAGGCTGTGGTGATGGTGCTCGAGGCGGAAAATGGGATTGCGAAATGGCGCGAGACGATGGGCGCGACCGATCCTGCGAAGGCTGCGGCTGGAACCATACGCAAGGAGCTGGGCGAGAGTATTCAGTTCAATTGCACGCACGGATCGGATGCGCAGGAGACGGCCGCGTATGAGATTGGTTATTTCTTTTCCGGCGCTGAGCTGGTTTGAGCTGATCGGGCGCGACGTGGTTTCGGCGGGCGGTTCACGAACCACCCCGACGCGCCCGTCTCGGTGTTGAAAACGTGGCAAGCTGGGGCGCAGCCCTTCGATCCCGCACAGCGGGATCTCCGGATGAATCGCGCTGTGGCGCGATTCACAACTTCCACTGCAAAGAGCCGGCGAGACGCCGGCGCTACGAATTCCGCATTTGCCTACCGCAACTTCAATTCCTGGGGAAGTCTGGCGAGGCTTCCACTTCCAGAATTTGTTTGGTGTGGCGATCGCTGTGCGCGGCGATGAAGAGCAGCCACTCGTAGGCATCCATCGGACCTAGCGGGCTATCCATCACGTGTTGGCGCAGATCGGGAGTGGTGCGCAGGAATTCGATGGTACGCGCACGGCTTTGCAGGAAATGATCGAGAGTTTCGGCGGGAGTCCAGCGCCCGGTGGGGACGAGGTCCGGAGGAGCCTGGCGCTTGGTGCTGCGGTCCGGGACCATGGCCAGGACCATCGCGTCCATTTTGGCAACGTCGCGATCCGGCGCGCCTGCAGGGGATTTCATCACTTTGTCCGCGACGAGTTGAGAGAGGTTGTCTTCGGCAAGCGTGATGTGTTCGAGCGTTTGAGCGACGGACCATTTGTCCGGCGCGGGTTTGAAATTCCACTGTGCAGGCGTGAGGTTCTTGGTGTCGGCGACGATAGCGTCGCGGGTTTGTTCGAGATATTTGATGCCTTTTTCGCGATCGGCCTGTGACAGCGTCTGTGCGAAAACGGCGGGGGCGAAACAAACGGCGGCGCAGAGCAGCAGGATTGCTTTTCTCATCGGTGGTTCTCCTCTCGGTTCTTCTTTGGTGGAATCGTTGAATGTGAGGTGACGGTTGCGAACGGGTGAGGCGCTCGGGCGCCGGGATCTTGTGGCTGTCGCATCGTGCGGCAGTTTCGCACCGCCTGCGCGGTGCAGGCCCGATCTGATGACGTAACTATAATAAAGGTGCGTCGGATTGTCGAAGGTTGCGCCGGGGCGGCGATCGAGTGCTGAAGTGCGCCGTTAGCAAATCGCATCCGGTCCATTGGTTGGGGTTAGAATGGAGCGCTGGGCGGGCTGCCATGGACGCAATTCGCGAAACCGGAAAGCTTCTGATTGTGCTGGGGATTGTGCTGGCTGGAGCGGGGGCGCTGCTGGTATTTAGCGGGAAATTGCCGTTTCGGCTGGGGCGTTTGCCGGGTGATATTGTGTATCAGGGCCGGAATGGAAGTTTTTATTTTCCGCTGGTGACCTGCGTTTTATTGAGCGTGGTTTTGAGTTTGCTGCTGTGGGTTGTGAATCATTTCCGCAGATAGAGCCATGAGCCAGACATCGCTTTTCAATTTGATGCCGGAGCGGCGGACCTGGAAGGTCAGCGAGCTGACGGCGCGCATACGGGAGCTGTTGGAATCGGCGCTGCCGGAAGTGTGGGTCGAGGGCGAAGTGTCGAATTGCCACATGGCGCAGTCGGGGCATTGCTATTTCACGCTGAAGGACGCGAAGTCGCAGATTCGCTGCGTCTGTTTCCGCGATCAGATGCGCGGGATGAAATTCAAACCCGAGGACGGGCTGCATAGTACGGTGCGCGGCGCGCTGAGCGTGTACGACGCGCGCGGCGAGTATCAGATTTACGTGACGCTGATCGAGCCTGTGGGATTGGGCGCGCTGCAACTGGCGTTCGAGCAGCTGAAGAAAAAACTGGAACTGGAAGGATTGTTTGCGGCGGCGCGCAAGAAACCGCTGCCGGTGTTGCCGCGCTGTATTGGAGTGGTGACGTCGCCGACGGGCGCGGCCATTCGCGACATTTTGCGCGTGCTGAAACGCCGATTCCCCAACGCCCAAGTGAGTTTGTATCCGGTGAAAGTGCAGGGTGCGGGGGCGGCGGCGGAAATCGTAGAGGCGCTGCGCTATTTCAATCAGGCGAAAACAGTGGACGTGCTGATCCTGACGCGCGGCGGCGGGTCGCTGGAAGATTTGTGGGCGTTCAACGAGGAGATTCTGGCGTGGGCGATTTTCGCGTCGGTGATTCCGGTGATTACGGGCGTGGGGCACGAAACGGATTTCACGATTGCGGATTTTGTGGCGGATCTGCGCGCGCCCACTCCTTCCGCGGCGGCGGAAATCGTGATCAAGTCGCGCGAGGAATTCGAGCGGCACATCGCTGAGTATCAGCGGCAGATCGCGCATCACGTGCGTTACCGGCTATCGCAGTGGCGGCATCGCGTGCGGGATTTGCAGACGCATCGCGGTTTTCGGCAGCTGGAGCTGGTGTTGCGCAACCGGCGGCAGCAGCTGGATGAGATGGCGAACTCGCTGGCGATTGGTTTGCGGCTGCGCTTGGCGATGGCGCGGCAGCGGCTGACGGAAGCGAACGCGCATATTGCGTCATTCGATTTGCGCGGACGGGCGGCGGTGCTGGCGCGGCGGATCGAGCAGCAGCGCGGTTTGCTGCGCGCTGCGCTAGAGCGCGTCGTGGCGCGGAAACGGCGCGGATTTGCGACGGCGCAGGTGCGCTTTGCGGCGCTCGACTTGCGCGCACGGGTCGCGCACTTGCGGCGGCGATTGGAACGAGATTCCGCCGAACTGCAGGTGCGGATTGACCGCATTCTGATTGCGAAACGAAGATTGCTGCAAGCCGCCGCGCTGACGCTCAATGAGCGCAACCCGCTGAAGATTCTAGAGCGCGGCTACGCGATCGCGTACGACGCGTCAGGCAAAGTGTTGCGTTCGCCGGAGCAGGTGGAGCTCGGCGCAGATATTTCGGTGCGTCTGGCGCGTGGTGAAGTTGGTGCTACCGTTCGCGTCAAAAAGGACACTTAGCGAATTCATGGCGGAGGGCTTTGGGAGGTACTCATTTTTCTCTTCTTGATTGCTTTCACTTGATCAACTAAGTCGTCGGCGATTTTTACATCAAGTTCCTGCTCGGCAACAGTCAGTTCCATGTCCGCCTTCTGCCGATAGAGCAGATTCAGATACGCCATGGCGTCGTCGTAATCGGGACGAAGGTCCATCGCTTTATTCATATTTGCGATTCCTTCGTCGACGATCCCACCATATTTCTGCCGAAACTGCGCGGCGAGCGCAGGAGGCGTCGGATCCGTATTCTTAACGGGCTTTTTTACGATCTTGTTGAAATCCGCGCGCATGTCGCCATTGCCACGGAACGCCAAGGACCAGTCGATGACGCCGACCCAATAATACGGCTCGGGATCTCCAGGCCTCAGTTCGATGTGTTTCTGATGATAAGACTTCGACTCTTCCATCTTCTCCGGGTCGAATGGCGTGCCTGCTAAATTGTATAGAATTGAGCCGGCACCATCGATTGCTGACAGACTGTCGGGATGTGCTCCTAGAATGCTCCTGAATTCCTGAAGCGCTTGGTCGCCGTGCTGAGCATTCTCCGGAGAGGGGTCGCCGGGAATATATTGCGCAGAGCGCGCCGTCGCCAGATAAAGCTGAGCATTCACAAGCGAGGGATCGAGTTTTTTGGCGTTTTGGAAATCGACAATAGCTTGATCAATTTGTCCCTCCCTATAAGCCTGGACTCCCTCATTCAGCCATTTTCGCGCTTCCATTCGCTGCGCGGCAGCATCTTCTTGCGGAGCAACCCGCACAGCACCGCTGTTCTCAACAACCACCAGCAGGGCCGTGCCAATCAGAATCGCTCGCAGAAGTGTGAAGCTCATATCTCACTCCTCGTCGGCGGCGCCGCCGGAAACTTTCAGTACGGCCAGGAACGCTTCCTGCGGAATGTCCACGCGGCCTACGCGTTTCATGCGTTTTTTGCCTTCTTTTTGTTTTTCGAGGAGTTTGCGTTTGCGCGAAATGTCGCCGCCGTAGCATTTGGCGATTACGTTTTTGCGGATGGGGCTGATCGTTTCGCGGGCGATGACGCGGCTGCCGATGGCGGCCTGTATGGCGATTTCGAACATCTGGCGCGGGATGAGTTTGCGCAGGCGGCTGACCAGGTCGCGGCCGCGTTCGTAGGATTGGTCGCGATGACAGATCACCGTGAGTGCGTCCACGGGCTCGCCGCCGACCAGCACATCGAGTTTCACCAGGTCCGATTCGTGGTAGCCGGACAAATGGTAATCGAGCGAAGCGTAGCCGCGCGAAACACTCTTCAGACGATCGTAGAAATCGAGAACGATTTCGTTCAGCGGCATTTCGTAAGTGAGCATGATGCGCGTGGGTGAAAGATATTCGAACTTCTTCTGCGTGCCGCGCTTTTCCTCGCACAGCTGCAGCACGCCCCCGACGGATTCTTCGGAAGTGATGATCATGGCGGTGAGCATAGGCTCTTCGATTTTCTGAATCGAAGCCGGCGGCGGAAATTTGGTGGGGTTATCCACTTCCATCACTTCGTTGGCGGTGGTGGTGATGCGGTATTGCACGCTGGGCGCGGTGGTGATCAGGCCGATATTGAATTCGCGCTCCAGGCGTTCCTGCACGATTTCCATGTGCAGCAGGCCGAGAAAGCCACAGCGGAAGCCGAAGCCGAGGGCTACGGAATTTTCCGGCTCGTAGAAAAAGGCGGCGTCGTTGAGCTGCAATTTTCCCAGGGCGTCGCGTAGCATTTCGTAATCGCTGGCGTTCACGGGAAAAAGTCCGGCGAAGACCATGGGCTTGATGGCTTCGAAGCCGGGAAGGGGCGGTGCGGGATGGCCGTCTTCGACTACCGTGTCACCCACGCGGGCGTCGGCCACGCGCTTGATATTGGCGATGATGAAGCCGACATCGCCGGCGGCGAGTTCCTGCAGCACCACCGGTTTCGGCGTAAGCACGCCGAGATTTTCTACTTCGTAAACATCGTTGCTGGACGTGAGGCGAATTTTCATGTGCGGAGCGAGGCGACCTTCCATCACACGCACCAGGACCACCGCGCCGCGGTAGGAATCGAACCAGGAATCGAAAATCAGCGCGCGCAGAGGGGCGTCGGCGGAGCCTTGCGGGGCGGGAACCAGGCGCACGATGGCTTCGAGGACTTCTTCGACGCCCAAGCCGCTTTTCGCGCTGATGGGCAGCGCCTCGTCAGCAGGAATCGCCAGAACGTTTTCGATTTGTTCCTTGGCGTAATCAATGCGCGCGGCGGGCAGGTCAATTTTATTGATCACCGGAATGATGGTGAGATTGTGGCGCGAGGCGAGGAAGGCGTTCGCGACAGTTTGCGCTTCGACGCCCTGGCTCGCGTCCACTACGAGCAAAGCGCCTTCGCAGGCGGAAAGCGCGCGCGAAACCTCGTAGGAAAAATCCACGTGGCCTGGGGTATCAATCAGGTTCAGGCGGTATTCGTGGCCGTCGCGCGCGGTGTAATGTAGGCGAATACTTTTGGCTTTGATGGTGATGCCGCGCTCGCGCTCCAGGTCCATGGAGTCGAGCACCTGCGAATGCATTTCGCGCTGGGTGAGCGCGCCGGTAAGTTCCAGCAGGCGGTCGGCCAGCGTGGATTTGCCGTGGTCAATGTGCGCAATGATGCAGAAATTGCGGATGTACTGGGGATCCATGTCTCTCTGTGCGAAAGCGCGGCGCAGGTGGGAGCGAAGCTCGCTCTGCGCGCGGGCGTCGCGCCTTTCAAACTATCGAGTTTGCCACACAAAGACGGAAAATCGAAATTGGAAAGCGGAAATTGGGAGTTCAGCGCGGAGATTTAGAGTTGAGAGTTGCGGGTAAAAGTTGAAAGTCGACGCCGTGGCCCGGGGTCCGTGCCCCCGTGGTGTCTTAGCACCTTCGCCGGTAGTCTCGGATTGCCTGCGGAAAGCTGATATCGTAGGCTGTAGCCGGTTTGACGGCTAGGCGGTCGTACCATTTGAGTCAACAGGTGGCTGAAGTATGGCCGCGACGGGAGACTTGCGGTTGAATCTGGGGATGGGACCACACTTTAGTTTCCACGAGATCTACTACACACGCGCGGCGGAAGCTGCTCATTGAACACCACGGCCCAGATCGTCGTCGTACAAAAAAAGTCCAGAGCGCTGAGGATTCTCGGCTACACGTTGGCGACCGCCTGCCTGATTTGGGTGCTGCACGATTTCCATTTCATGCAAGCGATGCGCGAGCTGTCGCGCGTGGATTGGAAGTGGGTCGCGATCGGCATGGGGTTCGACGTGCTGAGCTACGGGGTGCAAGCGTTGCGTTGGAAATGGCTGCTCAGCCCGTTCGGGAAAGTGAAGCTGACGCACACGATCCGCGCGGTGTATGCGGGGCTGTTCGCCAACCTGGTGTTTCCGCTGCGGCCGGGCGAATTGTTGCGCAGCTACATCGTATCGGATGCCGAGGAAATCAGACTGGGGCGAGTGCTGGGTTCGGTGGGCGTGGAGCGGCTGGTGGATTTAGTGATTGCGACGGCGTCGCTGGCGGTGGTTTCGCTGCTGGTGGATTTGCCGCAGCGGTTCCGCAAGGTGGCGGATACGTTGGGAATCATCACCTTGGTGTTGCTGGGGATCGTGGTGGTGATCATTTACTACTTGGAAGTAAAGCTTTCGCAGGATCCGGAGTGCTACACGGGACAGCGGCGTCTTCCCGGAAAATTGATGCGCGCGCTGCTGGGTCTGCACGCGATGGGCACCGCGCCGAGCTTTTATGCGGCGGTGTTTGCGTCGCTGCTGATGCCGTCCTGCCAGGTGCTGGGATTGTGGGCGATGATGAAGGCCTACGGATTGCAGTTGCCGTTTCTGGCGGCGATTGTGGTGCTGCTGATCATCAATCTTGGGGTGTCGCTGCCGAACGCGCCGGCGAACGTGGGGTCTTATCAGTTTTTTTGCGTGCTGGGATTGAGCGTTTTTCAGGTCGAAAAGACCACGGCGACGAGCTTTTCGTTTTTCGCGTTCCTGGCGCTGACGATTCCGTTTATTTTTCTGGGATTTGCGGGCTTGGTGCGCAGTGGGCTGTCGCTCAAGTCCATGCGCGAAAAGGTGAAGGAATTGCCCAGCCAGGCGCGCGCGGGTGCGCGGGCGTAAGTTTGCCGTCTTCATTAGCCCGAGTCTGCTATTGCAAATTCGTGGCCTCAGCGGCTGAAGTTGCGTAGCCTTGGCGCTATTTGCGGTACGGCTAAAGCCGTGCCCTGACATTCTCGGCCAGGACAATCTCATTTTGCGAACCTTGGAACGGTCTACCTCCCAATCACCGTCTTTTGTAGTGCTTCTGAGCACGCTGGGCTGAATTCGTTTTGAGCGTGGCTTGGCGTCCGGTATATAGTGGAAGTTCGACCCGCGCGAAAAAATCGGGACCTGCGACGATGTCGCGGCAAAACACGCGGGCGGACTTCCCCAGCAAGCCCGCAAAACCCGAGGAACGCGCCGTTTCCCATGGCACAGGACATCAACAAACATCTCGATCGGGCGCGCAAGAGCCTGGAGAAGAACAAGCTTCGCGAAGCCGTCAGCGAGTACCAGGCGGTGCTCGAAGAGGCTCCCGCGCATCAGGAAGCACTGCAGGCGCTGGCGGACATTTATACGCGCCTGAACGAGCCGCAGTTGGCCGCCGAATATTACGGTATTCAGTTCGACCGCCTGGTCGAAACCGGCGATGGCGCCAAAGCTTCCGCTGTATTCATCCGTTTTCTGCGCACGTTTCCGCAGCCCGCCGACCGTTTGATGCGTTTTGCAACTTTACTGCAGAAACAAAACCGCACGTCGGAATCCATCGAACAATTCGGAAATGCCGCGGACCTTTACATTAAGGAACAGCGCGGCATCGAAGCGCTGGCATGCTATGAAAGCATGGCGGTGCTGGATCCGGAAAACCCGCAGAGGCATATCGTCCTGGGTGAATTGGCGGAGAAGTTGCGTCATGCCGACATGGCGGCACGCAGCTACGTGCGCGCAGGGCAATTGACGCTGTCTGTGGGTGCGCTGGACGAAGCGCTGGAATATTTCGGGCGGGCGCATTTGCTGGCGCCGCAGGACCGGGTTGGCGCACTGCTGTTTGGCGAAGCAAAACTGCGGAAGAATGACGCCGAGGGCGCGGTGATGTTGCTCGAGCCCTTTGCTGCGACCGAGCGCGATGCTGCGTTTCTGGCGCTCTACGGCGAAGCGCTGCTGCGCACGGGACGTCTGGACGCCGCGCGCGACGTGTTCCAGGCCTATTACTCGCAAAAGCCGGAGGGCTTCGTAAAATTATTCGAATTGGCAGCTGCGTATATCCGCGCGGGACAGGATCCCAAGGCAGCCGCGCTGCTGGTGCAGACGAAAGAAACCATGCGCGCGCTGCGAAGGGAAGTGGAACTATCGGCCAACCTGGACCGGCTGGCGACGAGCTTTCCGCAGTCGCTGCCGCTGGCGGAAGTGGTGGCCAAGCTGTATGAAGAGCTGAACCGCGAGACGAAATATTTCGACTCGCTAGTGAAGTTGTTTGATTTGTACCTCGTTGCGGGGCGGTTGAAAGAAGCCTGCGAATCGCTTGACCGGCTAGTGGATATTGACCCGTATGATTACCGGAACCATGAGCGCATCGCGAAACTGGAAGGCAAAGCCGATCCCGGCTTCTTGCAGAATATCTTGGCGCGCGCGGCGAAGGCGGCAACGGTATCCACGCGCACCGACGGCTTCACCGGCGCGGGACGCGAGCCATCGGAAAACGCGACAGGCGTGCCGGAGGAAGTGCGCGCGCAGCAGGCGCTGGAAGATCTGGTGGTGCAGGTAGAGATTTTTTTGCAGTATTCGTTGCAGAGCAAGGCGGTGGAGAGACTGGAACGCATCGCGGAGCTTTTCCCCGGCGAAGAAGAAAGGAACGAGCGCCTGCGCGCACTCTACGAACGCGCGAACTGGTGGCCGAAAGACGGGGGCCGCAAGCCTGCGCCCAAAGCCGCCGCTCCTGCGCTCGCAGCTGTGGAAGCTCCTGCTCCGCTGCAGCCGGCGCAGCAATTGGAGGCATACGGAAGCGCGTCCGCGCCGACAGCAGCAGAAACGCACCGAGACCTCGCGGCTATCGCGGAAATTAATCGCTTAATGTACCGCCAGCCGACGCCGCGCGAAGTACTCGTGACCACGGCGGCGGAAATCGGCAAGCATTTGCGCGCCAGCCGCTGCCTGGTGGCGGTGGGCGCTTCGGGGGAGGGCGCGCAGGCGACAGCTGAATATGCCGCGCCGGGATTCGCCGCGGTGGGCCCGCAAAAAATTTCCAGCATCGTAGGGATGGTGACGCAAGTGACGCCCGATTCGATGGGCGGAGTGGAATTGCAGGCGTCCAGCCTGCCGTCCCTGCGCGAATTGGGATTGGAATCGGCGCTGGGAGTGATGCTCACGGACAAGGAAACCCAGGCGCCTTCCGGAGCGTTGCTGATCGGCGACGCGCGCGGGCGAAAATGGAAGCCGAACGAAAGTTATTTCCTGCAAGCCGTGGGCGACCAGCTGGTGATGTCCGTGAATCACACGCGATTGCGTTCGTTGGTACGTTCGCTTGCGGTGGCGGACGAGAAAACCGGTTTGCTGAACCGCGGAGCTTACATTGATTGCCTGCTGGTGGAATCCAATCGCGCGCGAGCGCAGAACACCGCGATTTCCTTGATCGTCGTGCATGTGGACCGCGGCGGCGAACTGCTGCGCCAGCACGGAGACGCGGCGGTGGATCATTACATCGAACAACTGGCGCGCGCGCTTTCGTCCGCGATTCGCCAGACTGATGTTGCCGTAAAATATACGGCCTGGTCGTTGGCGTTCATTCTACCGGATACGTCGCTGGAAAACGCGCGCGCGCTGGGGGAAAAATTGCGCTCACTGGCGGCGTCGGTGCGACCGTCGTGGGGCACGCCGGATTTGACGATCAGCGCCGTAGTGGCCGAAGCTTCATCACGCCCTGGCGACGAAACGGAAGATCGTGTTACGGAATGGATTAATCGCGCCGAAGCCGGGCTGGATGATGCGCGGCAACGCGGCGGAGACACGCTGGTAGCGCTTTCCACGCCTTAAACCCGATTCACCCCGAGGACAAATGTTCATTACTGATGCTGTGATTTTGCACGGGGCACGCACGCCGATGGCGCGCTACATGGGTGCGTTCGATAACACTACGGCCATCGAACTGGGCGCAGCCGCAAGCAAAGAAGCGATTCGCCGCGCCGGCAGCGAGCCCGCGGATTTCGACCATGTAATTTTCGGGAACGTGATGCAGACCAGCGCCGACGCGCTCTACGGCGCGCGCCATGTGGGACTGAAAGCCGGATTGCCGGTTGCGACGCCAGCAGTGACGGTGAATCGCCTGTGCGGATCGGGAATGGAATCCATCACGCAGGCGGCGCAGAGGATTCTGCTGGGCGAAGCGCGCGTGGTGCTGGCCGGAGGAATGGAAAACATGTCGCAATGCCCGCACGTGATTCGCGGAGCGCGCGCTGGATTCCGGCTGGGCGAAGGCAAGCTGGAAGATTCGCTGATGTCCGGGCTGTTCGATACGTACTGCGGCTTCAGCATGTCCGAGACGGCGGAAAATCTGGCGGCCGAGCAGGGAATCACGCGCCGCGCGTCGGACGAATACGCGCTGCGCAGCCAGCAGGCTGCGGAAGGGGCATTTCGCGCCGGACATTTCAAAGAAGAAATTGTGCCGGTGGAAGTGAAGAATGGCAAAAAGACGACGATGGTGATGGAGGATGATCATCGACGTCCGGAAACGACTATGGAAGTGCTGGAATCGCTGCAGCCGGCGTTTCGCAAGGACGGCATCGTGACCGCTGGAAATGCCAGCGGAATTGTGGACGGCGCGGCAGCTGTGGTGGTGACGCACGCGAAAATTGCGAAGGAGCGTGGCTGGAAACCGCTGGGGCGGATCGTCGGTTGGGCGACTGCGGGCGTGCCGCCGCAAATTATGGGCATTGGTCCGGTGCCGGCGATTCAGAAAGCGCTGGCCCTCGCGGGTTTGAAACTCGAGCAAATGGATTTGGTGGAAGTGAACGAAGCGTTCGCGGCGCAATACCTGGCGGTGGAAAAAAAGTTGGGGCTGAACCGCGACAAGACCAACGTGAATGGCGGTGCGATCGCCTTGGGACATCCGCTCGCGGCCACCGGAACACGCCTGGTCTTGAGTTTGTTGCTGGAATTGCGCCGGCGCGGTGCACGCTACGGCGTCGCCAGCGCGTGCATCGGCGGCGGGCAGGGAATTGCGGTGATTGTCGAATCGGTTTCTTAAGCGTGGCGGCATAACGCGGCAAAGCAGAGCCGATTCGGGTACCATACCAGTGTTAAAATCCGGAAACTCACGGCAGGGAAGATATGGCATACGATAATTTACTGTTCGAAGTAAGCGAGAAGATTGCGCGCATCACCTTCAACCGTCCGAATGTGTTGAACGCGCTGAACCGCAAGACCATGGATGAGCTGGGGGATTGCCTGAAGAAAGTGCGGGCGGATGATGAGGTTCGCGTGCTGATTCTCACTGGCGCGGGCGAGAGAGCGTTCATCGCCGGAGCGGACATCAACGAGCTAGCGCAGCAGACTCCTGTGAACGGGCGGGAATTCACTTTGTACGGACAGGAGATTATTCATCGCCTCGAGACGCTGGGGAAACCCGCGATCGCGGCGATCAATGGATTCGCGCTGGGCGGTGGATGCGAGCTGGCTCTGGCATGCACGCTGCGCATCGCCAGCCGCAACGCAAAGCTCGGGCAGCCGGAAGTGAAGCTGGGAATTATTCCCGGCTACGGCGGGTCGCAGCGGCTGCCGCGCTTGTGCGGAAAAGGCGTGGCCCATGAATTGATTCTGACGGGCGAGATGATTTCGGCCGAAGAAGCTTTGCGCGTCGGACTGGTGAATCGCGTGGTCGAGCCAGGAGAATTGCTGGCGACGGCGGAAGCCATCGCCAAGAAAATAATCGCGAACGCGCCGCTGGCCGTGAAGTACGCGCTGGAAGCAGTGGAGCATGGAATGGAAATGCCGCAGGAAGAAGGCTTGTATCTGGAAGCGACGCTTTTCGGATTGTGTTGCGCGACGCAGGATATGCGCGAGGGCACGCGCGCGTTCCTGGAGAAGCGGCCGCCGAAGTTCGAGGGGCGCTGAACAATGGCGGAAAAATTGAAGCCGGCGAATGTGCGTGGCGGATTAAGCGCAGCGGGGCTGCGGATTGGCGTGGTCGCCAGCCAGTTCAATAGTTTTATTACGGACCGGTTGCTGGCGGGCGCGCTCGATGCGTTGCAGCAGGCCGGCGCCACCGAAGAGCAGATTCAGATCGTGCGCGTGCCCGGATCGTTTGAGCTTCCAATCGTCGCGAAGAAACTGGCAGCGAGCGGGCAATTCGATTCCATTATTTGCGTTGGCTGCGTGTTGCGTGGCGAAACCTCGCACTACGACGTGGTGGTGTCCGAAACGGCGCGCGGTATCCAACTTGCACAGCTCGATACCGGCGTGCCGTTGATTTTTTGCGTGTTGACCTGCGACACGCTGGAGCAGGCGATTGACCGCGCCGGGCTGAAATCAGGCAATAAAGGTTATGAGGCAGGGCTCGCGGCTGTGGAAATGGCGCAACTCGTGCGCAAGATTGCTGCCAAGTCCGGCGCTGCATCCGGCGGCAGTACCAAAAGCGCTTCGCGTCGCGGGCGGCGCCGTTAGTATGACGCTGCGCCGCAAGTCACGCGAGTTCGCACTGCAAATGCTTTTCGAGTGGGACATGACGCGGCGTAAACCCTCGCTCGTGGAGCAGCATTTCTGGAAGCAGGCGCGCGCGGCGGATTCCACGCGCAAGTTTGCCAATCAATTGTTCGAAGGCGCGGTATCCGCGGCGGATGCGAGCGACAAGACGGTCGAGAAACTTTCCGAGAACTGGAAGCTCGAGCGGCTGGCGGCCGTGGACCGCAGCATCCTGCGCCTGGCGATTTACGAATTGCGCTTCGGCACCGCGCCGGTGAAGGTGGTGATTGACGAGGCGCTGGAGCTGGCGAAGAAATTTTCCTCGGCGGACTCTCCTGCGTTCTTGAATGGGATTCTCGATGCTGCGAGCAAGAGCGTCGAGGAGCCGCGTCCCGCCAAGAAGTAGAGATTGGCTACGCTTCGATGTGGCCTTCGAAGATTCGAACCGCAGAGCCGCTGACTTTCGGCGTGAGTTTTCCCTTATCGCCGCTTACTTCCACAAGAATTTCGCTGGGGCGGCCCATTTCCACGCCTTGCGTGATTTGCAGTTGCTCTCCGGGCTTTAATTGGCCGTGATGCACCAGGTACGCGCCAAGCGAGCCGCCGGCGGAGCCCGTCGCGGGATCTTCGATCGCCCCCCAGGGAACCATGCCGCGCGCGTAGGCGCGTCCGCGCCCACTGAGTGTGAAGCAATACGCCATCGTGCCGTGCGGTGAGACCAGATGCGCCAGAGCGGGCATATTCATCTGGATTTTCGCGAGCACCGCGCGGCGGCTCACGGGAACCATCAGGTTGGAAATTCCCGTGGAGGCAAATTCGATCGGTAGCGACGGTGCCAGATCGCTGGGCTTCAGACCCAGCGCAGCGGCGAGAGTGGCGCGCGAGAATGTGGCACGCGTAAATTTTGCGGGCCGTTGCGTCATGGTGACGCGCACGGGGCGGCCGTTGTGAAAGGCCAGCTCCACGGGAAGAATCCCGGCGCCGGTTTGCTGCAGGATGTGCACGCTGCCTTCGGAGGCGGGGACGACGCCGAGTTCAGCGAGCAGGAACCATGCGCCGATTACAGGATGGCCGGCCAGCGGCAGTTCACGCGTGGTGGTGAAAATGCGCAGGCGAGCAAGAGCGCGATTATTGGTGGGCCGCTGGATGAAAACCGTTTCCGAGAGATTCATCTCGCGCGCGATGGATTGCATTTTCGCGGTGGGAATGCCGTCGCCATCGGTGACGACCGCCAGCGGATTCCCCGCGAAGCGCTTGGTGGTGAAAACATCGAGCGTGTAGAGTCGGCGATTCATTTGGTTCGGCTTTCTGGCCCCGTCACGGGCGCGTGCGATGAGCATGATAACGCTTTCCGCCGTCGCCTTCCGGAAATAAACTGCAAGACCAGGCGCGATACGTGGCGCTTCGGTAATAGCCGAAAAATCGTTTCGGTCTCGAGGTGTTGCAGTTCGACGCGGGTGCGTTCGTTGCGGACATTTCCCGTGTTAAGAGTTGCCTTCGGTTCACATTTGTTGCACGACCGCCACGACGGAATCGAGAACGCGCTTGGTGGTTTCCCGCCGCGTGGTTTCGGAATAAATCCGCAGCATGTTCTCGGTGCCAGAAGCACGCAGCATCAACCAGCCGATGTCGTCCAGGTACACTTTAATGCCATCGAGATTTTCGCGACGGACGATGGGCCAATCGAGCAGGCGCTGAAATTTCGCGTCGGAAAAATGGCCGATGGCTTTTTCCTTCTGGCCGTTTTTCACGTGCAAGTCCACGCGGCCGTAATGGTGTTCGCCGAATTCCGCGTGCAGCAGGGCGACGAGTTCGCCGAGGCTTTTACGGTGCCAGGCCATCACTTCGGCGAGCAGCAGGGCGTTGACGGTGGCGTCGCGCTCAGGCAGGTGCAGCTTGGTTCCGATGCCGCCACTTTCTTCGCCGCCTAGCAGGATGTCGCTTTCCAGCATGCGATCGCAGATGTACTTGAAGCCTACGGGGGTTTCCCAAACCTGGCGGCCGAATTTCGCGGCGATCTTGTCGATCATTTTGGTGGTGGAAAAAGTTTTGGCCACCGCGCCTTCGAGTTTGCGCGCGCCGGCCAGATGCCATAGCAGGATCGCGAAAATCTGGTGGGGGTTGATGAACGCGCCGTCGCGGTCTACCGCACCGATGCGGTCAGCGTCGCCATCGAGCGCGAAGCCGGCATCGAATTTGCCTTGCACCACGGCTTGCTGCAGCGGCGCGATGTGCGGCTCGATGGGTTCGGGATTTACGCCGCCGAAAAGCGGATCGCGCGTGCCGCGAATTTCTTCGCAGGCGATTTCGTGCCGGCGGAAAAGATCACGCAGCAGGCCGCGTCCGGCGCCGTGCATGGGATCGATGACGAAGCGGAATTGTGCGGCGCGGAGGCGATCCCAATCCACCAGGGCGTCGAGAGTTTCCAGATACGGGGCACGCACATCGAGTGAACGAATCAAATCTTTGTGCGGCGGCAGAGGTGGAACACCTTCGCGCAGGACTTTCGCAAGCTCGGATTCAATTTGCGCGACGATTGCGGGGGAAGCGGAGCTGCCGTAACTGGCTTTGTATTTTACGCCGTTCCATTGATAGGGATTGTGGCTGGCGGTGATCTGGATTCCGCCGGCGGCGCCGCGCAGTTTCACGAGCAAGGAGATCGCGGGCGTAGGGGCGGCTTCGGCGGCAAGCCAGACAGGAATGTTGGCGGCGGAAATCGCCTCGGCGACGGTGCGCGCGAAACGCTCCGAGCCGAAGCGCGTATCGTAGCCAACCAGGATACCGGCGCCCGGTTTCTCCGCGCGTACGACGTAACGCGCGATCGCGTGCGCTACCGTGCGCACGTTCTCGAACGTGAAATCCTCGGCGATGATGCCGCGCCAGCCGTCGGTGCCAAATTGTATGTCGGTCACGGTAAGCCAGTATAAGCGAAGGAATTACTGGCGGGAAGCTGCGTGACACGAATATTTTTCATCTCGAGCGCCAAAAAAACCTGCGCTACAGAAGGCGCGCGAGTTTCTGTTGCTCGAGCCACTTGACGATTTGTCCGACGTCTTGCGCACGCTCGCGCGGGCAAACCAGGATCGCGTCTTCTGTTTCCACCAGGATCAGGTCCTGCACGCCGACTGCGGCCACAAATTTCCCGGGCGCCCAGAAAAAATTTCCGCTGGCGCCTAGCGTAAACGATGGCCCGGCGGAAACATTCGCACTCGGCTGGGAGGCAAGCAAATCGTACACCGCGCTCCAGGAGCCGATGTCGCTCCAGCCGACTCTGGCGGGAATCACCGCAACGTTAGCGGCGCGGGCGGCAGGCTCCATGATGGCGTAGTCCACGGAAATATTTTCGAGCGTGGGATAAATGCGCCGCAGCGCCGCGGCGTATTCGCGTGTGCCGATGGTTTCGGCGAGCCGCATGAGCGCGGAATGCGTCACGGGAAGAAAACGGCGCAGGCATTCCAGAAACGTGGAGACGCGCCAGAAGAATATTCCGGCGTTCCAGAAATATTTTCCGGAGGCGACGTAGCGGCGCGCGAGCGGCAGGGCGGGCTTTTCTGTGAAGCGGCGAACCGCCAACGCGCGGATGCCGCGAGTGCGCGCGCCGGCTTTCCCGGCTTCGATGTAGCCATAACCCGTTTCCGGGCGTGTGGGCAGAACGCCGAAAACCACGAGATTGCCGGGTGCGCGCGCCAAATCCAGCGCGGCGCGTACGAGTTGGCGGTAGCGCGCCGCGTCCGCGATGTAGCTGTCCGAGGGCAGGACGGTCATCAGCGCGTCCTTGTGGTCGTGTAAAAGGTGAATCGCGGCGAGAGCGATGGCGGCTGTAGTGTTGCGGCCGACTGGCTCGGCAAGAATGTGTGCGGGGGGAACGCCGGAAAGCTGTTTCCGCACGGCAACGGCTTGTTCAGTGTTGGTGACCACCCAGAAATCTCGCAGCGCAAAAATCGGTTCCAGACGCGAGACTGTCTCACGCAGCATGGTCTCGCCGCCAGTGATATTCAGCAGCTGCTTGGGCGTGCGCGTGCGGCTGCGCGGCCAGAAACGAGTGCCGCGTCCGCCGGCGAGCAGCACAGCACAGACGGGAAGCGATTCGCGATTGGGCGCAGCACTTTTTTTCACGGATACACCAAATGCGACAACGCGGCATCGCTGACGCCTTGAGCGGCCAGCTTGCGCGCGGATTCGTCGAAAGGCAGGGGAACGTAGGCGCGGAGCAGAGATGTTCGTTCGCCGGGTGCCAAATGATATGCGCCAAGCGCCGCGGGCAGCAGCCAAGTTTGCGCAGGCGCGTATTCCACGGATTCGCTGCCCCACTGGATGGAGCCGCGGCCCTCAAGAAAAATCAGTAGGTCAAAATGTTCCGGCGAGGTGGTGGCGGTGGCACTTTCGGCGAATCCCCATTTTTCCGCGGCGAAAAAGCGGCAGGCGACAAAAAACGTTTCGGTGACACCGCCGCGCACGATCCGTGCCGGTTGGATTTTTCCGCCGTGCTGTTCGCCGAAACGGATCACCCGCAGTGCTTTTTCGATGTGCAATTCGCGCGAGCGGCCTTGTGCGTCGCGGCGGTTGTAATCGAATACGCGATAGGTAAGGTCCGAGTATTCCTGAACTTCGCAGAGCACGAGGCCAGCGCCAATCGTATGCGCGGTGCCTGCCGGAACAAAAATAGCTTCTCCGGCGCGCAGCGGAACGTGCTGCAGGCAATCCTCAGCAGAACCATCGTCGATGGCGCGTTTAAATATTTCCGGTGTAACCCCAGGTTTCACCCCCGCGAGCACTTCGGCGCCAGGCCGCGCATGGATCGCATACCACATTTCCGTCTTGCCGCGGCCTCCGGCTGCCTGTTCGTGGCGTGCGGCGTATTCATCGTCGGGATGAACCTGCACGGAAAGCTTTTCTTCGGCGAAAATGAATTTTACCAGCAGAGGAAACGAACCAGCAGCGGAGTTAATTTTCGTCCCCGTCCATGCTGGTGGCAAAGTGCGCCACACGTCGCCAAGTTTCTGGCCGGCAAAAGGGCCCGCTGCGAAGCGGCATTCCAAACCGGTCATCCAAGCTTCGCCCAAAGGCTCGGCCAGATTGGATTTTTCGGGGAACAACGGCGCAAGAGAGCGTGCGCCCCACGGACGTGCGCTGAAAATCGGTTCCAGCCGCGCGGGGCACAGCGAAGCGTTGCCCGGAATCACGCCGCCTTACCGAAGAAGCGCGCCAACCGGCGCAGACCTTCGTCGATCCGTTCCATCGAGGTGGCGTAGGAGAGCCGCAGATATCCCGGCGCGCCAAACGCTTCGCCGGGAGTGACGGCGACGTGTTCGCGCTCGAGAAGTTGTTTGGCAACAGCGGTAGTGTCCGGCATTTGTGGACTGAAATGCGCCGCGACATTCGGAAACACGTAGAACGCGCCCATCGGCGGCGTGCAAGTAACTCCGGGAATCGCACGCAAGCCCGCAAGAATGTGTTCACGGCGCCGCGCATATTCCTCCTGCATGGCCGCCACCGAATCCATCGAACCGCGCATGGCGGCGAGCCCGGCGTACTGAATGATCGAAGTGGGGTTGGAGGTGGACTGGCTCTGTAGCTTGGCGATCGCATCTACCAGCGGCTTGGGCGCGAGGATGTAACCGAGGCGCAGGCCGGTCATGGCGAAGGTCTTCGAAAACGAGCCGGCGACGATCAAGCGGTCTTTGGGCCCGGGAATGCTGGCGGCGGAAAATGGCTTGGCGTCCTTGTACACGAAGTGCGAATAGCACTCGTCGGAGAGAAGCCAGATGTCGTGCCGGTTGCAAAAATCCTGCAGGCGGGCGAATTCCATCGGCGGAATCACCGAGCCGGTGGGATTGTTCGGCGAGTTGGCGATGACGATTTTAGTGTTAGGCGTGGCCGCGGCTTCCACCTGGGAAGCGCGCAAAATGAACGCGTCGTTCGCAAGCGTCTCGACGAAGACGGGTGTGCCGCCGGCGTACTTCACCATGTCCGGATAGCTGACCCAGTAGGGCGCGCCGATAATCACTTCGTCGCCCGGATTGATCAGCGAGCAAATCGCGTTGAAGATGGCGTGCTTGCCGCCGACGTTGACGACACACTCGGACGGTTGATAGGCAGATCCCAATTGCGCGGCGTGCCAATCGCAAATGGCCTGGCGCAGCGGAGTTATGCCCGCCACCGGCGTATATTTCGTGCGATTTTCTTCCAGTGCCCGCACGACGGCGCGCTTGATGTGTTCGGGCGTGGGAAAATCTGGCTCGCCGGGTCCGAAGTCCGCGACGTCAATCCCCTGCGCTTTCAGTTTTTCGGCTTCCTGCAACACCACCATGGTCGGCGAGATGCTGATGCGATTGACGCGATCGGCGAGCTGAACGGTTTTCTCCATTTTCTTTTCGGTGGCCAGTTCCATCACACGCTCCCAAGTTCGTTCGTGCCGCGAAATCGCCGCGGGGCCTGGTCCGTGGCGCGAAGCTCATCCAAGAATTCTACTTGAATTTAGCGCTCAGACGCTCCTGCACGTTCGCCGGAACGAAATCCCTGATAGGGCCGCCCAGGCGCGCCAGTTCTTTCACCAGCCGCGAGCTTAGATAGCTGTATTGTTCGGCGGGCAGCATGAAGACGGTTTCGATGTCCGGCTCGATTTTGCGGTTCATCATGGCCATCTGCAGTTCGTACTCGTAGTCGGAGACGGCACGGATACCGCGCACAATCACGCCGGCTTTTTTCGCCCGCGCGTAGTCCATCAGTAGCCCGTCGAACACGTCAATCTCCACGTTCACCCATTTGAACGTCGCGGTTTCCAGCATCTCCACGCGCTCTTTTTCGGAGAACAGCGGATCCTTTTCCAGATTGTGCGCGACGGCCACCACCAGCTTGTCAAAAATATTGGACGCGCGGGTGATCAGGTCCAGATGACCGTTGGTGACCGGATCAAACGAACCGGGATAGATCGCAGTGACGGGTCTGGAGGCGACGGAATCCATTCGAGACGCGATTCTAACCTAGAAAATCCTTTGACGCGGCTACAAAAATCTTGGCGTGGGACCAACCTACGTAGTAAGCGCGTGTGAAATCAGATGAAAAGGTACCCCAGCCCCGGCTCATTCGGAGCGCCAAAACGACTCCTGCGTCGGAAGCCGGGGCCGCGTTGGCTCACTCCAGCCGTTCAATGAGCCGAAACCACCGTTAGGGCCGAGATTTACGCCGTTGGGCTCCTGAACCTTGACCAGTACGACTAAAATGGTCGTTGTTTAAGGTATTGCGCTGATTGGAGTTGTAGGAAACGCGAAACTTGACTTTATCGGCCGGCAGGCTTTAGAATCAATATGCGACCGTATCAGTCGCATATGCATCTATGATGAAGCTATCGAAGAAAGCCGACTACGGTTTGATCGCGCTGAAGCATTTGGCGATGCATGGCGGGCACGGATCATGCAGTGCGGGAGACATCGCCGAGTTGTATAAGATGTCCACTCCGCTGATGGCGAAAGTGCTGCAGAAACTGGCGAAGGTGGGGCTGGTCGCGGCGCGACACGGTTCAGGCGGCGGATACACGTTGGGACGCGACGCTTCGCTGATCTCGGCCTTGGATGTGATTCGAGCGATTGACGGGCCGCTGTTCATTACTTCCTGCGTGACTTCGCGCGGGGCGTGCGACGTGACGACAACCTGCTCGATTCGCGAGCCGTTGCGGCGGGTGAACGACAGCATTCTGGCAGTGCTGGGCAAGGTCACGATTTCGCAGATGACGGATGAGGCGCCGCTTTCGGAGATGGTTGAGTTGCGGGTCTGAGGCAACGGCAGCCTACCGCAGAAACGCAGAGTTCGCAGAAAAGGCTGGAGTACAGGATCTTGGGGCAGCGTTACGTGGGCTGGCGGCTACAAACACTGAATGGGGATTGAGGAGACAGAGAATGGCGATAAAGCTTCCAATTTATTTTGATAATCACGCGACCACGCAGGTGGATCCGCGCGTCGTCGAGGCCATGGTTCCTTATTTTACGGACAAGTACGGCAACGCTGCGAGCCGGAATCATGAATATGGCTGGAAGGCGGAAGAGGCCGTGGAAAATGCGCGCGGGCAAATCGCCAAGCTGATCAACGCCACGCCCAAAGAGATTGTGTTCACCAGCGGCGCGACAGAATCCACGAACCTGGCGATCAAGGGTGTCGCCGAAATGTATCGCGAGAAGGGCAATCACATCATCACGCAGGTCACCGAGCACAAGGCGACGCTGGATACCTGTAAGCGCCTGGAGAAAAACGGCTACGAAGTGACCTACCTGGCTGTGCACAAGGACGGCCGCATCAGCCTGGATGAACTGCGCAAGGCGATTACGCCGAAAACGATCTTGATTTCGATCATGTACGCGAACAACGAAATCGGCGTGGTGCAGCCCATCGCGGAAATCGGCAAGATTGCGAAAGAGAAGGGCGTCTTCTTCCATGTGGATGGCGTGCAGGCCGTCGGAAAGATTCCGGTGGACGTGCAGAAGGACGGAATTGATTTGATGTCCATCTCCGCGCACAAAATTTACGGGCCGAAGGGCGTGGGCGCTCTGTACGTGCGCCGCAAGAATCCGCGCGTGCAGCTCGCGGCGCAGATTGACGGTGGCGGGCATGAGCGCGGCATGCGTTCCGGCACACTGAATGTGCCGGGAATCGTGGGCCTGGGCAAGGCTTGCGAACTCTGCGGCCAGGAAATGGCGCAGGAAAGCGAAAAGCTGATCAAGCTCCGCGAACGTCTGAGAGAGTCAATCATGTCGCGGCTGGATGAGACGTTTATTAACGGCTCGATGGAGCATCGTCTGCCGCACAACATCAATATCAGCTTCGCGTATGTGGAAGGCGAATCGCTGCTGATGGGCATCAACGACATCGCGGTGTCCAGCGGCTCGGCTTGCACTTCGGCGACTTTGGAACCCAGCTACGTGCTGAAGGCCCTGGGCGTGGGCGAAGATCTCGCGCACACCTCCATCCGGTTTGGCCTGGGACGCTTCAACACGGAAGAAGAAGTGGACTACGTGGCAGATCGCGTTGTGGAAACAGTATCGCGTTTGCGTGAGCTTTCACCTCTGTACGAAATGGCTAAAGAGGGAGTGGACGTCAGCAAAATGAAATGGCAGGTGGCAGCGGAATAAAAAATCGTCTCAAAAGGGGGGAACGTGATCTACGAAGGCACAGTCGGCGTACATCGTACGTTCAGCGGAGACACCCCGGTATTTGACGTATTTTTCGCTCCTAACGTAGACGGCGGCGCGTGCAACTCGCGGCGCTTTCGTGACCTGGAAGAATTGGCGGGGTTTTTGGAGTTTTTGAAGTTGCGTGAAGAAGTGGTGGTGCGGACGCTGGAGGAAGTTTGCGCCGGACGTTCGGCATCCATCGCGCACGTGACTTTGTCGGATCGAGTGATTGCAGAAGAAGGGCTGGATAGCAGCGTTACCATGAAGAGGAGAATCAACTAATGGCGTATAGCGATAAGGTAATCGAACATTACAACCATCCGCGCAACGTCGGCTCGCTGGACAAGGCCGATCCGAACGTGGGTACGGGCCTGGTGGGTGCGCCGGAATGCGGCGACGTGATGAAGCTGCAGATGAAAGTGAATCCGCAAACGCGCGTGATCGAAGAGGCGAAGTTCAAGACCTTCGGTTGCGGTTCGGCGATTGCGAGTTCTTCCCTGGCCACCGAATGGGTGAAGGGCAAGACCGTCGAGGAAGCGCTGGCCATCAAGAACACGGACATCGTTCGTGAACTGGCGCTGCCGCCGGTGAAGATTCACTGTTCGGTGCTGGCTGAAGATGCCATCAAGGCCGCGCTCGGCGACTGGAAGAAGAAGCAGGGCGAAGCCGATTTGAAGCCTGCGGAAACCGCGTCGGCGCACAACTAAACTGTAATCTGTTTGCTGCCGCGCCGCGCACGGTGAGTAGTGCGCGGCTCTGCATGCAAACGGGACAACGACCATGATTCATGTATCCGAGAAAGCTGCGGTAAAAATTCGCGAGCTGCTGCAAAAAGAAGGCGTCCCGGCCGAGTCCGGTGGACTCCGCGTGGGTGTGCAGGGGGGCGGATGTTCGGGGCTCAGCTACGCGATGCGTCTGGATACCGAGGCGCGTAACCGCGATAAAGTGTTCGAAGAAAACGGCGCGCGCATTTTTGTGGATCCCAAGAGCTATCTCTATCTTCACGACACCACGCTGGATTATCACGAGGACCTGATGAAGCAGGGCTTCGTCTTCCAGAATCCCCAGGCGGCGCGGAGTTGCGGATGCGGTAGTTCGTTTACTGCCTGAGCTGGGCAGCAGGCCGTAAGCGTTACGCGTTAAGCAGAGACATTTCTCTCCTGTGCCAATCGCGCTCTTCTTCCCTCGGGGGCCGCGCCCGGACGAGACCAGACCCATGAGCGTCATACGATCCCAAGATGCGCAGACCGAGGGCATACCGGTCACGAGTTGCTGGAATTGCCGCGCGGCAGTGACAGGCGCGCACTTTTGCGCGGCGTGCGGAAAAGTGCAGCCGCTGCCAGCGGGCGCGAGTTATTTTGCGTTTTTCGGATTGCCGCAGAAGCTGACGATCGAACCAGCCTCGCTCGAAGGCCAGTTCCACATGCTCAGTTGGAAGCTGCACCCGGATAATTTTGTGCGTGCGAGTGAGTTCGAACGGAATTTATCGCTGGAACGCTCCTCGCAGTTGAACGACGCGTATCGCACGTTGCGCGAACCGGTCGCGCGCGTTGAATACTTGCTGGAGCATCTGGGGGTGCGCAAGGAAGGGACCACCAAGCAGCAGGCGCCGCCGGAGTTGCTCGAGGAAGTTTTCGAGCTGAACGAATCGCTCGACGAGTTGCGCGAGGCGCGGGCTGCGGGCGGCGATGTGGCGGCTTTGCAGGGCCGACTGGAAGCGGCGCAGCAGAATTTTCAAGAGGATCTCGATGACGTGGACGCGGAGCTTGCGGGGCTGGGACGCGAGTGGGACGCCGCAGTTGATTTTGGCGGCGATGAATCAACGAAAAAGGCTTTGCTGGCGCGCATGAATGAAGTGCTGAACCGGCGGGCATACATTCGGAATTTAGTGGCGGGCGTGCAGAAGGAACTAGGGGGCTAACGAGCAATGGGACGTGTAGTTGGAATTGATCTTGGTACAACATTTAGTTTGATTGCGTACCTGGACGCGCAAACTGGCGCGCCGAAGTGTATTCTTGGGCCGTATGGCTCGACTTTGTGCCCGTCGGTAGTGAGCGTGGACGCGGACGGCAAAGTGATTGTGGGCGAGCCGGCGCGGGCGAAGCTGCTGACCCAGCCGGAGCGCACCATTTATTCCGTGAAACGCTTGATGGGCCGCGGCGTGGCCGACGTGCAGGACGAGCTGAAGATTTTTCCGTTTCGCATTGATCCCGGCAGCGACAACGTGATTCGCGTGCGCCTGGGCGACAAGAGTTTTACGGCG
The DNA here is from genome assembly GCA_013289715.1 of Acidobacteriota bacterium. Taxonomy (GTDB): domain Bacteria; phylum Acidobacteriota; class Terriglobia; order Acidiferrales; family UBA7541; genus Palsa-295. The sequence continues at coordinate 264,933 of JABCZJ010000001.1, read as the reverse complement.
CCGGAAATTTCCGCGTACATTTTGCGCGAACTGAAATCCTGGGCCGAGGCCTATTTCCAGGAGCCGGTGGATCGCGCGGTGATCACTGTGCCGGCGTATTTCAACGACGCACAGCGCCAAGCTACCAAAGATGCCGGCCGCCTGGCGGGACTCGAAGTGTTGCGGCTGGTGAACGAACCGACGGCCGCGGCGCTTGCGTACGGCTTGCACAAACAGAAGCGCGGGCACGTGGCCGTGTACGATTTTGGCGGCGGCACGTTCGATATTTCGCTGCTGAAGCTGATCAGCACGAATGAAGGCGACATCTATCAGGTGCTCGCGACCAACGGCGATACGCACCTGGGCGGCGACGATATTGACAACGCGCTGCTGGACCTGGCGCGCCGCGAAATCCGCGAAAAATTCGGCGTCGAGTTCGATCATCGCGGTGAAGCAATCCAGACGCTGCGCAAGAGCTTGATTCGCGCCAAGCACGAGCTTTCCTCGGCGGAAAAGACCATCGTGCAATATCCGCTGGAATCCAAGGGCATGTACATCCGCGAAATCACGCGCGCTGAATTCGACGAGCTGATTCGTCCGATCATCGCGCGCACCATGGCGCCCGTGAAAATGGCCTTGGCCGACGCCAAGCTCGCGCCGAAAGAAATGGACGAAGTGGTGCTGGTGGGCGGCTCGACGCGCATTCCGCTGGTGCGTAAGACGGTGGGCGATTATTTCCAGCGCGCGCCGCATTGCGAGCTGGACCCTGACGAGGTAGTGGCGCTGGGCGCGGCGGTGCAAGCGGACATACTGGAAACTGGCGTGAAAACCATGCTGCTGCTGGACGTGACGCCGCTTTCGCTGGGCATTGAAACCATGGGTGGCGTGATCGCCAAGATTATTCCGCGCAATTCCACGATTCCCGCGAGCGCGCAGGAGCTCTTCACCACCGGCGTCGAGAATCAGACGGCGATTGACGTCCATGTGCTGCAAGGCGAGCGCGAACTGGCCAAGGATTGCCGCTCGCTCGCGCGCTTTCAGCTGAAGACGCCGCCGGGACCGGCGGGTCTGGCGCGCATCGAAGTGAAATTCCTGATTGATGCCAACGGCATTCTGCAAGTGGCGGCGCGCGACTTGCGCAGCAGCGAGCAGCATACCGTCGAGGTGCAGCCCAGCTATGGCCTTTCGGACACCGAGATCGAACGCATGCTCGAGGAATCGATCGAGTTCGCCGAGCAGGATTTTGCCGAGCGCCAGGTGATCGAAGCGCGCACCGAAGCGGAGACGATCCTGGCGGCGACGGATAAGGCGCTGGCGGACCCGCGCTCGCAGGAAATTTCTATCGCGGAACGGCAAGCCATCGCGGAATCGGAAGTGCAGCTGCGTACGGCGCTGGCGGGCCGTGATTACAAGTTGATGCGCACGCGGATTGATGAAATCAACGCGGCCACGGCGCACTTGGCCGAAGTGCTGATGAACGGCGCGTTGCAAACGGCATTTGAAGGTAAGCGCCTGGACGACGTATAGACGTGGGCGCGCGCGAGCAGTCGGCGTGGTTCGCAATGACATTTTTGAAGATGGGCGCTCGACCGTTCTAATTTTGTGATGAGCGCGTTGAGAGAGGAGCAGCACAGCATGGGCGGCAAGAATCCATATATTGAAGAAACCAAGTTCACGCCCGCGACGAAGAAGTATAAAGTGACGTTTGTCAAGGAAGGGAAGACCGTCGAGATTGATCCGGACAAAGTTCCCTACGGACATGACGGCTTGCCCGGCAGCCTCCTGGATATTTCGCAGGGCTATCACCTCGGCTTGGACCACGCCTGCGGCGGCGTGTGCGCGTGCTCCACGTGCCACGTGATCGTGCACGAGGGCCTCGACAGTTGCAACGAAGCCACCGACGCGGAGCTGGACCAGTTGGACGAAGCGCCGGGAGTGACGCCGAAGTCGCGGCTCGGTTGCCAGTGCGTCCCGGACGGGACCAAGGACATCGTCGTCGAGATTCCAGAGTGGAATAAAAATTACGCGAAGGAAGCCGAGCACTAGAAATTCGAGATGGCCTGCGCGTGGGTCCGCGTCACGCGAGTACGGATAATTTGCATCCTGGAGCGAGAAAGCATGCCGAACACGTTTGATTGGGACAACGCCGAGGAAATCGGAATCCAGCTGGCGGAAAAACATCCCGGCGTGGACCCGTTGACGGTGCGCTTCACGGATATGCACAAATGGATCGTCGAACTGCCTGGTTTTACTGGCGATCCGAAATTGTCGAACGAAGGAAAGCTCGAAGCGATTCAAATGGCGTGGCACGAAGAGTTTCAAGACAACGAGTAACACGGTTTCCGCGCGCCCCGCATCGCCGCGTCCCTTTAAACGCACCGCTGCACGTACCTGGACTCGTAATCCCGCATTGGTCCAAATTGTCCATCGAATCGCGCGCGCGGTACTCTGCATCCGATCTGGCAAATTGCGCCGGCGTGCTACATTTTTGGTCTCGGGCTTGAACGTGGCGCATTGAATCAGCGAGCCAGGAGGCACTACCATGGAAACAGATCTGCGATTTCCCGTAGGAAAGTTTCAACGTCCAGCGGCGTCGCTGACCGACGCTCAGCGCAGCCAGCACATTGAAGCGATCGCGGCCACCCCCGTGCGTATGAACGAGGCCGTCGAAGGGCTGATGCCTGCGCAGCTGGACACGCGCTACCGTCCCGAAGGCTGGACCGTGCGCCAGGTGGTGCATCACGTTCCGGACAGTCACATGAACTCCTATGTGCGGTTCAAGCTCGCGCTCACCGAAGACCTGCCGCTGATCAAACCCTACGACGAAGCCAAGTGGGCCGAACTGGGAGACGTCCGGACCGCGCCGATCGAGCCTTCGCTCGCGCTGCTGGAGAACCTGCACCAGCGCTGGGTGCTGTTGCTGCGCACGCTGGGTCCAGCGGAATGGTCGCGCAAGTTCCGCCATCCGGAGTGGGACAAACCCATGTCGCTGGACGATGCGCTCGCGCTGTATGCGTGGCACGGGAAACATCACGTCGCGCACATCACATCGTTGCGCGAACGCGAAGGATGGCGGTAGCGCAGCCGAGAATAGAAAAGCGAAATTGGAAAATGGAACAGCATGGAAGACACCAATCATCGCCCGACGTGGAAGACCCTATTAGCTTTCGGGATTATTTATTTTGTGTGGGGATCCACGTTCCTCGCAATCCGCGTCGGCGTGCGCGAAGTACCGCCGTTAGTCCTGGCGGCGATTCGGTTTTCGGTTGCAGGCCTGGTTCTCTTCGGCTGGATGCTGGCGCGCGGCGAACGCGCACCGCGCGGACGCGAATGGCGATCGGCGTCCATACTCGGAATGATAATTTTTCTTTTCGATTATGGGCTGTTGTTCTGGGCCGAGCAGCGCGTGCCTTCGGGCATCGCCGCTGTGATGCTGGCAACGATTCCAGTATTTATGGCGCTGTCTGAAATTATTTTCCTGCGAACGCAGCGGCTCACGGTGCGCTTGGCCGTGGCGCTCTTGATCGGGCTTGGCGGAGTCGGAGTGTTGATGAGCCGCGCGCTGAATCTCGGCGGCGCGCCGATTGATAAGCTGGGCGCCACGGCGCTAATTTTTGCGTCCATCAGTTGGTCGGTCGCGTCGGCGTTTGCGCGCAAGTTGCCGCTGCCCAGTTCCAAAGTGATGAGTTCCGGAGCGCAAATGCTCGCTGGCGGAATATTTCTCACTATCGCGGCGAGCGCATTCGGCGAATTTCGGGATTTTCATCCGTGGGCCGTTTCGCGCGGCGCGTGGCTCGCGCTGCTCTACCTGATCGTCGCAGGTTCGATAATTGGTTTTACGGCATACGTGTGGCTGATTCACCATGAATCGCCCACCAAAGTTGGAACCTACGCCTACGTGAATCCGATCGTGGCCGTGCTGGTGGGATATTTTCTGGGCGGAGAAGCGCTCACCACACGAACAATCCTGGGAACCTTCCTGGTGCTGATCAGCGTGATCGTGATCACCACGACGCCGGCGAAGAAGCCAGCAGAGGCGCTGTTGGCGGAAGATGCAGCTTAACTCCCGCTTGCGCCACACTGTGCTGCGTAATTCTCAGCGTAGCTTCTCGATCTGTTGCTGCACGTGACTGCGAAATTCCAGCGGATGCGCGACTTTGCGGAATGGCTCGGAAGTTCCGCCTGTGCCAATCATTACAATCGTTCCATAACCCAGCATCCGGCCGGACGTCGTCTCGCTCACTTCGATGCTCTCCACTTTATTCAGCAGCATTTCGATGGTCTTGCGGCTCATCAGGCCCGTCTTGATCACCACGCGCCGGTTGGTCACCGCCATTTCTGTCGCGTTGCGCCGTACCATGCCCATCACAATAACGATCGCGCCGCACACCAGCAGCACTACGCCGCCACCTTCGGTCAGGCGCAAGGTGCTGGCGTCCATTCCGTGCTGGCTAAACGCGTAAAAAAGCAGCAGCGCGCCGGGCAGGCCGAGCAGCAGGAGTCCCACGACAAGGTGCCCGAGCATCACGATCCAATGCAGCCGGGTTTGGTAAATCACCGTTTCGCCGGGAACCAAGTTCGATTCTACGTAGCTCATCTGCGGATACCCCCGTACCGTTCGGCCAAGCAATAAAATCGAGGCGACGGGTTCGTCATGGAATGAGGCTAACACAACGGCCGGGGAGTTCTCGCGCCAGCTTCGGCTCAAGTCTTGACCAGCCGCGCAGCCGAAAATTGGCCCGGCATACGATTTGCGCGCTTGTGAATTCCGCCGGTATCTCTGATAATCTAAGTACGTCTGACAGCAGTTCCTCTGTGGCGCTATGGTGCAACGGTTAGCACGCGGCCCTTTCAAGGCTGAAATACGGGTTCGATTCCCGTTAGCGCTACCAATTACGGCCTGATTCGCCGCCTCAATTGTTTCACGCATGCCTGTTCGTTTACCGGAACAAGCGCTGAGACCGTTCGACGCTGCGGTCCTCTGCTCCGCATTGCCTTCCTGGAAACAGTCCCCGCGCAACGCGCAACAAAAGCCGCCGCCGCGTGCTTTACTGGATTGCAGGGTAAACCTGCGGTCCCAGCCCTGCTCAAGCCATCCCAACTTCACAAGAGGTGAAATTTCGAATGAAAACTCTTACTAGAATTGCGGTGATCGCCGCGGCGATCGCCTTCCTGGTTCCGTTCACGTCACAGAATGTCCGCGCGCAAGGCAAGCATCCAGCCTACCTGCACGCCCTATCCGACCTGCGGGATGCACGGGCGCACCTGGCACGTCCGGACGGCGGCGCTTTGCATGGTGAAGAGCGCGCCGCCATTGAAGAGATTGACCACGCCATCGATGAAATCAAGCGCGCCGCATTCGATGATGGCAAGAACATTGAAGATCACGCTCCCGTGGACGCTCACAATCCGTGGGCCGGCCGTTTGCACAAGGCGCGCGAACTTCTGGACAAGGCTCATCACGATCTCGAAAAGGAAGAAGACAATCCCGAAGCGCGAGGTCTGCGAGACCGCGTGATCATGCACATCGACCGCGCGCATCATCACGTGGACGAAGCCATCGCCATCGTTGACACGCACTAGACTGAAAGCCTCGATCCAAACATTTCCCTGGGCCGGCAAGATGCCGGCCCAGGGATTTTTTATTTGCGTCCAGCCTAGCGCGGCATCCACCGCGCGTGCAGAAACCTGAAATGAGGTAAAATTGGCGTTGTGATTTAGGGATAAAGGTCAGCGGACACGCATCCGCGAGCGCGAGCTAGGAATTCGCAAGCGTAGCACGTACAAAGGAGACTCATAGTGGCGGATTTAATGAGGACGTCGAACCCGGCTCTGAACGCCAACGCATTTCAAGGAGCGGGCGTCGCCGTGGGCGAGGCGATGACGCTGCAGGGGACCGTCAACAAGACGGGCATGCTGCTGATCTGCGTGATCGCGACGGCAGCCTGGACCTGGAATATTTACACGCATTCGCAGAATCCCTCGGCCGTGTTGCCGCTGCTTGCAATCGGCGGAATCGGCGGATTCATTTTCGCGCTGGTCACAATTTTCAAGAAGACCTGGGCGCCAGTAACCGCGCCGATTTATGCGTTGCTCGAAGGACTGCTGCTGGGCGGCATTTCGGCCATCTACGATGTACGCTTTCACGGGATCGCAATTCAAGCGGTGAGCCTCACGTTCGGTACGCTCGCGATTCTGCTGCTGGCCTATCGCTCGGGACTGATTCCGGTCACAGAGAAGTTTCGGCTGGGCGTGGTGGCGGCTACGGGTGGCATTGCAATCTTTTACCTAGCAACGATCGTGTTGGGATTTTTCGGCATTCATTTCACTACGATTAACGGCTCCGGACCAATCGGGATCGCCTTCAGTGCGTTTGTGGTGGTGGTGGCGGCGCTGAATCTGGTGCTCGATTTCGATTTCATCGAAAGCGGTGTGGCCGCGGGCGCGCCGAAATACATGGAGTGGTACGCGGCGTTCGGATTGATGGTCACGCTGATTTGGCTGTACCTGGAAATTCTGCGCTTGCTCTCGAAGCTGCGCACCCGCGACTAAACGCAAGCAAAGCGCGGTTCCTGCGCCTCATTCGCAGGCAAAATCCCCACGCGCCGTTCGCGCGCGTCAGTAGTTCCCGCTCATCACCTACCGACTGGGTCCGTACCTCCGCGTACGGGTAGCCTGTCACCAGAAATGTAACGTTTCTACCCCGTCGAAGTCGATATGGAACTGCTGGATTCCTTGATTCTGCGCTAACTAGATCTGCCAAATAGGCTTAGCTATACCTCTGGCGTGGCCTGGGAACTGCATTGTATGTACTGAATTCTGCGGCACGCCCGCCAAGTCCAGGGCGACTCGAGGGTCTTAGCGTGAGAGATCGGAGAACGAATTTAAGCTGCGGCACACGCGAAGCAACCAGCGAGCGCGGGTTCTCGCTGGTTGAAATGAGCGTGGTAGTAATGCTGATCCTGATCATTTCGGCGATGGCGCTGATCGCCTACTTGCCGACGCTGCAGGATGCGCGCTTCGACGCCGCGATGAAGGAAGTGGTCGATCAAGTACGGCAAGCGCGCGAATACGCAATCACCAATCGCCGCTACGTGCAGGTCAGTTTTCCCACCGTCGTCGTCGGTGGAGTCACGCAATATCAAGTGGTGCTGAAGGTAAGAAACGATCTAACAGCCGGCGCCGGAGCATTGGATCCGATATTGAGCGCCGCACCGATTGAATCTCCGGCGCAATTCTACGTGTTCCCCGTCGCGCCGGACACGCCAGACGCCTTTGGCAAGGGTGCGGCGGTGGAATTCGAGGGCTTGGCCGGCGGACCGGTCGGCGGAATGCTTTTCCAAAGCGATGGCGAGTTAGTCGACGGGGCGACGTACCAGCCCATTAACGGAACGGTCTTCATCGGTCAACCCGGCAAAAACTCGACGGCCCGGGCAGTTACGGTTCTGGGCGGAACCGGCCGAGTGCGCGGCTGGAAGGGTACGGGTGCCTTGTGGGCGAGATTCTGAAGGAGCTCAGGAAAATGCGGCAAGCGAAAAAACGGCAAGCGGCTAAGGGCTTCACACTTTTAGAGACGATGATTTCGCTGGTAGTTCTGGGTGTGGGTGTTCTGGGTTTGTGCGCGATGCTGGCGGACTCCTTGGCCTACATGCAGAGCTCGCAGGATGCTTTCATCGCGCAGCAGAAGGCCGAAGAAGCCGCTGAAGCGATCTACACCGCGAAATATACGAACAACGCAACCTTTGCGCAGCTTTCCAACAACAGCGCGGGCAATCCCGCCGGACTCTTTCTGTCGACGCCGCAGCCGTTGCTGGTGCCTGGAGCCGACGGCCTGGTCGGTACAGTTGCCGACGCCGGCGGCACTCCGGCTTACATCGTCTATCCCGGGCCGGACGGGAAGCTGGGTACCGCGGACGACATAAAGCAATCGCTGGGAGCCTTTACGCGCACGATCACCATTACTGCGGTTCCGGGATACACCAACAGCCTTAATCAGGTGGTGATCACCGTGAATTACATAACGGGCAAATTCAATCGCAGCTATTCGCTCACCACGTACGTTTCAGCTTACTAGGACCAGGACCGCGAGGAGCAAGGATGAAGCGCCAAAGAGGATTTACGCTGATCGAGTTGATGGTCTCCATGAGCATCGTGGTTTCCGTCGTGGCCATCGCGACGGACGCACTGATGCAGGCGGAACACGTCACCACGATGGTCGCCTATGAGGCCAACACGCAAGAGAACCTGCGCGCCGGAATGCACTTTATGGTCCGCGACCTGGCGCAGGCGGGCGAGGGAATTCCTCAGGGCGGCATCAGCCTTCCCTACACCGCGACCTCGGCGGTGAGCCGCCCCGGTACGTTCCCGGCCACCACATTCCCGGCCAGCTACATCACGGTGCCGGCGATCACTCCGGGCTTCCTCGCTGGACAATTGGCCACATCTATTAATCCATCGACCGGCGCGACGCTCACCGGAACCTTTACCGACATCATCAACATCGTCTACGCAGACAATGTCCTAGTGGATGCACCGGCAACGAATCACTATCTCTACAGCTATCCAATTGTCCAAGCCGCTCCCTCTGTTCCGGTTTGCGCTGGAGCCATATCCGCTACGGGCGCATCGGTCACGCTTGACCCAGGCTGTTTCACCATGCCAGGAGCAACGAACCCAATCACTGCCGGCAATTTGATCATGTTCCACAACCAGAACGGAACGGCGCTGGAATATGTCACTAGCGTCGCTGGCCAAGTCATCAATTTTGCAGGCGGCGATCCCGCCGGCCTTAACCAAACGGGCTTGGCAAACGGAACCGTAGCGAAATTGGCTACCACACCTGGAGTGTTTCCGCCCACCACGATCACCCGCGTCTGGATGGTGACGTACTACGTTGACTCCACCACCGCGACGGACCCGCAATTGATCCGCCAGGTAAATTATCCGGGCTTCCCCGCCGGCGCGCCGGTGAATCCGCCGCAGGCCATCGCCGACGATATCGAGAACCTGGGTTTCAGCTACGACATCACCAGTTCCACGGACGCGGCAGGCACCTATCCCAATGGTCCCGGGAATGCTGCCCAACCGCTTCTTCCAGACACGCCGGCACAGATACGCGCGGTCAATGTGTTCCTGGCGGGCAGGTCCGAAAATGCCTACACGTCACAAACGACGCCGATATATCTGCGCAACAACTTGAGCACGCAGGTGAGCATTCGCAGCCTTTCATTCACCAACCAGTTCAATACGTCAGCGTCGTCCACGGCCCCATAGGAGCTTTTGCAAGCGATGAGGCACCAGGTTTTCAGATTTTCAAGGAGATCCGCTGTGAGAATGGAACGAGAAAAGGGCGTCGCACTGATAACCTCGCTGTTTGTTCTGCTGCTGATTTCAGCCATCGTAGTGGGCATGAGCTGGATGGTGATGACGGATCAGCGCTTGGGCGGAAATAACTCGAGCCGCGAACTGGCGTTCTATGGCGCGGAAGCCGGCATGGAGAAAATGACCACCGACGTGGCGCAGGTGTTTGCCACCTCGGGTTCGCTCACCGCGGCCAACGTAGCCACGATCACCGCCGCTCCCCCCACCACGCTCACGGGCGTAACCTACTTGAATTCCGCCGGCGCTTCCACCTATAACCTCACCTTCATTCCGGACGCGTTCGGCAATCCCGCGACGACCAACGCCACGATTCTGCCGCCCAGTCCCTACGCCGGCATGCAAGGCTTGATCACGCCGTTCACCATGACGGTGGCAGCGCAGAACTCATCCTCTGGCTCGGAGGTGAAGCTAACCCGCCAAGTTCAGGTGGTCGCCATCCCAGTGTTCCAGTTTGGTATTTATTCCGATTCCGATCTTTCGTTCTTCAACGGCCCTTCGTTTGGTTTCGGCGGCCGCACGCACACGAATGGCAATTTGTGGCTCACTCCGAACCAAGGTCCGACCTTCTTGGGAGACAAAGTAACGGTGGTAGGCCAGGTGATCCGCACCAACCTGGAAAATGGTTTCGCGGTTACTGGCGCGGGCGCCGCTTATGGCGGCGACGTCTCTATCGCCCTCGCTCCGGATCCTACGATGACCGGTGAACCCGGCGGCGCCCCGTATACCAACGCCTCATGGCGTGCATTGGGCATCGGCGAAGGCAGCGTCACCGGCAGCAGCATTTACGGCGCCGTAAGCACTACGTTGAACAATCCGACCTGGAGCGGCACAGTCATCCCCGCATATAACGGGCAATTGCAGAACGGCGTGCCGGTATTAAGTCTCACTTCCACCGCGTTGGGTGGCATCACGCCAATTTCACTGATCCGCCGCCCGGTCCCTGGCGAACTAGCGTCGAACCCGGACACCTTCGCCCAGCGCTTGTTCTCCCAGGCAACATTGCGAATCTTGATTGACGATTATCCGGTTACAAGTCCACCTACCTTGCCGGGCACAGCGGGTATATGCCATCACGCCGATATGATGAGCCTCGATACTGTCACCCTCGGCACTGACCCAATTGACCTTGCGACGCTGGCGTATTACGCCACCTCCCCGCTCGGAATCACCGCGGCTCCGGGCTGGTACGCTGGCAACTATCCGCTGCCCGTGTCGGGAGCAAATGCTACGTACACTCCCAGCAACACGACGGCTCAACCGGGATATTGGTTGAAGAACGGGTATCCGATCATCACCGGATGCATCAAGATCGAGTATCAGGTGAATCCTGGCGGAACCTGGGTTGACTACACGAAGCAGATACTAGCCCTGGGCCTTACGGGGAGGAATATCAATCCTACTACCGGCGTGCTGTCCCCTCTCCTTCCGAGTCTGCCCGGCGCCCAAATTGCTGCCCAGGGTCCTAGCGGAGGAGGGGTCCCGACAATTCCTTGCATTACGGACCCCAGCCCGAACGCTATCATCCGTCTGGCTCGCGTGCGCGACAATCTGGACGCCCCAAGCGCGAGCGCGAATGGATGCGGAAACATTACCGCCGCGACGGTCGCGACCGATTTCTGGCCGAACGTGCTGTATGACACCCGGGAAGGCCTCGATCGTGCCAGCAGCGCAACGGCTCCGATTACGGCCCAAGGCGTCATGAACTATGTGGAGCTCGATGCCAAGAAGCTGGTGAATTGGTTCACGGCAAATCAGGCTGGACTTGGCCTCGACAATAACACCGGTTATACGCTCTATTTCTCGGACCGCCGCGGTGAGCACACGGACCCCATCACGGCCCCCCTCGCCAAGACCGGGTCTTACGGATTTAACGACTTTGTGAATCCCAACGACCCGAACAACGGTTGCCCGAACAGCGCGCTCGACGCGGGTGAAGACGTCGAAGGCGACGGTATCCTTCGTACTTATGGCGGCACGGAAGTAGCTCCGTCCCTGATCGTTCCGACGAACTACATGCTGAGCACTGCGCCGGCCCCCGTCGTACCAGCGAGCACCGTAATGTGGACTGGCGCAACCTCCACGACCGGAAACATGATCGGCCCCTCGATCAAAGTCGGAACAACTTTCTATTACGGCGGGTTGTCTGCGAACTCGAATTGCGCGGTGGGGAATGCCAATCGCCCCGACGTCACCTACGGCAACGCGCAGGAAGCCCGGGAGAATCCTCCGGTGTTCTTCCGTCGCGCTCTAAAAATCGTAGACGGCGCGTCACTAACCATCGGGGTCTCCTGCAACGGAACCGATGGCCTTAGCATCGTTGCTGAAAACCCGGTTTACATCCAAGGCGATTACAACGCACCGGTGGACGACGGAACGTGGGGCGGCGTTAGCATCGCGGCAGCGGTCGAGGGCGACGCTGTCACGTTCCTTTCCAACAACTGGAACGACGTAAACTCCTTCGCCTTTCCCTACAACGTGAATAATCGAGCGGCGGCGCCGACGGCGTACCGCGCTGCGATCATTTCGGGCAAGGGCATTCCATTCCCGTCCGTTGCCGGACAGGCGCAGGACTTTGGAACCGATGGCGGTGTGCACAACTTCCTCCGCTTCCTGGAAAACTGGGGCCTTGTTTGCCACTACCGCGGCTCGATGGTCAGCTTCTATTACAACCGTCAAGCAGTAGGCACGTACAAGGGGACGGGCGTTTACAATCCGCCCAGCCCGCGTGACTACAGCTTTGACACCAACTTTACGCTGGGCCCCGCTTGTTTGCCGCCGCGCACTCCGTCGTTGCGCTCCGTCAACACCATCGGGTTCTCGCAGGAAATTCTGCCGACCCAGTAATAGTTTTCATAACCCGCAGGGCTAGAAGCGGCTCCCGCACTTCCCGGGAGCCGCTTTTTTTACGTCGGCTAAGCATGTTAAGTCACTGAGTGGGCAGGATGCGCACGTTGAAGTTCGCGTTAACAGGCGGTGGCGTGCAAGTCGGCGCGACACCGCTGGAGCACAGCCCCGTAAACACATCGCTGAAATCTCCAGGCAGCGCTAGGCCAACAAGTGGCCGCGCGTACAAATTGTAGCTGTGGCCCACGAGTAGCCGTTCCAGGTCGAATGAATCGTCGAACTGCGTGGGCGGATTTGCCGCATCGCAGCTCCAGCCGCCGAGCGTCCCCGCAATTACTGAATCCGTATCCGCGTCCGCCGCAACGACGTGCGCGCCGACCATGCCCGTAACCGGCACGCCGGGCGACGGCGCGGCGAGTGTCGCGAGCGCAAATGGGCTGGCCGGCACAATCCGACCGCGAATGGCGCCGACGTTGAATGTATCGTTTGGATCTGGATACTGCGCGCGGATCCCGGTGCGATCGTCGTCCGCGAGGGGGCCATCGGGTATGGACCCATCGGGCCGGTAGCCGAGATATTGTCCGGGTGGAGGCGCGAACGGAAACATCATCGAGCGAATCACCGCGGAATGATCCAGACCCATGCAGTGGCCGAGCTCGTGTATCAGCAGCGATTCCAGATCGTAAGCGCGTGGCCTTGTGGCTGCGCGAGCGCGCCAGGCGTGGCGAAGGCCGCCTGCCCATCGTTGCGGAAAAGCGTATCGGCGTCGAGAATTTGTCCTGCGAATCCTGCGCAGCCAGACACTCCCACACTCGCGCAATCATCGGAGCCATGCGCAAGCCGACGCGCCTAAGCATCGGCAAACCCCGCAATCGGAAATGGTTAACTGCAGCGCGTGACACTTTTCGCCATATCATACTGCGGAAAAAACAGGAAATGCTGAGCGACGCGAACAATCGCTTGGTCCCGCAATGGCACAGAAACCCACCTACTAATTCCGAATTGGGAGAGCGGTCTCGATCGCGCGTCTTTTGCCTTCAGCGGCGGCTATGTCCGACGCAGCGGAGCGGTTGACACCGGAGCGCCCCAGCCGAATAATGCGCCCATGTCCAAGCCCGAAACGGTGCGGCGCATCAAAAGCTACTCGGCCGAGAACGGCTACGTGTATCAATATCAATTTCAGGATGTGCATCCGGCCCAGCGGGATGCGGCAAAAGGGAACGAATTCATCTATTACGTCTCAGCCGACCGCAAAACCATGTTCCCGATTCGCATATTCGTTCGCCGCGAAGCGCTTGTTCAATGGACCAAACAAACCGGCCGCGCCCTGACCGGGACCGAAGAGTACGCCGTCGCCAAGATGCGCCTGTTTCAAGCGCTCGATGAAGTCGCAGACTTTGCCACCGCTCGCCCCGAACTCACCGTGGACGCATCCAACCTGCCATCGCTGCTCGAACGCCTGGACTTGTAGTGCGGCGAGGATACTAATTCAACATGCAGTAAGTGAACGACGCTAAGCGTTCTTCGCGAGTACCGCGTGCAGCGCCTGCTCTAAATTTTCGTAGCGAAACGCGAAGCCGTACTGCAGCAAACATCCAGGCTGCACGCGCTGGCTGGCCAGCAACAGCGCATCCGCCATTTCGCCCAGCGCCAGACGAAGCGCGAGCGCCGGCGCCGGAAAAATTGCCGGCCGGTGCAAGACGCTCGCCAACACGCGCGTGAACTCAGCGTTGCGCACCGGCTCCGGCGATACCACATTCACCGGCCCGTTCCACCGCGCATCATCAATTGCCGCGCGCAGCACCCTCACCGCATCTTCCAATGCGATCCAGCTCATCCACTGCTTCCCGCTGCCCAGCCGCCCGCCCACACCGACTTTGAATGGCGTTAACATGCGTGGCAACGCGCCGCCCTCTGTGGAGAGAACAATTCCGAAGCGCGCGGTCACCGTGCGCATGCCGGCGCTCGCCGCCCGCGCCGCTTCAGCTTCCCACGCGCGGCACAGTATGGCCAGGAAATCGTTGCCGTAGCCGCTCGTTTCGTTCAGCGCCTCGTCGCCGCGATTTCCGTAGCAGCCTGTCGCCGAGGCGCAAATAAGTACGCGGGGCGGCTGCCTCAGGTGCGAGAGCGCATCCACCAGCACGCGTGTGGAATCCACGCGGCTGCTGCGCAGAATCGTCTTGCGCTTTGATGTCCAGCGTCCGCCACCGATGCTCGCGCCATTTAGATTCACCACGGCGTCGAAGCCTTCCATCGCCGGCACGTCCACCAGCGCGTTCAAAGGGTTCCACGGCACGTCGCCAGGCGCAGCTTTGCCGCCCGGGCGCACCAGATGGCACACGCTGTGGCCATCAGCGCGCAGCGAACCAGTAAGCGCAGCTCCCATCAACCCTGAGGCGCCTGAGATCAGAACTTTCATCGGACATCCCCATGACCCAATCGCATGCTACTGCGAATGGAACTAACCTACGGCGCGCCGCAAGCGCCGTCAAGCGAACACAAGCGGCTCAGTATATTCCGTCGCGTATCGCGGAGCGTTCACCGTTCGCGTTAAATATTTCGCAACCAATCGAGGACGCCCGCACCCATGTAGTATAGAATTTGCAATTCTGCAACGAGGTGTGAATGGCAGTCACAACCCGGCGAGTTCGTAGCGCAATTATCCTGGCAAGCATCGTGGTATTTCCCGCCGCAATTTCCCGCGGCACGCAAGAGAATCCCGGCATCCGCGGGTTCGCGCCCGCCCATGTCGCGGCCGAGCGCGCCCTTGAGCAGCAGCTGCGCGCAATCCCTGATCCCGCCCGCGCCGAAAGCAATCTGCGCCACATCACCAGCGAGCCGCACATGGCCGGCACCGAAGCCAGTCACCGTGTGGCGGAATGGCTGCGCGACCAGTATCGCAGCTACGGTTTCGACGCCGATATCGTCAGCTATAGCGTGTGGCTTGCGCAGCCGCGCGAAGTCCATCTGGAACTCATTGCGCCAGACAAAAAGGCTCTGGCAACTCCCGAGCAGCCCTTTGCCGTGGATCCTGACACCTCCGACAAAAATATCGTCGTCGGCTTCAATACCTTCTCGCCTTCGGGAGACGTCACGGCGCCGGTCGTCTATGTGAACTACGGGATGCAGGCGGATTACCGCGAGCTCGAGAAACTGGGAATCAGCGTCGACGGGAAAATAGCAATTGCTCGCTACGGCGGCTGCTATCGCGGCATAAAAACGAAACTCGCCGAAGAGCACAAAGCCCTCGGCCTGATTATTTATTCCGATCCCGAAGACGACGGCTACGTCGCGGGCGACGTGTTTCCGAACGGGCCGTGGCGCCCAATGACCGGCATCCAGCGCGGCTCGGTGGAATACACGCAAATTTATCCGGGTGACCCGCTCACGCCGGGCGTAGCTTCAACCGCGAATGCCAAGCGCCTTGCCCCCGCCGACGCCGCAAATCTTCCGCGCATTCCGACGATGCCCATCAATTCGCAGGACGCTTCCGTGATTCTCGAAAATCTCGGCGGCCCGCACGTCCCGCGTCAATGGCAGGGCGGCTTACCCTTTACCTATCACATCGGGCCTGGCGCGGCCGTCGCGCACATGAAGCTGGCGATGGATTATCAGCAACGCACGCTCTACGACGTCATCGCAAAGCTGCGCGGCACGAACGACGGGGAATGGGTCGTCCTCGGCAATCATCACGACGCTTGGGTTTATGGCGCAGTGGATCCTGGCAGCGGCACCGCGACCATGCTCGAAACAGCCCGTGCTTTCGGCGAACTCGTCCGCGCCGGCTGGAAGCCGCGGCGCACTATCGTGATGTGCGAGTGGGATGGCGAAGAGCCCGGCCTAATGGGCTCGACCGAATGGGTGGAGGCAAATCGCGCCGAGCTGCAAGCGAAAGCCGTCGCATACTTGAACACAGACGTCGGCGTCGCCGGGCCAAATTTCACGGCATCCGCCACGCCGTCGCTGAAAGAACTGGTGCGCGATGTCACTCGCGAAGTGCAGGACCCGCGCGACGTGCGCAGCGTTTACAACGTCTGGTTGGACCGCGCCACGCGCCAGCAGGAAGAGCCGAGCGGCATCGCGCGTCCCCCGAGCGCGAAGTTCACGGCTCCCGGAGAAGCTCCTATCGAAGCCCTGGGCGCGGGCTCGGACTTCTGTCCGTTCTTCGACCACGCCGGAATTCCTGCGCTCGATGCCGGATTCATCGGCGACTACGGCGTCTACCACTCGATGTACGACGATTTCTACTGGATGAAAAAATTCGGCGATCCCACATTCGAATTTCACGTCGCGCTGGCGAAAATTCTCGGCACCTTGGCGCTGCGGTTGGACGAATCCGATACGCTTCCATTCGATTACGCCGCTTACGCCGCCGAAATTTCGCGCGCAGCAAATGATCTCGCCACTCGCGCGGCCAAGCAGGGAATTGGCAGCGCAGATGTGCCCGCAGTTTCAGACGCCGCCGCCCGACTGACAGCTTCCGCCGCTCACGCATCGCAAGCGTTGCAGCAATGGTCGAACGCACCGCCCAATGCCGCTAAACAATATGAAATGAATCGCGATCTAGTAAGCGTCGAACAAGCGCTGCTAGCGCCAGAAGGCCTGTCCGGCCGCACCTGGTACAAACACACCATCTACGCCCCCGGAACCTACGCCGGATACGCCGCAGAAGTCCTCCCCGGCGCAAACGAAGCCCTCGACCGCCAGGATGCTGGCACATTCACCCGTGAATCTGCCGCGCTAGGCGCCGCCCTGCTCCGCGCCTCCACGCGACTAGATGAAATCGCCCGCCTCGCCTCCTCCACCACGCAATAGCCGACGCGTTTCACGCCTAGGTAGAACCATCGCGCGTACGGTCAGCGTCAGCTTCCGGCCTACGCCTTGCGCGGTTCACATTTCGGCACAATTGCCATGGCCGCTGGCATTTCGTTTGCAGCCCACCTTGTTGATGATTTCTTGACATGCCGTCGTGCATCGCGTAAATGCCGAGTAGGCACGTAGATAACACCTCAGGAGCGTGACATGATTTCCCATCGGCGTACCCTTCTCGAAATAGTCATTCCAATTGTCATAATCGCGGTTTTCGTTTTATGGATAGCAGCTCCGCTGTTCGCGCAGAGCACCACAGCGACCGGCAGCATTCAGGGGACGCTTACCGACCCCAGCGGCGCAGTCGTGGCAGGCGCGAAGATCACGATCGCGAATAAAGACACTGGCCAGACACTCCGCGTCACGACCTCATCGGCCGGCACATACAATTCCGGCGCCCTCGTGCCCGGCGATTACGCTGTTCGCGCCGAAGCCGCGGGGTTCAAGACGGTCGAAGAAGGCGTCGTGGTGAAAGTTGGTGTGGTCTCGGGTGTGAATCTGAGCCTCGAGGTCGGTGCGGCGAACACTGTCGTCACCGTTGCCGAGCAAACAGTGACGGTTAACACGGAGCAACCAAGCGTCCAGGGCGTTTTGAACAAGGATCAGATCGAGAACCTGCCGGTCAACGGGCGGAACTTTTTGGATCTCGCGCAACTGGAGCCGGGAGTGCAAATTCAGGATGGCGCTGATTTCGATCCCACGAAGGTTGGCTTCTCCTCCATCTCGGTAGGCGGTCGGTTCGGGCGCACCGCGCGCATTGAAGTGGATGGCGTGGACGTCAGCGACGAGACGGTAGGCACCACCACGGAAAATATTCCCGCCAGCGCCATTGACGAATTTCAGATCAGCCAATCCACTCTGGATCTTTCGAACGAACTTACGTCCTCCGGCGCCGTGAACGTCACCACCCGCTCCGGAACCAACAACTATCACGGCGAAGGCTTTGCACTTTTTAGGGACAGCGCCTTTTCCGCCCCGCTGCCGGGCCCGCCCTCGCCCTATCAACGCAACCAGGACGGCGGCAATTTCGGCGGCCCGATCCTGAAAGATAAAGTCTTCTTTTTTCTGGACGCCGAACACACTAACCAGAATCTGCTCGCGCCGATCGTCCCCGCTGCGCCATTTAGCGGTTACACTGGAAACACCGGCACGCCCTTCCGTGAAACCGATTACGACGCCCGCCTCGATTTCAATCTGTTCAAGAATGTCCGCATGTTCTATCGCTTCAGTTATTTTGACAGCCGCGCTGTGGCTACCGGCGGCACCATTGGCTATCAGCCCTTCCAAGATAAGAACTACACCCGAACGCACGTAATAGGCGCCGATTTCACCACCAAGGGTAACTTCACCCACAGTTTCCGTTTTGAGTACCTGAAGTTCATCAATAACCTTGGAGACACAGTCGTCGGCTCCGGCCTCCCGTTCGCGAATTTCCCGGTGAGTCTGAATTTCACTAGCTTCGGCTTCCTCACCGGCCCCAATTTCCTCGCGCCGCAGCAAACCTACCAGACCGATCGCCAGTTGAAGTACGACGGCAGCAAGCTGCTCGGCTCGCACATCATCCGCTACGGCGTCGCCTACAATCGCCTCCGCGGCGGCGGCCTATTCTCCTTCAGCGCCATCACTCCCAACGTCACTCCGCAAGGCAACTCCACCGAGGTTGGCAACGCCGCGAGCGGCCCGTTCGCATGTCCCGGAGGGTTACTAATGCAAGGAAGTGGGTGCCCGTTGAACTATCCGGCGGACAATGTGACTCTGGGCAACGGGGAAGAATGCGACACGGAAATCCCGGCATTCAAAGCGCCATGCAGCGGCACGCCGCCCGACAATCGCATCGGTCTCTATCTTGGCGACAGCTGGAAGATTAAGCCCAACCTGAACATCACCTATGGCGTGCGCTACGTTCGCGATACAGGGCGCTCCGATAGCGACCTACCGGCCCTGCCGGCGGTGAATGCTGTCCTGCCAGGTCTGGGAAATAGGGTGAATCAACCCAACCATAATTTTGGTCCGCAGTTGGGGATTGCGTGGGATCCGCACAAGGACTCGAAGACGGTGATCCGCGCCGGCATCGGCGTCTTCTACGAGAACGCCATTTGGAACAACGCCGAGTTCGATCGTCCCGAGCGCCTCGCGACCGGCGCCTTCCTCGCCAATCCCACTGCTTGCTCCGGCGCTGCGGGGCAGGGTGTACCTTTCCCGGTAATTGGTGCACAACCTAACTTGGAGTTTCTGGGCGGCAATCAAACGGCGGCGAACTATATTTGCGGCACGCCACCGACGTCGTCTACCATCCCGCAAGCCTTGATCGGCACGACCTTAGGCGCATCGGCGGGAAATTGCAGCGGAATCACCACTGCGCAGTGCATCGCCAATTTCCAAACGACCTATCAGCAAGCGTCGGCTGCCGTGGGCAGTCAGGCGCCAAACCCTTCCTATCTGCCGAACCTGATTTCGACCGCTTCTGCTATCCCTCTGGGAGCGTTGGCGCCAAATTACAGAACCCCTTACTCGGTCCAAATGAACGCCGGCATTCAACGAGAACTGCGTCCGGGCATGGTGCTGAGTGTGGATTATCTGCGCAATGTGGGTCTGCACTATCTGATTGGCGTTGACGCGAATCACAGCGGCGACGTCCGTTATTTCTCAAAGTCCGCTGCGCTCGCGGCCATTTCCACGACGAACACTTCATTTGGCTGCGGAACTGGAACCGACCCGGGCTCCATTAACTGTGCAATCGCGGGCGGGGCCACAATGTCGAGCTATGCGAACAATGGCCTGGATTCTGCAGCCGACCTCGGCGTCGGTGGTTGCATGGCGGCGCTAGGGTTCAATTGCGCGTTCACGGGTGTCAATCCGGCGATCGGTCCCGCGATTTTTTTGTATCCGATTGGCCGCTCTGTGTACAACGCCATGGATGTCAAGCTAGTCGACAATGTGAAAAACCCGTTCCGTGGGGTCAAATATCTTAATTTCCAGTTTGCCTACGCCTTGTCGCGATTTACGAATTGCGGCGCGGGCTTGTCCACTTCGGCGGGCACCTCTCCCGCTGCGGCCGACCAGGATTTCGTAAATCCCACCCTTGACAACAATCATCCCTGCGGTTTCAGCGGACCGTCTGCTCTCGATCGAACTCATCAATTTTCCTTCGGCGGCTATGCCGATCTGCCAGGGCATTTCCGCCTCGGCACGATTTTCCATTTCGACAGCCCTCTCGCTAGTGCACTCGCAGTGCCGGTTACGGGCAATGGCGCGGGGGAAATCTTTGCCACCGATTTCACCGGCGATGGAACAGTCGGCGACCCAATTCCCGGCACCAAACAAGGTTCCTTCATGCGTGGAGTATCTCTGGGCGATCTCGCGAACGTCGTCAACAACTACAACAACACTGTCGCGAATAACCCCACCCCGGCCGGCAATGTGCTCGTCAACAATGGTCTCTTCACGTTAGCGCAACTCCAGGCGCTCGGAGGCGTGGCACCGCAAATTACTTATACGGATCCGGCTACGCAGAATACCGTTTCGGGGGTACTCCCCGGCGAGGTCGGCCTCACATGGCTAAAGACTTTTGACATGAGCTTGACATGGATCGGCAAGGTGAACGTCAAGGAGCGCGAAATTTCGATTGAGCCTAGCGCCAGCATCTTTAACCTCTTCAACTTTGCCAACTTCAACATCCCGGGAAACGTTCTCAGCGGAATCCTTTCGGGCGGGGCAGGCTCGTTAAATGGCACGAACTATGCCGGCGCCAACTCGGTGCGCATCGGAGTAGGGACGGGCGTGTTTGCACTGGGCGCGCCACGCACGATTGAATTCGGCCTGAAGCTGACGTTTTAGCCTCACGCGTACCTACGGCGGGAGCGCCAGATGCACTGCCCCGATTCTGCCGCTCGCCGCCGCTGCTGCCGCCACAGCGAAAATTGCATTCTCGCGAGCGTTCATCGGCCCTCGGCCGCCCTCGCGACGGACTTCGGATATTTCACCGCGCGCAGCCACTTCGAAAACAAAATCCACCAGAGCAGGAACAGCGCTACATTCGGCCAGCCCGCCTCCACGCCAAACGGCATCCCCGTCAGCCACGCGGGGCCGTGGAAGCTGCCCTGGAATAGATGACCGTTGCCCATCTGCCCGCTGTCCGGCACGCCATAAAAATAAGTTTCGCCCCAGTCCCATGCGGCGTGGAGTCCGAGCGGCATCCACAGGTAGCCAGTCCGTCGCAGTAGCAAACAGGCGATGAGCCCAAACCCGCCAACGGTGCACAAGCCAAGCACCGTCCAGCCCGGATTGAACATATGCGCCGCAGCCATCAGCGCCGACGTGATTACCGCCGCGGGCCAGAATCCGATTCCGCCAGTCAGCGTGAACTGCAAGTACCCGCGATAAAAAAATTCCTCCACCATCGTTCCCAAAATCGTCGTCACAGCCCACAGCGACCCATATCCTAAAATTTCCAAGCCGTGGAGCTGCGGCGTTCCGAGTGAGTAAGCGTGTACCACCCGCAAAACCGCGAGAAGCAACGTCAATGAAACGAGGCCGATCGCGACCGCTTGCCAGAACTGCCCGCAAGACGCTCGCCGCCATGGAAACCCATAATCCCCAACCCTTCGGCCTTCGATCTTCGACATGATCCAAGCCGCCAAAAACAGCAGGAACAACATCACGGCGAACGTCACGATCCCGACCGTTGGACTAGCCGCGTCCGGCTCCCGCCCGTGCAGCGCAACATCCGCGATTTTGTTCGCGCCATAGCCGAACGCGCCGACCAACGCCGCGTAAATTAATATCCGCCAGCCTGCGCGCAAACCGTTCGATCCCTTCAAGATGTTGCCTGGCACTCTCTAGTCCCTCCCCCATACAACTCACCCGCCAGATACAAGAGTCCCAATGAAAGGCCGCCCCCGGGGCTCGTGCAGCGGGACTGAAGCTAGCACTGGGCTGCCGCCCTGGACTATGATGGATTGCGCCAAAAGTTTTTGATCAAATCGAGCCTGGAACGTATCTGGGCAGCATTTGCGCCATAGAGCAGCCGCATTTCTGGATCTCCCACAGTTTTCGCTCGTTCCGTACGCAAGATTGCCGATGCGATCGCGCCGCGTGCCAATGCTCGCTATTTGCTTGAGGCCGTCGGCCTCGATCGCCAAGCCCTCCGCGACCCGGCACTCAGAATTCCCTACGCCGACCTGATGATGCTCTCGGAGCTTGCCGCCCGTATGACCAAGGATGTCGCCTTTGGCCTCCACGTAGGCGAGCAGGTCGAACAAAATTCCTACGGCATCATCGGCCATTCCGTTGTCACCAGCGCCACGCTGGGCGAAGCACTTCGCACCTTGGAACGCTACTTACCGATCTGGACGAACGTGGGCGCGTTCAAATTGGATGTCGAAGGATCCATCGCGCATTTTCAGTGGAAATTTTCGGATGGCTCGCTGCCCGAGCCTCGCCACGATGTCGAGATGACCATGGCAACGGTCGCGCGCTTCAACCGTTTCTCGGCCGGTGCCGTATGGAAGCCGCGCGAAGTCTGGTTCGAACATGCCAAGCCCAAGGACGTTTCCGAGCATGCCCGCATCTTTCGCGCGCCCGTGCGCTTCGGTATGCCGGTCAATTCGCTGCTGCTCGATCGCAGGTTGCTCAGTCTGCCGTTAACAGGCGCCAAGCCGGTAGCGCATCAGGCGATCAGCGAAGCAGCCGAGCGGCTTCTCGCGATGGATTCCGGCAAGGCCAATCTCATGCAGAGCCTGCTCAGCTTTATTCGCGAACGATTGTGCAATGGAGATTTTGGTCTTAACGATGCGTCCCGCCATCTAGGCATCAGCCGCCGCAGTCTGCAAAGAAAATTGCGCCAGCAATCTTCCTCTCATCGGCTCCTGGTCGAACAGGCGCGCCGCGATCTTTCGCGCTGCCTTCTGCTGGGCTCCGAAGCCACCGCCACGGAAGCAGCCTACGCCCTCGGCTTTTGCGATCCCACCGCATTTCATCATGCCTTCCAAAGATGGCACGGCATGCCGCCGCAAGCGTATCGCGCCGCCAAAATTCGCTAGCCCGTATGAATTGCGTCGAAACGTAGCCCGCGCAGCCCGTCTTCGTTGACTTGCCTATGGCCACAACCTAAGATGACCGCCAAATGGCCGACTCCTCGAGTTTCATCGGGCAGACCATCTCGCACTACCGAATCGTGGAAAAACTCGGCGGCGGTGGCATGGGAGTCGTGTACAAGGCTGAAGACGCCAAGCTCCGCCGTTTCGTGGCTCTGAAGTTTCTTCCTGACGGTTTCGCACCGGATTCGCAAACTCTAACCCGCTTCGAGCGGGAGGCGCAGACTGCATCCGCGCTGAACCACTCCAACATCTGCACCATCTATGAAATCGGCGAGCACGACGGCCAGCCCTTCATCGCGATGGAATTTCTCGATGGCCAGACGCTCAAACACTGCATTTCCGGCAAGCCCCTGCCGCTCGAGCAAGTACTGGAGTTGGGGATCGAAATTGCGGAAGCACTGGATGCGGCGCATTCCAAAGGGGTCGTTCATCGCGATATCAAGCCTGCCAACATTTTTGTCAGCGAACGCGGGCACGCCAAGATCCTCGATTTTGGTTTAGCCAAGCTGATGCCTTCACCTGGTGCGGCGAGCCTATCCGCTATGCCCACATCCAACGACTTGGACCAGCTCACGCGTCCGGGCGCGCCGATCGGCACCATCGCCTATATGTCGCCGGAGCAAGTGCGCGGCGAAGAACTGGACGCACGGACGGACTTATTTTCTTTCGGTGTGGTGCTCTATGAGATGGTGACAGGCGTACTGCCCTTCCGTGGCGAGACCAGCGGCGTGATCGCGCAAGCGATTCTGAATCGCGCGCCGGTCGCGCCGATCCGCTTGAATCCTGAAGTTTCTCCACAATTGGAAGAGGTCATCAAGAAGGCTCTGGAGAAGGACCGGAAACTGCGTTACCAGAGCGCCGCCGACATTCGCTCCGATTTGCAGCGGCTGAAGCGAGATTCAAACTCGGGCCTCACAGATGTTGCAGGCGGCGAACCCGGCTTGATACAACGGCCGCCGCGAAAAGCCATTCACTGGGCGGCGGTCGCGGGCGCAGCGATACTGGTGATCGCATTGGGAGTGGGCGGATGGTTATTCCTCTCCCAGACCAAGACCCACGCCCTTACGGAAAAGGACACCATCGTCCTCGCGGACTTCACGAACTCGACCGGAGACCCGGTGTTTGACGGCACGCTGCGCCAGGGCCTCTCCGTGCAGCTCGAACAATCACCTTTTCTAAGCCTCGTCTCAGACCAGCAAATCCAGCAGACTTTGCGGATGATGGACCAGAAGCCCGATGCCAAGCTCACACCGGAGATCGCGCGGGAACTTTGCCAGCGGACAGCAAGCACCGCGGTCCTCGACGGTTCGATTGCCCAAATTGGCACGCAATACCTGCTGACTCTCAAGGCAGCGAATTGTTCCAGCGGAGCATTGCTGGCGAGCACCGAAGCTCAGGCAGAAAGCAAGAGCCAGGTGCTGCGTGCATTGGGCAAGGCAGCTTCGGAAATCCGTAACAAGCTTGGGGAATCGCTTAACGCCGTCCAGAAGTTTGATACACCGCTTGAGCGGGCCACCACACCGTCACTGGAAGCTCTTCAGGCTTACAGCTTGGGACGAAGGGCCATGGCTGGTAGCGAGTGGGCCGCAGCCGTGCCGTTCTTCCAACGGGCGATTCGCCTCGACCCAAATTTCGCCATGGCTTACGCCAGACTCGGGACGAGTTTTTCAAATCTTGGTGAAACGAAGCTGGGAGCCGAGAACTCTCGGAAGGCGTATGAGTTGCGCGAAGGTGTCAGCGACGGAGAGAAGTTCTATATCGAAGCTCATTACTACCAGTTTGGCACCGGCAATCTAGAGAGTGCACGCCAGAGCCTTCAACTTTGGGCGGAAACCTATCCTCGCGATTGGTTGCCACGGCCGCCCCTATATTCGGTCTATGGGTCGCTCGGGCAATATGACAAGTCTCTGGCAGAAGCCCGTGAGGCCGTTCGCCTCAACCCGGGGAGCGCTATGAATTCCGCAGATCTCGTCGGCGCCTATCTCAGTTTCAATCAGATTGACGAGGCGCGGGCTACAGCCGAAGCAGCGCAAGCCAAAAACCTCGATTCGTCACAATTACGCTACTTCCTCTACCAGCTCGCCTTTCTGCAAAACGATACCGCGGGGATGGCGCAACAGGTCGCATGGGCTGTGGGTAAGCCAGGAGTGGAAGACGTACTGCTGAGCTTCGAAGCTGACACGGCGGCATATTTTGGAAAGCTCAGGGAGGCGCGAGATATTTCGCGCCGGGCGGTAGCGTCGGCAGTGCGAGCGGAAGAGAAGGAAGTGGCAGCGGCGTACGAAACGGACGCGGCGCTGCGGGAAGCCATGTTCGGAAATGCCGTAGAGGCGCGGCAGCTGCTCACGGCGGCGCTCGGTCTATCGAACGGACCGGGCGTGCAGTTCGCGGCGGCTCTGGCACTTGTCCTCACGGGTGATACCACGCACGCCCAGACGCTCGCCGAGGATTTGGATAAGCGCTTTCCAGAAAATACCGTCGTGCAGTTCAATTACTTGCCGGCGATTCGCGCTCAACTCGCCATGAATCACGGCGATAACGCAAAGGCCGTCAACGAATTGCAGGCGGCGCTGCCCTATGAGTTGGGGGCGTCGGGCGGACTATTCGTGGTCCACGTGCGCGGCTCAGCTTACCTGGGTGCGCGTCAGGGCGGAGAAGCTTCCGCGGAATTTCAGAAGATTCTGGATCACCGCGCGCTTGTGCTCAACGAGGCGATCGGGGCGCTAGCGCACCTCGGCATTGCCCGCGCTTATGTTTTGCAGGGCGACACCGCCAAAGCGCGTGCCGCGTATCAGGATTTCCTCACTCTTTGGAAAGACGCCGACCCCGACGTACCCGTCCTCATCGCAGCAAAGTCCGAATACGCGAAGTTGCGATAACCGGTGTCCACGATCGTAGCCGGCGACCGGATGCAATTCCTCGCCTGATCGCAGCCGGGGAATGATTGCTTGCGTCCCTGGAAATTCAACGGTGCCGCTGCGCACGGGTAGGTTCGCGTTGCGCGCGCCTCCACGGTAGAATAAGGGTGATGCGCGTTCGCGTGCTATTTTTCGGCCAACTCAGGGACATCGCCGGCGTCTCGCAGGAAGACGCCGAGCTATCCGAAGGCGCCCGCGTAGAAGACCTCTACGAGCGTTACACGCGGCGCTTCCCGCGCCTCGCCGAATTTCGAGCCTCCGTCGCCGCGTCGGTTAATCAGGAATATGCTGAATGGCGCGCCTCTCTCGCAGCCGGTGACGAAGTCGCTTTCCTCCCCCCAGTCAGCGGCGGCCAACAAACCGCGATCAGCGATGACATCATTCTTCTGGTGCGCGAACCCATCCAGCCGCGCGATATATTGCTCAACCTCAAAGCCTTTGAAGATGGCGCGGCCGTGATCTTCGACGGCTTCGTGCGCAACAACTTCCAAGGCCAACGCACGCTGTATCTCGAGTACGAAGCCTACGAGCCAATGGCCTACGCCAAACTGCGCGAAATCGGCGCGCGCATTCACACTCAATTTGGAATCCATCGTCTTGCAATCGTCCACCGCCTCGGCCGTCTGGAAGTCGGCGACACCAGTGTCTTCATCGCCGTCAGCGCGCCGCATCGCGCCGCCGCTTTCGATGCTTGCCGTTACGCGATTGACACGCTGAAGCGCACCGTGCCCATCTGGAAAAAGGAATTCTTCGCCGGCGGCGCCGTTTGGGCGGAAGGCGAATCGTTGCCTCAGGAAGCCAATTCCGTGTCAGAAGAATCTACCTCTTAGATGAATCGAGCCATCGCCACGCTTTGCGCCCTCGTGCTGGCGGGCTTCTGCGCATTCGTACATGCGAAGGCGTCCAATCCGGAGCAGCCGCAACCACAGCAACAACAGCGCCAAAAAGGCCCGATTCGCGTGCAGACCGATCTGGTGAGCATTCTCGCCAGCGTTATCGACGCCAAAGGCGAGCCGGTCACCGGCCTGGATCAGAGCGCGTTCCAGCTCACGGAAGAAGGAATCGCGCAAAAGATCGTCCGCTTCGAACCGCAAACCAATCGTCCGCTCGATCTGGCCCTGATGCTCGACGCCAGCGGCTCCGCAGCGATCGAACTAAAAATCGAGCGCGAAGCTGCCGCGCGTTTTATCGAGGAAGTGGTCCGCCCCAGCGATCGCCTCGCGGTTTTTTCATTTGCAGCCGATGTCGTGCAGCTCTCCAATTTTTCGGCGGATCTCAAGCAGTTGGATAGCGCGGTGCGCCGCGTGGACACGAGCCCGGACATGGGCACGTCGCTCTACGACGCCGTGGTGCTCGGGTCGCAATCCGTTCGTCGTCAGGGCGCTGAGCGCCGCCGCGCGCTGGTAATCATCACCGACGCTGGCGAAACCACCAGCGTCTCGAAATTTGAAGATGCGCGCCGCACGGCGATCGCCTCGAACATCTTGCTCTATACTGTTGTGGTGCGCCCGATGAAATCCGACGCCGGATGGAATACCGCGGGCGAACACGCCATCTCCACCATTACAGACAGCGTCGGCGGCGCCATGTACTATCCGACCGATCTCAGCGAGCTGGGGGCAATTTTCGACCGCATCAATCGCGAGCTGCGCACCCAATATCTGCTCGGCTACTATCCCAGTCCCACGCCGCCGCCCGGCAGCGACCGCCATGTGGCGGTCACCGTGAACAGCGGAGACACCGTGCGTTACCGCAGAGAATATTTCACCGCCGGAGTGGCGCAATGATCCTATGAACCAATTTCTCGATGTCGCCATCGCCGCCGCGCGCGAAGCAGGCGCGGTGCTGCTCACCGAACACAGCCGCCCGCAGAAGATCATGTACAAAGGTGACGTGGACCTGGTCACGGAAACCGACAAGCGCTCCGAAGCCATCGTCGTCGGCCGCTTGCGCCGCGAATTTCCGGAACATCGCATTGTCGCTGAAGAAGGCTCAAGCGGCTCGAGCGCGGCTTCGCGCTACGAATGGCACGTGGACCCGCTCGACGGCACCACGAATTTCGCCCACGGCTATCCTTGCTTTGCCGTTTCCATCGCGCTGCTCGAAGATGGCGTGCCGCTGGTGGGCGTGGTGTTCAACTCCGTCGCCGACGAACTTTTTTGCGCCGCGCGTGGCGAGGGCGCCTTTCTGAACGACAAACCGATTCGCGTTTCCAGCGCCGAGCGCATGGCCGTCAGCCTGGTAGCCACGGGTTTTCCCACACACAAGCGCGGCGATAACCTGAACATCCACTATTACTGGCATTTCACGCTGCACTCGCACGGAGTCCGCCGCGACGGCTCCGCCGCTCTCGATCTCTGCTCGGTTGCCTGCGGTCGCTTCGAAGCCTTCTGGGAATTCGGTCTGAAATCGTGGGACACCGCCGCCGGCATCCTGATCGTCACCGAAGCAGGCGGCAAAGTCACAGACCTGCGCGGTGGCCCTTATCGCCCCGGCGGTCCGGATTTGCTCGTCACCAATGGCCATATCCACGCGGAAATGCAGCAAATGATGGCCGAAATCGCGACGCACGCGAACAACAAGCTGTAGCGGTTCGCCCTGCGGTCGATGTAGCGCACGATCATTGACGCCCAGCACGCCGCGATGCTAGCGTTGCCCAACCTCCTTCATGCGTGCCGTTGACATCATTCGCAAGAAGCGCGATGCCGCGGAACTTTCCCGCGAAGAAATCGCATTCCTGATTAATGGCGCGACGCACGACCGCGTCCCCGATTATCAATTAGCCGCCTTCCTGATGGCCGTGCTGTGGCGCGGCATGACCCGCGCCGAACTCGCTGCGCTCACCGAATCCATGCTCAATTCCGGTGAAGTTCTCGATTGGTCCGATCTTCCCGCGCCCAAAGTGGACAAGCACTCCACCGGCGGCGTCGGCGACAAAACTTCTCTGGTCATCGCTCCCATCGTTGCCGCGGCCGGCCTCTACGTGCCGATGATCAGCGGCCGCGGCCTCGGCCACACCGGTGGCACGCTCGACAAACTGGAATCCATCCCCGGCTTCAACGTAAACCTACAGCTCGAGGAATTCCGCCGCACACTCGCGCTGGCTCATTGCGCCCTGATCGGCCAAACCCCCGAAATCGCGCCCGCTGATAAAAAGCTCTACGCCCTGCGCGACGTCACCGCCACAGTCGAAAGCCCCTACCTGATCACCGCCTCCATCATGAGCAAAAAAATGGCGGAGGGAATTGACGCGCTGGTGCTCGACGTAAAGACCGGCGACGGCGCGTTCATGAAAAAGCAAGCCGATGCCGAATATCTCGCCGAGCTGATGGTCGAAACCGGTGTGCGCATGGGCAAAAAAGTCGTCGCGCTCATCACCGATATGGAGCAGCCTCTCGGCCGCAAAATTGGCAACTCCCTCGAAGTCGAGGAATGCATCGAAATCCTAGATGGTAAAGGCCCGGACGATCTGCGCGAGCTGTGCCTGGAACTTTCGGCCTGGATGTTCGTCCTGGGCGGCGGCTCGAAATCCGTCGCCGCAGGCCGCGCGCTAGCAGCAGAAATGATTGCTTCCGGACGCGCGCGTGATACATTCCGCGAAGTGATTCGCTTGCAAGGAGGTGATCCGCACGTGATTGGCGATCCCGGCCGTTTGCCGCACGCGAAACACCGAGCGCACGTGGACGCGCCCCGCGCGGGATACGTCACGGCGATTCACTGCGAGCAAGTCGGCGTAGCCAGCATGCTCCTCGGCGGCGGAAGAGAAAAAAAGGAAGACTCGGTCGATCCTGCGGTGGGCCTGGTACTCGAAAAAAAAATGGGCGACCGAGTGAAGGCCGGCGAAAACCTGTGCACAGTGCACTACAACTTGGACGCGCGCCTCGTTCCAGCCATGCGCCTCCTGTCCGAAAGTTTCGAAATTGGCGACCAAGCTCCGCCAGCCGCGCCACTCGTCCGCAAAATCATCGGCGCGGAAGAATTCTTGTGACCCAGTACGGCTCTAAAGGAGGCTCCTGCGCATGCACCGCCTGGTAGGCGTACTGGGAATGCTCACCATGATGGGTTTCGCGTTCCTGTTTTCCACCAACCGCCGCGCCATTCGCGGGAAAACGGTCGCCTGGGGCCTCGGCCTGCAAGTCGTATTCGCGTACCTCGTCATCAATTGGACCTACGGCCAATGGATTTTTCAGAAAGCGGGCGCGGCCGTGAACTGGGTCCTCGATTTCGCTTTCTTCGGCTCCCAATTCGTTTTCGGCGACCTGGGAAAAAAAGGCTCGCCCATGGGCTTCTTCTTCGCCTTCCAGGTGCTGCCCACGATCATTTTTATCGCCGCCGTGTTCGCGCTGCTCTACTACTACGGCGTGATGCAATTCATCATCAAGCAAGCCGCGCGCGTGATGACCGGCCTGATGGGCGCGAGCGGGGCCGAATCGCTCAACGTCGCCGCGAGCATTTTCATGGGCCAGACCGAAGCGCCGCTCACGATCCGCCCCTATCTCCCGGAAGTCACGCAGTCCGAATTGATGACGATCATGACCAGCGGCATGGCCCACGTTTCCGGCGGCATGATGGCCGCCTACATCGCGTACGGCGTCGAAGCGAAACACGTGCTCGCCGCCGTGATCATGACCGCCCCCGGCACAATCCTGCTTTCGAAAATGATGGTGCCCGAAACCGAAGTGCCCGTAACTTCCGGCAAAGTGGAACTCGCGCCTCTGGAACGCGACACCAACGCACTCGGCGCGCTCTCCCGCGGCACCGTGGACGGCCTCAGCCTCGCTCTGAACGTGGGCGCGATGCTGATCACATTCATCGCGCTGATTTATCTCGTAGATGGCGTTTTTGGCGCAGTACACAACGGACTTGCGCAGCTCGGCGTCACCTGGTTTCCCTCCAGCGTCGAGCAAATTTTTGGCTATCTGTTCTCGCCGATTGCCTGGGTCATCGGAATCCCCTGGCACGACTGTCACACCATCGGAAATCTGCTTGGCCTGCGCATGGTGACGAACGAGCTCGTCGCGTTCCAGCGCCTCGGGCCAATGAAGGACGCGCTCGATCCGCGCTCCTTCACCATTGCCACCTTCGCGCTCTGCGGTTTCGCGAATTTCAGCTCCATCGGAATTCAAATCGGCGGCATCGGCGCCCTCGCGCCCAATAAAAAGGCCGACCTCGCGCGCCTGGGCATTCGCGCCATGCTCACCGGCACCATGGCCAATCTGATGTCCGCCTCGATCGTCGGGATCATGATGCGATGAGCGCGGCGCGCACAAAATCCTCAGCAAGTGGCAGCGAATTCGCGCGCGCCGACCGCGCCGCGAAATTCATCCTCGCGAAAACCAAGCTGCGCCCGAAAATTGCGCTCGTCCTCGGCTCCGGGCTCGGCGCCTTCGCCGATGAACTGCAAGACGCCACGCGTATCCCCTACGAAAAAATTCCCGCCTTTCCCCGCTCCACCGCCATGGGTCACGCCGGACGCCTGGTGATCGGCAAAGTAGAAAATATCGCCGTCGCCGCGATGCAGGGTCGCGTCCATTTCTACGAAGGCTACACCGCGCAGCAAGTCGCGTTCCCCATGCGCGTCCTCGGCCGCCTCGGCATCCGCTCCGCCATTCTCACCAACGCCGCCGGTGGCATTAATACGAAATACAATCAGGGCGTGCTCGTCATCATCAGCGATCACATCAACCTGCAGGGCATCAACCCCCTGATCGGCCCAAACGACGATCGTTTCGGGCCGCGCTTTCCAGACATGACCCAAGCCTACTGGAAGCCCTATCGCGAAATCGCGCTCGCCGAAGCCAAAAGGCTCGGTAGCGCCGCTCCCGAAGGCGTGTACGCCGCACTCGCCGGGCCAAACTACGAAACTCCCGCGGAAATTCGTTATTTACGTACGATTGGAGCCGATTTGGTGGGTATGTCCACGGTCCCGGAAACGATTGCCGCGCGCCATATGGGAATCCGCGTGCTCGGAATTTCCTGCGTCACCAATATGGCCGCGGGTATTCTCGATCAAGTGCTCGATCACAAGGAAGTAATGGAAACCGGCGAACGCGTGAAGGGCCAGTTCATCGCGCTGCTGCGCGCAGTCCTGCCGCGCATCGCCGCCGACTCTAAGTGAAGGAAAGTAGAGGAAAGGGAAGCGAAAAATAAATGAGCGAATACGACGCGCTGGTCACAGCAGCAACGCAAGCATTCCAAAACGCCTGCGCCCCAATTTCCAATTTCCGTGTGGGCGCCGCCGTGCGTGCGAAATCCGGCCGCATCTTCGCCGGTTGCAATATCGAAAACGCCACGCTCGGCCTCACCTGCTGCGCCGAACGCGTGGCAATCTTCAAGGCCGTCTCCGAAGGCGAGCGCGGCTTCGACGCCATAGCCGTAGTCACCGACGTCGATCGCCTCACTCCGCCCTGCGGCGCCTGCCGCCAAATCATCTGGGAATTTTGCGGCGATGTCCCAGTCCTGCTAGCCAATCTAAGGGGAAAAGTAGAACAGGAAACGTCTGGAGAGCTGCTGCCGCGGGCGTTCGATGCTTCCTTCCTGTAACAATTCAGAGGCACCACGGATGAATGCTGATGCGACAGTAGGGGCGGCTCTCAGACCCGCCCTCGGTATGCTCGGTTTGCAGCCCCGCCGCCGGCTAACTGGGCGGTCGCGCCGAATTCCGTTGTCGTTGCAATTTCAAAGCCGTCGAACGCAAAGTTTCCGGCACGTTCTTATTGGCGGCAAGCTGTTTCAGGTCGGCAGGAGTCAAGTGCGGTAGCAGATGCAAGCTCACATCCAGCGGAGATTTCGGATTCTTCGTCAAATTCTTAATCACCACATAGCTCTTCATGAAGTTTCGGTTCTTCGAAATAATCCGCAGCACTTCTTGCGATACGTTGGTCATGGCCGCGAAATTCTCGATTTCCAAGTCCGTCAGCCGTGGCGATTGCAGCACACCGCGCTGCACAATTTTGTTCGGGTCGCGAATCAGCAGCATACGTTCCTCGCGCCCGCCCTTCACGGCCAGCTGAATGCGCTGCACGATATTCATCGTAGCCATCCGTTGCAGCAGCGACTGTCGCTTCTTCACCTCAGGCTCAGCCGCAGGCTGGGCCGCAGCCACAGCCTCCTCAATCACTTTTTCTTCCAGAGCGGCGTTTGTCTCAATTTCCGCCAGCAGCTCCTTCTGTTCAGGCGTCGCAGCTTCGGAATAGGCCAGCGCGATTCCCAGCGCCGGGTAAGAACTGAGCCGATCCAGATTGTCGAGCAGCGCCTGAATTCCCACACTCGTCAAATCCGCGGAAACGCGCGTCACAAATTCCGCGGGGCAAGCCGCGTTCGCCGCCATGCGGTCGGCCACTTCCGGTCTGCCGCTCATCTCGTCCGCGCAATATTCAAAAAGTTTCAGATCCGCATCAGGACGCGCCAGCGCCGCCTGCAGCGATTCCAGCGACTGCGTCAGCAGACAACTTTTCGCCCGCTGCGCAACGGCAGGGTCGCTGTCCATCGTCAACACGGCCAGCAGCTCCGCGCGATCTTCCGGCGCCAGCGAAATGCTGCCCGCGCACAGCGCCAGCTTTTGTTCCGGCCTCGCGTGGCCCGCCCGAATCGCAGCTCGCAGTTCGGCGCTAATGGGGGTCTCCTGCCGCGGGCTTGAGATCTTTCGGCGTGAGAGTCACGAACCGAGGCTGCCCGGGCTGGCCGCCCGCCGCAACCGCCTGGCCATTCAGCTCCAGTAAGATCGCGCTCGATTCGCTCGAAGAAATTTCCAGGGAATCCACCGCCGTGAATCGGTACACCTGCCGCGCATCCATGTGCCCTTCGAATAGAGGCTTGCCGTCCGCAACCACTTTCACGTCCGTCGCCTTTGCCGCTTCCAGTTTCAAATCCAGCACCGGCACTGTTCCAGATACCAACGCAGCCCCACTGCCAACCGACGCCGCAGGGCTCGATGAAATCGCCGGATCAGATGGCGGCGCCACAGCCGGGTCAGGTGCGAAATTCGGCGCCGAACTCTGCGCGGCCGTCTGTGAAGCCGTCTGCTCGCCAGTCGCGCCCGCAAAACCGGGCGCCACACCAGATTCCGGCGCCGAATTCACCGGCTCGCCGGAATGTTTGTGCAACCGCGCCGCAATCTTAGGCCCCAGAAAGTGCACAGCCGCCCAACCGCCAGCCAGCACCACTAAAACCAGCACCACCACCACGAAAACACGCGCCCAATTCCGGTCCGGCTCCTCCGGCGGGTCCGCTACAACGCCTGGTTCAGCCCGCCCCCGAGTTTCCAGCGCGTATTCCGCCACCAGGGTGTCTTCATCGAGGCCCAGATAACGTGCCACGGACCGTATAAAACCGCGATTGAACACGCCGCCCGGTAGCAACTCCCACTGTTCGCTCTCCAGGGCTGCCAGGAAGCGCGGCGCAATGCGCGTAGCCGCTGAAATTTCCTCCAGCGTCACGCCCCGCATTTCCCGCTCGCGTTTGAGATGTTCGCCGAAAGGTTTTGAAGGCATCCGCTGGAATCCGCAACTACAGAAAATATAGGCGTCGCTGATGGGAGTGTCAATGCTGGCCGATAACTCAGCGGAAGGGTACCCCATTGCCCTTTCGTCAATCGAGCCGCGAAGGTCGTTGCAGTGTACCGAAAGCGTTCACTATAATGTCAACGTTGACTTCAGACTCCAACGAACCGACGAAAGGCCTTACCGAAGACTCCATGCGGCGAGCCACGGACGCACGGCCCTTTGATGGCATCGAAAGGCGCAGAACTCCGGGTGTGGACATCTCCATCGAGACATCCAATGAAGTCACGGTATTTCACGAATTAGGCAAGGCCCTCACGTCCTCCCTGCAACTCGACCAGGTTCTCCGCACCATCATGGAAAAAATCAATGAGGTCCTGCGTCCGGACACCTGGTCGCTCCTCTTGATGGACCAGGAGAAGGACGAACTCTACTTCCAGATTGCGACGGGCAAGGGCGCGGAATCTTTGAAGGACGTGCGCATCAAGGTTGGCCAGGGATTAGCGGGCTGGGTCGCGCAGACCGGCGAAGCGGTAGTAGTGCGGGACACCGCCAAAGACTCGCGTTTTTTCGGCCAAGTGGATGCGAAAACAAAAATGGAAACGCGCTCCATCGTCGCCGTCCCGGTCCGTTTTCGCGATCAATGCCTCGGCGTCATCGAACTGATCAATAGCATCGGCCCGGAAGGTTTCAGCGCCCGCGACCTCGCCCTGCTGGAGGCGCTCGCGGACTACGCCGCGATCGCCATTGAAAACGCGCGCCACGTGCAGCGCATTCACGAACTCACCATCACCGACGATTGCACTAGCCTCTACAACGCCCGTCATCTGAATTTCATGCTGGACACCGAAATCTACCGCTCGCACCGCTACGCTTTCGAGTTCTCTCTGATTTTCATTGACCTCGATCATTTCAAGAGTGTCAACGATACGCACGGCCACCTGATGGGCTCGAAACTCCTGGCCGAAATCGGCCAGGCCATCAAAGATAAATGCCGCCTGATCGACTTAGCCTTCCGCTACGGCGGCGACGAATTCGTAGTCCTGCTGCCCCAGACATCCAAGGAAAACGCGCTAGGAGTAGCCCGCCGCCTCCACAAACTGATCCGCGAAGCCGTCTGGCTGAAAGACACCGGCATCAACGCTCACGTCACCGCCAGCGTGGGCGTAGCCGCCTACCCCAGCGATTCCCGCACCAAAGCCGAACTGTTGCACCTAGCCGACGAAGCCATGTACCTGGTGAAGAACACAACCAGAGACAGCGTAGCCGCCTCCGGCGTAGGCCTCCTAGCACAAGACAAGTAATACCCGCCAACGGACACGCGCTAAACAACCGTCAGAAAGTGGTCGTAAGCCGCAGCGCGAAGCTGCGCGAAGGCCCGATCGCATTGCCGGAAAAAAGTCCGCCGAAATCAATCACATTCACGACGTTGGTGAGGTTCTGCCCATCCGCCTGCAGCTGTACATTGAATCGTTCCGATTTGTACACATTCGCGCCTGCCGAGACATTCACTTGAAACGCCGAATAGATGCGCGCGCGCGCGAAATTAATGCGATCCACCACTTGCTGGCCGTATGTCGCCGTTACCCCGGCGATGCACTGCGGCAGCGTCTCGCCGTTCGGGCACTGAAAATCAAACGGGAGCCCTGTATCGTACTGAATCCCGCCGGCGATCCAAAAGCGCGGCGCGACCTGGTAACGTACGCGGCCGCGGACGGTGTTACGCTGATCCTGCGAGTCCGGGATATGGCCCGTCGTCGGTATCACCGCGTCGTCGCCCAGAAATAATCCGCCGGTCACCGGAAACCAGGCATTACCGACGATGTAGGAATAGCTCAGGAATCCCGAGAAGCCATGCCAATCAGGTATCTGGAGCTTTCCTTCCGCACCGTAAAGAATCGCCTTGCGGAACGCAATCGGATAGCTGATTGTTGTGTTCGCAATCTGATCGTCGTCCGCATAATTGTTCACCAGCCGCCGAAAATAGTTGGCGTCGAGCTTGACCTTTCCGAAGAAATCCTTCGTCACGCCCGCCTCGTAGTAATTTCCTTCCGAGGGCTCTACGGGTAACTGCAGTGAAACAGGGTTCAGGGTCGTCGCCGCCGTCGAGCTGGAGAGCAGAATATTTTCATTCGATGGCGTCTGGAACACTCGGTCATACGAGAAATGCACCACAAGGTCGGCGGAAGGGAAATACCGCGCAATCGAAATGCGCGGATCCACAGCCTGCCGGTTCAATAGCAGCTGGTAATGGTCCCAGCGAATCCCGGCGTTGATTGTCCAGTTTCCCAGATGCATCAGATCCTGCAGGAACGCGGACTGTTCGAGGTCCGGACGATTCGCCACAAAACTGAACGGAGACGGCGTGCCGGGTTCGAACTGCGTCGGGTCGGTAATGACGAACCCGAAATTCTCGTTCAGGAAGGTGTTGTCGGATTCGACTCCAAACTTCCATTCGTGCCGGCCGCGAACCGCGGTCACCACACCCCTGAAATATCCTTCGCGAAACCAATTGTGCTGAGAAATCAGAATCGGCGTGGAATAAATGTTGGAGTAAAAATCGTTCGAGGTGTCGCGCACCATGCCATAAAAGTCGGCCACCAAACTGGAAGAAAAAATGTGCTGGTAGGTGGCGATGCCCATCGTCTCAAAATTGTCTGCATTCTGGCGCTGCGCTTCAGCTGGCAAAGTTGGATCGAACGGCGTCCGATGCGGTTCCTGCTGCACCAATTCGTTGGGGATGTCGTAGCGCGCCAGTTCGTGGCGCACGCTCAGGCTCAGGCGGTCGTTTGGGGTGAGCTGGCGCGCGTAGCGAAGCGAAAAATCGCCGCTGGTGCCTGTGTTCGAGTAATTCTGAATAACGACGGGATTCAGGTAATGGCCCGTCATGGCGCCGCTGCCGCTCCCGCTCAGAGTATTCTTGCCCCATACATACTGTGCGCTCGCGAAAGCGCCCCCGGTGTCGAAGCTCCCGCCCGATAGAACCACCTGCCCGTGCAGGCCCGGGTCGGAATCCTGCACGGTATTCACCTCCACGACGCCGCCCATCTTGCGGCCATATTCTGCAGGAATGCCCGCCGTGTAGATGCTCATCGATTGCACGTCGTCCGCCTCAATTTCATTGCCGAAACTGGGTGAACGATTGTCTTGGAGCGGCACCCCATCCACCACAAACTGTGTCTGGTATTCCGATCCGCGCGGGTGCAACACGGCGTTGCCTTCATACAACCACCCGGGCTGCGAATTCACCAGATCCTGCAACGACCGCCCCGGCAGCGAACTCAGCCGGTGTTCAATCGTGTCCGAACCAATCTGGCTCACCGCCCCAGCTTGATCCGGATCAATCAACGTGTCCGCCGCGCTAACGGTCACGGATTGATTCACCGCCGGCAGCTTCAGTTGAATCGTATGCTCGATGGAAATGGATGAACGAATCTCGACCGTTTCAGATACGGGTGCGAACCCGCGCTGCGTGATCTCCAACTGATACACGCCAAAAGGCAGCCGCAGCACATCCAGCGTGCCCTGCTCGGTCGTCGTCAAAGTATTCCGATACTGGTTCGCCTCGCTGACGATCAGCACGGTCGTCTTAACTCCCAGGCCCGAAGGATCCGTAACCTTGAGGCGCAATTCACCGCGATTACCCTGACCATACAGCGGCAAAGCGCACAAGAAAAACAGGCACGCAATTCCTCTCATCCTTATCAATGCCATCTGTCACCCGCCCCTGTAATTTCGCGATGCATCTCCCAGCGTCCGGCTCCGGCCGCTACGGAACCAACGGCCGGCGTACGCAGATCTCACTGATGCCGCTCAGCTTGAATATTCCGCCGCCCCCTCCTTTGTTCAGCTTCTTTTCGCTCGCCGTGTCGAACTCAGTAACCATCGCTAATAATCCTTGAACACACGCCAAGGGAATGGAATATACATACAGGGACCTATGCTGATTCCTCCGCGAAACTTCGCCGCTGAGCTATCGTTTCCCATTCCCACGCCCGCTGCGGTTTCTGAAAAGCCCTGCGAAATCGAATGCGAAGTCATCAGCCTGTTCGACCAGTTTCGCCACCCGTTGCTTCGTTACGTCTTGTCGTTCGGCCTATCCGTTCACGATGCAGAAGAGGTCGCGCAAGAAGTCTTCCTCGCGCTCTTCCGTCACTTGCAGCGCGGAAAATCTCGCCGCAATCTGCGCGGCTGGATTTTTCGCGTGGCTCACAATCTCGCCCTGAAGCAGCGTGCTGCCAATAAAAAGCTCCACGCTGCACTGGACGACGACGCAACGGTTGTACAGGCCAAGCTCGACGCCACTCCCAACCCGGAAGAACAAATGACGTCCGGCCAAACGTTGCAGCGCTTGCGCACCGTGCTGCGCGCCTTGCCCGAGCAAGACCGCTGCTGCCTCGCCCTACGCGCGGAGGGCCTGCGCTACCGCGAAATTGCAGCCACGCTCGGAATATCTCTCGGTTCCGTATCGTTTTCACTCACGCGTTCTCTGGCGCGCCTGGGAAGCGCGGAAAAAGGATTGCGTTATGGCAGATGAAGAACTCCACGTATCGGACCAGGACCTCCTGCACGCTGCAGATGGCGAGCTTCCCGGCGGCCGCACCCGGCGGGTTCGCGCGCATTTGGCTGCCTGCTGGTTCTGCCGCACGCGCCTCGCGGAACTCGAAGCCACGATCGCCGATTTCGTGCGCGTGCATCGCAGCACGCTCGATCCACAATTGCCGTGCGCCGCTGGCCCGCGCGCCTTGCTCAAGTCCCGATTGGCGCACGCCGCAACCCAATCCGGCGTGGCCCGGTGGCCCAAGTTCCTCCAATTCTTTTTTCCGCGCGGCTCTGTGGCGTACGTTGCTGTCGCTCTGCTTTTCCTCACAATGGGAAGCCTGCCGATTAT
Source organism: Acidobacteriota bacterium (assembly GCA_013289715.1). Classification (GTDB taxonomy): domain Bacteria; phylum Acidobacteriota; class Terriglobia; order Acidiferrales; family UBA7541; genus Palsa-295. The sequence continues at coordinate 225,452 of JABCZJ010000001.1, read as the reverse complement.
TCAGCATTTCGCACTGCTGTCATCGTCACCACTCCATCCAATCGAAAGCGCGGCCGTCCCCAACCGCACCCTCACCCCCGGCGCCACGCGCCCTGTTTCCATCAACGACGTTTGCTCGATAGCCCACGAAGAAGTAGTTCGCGAAGTACCCGCCGCGTTACGTCAGCAGGTGCTTCACGAATACGGAATTGCCTACGCCCGCGCGCAAGACTACGAGATCGATTTTCTAATCGCCCCGCGCTTGGGAGGCGCCGAAGACATCCATAATCTCTGGCCCGAACCCTACACGTTGCCCACCTGGAACGCGCACGTCAAAGACGCTCTGGAAGAACATCTCCACCAAATGGTTTGCCAGGGAAGCCTCGACCTGCGCGCCGCCCAACGCGACATCTCCACCGACTGGATCGCCGCCTACAAAAAGTATTTTCATACTGAAAGACCGCTGGCAACATCTGCAGCCGGCGAATTCGACCCAGCCGATCCGGCGCCCGAAAATCACGGCGTGATCTCTCGTGCGCGCATCGACACAGCCGGGCAATTCGTAAGACCACGCCGCCAGATCGCGTCCTACGCACTCGCCGGGACCTGACGCTCTACCCAGCTCCGCCCCTCCGTTTGCTAGCAGGAAACCTCTCCCCTATACTCGTCCTCTAACAGACCAATCCCCGTATCAGGGAGAAATTGCTCTGCGCAATCAGGAGTCAGCGCGCTACGCACGTTGGGCGGCATGGGCTGCGGCTGCCATCATCCTCGTCGTCGCCGGCGTTTACGCCCAGCGCGCCGTCCGTGCCGCGCGTGCCCGAAAAAACGCGCCGCCTCCCATCCCTGAATCGGTGCAGCAGCGATCCGCCGAGTTTTCCTACGTAGGCAGCGACCAGGGCCGCGCGCTTTTCACCATCCGCGCTTCGCACGCCACCCAGTATAAAGACCAGAATCGCGCCCTGCTGCAGGATGTCTGGATTACCATCTACGGCCACGACGGCAGCCGGAACGACAATATTCACACCCGCGAGTGCAATTACGAGCCTACCAGCGGAAACGTCGTCTGCGAGGGCGACGTCCAGATTGATCTCGCGAGCGCCGCGCCCTCCCCGGGTTCCAGTAAGCCTGGCGACAAATCTCTGCAAGTCACCACGCGCAATCTATACTTCAATCGCGCATCCGGTGACGCCACCACCGACGCGCCCGTACAATTCCGCTTCCCGCAGGGCACGGGCCGTTCCGAGGGGATGATCTACAGCTCGCAAAAGGAAATTGTCCATCTCACGCACAACGTGCAGCTCGACCTCGCAGCATCCGACAAAAGTGGCGGGCTACCCGTCACCGCCACGGGCGGCAGTATGGAAATCAGCCGCAACGATCGCGTGGTCGAGCTCGATGCTCCGGCAAACGTGCGCCAGGGCGGTCGCACACTCTCCGCCGATAAAATATCCATTGATCTCGACGCGGAGTTTCGCGCTCGCCACGCCATCGCCACGGGTCATCCGCAAGTCACTTCCACCGACGACCGCGGAAAATCCACCTCCAGCGCCACTCAATTTGATCTCTTCCTGAATTCTGACGGCTGGATTGAGCGCATCGTCGCCGATGGCAGTGTCGAAGGCTCCCGCGAAGCCGCCGGTGGCGCGGACCACTTCACCGCCGCGAACGTCGTGTTGAACTTGACGCCCCAGCACAATCTTGTGCGTGAAATGACCGCCACCGGTAACGTGAAAGCGAATTCGCACATGGGCGCGGAATCGCGCGCGATCGAAACCGAATCACTGCTCGCCACTTTCGGCCCCGGTCACAACCCCGGCCAGCACGACGACCAGCAAGTAATCCAAACCGTCAGCACTCTGGCGCCCGGCACAATCGAAACCAAATCAGCCGACGAGACCACCACTCTCCACGCCAAAAGATTCGTCGCGCAATTCGCTCCTACAGGCCGCCTGGACACCCTGCTCGGTCACGGCGGCGCCACCGTCACCAGAAAAATTGGGAACGCACCTTTGCAAATCATCAAAGCCGCGGAACTTGCCGCCAAGTTTTCCCCCGATGGCGAATGGCAGCAGCTCGACGAAACCGGCGACGTCCACTTCCAGCAAGCCGATCGTCAAGCCTCCGCCGACCGCGCCAACATCGTCCGCTCGACGGAGTTGATTTTTCTCGATGGCTCCCCGGTTCTCACCGACTCCATGAGCCGCACCACCGCTACCAACGTTGCCATCAACCAGAAGTCCGGCGAAATACGCGCGTCCGGCGGTGTGCTCTCCACGTATTTCCCCAGCGCACAGAATTCTGCCATGAGCCTCGGTTCCGGCCCCGGCCATATTTCCGCCGCCACGCTCACCGGTTCCACCACGTCCGGCCACGTCACCTACGTCGGCCACGCGCGGCTGTGGCAGGGCGATTCGGTGCTCGAAGCGAACCAGGTCGAAATCTGGCGCGACGAGAAAAAGCTGCAAGCAACGGGCAACGTAGTAGCGAATTTTCCCCAAGCCGCTCCGCCAGCGCAGCCCCCCGCGAGTCCCGCGCCCGCCGCGTCAACCAAAGCGATCTCCACGACGCCCTCCGGCCCCACCCTCTGGCAGATTCGCGCGCCCCTGCTCACCTACTGGGGCGACACCGGCAAAGCCCACCTGGAAACCGGAGTTACCGCAGATTCCCAGCAAGGCTCAATGCAATCCCGCACCCTGGACGTCTTCCTGACGCCGGCGGCAGCGCCAGCGCCACCCAAGCCCTCCTCAACGGCCGCGAGACCGGGCCAGCCACCTCCAACAGTCGGCACAGCGTCAGCAGGGAGCCCCTCGGAGGGCCGCCAGCTCGACCACGCCCTAGCTCTGGGAGGCGTCACAGTCCGCCAGGGCGATCGCCGCGGCACCGCCGACCAGGCCGAATACACGGCCTCGGACGGGAAATTCGTGCTTTCCGGTGGCCAACCCACCATTGTTGATGCTTCCAGCGACACTACTACCGGCCATTCGTTGACCTTCTTTGTAGCGAATGATACGATTTTAATCGATTCGCAAGAAGGTTCGCGCACGCTGACCAAGCACCGGGTTGAGAAATGAACCGGCATGTTGAAACTCCAGGCCGCTGAACTCAGTAAGTCTTATCGAGGGCGGAAGGTCGTCGACAAGATCAGCTTGGAGATTCAGCAGGGTGAGGTGGTTGGGTTGCTCGGGCCGAACGGCGCCGGAAAGACCACGACGTTCTATATCCTGGTCGGCCTCGCGCGTCCGGACTACGGGCGTGTAATTCTCGACGGCGAGGACATCACGGATCTACCCATGTACCTCCGGGCCCGCAGTGGCATCAGCTACCTTCCTCAAGAGCCTTCGGTTTTTCGGAAAATGACGGTGGAAGAGAACCTGCTCGCGGTCCTCGAAACCCTGCCGTTAACCTCCGAACAGCGCCGTGACCGCGTCGAAGAGTTGCTGGCGCAGATGGGCCTGGAAGGTGTGCGCTACAGCCGGGCATATGTTTTGTCGGGCGGAGAACGCCGCCGTCTGGAAATTGCGCGCTCTTTAGTACTTTCGCCCTCTTTTGTGCTTCTGGATGAACCGTTCGCGGGAATTGATCCGCTCACGGTGGTGGACATCCAGAAAATTATCGCCGATCTAAGTGCGGCGGGGATTGGCGTGCTGGTAACGGACCATAATGTACGCGACACGTTGGCCGTCACCAATCGCGCTTACATCATCAATGACGGGAAAATTTTTAGAGCGGGGACTCCGGAAGAGCTTTCGAACGATCCCGAAGTCCGTCGCGTGTATCTCGGTGAAGGATTCCGGCTGAACTGATTGCTATGAACTGGCTCGCACCCAAACTCAGCTTGCGCGTGGCCCAGAAGCAAATCCTCACGCCGGGCCTCGTGCAGATGGTCAGCGTGCTCGCGCTCAATCGCCTCGAACTGCGCGAGATGATCAATCAGGAAATCATGGCCAATCCCGTCCTCGATGAAGTCACCGAAGAGGGCGCGGCCGCCACCGACAGCTACACCGACGAAGCCTTCCTCAAGAAAGAAACCGAAAAAGTCCCCGAAACCGAAGCCGCCAATCCCTTCGACGAATTTGATTTCGGTTCCTTCTTCACGCAATATCTCGATGCCGGCTCCGAACGCGCGGGCAGCAGCGAACGCGAAGACATCGAACGCCCCTCCTTCGATAAATTCCTTTCCTCGGCGCAGAACCTCGCGGACCATCTCGCCTGGCAACTCAGCGTCAGCATCTGCACCGAAACCGTGCGCAAGATCGCCGAAGGCATCGTCGGCAATCTCGACGAGAATGGCTACCTCACTGCCACCCTCGAAGAACTCGCGCAGTCCGGAAACTATTCCATGGAAGACGTAGAAGAAGCCCTCGCCATGGTCCAGGAGTTCGATCCTCCCGGAGTGGGCGCGCGCGATTTGCAGGAATGCCTGCTGATGCAGCTGAAGCTGATTGACCCGCAGAACACTCTCGCGCAGCAGATCATCGCCGAACACCTAAAGCTGCTACAGAATAATCAGCTGAAGGAAGTCGCCCGCGCGCTGAATCGCCCTGTCGAACTCGTGAAGCGCGCCGTGGACGTCATCAAGCAGCTCGATCCCAAGCCCGGACTGCGTTACAACCACATCGAACCGCGTCTCGTCGAGCCAGACGTGCAATTCCGCAAGGTTGACGGCGAATGGCAAGCGCTCATGAACGAAGACGACTTGCCGCAACTCCGCCTGAACCCCATGTATCGCCGCCTGCTCGCTCGCGATGCCGCCGACCGCGACGTTCGCAATTACGTCAAGGAACGCTTCACCGCCGCGATCCAGCTGATGAAGAATATCGAGCAACGCAAACACACCATTCAACGCGTCTGCCAATCAATCCTGCGCCGCCAGGGCGATTTCCTCGATTACGGTGCGGATCACCTGAAGCCCATGATGATCAAGGAAGTCGCCGAAGAAGTCGGCGTGCATCCTTCCACCGTCAGTCGCGCCGTCGCCAATAAATACGTGCACACGCCGCAAGGCGTCCTCGAACTCCGTTATTTCTTCAGCGAATCCGTGAACGGCCCGCAGGGCAGCGAAATGTCGCTGCTTTCGCTGAAGCGCCGCGTGAAAAAAATGATCGACGATGAAGACACAGCGCACCCTCTCACCGACGAGCAAATAACCAAACGCCTCAGCGAAGAGGGCATTCAAGTCACACGCCGCACCGTTGCCAAATATCGCGAAGACCTCCGCATACCCAGCACCCATCGCCGACGGGTTAAGGGTTAAAAACCCGCCGTGACGCGCCGCCGCATCCCCAGAAATCGCACTCGCGACGCCCGCCAACTGGTAATCCTCACAGGCCTCTCCGGCTCCGGAAAAGGCTCGGTGCTGAACACATTCGAAGACCTCGGCTTTTATTGCGTGGATAACCTCCCTGTCGGCCTGATTTCCACCTTCAGCGAGCTCTACGTCGAAGGCGGCAGCGAAGTGGAACGCGCCGCGCTTCTTGTGGACGCGCGCGAAGGCGAGCAAATCGAAAAGCTCCCCGGAATTTATCGCAAGCTCGCGTCCGAACACCCCGCTACTCTGGTTTTCGTCGAAGCCAGCGACGAAGTCTTGCTCCGCCGCTTCAGCGAAACCCGCCGCCCCCACCCGCTCAGCCAGGATCATTCCATCGCCGAAGGTATTCGCCTGGAGCGCCGCCGCATGGCGCCCATCCGCCGCCTTGCCGACGTAGTTATTGACACCACAAAATTCAACGTGCACGAGCTGCGCCAGCTCATCATTGATCGTTTCCAAAATGCCAGCCGCCGCCCCCTGCTCGTTTCGGTCGTCAGCTTCGGCTTCCGCTACGGAATTCCTCCCGACGCGGACCTAGTCTTCGACGTTCGTTTTTTACCCAACCCGCATTTCGTTCCGCGCCTGCGCCAATTCAGCGGCAAGGATCCGCGAGTCGCGCGCTACATCCGTTCCTTCTCGCAAACGGGTGAATTCCTGCGCCGCATCGAAAGCCTGTTGTTGTACCTGATTCCGCACTATATTTCCGAAGGCAAGAGCTATCTCACCGTGGCGGTCGGCTGCACCGGTGGGCGGCATCGTTCCGTTGCGCTGGCTGAAGTCATCCGTCGCGCCCTGAAGCACAAAGGCTACTCGGCCAAAGTGGTGCATCGCGATATTGACAAGTCGGCCAATTAATATTGTAAAGCCGCGTGAGCGCGGTCAAGGGTCTCTCATTTGGCTTCTGAAAAAATAGACATCACCGCGAACCTCACCCAGGGTGAAGAGCTTCGGCGGCTGCTTCGCCACCTCGCTCCTTACACGCTGCCCCTAGCCGGCGGCATTCTGCTCATGGCCATCATGGGCGTCGCCGAAGGTCTGGTCGCGTTCGCGATCAAGCCCGCGCTTGACGTCGTCCTGAACCCGCTGTCGGCGCTGCAGAAGCTCGTCCTCTTTCAGGTACCCGGCACCGATCGGATCGTCTACTTGAACGATTTCGTTCCCTCGCGCGTGCACCATGTCTGGTCCGTCTTCGCCCTCTCTCTACTTTTCATTTTTATGGTAAAGGCGATTGCCGAATATTTCGGCAGCACCCTGATCCAATATGTGGGCCTCGCCGGCGTCACCAATCTCCGCAATAGCGTCTACATCAAAATCGTGCAGCAACCCGTGGGATTTTTTCACCACAATCCTGTCGGCCGGGTTATGTCCGCGGTGATCGCCGATATCGAGCAGATGCGCACCGCCTTCTCCGACTACCTCGCTGATTTCTTTCGCCAGATCTTCAACCTGGTCATATTTGTCACCGTGCTCCTCGTGATTGACTGGCGCATGGCCGTCGGCTCCGCCGTCCTCGTTCCGCTAGTGGTGTGGCCGGTCGCAAAACTGACCCGCCGCATCCGCCGCTCCACCGAAACCAGCCGCACCCGCCTCGCCGATCTCAGCCAAATCCTCCAGGAAACCATCAGCGGCAATCGCGTCGTAAAAGCCTTCGGCATGGAAGGTTTCGAAATTCGCAAATTCCGCGAAGCCGCGCGCAACCTGCTCCGCGAGAACATGCGTTGGATCCGCGCCATGGCTGCCACCGGCCCCATCATGGACGTCCTCGGCGCCGTAGTCATCGCCATGATCCTGCTCTACGCCCGCGGCGAAATTAAAATCGGTCGCATGAGCATCGGTTCCTTCGGCGCCTTCACCTTCGCGCTGTTCAAAGCCTACGAACCCATCAAGCGCCTCGGCAGCATCTATCAACTCTTCGTGCAGGCGCTGGGCACTTCTTCCCAGGTTTTCAAGCTCCTCGACTTGCCCGAGGAAAAACTCGACGCACCCGACGCCGTCGCGCTGCCTCCCTTTTCGCATTCCGTGGAATTCGAAAACGCCAACTTCAAATATGACGACGCCGATTCGCTCACGCTCAGCAACATCGCGCTTAATGTTCCCGCAGGCGCCGTCGTCGCCATCGTCGGCTCCAGCGGTGCCGGAAAGACCACCCTCGTCAATCTCCTTCCTCGCTTTTACACTCCGACCTCCGGTGCCGTGCGCATTGACGGCCACGACCTCCGCGACGTTACCCTGCGCTCGCTGCGCGGACAAATGGCCATCGTCACCCAAGAAACCATCCTGTTCAACGATACGATCTGGAGCAATCTCTGTTACGGTCGTCCCGACCTCGCCGAAGAAAAAGTTCTCTCCGCCGCCAAAGCCGCCATGGCCCACGATTTCATCATGCAAATGCCCAAGGGTTACCAAACCCTGATCGGCGACCGCGGCCAGCGTCTCTCCGGCGGCCAACGCCAACGCCTCGCGATTGCGCGCGCCTTGCTCAAAGACGCGCCGATCCTCATCCTCGACGAAGCCACTTCCGAGCTCGACTCCGAATCCGAAATGCTCGTGCAAAGCGCGCTCAATAATTTAATGACCGGCCGCACCGTCTTCGTAATCGCCCACCGCCTCTCCACCATTCGCCGCGCGGACTTGATTGCTGTCCTCGAAGGGGGGACAATTCGCGAGCGCGGTACTCACGAGGAATTGCTCTCGCGCCGCGGTCTTTACGCCCGATTGTATGAAATGCAATTTCGCGATGCCGAACCTGCGTCGCGCGCGGCGGGCCCCTTGTAAACATGACCAGCACCGGCTCACAATCAATCTCCGTGAATCCCCCGAAGCCGCAACCCACCGGCCTGAAATCAATGACGGGCTATGCGCAAGCCCGCGCCGTTGAAAGCGGCTGGAGCCTGCGCGTTACCATCCGCGCCGTGAATCATCGCTTCCTGGATTTGCATTTGCGCATTCCCGAAGGCTTCGAGCCTCTGGAACCGCGCATCCGCCAGATCCTCCGCGAACGCGTTCGCCGCGGCCATCTGGATTTCACGTTGCACTATGAACTCGCAGGTCCCGCGGCCGTCGGCGTGAATCACGATGTCGCGGCCGCGTATCTCAAGGCCGTCAATTCGCTCCGTCAAGAATTCGGCATCCAAACCGAACCCGATCTCGCCTCCATCCTGCGCTTGCCCGGCGTCATCGGTGCGGCCGCCGCATCCGTCGAAGGCGAACTCGAACGCCTCGAATCCGTCGTAGCCCGCTGCCTCAGCGAAGCGCTCGATAAACTCGATCGCATGCGCGAACAGGAAGCCAGTCACCTGCGCGAGGAAATGTCCGAGCGCCTGCGCCATATCGCCGCTCTCGGCGCCCAACTGGACACACTGGTAGAAGGCGCGCGCCCTGCTTTCGCCAAGCGCCTCGCCGCGCGCCTGCAGGAATTGCTCGGCGAAGCTCCACTCGATCCCGCGCGCCTCGCGCAAGAAGCCTCCATCGCCGCCGAGCGCAGCGATGTCTCCGAGGAACTGGCGCGCTTGCGCAGTCACGTGCAACAATTTGAGTCGCTGCTCTCGGGCGCTTCCGACGTCGGCAAGAAACTCGACTTCCTGCTGCAGGAAATGCAGCGAGAATCCAACACCCTGCTTTCCAAAACGCCGGGCAACGACGCCGAAGGCCTCGACATCACGCGCCTCGGCCTGGAAATTAAATCCGAGATCGAAAAATTGCGCGAACAGGTGCAGAACATCGAATGAGCCAGCCCAACCCCCTGGTGCTGATCGTTTCCGGCCCCTCGGGCTCCGGAAAATCCACCCTGGTGGAGAAGATTCTGGAGGTCCCCGGCACCCTGCTGTCTGTTTCGTGCACTACGCGTTCGCCGCGCAAGACGGAGAGCGACGGCAAGTGGTACAATTTTGTTACCGAGGGTGAGTTCCAGCAGATGGTCGAACGCGGTGAATTCCTGGAATACGCTCAGGTGTTCGGCAAGAACTGGTACGGCACTCCGCGCAAGTGGCTGGAAGAAGCGCAAGCGAAGAAAAAAGATCTGGTCCTGGAAATCGATGTCCAGGGCGCTTTGCAGGTGAAACGCAAACTTCCGGGCGCGGTGGCCGTTTTTGTTTTGCCTCCTTCGCGCGCGGAACTCGAACGGCGCATTCGGGCGCGCGGGCAGGATTCCGAAGACGAGATTCACCGGCGGCTCGAACGGGCCCGCCAGGAAATGTTGAACTACAGCAGCTATGATTTCGCCATCATCAACGATGACGTCCAGCGCGCAGGCAGGGAAGTGCAGGCCATCGCTCTGGGCTCGCGTTGCCGGGTGGCGCCGAACGAAGAACGAATTCGCGAAATCCTGAAGTCTTTTGGAGGCTGATCTTCACATGGCTCATCTCAAGGATGCACCAGATAGCCAATTTGCCTACGTCGTAGTCGTCGCGCGTCGCGCTCGGCAATTGCTGATCGGCGGCCGCCCCATGGTGGATAACCCCCGGTCGCGCAAAACCACGCGCATCGCCGAAGAAGAACTGCAAAAGGGCCTGCTCGAATACGACGCCCCCCACCTCAACGAACAAGCCGAAGACATCAACGAGAAAAAGAAGAAGTGAACGCGGGGGCAGGTTTTGCATTTGTAGCGGCCGTCCGGCGAAGCGGGACGGGCGTCTTTGACGTTGCTTTTGACGCTGGCGTTGAATTCGTAGGCGCGCTGCTTGCTGCGCCCGCTTCTGAGGTTGCCGTTGAACTCGTAGCGGCCGCCCGCTTTTGCTTTTGAGGCGGGCGCCTTTGACGTTGCCTTTGACTTCGCATCATTCATCAACCCGTTAGGCGGACGGAAACCCCATGAAACTCGCTCTCGGCGTAACCGGCGGCGTAGCGGCCTACAAAGCCGCCGAACTCGTCCGCCGCCTGCAAAACGAAAAACTGGACGTCCAGGTCGTAATGACCCGTGCCGCCCAGGAATTCATCACCCCGCTGACCTTCGCCGCGCTAACCGGACAAAAAGTAATTACAGACATTTTCGCGACAGCCGGCTCAGGCCCCGCCAATGTCGAAAGCGCCATCGAACACATAGCCGTAGCTCAGCGCATTGACCTGCTGCTAGTCGCTCCAGCCACCGCCGACATCCTCGGAAAATTTGCGCACGGCATCGCCGAGGATTTTCTCTCCACTCTCTATCTTGCCACCAAAGCTCCGGTCGTCGTCGCCCCCGCGATGAACGTAAATATGTGGGAGCATCCCGCCACACAGCAAAATCTAACCGCCCTGCGCGCCCGTGGCGTGCACGTCGTCGATCCCGACGAAGGCTACCTGGCCTGCGGCATGACGGGCGCCGGCCGCCTGGCCGCCACCGAATCCATCGTAAAAAAAGTTTGCGAAGTCCTGGGCCTGCGTCACGATTTCACCGGGCAGACGGTACTCGTCACCGCCGGTCCCACCTGCGAAAGCCTCGACCCGGTCCGCTTCCTCACGAATCGCTCTTCCGGCAAAATGGGCTACGCTCTCGCCGAAGCCGCGCATCGTCGCGGCGCGCGCGTCATTCTCGTTAGTGGGCCTACGGATCTAAAAATTCCCCAAGGCGTCGATTGGGTTCCCGTGCGCTCCACAGAACAGATGCAGCGCTCCGTCCTCGAACGCGCCCGCGAAGCCAACGTAGCCATCATGGCCGCCGCCGTCTCCGATTTCCGCCCCGCCGCCGAGCAAGATAAAAAAATCAAACGCGGCGATGGCACCTTCACTCTCGAGCTCGAACCCACCCCCGACATTCTCGCCGAACTGGGCCGCGAAAAAGGTAATCGCATTCTGGTAGGCTTCGCCGCCGAAACAAACAACGTCGCCGAAAACGCCCGCGGCAAGCTCCTGCGCAAAGCAGCAGACATGATCGTCGCCAACGACGTCACCCAAGCCGGCGCTGGCTTCGATACCGACACCAACATCGTCACGCTCTTTCTCCGCGATGGCCGCGAGCTCGCGCTCCCTCAGCTCAATAAATTCGACGTAGCCAATCGTATCCTCGACCAGGTACTGGATATTCAGAAACATTCCAAGTAGATTCTCAAGCGGTACATTCTCAAGAGGAGGATTCGATGGATCCGGCCAAGCGGGCAAGTGTGGGCGGCCGCAGCGAAACGCACCTTGAAGAACAAGTGAAAGACTGGCTGCGCTACGGCGAAGACCTCGGCCTAAGCCCCTACTATCGTGACCGCCCACCATTGCACGCGATCGTCGAATCCGCCGCCGGGCCAGTTGAGTCGCCCAGCGTCGCGACATCCAGCGCGGTCTCGACTGCCGCGATCCTCGCAAGCGCTCCGGCGATGATAGCCGCTGCAGCTCCCGGCCGTGCGTCGGGCGCTCCAAGGAATGTCGCGGCATCCGCCTCGCAGAAATCGCCCGCCGCCACAATCCTGCCCGCAACCGCCGCCCGATCACTGTTCGAAGTAATCGAGCGCATCGAAGGCGACACCCTCCTCCGCATCCGCGAAGACATCGGCGATTGCACCCGCTGCAAACTCCACAAAGGCCGCACCAAAATCGTTTTCGGCACGGGCAATCCCAACGCCGACCTCATGTTCGTCGGCGAAGGTCCCGGCCGCGACGAAGATCTGAGCGGCGAACCGTTCGTCGGCCGCGCCGGAAAACTTCTCACCGACATGATCAAAGCCATGGGCCTGCAACGCGAGGACGTCTACATCGCCAACGTAGTCAAATGCCGCCCCCCGGAGAATCGCCTGCCAGAAAAAGACGAAATCACCACCTGCTCGCCATTTCTGATGCGCCAGATTGACACCATCAAACCCAAAGTGATCTGCACCCTCGGCAGCTGCTCCGCGCAGACGCTCCTGCAAACCACCCAAGGCATCTCCAAATTCCGCGGCGAGTGGTTCGACTTTCGCGGCGCAAAATTAATGCCCACCTATCACCCCGCGTATCTGCTCCGCAATCCTGGCGCGAAACCCGAAGTCTGGAAAGACCTGCAAAAAGTTATGGCCGTCTTAGGTCTGCAACCAAAAAAACGCTAATGCCGCGTACCTCTGCGGTTGGCAGCGCCGGCGTCCGCCGGCTCTGTTGCTTTAGAATTTGAATTGCGCCGTTGAATTGGTAGCGGCCAGCTTTAGCCGGGCGACGTTGACGTTGCTGCTTCCGACCATGAATATTTCGCTCGCGATCATCCTCGGCCTAACTGGCGCCATCTCCTGGGGCGCCGCCGATTTCGCCGCCCGCTTCGCCTCACGCCAAGTCGGCGCCTACCGCACACTTTTCTTCATGCAATTTTTCGGTTTCCTAGCGCTCAGCGTGTATCTGAAATCCACCGGAGGCTTCTCGCACGGCATCGCCCCAGGCTGGCGACCGTGGGCCATGGCTGTAGCCGCGGGCGTTCTGAACATGCTCGCGTCCCTAGCCCTCTACCATTCCTTCGAACACGGCACTATGAGCATCGTCGGCCCAGTTTCCTCGAGCTATCCAGCCCTAACGGTAGCGCTCTCGCTCCTAAGCGGGGAACGCATCCACGCAGTCCGCGCGACAGGACTCGGCGTCACGCTGCTGGGCATAATCCTGGCCGCGACTTCCTTCGTACAATCAAAAACCACGCAAGCAGAAAAGGTTCTAGACAGCGCTACCGCCTCCCGCGGAGAAACGTCCCGCGCGCATCTATCAACAGGCATAGGTTGGGCCATGTGCGCCGCGCTAGGTTTCGGCATCCTCTTCTGGTTTTTAGGATTTCACGTAGTCCCAGCAGTAGGCAGCGCCGTCTCCGTCTGGGTCATGCGTCTAACAGCTCTCATAGCGCTCTCTGTTGCCGCCGCGCCCACACGCCAAACGCTAAAGCTCCCCCGCGGCAGCGTCTGGTGGCTGCTCCTGGCCGTAGGCATCCTCGACACAGCCGCATTCGTTGCCAACAACGCCGGCCTAAGCACCGGCCAGGTATCAGTCGTCAGCGTCCTAGCCTCCCTCTACGGCGCCTTCACGGTCCTGCTAGCCTGGATCTTCCTCCGCGAACGCCTAGAACGCTCCCAATGGCTGGGCATCGTCCTGATCTTCATCGGCATCGTCCTGGTCAGCACTTGAAGCATCCAATCCCAGCATCAGAAAGAGCGCGGAGCGAATCACAAGTGGAACGAGTTGAAGTAGCGAAGCAAGGCTTCGCAATACTGCGCGAAGTGTTAACTCGGGGTGATGTTGATCAGCTCGCCGAAAGCCTCGCGCGCAATCCGTTACCGCGAACCCGCGCAGGAATGCGCCACGCACTCAGAAATCCCGCAGTCCTGGCTGTCGCCCGCGACACGCGACTGGTAGCGATCGCGCAGCAAATTCTTGGGCCCAACGCGTTTCCATACCGGGCCACACTTTTCGACAAGTCTCCCATCTCCAACTGGCTCGTAGCCTGGCACCAAGACAAGGCGCTGCCGCTGCGAGAGCGCCATGATCTACCGGAGTGGGGACCGTGGTCTGTAAAGGATGGAGTGATTTACGCCCACGCTCCAGCCAGCGCGCTTTCCCGCGTCGTGGCGCTGCGCTTCCATCTCGACGACTCTACTACCGAAAATGGTCCATTGCGCGTCCTCCCCGAAACGCACGCGATGGGCGTCCTGAGCGACAATGCAATCCACGACCTGAGCGCACGAACAACCGCTGTAGATTGCCTGGTCCCGCGCGGAGGAATTCTCGTCATGAGGCCGCTGCTCGTTCACGCCTCGTCAAAATCGCGCTCCGCGATGCGCAGGCGCGTACTCCACATCGAGTACGCACCATCCGCAAGCATTGCTGACGGACTCCAACTCGCCATAGCTTAGCTCGCACGGTGCTCGTCGCTCGCGCACGCTGTTACACTATTCCACTGATCCAATGACCCAACGCTACCTGGAAGTCGCGCTCCCAGTCCCACTGCGCTCGGCGTTCACCTACGCTGTGCCTGCCTCATGCAATGGCGAAGAACTCGTCGGCCGCCGCGTCCTCGTCCCATTCCGCAATCGCCCGATGATCGGCGTAGGACTTGCAGTCTCCACCCGCGCGCCCGAAGCCAAACGCATTAGAGAAATCGCCGAGCTACTCGACCGCGTCCCCGCGCTCCCACCCAAGGTCGTCGAACTGGGCCAATGGATCAGCCGCTACTACCTCGCTCCCATCGGCGAGACATTTCGCGCCATGCTCCCGCCGGAAATCGAATTGCGTCACGACCGCGAATACTGGCTCACCGACGAAGGCCGCGCCTATCTAGACGACCTCGCCAGCAACGAAGAAAACACCGACGTAGAAGCCGCCGAGCTAAAATTTTTCAGCCTCTTTGACAAACAAAAAGCCGACGCCCCCGAACGCGCGCTCACTGAGTCCCGCGTTGTCCGCCTTCCCGGAGGCGCCACCGCCGCCGAAAAATTTGTCCGCCGCGGCCATCTCGCAGCCCGCGCAAGCATTCGGCGCCGCAAAATTCGCACGCAGAAAATCGCAGCGTGGCGTCCGGACACAGAAGAACGTCCCATCGGTCAGCCCGAAATGCGCGTTCGCGAAGTTCTCATGGACGCGCGAGTCCCGCTTCCGCTCGAAATTCTGCTCGAAAGAGCCGCCGTTACTCCTCTCGTCATCAAGCGCCTCGAAATCGCAGGCATGTTGCTCACATGGGAAGAACCGCTGACCGCCGAGGAAGATCCCTGGGACACCGATTTCACTCCGCCCACAAACGTGCTAAATGCCGAACAAAAACACGCTCTGGCAGAAATCTGGCGCTGGTTGGTAGCCGAAAAATTCACAGCAGCTCTGCTCCATGGCGTCACCGGCAGCGGCAAAACGGAAGTTTATCTCGGCGCAATCGAAGCCGCGCTCTCCCGCGGCAAGACGGCCATCGTCCTAGTCCCCGAAATCGCACTGACCCTCTGGGTCGGCCGCCTGGTCCGCGCACGCTTCGGCGGCGAGGTCGCGATCCTCCACAGCGCGCTGCCCGATAGCGAACGCGCCCGCGAATGGTGGCGCATCCGTCACGGCGAAGCCCGCGTGGTAGTCGGCACGCGCTCCGCAGTTTTCGCGCCGCTCCAAAATCTCGGCCTCATCATCGTGGACGAAGAGCAGGAAACCAGCTACAAGCAGGAAGAAACTCCGCGTTATCACGGCCGCGACACCGCCGTATATCGCGCCCGCCTAGAAGGCGCCGTCGCGCTGCTGGGCTCCGCCACGCCATCGCTCGAGACCTACCACAACGCGCGCGAAGGAAAATATTATCTGCTCGAACTCACCGCCCGCGTCGCCGATCGCCCGCTAGCCGAAGTCCGCATCGTCGACCTGCGCGAAGAATTCCGCGCCGCCCACAAAGCCGCGCCGGTGTCCGAATCACTCCGAGCCGCGATCGCATTACGCCTCGAGGAAAAAACCCAAGCGATGGTACTCATCAATCGCCGCGGCTATTCCTGGTCATCACTCTGCCGCAGCTGCGGCGCCTTCGTGCAATGCCAGAATTGCAGCATCGCCCTCACCTATCACAAAAATCGCCAGCGTCTCGAATGCCACTATTGCGGATACTCGCTGCGCCCGTCGAAGCAATGCCCGAAATGCCACGCCGAATACATGTATTTCGTCGGCGACGGCGCCGAGCGCGTCGAAGAATATCTGCGCGAAACTTTCCCCACCGCGAAAATCGCGCGCCTGGACCGCGACACCGTCCGCACCAAGCGCGAATTCCAGCAAGTCCTCGGCGCATTCGCAAAGGGAGAAGTGGACGTTCTCGTCGGCACGCAAATGGTCGCCAAAGGCCACGATTTTCAGCGCGTCACCCTCGTCGGAGTCGTAGCCGCCGATCTCGCTCTGGGTCGTCCCGATTTCCGCGCCGCCGAACGCACGTTCCAATTGCTCACTCAAGTCGCCGGCCGCGCCGGCCGCGGCGAACTGTCCGGCGAAGTCCTGGTCGAAACGCACTACCCCGAGCACTACGCAATCCAGTACGCCGCCAAACAAGACTATCTCTCGTTCTACGAAAAAGAAGCCCACTTCCGCCGCATGCTGCACTACCCGCCCTTCACCGCGCTAGCCGGCATCCTGGTGCGCGACAAGGAAATCGAAAACGCCATCCGCTGGTCTCGCGCCCTTGCCACTTATTTCGCGCCTTACGAAAATCGCGGCGTAAAAATCCTGGGTCCCGCCGCCGCGCCACTCGCGCGCCTACGTCAGGAATATCGATTTCAATTTTTGCTGAAATCCCCGCAACGCTCCGCCCTCTCCCAAGCCCTAAGCGGCGCCCTCGACTTCTGCGCCAAAAAAGAAATGCCCGAAACCGCCGTAATCGTGGACGTAGATCCCGCCAGCCTGTTCTAGCGCGCAAGCTCCAGAATCGATGACATAATGCCGCGCATGCACACACGTCCGCTACGCATCGTGTTGCCGGGCGGTTCTGGCCAGGTCGGAACAATCGTCGCCAGACACTTTCAATCCCGGGGTCACGACGTTGTGGTTTTCGCGAGAAATGTCGCGCGCGCGCCGTGGCGGATTGTTCCGTGGGACGGAACGAATCTGAACCGCTGGACCGAAGAGCTTGAGAACGCCGACCTCGTCCTGAATCTCGCGGGCCGCAACGTTAATTGCCGCTATAACGAATCCAATCGGCGCGAAATCAAAGAATCCCGAACGCGCACCACTCGCCTGCTCGGCGAAGCCATCAGCCGCCTGACGCACCCGCCCAAAATTTGGATGAACGCCAGCACCGCAACCATCTATCGCCACGCCCTCGATCGCCCCATGGACGAAGCCACCGGCGAAATCGGCGGCAACGAACCGGACGCTCCAGCTGCTTGGCGGTTCAGCATCGATGTAGCAACCAGCTGGGAGAACGAATTCTTCGCCGCGAAGGCTCCCGCTACCCGCAAAATTGCGCTACGCAGCGCCATGGTAATGAGCCCCGATCGCGACGGCATTTTCGACACCTTGTTGCGGCTCGTGCGCTTTGGCCTCGGCGGCGCTTCCGGTTCCGGCAAGCAATTCGTTTCCTGGATTCATGACCAGGATTTTCTGCGCTCAATCCAGTATCTGATGGACCACGAAGATCTTGACGGCGCGATCAATATCGCCTCACCGAATCCGCTCCCGAACGCGGAATTTATGGCAGATTTGCGCAAAGCGTGGGGCACGCGCATCGGATTGCCGGCCGCTGCATGGATGCTGGAATTTGGCGCCATCTTTCTGCGAAGCGAGACTGAGCTGATTCTGAAGAGTCGACGCGTGATTCCCGGCAGGCTGCTATCTCACGGTTTTCAATTCGATTTTCCAGCGTGGAATGATGCTGCGCGCAATCTTGTACAACGCTCTCGCGCGATGCGCACTACAGGATCAACGAAGGGCGAGTAAGAAGCGTTACCACAGATTGTTCGTAGGCCACAACGTAAAACACAAAAGAAAAATAATCAGCGCCAAGCAAGCCAAAAGTTTTCGCGAGGCGTCCAGCGATTCCCAACGGTCAAACGGCGGCGGATGCGGAAATCGCAGCGACAATATCAGCAGCACAATCCCCCAAAACGCCCACACGTGCCAGTATCCAACTCCCATAAACACCAGCGCCACCGCTGCAGTGAGCGAAAAGCGCTGATGCCGCTCCGGCGCCAAACTATAAAGGATGTGCCCGCCGTCCAGTTGCCACAGCGGCAGCAAATTCAAAGCCGTCGCCAGCAATCCAATCCACGCCGCCAGCGCCACGGGGTGAAACAACAAAGATTTCGCTTCCGTCCCCGGATGAAACATTGCCATAAAAATTTTCATCAACGCGGGGAACCCAAAAATAAGTCCGCCATCCTCCTGCACGCCGGGAATCACTTTCGACATCGCAATTCCATACGCCGTCAACGGCAACGCGACAACGAATCCCAGAATCGGCCCGGCGACGCCAATGTCAAAAAGCGCCCGCCGCGTGGTGATCGGTGCGCGAATTCGTATCACCGCGCCAAACGTACCGAATGGGAAGGGCGAAGGCAGAAAAAACGGATAGCTGCAATCAATTCCATAATATTTGCATGCGAGATAATGCCCCATCTCGTGCGCCATAAAAAATCCCAGCAGCGCCAGCGAAAACGGAAGTCCTAGCAGCAACATGCCCGGATGTTGAAACGGCAGGAGCGGTATAGCGAAGAGACTTTCATTCCCCGAAAATGGTTCCACATTCGCCGCGAACGAAGTCGCGATCAACGCCCCCGCCGCAAGCGTCATCAGCGCCGTCAAACAGAAAAAGGTGATCGCGGGCCAAATCCGACGCGGCCGCGCGCGCATCCTTGGCGGCGGCAGATCAATAATCTCCGGATAATTTCGGTCGAGAATCTCCAGTGGGACGCGGCCATGCCCGTTGCCGGTGCTATTGCCCATGAAGGTTGGACGCCCCAGCGCGAAAAACGGGTTCGGCACCGCGTGCAGCTCGCACGCTGCCGGGCGGTTCAGGACTTCGGCGCCGCAGCCGCCGGCAACGACTGCAATTCCTTGCCGGGCTTGAAGCGCACCGCTTTGCCGGGAGGGATGCTCACTTGTTGGCCAGTGCGCGGATTGCGCCCGATGCCCGTCTTCCGCGGCTTCACATTGAACACGCCGAATCGCCGCAGTTCAATACGTTCGCCGCGGCCCAGCGCATTCTTCATCGCCTCGAAGACGGTTTCCACCGCCTGCTCGGCCTTCGTTCGGGTAATATTAGTCTTCTGTACGATTGCGTTAACGATGTCGAGCTTGATCACACATTCCTCCCGCAGGCCGGAAACCTATGCTAGACAGGGGGTTGCAGGTTGTCAAGCGCCGTCCCGTGTAATACACTGCCCGACTCTTTCATAACGCCAGCCTATACACGTCGCGCAACGATGAACGCAGCACAATCACCCAGAATTCCCGGAGGAAAAGATGTCCGTGAAGTCCGATAAATGGATTCGCAAGATGGCGCAAGAACACAAAATGATCGAGCCCTATGAAGACCGCCAGGTCCGCGACGGCGTAATCAGCTACGGCGTCTCCTCCTACGGCTACGACATGCGCGTAGCCGACGAATTCCGCATTTTCACCAACGTGAATTCTTCGATCGTCGACCCCAAGCACTTCGACTCGAAGTCCTTCGTCGAATTCAAAGGCGACGTTTGCATCGTCCCTCCGAATTCCTTCGCCCTGGGCCGCTCCGTAGAATATTTCCGCATTCCGCGCAACGTGCTCACGCTCTGCGTCGGCAAATCCACCTACGCCCGCTGCGGTATCATCGTCAACGTCACGCCCTTCGAACCCGAATGGGAAGGCTTCGTCACCCTGGAAATCAGCAACACCACGCCGCTACCAGCCAAAATCTACGGCAACGAAGGCCTCTGCCAGGTAATCTTCTTCGAATCCGACGAGCAATGCGAAGTCTCCTACAAAGACAAAAAAGGCAAATACCAATCCCAGCAGGGAATAGTCCTGCCCAAAATCTAAGGTCAGCAATCCCACCGCTCCAGGTTTTGACTCTGCCGTTGAAATTGTAGCGGCCGGTTCAGGTTCATCGAACCGCGCAGCCCCCGAAGTTGGTTTTGTCTTTGCAACGGCGCACGTGCAGCGCGTGTCATCCCGAACGGGGTCCCGCGCTTTTTCGTGTCCGCCGTAGTTCGGCGGGCGCGGGACGTAGAGAGGGATCTGCTTTTCGCACGCGCACTAGAGACGTGCGGTCGTGACCGCGAAACTCACCATCACGGCTTCCCACCGACAATCGGCGCAACCTTCCCCCATTTCCCCGAGAACACAAACGAGTTGAGCGCCTTCCGCTCCCGTGGCGCCACTTCCGGCTCCTTCAAGTGATCCGGCAAAGTATGCGCCTCGCCCGGGTAACCAATCGCAATCCCCGCGACCGCCTCGTACCCTTCCGGAATCCCGAAAATCTCCCGCGCCTTCTCCGGCAAAATTCCCCCCATCTGGTGCACTGCCAAACCCAGCGCCTCCGCCTGTATCGTCAATGTCGCGGCAGCCGCCCCCACGTCGTGAAACGCATGACGATTCATTTCACCGTTATGCTCGAATTTCAATTTCGCCACGCTCAATGCCACCACAGGAGCACTCTTCGCCCAGCTCTGGTTGAACTCGACAAAACAATCCAACACCCGCTTGTAATCCTCCGGATGATCCTTCGTCCCAACGATGAATATCCACGGCTGCCCGTTGTAGGAGGATGCCGCCCAGCGCGCCGCCTCAAACAAACTGCGCAATTTTTCAGGTTCCACCGACCGGTCCGCGAACGCCCGCGGACTCCACCGTTCCCCAATCAAGCCGTGAATCGGCGCGCTAGTAGTAGCAGTCTTTTTCAGTCCACTCATAATTCCTCCCTTAAGATGACATTTGCAAATCCGTGCAAATCCGATTCAACTCTCAATCGAACAGCGCTCCCATATCCGAGGCGTTCTGCCGGAGCGCGCGGCACACACCCCAGCGCGCACCGAGTCCTAAATCTGCCGTAGGGGCGGGTCCGAGACCCGCCCCGGCAAGCACAGATCGTGGTCTCCATCGAGGGGTGCGGGCGCCATTCTCTGCGTCCTCGGCGCCTCTGCGGTGACCCTTCGCCGCGCCCTCATCCTTTCTTTGCCAACGCCCCATCCGCCGAATAAGCCCCAGCCCCATTCACCGACAGCACCAGCAACCCGCCCATGATCGCCACATTCTTCAAAAAGTTCACCATCTGCATCTGCTGCTCCTGTCCCTGCACCGCCCAGAAGTTGTGAAAAAAGTACGTGACCGGGAGCAGGTACAGAAACAGCAGCCAAGCCGCGATCCGCGTCTTGAATCCCGCCAGAATCGCCAGCCCGCAACCCAGCTCCACCGCAGCCGCCACCGCAATCGCCACGCCAGGCATCGGCAAATGCACCGCAGTCGCATAACCCACCATCTGCGTGTAACCGCCCACCTTGAAAAATCCGCTGATCAGGAATATCACGCTCATCAGAATTCGCCCCGCCAACGAGGTTATATCGTTCGTTGAATTCATCCGCATATCTCCTTTCCAATTTAGTTTTTACGCCAGGTCAAACAACAGCACTTCCGAGGCTTCCTTCGCTTCCACCCGCACTTCGTCTTCCTTCGTAATGGCCGCACCATCTCCCGCCTTCAATTCCACGCCGTTCAACTTCACCGCTCCGCGCGCCAGCTGCACCCACGCATGGCGCCCCGCCTTCAGCGCATGCTTGGTTTCCTGGCCCTTGTCGAGCCGCGTGATGAAAAGGTCCGCGTCCTGCTGAATGGTCACCGGTGCATCCGGTCCTGCCACGTGATGAAATTTGCCACGCAAGTCCTTGTCCGGAAATGTCAGTTGCTCATACGACGGCTTCAAGCCGTCTCGCTCCGGCGTGATCCATATCTGCAGCAGGTGCGTCGGATCCTTCGGCGAAGGATTGAATTCGCTGTGCATCACTCCCGTCCCGGCCGTCATGTGCTGCAATTCTCCGGGACGTAGCACCGCGCCCGTGCCCATGCTGTCGCGATGTTCAATCGCTCCATCCAGAATCCACGTCAGGATTTCCATGTCGCGATGCGGGTGCATCCCGAATCCCTGACCTGGCGCCACCACGTCCTCGTTCAATACGCGCAGCGAACGGAACTGCATGTGCTGCGGATCGTAATACTGATCAAATGAAAATGTGAATCGTGAATCCAGCCACGAAATCTGATTGTGGCCGCGTTCATTGCTTGGTCTGATCGTGATCATGCTCTTTCTCCCTCTTTAGTCTTTCGGTGCACAATTCATCCGCGCCCCGGCCCAGCTTGCGCGCAATCTTGCGCAATTGCTCCTGCTCCGCGGCGCTCAATTGGCTCATTACTTTAGCCACTACTTTCGCGTGTTCTGGAAACACGCGCGTGATCAGCCGCCGCCCTTTCGGCGTCAAATGGATCTGAATCATGCGGCGATCCTCCGCCTGCCGTTCCCGCCGCACCCATCCATGCCTCTCCAGATTGTCCACCACCAGCGTCACGTTCCCCCCGCTGCGTAAAAGTTTCTTGCCCAGCGTGTGCTGGCACATCGGACCCAGGTGCAGCAGCGCTTCCAGCACCGCAAACTGCCCATTGGTCACTCCCAGCCCCTCCAGATGAGCGGTAGTTTTCGCCAAGGTTGAATCCGACGCCCGCACCAGATTGATGTAAGCGCTCAGCGCCCTGACGGTCTCTGCATCGCCTTGGAAGTGTGTCGGCATATTGCTTCAAGCTCAAATCGTTCAAGCTTAAACGATCAGATGCGCCCCCAACCCGCAAGATTCACACCCCGCGCAAATCCCTCAAAACACAGCTTTTGAATTCGCCTTGGAATTTGTAGCGGCCGCCTGCTTATTCTTATTAGGCGGGCGTTTTTGAACTTGCCTTTGAATCTGTACTACGCCGTCGTGTTAACGCGCCATCTGCCCTATGGCTTCTGCGTAGGCCGTATCAAGATCTCACTAATAAAACTCTGCGGCGCCTGCGTCACAATCAGCTCCACCACGTGCGCTATATCCTCTGTTTGCAACATCTTGCTGATATCCTTCTTCCCATGCGGCGAAAAGTCCGTAGCCACGCTCCCGGGACAAATCGCGCTCACCCGTATCCCGTACCCCCGCAAATCCTCGGCCATGCACTCCGTCAGCCCCAGCAACCCCCACTTCGAAGCGCAATAAATCCCTCCCCCCGCGAACGCGTTCTTCCCCGCCAGCGACGCGATATTGACGATATGCCCGCTCCTGCGCGCAATCATCCCCGCCGCCACCGCCTTGCTCGCCAGGAACACCGCCTTCAAATTGGTGTCTAACACACTGTCCCAATTCGCTTCCGTGGCTTCATGCGTGGGTCCGAAATATCCTATCCCCGCGTTGTTGACCAGAATCTCCACCGGGCCCAGCGCTTTCTCGGTGTCTTGCACAAAGGCCAGAATTTGGTCGCCATGCGTAACATCCGCTGCGGCACTAAACACGCCGGCTGCCACAGGGTGCAACTGATCGGCTGCGCTCCTCAGCTTCCCTGCGTCCCGCGCGCACAAACTCAGCTTCGCGCCAAGTGTGCCCAATCGGTGCGCCACCGCCAGTCCAATTCCGCGGCTCGCTCCGGTAATAATCGCTACTTTTCCCTGCAACGGTTTTCCATTATTCATATCCAGCTCTCCAGCGAGGCGACAATTCTCTTCCATTTGCCATCTTATCATTCACGTGAGAACATTCACCCAGCCGGAACTGGGACGCGAAATCTGTCCGCAAGGTGGATTCACCTTGCACGCATGCGTGGGTTTCCCTATAATCCCGGTTTCGTTTAGCTCGTTATCCTTCAGGGGCTGTGACCCTAGGCGATACTGTTCATCCGTACCAAAACTGGTCCAGGAGGCAGGGAAGAGATGATACGAATGCGCACTGCTACGAAGGGAATGCTACTCACTGCTCTCGTTCTGCTATGTGTTCCTGCGCGACCAGCCGCTGCTCGGGCCCTGCAACAAGACCAGGGAAAAACTTCTTACACCATTCCGGAGTACAACGCGTTCCAAGCCGCGCGCGCTGAAACCAACGCGCAAAATCGCATCAAGCTCCTCGACGATTTCGTCAGCAAATTCCCCAGCTCCACGCTGATGACTTACGTGGACCAGCTCTACGTCTCCACCTACACCGAGCTGAAAA
Organism: Acidobacteriota bacterium; assembly: GCA_013289715.1. Taxonomy (GTDB): domain Bacteria; phylum Acidobacteriota; class Terriglobia; order Acidiferrales; family UBA7541; genus Palsa-295. The sequence continues at coordinate 201,617 of JABCZJ010000001.1, read as the reverse complement.
ATTATCCCAAGGTGCTCGAGTACTCCGACAAAATGCTCGCCATGGGCGACAAGGTTGATACGGGCACTCGCCTGCAGATTCTCCAGACCCGCGTGCAAGTTTTCCCGTTCGCTTTTAATCCCAAGGCGCCCGATGCGCACGATCAACTCGTAAAAGCGCGAGACGCCGCGAAGGATGGCGCGGATCTCCTCGGGAAATATCCCAAGCCCGCCGACTCCAAGCTCACCGACGAACAGTTCGCCGAACAGAAAAAGCCCGGAATCGCTTTCTTCGACGCCGCCGCCGGTTTCGCCGACCTCCAGTTGAAAGACTATCCCGCCGCAATTGATGCCTTCAAAGGCGCCGTTGCCGACAATCCCAAGGACGCGATCTCCTATTACCGCGAAGGTCTGGCCTACTTGGGCGCCACGCCGCCGCAATCCGTCGATGGTTTCTGGGCCTTGGCGCGCGCCATCAATTTGGGTGTTCCGGACGCCGACAAGATCAAAGATTATCTGCGCAAAGCAATCCTGGTTTACGAACAACCTGGATGCGACAGCTCAGTCGATGCGCAACTGGGCGAGTTGCTCACGCTAGCAGCGACTTCCGGCGACCGCCCCGCGACTTACACGATTCCAGCTGCGGCCGATCTACAGAAAATCGCAGCTTCCAGCACGATTCTAACCGTTTTGACGGATCTCGGCGGCGGCGGCGACAAAGCCAAGCAGACCTGGCTCGCCATCTGCGGCGCGCAATTTCCCGGCGTAGTCGGCAAAATCATCGAAGTCAAACAGGGGGAAGGTTTCGTCAGCTTCGAGGTCTTTACCGGCGCCGACGAAACCGCAGTGCAAAACGCCACGACCGCAAATATGGACGTAAAAGTCTGGACTGCCGCTCCCCCTGCCGGTACGCCCAACGCAGCCCAGGAAACTCCGCAACCAGACGTCACCCGCCTGGCCAAGGACGACGGCGTCCGCTTCTCCGGCGCCATCGTAAGCTACGATCCGTCGCCGTTCTTGCTGCACTGGGATCAGGTAAAAGTAGATCCCACCACCATCCCGGAGAAAGCCGAAACCGGCAAGCACCACAAGGTGCCAGCCAAACAATAATCAACGCACTCGAATCTCAAAAAAAAAATGGCCGGCGCAGAAATGCCCCGGCCATTTTCCTTTCCCGGGAACGCCGGTCTCCCGATTGGCGGTTCGCGCCACAATCGCGCGCCGCGCATCGACCGTCAGTTTTGAATTTGCAGCGGCCGCCTGTTTTTCAGGCGGCCGGGTTTGACTTTGCCGTTGATGTTGTCTTTGATTTTGCTTTCGATGTGGTTGTCGTCCCGAAGGGAGTCCTGCGTTTTTTCTTTCCCGCCGCATTTTGGCGGGCGCGGGGCGCAGAGAGGGATCTGCTTTTTCTTGAAGTCGTGGAGAATTACGAACGAAGTGTCAAACTCAACCGCAAGCCAAACGCCTCTACCCCCGCTTACGCCCACCCGCGTGATCCAACTTATACTCCCCCACCTTCCGACTCAAAGTATTCCGATGAATCCCCAAAACCTTCGCGGCCCGCGACTGATTCCCATCCTGGCGCTCCAGCACCCGCTTGATGAACTTCTTCTCGAACTCCGTAACCGCCTCTTCCAGCAAAATCCCCCGCTCCACCATCATCCCAATCAAAGATTCCAGTTGTTCTTTCACGATGACACGCTCCGCATGAGCACTGGGAAAATCGCCGGAAAAAATGCCGCGCGCCAGCATCCGCAACAAACGAGTCGTTGCGTGCACTGACCGCTGCAATTGCTTTTAGTCTAATTCGTGGCCGGTAATGCGCTGGTAGGCTTCCCGGTATTTCCCCTGTGTGGCCGCCACCACGTCCGCGGGAAGCGCCGGACCCGGGGCTTGCTTGTTCCATCCAATCTTTTCCAGGTAATCGCGCACATACTGCTTATCAAAAGAAGGCTGCGTGCGCCCCGGCACATACTCATTCTCCGGCCAGAAGCGCGAAGAATCCGGCGTCAGCGCCTCGTCAATCCAGATCAATTCGTCGCCAATCAATCCAAATTCAAACTTCGTGTCCGCTATAATGATCCCGCGGCTAGCGGCGTGTTCCACAGCGCTGCGATAAATCGCCAGGCTCGTGTCGCGCAGTTTCTCCGCGAGCGAACGCCCCACCGTCGCCACAGTCTCATCGAACGAAATATTTTCGTCGTGTCCGGTTGTAGCTTTCGTCGAAGGCGTGAAGATCGGCTCGGGCAATCGGTCAGATTCGCGCAACCCCGCCGGCAGCGCAATCCCGCAAATCGCTCCCGTCTTCTGATAATCCTTCCACCCCGACCCCGAAATATATCCCCGCACCACGCATTCGATCGGTGCAGGCTCCGTCTTGCGCACCAACATCGCGCGCCCCGCGAGCGCGTCAGCGTACGGCGCTAGCTCGCCACTAAAGTCCTTCGCCGAAATAATATGATTGGGCACGAGGCCTGCCAGCTTCGCAAACCAATAAAGCGAAAGCTGCGTCAGCACCTTCCCCTTATCCGGAATCGGCGTCGGCAACACCACATCAAACGCCGATAGCCGGTCCGTCGCCACAATCAGCAACTGCTCGCCCACCTCGTAAATATCACGCACCTTGCCGCGCCCGCGCAGCTTCAAACCGGAAAAATTCGTCTGCAATATGACTGGACTCATTTGTGGGGATGCCAAGTAATGTTCCTCGATGCAGCGCCGCACATTCTAGCGCAGCGTCCAGCCATGTCAACTAAGAAGACATGGTCAGCGCCAATCTCCATTAAGTACGCTCCCTCGCATGCTACTCTCGTGCTGTGCGGCAGCCTCCGGGAATCTACGTCGAAATATTGATCCGTGGCGACATCGACGAGCTCTGGAAGTATACACAGCAGCCCGACCTCCACGAATCATGGGATTTGCGCTTCACTAAAATCCAGTACCTTCCGCGCGCCTCCGATTCTGAACCTCAACGATTTAACTACACAACGCGGATCGGCTTCGGGCTGCAAATTGTGGGGCAGGGCGAGAGCACGGGAAGTCGCGAGGAGGCGACGGGCCGACGGACCTCTGCATTGAAATTTTGGTCAGCAGATCCGAAGTCGTTGATCGAGGAAGGATCGGGATATTGGCAATACATCCCGACAAAGGGCGGGGTCCGCTTTCTAACTTGGTACGACTACCAGACTCGGTTTGGAGCAGGGGGTAGCGCAATAGACAGACTGTTGTTTAGGCCGATGATTGGATGGGCCACCGCATGGAGTTTTGACAGGTTGCGGCTGCGCCTCGAAGAGGGGCTGGAGCCAAGAACAGCGTTCCGATTATCCGCTATTCATGCTACTTCACGCATGGCCGTCGCGCTGATTTGGCTCTGGCAGGGTCTTGTGCCGAAACTGCTCTTCAACCACACAGACGAACGGGCAATGATTGCCGCATCGCACCAGAACGTGACTTTGCTTCCGTTTGTGGGGCTGCTAGAGATCGCCATCGCCGCCTGTGCCATCCTGACGTGGCGGAGACGCTCCTTTTTTCTGTTCAATATCTTCGCGATGGTCGCAGCCCTCGCGAATGTAGCTGTTCGAGCTCCTTCATATCTGGTTGCGGCGTTCAATCCTGTGACGCTGAATCTGGCGATGATCGCACTGTCTCTCATCGGTTACGTCGCGGCGACTGAGATACCCAGCGCCTCTCGCTGTCTCCGTCAGCCTCCCATGGAGTCTCCATGAGGTCCATATACGAGCGTGCGATGGGCTCCGATTTCGGCCGGCTGCATCCGCAAATTCAAAGGCGATTTGGTTTTTCAAGCCGTGACAACGTTGCCTCCGTCGGCACCGGAATCATGGAAGAAATCTGGCACGGACGTCCCTACACTCTGCCCTTTTTGTACATCGGATCGTGGCGACGAATCATGTTCCTGGAGTATGGCCGCAACGTGCCTTTCCAGATTCAAAACTACGCATACCTGGATCCGCTCGGAAGGGAAACCGTGACCTGGGTCCGAACATTTCGCGCCAACCGTCAGCGCCGCTTCGACGCCTATATGGTCTACAGCGAAGAACGGTCCTGCATCATTGATTATCTTGGCACGCACCAGCATTTGGCCGTGGATATCGAACTCAGTGTCGCGCCGAATGGCGGTCTCCACCTGCGCTCAGGCGCGCAACGATTCTACGAAGGATCCATCGCCTTTTCCTTCCCTTTGCTCTTCTCGGGAATTGCGGACGTGTGCGAATGGTACGACGATGCAAAACAGGAATTCAGAATTGAGGTCAATGTAACCAATAAAACGTGGGGGCGACTGTTCGGTTACAAAGGCGGTTTTCAGGTGGAATGGCGGGCAATTCGACAGGAGGATATTCTCGCCGATGTTCTTCCTCACCGTACGGAGAAACGAGAATAAGAGCTGTTCTCGCGCGATGTTCGCCGCCAAAACACACGCACGTTACTCGAAGGGCTTCAACCCCTGGGGAAATGCCTTGAAGCATTTTTCTGCAAACCGCTAAGCCGCATTACTAGCGCTCTTCGGCGCCACAGCCGCCGCACTCTCCTCCCACTTGACAGAAACCAATTTCGAGACTCCCGGCTCCTGCATCGTCACGCCATACATCACCGACCCCATCTCCATCGTCTTGCGATTGTGCGTCACCACAATAAACTGCGTCTGCCCGCACATATCCGCCAGCATCTTGTTAAATCGCCCGACGTTCGCCTCATCGAGCGGCGCATCCACTTCGTCCAAAATACAGAACGGGCTCGGCTGATACTTGAATACCGCAATCAACAATGCCAAGGCCGTCAGCGCCTTCTCTCCACCAGAAAGCAGCAATATGTTCTGCAGACGCTTGCCCGGAGGCTGCGCCACGATATCAATCCCCGCCTCGCCCGAACTGTCCAGCTCGCCCAACCGCATCTCCCCGTGCCCGCCGCCAAAGAGCGACTGGAACGCAATCGCGAAATGCGCATTGATAAAATTAAACGCCTCTTCGAATTTCTGCCGCGAAACTTGATCCAGCTCATTAATCGTCAGCTGCGTGTTCTGGATCGACGCCACCAGATCGTCCCGCTCTCGCCGCAGGAAAGTATCGCGCTCCTCGCATTCCTTGAATTCCTCCAGCGCCATCATGTTCACCGGGCCCATCGCATCCACGCGCGCCTTCATCTCGTTGTAATTCGTTTCTGCCGCGATCAGTTCTTCGCCGGCCAGCAGTTGCCCTTCCTGCGCCATCAATTCTTCCGGCTGCGCGTTCAATTCCGCCATGCACGTCTGCCGCAGATAATCGCGATCCGCGTCATTGCGCGCCTTCTCGATCTGCCGCTGGTTGCGCTCCGCGCGCAGTTCGTCGAGCGACTGTCGCTTGCCGCGCACCGTTTCATCAAGTTGCGCCGCACGCGTGCGCGCAACTTCCCACTCCGTTTCCAGCGTCGCCTTCAATTCTTCCAGCCGCACCTTCTCCTTGCGCAACTCTTCAACCTGCATTCCCAGCTGCTCGCAGGAACCTTCGAGCTCCGTCTTTTCCAGCACCATCCCCGCATGCTGCTGCTGCAACGAAGACATGCGCTCGCCCGCCAAAGTCAATTCCGCGATCAGATGCTGCTCAGCCGATTCAGCGCTCGAAAGCCGTTCGGACATCGTCGCCAAATCTTCGCGCCGCGCCACCACCTGCTCCTGCAACGCCTGGAAATCCTGCCGCAGCCGCACCAGTCGCCCGGAAACTTCCGCGCTTTCCGCTTCCGCCGCTTCGCGCGATTGCACAGCCAACGCATGTTCGCGCCGCGCATCCGCCGCGCGCTGCCGCGCAGCTTCCGCATCCGTATGTAGCCGCGCAATTTCAGCACGCTCGGTCGCGAATTGCTGTTCGATCCTCCGCAATTCAGAACGGGCCTGATCCCGCTGGTGCGTCGCCGCCACAAGCGATTTTTCCGCCTCCATCTGCCGCGCAATCGCAGACGCCACCTGCTCCTCACCGCTAGCAATGGCCATCTCGATCCGCGTCATCTCCGCCTGCTGCTCGTTCACCGCGCGATCCAGCCGCATCACTTCCGCTTCGTGCTGCCGCAATTCGCGCTTCAAAGCCAAAGGCCCAGCTTCACCCGCCCGGCCTCCAGAGACCATCCGTCCGTGATAACAAGTCCCTTCCGGAGTCAGAAAATAACTGTGCGGATTTTCATTCGCCATCTGCTCGGCCAGCGTCGCGTTCTCCACCACATAAGCCGTCCGCAGTTTCGTCAGAAAATATTTTGCCGCCGGTCCCAGCGGTTCGCGGAACTCCACCAAACGATCCAGCCGTCCCAGCACTCCTTCCGGAACGGGCAGCGAAGCATCCGCTTCCGGCGCGGCCATATTCAGTTTGTTCAGTGAATCCACAAAAAACGTCGCTCGTCCGCCCATTTCATCGCGCAACAGCGAAATCCCCGCGCGCGCCTGGTCGAACGATTCCACCACCACATATTCCAGTTCATCGCGCAAAAATTGTTCGATCGCACCTTCATACTTTTCCTGCACCTCGGCGTAATCCGCGAGCAATCCCACCGCGCGAAACGCTCCGCCTGGCGTGTCAGCGCTGCGCTCGCCGTTCACATTGAAAAGTTTCTGCACCGCATCCGCGGTGTAAGCCCGCTCGCTCAAAATCTGCTCAATCGAAGCGTGCCGCGCGCGTTCCGCCGAAAGCCCTTCCCGCATGCGCTCCAGTTGCTGCCCGGTTTCCTGCTGTTCGCGACGCAATTCCACCAAGCGCGCCTGCGTCTCGCGAACCATCGCGCCCAATTGGAGCGCGCTCGCTTCCGCCAAAATAAACGTCTCCTCCGCCGCTGCAACTTTTCCCGTTAGCGCGCTGCATTCGCTTTCCACCGCGCGCATAGCCGCGGTCCGCTGCTCTTCCGCCGCAGTGTGCCGCGCCGCTGCCTCTTCCGCCTGCACCGATTCCGCCTGCTCCCGCGCCGATTCCTCGACGAGCCGCCCCGCAATTTGACGCAATTCCTCCATGCGCGTTTCCAGCTGCTGCTGCTCGCTGACGCTGGCCAAAGATTGCTCCGTCGTCTCGCGCAGCGAAGCTTCCACGCTAGCCGTCTGCTCACGCAGCGCAAAAACCGCCTCGCGATGCGCCGTCATGCGCGTGGTCATGTCACCCACTTGTCGCTCCGCCACTTCCGTTTCCACGACCAGCCGCGCCACACGCGCATCAATCTGCGCCGTCTGCTCGCGATTGAACGTAATCCGATTTTCCGCGCGATCCAGATCCAGCGCCGTCTGTCCCAACAAATTCTGGATTTGTCGCAGCTCCGCATCCAGCTCGTAAGTCCGCGTGCTTAATCGTTCCTGTTCGCTTTCCAGCCCATGTACCGAACGCGCCACGCTCTCTTCCGCCGTATCCATTTCACGCAGCAATTTCTCCAGCCGCACCGCTTCCTGATCCAAGTGCTCGGCCTTGCTAGCCAGCACGCTGCGCAGCAATCCGCGCATCTGCTCGCGCAGCTCCGCGAAACGCCGCGCCTTCGATGCCTGCCGCTTCAAAGAAACCAGCTGCTTTTCCACTTCCACCAGAATGTCGTGCACTCGCGAGAGATTTACTTTCGAAGCTTCCAGCTTCGCTTCCGCCAGTCGCCGCTTGGTTTTGTACATCGTGATTCCCGCGGCTTCTTCAATAATCGCCCGCCGGTCCATCGGTTTCGAATTCAGAATCTGTCCGATGCGTCCCTGCTCGATGATCGCGTAGCTGTCCGGGCCCAGTCCCATGCCCATGAAAAGTTCCTGCACGTCGCGCAGACGCGCCACCCGCCCATTAATCAAATATTCGCTTTGTCCCGAACGATACAGCCGCCGCCCCACCACAATTTCGCCAGCCTTCATTGCAATCGCCGGCTTTTCCGCGCCACGTTTTTTCCACGGCTTGCCTTTTTCACCCAACGCGGGCGCAGGCTCCATAGAAACTGTTCCTGGGGCAACCGTCTCGCCGTCAACCATCTCAATAAATCCATCCACAATTTTTGTTTCCGGCTGTGGCTGGTCCGCCACAATCACAGGCCCCGCCGCTTCCACCGCCGCGGGCGTCTCCGTCTCGGGCGCGTCCATCACCGCCGCCAGCGCGTTCGCCAGCTCCGGGTCCACCAAAGTCAGCATCACTTCGGAAAGCCCCATCGGCGGCCGCTTCGCCGTGCCATTAAAAATGCAGTCAGACATGCGCTCCGCGCGCAGCATCCGGTGGCTCTGCTCGCCCAGCACCCACGAAATCGCGTCCACCACGTTCGACTTTCCACACCCGTTCGGCCCCACGATGCAAGTAATCCCCGTGCCACTAAAAGTGATCGGAGTCTTCTCGCAGAAGGACTTAAACCCAAATAACTCGACCTTGCGTAGTTTCAGCACCAGTTTCCTCGCACAGTTTACTCCCTCCACCTCGATGGCTGAAGGAGCTTCAATTGTTCAATCTTGTTTCGGAGGTATTTCGAGACAAAAACGCTGGAGGGTCAATAATCAAGGGCCCTTCCGCCTGGCGCTTCCGGGACGGCGGTTACGGGAATAAAAAGTAGCATGCGCCGCCACCGGTGTAAAGCCCGCTTTTCCAATTTCTACACACCCGGTAGTGCCCTATTGCGAAACGCACCCACCCCACAGTACGGCGAAATCCACAGATTGCTAGCCGCTAAACACTTCTCACGAACCACTACCTTTCTCCCCAAGCCAACGGCTCGACAGCCTGACCCATAGAACGTCGCCCCGCTCCCACCACGCCGCAATCCATCGACCCACGAATCACACGCCACTTATCACTCATCACTCGCCACCCAACACTTTCTTCTTCATTGACTTACAACCAACGCCATCCTAGCATCCACCCAGCAGGAGGCGCGCTTGCCTCAGGATCCGGGACCAACTTCCAATCACGCGTTAGCAGTACTAGTCATTCTCGCAGCTATCTTTTTTCTTTCCTTCGAAGGCTTGCGCCCCCCCGCACCCAAGCCCGCCAGCGTTCCCAGCAGCGAATTTTCCGCTGCCCGTGCCCGTGAAATCCTCAATCGCCTCGTCGGCGACGGTGTCCCGCATCCCACCGGCAGCGCGCAAAACGACGTGGTCCGCGGCCGCGTCCTCGATGAATTCTCAAACGCCGGTTACCTGCCCACGGTGCAAACCGGTTTCGCGTGCGACGAACAAGGCGACTGCGGCACCGTGCAAAATGTCCTGGCGCGCCTGGAAGGTTCTGACCCCGGGCCTGCAGTTCTCCTGGCCGCGCACTACGATTCCGTCCCCGCCGGTCCCGGCGCATTCGACGACGGCGCCGGCTCGGCCACCGTCCTCGAAGTCGCGCGCAATTTCAAATCGCTCCCGCAGCCGCGCCACTCCGTCATCTTCCTCATTGACGACGGCGAGGAAGCCGGCCTGCTCGGCGCTCGCGTCTTCGTCAATCAGCATCCTTGGGCCAAAGAAGTCCGCGCCGTCGTCAATGTTGACAGCCGCGGCACCTCCGGCCCTAGCCTGATGTTCGAAACCGGTGACGCCAACGAATGGGCCGTGCGTTTCTTCGCGCAACACGCCGCGCATCCGGTCACCAGCTCCGTTTTCTACACTGCGTACAAACAAATCCCTAACGACACCGATTTCACCGTTTTCAAAGCCGCCGGATATCAAGGACTCAACTTCGCCAACATCCGCGACGTAGTCCGCTACCACACGCCCCGCGACAATTTCGGAAACGCCGATCCCGCCACACTGCAACATCACGGCGACAATGCCCTCACCTCTCTGCAAGCCTTCGCCAACTCCGATATTTCCAATCCTCCCAAATCCGAAGCGGTCTACTTCGATCTCCTCGGTAGTTGGACGGTCCATTGGCCTGCCACTCGCACTGTCGCGATCGCCTCGTCCGCCGCATTTCTGCTGCTGCTCGAAATTGCCTGCCTCTTTTACAAAAAAAGTCTCACCGGTCCGGAATTTCTCTGGGGATTTCTCGCCTGGCCTGTCTCCATTCTCGCTGTTGCCATTTTCGCGTTTCTTCTGAGTTTCATTTTGCGCAAAACTGGCGCTATGCCCGTGCCTTGGACCGCTCATCCCAATCCCGCGCAAGTCGCTTTCTGGTCTCTCGCGATCGCGCTGCTTTCGTTCACCGCGCTGCGCTTTGCCTCGCGCGCTGGATTTCTTGGCCTGTGGTCTGCCACATGGATTTGGTGGGCATTGCTGTCCATCACGCTCGCCGCGCGATTTCCCGGGCTCAGCTACGTCTTGCTTGTCGCCACCTGCGCCGCCGCAATCGCAGGATTGCTCCTGATTCTTCGACCGAAGGCTTCTTCGCTTGCGGCGATTCTCCCCTTGGCCGTTTCCGCAATGGTGGGCTTTCCGCTGGCGCTTTTGCTCTATCAGGGCTTCGGCGGCCGCGCTCTGCCGTTGATCGCCGTCGTCGTCGGCTTGCTCCTGAGCCCCCTGGCGCCACTCTGCGCCGATGTACAACGTGCCCGCGGCCTTTCACTCCTGGCGCTGCCCTGGTTCGCCGGAGCCACCATGCTGCTTGCGTCCTTCGCCGCCATCGTCGTTCCCGCGTTTTCCGCCAAAGCTCCCGAGCACGTCAACCTGCAATACGTTCAGGAAGCCGACTCCGGCACTTCGCAATGGGTCATCTATCCCGCCTCCACCCACTTGCCCGAACCGATCCGCCTGGCCACAAATTTTCGCGCGCAGGAATCCGGCGCCTTCCCGTGGATCCCAGACCCCGCGTTTTTCGCGCCCGCACCCCACGTCGAAGTCGCGCCACCCACATTCACGATCCTCGAATCCTCCGAGCTTCCCGCAAGGCGCCGTTATCGCGCGCTGCTTCGTTCCGAGCGCGGCGCCTCCGAAGCTCTGGTCATGTTTCCGGCCAACTCGCGCATCGATTCGGTGCAAGCCGCGGACGAGCCCGTACAATCGCAAACCGACAGTGTTCGCCAATCTCAGAAGGGCTGGTATTCCTACGATTTTTACGCGATGCCCGCGAAAGGCGTGGAACTCAGTTTCACTCTGCCGGTGGGGAAGCCCGTGGAAGTTTATGTACTCGACGTAACTTACGCCCTCCCCCTCGAAGGTATGTTCCTTCTGAAATCTCGACCGCTAACAGCCACTCCCTTCGGCGAAGGTGACTGCACCATCGCCAGCCGCCGCGTCCAACTGCTCCCCTAGCGCTGCACGCGAGAAAACGCTTTGTCGTCCCGAGCGAAGCGAAGGATCTGCTTTTGCTTGGCTCGCCCCCGCGCATCCTCGCCGCTTGGCGCGCCAGCTACTTCTTGGCCCTCGGCGCAATCACCAGTGTCCCGTCGTCGTTACTCGCCATCACGATCGGCAGCTTCTTGCTTGCGATCTTCTTCTGCTCCTGCGCCAGCCGCGCCGCTTCCGCCAGCGTCATCGGCTTCATCTCTGCTTCCAGTTTTCCCAGCGCCACCGCCTCGCCATAACTCGCAAACTTCGACGGCACAAATGGACCGGGATTTTTCGAATTTTGATTTACGACGTAATCGGTCGCCGTCGTCGGCGCGCTGGAAACGGATATCGGCGTCAACGCCCCAGCGTTCAATCCCGCCGCGCCGTTCAAGCTTCCCCCGCTGCTTATGCTTCCCAGGTTGTTGATCGACCCACCCATCTGCGCCCGCGCCGTCCCCGCAAGAAACAAAATCCCTGCCAGCAACAGAGTTTTTCTCATATGCTCCCCATTGCAATCACGCGTCGATTGCCGACTGCGCGCCCGCATTTCTGCCTAGCCACGAACTGAGTCCATCCGCTTGCGGTCATCTAAAAGTACGGTACGTACTACCGCCCTCTTCTAGCGGCCCATCTGCCGCAGCCGCGCCCGGCGCTTTCTCCTCTATTGCCTGTCTGCAATCGCATTTCCATTCCGCCCTTTGCCCCGAACCCACCCCTCAGCTACAATCGTCCTCTTGCCATTGTGCTGAAAATGACCGACATACACCTCCACAACACGCTCTCCAACCGCCTTGAGACCCTCCAGCCCCTTCACCAGGGTGAAGTCCGCATCTACAGCTGCGGCCCCACGGTCTACGACTATGCACATATCGGCAATTTCCGTACTTTTGTCTTCCAGGACGTATTACGCCGCTTCCTCCTCTCCCGCGGCCTCCGCGTTCTCCAGGTCATGAACCTTACCGACGTCGACGATCGCATCATTCAGAATGCCGCTGCCGCTGGCGTCTCCATCCGCGAATACACCGAAAAATACGTCCAGGCTTTCTTCGAAGATATGAACGCCCTCCACCTCCAAAAGCCCGAGGAAACCGTTCGCGCCACAGACCATATCGAAGACATGGTCGCGCTCATTTCCCGCTTGCAGGAAAAAGGCCTCACCTACCCAAGCGAAGGTTCCATCTATTACCGCATCGCCAAATTTCCGGAATACGGCAGACTCTCCAAGATTGATCTCGGCGGAATGAAAGCCGGCGCCCGCGTAGACAACGATCGTTACGATAAAGACGACGCGCGGGATTTCGCTCTCTGGAAAGCTCCCAAACCGGGCGAACATTTCTGGGAGACAAGCATCGGGCCCGGTCGTCCCGGCTGGCACATCGAATGCGCCGCCATGGCCATGAAATACCTCGGCGAAACTCTCGATATTCATACCGGCGGCATAGACCTCGCCTTCCCGCATCACGAAAACGAAATCGCCGAAAGCGAGCCTGCCACCGGCAAGCCCTTCGTGAAAATCTGGCTGCATGCCGAGCATCTGATCGTCGACGGCGAGAAAATGTCGAAATCCCTCGGCAATTTCTTCACGCTGCGTGATCTTTTCGCCAAAGGCACCAAGCCTTCCTCCATCCGCTATCTTCTGCTCTCAGTTCCGTACCGTCGCCAGCTGAATTTCACTGCTGACAGTCTCACGCAGGCCGCCAACTCCGTCGAACGCCTGCGCAATTTCGTCGCGCGCCTGAAAGCCGAACAGTTCGCCGCCGGCTCCAATCCGCAAATCGCCAAACGCGCCGAAAAAGCCCTAGCCGATTTCGATGCCGGCCTCGCTGACGATTTGAACACCGCATTCTCGCTCGCCGCCATTTTCGATCTGGTGCGCGATGTGAACACCGCTATGGATCGCGGCGAATTCCTGCAGCAAGACGCGCCCATCGTCCTTGCCGCCATGGAAAAATTTGACACGATTCTCGCCGTCCTCGCCGACGACGACGATGAAAAACTTCGTGAACTAGGCTTCGGCTCCGGTCCGCCGCGCCTCACTCCCGAAAAAATCGACCAACTCATCGCCGAGCGCAATGCCGCCAAAAAACGCCGCGATTTCAAACGCTCCGATGAAATCCGCCAGGAACTCCTGAACTCTGGTATCATCGTGGAGGACACGCGTGACGGCACTGTGCGTTGGAAGTACAAATGACCATCTCCGCAAAACACGACCTCTCGCTGCATAGCCAGCCCTCTCACGAGCGCCCGAATCTCTACGGCGTTGATTAAGTAAGCCCCTCCTACTTTCGTTTTCAGCTTGCCCCCGGCGGGAACCGGTCTGCGCGCTGATTTCAAAATTCGTTTCTGGAGGATGTAATGCATGTGACGGACAGCAAAGTTGATTCGAAGTTGCCGCACCTCATCACCGAATTGCCCGGCCCCAAAGCCAAGAAACTCGTCGAGCGCGACCATCACGTAGTCTCGCCGTCCTACACGCGCGACTACCCGCTCGTCGCGAAAGTCGGCCGCGGCGCCACAGTCGAAGATGTTGACGGCAACATCTTCCTCGATTTCGCCGCAGGCATCGCCGTAGTCGCTACCGGCCATTGCCATCCCGAAGTCGTAGCCGCCATCCAGAAGCAGGCCGGCGAGCTGATTCACATGTCCGGCACTGATTTCTACTACCCCAGCATGGTTGAACTTGCCGAAAAGCTCGCGTCCATCGCGCCAGGCAAGGAACCCAAGCGCGTTTACTTCGGCAACTCCGGCGCCGAGGCCATCGAAGCCGCCATCAAGCTGGTGAAATTTCACACCAAGCGAGACAAACTGATCGCCTTTCACGGCGCATTCCATGGACGCACCATGGGCGCGCTTTCACTCACCGCCAGCCGCGCCGTCCAGCGCAAGGGATTCGGCACGCTTCTCTCCGGCGTCTTCCACATGCCTTTTCCGGACACCTACCGCGGCACATACGGAATTCGTCCCGAACACGCCTCCGCCGATTGCCTCGCGTATCTTGAAAACGAACTCTTCCGCCGTCGCGTGGATCCCGACGAAGTCGCCGGAATTTTCATCGAGCCGATTCAGGGTGAAGGTGGCTACCTGCCCGCTCCCGCGGAGTTCTTGCAGGGTCTGCAACGCATCTGCCGCAAGCACGGCATCATGCTCGTGGCCGATGAAGTGCAATCCGGCATGGGACGCACAGGCAAGTGGTGGGCTTGCGATTACTCCGGTATCGAGCCAGACATTATCTGCACCGCGAAGGGGATCGCCTCTGGGATGCCGCTCAGCGCCATGATCGCGCGCGCAAGCGTCATGAACTGGACTCCCGGCGCGCACGCGTCCACCTTCGGCGGCAATCCGGTTTGCATCGTTGCCTCGCTCGCGACAATCGGCCTGCTCGAACGGAATTACATCGCGAACGCCGCGCAAATGGGCGAATTCATCCGCGGCTTGACCGCCGATTGGACCACCCGCCACAAAATCGTCGGCGAAGTACGCGGCAAAGGTTTAATGATTGGCATCGAAATCGTCCGCGATCAAAAAACCAAAGAACGCGCTCCCGACCTGCGCAACCGTCTCGTGCAGATGGCCTTCCACAAGGGCCTGTTGATACTGGGCTCGGGTGACACCACGCTGCGCTTCTGCCCCCCGCTGCTAATCGACGAAGAGCAGGCCGAATTCGCCGTCCGCACCGTAGACGCCTGCATCACAGAAATCGAACGCTCCATGTGACGATGCGACGAGCATCGTCATCCTGATCGCGCGCAGCGGGATCAAGCCGGCCCCGCCGGCCGCGGGGATCATTCCCGCCGCGGTTTGGTGGGCGCTTAAACGCCTTACAAATAGCACAGGCCAGCATCAGCAAGCCTGCGCTATTTTGATTTCCGCGTCCCAGTATCGAATTCGCAAGAAGCCGTCACACACTGTCCGCCATAAACATGGGTACGAAGATTTGAAACGAGGCACGTACTTTTGAAATTCTTTAATTCCGGCACACAAACTGACAAGTTGGCCCGAGCTTCTCAGGCTGCCTATTTGCGCGATTTCTATCGCAGTCTTCTCGACACGCCACGAACCTCGGACCCCAGCCGCCTCCTGAAATTTGGCTATCGCGTGTACTCGCAGGCAGACGAGGATCGCATCCTCCGCGAAATTTTCCGGCGCATCGGCGAAGGCCATCGCACCTTCGTCGAACTAGGGACCGGCAACGGCCTCGAAAACCACACCCTTTTCCTTCTCACGCAAGCCTGGAGCGGCCTATTTCGGCGCCTCACTCAAAGCTCTCGAGGATCTGCTGGCACAGCGCGGCTATGCGCTGGTCGGCTGCAGCGTCCTCGGAACCAATGCCTTCTTTGTCCGGGCCGATTTGATCGCGCTCCCCGCATTCTGTCAGCCATTCACTTCCGAAAATCACTATGACCCGCCGCGTTATTTCCTCCACCCTGTATTCGAGGCCGGATTTCCCGCCGGATTTGGCGCATTTCGCACCAAGGGGAAATCCTGATTCATCGCTCTCAACGATGCTGTCGAATAAATCCTGTCCGCTTCGCGTTCCGCGGTAAAATCCAACGCCGGAGGACTATTTGCCGCGCATTCTCGACGTGGGCTGTGGACCGAAGAAATATCCCGGCTCAATCGGTCTCGACATGAATCCATCCACCGCTGCCGATGTCCTCTGTCATCTGGACCACGGCGGCCTACCGTTCCGCGACAATTCTTTCGATCAACTCCGCGCCGAGCACATCATCGAACACGTCGCGGACATCATCGCCACCGTGGAAGAATTTCATCGCGTCACCAAACCGGGCGGCACAATTTTCATCGCCACACCGCACTACACCGATTTCAGTTCCTTCCGCGATCCCACCCATCGCTGGCATCTGAACACCTACTCGTTTCTCTACTTCTATCCCGGCGGAATGCACGGCCGCGATATGTGGTACACCAAAGTGCGCATGCGCGAAGTCAAACTCAGGCTGCGCCTCCTGAATCTCTGGCGCGCCCTCGGTTTCGAATTCCTGGTCAATCACAGCCGCTTCTTCCGCCAATTCTGGGAACACTATCTAAGCTTCGTAATCCGCGGAAAGCTCATGGAATTCACCTTCGAGGTCATCAAGTGACCAGATCTGAGCTCTGCGCAGACGAGAAGGCTTTGTAGCGGGCCACTTTAGGTTTTCGGTTATCTTTGTAGGTCGTGGCCTTAGCCACGACGTAAGCTCTCTACGCGCGAGCGGCTTCAGCCGCTGAAGTACCGATTTTGGATTGGTAGTACGGCACGCAATGACAGACGCATCGCCAAACACCGAGAAAACCTGGCTAGACGCCATCCGCCGCGACTGGGACACCCGCGCGCGTGAAAACGCCCGCGCCTACATCAACTGGCCCGATGTCCCCAACGAAGAAAACGCCTTCTTCGCCTCCGGTAAAACGGACTACGATCACTACGTAACTCCATTCCTGGAAAAAATGAATTTCGACCCACGCGAAAAAACCGCCCTCGAAATCGGTTGCGGCATCGGACGCATCGCGCGCTGGATGTCACAGGATTTCGCACAATACATCGGCGTGGACGTTTCCCCGGAGATGATCCGCAAAGCCTCCAGCTACAATTTGCCGCGCGCGCAATTCCAGGCCGTCTCCGGCGGAGACCTCGCCGGCATACCGAGCGAATCCGTGGATTTCGTCTGGTCCTTCGCCGTCTTCCAGCACGTCCCGGACAAGCGCGCCATCTTCAATTATTTCCGGGAGGCCGCCCGCGTGCTGCGCTCCGGCGGAATTTTCCGTCTGCACATGAAAGGCCTTTGGACGTTACCCCTAGGCCGCCTCATGCTCGAAGCCGGATTTCCAGACCGCGGCCCGCATCAAAAAACGCCGCGATTCAAAATCCCATTCGTCCGCCTGCGCTATCTCGACACCTGGCAAGGCCGCTCCATAGGTCCCGATGAAGCCGTGCAACATTGCGAATCAACAGGCCTCGAAGTCCTCGACACGGCGGGCGAATGGACGCCAATGATGTGGATCGGAGGCCGTAAGAAATGAGCGCCGCAATCCAAAAAAATCACGCACGAGCGTCCGCACATGCCAGCTAGCCCCAAACTGCGCATCCTCGACGTCGGCTGCGGCAGAAAAAAATATCCCGGCTCGATCGGCATCGATGTGAGTCCGGCAGGCCAGGCCGACGTGCTCTGCGACTGGACGCGCACGCCTTTCCCCGACAGCAGCTTCGACGAAGTCCGTCTGATTCACATGATCGAGGAAGTGGACGACATTTTTCGCGTGCTCGCGGAAGCCCATCGCGTGGCGAAGTCCAAGGCGCGCGTCGTAATCATGACGCCGCACTACACCGACCACGCCAGCTACTGCAGTCCCGCCCACCGCTGGCATCTCTCGAGTTTTTCGCTCTGGTTTTTCAGCGAGAAGCCCGCCGAATACGATTACTACGCCCCAGCGCAATTCCGTGAGCGTCGCGTGCATGTCACGCTGTTGCGCATCTGGCGCGTCCTCGGCTTCCAGTTCCTGGTGAATCATTTCCGCTGGTTCCGCAAGTTCTGGGAGTATTATTTGTGCTTCGTCATTCGCGGCAAGACAGTCGAATGGGAACTCGAAGTGGTAAAGTAGGTTTTTTCACTGGTGCCAGCGCGTTTCATGTTCGCGATAATTGAGTTCGCCGCCCGCCAAGGCCTCGGCGCGCCATCGTCGGCTCGCTCCACGTCCGGAGCAGCTGGCGATTCCGCTAAACATCGCGCGCGCCAAACCGGCATCCGCGGCGAAACCTACGCCTACTGGTACCTGCGCCGGCACGGCTACACTCTCGTCGCGCGAAAGTTCACTTCGCCCGGTATCAAGGGCGAAATGGAATCGGTCGGTTACGACGGCCAGACGCTCGCGTTTGTAGAAGTAAAGACGCGCACGGTCACCGATCCCGCGACGCCGCTGCAATCCTCTCGGCCAGTGCCGCTCACGTCGCAAGAAGCAGTGAACTGGGAAAAGCGCCGCAACCTCACGCGCATGGCCGGCCAGTTTCTGCGCGCGCGCCACATCGAAAAAGCCGCCTGCCGCCTCGACGTCCTGGCCATCGAGACCCGCCCTGGCCAGAAGCCGGTGGTGCGCCTGCACAAAGGCGCATGCAACGCCGGGTACCACTCGTCGCGCGTCGAGCGGTCGCCAATAAGTTAGCGTCGCGCCCACACACCGCGCGCCGGTGCGCATCGGCCGTAGTAGAATATTCGCGGCATTACGACGCGCTATGTTGCACGGATAATTTCAGCACCAGAAACGAGGAGGAAAGTTTGCCGGAGCTTCGCAAGGATCCCATCACGGGACGCTGGGTCATCATCTCCACCGATCGCGGCAAGCGGCCCATGGATTTCGTTCGGGAGAGTGTGCACATAAAAGGCAACCCGGCGATTTGCCCCTTCTGCCCGGGTAACGAAGGCAAGACGCCCAAGGAAATACTCGCCTACGGGCGCAACGGTGGCGGCAAAGACACTTCCGGATGGACGGTTCGCGTGGTTCCCAACAAGTTTCCGGCGTTGGGCATCGAAGGAGGACTGGACCGCGAAGGCGAGGGGCTTTTCGATCGCATGAACGGAGTCGGCGCGCACGAAGTGATCGTGGAATCGCCGGACCACCAGAAGACTCTCGCGATGATCAACGAAAAAGGCGTGGAAGAAGTTCTGTGGGCCTACCGCGACCGCATGCTCGATCTGAAAAACGATCACCGCTTCCGCTACATTTTAATTTTCAAAAATCACGGCGAGCCCGCCGGCGCCACCGTCGAGCACACTCACTCCCAGCTGATCGCGCTGCCCATCGTGCCCAATCGCGTGCGCGAAGAAGTGGACAGCGCCAAGCGCTACTACGAACAAAAGGAGCGCTGCATTTTTTGCGACATGATCCGCCAGGAAATCGAAACTGGCTCGCGCATGATTATCGAGAGCGATCATTTCATCGCGCTCGCGCCCTACGCTCCGCGCTTTCCTTTCGAGACCTGGATTCTGCCGCGCCAGCACAGTTCGTCGTTTGAAAATATGCCCGCGCCCTATTACGCCCATCTCGCGCGCGTCCTGCACGATTTTCTCGGCCGCCTGGACGCCGCGCTCGCGTTTCCGAGCTACAACTACGTCATTCATACCTCGCCCATCGGCGAAGAAATCAACGACCACTACCACTGGCACATCGAAATGATGCCCAAACTAACCAAAGTCGCCGGCTTCGAATGGGGCACCGGCTTCTACATCAATCCCACGCCGCCAGAGGAAGCCGCGCGCTTCCTGCGCGAAGCCAAAGTCCCGGCCTAGCCCAGCGCATTTCGCCGCCAATTATTTCGCAGGTTCGACCTTTGGTTGAATCGAAAGCAGCTCCACTTCAAAAATCAGCGTCGAATTCGGCCCGATGGGACCCTTGGCCTGTGGGCCGTACGCCAGATCCGATGGAATAAATAGCTGCCACTTCGATCCCACCGGCATCAGCTGCAACGCCTCGGTCCAACCCTTGATCACGCCGCCCACCGGAATCGTCAGCGGCTGCTTGCGCGAATAGGAGCTGTCGAATTCCGTGTTGTCGAGCAGCGTGCCTTTGTAATTGCACACGATCGTATCGGTCGCGGCGGGTTTAGGGCCGGTGCCTTCGGTCAGAATCTTGTATTGCAGGCCGCTGGGCAGCGTTACCACGCCGTCTTTCGTTTTATTTTCCGCCAGAAACGCATCGCCTGCTTTTTTGTTGGTCTCTGCGGCAACCTGCGCCTTTTCCGCCTGTTGTTTGCGCATTTCGGCCTGCAAATTCGTCATCACCGCCTTGGCTTCGTCGTCCGTCAGCACCGTCTTGCCGCCGGCTAGCGCATCCTTCATCCCGCGCAGCAAGATATTGGGATCGACGTCAACGTCATCTCGGTGAATGCTCTTGCCGATGTTCATTCCAATCGCGTAGCTCTGCTTATCCTTATCAGTCTTCAGCACCAAAGGAGGCGCGGGAGCGTGATGCTGTGCCGCAGCGCCAGCTGGAGTCTTTGCCGCCGTGCCACTTTGCGTTTTCGCCGTGCCGGCGGTTTGCGCCGAAGTGGCATTCTGTGACGCAGTGGTGCTCTGGGTTTTCGTCGCCGAAGTCGTGCCAGTTTTAGCAGCCGGCTTCGCTGGCGTCGCAGGCTTGGCAGCCGGTGTCGAACTGTCCGTCGCCGCGGGCGCGCTCGCCGCGGGCGGAGTCGTTGATGGATTTGTCGCCGGGGTCTGCTGCGCTGCCGCAGATCCAGCAAAGAAGAGGGTCGTTGCCAACAGGCTTATCGCAATGTTAGGTAGTTTTCGCATGGACCTAGTTTCGCAGAGGTTCGCCGGATGCGCAAACGGAGTGAATCGCGGCGTGTGTTCGGTGATCCGTGGCCTGCCAGCGGACAGGAGTCGCCGACGCGGGGCCCGCGCTTCGCGAATACATTGGCGCGCAGGAGGGATTGCTCTTGCGAGAGGCCGCGGATGGGTCAAAAAAGCGACGAAAACGAGCGATTCGAAAATGTGGGATTGGCGGTTGGTGATTCGTGATTGGCGATTGGTGATCCGTCGCTCGAGGTGCTTGAGCCAGCCGCATGAGACAGCCTTCTCGACGCAACTCGCTAGCGCTCAGGGCAATCGCCGCGGCGGGAGGTCCGCTGCGACGTTCCCGATGGGAGGCTCCCAACGTGGGCGAATGTCGCGAATTTGAGTGCGATTTCATGTTTTGGTTTCTGTTCTAGCGAAATACAAAGGCGAGACGAAGACCGCTGGGCGAAGGGACAGACGTGGTACCGAACTAGCACCAGCTGTACGAAATTTGTTAGGCACGTGTACTCATTACAAGGAGTGCGGAGAAGTTGACGAGGCCGGATCTGCTGCAGCGGGGACGGCCTGACTGCGGCAAGCGCGCATGCCGTGCCCTACGATTGCTACGTCAAAATCGCCCGCCTGAAAAGCAGGCGGCCGCTACATAGTCAAAGACAAATTCAAAGGCAGGATCGACATTCCAAATCTTCCGCGGTGCTGAGGTAGGGCGGGTCTGAGACCCGCCCCTAAAGATTCAAACACTAAAGACAAAAGCGCGTGGCTGAAGCTGGCCGTTGCGCTTCGAAGCGGCGCTCAGGTTATCAGGGTGAATCACGCTGTGGCGCGATTCACGGCCGGTCAGGCTTGGGCAGAGAGTTCTGCGCGTTGGTGTCGGAATTTGCCGGTTTCTCCGCGACGACGGCGTAGGTCAGCATTTTTTGATCACCGTCGGCGACTCTCAGGTACATGCGGTCCTTCTTGATCTTGAAGACGATTTCTTTACCGACCGGCAAAACGATGGGGTGTTTGGTATCGGTCGGGCGGATGTGATATTCCATGTCGTCGGTTAATACTTCATACTGCGGGCAAAGCTTTTCATCGGAGTTCACATGGGTGATACCGGCCGATGCCCACACGGTGCCCAAGCCTGTGACGCCTTTTTCTTTCGCGCCGCAAGGGACGGCTTCCATTTTCTCGAGCATGGCCCTTTCGGGATCCTTTTTTTTATTGCCGCCGGCGCTGAGAGGAATCGCGGCTAGCAGGATGATCGTTAGAACAAGTGCTGTCTTAGCGGTTTTCGCGTTCATGGTTCCTCCTAAATTGGATTCGCCACCTAACACTGACCCGCTGACGTTTTGGTAGCGGGCTGAAACGGGCGCGGCGCGCGGCCGCGCAGAAGCAAGAGACGGCCCGCGAACGGGAAGGCCGGTTGCGCGGCCTCCCCATCCTCGAGACGTCGTTGCTTACTGCTTCGGTTTGGCGGGATCCGGCATGGGAGTCTTCACGGTCGGCGCAGTGTTGCTGGTGGTGCTGAACTGCTGCGCGGACTTGACGAAGCTCTGCGGATTCGCCATGAGTTCCTGCTTCACTTCAGGATGAGCGGTCAGATACTCCCGAAGTTCAGGATGGTTTTCCATGTATTCCTGATTCTTCACCAGGGAGGGATCTTCGGAGAGGTGCTGCGAGATCTCCGAATGGCCGCCCAGGAATTCACCGAAGCTGGCGGCCTGGCGATGGCTGGTGGCGTCGCGATCCATGCCATTTTCGCGGTTATCGTAGCGAGCATACCGAGCTTCCTGCTGCATGAAAGCGTTCGGATCCAGCTTTAGCTGCGCGCGAAGTTCCGGATGGTCGTGCAGATAAGCCTGCAGCGCGGGATGGTTACGCACGAACTCTTCGTTGTCGACCAACGAAGGGTTCTTGCGAAGTTGCTCAGCAGTTTCGCGGTGGCTATCGAGGAATTGGTCGAAGCGCGCCAATTCCTGGCGATCGCGATCGTCCTCACGACGATCGTAACGATCTTCTGCGTGCATGAAGGCATTCGGGTCTTGTTTTATTTGGTCGCGAATGCCCGGATGGTCCTGCAGATAGGCCTGCAGCTCAGGATGGCTCCGCATGAACTCCTGGTTGTCTACCAAGGAAGGATCCTTGCGAAGCTGCTCGGCGGTTTCGCGGTGGGCATCGAGAAACTGATTGAAGCGCGCCACTTCCCCACGGTTAATGCCGCGATCGTCTTCACGGCGATCGTAACGCTCTTCCTGATGCAGGAAAGCGTTCGGATCTTGCTTTAGCTGCGCGCGAAGTTCCGGATGGTCCCGCAGATAGGATTGCAGTGCGGGATGGTTCTTCACGAATTCCTCGTTATCCACCAGCGAAGGATCCTTGCGCAGCTGCTGGGCGGTTTCGCGGTGAGTGTCCAGGAATTGATCGAAGCGCGCCAGTTCTTCGCGGTTGGTGCGATCGCGATCGTCCTCGCGGTGATCGTAGCGATATTCCTGCCGCATGAAGGCGTTCGGATTTTCCTTTATCTCCTCGCGAATTGCCGGATGCTCCTGCAGATAGGCCTGAAGCTCAGGATGGTTTCTGACGTATTCCTGGTTATCCACGAGGGAAGGATCTTTGCGAAGTTGCTCGGAAGTTTCGCGGTGAGTGTCCAGGAATTGATCGAAGCGCGCGAGGTCCTGGCGATTGATATCGCGATCGTCCTCGCGGCGATCGTAGCGATATTCCTGCCGCATGAAGGCATTCGGATTCTCCCTGATCTCGTCACTAACTTGCGGATGGTCCTGCAGATAGGTCTGGAGAGAAGGATGCCGCTTCACAAAGTCGTCGTTGTTTACGAGCGAAGGATCCTTGCGAATGTCTCTGGTGAGTTCGGGATGGCTGTCCAGAAATTGATTGAAGCTCGCCAGTTCCTGACGCGTGGTGTCGTTGTCCTGCACAGGCGGAGTATTCCGAGCGGGCACGGATTGCGCATTGGCGGGTGTGCCAAGCCAGAGAAAAGTCGAGAGTGCTGGCAGTACCAGCAAGTTCTTGTAGCGTAAATGTCGCTGTCTCATACCACTGCCCTCCTGCGGTGAATGTGTCACCCGCCATGACAGGTGCAACCCCCATGCCAAACGGACTGGGAAAAAACGAAAGTGAATACGATTCAATGGGTTGAGGGAAGAGCAGCGAAGCCCTGTAGCGTGAATTGCATGGAAATTCGACATGCTGCTGGGAAAATCTCTGTACAGGAATGACCTTAAGAGATTTGTTACGGGAGACTCACGTTCGATTGGAATCTTACCCGCGGCCGGGCGTTTTCCTCACTGCTCGCCGTAGTAGGCTTGCTGGTAACCGTCGCAATACGCTGCCTTGTAGAACTGTTGGAGCTGGTTCGGGTCACGTTTGTCTGCTGAATAGAGACGGCCTGCGTTCTTGTAATTTTCCGTGGCGCTGGCGCGGAAAGGCGTGGAATCCTGCCGATCTTTGAGCCCATCCGCTAGACCGTCACGATAGCCCGAGTGTTGATCGGGCAGCGAGGAGAGAAACTCTTCAGAGGCTGCCTGGCCATACATCTCGCGATAGCCTTGCAGGTATCCCGAGACGAAGAGGCGCCGGTCGGCGTGGCTGCTCCAACGGCCGCTGCTCAGGTGGCGCCTTCTGCCACCAGCAGCGTCGCGGTGGCCCAGAAATAGTCCGTCACGGAAGGCCGCGTCTATACGAACGTCGGGTTGGTTGCCGACAATCTGCGAGCGATGAACTGTGCCGGCGGCGAGCAACACTGTGGCCCCGCAAACAAGAGCTATGGTGCATGCGTATACCGAAAACCTTCTCATGTCATTGCTCCGTCTTGCTGGATTTTCCAAACTTTGGGCCCGCACTACATTCCTGGCCGTTGCTTGAAAACGAAATCGACAGCCTTGGTTTCGTTGGTGCCAACGGTGATCTTCTGGGTTACCGTGCCCAGTTTTTCGTGCCAGGCCTCGATGGTGTAGGTGCCCGGCGGCAGGTTGCTCAAGTCGAAACTGCCATCCTTTCCGCTGACCGTGAAATAAGGGTGTTTGAAGACGGCAACGTAGCTGCGCATCCAGGGATGGATGTTGCACTTCACCGGAATCGCGATTTCCTCGCGCGCAAAAGCTTCGTCTATCCTTGCGCCCGGCGGCTCAGCCTTGTTCCATTCGCGATTGTTGGTGGGAATCACGTGGATGTTGTGGCTGGTGGGATCGTCGTTGATTACTTCGAGTGGCTGATTCGCGCGCACAGCCAGAACGTGCGGCTGATATACGCAGCCCTTTTGCTCGATAACCGCCGGCTGCGTGGGTGGGTTGAAGGTGCGATCGCCCAAACCGTCCGCAACGAAGACGATCACGTTTTGCAATTCGCCGTCCGCGTCGGCTATCACGTCCTGATTTGCGACTGGACTGGTGTGTTGTTTGGAACAGCTGGGGTCCGCGACCATGCTGATCGAGGCAGGCTTGGACAATTTGCCTTCGTACTTGATTTTGCCTTTGACGGTGGCAGTGCCGGTTGCGGCGTCGGTTGAATTCGAGGGATTGCCTGCTTTCGCGGCCTGACGGCCGCAAATGCAGATTGTTGCAGTCAAGGCACTGATGAGGATCAAACTTTTGATTTTCATATGAACTGAGCTCCCCCTGCGAGTGGCCCGATGTTCTCTTGGGTCGTTGTGGGCCAATTTTTTTGGCTGGGCGAGCTAACCGTACGACAGGCGGAGCGGAGAGTTGTCATGCTCTCGTCAATGAGAAGTCATTCTTACGTCTTTCTTTTGTCCGCCAGGCGTCGCGTCTTCGCGCGAGGGTTTTTGCTTGAGGGTTACCGGCAGCGTGTTCGATTTCGTTGTTTGGCGCTCAAAACCAATCGGGGAAAATCAATTCGACGAGGCCAGGGACCCAGTAGGAATAGAATTGTTCGTCGCAGATTTTGTATTTTCCGTATTTCTTTTTCGCGTGGTTGCCCCAGTGAGGTTGGGTACCGTCGAGATCGGTAAATCCATACTCACGGGCGAGAGCCCAGGAACTGAAGACGCGGCCGGTTTTCTTTTTTACGTGCGGATCTGCGGCGAGCGCTACCGCGGCGCGGCCGACGAAACGCGGCGATTCGGAAACCATGAAATCGTGCGGGCTGTCGTTTTGATCTTTGGAGTTCTGATCCGAGTTTTCCTTCTTGTTCTTGCCAGCGTCTTTCCAATTTGCCTCGCTAACGCCGAAATGATCAAGTACTGCTTCGGAACGCAAGAAGCCGGGCGTCAGCGCCACAGAAATGATGTTGCGTTTGCGCAGCTCGCGGGCCATCGCGAAGGCGAGGCGAATTACGGAAATTGTCACCAGGTCGTAGAAAATGTTTCCGCGGTAGTAAAAGGCGTCGCCATCGGTGATTTCAAAAATGATCGCGCCGCGGCGGCCGAGCATCAGCGGAACGGCGTAGTGGGATGTGATGATGTGCGAATGGATCGCTTGCTGCAACATGCGCAGGCCGTTATCGAGGTTTACTTTCCAGAAGGGCTTGCCGAATTCGGTTAGCGCGTCGCCGCCCCACACGTCGTTCACCAGAATGTCCAGGTGCTTGTGCTGGCGCTTGATGCGCGCGACGAGCTTGCGCACTTCGGCGGGCTCAGTGTGATCGGTTCGCACGGCGATGCCGTGGCCGCCTGCGGCGGTGACTAGCTCCGCGGTTTCTTCGATCGTTTCCGGGCGACCGGGTATGGGTGGCTTGCCCAGGATGTGTCTTCTCGAACTGCGGCCGGTGCAGTAAACCGTAGCGCCGGCTTCGCCCAGCGCGATGGCGATGCCGCGGCCGGCGCCGCGAGTGGCGCCGGCGACGAGCGCGATTTTACCCCTCAGAGTCTTCTTGGGAGTCTTGATAGCGGTCTTTTTTGGCACTTTTAAGCGCTCCTCATGCGTTCGCAGACTTGGCCAGCAGACCCGCGACCAGGGCGGTCCACTCGGCGTCGAGCGTGGGGCGCTGAAAATTGCGGCCGGCGCGTTGGTACCAGTAATCGGCATTGGACGCGGAGCCTTGTTTACGATGCAGGTAGGCGTGGACTGCCATGCCGTCCACGCTTTCCAGTGCATCCACCTGCGCGTGTGCCTGCGCCCAATCGCCTTTGGCATCCCACCAGAGCGCTGCGAGGGGGGCAGGCAAGTCCGCGGGCGGGGCTTGCTCGGTAATCGAAGCTTTGAATTCCGCTACGTTCATTGTCTTCTCCCTTCTTTTCGCAAGTTTGCGGACTGGCTCCCGGAACGCGATGACCTGTCGCGCCGGCTGACGAAGTAGCACTTCGATAATAAACGGTCATTCAGTAATGTCAACTGGATAATAAACGCTTATTCAGCTATTCTGATGGCGGCAGATCGAAGCGCGGCCCGCCTAAAAATGTCACCTCGTCCACGCGAAACTTCCGATGCGGAGATCCTGGCTGCCCTCGCGCGCGTGATGCAGCGGCGCAGCCCGGTGGAACTCACGCTCGCCGACGTCGCGAAAGAAGCGGGCGTGGTGCCGGCCACAATCATCCAGCGTTTCGGTACCAAGCGCGAGTTGTTGCTGGCGAATTGCAAAGCGTGGACGGCGGATGTGGCTGGACAATTTGCCGCGGCGCGCGCGAAATACGTCTCACCGCTCCGGACGCTTGTTGAACTATTCGTCGAGTTCAGTGGATTCGCCGCGACGCCTGAATCCATGGCTAACTTTCTCGCTTACGTGCAAATTGATTTGAGCGATCCGGAATTCCGCGCGGTGCTTCTGCTGCAGTTCGTGACCATGCGCGAGGAAAGCAAGAAGTTGCTGGATGATGCCATCGTCGCGCGCGAGCTGAAAACCTGCGACAGCGGCGAGCTGGCGCGCCTGCTGCAGCAAGTGAACGGTGGCGCGATGCTCGACTGGGCGGTTTATCGCAAAGGCCCGCTTGGCACATGGATTCGCCGCGCGCTCGAGGCGCTGCTCGCGCCCTACGTAATCGGCGATTTCCGGAAATCGGGAAGCGCTCGGCGCGGCGGCGGTGCTCGGTAATGTGGCCGGTTCAACGCACGACAGCAACTTCGCTCTGTGGGTGACGCACTTCAGGAACACCGCGTTACAAGGGGGGAGGGCCGCCCCGGGGGAGGCGGCCCTTCGCGTGGCTGGTTTTTACTGACCGGTTTTCATTACTTCGCGTTAATCACGCCGAAGAGTCCTGCGAAATTATTGTCAGGACCTGCGGTGAAATAGAGCTGATTGGTGTTGCCGTTTGAGCCGGCGCCGTCACCAAATGCAATTCCCCAGAGCTGGTCGATGTGAACCACTGCTCCGCTATCGTCGCGCAGGATTCCGACGAATTGCCCGGTGACGGGATTGTAGGCGTTGATGGCGCCGGTGTTGTCGTTGTTGGAGATCAGCAAAGTATTGCTTAACACGCCGAAATTGTTCGGGGCGACAGCGAAACCCCAGGGCTGATCCAAGTTGCCACCGTGTGTGAGCTGCTTCAAGAGCGTTCCATCTTCCGCGAAGATGTCGATGTAACCACCGATAGCGCCGGAGTTGGCGGCGAACGAGACGTAGACGAGGCCGCCGAAATCCTGAATGCCGAAGACCGAGAAGCCGGCGGGAACCGCGGGGTCCGTAACGGACTTTAGGAGCTTGAAGGTGTGGTCGTAGATGTCGATCTTGTTGTTGGCGTTGTCGGCGGCGAGCAGAACGTTACCGGACGGATTGGTGGAGATCGTCAAACCTGTATAGGATGCGCCCGGGGTGGTGACGGCAACGAGGGCGGCGTCGTGATTAACCGAAGGCGCCCAGCCGCTGATGGTGCCGTCCAGAGTGGCGAATATGAAGGCCGCCTGGCCACCATTGATTTTGAACTCTGTCGAATTTCCGTTGAACACGATGCCCGTGGGAGAGCCGGGACCATCCCCACCCGCCGTCGGAATTAAAACGTTCAGAGGCACCTTGGTTCCGTTCTTGTCGTAGAGTGTGGACCAGCCGGAGTTATTGTCGCTGATCCACCATGGGCTGCCCGGCCCGTGAGTGAGCCCCCAAGCATTCACCAGGAGTGGATCCGTCGTGCTTGCGGTTTTTTCCTGGTTCGAGGCCAAATTGGTGACTTGATACTGTGCGCGGGCCAAGCCGGGAACGATCAGCTGTGCGACAGCGAGGGACGCAGTAATAGCGATGGTGCGGAGTTGCATCGAAATTCTCCTTTGTAGCGGGCCAGTGCGCGATGTTCTACATCGTCTAGGACGAAATGCTGACCTGCCCGACGCGAATGTTGACAGTTGGCCGGGGACCGGTTGCAACAGGGTCGTCTCTTTTTTGTAAACTTCTTGTGAAGAGGATGTAAGCGCGAGATGTGCGGAGTGGATTTAAGTTGAGTCGGCTCAGGGAATTCGGGGGTCAGTTTCCCTTTTCAACGGGTGCGGTTGGAAGCTGAATCGAGCGGCGATTCGTGCATGCTCAGGATGTACCAGTGGTCGTCGGATTTGCGGCAAAGCATCATGCCCCGGCCGGTGGTGTGAATTTTGGCGGATTCGATGGTGTAGTCATAGAGGCTCCAAACCACGTTGCCGACGGCGCGTTGATCGTTCATGGTCATCGAAAAATGGGCGCGCGGAGTGAGGCCGAAATATGTTTGCTGAAAATGATTGGTGGCTTGCTCGCGTCCGCGCAATTCTCCGGCCGGGGAGCTGAGGACGAAATCGGGATCGAAGCAGGCGGCGAGTTTGACGGCGTCGGCGTTGTTGAAGGCTTCCGAGCAGGAGTGCATGGCTTGCTCCATGTCCGCGATGACGGAAACTTCCGAGGAACTGGGCGCGGCGATGCCGAGGCGCGCGACGCTGCGTTGTAGATCGATGGTTACGCCGAGCTGCTCGAGGAGGTCAACGCCCAGGACCCCGTCGAGTGGGCCGCCGCAGGCTTTGGCTAGCGCGGTCAAGTCAATCGCGGGAAGCGTGACGCTGCGCAGAATGTGATTGGCCAACCTGAGTTCGTCGATCACGACGACGCGCGCGCTGAGGGCCGTTGTCTGATTCCAGGATTGGACGCGGATATCTCTCGAGTGCCCCGAGGCGAATGATTTTTCGTTGAGCAGGGATGTGGCGGCGGTGTCGATCAGGAAGCGCTTGTCGGCGCCATTTGCCTGGACGATTACGACGGGCAGGCGGTCGCAGCGTTGTAGCGGGATCTCGGTGGGGTTGGCGTTCGGCCAGGTGTGCGTGCTCTGAGCGGCTTGCGCGTTGGCGCGTTGCGGCTGCGACGCGAACCAGAGCAGCACGCTCGCGATGACGCTGAGAAGCAGATCGGAATCGATTCGCATCACTTCCTCGATTGCTCAGTGGTGGTGACCTGATCGATACGCCGCAGAATCGCGGCTTGGGCCGAACGGAAAGCGGCCGGATCGCGGAACAGGCGTGAGCTCCAATTGCCGCCCATCGCGAGCGCCTGAATTTCGAACGCCAACTGGTGTACGTCCACATCCTCGCGAATTTCGCCGGCGGCTTGCGCGTCGCGCGCGGCGTGTTCCAGATTTCCCAGCCACTTTTTCATAAGGCCGACGATGCGATCGCGAACCGGGCCGGGGCGATCGTCGAATTCCAACGATGCGGCGGAGAAGAAGCAGCCGCCTGGGAAGACTTTCTGTTCGCCATAGGAGAGCCAGTTCTCGCAGAGCGCGCGCAGGAGGCGGAGTCCCTTGAAGTGCCACGCGGGCCGAATCACTTTTTCGACAAAGATGTCGCGCGCTTCATCTACCACGGCGCATTGCAAATCTTCCTTGGAGCCGAAGTGAGCGAAGAGGCCGCTCTTGCTGATGCGCAGGGTCGTGGCGAGCCTGCCGATGGTGAGGCCTTCGAGTCCTTCCAGGGAAGCGATGTTGACGGCCTTGCGCAGGATGGTGCGGCGCGTTTTCAGGCCGCGCGGGCGACGTGACGGTTGCTGTGCTGCAGGCGAGGCGGGCCGGTGGGAATGGCGGGTAGCCGCGGATTGTGGCGAGCCGTTCTTCATGGCGATGAGCTGGATAATAGCACGATCGTTCGTTCTATTACAAGGTATATGTGAAGCGGGAATATCGGTTCGATCGCTGACGCTTGAATGCCTTGAATCCTGGCGCACGACGTGTTGGTCGACTCGTTTGGCAACCAACTTGGTTTGTCGATGCAACCGTAAGCGGGCCAGCAGTACTGGTCGATTGCCCGGGACAGAACCTTGCGCATTGAGATACCGTAAAATTGTTTGGGTGACTACAGCATTTCGCTGATAGCTCGTTCCGCTCGACTACATTAACTTTCATCGTGAACAGGATGCGGAAGCTTTCACTGAGTGTCCGTCACGGGAGAGAAAAATGAAGCGGGCCATGGGTCTGGTTTTGGCGGTTTTGGCGTTTGCGGCGGTCGCTCATGCTGACAGAATCGCTTACGGCAGCGCAGAATACGCGGGGCGCACGGGCGAGGATTTCTGGTCTCTAGCGCCGTCCACGGCGACGTCGCAAGGTTCGAATTTGCTGGATGAACGCGGCAAGATTGCGCTTATCGCGGGCGGTAGCTTCCGTACGCCTGACGATCCCGAACGATTGACCGACGGCGTTTTTTACCCCGACTTTGCTGATCGGACGAAGACTGCCGGAAACTCAGTTGAATTTGATTCCGTCCGACGCCGCTTGAACGGCTTCCCCGTCACGCAAGAGGACGGGCGTGGAGAACACTTAGGGATCGTGCATTCAGACCCGTTCCGCCGCGCCTTTGCGGTGGACGAGGTTCCCGAACCTGCGACACTCCTGCTGATGGGAGTGGGCTTCATGGCGCTGGCGATTTGGAAACGGTGCTGCGACTTGTTTGCGGATCATTCGGAACGCGTTTGCTAAGGGACTTGGCAACTAAGCGTGAGCCGCCGCAGCGCGCCCCCTGGCCAACCCTCGCTGGGCAGATGAGTGAAGTACACGTAGAACGTGCTGCCGAGCACGTGAGGATTTTCGCCAAGTCCCACTGCTGTGGGATAAGCTGCGATGGGTCCAAACACTCCGAGCGCTACAGGGAAAGTCCAACTGAGACCATTCACGGATTCGGAGTACGCGAACGTGGTGTCGTTCGAAATGATCATTATGTAGCGCTGGATTGCGTCGCTGTAATGGATATCGAGATATCCCTGGTAGGCGGATTTTGGGTTGAGGTCGGTGGACGCACCGCCGATTGCGGGTTGCAGACGCCAATCGCCCTGATAGAACTTCTGGAATGGGACGGCGTGGGGGTGGGGTGAGGCGAAGGCAGCGTCGAGAACGGAAGAAACCAGCGCGCGCGCAACCGAGACATTGGTCGTTGTGGAGGCACCAGCAGGCGTGGTGGTGTGCAGCGTACCGTTGGCAAGCCAATCTGGAAAATACAAATAGAAATACTTGCGATCGGGCGAGAGCACGAGCGGGCCATCACCGATTTCGAAGCCGTCGAGACCGACCGCGTAGGCCTGATTAAGGCGAATGATCTCGCCCAGGTCCGTCCAGTGCAGACCGTGGTCGGTGGACTCGGCCAGGCCGAGAGCTGCGTAAAGCGCGTCATTGGGAAGTTCGGCGTGATAGACGACTAGCAGATTACCCGCGCCGGGCATGTCTGCCGGAACGCGAAACACCGGCCCGCCGCCCATGTAGCCATAGCTGGGGTAATCAGGATTAACGGCGGGATCGGGATTTTGCGAGATGCTCACGTTTTGCGGATCGCCCGTGCCGAGCGGGTTCGCGAGCGTGCCGAACGTGGTGACGACGGAACCGGACTTGTTGTTGCCGACCCACTCACCCCGCCACATCTGCCGCGTGTGCGAGCCGCCATCGCTTGCGAAAAACTCGTAGCCATTGTCCGTTTTGAGCACGCCCATCGGTGTGTCGGGCCAGGCGAAACCGCTATAAGTGTCGGTGATCGGAGGCTGGGAACGCTGACCAGCGTCGTAGCGTTGCTGCGGCGATGCGACAACTATATCTGCGGTGATTTTGGGCGTGCAGAGCCGAGTGATGGCGGGCTCGGTGGATTGCGCGACAGCGCGCAGGGGACAGAAGGATAGAGCGCCGCTCAAAATGAAAAGCGGGAAAGCGACCTGGAGCTTTCGCGACATGGAATCACCTCTCGAACGTTAATAACACAGCGGCGCCGCGCAAGTCGCGTGGGAGTTTCCGCTCCGGCAATCAGCCATTTTGTCGCCCAGCTCCCGGACCGTCAGCGCGTTGTGAAGACGGTTGGCAGCGCAACCGGAAGGCGATCTGGAATCACGCAGCTCGGTCCAAAGCCCGAAGTCGAGGGCAAAAGTTTTTCGCGATGCAAGCAAGCCGGAATGACGTATGTTGCCCGGAGACTGCCGCGTTTTTGCGGACCGGGGCAGAGAGCCGGGAAATTTCTATTCCAATTCTATATTGCCGGATGAGTTATATTTTAGTAAGCTGCCCGCGCTCTGAACCCAACGAGCGGGGAATCGATGAAATTCATACTGCAGCTTGCAATTCTGGCAGGGCTTGCGCCCGCAGCACTCGCCCAAAATCAGCCGCAGTCCCGGCTGGATGACAAGGCCGTAGTTCCCGCCCAGACCTCGCCGGTGTCGTCGGGCGGCGGCGTGCCCGTCGGGAAATCGAAATATCGTGTCGTCCGCTCGATCTCTGGATCTGCCGGAGCGCAGGAAAACGGCAGTTACATAATCCGCGATCCGCGAACCATTTTTCATATACCGCAAGATCATCGCGTAATCGTTTATTTCGAGTGGGAGGGGCCGCTGGGCCCGCACCACTTCGAAGCTGTGTGGAAAAGCCCGGACGGAAAAATAACGTCCGTTTCCGATTTTGATTATGAAGCAAAGCAGCCGCGCTTTGGCGGTTACTGGGACATGTTAGTCGCGGAGAATACTCCAACGGGAGTGTGGACGCTGCAAGCCCTGGTGGATGGTGAGCTGACTGGGACGCACACGTTTCAAGTTGTGAAGGGCGCGACCGCTGCTGGCGCGGACCCGGCGGTGACGGAGCCACTCCGCAGTCCGCTGACACCTGCGTCGTTGTACCGCAAGGCAAATGCCAGCACGGTTTCGATTGAAAACCGGAGCGATCAGGGCCAGATGCTGAATGTGGGAGAGGGGTTCGTTATTGGGCCTGGGCTGGTTCTGACCGCTTTTCAGGTCATTGACGGCGCGTCGTCGCTGCGAGTCGTCGGCGCTGGCGGGAGGTCCATTGATACGAAGACCGTGGCAGCGTGGAGCCGGCGTCAGGACTGGGCAATTCTACAGGTTGCCGGAATCGAGGAATCGGCATTCGCGGTTGCGAAAGCTGATTCCTGGAGCATAGGAGATCGCTGCTTTTATTTGGACGCGGCTGGGCCAGGCAACCGGATTATTGTGACCACGAGCATCGTAGGCAAAAATACCTTTCCGCGTTCCGGAGACAGAATCAGCCTGGGGACTTCACCTGCGAACACGGGAATAGGGACGGCGTTACTGGATGAATATGGAGACGTCATTGGAGTAACGGGAGGCAGCTTAGTGCCGGGAGTTTCGACTTTGCAAGGGGTGCGCTCCGGCGTGCCGGCGAATCTTCTGCTGGCCGGAGGACTGGCGGTGCCGGCGATGGCCACGCCGATGGGCCAGATTTCCGTGCCGGCATCTGACGCGAAGGCGTCGACGCTCGCGGAGTTGATGCAAACCGGGCAATTCGTGCCCCCGGTCGTTGAACGCGAGGACATTTTGTACGGCACAATGGCGCGGGAAGTGCGTCGCGGGAACGACGGACTCGTGGACGCCATTCAGCAAAAGTATGAATTTTCCCGCAGCGACGGGCATGCGGCTGTGATGCTCAGTCTGGAGCGAGCGCGGAAGCAAAAAGGAACGACCGTCATTTCGATCTATGATCTGGACAACAAGGCCGTTAGCGAGACTCCTGCGGACAGCTCCGAAGCGCCCGGTGGAAGACTTCTGTTCCTGAGTAAGACGCTGAACATCGGCAGCCTTCAATCGGGAGTCTATCGGCTCGACATCGCGATCAACGGCAGTCCGGTGTGGCGGACTTTTTTCCGGATCACGGACTAGATACGTTCCGATCGCACGCGACACGGAAATTGGAACGCAGCGCCAGCCGCAAACCTTAAACCTCGCAGTCACTGTTTCAACATCACATTTCAGGTGTGGCCGAAGAGTAGCGGCGCGCCCAGTTTGGCGGTGTAGTTGGGGCGATAGCGCTCGGTGCTGTAGAGGGCGGCTACGTCCACTCTGCGCGCGCCGGCAGAGGATGCGGGCAGAGGCGCGGAGGCGTAGCAGCCGTTTTGCACGCCGACCATGCGGCCGGTGACTCCACCGCGGATTAAATCCAGCGCGATATTTGCGTAGGTGATGGCGACGATTTGGTCGATGGCATCGGGCTCGCCGCTGCGCAGGTCGTAGGTGAGGTCGCTCTCGATGGTTTCTTCGCCGGTGCGGCGATGCAGCTCGTCGGCGAGAGCATGGCCGATGTCCACTTTCTTGCGATGGCCGTAGGCGTCGGCTTCGCCGTATTCATCCATGGCGCGGTTGGTCCAGGTGGCGCCTTCGGAAACGATCACCAGGGAATAATTGCTGGAATTATTGTGCTTGTCTTCCATCAGGAGCGTCGAGACGCGGTCCAGATCGAAGGGAACTTCGGGAATGAGGCAGCGCGCGGAAGTGATGTAAGCAGTGTAGAGCGCGGTGAAACCGGCATCGCGGCCGAAAATGCGGAAGACTCCGATGCGTTCGTGAGAGCCGAGCGTCGTGCGTTGGCGGTTGATGGCATCTTTTGCGCGCGTGATGGCCGTGGAAAATCCGATGCAGTATTCGGTGCCGTGGACGTCGTTGTCCATCGTTTTGGGAATGCCAATTACCGGAAAGCCGTGGCTGGAGAGGACCGAGGCGAAGCTGAGCGTATCGTCGCCGCCGATGGCGACGAGACAGCCAATGCCGAGGCGCTCGAGATTTTCGATGACGATGGGAGTGAAGTCGTAGAATTTTCCGTCGAAGGTAAGCTGCTGCAGTTGGTGGGGGGAGATGTGCGGGGGGACTTTCGCGGCCGCGACTTTTCGCGGATTGGTGCGGGACGTGTGCAGCGCGGTGCCGCCGCTGCGGTCGATGGTGCGCGTATTTTCGCGGGTGAGTTGACGATCGAGCCGGGCTTCGCCTGTATCGGCGTGATTCATGTCGGTGAGGCCTTTCCAGCCTTTGCGAATGCCGATGACGGTGCGGCCCATTTCGGTGGCGCGATACACCACGGACTTTATTACGGAGTTCAGGCCGGGGACGTCGCCTCCGCCTGTGAGGATGCCGATGTTATCGCCTTTCGCCATTGAATTATTGCTCCTTGGGATGCCGACGCGGCCGCTGGGCCTGAGTCCGTTTGATTGATCTGCACTAGCGCGGATGCAGGGACCGGGCGCCGGAAGATGTCGTAGCGTCACGCCTACGATTTAGATTATGTGTGCAATTCTACTAGTACACCAAAATCGTAAAAAGTTGAATGGGGAAAGGGAAGGGATGGCGCGGAAGCGATAGGCGAGTGGTGTGCGTAGCGGAACGGAAGACGCCTTCGTTCAGAGGACAGCGCGCCAGCAGGGCGGAGGAAGCGGGTTCCTAGTTTGCGCTTCGGCATGATGAACGTAATTATTCGGACAAATGAGAGGGAGGTTGATAGCATCCGGGCCGAGCGTGGAATTTTAGTTTCAGAGAATTGAAGGGCATTCGAGGAGGGAATTGAATGCTGACCCTCGCCGCGAAGCCACACGCGAAATTGCGGATGGTCCGATGAGCCAAGAGCAGGATCAAATTAACAGACGGGTGATTCTTTGGGTGCTGGTTGTCGGCGCGGCAATCGTTATTGTCGGCGTGAACTTGTACAACTTGCGGGGGCATTTGTTTTCGACCGAGCGAGCCTCTGGCGACAAGTCCGCGACGATCGCAGAAAAGTGGCATTTCGCGCAAGTGGGACCGGTGAGCGCGGCTTTGGCGCTGGGCGATGATGGGACGGTATACGCTGCGAGCGAAGATGGGTTCCTTTACGCCGTGGATGCGTCGGGGAACTTGCGATGGAAATTCAACGCGGGGCCGATGCAGGTGGCGCCAGTGCTGGGCGCCGACGACACGATCTACGTGACAAACGAAGAGCAATCCATTTTCGCCGTCAATCACAACGGCACGCAGCAATGGGTGGCGGGAGGCGGGCCCGACGTGGATAAACGGATGGGCTCGTTCACCGCGACCATTGACCAGGCTTATTTGTACGCGCCATGGCGCGGGCTGTTGCGCGCGGTACGATTGACGTACGGAACTTTCGCCTGGCCTGCAGGCTACGGATATCAGAACGGGGGCTCGGCGATCAAGCTTGCGAACGGGCTGATTGTTTATACCGGCGCTGGAAGACTGGATGCGGTGGATGCGACGGGAAAAATCCAGTGGCAATATCCGGTGATGAATCCTCCGTTGTCCGTGGACATGCTCACGAAAAACGGCGGACACATTCCCATCGGGAATTTCTTGCTGGATTCGCCGATGGCGGCGGGAGACGACGGCACACTTTATTTTTGCGCTGCGGATTCGCGCTTGATTGTGCTCACGTCGGATGGGCATTTCACCTGGGAATTCAAAACGAAGACGCATTCGGTAAACCACGCCGCGCCGGTAATTGCCGCGGACGGAACGATTTATTTTGCGAGCGGTGACGGCAGTATCTACGCGGTGTTTCCCAACGGCAGGTTGCAATGGGCGTTTGCTGCTGGCGGCGGGCCCATTTCGGCGACGCCGGTGCTGGCGCAAGACGGAACGATCTACGTGGTGAGCGGCAGCGGGCTCTTCGCCGTATCTGCCGCAGGCAAATTGCTGGCGCACGCTGAGGTCGGCGGAAGCGTGGAGTCGTCGCCGACGATCGCAGCTGATGGGACTGTTTATGTTGCCTTGCGAGCGGGGAAAATCGTGGCGTTTTCCGGAACGCACGGCGGATTGATGAACAGCGCTTGGCCGAAATTTCAGGCTGGGCCGGCGAACAGCGGACGCGCGCGCGCGTTCTGATTTATGCGGGAGCTTCCGGTGTACAATGCGCGGCGTTCTGGAGGGCGACATCGAGCGCTTCGGACCGGAGGAGTGAAGCCGATCATGGGATCCAAGATTTCGCGGCGGGAATTGTTGGTGGGCGCGGCAGGTGCTTCGTGCGTTCCGCTGACGGGAGTGCCGGCGCAGACAGTGGCTCGAGCGGATACCGGAGCTCGGGCGAATGCAGCGGCCGCCGCAGATTCCGGTGGGCTTCTTCCTTTGACGTGTACCAGCGAAGTGATTATTCCTCCGCTGGGCCGGAGTTTCATGAAGTTCAGCTACGACTTTCCCGAGCCTTCGGTGGAATTCGGGGGATTGCGGATTTCGTTCCGGCTGCACACTTTTGAAAATACTTATGGACTAGACCGCGAGTCGATGAAGGTAGTGGCGACCGCTGACGGCATTGAGGTCACTTGCTCACAACTTGTGTGCGCCGGTGGGCAAGTGAAGGCGCCGGGGAGGGTACGCGCGCGGATTCGAAAAAATGGCGATCACGTGGAATGGAATGCGATGGCTGAGATGGAGCAGCCGATCAAGTCGCTGGTGACGATTGTGCGAGGCGTGCCGCGCGGAAAGATATCGGCGGGTGGGATTGGATTTTTTGAGCCGCACGATGATGAAGTTTTGCTGGGATATCCGTTTGGGGGCGGCTCGCTTTTTCTGGAGCGCGGCATGGCGCGGATGTTGAATACGCCGCTGGCGGTGATTCAGAGCGACGACAACGAATACTTTTATCTTTCGGCGCGGTGCGATAGCGTGCGGGCCAATCGGTTTTATTTTCAGCCGGGAGAGAGCGGTTATCGGGTGGAGATGGTGTACGAGCAGGCGGGCTGGGTGAAGAGCGGGAAACTGGAAAGTCCGTTGTGGTGTGCCGGACGCGCGAGCAGCATGGAAGTAGCGTGCGCGCCGCATTTTTCGCATGTGGAGAAAGCGTTTCAAGTGCCGAACTGGGAGACCCGCACGGACGTGGCGCCGTGGTATCGCGACGCGGCGCTGGCGATTAATCTGCACGGAATGCATTGGACGGGATACATCTTCAACGACTACGCGAAAATGCTGACGATTTTGCAATGGATTGCGACGCAGATTCCGGCGGGCAATGTATTCGTCTTGTTGCCAGCTTGGGATGGGCGCTTCTATTGGAATTATCCTTTGTACAAGACCGATCCTCGGATGGGCGGCGACACAGGATTCTTGCGGCTGATTCAGGAAGGGCAGAAGCTGGGATTCCACTTCATGCCGATGTTTGGGACGAATTGCGCGAACAATCGTCATCCAGAGTTTGCGCAGTTTGCGGATGCCAGCATGTCGCAGATTGATGGAGATCACTTCGATTTGAACTGGGTGGATTGGGACAACGATCGGCACATGGAAGGGTGGAGCCCTTATATGAATGTGGGCGTGGACTCCTGGCGGAACTGGTTATTCGCGCGGATTTCCGAGGTGATTGACCGGTTTGGGCTAGATGCTTATTTTCTGGACATTGTGGGCGGTTGGGAAAACAACACCAAGGCGGATTCGCACGGGGGTACGCGGCGGCTGGTGGCGGATTTACGCGCGAAATATCCCAAGGTGATGGCGTTCGGTGAAATGCATTACGACGCGCTGCTTTCGTTCATTCCTGTTTTTCACGTGCAGAGCGAATCCGCTTACCGGCCGGCGTACACCAAGTATGCGCGGGCGTTTCAGCACCTGAGCCATCCGGCGCCGGGGCGGGGCAGCAGCGGCCTGCATGAATCGGGATTTGCGCGATTCGACCCGAAGATTGTGCCGGCGGAGACTTTGATCGTGCCGACGATTACCGTTGTGGACGATACGTTCGATCGTTATCGCGATGTGATGGCTGATTTGATTCTGCAGGCGCGACAACGGGCGAAAATCGCCTGAAGCGCGTGTACGCCGATACAAAAACAATGCCACAGCAAAAGCGACGGCTGCCCGGTTCGATGAAGCTGAACCGGCCGCTACAAGTTCAAAGGCGACGTCCAAGGCGCCCACTAAAGGTGGCCGCTACAAGGTCAAACCCTTGCGCCGCGACTTTTAGCGATTGTCAAGGGACGCGTGGTGCAGCTAAAACCTGACGACGATTCCAGCCTGAGCGCGGAGATTGTCCTGGGTGCTGTTGCCGATGACGAGGCTATTGCCGAAGCCGGTGCGAACATAATCAATCTGCACGAGGCGGAAAGAAATATGCTCGCGGAAGGGCAGGTCGAGTCCGCCGCCGATGACGAAATCAAGGGCGGTGTTGTTCGGCAGCTTGCTGAGATTGATGCATTCTCCTTGTGCGGTGCAGGCGTTGTAGATGTTGCGATAAATATTGTTGTGAGCTCCTCCGACCATAACTTCCGCAAAGGGTTCGAAACGCTTCACGTGAAAGCGCAGAACCGGGCCAACCGTGTAGGTGAAGACGCTGCCGCTAACTGATAGCTGGCAATCGGAGAGGCTGTTGCAGCCTTGGGTGCTGGCGGGAACGGTAATGCTTTGTCCGTAGGTACCGTAATCTTGAAACTCGGCTTTGAGGCCGACGTGTTTGAAGAAGTAATAAGCAGCGGACACGCCACCGCCGTTCAACGAGGAGCTCGGCAGGAAGCCGCCTTGCGGTTCGCGAAAGTAGGAATAATCCGCGGCGACTTCTACTTTCGGTGCGTCCTGTGCGAAGGCTGCAGTGGCGAAAAATATGGCCAGCGCGAGCAAAAGCGATTTCTTCATTTCGAAGGCTCCCGGAAATCCAGTCAACGGACGGCTGCGGCGCCTGCGCGGTTACACGATGTAAAGGATTGCGGATGCCGCCACGGCTCGCGCTGGTATTTTAGCTGCAATTCGGATTGTAAGAACTGAATATCGAGCGAAAGGTTGGATTTGCGGGGTGGGCAAGAAGCCGTTGCAGGTTTCAAACCGTGAGTTTTCAGGCCGAGGCCGCGCTTCGCACGGGCTTGGTTCTCTTTTGCAGCAGCGCCAGCCTTTGCGCGTGATCCATGGGCTCCCAAGGGACGAGCTTTTCGGCGAGGACGTCCATTCTGCGCAGGAGAGTCAACTCGAGGAACAGTTTCATAAAATCCAAGTCGCGGAAGACCAGGGAGCCGGACTCTCTCATCTTGCCGCTGATGCGCTCCAGATGGGAGGGCATCTCGGTCCAGTGCAGCCCGCTGCGGTGATGATGACAGAGGTGGTAGCCCTCGTTCATGAAGTTCACTTCATCGTAGACGGTGACGGTGTTCGCGAAATAATCCTCGGGGCGTTCCTCGTCGTAGAAAGCGTGTTGGACCCAGGCGGTCATGGCCATGATGAAGTTCATTACGAGAAGGGGAACGAGCACGTAGGCTAGGCCGATTCTCCAGCTGTAAAGGAAGATCGCTGCGAAGAAAACTGCGTAGAGAGTGATCCCCCATAGCATACGGCGGCGGTTCTCGTCTTCGCCTCTGGCTTTAAAGTAGAGGTAGGGCGTGAGGCCCACGACCGTCCAAATGTTGTCCGAA
Organism: Acidobacteriota bacterium; assembly: GCA_013289715.1. GTDB lineage: Bacteria > Acidobacteriota > Terriglobia > Acidiferrales > UBA7541 > Palsa-295. Next base: position 160,720 of record JABCZJ010000001.1, on the reverse strand, counting down.
AGATACAGGAGGAAATCGAGCTTGCTGGTGCGATCGTAGCAAATGGTGGAGGTGGTGTCGTCCGGTCCGCTATTTTCTTTGTGGTGCAGGCGGACATGAACCGTGCGATCGAGTTCCGGCACGTTGCCGTAGAAGAATCCAAGGAAGAATTCGACGTAGCGGCCGAAAACTTTATCGTATTTGTCCGAGAAGTAGCCTTGGCGCCGGTGCGCTTCCAGATGTTTGGCGCTGAACATCCTGACGAAACGCTGAAACTTGGGACCGTAGAGGGAAAGATAGAACGCGAGCGCGAGCCAAAGGCGTGGTCGTACTAAAACAAGTTGCGCCACGAAAATTGGCACGGTGGTGAGGGTGAGAGAGACCATGAGGCGCAACGCAGGAGTGTCCCGCGAGTCGCGCAGAACTTTTTCGCCCACGCGATCGATGAGCCGGTCATACGTGCGCGAAAGAAATTGATAGGCCTCGCGGAGGGGACGAATCTTGCCGAGGAGCGTGGCGGCGGCGTAAAGGCCAAGGGATGGTGCGGCTACGAGCGTTATGGCGGCCACGCTGGCCAGAGCCACGGGGACTGAGAACAAGCGAAACGCGATGCTGCATTGAATTCGCCGGCTCTTTGCAGCGTCATGCGTATTGAAGCGAACGTCTTTCGGTGCGTCGTCCAGGTCCGCTTCGGCTAATTTGCCTGCCAGGTGCATATTCGTCGTTATACCAGTTAACGGGCTTCGTCGGGCTTCCTTCGCAAGAGGAATTTACACCCAAGCAGAGCAAAGTTCCAGCAGGGAACGGATGTGAAGATATGGCGCGCCCGGGCGGATTCGAACCGTCGACCTTGTGCTTCGGAGGCACACGCTCTATCCATCTGAGCTACGGGCGCAATCGGAATATCAATTCGGTCCAATGATTGTATTACGTTCTGTCGTGGGGTCGCAATGGATTGGAGCCGGGAATTGGCGGCGAATGGAAGCTGGTTCGGCAACGAGGATCCCGCTTCACTACGGTCTTACGAACTTCAGATCAACGTAGAGCGTGTGAATTGAGTCATCCTGCGTCATAAACTCCAATTCCGCCGTTCCGTCCCGGTCGTATCCCGTGAGCGTTCTGGGTCTGCCTATCCGCGCTAATATCGCGCGTTGCTCTTCTTTCGGAAGATCGTCGATGAATCCAGGCGGCAACGCCTTCAGCACTACGTTGTCGCCTGGCTTCGGCTTCGTTACCCGTCTTTTCCGGCGAACGGTCACAATGCCACAAAGAATAGCTTCCACCGTAATTACGATCAAGAACCGCTTGCACGTGGCGAGACGCCGGCGGAGCTAGTTGTGGCCGCCGGCCAGTTCGTGGACGATAGAGTTTACGAAGGATTTGGCGTCGCCGAAGAGCATCAGGGTTTTGTCTAGGTAATACAGAGGATTATCAATTCCGGCGAAGCCTGGGCTCATGCTGCGTTTGATGACCATTACTGTGCGGGCTTTGTCCACGTCGAGAATAGGCATGCCGTAGATTGGGCTGGAGGTCTCGTTGCGGGCGGCAGGATTGGTTACGTCGTTTGCGCCGATCACCAGGGCTACGTCGGCTTGCGGAAACTCGTCGTTCACTTCTTCCATGTCTAGAAGTTTGTCGTAGGGAATGTCCGCCTCGGCTAGGAGCACGTTCATGTGTCCGGGCATGCGGCCGGCGACGGGATGGATGGCGAATTTCACGTCCACGCCGCGCTTGCTGAGCGCGTCGTACAGCTCGCGGACTTTGTGCTGCGCTTGTGCGACGGCCATGCCGTACCCGGGGACGATGATCACCTTGCTGGCGGCGCCGAGGATCGCTGCGGCTTCTTCGGCGGTGGCGCTGCGCACGGGGCGGGCTTGTTGCGCGGTGGCACCGGCGATTGCTTCTTGTCCGAACGCGCCGAACAGAACATTGCTGAACGAGCGATTCATGGCTCTAGACATGTTCACGGAGAGGATGAGGCCGGAGGCGCCGTCGAGCGCGCCGGCGATGATGAGCAGCTTGCTATCGAGTACGAAGCCCATAGCCGCGGCGGAAAGTCCAGCGTAGGAATTCAGCAGCGAAATCACCGTGGGCATATCGGCGCCGCCGATGGGGATGATCATCAGCACCCCGAAGATGAGAGGAATTATGAGCATCAGCGGAAACAGGTGAACGCGGCTGGGATCGTGCACGAGATATGCGGCGATGCCGATCGCGACTGCTAGCAGCAAAAGGTTGACGAGGTTCTGACCCTTATATGTGATGGGGCGCTGCGGGAGGATTTCCTGGAGTTTTCCGGCGGCCATCAGGCTGCCAGTGAACGTGAGAGCGCCGAGAATCACTTCCATCGAGAGGACGGACATCATGAAGGGCGGTACGGCCGGGGCGCGCAGGTAGAATTCGGCGGTTCCGACGAGCGTTACGCAGAATGCGCCGAAGGCGTGGCTGAGCGCGGTTCGTTGGGGCACGGCGGTCATGTGGACCATGCCGAGCGGGACGCCGATGATCGAGCCGAGCACCAGGGCGATGGCGATCCATTTGTATTCAATGATGTTGTGATTGAGCAGCGTGCCGCCGATCGCTAGCAACATGCCGATTTCGCCGGCGCGGACGCCGCGGCGGGCAGTGGCGGGCGTGCGCATCCACACCAGAGCGAAGATGAAGAGCGCCGTGGCGATCAGGTAGATGATTTCGATGAAGGTGTCGGTTCCGAGCCAGGCGGTCATTATTTTTTCGGGCTGCTGGATTTGAACATTTTGAGCATGCGATCGGTGATGAGAAAGCCGCCGACTACATTGCTGGTGGCGGCGACGATGGCGAGCGCGCCGAGGATCGTGGAGAGCGTGCTGCGATGTTCGCCGGTGAGGAGGATGGCGCCGACGACGGCAATGGCGTCGAGGGCGTTGGTGAGGGACATCAGCGGAGTGTGCAAGAGTGGCGAAATTTGGCGAATGACTTCAAAGCCTATGAAAGCGGCGAGCATGAAAACGTAGAGGCTGGTGAGCAGGTCCATCTTCATGATTATTTTTTCTCCTGAGACGCCGGGACCAAGGGCGGCCGCGCATAAAATTCACGCAGGCGTGGATTGACGATTTCACCGCCCGTGGTCAACAAGGTGTCGCGGATGATCTCATCGCCTAGATCGAGCCGCAGCTTGCCTTCTTTCACCATATGCAGCAGAAACGCGGAGACGTTGCGGGCGTACATCTGACTGGCGTGATGGGGGACTGTGCTGGCGAGATTGTACCAGCCGATGATGGCGACGCCGTGCGCGGTGATTTTTTCGCCGGGTTGAGTGAGCTCGCAATTTCCCCCGCGTTCCGAGGCCAGGTCCACGATCACCGAGCCGGGCGCCATGCTCTTGACCATGTCCGCGGTGACGAGCAGCGGCGATTTTTTTCCGGGGACTACGGCGGCGGCGATAACCACGTCGCTTTCGGCGACGACTTTGCCGAGCAGCTCGCGTTGGCGGCGATAGAAGTCTTCATCTTGGGCACGCGCGTAGCCGCGGGCGTCTTCCGCATCCTTGGCTTCGATCGGTAATTCGACGAAGCGGCCACCGAGGCTATGGACTTGTTCTTTCGCGGCGGGACGCATGTCGTAGGCGGAGGCGACCGCGCCGAGACGCCGCGCGGTCGCGACGGCTTGCAGTCCGGCCACGCCTGCGCCGATTACGAAAACGCGGGCTGGCGTGATCGTTCCCGCGGCTGTGGTGAGCATGGGGAAAATTCTTGGCAGGGTGTCGGCGGCGATCACCAGCGCTTTGTATCCGCAGATCGTGGCCATCGAGGAAAGCACGTCCATGCTTTGCGCGCGTGTGGTGCGCGGCATTAGTTCGACGGAAAGCGCGGTGACGCCGCGCTGGGCGATTTGCTGAATGGTGGATAGGCCGCCGAGCGGGCGAAGAAATCCTACTAGCACTTGATCCTTGCGGAGCAGCGGCAGGTCGGCTTCGCCGGTCTTGTCGTTCGAGCCGTAGCAGAGCACCTGCGCGACGATATCGGCTGTGCGAAATACTTCGGCGCGATCAGCGACGATTTTTGCGCCTTTGGCGGTGTAGCTGGCGTCGGGAAATCCGGCTTCCGTTCCGGCGCCGGCTTCGACGATGACTTCGAGGCCGCCTTTCGCCAAGGTGGGCACGACGGAGGGCACGAGGGCGACGCGCCGTTCACCGGGATAGCTTTCTCGCGGAACGCCCACGATCATGAAACTTCCTCCATGTTGGGATGCTTGAATTGCTGTTGCCGTCGCAGGAAAAGGGCCGCGGTGAGGGGGGCGAGAGAAATTCCCGAGACTGCACGCGTCGCGGCGCGCCATCCTGAAACTGGAAATCATACACTAGCTAGGGGCGTGTTGGGATGGGTTCGTCGCGGAGCGCCAGGGACGTTTTGCAAAGTGCGCCGCTACAAAGGCAGAGCTAGCCGCGGGCCAAGTTCTTGATCTGCTTGGCGAGCTTTTCGACTTGTTCGGCTTTTCCCACCATGGCCAGAGAGAGCACGTTGACAGAATCGGTTTTTTCGACTTCGTCTTTTAGCTCGCTGGCGAGGACGTAGAGCTTCTCGATGTCATCGTGGATCTGGTCTTTATTTTGTTTCAGGATTTGTTTGGGGTCTGGTTTGGCGGCGGCGGCGCCGAACGGATCGTTGCGGCCGTCGTACACCGGGGTATTACCTTGGGGCAGCTTGGGACTGGGATTTTGCGCGAAGGCGCGGACGGCCAGCAGCGCGAGCGGCGCAGCGAGCGTCCAGGAAATTAGTTGGGTGATGAAATTACGCTTTTTCGGGTCCATAATGCGTGCTCCCGTTCGCGGAATGTGTTTCGGGTTTTCGGCCGGCCGCGGCGCTGGGGCACCTTGCCGGGTGGTATAATTCCGCTCCTCCTATCTTATGACTGATTCGTTCTCACGGTGGATGGAAATTGCAGGAAAGACCGGCTTGCGCCTGCTGGTCATTCTGCTATTTGCGGTCCTGCTGACCCGCGCTTTGAAGGCCGTGACGTCGCGGCTGGTGCAGTTGGCCAAGGCGCAGTCGCGCGCCGGCCAGATGCGCGAACAGCAGACGCGCACGATGGCGGGCTTGCTTTACAGCATTGGCGCCGCGATTATCGGGCTGATTGCGGTGCTGATGGCGTTCGAAGTATTGGGCTTCGACATCGCCCCGGCGATGGCGACGGCGGGCGTGGCCAGCATTGCGATTGCGTTCGGTGCGCAGAGCCTGCTGAAAGATTTCATCAATGGTTTTTTTATTGTGTTTGAGGATCAATACGTGGTGGGCGACCTGATTCAGGTGAATGGCGAGACCGGGCGCGTGGAGCACCTCACATTGCGGCGTACGGTGATACGCAATCCGGCGGGCGCGATGGTGACGATGCCAAACAGTTTGGTGGGGCAGGTGGCGAACCTGAGCCGCGATTGGTCGCAGGCGTTTGTGGATGTGACGGTTCCGGCGGCGGAGATGGTGGGGCGGGCGCTGGCGACGCTGGAGAAAATCGCAGGAGATTTTCGGAATGATGCGGATTGGTCCGCGGCGTTGATTGATGGGCCGCGCGTGCTGGGGGTCGAAGCACTGTCCTTGGACGGCACGGTGATCCGATTGCAGGCGCGCACGATCCTGAACCGCAAGGACGATGTCGCGCGCGAACTGCGCCGCCGAATCAAGCTGGGGTTCGAGCAAGCGAAGATTCCACTGAGCCACACGCATCAAATCGTGGTGCAAGGCGACGTGGCGCAGCCGGGCGAGTAATTCCAGGCGAATTACCTCAGCGAATGACTTCAACCGAGTAACTCTGATTGAGTAGCTTCGATTCAACAACTTCAACCGACAACGGAGGAGAGTTCGATGGGACAAGTGACGCACGAGCAGGTAAATCTGATGTTGAGGCTCTACGACATCCGGCGCGAGCCGCGTTTGCGTGAGGCGCGGGATTGGTACGTCCGGAACTTCAAGCCGACATCGCTGGAAGACGTGATGAACGTGGCGGCGCCGAATTCGCAGGAAAACGCCTACATGCGCATGGTGTTGAGCTACTGGGATATGGCGGCGAATATCGTGAATCGCGGGCTGATTGACGAGGAGTTTTTCTTCGAAAGCACGGGCGAGCAATGGATGGTTTGGGAGCGCGTGAGGCCGATTGTGGGGGGATGGCGCGAGATGTTCAAGAACCCGCACGCGTTTGCACGGCTCGAAGAACACGTAAAACGCATGGAGGCGTGGCGCGAACGGAACGCGCCGGGCAGCACGGAAGCCATGCGCGCGATGATGGCGTCGATTGCGGCGCGCGAGCGGAAACCCTAATAAAAGCGTAGTTCTTGTTGTTGTGGGGCGTCATGGCTGCGCCGGCCACGGCGTGTGCGTGACGCCCTGGCCGGCGCGCAGAATATTGCTATGAGGCGTGGGCGAGTTATGGTAATTTTCTGCCCGACCCCCGCGATTGGTATTTTCCTTAAGGATTTCCATGCACCGGGAAGCTCGGGCCTGAAACTCGGGACCCGAGAATTGCCCGGGGAGGTATAAGAAACATGAACGCCCGCCATCCACTAACGTGTCTGACCGCGCTGCTGATCTGTTTGCTGCTGGTGATTCCGGCTGACGTGGCGGGACAAGCGAAACAGGCGACGCAGCCCCAACATGCCGGGAAACTCACTGCTGTCCTGCCGGTGGTGAACGTGATTCGCGGACCGCAGCAGACTCCTGCTTCCACTTCCGAGGCGGTTTACTGGGGCGACGTGATCAACACCGGCCACCTGGCGCGCGCGCGCGTGGCACTGGATGACGGCTCGGTGCTCAGCGTGGGTTCGGATTCGAATTTGACCGTGACGAAACATGATGGCGGAGCGCAGCAGACGGAACTCGATCTGAATTACGGGCGCGTGCGCGCGAACGCCGTGAAACAGGTAAAGCCCAACGCCAGCTTTCAGATTCGCACGCCGACCGGAGTTGCGGGTGTCGTTGGAACCGATTTCGCCCTGGATTCGCAGGGAGACACGACCCGAATTGTGGTTTACGAGGGGAAAGTGAATTTCTGCTCGTACAAAGCGACGAAGAAAGAAGAACAGGAAGGCGCGCAGGGCGGTGAGGAACAGAAAAAAGAAAAGAACGGCCGGATGCTGGGGCCGTGCGTGATCGTAGGCGCGGGCGAATCTTCGAGCGTGCAATTTAACGCGGCTCCTACGCCGCCGGTGCCGGCGACTCCTGTGACGGTTACGGAAATGAGCACCACGACGAGCGTGAGCGGAGGTGCCGGCGGAGCCGTTGGCGGACTGGGAGTTGCGGGGGTGACGGCGGTGGGAGTTGGCGCCGCGGTGGCCGTGACGGTGGCGGCTGTGGTGATTCGTTCGGCGAGCAAGACGCAGACTTGTTCGTCGCCGGCGGCTGCTGCGCACGTTGTGCCGACGGCGAATTGTACGGCGATTACGAACGCTGCGATAGGGAAGGCGCCGGGCCAACGGCCCTGACGTTTTTGTAATAGTTCTGTAGCCCTTCGGATTTAAGGGCAACTTCGTAGTACAACCTCAAAGGCAAATTCAACTACGCCCGCCTGAAAAGCAGGCGGCCGCTACAAAGTCAAACCCTGCTGCGGCAAATCTCGCTGGCTGAACATCTACGTCATCAAACGCTGGGTTGCGAGGGGTGCGCTCGCTCTTGTTGCGTGGCTAGAAATTCCTGGATTAGGCGTAGGGCTACGCCTGGTTGGTCCGTTTCGAAGATGTGGCTGGCGCGCGGGATCAATGCGAGTTTTGCCCCGGCGATGCGTCCGGCGATTAGCTGAGCGTTCGCTACGGGAATGAGCTGGTCGGTTTCCCCGTGAATGATGAGCGTCGGCGCAGTGATCTGCGCGATGCGGCTATAGGCTTCCCACTGAATAATCCCTTGCAGCTGGCCCATATATCCTTGCGGAGTCGGATACCACGTCATGCGGATGGCCATGTCTTCGTCAATGCGCTCGCGCGGAGTGGCGGCATCGTAAATGAACGGGATCATGGCTTCGTTGGATTCCTCAGGCGTCATGCCCTGGCGCGTTAGGAGTTGCAGCACCTCGGGCTTGGCGCGCACGGAGTCGGGACCTCCGGCATTCGTGCAACCGAAAATCAGCGAACGCACACGTTGCGGATACTGCAGCGCGAATTCCTGCGCGATCATGCCGCCCATGGAGACTCCGAACACGTGCGCGCTCGCGACGGCGGCGGCATCGAGAACTGCAGCCGCATCTGAAGCCATCAGCGCGATGGAATAGACGCCTGGGGGCGCGTCGCTTTGGCCGACGCCGCGATTATCGAAAGCGATGGTGCGATATTGTTGCGCGAGAAACGGGCGCGTGCGATGCCACATATACGAGGGATAGCTGAGGCCCATGACGAGCAGCAGAGGTTCGCCCGAACCTTGTTCATCCCAAAAGATTTTGGCGGCTTGATTTTCAACGAAGGGCATGAAGTCTCCGGGTGCGTGACCTGGCTGCAGTAAGGAAAGTGGAAGGGTGCATGGAATGAGATAGTCACACACAGATGAATGTTACTAACACGGCCGCCATTGTATATAATCCGGCTCACCATGCCAAACCAAGAAACGATGTACGAGGTGGCCCAGCGGGTGGCCACGATTACGCTGAATCGGCCCGACAAACTAAACGCCTGGACTGCGGTGATGGAGCAAGAGGTGCGCGCCGCGATGGCAGGGTCGGAGCGCGACGAGAATGTTCGCGTGATCGTGCTGACGGGCGCGGGCCGTGGATTTTGCGCCGGCGCGGATATGTCGCTGCTGAGCACGGTGGCGACGAAGGGACTCGATGCGGCGCAGCGGGCTCAGGCGTTGCAGGCTGGCGCGGGTTCCGGCGAAGGCGATGTCGACGGCGCGCGTGTGGATTTTCGGAAGAAGTATTCGTATTTCCCGGCGCTGAGCAAGCCTGTGATTGCGGCGATCAACGGTCCGGCGGTGGGTTTGGGATTGGTAATTGCTTTGTATTGTGATTTGCGGTTCGCTTCGGATGCGGCGAGATTCAGCACCGCGTTTGCGCGACGTGGGTTGATTGCCGAGTACGGAATGGCGTGGATGTTGCCGCGCCTTGTCGGGCACGCGAACGCGCTGGATTTGCTGTTTTCCGCGAGATTGATTGACGGGGCCGAGGCGTTTCGCATGGGCCTGGCGAATCAGGTGTATCCGCAGGATGTGTTTCAGGAGAAAGTGCGGGAATACGCGGTGGAGCTGGCGTCGAATGTAAGCCCGCGTTCGTTGCGCGTGATCAAGCGGCAAGTCTATGAGGCGATGTTCCAGACGCTCGGCGAAGCGTTCGACATTTCCGAGCGGGAAATGCTGGCGAGTTTGCGGTGCGAAGACTTCAAAGAGGGTGTGGCGCATTTTGTGGAAAAGCGCGCACCGGTCTTCACGGGAAAATAGCAGCGGCGTATGAACCTTGAGCCCAGCGCGAAGACCAGGGAACTGCGACAGCGGTTGCGGAATTTTATGGACGCGCACGTGTATCCGAACGAGCAGCGGTTCGTGGAAGAAACGGCACGCGAGCCGTGGACGCCCACGCGCATCGTCGAAGAGCTGAAGGTGAAGGCGCGCGGCGAAGGATTGTGGAATTTATTTTTGCCGGATGATCCCAGCGGCGCTGGCCTGAGCAATCTGGAGTACGCGCCCCTTTGCGAAATCATGGGCCGCAGCCATATGGCGCCGGAGATTTTCAATTGTTCGGCTCCGGATACGGGGAATATGGAAGTGCTGGCGCGTTATGGCACGGCGGAGCAGAAGGAAAAATGGCTGAAGCCGCTGCTGGCCGGGGAAATTCGTTCGTGCTTTGCGATGACGGAGCCGGAAGTGGCGTCTTCGGATGCGACCAACATTGCGGCGAGCATCGTGCGGAGTGGAGAGCAGTACATTATTAATGGGCGAAAGTGGTGGTCATCGGGAGCGGGGGATCCGCGCTGCAAAGTCGCGATATTCATGGGCAAGAGCGACCCTGCGGCCGCGACGTACAGACAGCAGTCCATGATTGTGGTGCCGCTGGATGCGCAGGGCGTGAAGATCGTGCGCATGCTGAAAGTATTTGGTTACGATCACGCGCCGCACGGGCACGCTGAGATTGATTTCGAAAATGTGCGCGTGCCGGCGGCGAATATGCTGCTGGGTGAAGGCCGCGGATTCGAAATTGCGCAGGGGAGGCTGGGGCCGGGGCGGATTCATCATTGCATGCGTTGTATCGGAGTGGCGGAGCGAGCGCTGGAAGCGATGTGCAAGCGCGCGCAGGCGAGAGTGGCGTTCGGAAAAGCGCTGGCGGAGCAGGGAACGATTCGCGCGGGAATCGCGGAATCGCGCATGGAGATCGAACAGGCGCGACTGCTCACGCTGAAGGCGGCGCACATGATGGACACGGTGGGGAATAAGGCGGCGCGCGCGGAGATTGCGATGATCAAAGTGGTGGCGCCGAACATTACCTTGCGCGTGCTGGATCGCGCGATACAAGCGCACGGAGGCGCGGGAGTTTCGCAGGATACTTTTCTGGCGAGCGCGTGGGCGATGGTGCGGACTTTGCGATTGGCGGACGGGCCCGATGAAGTGCACATCGAATCGATCGCGAAGTGGGAACTGGCGAAAGGCGGGAAACCGCCCGGAACTTCGGCGGGGAAGTAAATTTTAGTGAAGGCGTGCGAATGCGCGTTTTAGGCGCGAAAGCGGGACGGGAAAATCTTCGATGCCGCTCCTTTTGAAAAATCCGCAAGCGCTGAAAGAATTTGTGGGCAGGGATATTGGCGTGACGGATTGGTTTCGCCTCACGCAAGAGCGCATCGAACAATTCGCGCACGCCACCGAAGACCGGCAGTGGATTCATCTGGACCGGGCGCGGGCGAGCCAGGAATCGCCTTATGGCAGGACGATCGCTCACGGATTTTTGACGCTTTCATTGATCGCGCATTTTGTGCATGAGGTGATGCGGATTGAGGGCGGACTGCGGCTGGCGGTGAATTACGGATTGAATCGCGTGCGGTTTCCCGCCGCCGTGCCGGCGGAGTCGAGGATTCGCGCGCGAGTGGGATTGTTGGCGTGCAAGGAGACTACTGATTCACTGGAAGCGATTTACAGCGTGGCGGTGGAGATGGAAGGGACGGAAAAACCCGGTTGCGTGGCGGAGTGGATAGTTCGGTACTACCTGTAATTGCGCGGCGTGACCGCAAAAACAGATCCCTCGCTACGCTCGGGATGACAGATCGCTCGTTAGATTTGGCCCGATTGGGCTGTGTGCAGGGAGGCGCGCAGGAGCATTTGGATTGTTGTGGGCATCGTGGCGAAGCGGGCGTCTTTGGTGAGGCCCTGGTGGTAGCGATAATAAATTTGTTGCACGATCACGGCCAGTTTGAAGCGCGCGAAAGTTAGATAGAAGGCGATGTGGGAGGCATCGCAACCGGTTTTTTGCGCGTAGTGGTGCACGATTGCCGCGCGCGTGAAACTTCCTTCTTCCGTAGTGGGTCCCCAGCGATCTTGATGGATTTCCTGCGGATCGGTTTTATCCACCCAATACGCCAGTGCCGTGCCGAGATCGCTGAGCGAGTCGCCGATGGTACACATTTCCCAGTCGAGCACGCCGACGATTCTCGTGATATCACTCGGATCCAGGACGACGTTGTCGTATTTGTAGTCGTTGTGGATCAGCGAAACGGAGCTGGTGGCCGGCATGTGCTGTTGCATCCACGCGGAAAGCTTCTCCACTTCAGGATAATCGTGCGTTTTCGAGCCGTAGTAGCGTTCGGTCCAGCCGCGGACTTGACGTTCGAGATAGCCCTCGGGCTTTCCGAGATCGGAGAGGCCCGCGGCGGCAAAATCCACGCGATGCAGGCGGACGAGATTATCGATGAAGGATTCGCTGAGGCGGCGCGCTTTTTCCGCCGAGAAATCCAGTCCCTGCGGGAGTTTTCTGCGAAGGATGATGCCGTGGACCGGTTGCATCACGTAGAAGGGTACGCCGATGATGGAATCGTCATCGCAGTAGAGAAGCACTTCGGGAGCCGGGCCGTAAACAGAGTGAAGTTTCGAGAGCACGCGGAATTCACGGCTCATATCGTGGGCGGATTTGACTTTGCTGCCGAAGGGCGGGCGGCGGAGAACTAATTCTTTGGCGCCTAACTGAAGCGAGTACGTGAGATTCGAATGGCCGGCGGGAAATTGGCGAACTTCAAGGGCGCCTGCTTCACCGGGAAAGTGATTGCGCAGATAGGGTTCGAGCGTGGCTACGTGGAGTTCTTCGCCGGAGCGGATCGTGGTCGGTTGATCGAGGAAGTCGCTCATCGAAAAAACTCCCTAGCGATACGTGAGCATTGCGGGATCCGCGATGTGTTCGTGAATATTAAAACTACTCAGCGTGAGGCGCTCGGCGTTGTAAAGAAATTCGCTCCAGGATGAGTTGCGCGACATCCAGGTCATTTGTAGCGTGGTTTCGGGCGAGAGAACCAGAGCGCGCTGAGTGGCGACCGCGATGGGGCCGCCTGAGGTGAAAATTGCTACCTTTTCGCCATGTTTTTCGGTGGAGAGGAACTTTACGAGGCCGGAATTTACCCGGGCGCAGAATTCCTGCCAGGTCTCGACGCCTTCTGCACGTGTCACGCCGCGAACCCAATCGCCGATGACGGCTTCGAATAATCTTTGAAAGGCTGCGCGTTGCGCGGTGTTATTGGTGGCGGCTTGGAACGCGGCGTGGAGGTCGCGGATTTCTTGGTCTTTTTCCAGCAACCCGGGGAGAACTTTGCGGAGCACGTCTTCCGCATGATATTCGTCGAATTCCGCGAGCGTTTGAATTTCCGGAAAATTCAGGCCCGATTTGCGGCAGGCGGCGCTTACGAGCTTTACGGTGTCGTTTTGTCGTGCGCAGGGGCCGACGCCGACGCGGTCGAATGCGATTTGGCGTTGCGCCCAATGTTCGCCGAGAAGGCGTGATTGCGTTTCGCCGAGCGCCGATAGTTTGTCGTAGTTCGGCTCGAGGAAGGAGGCTTGCGCGTGGCGAACGAGATAGAGGATGCCCATGGTCAGGTTGGTTGTCCGTTCAAGGTTGGGTCACCGGGATATTGTGACGGCGAAAATTGCGCAGGTCCAGGCCCTGGTCGTACGCGATGGTTTGGGCGGCGACGGGGTGAAAAAGCAAATCCTTCGCTCCGCTCGTGATGACAACGCAGGTATTTTTTGGTGCAAACTAGACAGCCGCGCCTTCTTCCTTGCCAAGTTGCGCGAAGGTTTTGCCTTGTTCGGCCAGGCGCGCCAGCAGCGGAGCCGGTTGCCAGATCTCGCCGTGCTGGCGGTGGAATTCAGAGATGCGCGCGTAAACCTGTTTTAGGCCGACCGTGTCCGCATACCACATGGGGCCGCCGCGATATGCGGGGAAGCCGTAGCCGTTGAGATAAATGATGTCTATGTCTGATGCGCGCAGGGCGTAGCCTTCTTCGAGGATGCGCGCGCCTTCGTTGACGAGAGCGTAGAGGCAGCGATCGACGATTTCGGCGGCGGAAATTTCGCGCTGCGGGATTCCGGCTACGGTTACCCATTTGCGGATCAAATCGTCCACAACGGGATCGGGCATCGCGCGGCGCTGTTCATCGTACTGGTACCAGCCGGCGCCAGTTTTTTGGCCGAAGCGGCCTAGCTCGCACAGATTATCTTCGACGAACGGCTGGCGGATGCCGGGCTTTTCGAGGTGGCGATATTCCTTGCGAATGCGCCAGCCGACATCGAGGCCGGCAAGGTCTCCGGTGGCGAGAGGTCCCAGGGCCATGCCGAAATCGGAGAGAGCCTTGTCAATGGCGACGACGGAGGCGCCTTCTTCGACGAGGAACTGCGCTTCGCGGCGGTACGGGCCGAACATGCGATTGCCGACAAAGCCGCGGCAGTTGCCGACGAGCACGCCGATTTTGCCGAGTGTTTTTGAAAGTTGCATGCAGGTGGCGATCACTTCGCGTGAGGTGGCTTTGCCGCGAACGATTTCGAGCAGGCGCATCACGTTCGCGGGGCTGAAGAAATGCGTGCCGATGATGTAAGTTGGGCGCGAGGTGGCGGAAGCAATTTCGTCAATATCCAGCGTGGAAGTGTTGCTGGCGAGGATGGAGCCGGGTTTGCAGACGCGGTCGAGTTCTTTGAAGACTTCTTTTTTCAGGGCCATGCCTTCGAAGACGGCTTCGATTACCAGGTCTGCTTTGCTGAAATCGTCATACGAGAGCGTGGGGGTGATGCGCTTGAAGCGCTCTTCGGCTTCTTGCGGCGTGAAGCGGCCGCGTTTTGCGGAATTGGCGTAATTGGATTGGATGGTGGCGAGGCCGCGATCGAGTGCGAGCTGGTCCGCGTCTTTTAGCAGCACAGGAATTCCGGCATTGGCGAGAACCATGGCGATGCCGCCGCCCATGGTGCCCGCGCCCACGACCGCCGCAGATTTTACGGGAAGGAGCGGAGTTTCTTTGGGAACGTCGGGAATTTTGCCGACTTCGCGCTCGCTGAAGAAAACGTGGATGAGCGCTTTGGATTGGTCCGAGAAGAGGCACTCGGTGAAAAGTTTTTGTTCGACCTGGCAGCCTTCCGTGAATGGCAATATTGTGGCGGCTTCGATGGCTTTGATCGCGGCGACGGGTGCAAGCAGGCCGCGCTGTTTTTTTGCGACCGTTTCGCGCGCGGCGGAAAAAATCGGAGCGTTCTCGGTGGCATTGCCCAATTTGTCGTTGCGCTCACGCGTTTTGGGAGCGGGCTTGGTGGCGGCTTCGCGGGCAAACGCGATGGCGCCGGGAAGAAGATCGCCTTCGATAATGCGGTCAACGATGCCGAACTGCAGCGCGTCCGCGGCCTTTACGGGATTGCCGGTAGTGCACATTTCGACGGCTTTCGCGACCCCTGCTAGGCGGGGAAGGCGTTGCGTGCCGGCCGCGCCGGGAATGATGCCGAGTTTTACCTCGGGCTGTCCTACTTGCGCGCTGGAAACGGCGACGCGATAGTGGCAGGCCATGGCGACTTCGAGGCCGCCGCCGAAAGCTGTGCCATGAATGGCGACGATTACGGGCTTTTTGCTGTCTTCGATTTTCAGCAGAAACGGTAGAAGGCCCTCGCCGCGGGGTTTGCCGGAAGTCATTTTGCCGAATTCTTTAATGTCCGCGCCAGCGATGAAGGTGCGGCCGCCGCCGATCAGGACGACGGCTTTGCTGCTCGCGTCTTGCGCGATTTGATCGAGCGCTTCGGAAATGCCTTGCGGGACGCCGGGGCTTAGTGCGTTGACCGGGGGATTATTTATGGTGATGACGGCGATGCCGTTTTCTTTTGTGAGTTGGACGAGATCGTTCATCGAGAGAATCCTTGGTTTGCGGATTTATGCGCTTTTCGCCGAGACGGTGCCGGAATCGATGACGGCGGAGGCAATGCGCTCGCGGTGAAAAGTGGCGTCGCCGAATGCCGTTTCCGAGCCTTTGGCTCTGCGGTAATAAAGGTGCACGTCGTTTTCCCAGGTGAAGCCCATGCCACCGTGAATCTGGATGCCGCGATTGCCCACGGTGCGGGCGGCATCGCTTGCGTACATTTTGGCGATGGAAACGGCGGTTGACGCGTCCGGGGAATTTTCCTCCAGCGCCCATCCGGCATAGTACACCGCGGAGCGTGAGCTCTCGGTTTCCAAGTACATGTCCGCGCATTGGTGTTGCACGGCCTGGAATATGCCGATGGGTTTGCCAAATTGTTTGCGCGTCTTGGCGTATTCGACGGTGATGTCGAGGGTGCGCTGCATGCCGCCGACCAATTCGGCGGCGATGGCGGCGGTGGCGACGTCGAAAGCGCGCGCGAGATTGGTGGTGGCGCCGATTTCTTCGGCCAGCGTATTGTTGAATTCGACGACGTAGAGCTTGCGCGTGAGGTCCATCGCGGTCATGGGAGAAATTTTCAGGCCGGGGGCTTTGGAGTTCACGGCGAACACGCCGTTGAGCGCCACCACAATGATGAAATCGGCGACGGCGGCGTCGGAGACGAAATATTTTTCGCCGGTGAGCTTGCCGTTGCTGGCGGTGAGCTGGATGTCGCGGGGATTCCAGCTGGCATTCGCTTCGAGGATGGCGACGGTAGAGCGAGTTTCTCCGCGGCAGATGGGCGCAAGATATTTTTGTTTATGTGCGGACGAGGCGACGGCGTCGATGACTGAACCGGCCAGCACGACCGTGGAAAAAAACGGGCCGGGCAGCAGCGCGCGGCCGGCTTCTTCCATCAGGAGCATGAGTTCGACTTTGCCTAGGCCGACGCCGCCGTAGGCTTCGGGAAAAATGATGCCGGTGTAGCCCTGGTCGGTGAGCTTAGACCAAAGCGCGGCGTCGAAGGCGGTGTCCGTTTCCATCAGGCGGCGCATTTCCGCGCTGGGACATTCGCCGGCGAAGAATTTGCGCGCACTATCTTTCAGGAATTCCTGACTTTCGCTCAAGCCGAATTGCATGGATGTTCCCCTTCTTGGTTTTTGGCCTAATAACTTCTGGGAAGGCCGAGAACAAAATGTCCGATGATGTTGCGCTGGACTTCGGAAGTGCCGGCCTCGATAGTATTTCCACGCGTACGCAGATAGGCGTAGGACCACATGCCGTTGTCAATGGCGCGCGGATCGCCGGCCAGCAATTGCCCGTACGGCCCGAGAATTTCCTGCGCGATTTGCTGCAGGCGCTGATTGAGCTCGCTCCAGAAAATTTTCTGGATGCTGCCCTCGGGGCCGGGCACGCCGGTCGCTGTGACACGGCTGAAAGCGCGCATCTGATTAAAGCGCATGATTTCAATTTCGGCGCTGCACTGCGCGATTTTCTGGCGAATGATCGGATCCTTTGCGGCGGCACAGCCGTTGCGCTGCGTGTTGCGCGCGAGTTCAATCAGGCGCGTGATGTAACGTTTGAAAATCAGATGCAGGCGCGCGCCGTAGGAGCCGCGCTCGTACATCAGCGTGCTCATGGCGACGTTCCAGCCATCGTTCACTTTGCCGAGAACGTTTTCGGCAGGCACGCGCACATCGCGGAAGAAAAGCTCATTGAATTCGGATTCGCCAGTCATTTGACGCAGCGGGCGAACTTCCACGCCGGGAGATTTCATATCCACGAGAAGAACGGTGAGGCCCTTGTGTTTCGCGGCGGTGGCGTCGGTGCGCACGACGAGTTCACACCAATCGCCAACCCAGCCGTAGCTCGTCCAAACTTTTTGGCCGTTCACGACATAGTGATCGCCGTGCAGGGCTGCCTGCATTTGCAGACCGGCCAGATCGGAGCCGGCGTTCGGCTCGGAAAAACCCTGGCACCAGATTTCTTCGGCGCTGAGAATTTTCGGGATGTAGCGCTGTTTTTGCGCTTCGGTGCCGTAGGCGATAATTGTGGGACCGATGAGGCCGAGGCCGAGCGAATTGGCCATCGGAGGCGCTTCGACGCGCGCCATTTCTTCCCAGAAAATCGCTTGTTGCATGAGGGTTGCGCTGCGGCCTGCGTATTCCTTGGGCCAGGAAACGGCGGCCCAGCGGCCTTCTTGCAGTCTGCGCTGCCAGGCGCGCAGATAGGGGAACGATTCTTCGATGGGTTTTTCGCGCCACTCGTTCCAGTCCTTCGGGACGTTCGAGGCGAGCCAGGAGCGAAGTTCGTCGCGAAACTGTAATTCGTCGGCGGTGAGGTTTAGATCCATGAATCAGACTCCTTCGTGTTGGCTGGCGCAAGCATTGCGATGCAAATTGCGCGCCGTGTTCGTTGGTCCACTGCGAAACCAATCCGTGATAATCCGCGTTAATTTGGCTCAGTCGCCGGATCTTGCTTTCGACGGCAGCGTCGTAAATCCCTGGCGCAGCGTGTCTTGACCCTGCCAATACTTCTTGCGGATGTCTTTTTTCAGAATTTTTCCCGTGCCCGTCTTGGGCAGGCTCTCGACGAATTCGAATGAACGCGGGCATTTGTAATGCGCCAGGCGCGAGCGGCAGAATTCGATGAGTTCGGCTTCCGTGGCGGCGGCATTCGGTTTCAAAACCACCAGGGCTTTAGGAACTTCGCCCCACTTGGCGTCGGGGACGGGAATAACGCCGACTTCCAGAACGGCGGGATGCGCGAGAATGGCTTTTTCGAGTTCGAGGGAGGAGATGTTTTCGCCGCCGCTGACGATGATGTCTTTCTTGCGGTCGACGATGAGCGCGTAGCCGTCTTCGTTGAGCGTGGCCATGTCTCCCGTATGAAACCACCCGCCGCGCAGGGCTTCGGCGGAAGCTTCGGGCTGGCGCCAGTAGCCTTCCATGACGCCGTCACCGCGCACGATGATTTCGCCGATGGATTGCCCGTCGTGCGGCACGTCGTTGTCGCTCGGATCCACGACGCGCAAATCCACACCAGGAATTGCGTAGCCTGTCATGGCTTGGCCGCTGAAGCGCTGTTCACCCTGCCAATCCATGCCGGATTTCATGGGAGAAACAGAAAGAGTGGGAGAAGTTTCCGTGAGGCCGTAGCCGGAAAAACATTCGCACCCGAGTTTTTCTTCTACTTCGCGAATGAGCGTGGGTGAGGAGGCGGCGCCACCGATGACGATGCGGCGCAGGGTGCGCAAATTGTAATTGAGGCGCTCCGCGCAATTCACCAGCGCCGTGGCCATGATGGGAACGAGGCTGCAGGTGTGCACGCCTTCTTTTTCGATGAGGCGGAAGATTTCCTTGGGGTCGAATCGCTGGATCATCACGTGAGTGCCGCCGAGAAGCGTGAGGAAATGCGCGACGCCCCAGCCATTGGCATGGAAGAGCGGAATGGTGTGCAGTTCGATGGCGCCTCTTTCGATCTGCAATCCCAGGCAGACGTGCAGCGCGTGCAGGTACACGTTGCGGTGCGTGAGCATTACACCTTTGGGATTGGCGCTGGTGCCGCTGGTGTAGAAAAGTTCGCAGAGGGAATTTTCATCAATGGAGGAGATGTCCGCGAAATGCGGGGTGGCGGTGGCCAGAAGCTGATCGTAACTCTTGGGCAAGAGCCAGGGCGCGGCCGGCGTGCCATCGAGCTGGCAGATTGATCTCACCGAAGGAATATCTTTGCGAAAGGCTTCGGCTACCGGGAGGAATTGTTTTTCGACGAAAAGCGCAGAAGCGCCGGAATCGTTCAGGATGTAGCCGAGTTCGCCGGGCGTAAGGCGAATATTCAGTGGAAGGAGCACGGCGCCGGCTTCGAGCACTCCATAGTACGCTTCAAGCAAGCGATGGCAATTGCTGCTGAGGAACGCGACGCGATCGCCGCGCTCTATGCCCGCCTGACCCAGAGCGCCGGCAAGACGGCTGACGCGGTCGGCCACTTGCGCGTATGTAAACCTTTCCTCATTGCAGACGACTCCCGTGCGGCCAGGATATTGTTGCGCCGCGTAACGCAGGAAACGCAGAGGCGTGAGTGGGATATTCATAGCGCGCTCGCCTGGATCAGGCGGATTGACCTCCATCAACTGCTAGTATTTGCCCGGTAACAAAATCGGACGCAGAGGAAGCGAGAAAAATCGCGGCACCCTTCAAATCCTGCGGGCCCCCAAAACGGCCCAAGGGAATTCCAGCCAGGAGCGATTCCTTGTTTCGTTCGATCACTTTTTCGGACATGTCGGTGGGGAACCAGCCGGGGGCGATCGCATTGACCTGGATATTGTGCATGCCCCATTTGCAGGCCAGATCTTTGGTGAAAATGATCACGCCGCCTTTGCTCGAGCTGTAGCCGATCGCGGAAAACTTCGGCGACGAACCGCGTAGTCCGGCGACAGATGCGATATTGATGATTTTTCCGTGTCGCTGCGCGATCATGGTGCGGCCCACCGCTTGCGAAAACAGAAACGTTCCCGTGAGATTGGTTTCGATCACTTTGTTCCATTGCTCGAGCGCCATGGATTCAACCGGCGCGCCCCAGGAAGTGCCGGCGTTGTTGATCAGGATGTCTATGCGCCCGAAGTGTTCGAGGGTTGCGTCAACGACGTTTTGAATGCTGGCCGGATCTTTCACGTCGCAAGCTAACGCGAGAGCCTTGGCCCCGTTGGCTTGCAGTTCGCTCGCTGTGCGCAGGCAGCGCTCTTTTTTACGGGCGCAGAGAACCAGGCTTGCGCCCATTTCAGCCAGGCCTTCGGCCATTTGGCGGCCCAAGCCTACGGAACCGCCGGTGATGATGGCGACGCGGCCGGTGAGATCGAAGATTTTGCAAGTGGTCACGTTGCGAGTTGTGGCGCCCGGGTTAGTTTGCGCTCGTTCAAAATAGCGTGTGTTTATATCATATGTTAGAGCGTAACGCTATTGCGCAAATGCAAAGTCAACGGCAAGTTCAAAGGCGCCCGCCTAAAAAGCAGGCGGCCACTACAACGGCAAAGTCAAAAACGACTGCAATCGCGTCCCGCTAAAGCTGGCCGCTACAAGGTCAAAGGCTACGAACTGCTCAAAACGTATCGCCGAATGAGAAGCCTTGGGTGCAGTCACCGTCTCCGACGCCGAAGAAGCATGGGTGCGCGAAGGCGTCGAAGGGACGCAGATAGGGCGCCGGCTTGTAATCAATAAAAGCGGGCGGGGTGGGGACGATGAGGGTGCCCACCGCAAAGATATTGAAATCCGGTCCGAGCGCTGCTGCATCGCCATTGAGCAGATTCGCGTCGATGCTGGGCCACTGGCCGGTCTCCAATCGTTTTAGCAGAGTTCCAACCGCGGCGATCGTTTCCGCAGGGGTGAAGGCGCAGTGCCCGGCGCGATCGACGAAGGTTTGGCGCAACAAGCGGCGGTTATCGTCGACACGGTCGACGACATCCTTATAAGCCGATTCATTTTGCACGACGACCAGGCCGTCGCCCTTGGTGTGCAGGGTCAAGACGGGAATATCAATCTGGCCATCGAAAATAACATTTTGCTTCAGGTATTCCACGGCTTCAGGATTGGCTTTGATGCGGGTTGCGTGATTCAGAGCGTCGAGATCCGCATCGAGGCTGAGGCCGGCGGCCTGATAGAGCGCGCGGACTTCGTCGCGATCAACGGATTTCTCGAACTGGCGACGATAGTCAACGCCGGTGTTCCAGGAAACATTGCCACCGGCGCGCGCCTCGAGCTCAGCGCGAAAAGCGAATACGAACGGGAAATCAATTTGCTGATCCCAGAGGAACTGGTTCGCCTCCTGGCTCGCGAAATCGGTGGGAGCTGGTTCCGGGGAAGTGGGAGTGAACCAGCCGGGAGTGTCGCTGAGAGCTGCGCCGAGTGCGATGCGCGCGCGGCCTTGCGGCATGGCTTGAGCGCCAGCGAGAATTTCTTCGGCCAGAGTGAGATTGGCGTCAGGGTTGGTGATGTCAACGACCTGTAAGCCAGCGCGAGGTGCGAGAAGCGTTTCGAAAGCAAATTCGGCATCGAGCGCGGTGTTCCAAGTGGCGACGCCGCCTGCCAACACGCCGCACATGGGTTGCGCGGCGGTGAAGCGCTTGGGATTTCTTTGAATTAAGCCTGCGGTAATGATGCCGCCGAGAGAATGTCCCCAAGCGATGGTGGCGGCGGGATGGCCGAACATGGAGTCAAACAGATCGAGCACGGAGATCTGATCGGTGAGGGCTTCGTGAATCGCCCAGCCCGTGGTGGCGTAGGAGGAGCCGGCAAGCGCGAATCCATTGGCGAGGAGAAACGCGCCTGTGTCGGGATCGCCGACATCGGTAGCAGGGTTAGGGCTTCCCGGAACTACGTAACCGTGGCTGTAGAGGAACAGTGTGCCGTTCCAATTGGAAGGAACTTCCATCAGGTACGTCGCGCCGTCGCTGAAGCTTCCGGTTTTCGTGGTGATGCTGGCTTGCGCGCGCGAAGCGCCCGCGATGCAAAGAACGAGAACTGCGGTGCCGGCGATCAAAAGCGTGGTGTGTTTGATCTGTTGCCACATATCAACTCCTCCTGTTGCTGCGAAATGTCAGAGGCCGTGACTCCGGCGGAGTTATTCGCCGAAGGGATTTCGGAGACGGCGCCGGCTTCGGTTGTAGCTGGAACCAGCCGCCGGCGATTTCTTGCCGCGCAATCAGAAATTCAATCTGCAGCCGAGCTGAATCTCCCGCTTCGGCAGGGCCGAAGTGAAGCCAAGAGGCGTGCTGGGAGAGAGGGCGGCGCTGCCATGTACGTTGAACGTAGTGAACCCGGGCTGGAAGCCGAAGAGCGGGCTGACTTCGTTGTTCACGCTGGCGTAATTGGTGCGATTGGCGATGTTGAAGCCTTCCGCGGTCAGCAGCAGACTGGCGTGCTCGCCGATTTTGTGCTGCCAGGTCAAGCGCGCGTCGAAGTCAATAAAGTTGGGACCGAGGCCGGTATCGCGCGGATCGCCGATGGGACGCTCGTTTGTGATGTGATTGTTGCCATTGACCGCACCGCCCGCGAGCAGATTGAAAGGATGGCCGCTGTGATACTGGAAAATCGGCGAGAGTTGAAAGCCGGACAGGATTGCGTTCTTCCAAGGGCTGTTGATCACCCCGGCCAGAACCACTTTGTGGCGTTCATCGAATTCGGAGAGAGCGCGTTCTGCGTTCAAGTCCGTGGGATCTTGCGGGCCGAAGTCGGTGTTGAAATCGGTGCCGGTGTCGAAGGCTTTGCTGTAGGTGTAATTTCCGAAGAACGAGAAATTGTTGTTGAAGCGTTTGTGGACTTCCAGAATGCCGCCTTCATAGAGGCCGGACGACGCGGACGTGTATTGGTTATTTTGAATGATCAGCGGATTTACAAAACACGCGAAGGGCTGGTTCGGATTCGCAGCGGTCGGCGCGCACGGCAGACCTTCGGTGCCGCCGAGCGGGTCGGTTGCCGGGGTGGTGTTCCAGTTGCGATAGGAAACGGACTTGCCGTTCGCCAACGTGACGGTGCTCATCGGGGTGGTAGGCAACAGGTTGGTGTCGATCGCCACCGGGATGTGAACGGTGTGGGAATAAATGAAGCTTACGGAAACCGAGAAACCGGGAGTGATTTCGCGTTCGATTCCGAGCGATGCTTGTTGCGAATAAAGCGGCCGGTAGTTGGGCGGGTTACTGAACAACACAGTCAGGGGCGAAAGCTGACCGGTGCTCTGCACGAAAATACCGTAGTTCGCGACGTCAGCCGGCGTGATGCAAGCGTTCGTTCCCGGTGCCGGGTTTGTGCAGGTGATCTTGTTTGCGCCGGGCGCATTTCCTGGAGGCGCCGGCGTGCCAAAAAGGCCTGTAAATACCTGTCCTGCGGACTGGACGAATGGAAGAATGCTGAAGCCCGGGTCTACGTAAATGGAAATAAACCGGTTGCAAGGGCTGCTTGAATTCCCCGGAAACCCGAGGGGTATCGGAGGATTCGTGACCCCAATGCCGCAGGTCGCGACGACGTTGTTGACTTGATCGGGAACCTGCGAAGTATTGTGCTGATTCTCGACGGTGCTACGGTTTTTGTTCAAGACACCAAGGCTCAGGTCCACCTGGGGAATTTGGGCGTCAATGGGTCCGTAGAAAATCCCGTACCCGCCGCGGACTACGGTCTTGTGATCCTTGAAGGGATCCCAGGCGAAGGAGATGCGCGGGGCGACGTCACCGTAATAGGTATTCAGCGGCAGATATTGCGAATCAATTTCATAACGGAGGCCATAGTTCAGGGTGAAATTGGAAGCGATCTTCCAGGAGTCTTGTAAATACAATCCTGTTAACGGCCGGGTGTAAGCGGGATAGTCCGGGTTGCCAAAGCCTTGTTGATATACCTGAGGTGCACCCAGTGAAGCGGCTTGAAGCGAGTTGATCTCCGCCGAATTCAACGCGCCCGGCAGATTGCAACCCGCGGTGTCCGGATTCGCGGTGACGGGGCCGTTGGGGTTTGCCAAGCAGGGACTGAGGGCGACACCGGGTAGCGGTCCGAAGACGAAGCGACCCGGGAGAAAGGTATGGGATTCCGAGTGATTGCCGCGGAGAATCTCATCGCCTCCGAATTTGATGGTGTGGCTGCCGCGCACCAAAGTGACATTGTCCGCAAACTCATAGCGGCGGAGGATGGTCAGGTTGGGCAGGAATATATTGGTGCCGAGATTGTTCGCGAAGCTGGCGATCTGCACTCCTACCTGTCCAGGCTCGTTGGGGATTACGTTGAAGCTGTCGTAATCCCACTGAAAGCGAAATTCATTTTCGGTGCGCGGGCTGAAGACGTGGTACCAGGAGGCTTGAAGATTGTTGTCGTAGTTGTGGATCGAGCTGCCCGCGGAAAAACCGGTCAGCGATTGCACGTCTGGATTTTCTTCCAAATCGTGGCCGTAGCGATAGGTAACGGCAATCGAATCAACCTCGCTGAAATGATGATCCAGACGACCTGAGAACAGATACTGACGAGTCGTGTAATCGAAGAGGCCGCCGTTGGATTCCAGCTGGTTGATGAGGTAGGTGTTGATCGCGGTTTGTCCCGCGTTGAGGCCGGTGCTCTGGCTCGTGGTCAACGCAGTCTGCAGTGCACCGGCGCAGATAGCGGCGGGCAAGGTAGTTATCGTGCCATTGGGATTGTTGAAGCAGGGCACGTTGACACCATTGCCCTCTGCGGCGAGCCCGGCGAAAATGGCGTTCTGACCGGCCGTGGGACGAAAGACGTCCGTGTTTGTAAGCAGCGGCACGGCGTTCTCGGAATCCTGACGCAAACCTTCGAATGCAAAGAATACGAAAGTCTTATCCTTGTGAATCGGCGCTCCGACGGTGCCGCCGAACTGATATCGCCCGAGAGAATCCTTGATCGGCAAACCCTGCGAATCGGGGGCGGCGGGATCGAATATGGCGCCGGGCGCGAGCGCCTGAGTGAACGCGAAGGGATCGCGCGCGTCCATGGCGCTGTTGCGGAAATAGCTGTACACGGTGCCGTGCACATCGTTGGTGCCTGTCTTCGTCACGATGTTTACGGAAGCGCCAGCGGCGCCGCCCAGATCCGCACCATAGTTGCTGCGATTGACCTGGAACTCTTGCACGGCATCCTGGCTTACGGTGAGGCGGACGCCGCCGGCATCGTCACCCGCTTCGCCGCCGTCAACGGTGACGCTGTTGCCGCGGCCGTTGCTGCCGTAGAAAGAAAGTCCGCTTTGCGGTGTCTGCTTGACGCGAAAATCCTGGTCGTCCGCGAGGCGAGTGGAATCGGCGACACCGGGCAGCAGCAGGGTAAAGTTGAGATAGTCGCGACGGTCAATCGGAAGATCCTCAATATAATCCTGCGTGATGGTGTTGGCCTGGCTGCCGCGTTCTGTTTCCACGACAGGCGGGGCAGCTGAGACCTCCACCACGGAAGAGGTGGTTGCGACCTGGAGGCGGAAGTCCAGTACGGCGGCCTGTCCGACGGTGACCGTGACGCCCTTCTGGATTTGCGATTGGAATCCCGGGATCTGCGCGGAGAGGTTGTAGGTGCCCGGAGGCAGATTGGCGAAGCGATACTGGCCGTTGCTGTCAACGTTGGCCGTGAGGCGTATGCCTCTGGACACGTCCTCGGCAGTGACGGTGCCTTTGGGGATGACCGCGCCGGTAGGATCGATCACCGTTCCGCTGACACTTCCCGAAGCGCCCACACCTTGGGCGTGCGCGACTGGACTCGCCAGCAGCAAACAGCCTGCCACCGCCACGGCACATGCAAATGAGATCAGTTCTCTCATGGCTCCTCCTAATGTGTGGGACAGTTGCGAGATTTCACGGACCGGGAATGGGCGCAGGCCTGCGGCACGGCCGCGACGACGAGAAGGTGCGTCTGGCGGCGTTTCGCCAGAGCCAACCATGGGTGATGCGATCCATGATTTCCAAGACACATAACCCCCGTCCCACCCACTCCCTGAGAATTGTGAGTGTAGGTATCACATCATAGTTACTAACGTCAATAAGAAAGCTGATGCGCCATATCAGAATTTCTGATGGGGATGGCTGGGTGGGGCACTGCGGTGTCTACCGCGGATTCGGATGGGATGAATCTGAATCGTGGGAACTTAGCTCGAACATCAGTCCCTCGTGTTCGGGCGCGGGGTCACCTCGTGTAAGCGCAGCCAGAGCGCCAGCGCCGTGAAACCTATTAAGGATTAACGTCCATCCGTAGCTGCGATGGAGAATTTCAACCCAAGCGCGTGCAGCACACGGATTACGGTGCCAAACTCCGGGTTGCCCTCCTTGCTGAGAGCTTTGTAGAGGCTTTCGCGGGATAGTCCGGCTTTCTTGGCGATCCGCGACATACCTCGGGCGCGCGCAATCGTACCCAGCGCTTTCGCGATAGAAGCTGGATCGTTTGTTTCCAAGGCATTTTCCATGTAGGCATGAATGGCTGCGTCGCTGGTCAGATATTCCGCGGAATCGTAAGGGCGCGTTATCGGATCTTTTGTCTTCTTTTTTGCCATGTTCAATTCTCGAAGCTAGCCGCAAGAAGGTTTGCGGCTTTGGTATCCTTACTCTGTGTGCTTTTATCGCCGCCACATAACAGTACGATTAGCATTTTGCCGCGCTTCACAAAATGAACCCGATAACCGGCGCCGCGGTGAATTCGCAGTTCGCTAACGCCATCTCCGACAGGCTGAACGTCGCCGGCATTGCCGAGCGCCAAGCGATCAATCCGAGCGGCGATTTTAGCCCTGGCAGGTTGGTCACGAAGCCGCGCCATGCAGTCTGAGCAAGCTGCTGTTTGGCGAACTTCCATTGCCACCGGTGTATCCTATAAGCTACACAGGGTCAAGCCCGGCGGAAAGTGTCTAGCGCGGGATGAGCACGATGCGGCCGGAAACGGTGCCGTTGCGCAGTTCAGCCATAGCGTCGTTGACTTGCGCGAGCGGGCGCGTGGTCACTTGCGAATGAATTTTTCCCGCGGCGGCCATGGCCAGCACTGCGCGCAGATCCTGGCGCGTGCCGACGGAGGATGCTTGGATGCGCACCTCCGACGCGGCCATCGAAATGGGCGGGAAGCAGATTGGCTCCGCGGGGAGGCCGACGACGAGGAGAATTCCGGTGGGACGGACGCAGAGAAACGCGGTGTCGTAAGCGGCTTTTGCGGCAGAGGTGACGATCGCGGCATGGACGCCGCCCGTGCGTCGCAATTCCTTGGCGACATTCGCCGTCGTCGCGTTCAGAGTTGCGGACGCACCAAACGTTTTAGCTTGCGCGAGTTTTTCATCGGAAACGTCAATTGCCGTGACCGCCGCTCCCAGTTCCGTGCCGATCTGCACGGCAAGTTGACCCAGGCCTCCAACACCGAAGACCGCTAAACGCTCGCCTGGCTGGATTTTGGCGTGTTGCAGGGCGCGATACACCGTGACGCCCGCGCAGAAAAGCGGCGCGGCATCTCGTGAGGAAAGCGGTTCGGGAATTTTTAGCGCGTGACTGGCCGGGGCTTTGACGAATTCCGCGAAGCCGCCGTCCACCGTGACGCCGGTGATTTGTTGCTTGATGCAGAGATTCTCGTTGCCCTCGCGGCAGAACTCGCATTCACCGCAGCTCCAGTGCAGCCAAGGGACGCCCACGCGGTCGCCGATTTGCAGATTTTCCACGGAGGCGCCTTTTTTCGTTACGCGGCCGGCAATCTCGTGCCCGAGTACCAGCGGCTTTTTGATGATGCGCACGAGCTGCGGCCAATCCGCGTCGGCCAAGTGCAAATCGGAATGGCACACGCCGCAGGCTTCGACTTCGATCAACACTTCGTGCGCGCCGGGCTGCGGTTGAGCGATCTCTTCGATGCTCAGCGGCGCTTTGAATTCGCGCAGGACGGCAGCTCTCATTACGTGTGCCTCAACGAAACTGGGATTTGGTTTTTCGCGGAACAGGGCAGAACTTCCACGCCCGCAGCACCGGCTTGCAGTGATCTGTGGTTATGGTCGCGCGCCCCGCAAGAAAAATTCCACCGCATTGCGTACGCGCTCGGTGAGTTTGTGGGGACCGGTAAGATCCACGGCCCACTGCCGGACGACGGTGTTGAAAAGCCCTTCCATGAATTCGGCCAGATGCACCACTGGAAAATCGCGAGTCACTTCACCGTTTTTTTGTCCTTCGGCGATAATTTCGCGCAACAGGTTCACCGTAGCCGCCTCCGCCCCGCGCAGTTCCGGCGAGCGCACCGGGTCCATCGCGCCGGCAAGAATCACGGCTTGCCACAGCGGGCGGCCTACTTCCGTCACGTTGCCCAGAGTCTCGTAGAAACGGCGCAAGCGTTGCTCCGTGGTGGCTTTGGTGGAGAGTTCGGATTTCAAGCTTTCGGCCTGACGCGCAAAAGCGCGGCGGCCGACTTCGCGCAATACCGCCTCTTTGCTGGGGAAATAGCGGAAGAAAGTCGGCTGGCTGATATCCAAGGTTTGCACGATGTCGTCAATGCGCGTCTTTTCGTAGCCGCGCTGCCGAAAAAGATGCAGAGCCGTTTCGACGATCTGCTGGCGAAGCCGCGCCTTCTTGCGTTCGCGCAATCCGCCGATCGGCTCTTTCCGAGAGGCGGCGTGGCCGTGTTTTCTGGTGGAGTCGTCGCCATCCTCCACCATTGCTGGAGCCGACGGGGACGGCTGCCTGACGGAAGCCTTGGCGCGGGGCATGATTCCGTTCCTCCTGCAAGGTGCACCGGGGTGGGGTGCGCGAGCTATATTGTGATAGTCGCACTAACATTATAGTGACTAACGCCAAGTTGCAAGCCCCGCGTGGTTCTCTTCTTCAAGCGGCGATTAGCGATTTGATAGGCTACAACAAGCCGGCCGAGCGACGGATTTTTCGGAAGACCAGAAATGATGGAGGCGCGGGTGGGAATCGAACCCGCCCCGCTTATTGATAGGCCGTAAGTTACTGATTCTACGTTCGGCGAGATACGCCAAAATCGCCCAAAACGCGTAAGAGGGTTACGCGGAGTACCGACGGTGTTTTTGAAAAAGTTCTCCGGATTAACAGACGGACGAACCACGAAAAAAGGGGACCCTTTCTGCGTAGAGCGTTAATCGGGCGCCACGCGGTTAGCAGGTGAAAAATCCCGCCCTCACGACCCGTCAGTTAGTAGTTATGAGCCGCGTTTCCTGTCATTTCTGACAATACCCCTCGGGCGCGGCCCTAGCTAGTATTGCCCGCGTTCTTCACCTCTTCGGTAAGGGCGTTAGTAGGACTTGGCTGTCAGAACCCACGCTTTCGCCGGGCTTGTCTTGCTTACGATCTTGGTGTTTGCAGGTAGAAGAATTGCAAGATTCTCCGAACCGGGGCTGCCAATCGTAAATTCTGACCAACTTTACATCTAGGAGGACGCATGAACAGTTTCAGGCATTTGTTCGCATTGCTGATTATCCTAACTCTCCGGGGATCCGGAGCGCAGATTGCTTCTTCGCAAGAGAATCTCAGCACTTCCAGCACCGTCCAGGTCCACATGGTCATTACCGATGAGGCGCTGCGCGACGATAGCGAGCTGCCAATCCTCCGGCCAGAGAATGTGCAAGTAAACCAAGGCAAGACATCGCTGAAGGTTGACCATCTGATTCCCGCGCGCGCAGACAATGCCGCACTGCAGCTTTTTATTTTGATCGACGACACCTGCGATACCGGCATCGGCAACAGTCTCAACGATCTTCGCGATTTCATTAACGCGCAGCCCGCTACAACCGTTGTCGGCGTTGCTTATATGTCCAACGCCAGCATCCAGATTGCGCAAAACTTCACAGCCGATCATGCCGCGGCGGCCAAGGCGATCCGACTGCCGAGAGGCAATCTGTCCGCCATGGACAGTCCGTACTTATCGCTCATTAGCTTGATCAAAGGTTGGCCCGAACAGAAAGTTCGGCGGGAAGTCTTGATGGTGAGCGACGGAATCGACCGCCTGCGTACCGACCCGACGGCCCGCGCTGGATATTCGCCTAGCTACGGCCGCGCGACTCGCGCTCCGATGCCCACCACGTCCATGTCCACTGGCATGTCAACGATCAGTCCAGATGCAGATACTGCCAGCACGACGGCCCAGCGCTATGGCGTAATCGTGCACGGAATCTACGCCACCGGCGTCGGACGCCTGGGCCGGAATTCGTGGGAGGCGCAGCTCGGTCAAGGGGGCGTTGGCAAAATCGCGGACGAGAGCGGCGGAGAATATTATTCATTGGGCACGCAGAATTTGGTGAGCTTCAAGCCTTATCTGGATCGTCTGCAACGGGTGCTTGCCAATCAGTACTACTTGGTTTTCGGGGCCGTCCCGAGAAATAAGGCGGGATTGCAGCGTGTCAGGATCTCAACCGAAACACCCGGCTTTGAAATTGCGGCGGCCGACAATGTGTGGGTCCCCACCGCAAATGAGCCTGCTGCCAAGAAGTAGGGGCTGGGTTTTTTCGCTGGGAATTTCGGGTAAAAGGCGCCGAGCAGCAGAAGGATAGCATTGCGTTTCTCGGCGAAGTAAAGTGATCAATCGCGCAGCGGCGGGCAAGTTCGTCTCCTCGCGATGATGCGCGACATTCTGCCCGCCGCGTCGCGTCAAACGCCACGAGAAATCCCTATTACCTATGCGCGGCTAATCGACCGAGGTGCTAGATCCCGATTCGTCGTTACCGGACAGGTGAAGTCCTAGTACGTTAGAGATGTCCGGTTAGATTCATCGAACGGGCTTACTGGAAATCCACTTCGCGGAACCCGAAGCCCTTAAGCATTCCCGAGATCGTACCGCGCGCGTTTTCGGCAGCGATCTTGAGAATACCGTCTTGCAGCGCGGCCTGCTGGAGTTGACGCTCAGCTTCTTCGCGCACTTCGCTTTCCAGGTTGGGGTCCGGAGAAGAAAAAAGGCCGGTGTCACGCGAATATACTCTCGTCTTCGCATTGTCGATTCTTGTA
Source organism: Acidobacteriota bacterium (assembly GCA_013289715.1). GTDB lineage: Bacteria > Acidobacteriota > Terriglobia > Acidiferrales > UBA7541 > Palsa-295. Next base: position 130,019 of record JABCZJ010000001.1, on the reverse strand, counting down.
CTCAGGATTTCAGCCGGAGGCAGGTGAATCAATGCTTTCTGCCCTTGTAATAAAACATCGCCCGGCTGCAAGCCCGCGAGATTAATGCCCCCAACCACCTCTCCGTGCACCACCAGAAGCAGGCGGTCACCGGCTAAGAATTTCGGGAGGTACGCATTATCGTGCTCGCCCGAGATAATTTTATCCATTGTATAACTCACGGTTTCCAGTCGCTGGAGTTGCTGAATCTGGTGAACCACGGTCGGTTGATCCACCTTGATCAGCGTGCGCCCTCCGCGCAAACTGTCAACCAATTGCAGTAACCCGAGCCCGGTCGATAGCCACACCACTGCCCCAGCGAAGGCAACCGTAAGAGCCACGCCAAGGAATGCCGCCAGAATCAGCGATCGCACGCGTCGGGGGTTTTCGCGTGTCCTGTGAGGTGCTTCATGAGCGAGAGGTGAGTTGTCAATCGTCATCTCTTTGTCCGAGAACTTCAGTGTAGTCGAAGCGAAGAATCATTGCTCGGAATCACGCGGAACGTCCACCCACCATTTCCGACTAGACCCACACGACCGAGGTAGTGGGAACTGCACGCCAGATAAACGCAGCCGCTACTGGACATGTGGTCTTCGCAAAGAATCCACCTGTCAGTCATGCCGAGTACCGATACATTTTTTGAAAAGGCTTTGTCAGATTCGCATGCACGCTAAGCACGAACAAAGGGGACCCGTTCCCCGGAGAAATCGGGTGCATCTGACGAAGCGGCTTAGCCGCATTGATGAAAAAGCACAGTTGCCAGAAGTCACCGGGAAAATAGCTGTAAATTTCCTGTGTCAACCTGCTTTGTGCGCTTTTCATGACCAGCAAGTTCTCTGATGTCCTGATCGCCAACACAATCGCTATAAATCCACCAGCAACCTCCATACAGCCGCCGCCGCGTCTGTGGCTCATGTAACTGAGCCGCAGCGTCCACTTCGGAGCTACATCGATTATTCCGTATTCACTTCGAGTGCCATCCTCGTCGGGAATTCTTGTCTGCTGGTGCGTTTTTTTTGTGGGTTCGCGTCCGATTGACGAGCACAAATTCCCGTATTTAGTCCCATTTCTCGAAGATGAGGCGCGAAGTTTTTTCCTGTAACTATTGGTGCGTTGCTGGCGTGGACATGTTCGAGCGATCAAATTTGCGGACGTCAAAAGTAACTGTAAGTGTAGCGATTGTGATACCCGGTGGCGCTGGCAGTTTCGTCTTCCCACGGCTCTGCCAGCTGCCGGGTAACGCGTGCGGGGCACCAGCCGACGATTCGTCCGGTACCTCAAGCGACTCGAATCTGTCATCTACCTCTGCGACGGCGTAGGACGCTCGTGGAGAATCATCCAGTTGATGCCGAACCGATCGCGCACCTGGCCAAAGCGGCTGGCAAAGAACTCCTCTCGAATCGGCATCAAGACCTGACCGCCGTCGGAAAGGGCGGAGAAAACGCGTTCAGCCTCACCGTCGCTATCCACTCTCAGCGTCAGGTACGCACTCCGCATCGGCTCGGCATTTGGAATGTCCGCTGCCCAGACTTCCGTGTCGCCAATCGAAATGCGCGCGTGCAGCACTGCGTCCTTCCACTCAGGGCTGACGCGGCTTGGGCTGGGCGATTGAGCGTGAGTCATCACCATGCCAACTTTTGCCCCGAGATGCTTCTCGTAGTAGCGAAACGCCTCAGCGCATTTGCCGGAGAAATTCACGTAAGTATTCATGTTCATCTCTAATCTCCTTCACAGAATTGTTGTCCTTCGAACGTTTGACTTCACCGCCCATGGAAACTCATCGCCGTTCGCGGCTGTGTGATCGCATGGTCCTCTTCCACCAGGTCGTCTTCTCATGGATAGGGTCGTGCTCATGATGACGGAACGTTAGTCTTCTCATCCCGGCCTCGCGAGCCTTCCTCAAGCCGGGCCGCTTGTGCAGTCAAATAATTTCGTTCCGGAATGCTTGTTGTCCGGCCAGCCGCAGTCCGGTAGTGTTTGACGGCGCTTGCATGATCGCCGAGCATCTCGAGCAAATGGGCACGAACCGCGTCAAGACGATGATGCTCGGCGAGTCGGCCGTCGACATCGAGCGTCTTGAGTAGTTCGAGACCTTTCGACGGGCCGTGTACCATGGCCGTTGCAATTGCATGACTGAGCGTCACCATCGGACTAGGAGACACGCGTTTCAGCAATTCGTACAGCGCAAGAATCTGCGGCCAATCCGTGTCTTCAGCTCGTGCTGCCTCATCATGCACTGCCGCGATCGCCGCCTGCAGCTGATACGCACCCACCGATCCTTTCGATAGTGCGTCGGTCATCAGCTTGATGCCTTCTTCTATCTCGGCCCGGTCCCAAAGAGTCCGGTCTTGTTTATCCAGTGGGATCAGTTCCTCATCAGGCCCTGTTCGTGCCAGACGGCGAGCGTCGGTTAACAGCATGAGTGACAACAGGCCTGCCACTTCTGCATCATCGGGAAGGAGCGCTTTCGCCGAGCGAGTCAACCGGATCGCCTCACGTGTCAAATCGAGTCGCTGCAAGTGTGCTCCAATGCTGCTTGCGTAACCTTCATTGAAAATCAGGTAGAGCACATGGAGAACTGCAGGTAGTCGTTCTGCGCGTTCCTCAGGCGGAAGCAGGCAGAACGGCGCACCCGAAACCTTGATGCTTTGCTTGGCGCGGCTAATCCGCTGCGCCATTGTCGCCTCGGGGACTAGAAACGCATTGGCAATCTCCGCCGTAGTTAAACCGCCGACGGCCCGCAGCGTCAGAGCAATCGCCGAGGATGAACTCAGGGCGGGATGGCTGCACATAAACAGCAAAATGAGCGTGTCATTTGGGTCCATGTCATACGCGATATCTTGGACGGGCGCGATCGTCTCCGCATCCCTCGCGACCGCAGTTTCCCTCTCACGACGTGCAATTTCGATGCGTATCTGATCGGTCATCCGGCGGGATGCCACCCGAATCAACCAGCCGCGTGGATTGTCGGGAACACCCTCGTGCGGCCATTGCGTGAACGCTGCCAGCATGGCCTCCTGAACGGCATCTTCGGCTGCGGCGAAATCGCGAAATCGCCGCACGACAGCTCCAAGCACCTGCGGAGCGAGTTCGCGCAGAAGCTGCTCGGTCTCCGCATCTGGCAAGGTCTCGTTCACGGCAGTTCGCCGGCTCCCCCACTCATGACTTGTCGCACTTCGATTGGCATATTTAAGGGCAACCCGCCCGGACCTGGCGCCGCCGACCAGATTGCGGCAATCTCATAAGCCCGTTCTGTACTTTCGACGTCCACAATCAAATATCCGGCCAGAAATTCTTTAGACTCCGGGAACACGCCGTCGGTGATCGGCACCCCGTCTTTGCCCGCCCTCACAACTCTTGCCTGATCCGGCAGCGCCAGGCCGTTCGCCGCTACGAACTCTCCGGACTCACCGAGTGTCTTGTTCATGCCCTTCACAAATGCGAAATTCGCTGCGATATCCTTTTGTGTCCACGCACCAAAAACTCCATAACCTGCATTCGGGATGTTCATCATCAGGATGTATTTCATCTCCCTTGCTCCTTTTGATTTTCGCGCGTTTCGTGGTCTTCCGGCCATGATTGCGCGAGATCGCAGTTCGAATTTCGGGGGTCCCGATTGTGGGACCCAGTTAATTGCGCATCGGCACGCCGAGTCTACACGCTGTTGTTGGCTGCTTGAAACATCCACCGAACTCCGAATTTGTCGTTCAATGCTCCGTAAACGCCATAGAACGTCTCTTTCAGAGGGTCTGTAACTTCAGCTTCTTCTGAGAGTTTTTCGAAAACAGCCTTCAACTCCTGGAACGTCCCTCCGTTCAGGTAAAGGCAAACCGTGTTGCCGCGAATGCGAGTCTGGTCGAGCCGCAGCCAGTCCGACGCCGAAATCTCTACATTCCCGCTTTTCAATCGCGCATTGATGGTTTTCTCCTGCTGAACCGCGGGCATGTGGTCCTTCGCCGGAGAATCCTTCACTTTCATTGAAGTCAGTTCTCCGCCGAAGCAGGATTTGTAAAACTCCATTGCCTGATGGCAATTGCCATCGAACAAAATGTAGGGTGTCAGGCTCAGAATTTCATCTCTGTTGATTTGCTGCAGCTTGGTGTCCGCTCTTGAAGGAGCGGGTAGGGCCGCCAACGCCGCAGTTGCGAGCGCGGACGCGGCGAACTGGCGTCGAGAGAATTCGCTGGTTCTGGGCATGATCTTCCTCCTCGTCTGGAAGCGCCTGTGATTCGAATTTGCCATCTGCGCTTTCACGGGATAGTCGGAGCCGTCACGGTATTCTCTACATCTCTAGAAAAGAAAACTTCTATGATTAAATCCACGCTCGTTTGTCGATTACGCCAGCCCGGAACCGACGTTCGGCTCTTGGCTCTTCGTGGGTGAGCCGGAAGCAGCCGGCTCAGGTTCTGCTCTTTCGCCAAAGAGTGATTTGGCTTCGCTCACTGTGATTGGTAACGGGAAGTCGGCCTGTGTTTACTGATGACCTGCGGGAGGAGGCTTCCGAGGTATCGGACTCAAGTCTTGGTAAACGCAGCCGTTACCGGATTTTAGCGGACGTTCGGCGCGAAATTCGGCTAACTCGAAGAACTCGAAGGTTCTTCGGGCTCTCATGCATCGGCCTGATGCCAAAAAACACTGTGTCGAGGTGCGGGAAGGGTACGCGGAAGTTACGCGGGGGAAACCAACTCGCTAAGTGGCGGCAAGCAAAGGGGGAATTTTGGAGGCGCGGGTGGGAATCGAACCCACGTATAAAGGTTTTGCAGACCTCTCCCTTACCACTTGGGTACCGCGCCTCAGTCCTACAGTATATCGAAACCGTGCTGCACTTTCAGCCCGGAACCACGCGGGCATGAGTCCAAGACCCACCCGTGCTGAAATTCGACTGCGATCGAAACGCGCAACTAACGGATGTGCAGTTCATACGGCATGCGGGCTTGCACCGGCTCCATTCGGCTAACAATGTGCTGGAGCATGGATTCCAGCGATTGCGATTCGCTCATGTTGTTGTCTTTTTCGCGCTCGAGAAATTGCTCGAAGAATGATTTCTCTTCGGGATAACGGACGATGTGCACGCTCTCACTGGCGGGAATATTCGAAAGCTGCTTGGCGACTTCGATGGCGCGATCGAGCCCGCCGAGTTCATCCACCAGGCCCAGTTCCTTGGCCTGCGCCCCGGACCACACGCGGCCCTTGCCGATTTTATCCACCGCTTCGACGGTCATCTTGCGGCCCTGCGCGACGCCTTTGGTGAAATCGGCATACGTGTCGTTGAGCGATTTCTGGATATAAGCGCGCTGTGCGGGCGAAAAATTCTGCTGCGAGGAGAACATCGTGGCGTTGTCGCTGGTGGCCACATAATCCGTGCTGATGCCGAGCAGCGTGTACAGCCCGGAGACGTTGAACTTGCCGATCAGCACGCCGATGGATCCGGTAATGGTGCCGGGATCCGCCACAATTTTGCGGGCGGGTGCAGCAATCCAGTAACCGCCGGAAGCCGCGACGTCAGACATGGAAACCACCACGGGCTTCACTTGGTTCGCGAGCTCTACTTCACGGCGAATCACTTCGCTGCCCACTACCGAGCCGCCGCCGGAATCCACCCGCAGTACAATGGCCTTGATGCTGTAATCGTTGCGCGCAGCGCGAAGGTCAGCGGCCACGGAATCGCCGCCCATCACCGAACCGCCGCCGGGCGTGTTGCCGGAATCGCCGGATACGATCAGACCGGTGGCATGGACGACGGCAATTCTGGTGCCGCCTTCGTTCGAAATCGAAGCGCGATAGCGATTCAGTGAGATGGGATTCCATCCGTGGGCGCGACCTCTGAAATAATCCTGCAGCTGATCCCAATAGCCGAGACGGTCCACGATTTTATTTGTCACGGCATCACTCGATGAAAACGGACCGCGGTTCAGCAGCGCTTCGAATTGCGCGCGATCCATGCCGCGACCTTTCGAAGCATCGTTCAGATATTGATCGTAGATGCTGTGCAGCAGGCCTTCGACCTCCTCCTTATGCGCCGGAGTAAATTGTTTTTCGGTGAAGGTATTGCCCGCGGTCTTGAATTCGGCGATGTGATAGAACTCCGGGACTACTTTTAGTTTGTCGAGCGTGCCGCGGAAGAAAACCGCTTCGGCCATCATGCCGCGAATGCTTACAGGCGCGGTGGGAACCAGCCAAATTTGTTGGCAGGCGCTGGCCAAGTAATATTCGGGATTGCCGATTCCGTCGTAGCCCAGGTAACAGATGCTGGGCTTGCCGCTTCTGCGAAAGGCCAGCAGATGGCTGCGAATTTCGTCGAGTTTGCCCCAGCCCGTTTCCAGCGGCGCGATGCGCACGACGAGGCCGGTAATGTGTGAGTCTTTGGCGGCGGCGTCAATCGCGTCCACGTAATCGTGCAGCACCGGAACCGTGAAGCCGTTGAAGGCGCTGAGAAAATCGGGGGCGCGTTGCTCTTCAATCTGGCCGGCTGCGTCGATAACAAGGACGGAGTTCGAGGTCAAACGCAGGCTGCGGCTGGGTTTCATCGCCACAATACACAGAATGACGAGAAAGACCGCAAGAACGATGACGATGATTGCGCGACGCTGGCCCCAGGTCATTTTCATTCACCTCGTTGAGGATTACTGCGCGGGGAACCGAGAATAGACAAGGTAGCACCGTGGAGCGGAAAACTCCACTTGGGGCCGCGTGGGAGCCCCGAGGGCAAGTTTTCTTGGAACGCGGAGCGGAAATACGCGATGAAAAACCCGGCCCGAGGTTATGCTAGCGGCGGTGAGGTGGAGTGGCCTTGAGAAACGGCGCATGAAGAAAATCAAACTTTTGGCGAGCGTGATTGCCGGCTTAGCGATGATCGTTTACGTCGCGACCGGGTTGCGTTTGGCGTCGTATGCGCCGCAGCGCTCGGACGCTTATCTTTGGGGCGTTTATCACGTGCATTCGACGATGTCGGACGGGTTGCAGTCGCCGGAAGAGATCGCGGCGCAGGCGCGCGCGACGGGCGTGAGCCTGGTGCTGCTCACAGATCACGGCAGGCCGAACCTAGCGTCATCCAGTTTTCGCAAAAGAATTGATGGCGTGACGATTGTGGGCGGGTCGGAAGCGAGTTTGCCGGATGGACATCTGACTTTTTTCGGCACGCAGGAGGTGCCGGGTTTTCGGCTGTCCTCTTTTCCGCCGGAAGCCGTGGACGACGCGCGTGGGTGGGGAGGATTTCCGGTGCTGGCGTATCCCGACGATCCGGATTACGGGTGGCGTTATTGGGATAGCGATTTGCGCCCGGGCGGGATTGAGGTGTTGAATCTGTTTACTTGTTTGCGTGGCGCGGCTTGGGCCGATCGTCTGCTGCTGGCGATGTACTATCCGTTTTCGCATTTTTATTTTTTGAAGAGCATTACGGTTCCGGCGGAATCCCTGGTGCATTGGGATAGCTTCCTGCGGCGGGACAAGATTTGGGGATTCGAAGCTTCGGATGCGCATGGCGGCTTTCGCATTGGTTCACGGCTTTCGATGAAAGTGCCGTCTTACGCAGACACGTTTTCGTTCGTGGGGATGGGAATTTCTCGGCGGTACCAGTTTGATCCGGAAGCGGCGGTGCGCAGCGGAGATTTTTTCAATTGCGTGCGGGGGGCGGGCGAGCCGGAGCGGTTCGAGTTTTCGGCGCATCAAGATTTTCACGATTTTCCCAGTGGCAGCGACGTGCCGCTGAATTCCAGCCTGCACGTGGAAGTGCGTGCGGAAAAGCAGACAGTGCGTGTGGTGTTGAAGAAAGATGGCGCGGTAATGCGCGAAGTCGTCGCGGATCATTTGGATTTGGAAAACGCCGGCGCGGGAGTCTATCGCGTGGAAGTATTTCTGATGGCGCACCCTTTGTTGCGGGCGGACGTGCCGTGGATTCTCTCGAATCCGATTTTCGTGGGCGTTGGACGTGCGCCGTTGCCGGCACGGCATTTCACGACGATTCGCGCGCGGCTGGCGTTGCCGTCGTCGCCCGCCCGCCCGAATTAGCCCTTTGAAATACGAACAACGGGTTTGGTCTGCTATAATTCTGGACTCAGATTATGGATTTCGATCACCTGACAACCTTTCTGGAGATTTCGAAGCTGGGCAGCTTTTCGCGCGCGGGGCAGAAATTGTTCCGTTCGCAGCCGGCGGTAAGCGCGCAAATACGTCAACTCGAGCAGGAGTACGGGCAAAAACTGTTCGATCGCGTCGGCAAGACCGTGAAATTGACGGCGGCGGGCGAAGCGCTGATCGTCTACGCGAACCGACTACTGAATTTGAAGGAAGAATCGCTGCGCGCGGTTTCCGATTTGTCCAGTTCGCCGCGCGGCACACTGAATATTGGCGCGAATGAAGCGACTTGTCTGTACGTGCTGCCGGATTTGTTCGCGGCGTATCACCGGCAATTTCCCGCGGTGCAAATCAGCATTTACCGGAATTTCAGCCGCAAGGTGATCGAGAAAATCGAAGATGGCACGGTGGACGTGGGGATCGTCACGCTGCCTGTGAAATCGCCCAGCCTGAAAATTCATTCGATCTTCCGCGATCGGCTGATGCTGATGGTAAGTGCCAGCAACCCGCTGTCGCGCGCGAAGGGCGTCACTCTTAGCGAAATTGCGGAGCAGCCGCAGATTCTGCCGAAGACCGGCTACACCCGGCAATTATTCGACAAACTTTTCCGGCCCTATCGCTCGAAATTGCGGATCACCATGGAGCTCGCCAGCGTCGGCATGATCAAACGGTTCGTTGCCGCGGGCCTGGGAGTTTCGATCATCAGCGAAAGTTTCGCGAAGGACGAAGTGCGTTCGGGCGAAGCGAAACTGATCCCCATTTCCGACGTGCAGCTCACCAGAGAACTCGGGCTGGTTTACCGGCGCGACCGGACTTTGCCCCGAGCAGCGGCCGCGTTCGTCACACTGCTGCGTCAACAAAATTTTCCTGTAGATGGCGGACACGGTTCCAGCAAGCGCTGAGGGTTTTCTCTAGAAGCAATTTGGCGCTGTTGCTATCCTGCGCAGCGACAGCGTTTTTCCTAACACCCGACTGCCGCTCTCTAGAACTACCTCATCTTCCCGTCGTTTATCTCGCGCGTATTCCTACGAATGTTCAACAACCGCCGATTGTGTCAGCGTGGGTCGGGGCACTGTTGAAGCCCCAGGAAAGGACGCTACATGAGCATCGCGGCCCGACCTCGCACCTCCGCCCTCCTGCCTCTGCTGTCCACCTGAAATCAATCGCCAGCGAAACATAGTCGAAAGCCAATGCAAATCATTGAAAACAAACGGCAGCGCCATGAATCAATGGCTAGTTTTTGTCCTGTTTTTTGCCATTACCAAGCCACGGGCGCCCAGTTCCGCCAAGCGACTTGGGGGATCCTTGCAGGCTGAAACTTCGCGCATCCAACATCCCACCGAACGCGTACCATATAGGTAGATAGAATTGCGAAAGCGGGGAGCACCGTGCTCGTTAAGAAAGCGCCCGATCTTACGTATAGTGATGTGACGCCCAAGAGCTTGTACATGGGGCGGCGCAATTTTCTTTTCGGCCTGGCTGCGGCGTACGGCGCGGTGGTGGGCTATAAGAAAGTGACGCGCTTGCTGGAAGGACCGCCCACCGGTTCGAAGCCGGTAAAGCTGATGGGTGTGGCGAAATGGCCCGGCAGCACCGACGAGAAGGAAACTTCGCTGGAAGATGTAACGCACTACAATAATTTTTACGAATTCGGTACGAGCAAGACCGATCCCGCCGCAAATTCCCAGAATTTCGTCACCACGCCGTGGAGCGTTTCCGTCGAAGGAGAAGTAAAAAACAAGCGCACGTTCACGATCGACGAAATGATGAAGCTGGCGCCGCTGGAGGAGCGAATTTATCGCCACCGCTGCGTAGAGGGGTGGTCCATCGTGGTTCCCTGGATCGGATATTCGTTCAGCACGATCATGAGATTGGCGGAGCCGACGGCGAAGGCTAAGTTCGTCGCGTTTGAAAGCTATTACAGCCCGAAGCAAATGCCCGAAGGAGGCTCGGCGGGAATTGAGCTGCCCTATGTCGAAGGATTGCGGCTCGACGAGGCGATGAATCCGCTGACGCTGCTCACCGTGGGAATGTACGACGAGACGCTGCCGAACCAGGATGGCGCGCCGGTGCGCCTGGTGATCCCGTGGAAATACGGATTCAAGAGCATCAAATCGCTGGTGCGCATTCGTTTCGTGAAAGATCAGCCGCCGACCACATGGAATATCTCGAACGCGCACGAATACGGTTTTTACTCGAATGTAAATCCGACGGTGGACCATCCGCGCTGGTCGCAAGCCACCGAACGCCGCCTGGGAGAATTCCGGCGGCGGCCCACGCTGATGTTCAATGGCTATGCTGATCAGGTGGCCAGCATGTACGCGGGCATGGACCTGAAGAAATATTATTGAGCGTGAACCTCGCGTGAATTCCGTCCTCACAAGCAAATGGACAAAGGTCGTGGTGTTTGTGGCGAGCCTGACACCCTTCGGGCAATTGCTGTGGCGCGCTTTTCACAACGGCCTGGCGGGATTTCCCGACAACATGGATTTCGGCGCGAACCCCATCGAGTTCATCACTCATGCAACGGGCGATTGGACGATTCGTTTTCTGATCATCACGCTGGCGATTACGCCGCTGCGGAAAATCCTGCGGCAGCCGCAATTGATTCGTTTTCGCCGGATGCTTGGGCTTTTCGCGTTCTTTTATGCTTGCCTGCACTTCGGCATCTGGATTGGCCTCGACAAATTCTTCGCGTGGTCTGAAATGTGGAAGGACGTGCAGAAGCGCCGGTTCATTACTGTGGGATTTGCGGCGTTCGTGCTGATGATTCCGCTGGCGGTGACTTCGACGGCGGGGATGATCCGGCGGCTAGGCGGCAAGCGCTGGCAGATGCTGCATCGCGCCATTTACCTCAGCGCGACTCTGGGCGTTATTCATTATTATTGGCTGGTGAAATCGGATCACCGCAAACCTCTCGCGTACGCGGTGATCGTCGGAATTCTGCTGGCTTGTCGTTTGGGGATGTGGATTTACGGGCGCGCGCACCGGTCTGCCACGACTGGTGCAGCTCGGCCTGAGCCTTCGACCGCTGAAACGGCGTAACCGCAGACCTGCGCAGCGCGCCATGGTGTGCGCAAATACATCCTTGCTTCGTCATCGCGTCATTTCCGCCACACATCTTCCGGCGAATGAATGCCATCCAAAGGTACGATTGCTTATTGCGTTGCAAGCGCGAACAATAGAGCGGTATGACGAACATGGCTCGCGAAAACCCAATCCGCAAGGACGCCGAAGAGCTGGTGAACAGCATCACGCACGGCGTGGGACTGGTGCTGAGCGTTGCCGGTTTCGTGGTGTTGCTGACGCTTGCGATAATGCACGGCAGCGCGCTGCGCATCGTGAGTTGCGCGATTTACGGCAGCACGCTGATCTGCGTGTACGCGGCGTCCACGCTTTATCACGCAATCGCGTCGCCACGATTCAAGCGCGCACTGAAAATTTTCGACCATTGCGCCATCTATCTGCTGATCGCGGGGACGTACACGCCGTTCCTGCTGGTGAATTTAGGAGGTGGCTGGGGCTGGTCCCTGCTGGGCGTGATATGGGGTCTCGCAATGGCGGGCATCCTGCTGAAATTTTGGTTCGTAGATCATTTCAAGATTTTTTCGACCGCCGTGTACCTGGCGATGGGTTGGCTCGCGATCATCGCGGTGAAGCCGCTGCTGCTGCACGTCTCGACTCCGGGAATCGCCTGGCTGGTTGCCGGCGGGATGATGTACACGGTCGGTGTGGCGTTTTTCGCCGCGCCACGCCTGCGCTATGGCCATGCGATCTGGCATGTGTTCGTGATGGCGGGAAGCGTCTGCCATTACATTGCCGTGCTTCTGGCCGTGGTGCGGGTGGCCAAGAACTAGCGCACTTGTGGTACGCGAATTGCAACTCTCCTGGCGGGACCCACGTAAATCCTTTGGAGTCGGTGGACCTCAGTTTGCTTGGAGACCGTTACCTGCTCGATGTTCGGCCCTACTGTCAGGCAGAGGGCACGGACACGGCGAACCACGGAATGTCGCGGCCATAATCGGAGGGCAAACTCTCCGTCATATAAATTGCTGAAAATAGACCGGTTGTGTTTGGGTTCGACGGATGGTCGGGAAGACTTGTGGCGTGATGCGCGTCGAGTTAGACCGTGACCGGATGATCCGGATTGGCGGCTCCGTTTCGGACCCTGTTCCGAAACTGCCCTGTTGGGCAGGTGATTTGCACGCATCTGGCGCGTAACATTAGTGTCATCGGTTTTCTCGGGTGAAGCGCACGACGAGGGACGGATTTCGACGCGCTTGAGTTCGCGCGGCGGACCATACGTCGTTCTCGTCTACAGCACCAACAGGCAATCAGCGAGGACTGCTACTTGAGAAATCCCAGAAATTTGCTGCTGTGCGTTCTGCTGACGGCAGTGTGCGTTTCCCTGTTTGCATGCGGATACGCTGGCACGCCTCCCGGTTTCAAGACTGATCCGGGTGGAACAGCTCCCACGATCACGCAACAGCCGGCCAGCCAGTCGGTAACCGCGGGGCAATCGGCGACTTTTTCTGTGATGGCGACGGGTACCGCGCCGCTCGCTTATCAGTGGTACATGAATGGAGCGGCATCAGGATCCAATTCGAACACATTCTCGGTTGCGCGGACCGCTACCGGCCAAACCGGGGCACAGATTTATGTGCTGGTGACAAACGCGGCCGGGTCGGCGCCGAGCGCCACCGTGACGTTGACTGTGACTGCCGCGGCGACTGCTCCAACAATTACGCAGCAACCCACGAACGATTCTGTAACCGCGGGGCAGCCGGCTGCGTTTTCGGTGGTGGCGACGGGCACCGCGCCTTTGACTTATCAGTGGTACATGAATGGCACCGCCGCTGGCACGAATTCGAACTTGTTTTCGATTGCGCAGACGACCGCTGGGCAGACGGGCGCGCAGATTTATGTGAAGGTGAGCAATGCGACCGGAAACGCCACCAGCGCCACCGTGACGTTGACTGTGACTGCCGCGGCGACTGCTCCAACAATTACGCAGCAACCCAGGAACGATACTGCAACCGCGGGGCAGACGGCGGCGTTTTCTGTGGTGGCAACGGGCACCGCGCCTCTGACCTATCAGTGGTTCATGAATGGCACGGCGGCCGGGACGAATTCCAGCACCTTTTCGATTGCGCAGACGACTACCGGCCAGTCTGGCGCGCAAATTTATGTGAAGGTGAGTAATGCGACGGGAAGCGCCACGAGCAATACGGTGACGCTAACCGTGAACCAGGCTGCGCCAACTGCTCCCACGATTACGCTGCAGCCTGCGAACCAGACGGTGACGGTGGGGCAATCGGCCACATTTACGGTGACGGCGACGGGCACGGCGCCGCTGATCTATCAATGGTTCATGAATGGCAGTGTCGTGGGAACGAATTCAAATTCCTACACGATTTTGCAAACCACGCTAGGGCAGACCGGCGCGCAAATTTACGTAACCGTGACCAATGTGGTGAACACCGCGACCAGCCAGACCGTGACGCTTGCCGTGAACGCCGTGCAAGCCAGCACGGTGAACGTGCTGACTTATCATAACGACGTGGCGCGCACGGGCCAGAATCTGAATGAGAGCACACTGACGGCCGCCAACGTGAACTTCGCGAAGTTTGGGTTATTGAGCAACCTGTCGGTGGATGCGGGGGTGGATGCGGAGCCACTGTACGCATCGAATCTGACGCTCGCGGGCGGCGCGCACAATGTTCTCTATGTTGTCACCGAGAACGATTCGGTTTACGCCTTCGATGCGGATACGTTCACGCAGTTGTGGCACGTTTCCGTGCTGGGTGCGAATGAAACCGCCAGCGATAACCGCGGATGCGGGCAGGTTTCGCCGATCATAGGGATTACCTCGACGCCCGTGATTGATCTGAGCGCGGGTACGCACGGAAAGATTTTCCTGGTGGCGATGTCACTCGACAACAACGGGAATTATCATCAGCGACTGCACGCGCTGGATCTCACCACTGGCACAGAAATCAGCGGCAGTCCGGTCACCGTGCAGGCGACCTTCCCGACGACGAGCGGCACGACCACGTTCGATCCCAAGCAATACAAGGAACGCGCCGCGTTGCTGTTGTTGAACGGGGTGATTTATACCACCTGGGCTTCGCATTGCGACGATGGACCGTATCAGGGATGGATCATGGGCTACAACGAGACGACGCTCGCGCAATCGAGCGTGCTAAACGTGACGCCCAATGGCAACGAGGGCGCGATCTGGATGGCAGGTGACGGCCCCGCGGCAGATTCTTCCGGCAACATTTATTTTCTTGACGCCAATGGAACGTTTGACGACACCCTGAACGGCAGTGGATTTCCCGAGCATGGCGACTACGGCAATGCGTTCATCAAGATTTCGACGGCTAACAATAGCCTGAGCGTCGCGGACTATTTCACGATGTTCAACACCACCTCGGAATCGAACGGGGACGAGGATTTGGGATCGGGCGGCGAGATGCTGCTGCCCGATTTGCAGGATGCGCAGGCCAACACTTGGCATCTCGGCGTCGGCGCCGGGAAGGACGGCCACATCTACGTGGTCAATCGCGATTTGATGGGCAAATTCAATACGAATAACGACAGCGCCATATATCAGGAAATTGATTCGAGCGGCCTGGGCGGCGGTGTATGGTCCATGCCGGCTTATTTCAACAACGTGGTGTATTACGGAGCCGTCGGCGACCACTTGAGAGCATTTTCCATTGCGAACGCGAAATTGACCGCGCCCGCGAGTTCCTTGAGTTCAGAAAGTTTCGGATATCCGGGGACGACGCCGAGCATTTCGGCGAACGGGACCTCCGCGGGAATTGTGTGGGCGGTGGAGAATAATGGCGGGGGCGTGCTGCACGCTTACGACGCGACGAACCTAGCGACGGAGTTGTACAACAGCAATCAGGCCGCGAATAACCGGGACAATTTTGCGGACAACAAATTCATCACGCCGATGATCGCCAACGGGAAAGTGTATGTGGGTACGCCCAATAGCGTGGCCGTGTTCGGACTGCTGCCGTAGCGAGGCGTGCTTCGAACAGCGTGGCTTCAGGGGCTGAGGCCCCGCCCTTCCAACGAACCACTTGTCAGGCGCTAACGTCGCAACTGTTTTAGCGTTGTCTCAATTGCGGCGATCACTTCGGGAGAATCGGGGGTGACGTCGGGTTCGAAGCGCTTGACGACATTTCCGTTGCGGTCCACCAAGAACTTCGTGAAATTCCATTTGATTTCGCCGACGAGCGCGGGATTGGCCTGCGTGGTCAAATAGGTGTAAAGCGGAGTCCGGTCGTCGCCCTGCACCGAAACTTTGGCGTACATCGGGAACGTGACGCTGTACTTCGTCTGGCAGAAAGTTTTGATTTCCTGATTCGTGCCGGGTTCCTGGCTGCCGAAATTATTGGCAGGGAAGCCGAGGATCACGAAGCCCTGGTCTTTGTATTTTTCATACGTGGATTCCAGCGCGCCGTATTGCGGAGTGAACCCGCAGCGGCTGGCGACGTTGACCACCAGCACCACTTTGCCTTTGAAATTCGCGAGGGCCAGTGGCTTGCCGTCAATCGAAGGAAGCGTGAATTCATAAATGCTCGAAGCCGCAAAAAGGGAAGCGCTCATCAGCAGGGCCATCAATCCTATAAAGTAAGCGCAGGAACTCCCACTTCGCGAAAACCGCATCTGGTCTCCTCGGGGACTTCCGATTTCAGCGTCGCTACGCGCGTAGCAGAATACCGCAGCGGAGCGCGGCTCGCAATTCCGGCGGTTTATTCGTAACGCAGCGCGACGAGCGGATCAACCTGTGTGGCGCGGCGTGCTGGAAAGAAGCAGGCAGCCAAGCCGACGCCGAGGATGATTAGGGCGACGGCGGCGAAGGTCCAAGGGTCAGTGGCCTTAACGCCCGAGAGCTGGTTCGCAATAACGCGCGTGAGCGCCAAGCTGGCGAGAACCCCCAAAATGATGCCGGTCACAATCAGCGTCAGTCCATTGCGCAGGACCATTGTGAGGATGTTGCCTTTCTGCGCGCCCAGCGCCATCCGAATGCCGATCTCGTGCGTCTGCAACGAGACCGTATAGGCCATGACGCTGAATACTCCAATGACGGCGAGCAACAGCCCGATGCCGGCGAAGGCGCCGAACGTGATCGAATCGAATTCCGGCCCCGCGTACTGGTCTCTTTGCAAACGGGCTTCGACGGACTCGGCGTGTGACACAGCGATGTTGCGATCCACCGCCCAAATTTGCTGGCGGATGGTGGGCAGCAGCGAATCCGGATTCACAGCGGTGCGAACTAGGATGGCGCGGTCGCCGATTGCAATGATCGTGTGCGGGACGTAGGCCTGCGACATCGGTGGGTCCTGCAAGCCGCGATTCCTGACGTCGGGGACCACGCCAATAATGTCAAAGTACGCATCCTTCAACTCGGGCAGTTCATCCAGCGCATTGAACTTAATCTTCTGTCCCAGAGGATCGTCGTTGGGGAAAAATTTGCGGGAGAAGCTGGCGCTGACGACGGCAACGTGACGGCCGGAGGCGACGTCGCTCTCGTCGAAGAGTCGGCCGCGCAGCAAGGGTAGGCCGAGCGTTTGGAAATAACCTGCGCTGCACACGTCCATGGCGGTCGTCCAGCGCTCGGAATGAGTTTTTCCAGAGACGGTCAGATCGCTGTCGATGCCGCCAGCCGGTGGCGGCGCGATGGTCACAGTGGAGGCAACCACGCCGGGTAGCGCTTGGAGATGCTCGAAGATTTGCTGAAAGAGAGAGTTTTTCTGTTGGGCCGTGTCGTAAACGCCTTTCGGAAGATTGAGCTCCGCGACGAGAATGTTGCGCGGATTGAAGCCGAGATCCATGTGATCGAGCGCGACGAAAGTGCGCATCATAAGACCCGCGCCGACGAGCAGGACGATCGAGAAAGCCAACTCCGCAATCACTAAAGCAGCGCGCAGCTTGCCGTGCCGAAAGCCTCCGCCCGAGCCCTTGCCCGAGCCGGTGAGCCGGCTTTGCAAATCACCGCGCATGACGTGGAGCGCGGGCGCAAGGCCGGCAAGCATGGTGGTCAGCAGAGTCACGCCCAACGAGAACAACAAAACTTTGACGTTCAATCCGATCACCGCTTCCTGCGGAAGCGCACCGTACGGGACCAGGGGCACCAATTTCTGGATTCCGACATAAGCGAAAATACATCCGGCCAAGCAGCCAGCCGCCGCCAAGACGAAACTTTCGACGAGCAACTGGCGAATCAGCCGGCCGCGGCTGGCCCCGATGGATGCGCGGATGGCGATTTCGCGATCGCGGGCGGTGGCGCGCGCCAGCAAAAGATTTGCGACATTGCTGCAAGCAATTAACAGCAGAAGACCGACCGCGCCAGCCAGCGGATAAATCAGACTCTTGAACGGGCTTAATACCCTGTCTGCCAGAGTTCTTGCGGTAACTTTAAATTGCTGCGGATATTCGTGCGGAAAGATCTTCGCAAGCTGATGGGCAACTACGTCTAGGTCGGCCGACGCGGCCATCAGGCTGACGCCGGGTTTCAAGCGTCCGACGGGCCACACAGATGCGTTCTTGAGATTGGGGTCGCTGGCAATCTGGGTGAGGTCCATGGGGAACGGAATCCAGATGTCCGGCCAGCCCCAGCGGAATCGCGGTGGCATGACGCCGACCAGAGTTCTGGGAGTTCCATTGAGGGTGAAGCTCTTGCCCAAGACGCTTGGATCCGCGTTGAATCGCTCGCGCCATGTTTTATAGGTCATCATAAAGACGGGTGTAGCGCCCGCCTTGGTGTCCCCCGTTGTGGCCAAGCGGCCCAGAAAAGCATTGGTGCCCATAAAAGTGAAGAGGTTCGGAGTGGTATACCAGGCGCTGAACTGCTCAGTGCCTTCGCCAGTGTTGTAAAGCACTGTTCCGCCGCCGAAACCTCCGAATCCGCCGGTCATGTCTGCGAGGACGTTGTTGCGCTGGCGGAAGTCCAGGAACTCCGGCATGGACATGGCTTCGCGGCCTTCTTCGCCGGATTGGGTTGCGTCGTGGATCGCGAAGCTCACGATCTGGTCCGGGTTGTCGTAGCCGAAGGTATCGAGGATGACGCCATACACGGCGCTGAAAATGATGGTGGCCGAGCCGATGCCCAGCGCGAGGGCGAGGACGGCGAGCAGTGTGAAGCGACGGTCCTTGTGGAGGCTGCGGACGGCGTAGCGGAGATCTTGCCAAACCCAACCCAGGAGTCGTTCCAGAGGCCACCTCCCCGATGCCAATTACGCGAACATCATACGCCCGGACCGACGCGAATTTGCAACGAGCGTTAGCCGGAAACCACTGCGCTGGTTAGATTCGCAGGCGGGATAAAAAGCTGCGAGGGGTGTGGAACGTTCGCCAAAAACACTGACGCCCCGTCGGCGCCGTGCCGCCAACGGGGCGTCAGGTACTTCACCAACTACGAGATCGGCAACCGTTCCGTCAGGGCCTGGCTTGCACTCGTGCCCAGGTAAAACATTGCGTTGAGCCCTTCGACGGAAACTGCTGCCAGCGTGCGGCCGTGGCCCGAATTTCGCACCAGCAACGCGCTCTGGCTGGCCCGGCGATTCGTCGGCACTTCGCGCACGCGAATGTTCATGTCAGCGCCGTCGCCGTGGATGGTGACTACGCGTCCGGTCGCTTCGAGCTTCACGGAAACCAAGTACTGCCCGGCTTTCAAATTTTTGCCTGCGCACTTGGCGTTGTAAGGCAGCGTAACTTTGCCCTGAAAATCGTCCTGCGTTTGGTTCACGTCGTCCACTGCTGCCACCAGCGCGGGCCGTGCGGCCGGCGCTTCGTCGGCGGAGAATGCGAAAGAGTCGGGCATCACGTCAGACTGCGCACGCGCCGTCACCGGCAGCATGCACGCAAGTCCCAGGGCCGCTACATACAGCGAAGTCTTCACTACCGCCGTCATTTTCATTTTCGTCTCCTTCTTGCTTTCGATCTTTAATTTCAAAGTTTTCATTTCGTTCCTCAATGCACGCGCAGTTTCGTACGAAACGTCAAATCGTTCAATGCAACGGAGGTCGTTTGTTCGTACAACGGGGGTAAAGCCGTAGTGGACTGAAACTACGTGGGTTATCGCCAGCGGTGCTCGCAAGCTTGAGTTCCCGTCGCGCTCGAAGTAAACTTCCTCGCCCCAGCTTGGCTGATGCGCGACGAACTCCCTTCCGAAGGTAGGCTCAGCTTCGACGCCTACCACGTTGACCTCCGCACGGGTGAGCTGCGTAAACATGGCCGAAAAATCCGTCTCGCTGGCCGGCCCTTTCAGATTCTCGCGTTGCTGCTCGAACAGCCGGGCGAATTGCTCACGCGAAAGGAATTGCAGAGCCGTTTGTGGCCCGTGGACACGTTTGTGGATTTCGAGCACGGCGTGAACGCCGCGATCCAGACGCTGCGGCGCGCGCTCTGCGATTCGCACAAGAATCCGCGTTATATCGAAACGCTGCCGCGCCGCGGCTACCGTTTCATTGCAGCGGTGGAAAGAATTCATGCAGGCGCGTCGGCGAAGGGTTCTTCTGTTGCTAGCGCTGCGCGATTAGCTGCTGCCGAGCCTCGTGCTGAATGGGTCGGGCAGGTGGCCACGATCTGCGACGAAGCCGGCCGCAACTATGTGCTGCTGCCCGTCACGGAGGAAGTTCTTCGTGAATTGCGCGATTGCGAAACGGCCAAGGACGATCTGGGAATTTCTCTTCTAGTGGCTGGCGAAAAACTACTTCTCGTCGAATGTGGAACCAGAGTGAAGATTCTGGACGCGAGTAATGCGGCGCTCGGCTGCAAGGTGCGTATTCTGGGAGGCCAGTTCGTCGGCGAACAGGCGTTCGCTCTCCGTGCTCATCTTTCAGAACTTTCCTGAATGCTCAGCAACGATCGAAACGTACAGCTTCAGGGGCTAAAGCCCTTCTCCACGCTAGGCGTGACGGCGGGGTCGAAGCCCGGCCCTGCCGGGTCACGCATTTGCGCGATGACTTCTTGTGATTATTCTCCGTCGGGATGAATTCCCAGGTCGTCGTTCATTTCGCCGGCTTCCAGTGGCCGGATGCACACTTGCTTCTGATCCACGCTGCATTGATATACCTGATAGGCAGGCAAATCCTCCGGCTGCATTTCGTACGAGCCATCTTCCATATTCACGGCTTCATCAAAACTGAACATCGCGTAGCGGTTGCGCGGCGTGGCGCGCACGCGGAACTGACCCGAGGCAGGCTCGTAATTGCCGTAGCTGAAGCAGTGGCCGATGCAGGCGCGATCGGCGATATGTTGCACCAGAACGCGCGATTCGGGGAACGGCGACTTGAGCGTGGCGAGAATACGCGAGTTGCGCGGCACGGTGCGCACGAGTTCTTCAACCTGTGCCTCCATCCGATTGATGGTCCCGGCGTCCTGGTACAGGAATGTGAAAAAGACCGCAGCTATCGCGCCACATGCGAGAAGGTGCCATTTGCGTGGCTGCAATGCTCCGAGCAAACAGCAGAGTAGGACCGCGGAAACCGAGGTGAGGCGTTCGGTCAGTAGCGCGAGCGCGGACGGCTGCTGCGGAAAACGTATCCCGTCGGGCAGCAGGATTACGGCTAGGCCGACGATGACGTAGAGTTGCAGGGGAATCGCGAGGCCCGTCCAGTTCAGCTTGCCCCAGGAGCGAGCAAAAAAAGCCGCGGCCACCGCGCAGAAAATGAACATCAGTAGCGCGAATTCCGGAATCGCGTAGCGCGGGCCGAACAGCAGTAGTTGATCCGAGCCGTTGAAGAAATAGAAGGGATCGTCGCGGGTCTGCACAATATCGTGGTGCCAAAAATAATAGCGCGCGGCAAAGAGCACCACGCCCGCAGCAGCCACCAGCGAAATCTGATAGCGCCGGGGAACCGCTTGGGCCATCGCGACGTACGCCGACGCGGCGACGAGCCATGCGAAGCCCAGCGGATGCGCCAGCATCGCCAGCGGCGCAAGCGCAACAGCGATCCAGCGCTCCCAGCCGCGCCCACGCCAGAAAATTGCAATGCCGAAAAACGCCAGGCCCAGCGAAACATAGAAATTCAGGAACCCCATCTCGAAGGAATATCCGTAACTGAACATGGCGATGGCGGGGCAGAGCAGCCAGGGCGCGCGTCTGGCGGCCGCGCACACGAAGGCGAACGCACCCCAGAAGAAAATCAGCACAGCTAGCGATACGGCAATTTTTTCGGCGGCGTGTAGAGAAACAAAACGGCCGAGGCCGTCGAGCACGAAATCGAAGAGCACATTATTCCAGCGCGGCGCGAGCCATAGGCCGGGCGCGTAGCCGTGTCGGATGAGCTGCGCGAGCCACGCGTTGTAGAGGTGGCTGCCCAGATCACCGGCGGCGATGTTGCGATGCCAGAAAACAGGCGCGAGGACTGCGGCGGAAATGAGCAGAAGACGCCGTATGTGTTGCCGCACGAACGCGACGGCGTGGGCGAGGGCGGATGCGCGTGATTCCGTTGGCGGAATGCTTTTCGCGATTTCGTTTTCAGCTGGGTTGGGCGGGTTTGCGTGGTTGCGCTGGGTCAAGAAGGGCGCCTTGGCGAGCGCGAATGTGTGCGCGGCATCGACGCAAACATATCACGAGTTGAGTTGGCTGCGGCCGGCCAACACGCTAGGCCCCGGGTGAATCGTGCTGCGGCGTGATTTAGGAATTCGAAGGCAACGTCAAAGTCAACGGCGCCCGCCTAAAAAGCAGGCGCCGCTACGAGTTCAAAGGCAGCGACGACTGGGCGGTTCGACGAGCCTAAACCTGCGCATTGGATTGGCGAGCCAGAGCAATGTCCCCGAACCTCGTCGAGTAGTGATATAAGGATTCCGCGGTGCCGCCCCGGGGCGCCCGCGGGCACGACGATGCATGGGAGGTCGTTTATGAGCGATCCTAATATCTCGGATATTGCGAAAAAGGCGGTGGGCTGGTCGATTTTTGTGAGCGCGGTAATGATAGTGGTCGGAATTCTGGCGATTGCCATGCCGCTGGAGGCCGGCCTTGCCGCGAATATTTTCGTCGCCTGGATGCTGATTTTCGCGGCGGTGGCTCATTTTGTTTTTGCGTGGTTCACGCGACGCACCGGAAGCGTGTTGCTGAAGGTGTTGCTGGGGATTCTCTATCTGTGCGTGGCGGTTTACCTGCTGGACCACCCGGCGCGCGGGCTCGCGACGTTGACGCTGGCTCTGGCGTTTTATCTGCTGATCGAAGGAGTATTCGAGATCGTGCTGTTTTTTCAGCACCGTCCTGCAACCGGGTCAGGCTGGTTTCTGATCGATGGCATTGTGACGCTGATTCTCGGCGGAATGATTTGGGCGACATGGCCATCGAGCACCGAGTGGGTGCTCGGCACGCTCGTGGGGATCAGCATCTTTTTCAGTGGCGTGACGCGTTTGATGATTTCGCTTGCGGCGCGGCGGGTCGTCACGCGGGTCGCGTAGGTGCGACGAACTTGTAGCGAGGAATCTGTAGCGGCGGGCTTCAGACCGCCATCGATCCGCGGCTCAACACCGATGGCGCACTGAAGTGCGCCGCTACAACTGCCTTACCTTGGCCTCAAAGCCGTTCTTGAGTTTTCCGACTTGAATGCCAACGAAAAACTAAGCTTCTTGATCGTCTTTTTTTGGTGCGTAGGGATACTTCGGGGGCTTTTGCATGTGGGAAGTGCGATAGGCTTCGAGTTCCGCGTCGGTCAGGTTGAAGTGGGTCTTGTCCGGGTGATTTTCCGTCGCGGCGAGTTCCAGGTGCAGGCGGTGCGAGCAAATGTCCGGCGCATCCTGAAAACGGACGCGGCGCGTATTGAACGCTTCATTCGGAATGGTCAGAGTGAATTCGCGCGGTTCGGTGGCGGATTCGCGAACGGTGAAAGTATATTCACGGCCCTGGGCCTTGGCCTCGAATCCCACGAATTGCACGATGACGTTGTTGTTGCTCATTTTCCAGCGGCCGCCACGGCCACCGGTACCGCGACTTTCTTCACGCGCTTGGCGCGCTTGCGCTTCGGCGGTGTGCCTTCGGCGATTTCGACCACCATGATGCTGGTGACGAACTTCTTCATGCCATGCAGGTCGAAATCAATCGAAGTGCGGTCGTTATCGGATTCCGTGATGACGCCCAAACCGTATTGGAAGTGCTTGATGTACTGCCCTTCGGGAAGTGCTTTCAACGAGGCTCCTAAGACCGATGTTGCGTGTGCGAAAAAAAAGGGCGAACCGGCGGATGCCGGCTCGCCCCTCTTCGACTAGAGGCTGGTGACGTTCGCTGCCTGCAGACCCTTCGGTCCACGGGTAACTTCGAACTCAACCGCTTGCCCTTCGTTCAGCGACTTATAACCTTCCGCCTGAATGGCCGAAAAGTGGACGAAAACGTCCTCGCCGGACTGGCGCTGGATGAATCCGAAGCCCTTGCTGGCATTGAACCACTTTACTGTTCCTTGTTCTCTCACTGATTTACTTCCTTCTTTTTAAGCTATTTGTTTGCTTCTCGACCGCCTCCAGCCGTAAAGCGAAAGAGGCTGCAAGTGTGAACTTGCAGCCCCTTCGATCGAATCTAAAGGTGTTACAAGAGCAACAAACGCAGCACAAACATAGCATGGTTTGGTCGAACACCCTAGCGAATTCGTAGCGAACTGAAACGCTATTGGCGCCGGAAAAGCTTCTGGTGTTGCTTGGAGTTTCCCGCGAGTGCTCGCTCGTTCAGCCGTGCGGGCGCGCGGAATTAACATCCGATTGTTGAATATGCCGACCCGGGAGTATGATGGGCGCCTTCCATTCGGCCCTTGGTCCGGTCGTGGGCCAGCCTGTGGCCCCGGCGCTTTGCAGCACGCTTTTTTGGAGGCTCGCCATGAAAAAAAAGCCCCTTATGATTATCGGCGGCATCGTCGTGGTGTTGTTCTTAATCGTCCTGGCTCTGCCGCTTTTCATCAACGCCAACCAATTCAAGCCTACTCTGGAAACGCAGTTGGCCGCAGCGCTGGGGCGCCAAGTGGGAATTGGGGATATCAGCCTGTCGATCTTTTCCGGTGGAGTGACGGTTTCGGATGTTTCGATTGCCGATGACCCGGCGTTCAGCAAGTCGCCGTTTCTGACCACCAAATCGCTGAACGCGGGCGTTGAACTTTTGCCGCTGATCTTTTCGAAGAAACTCGAAGTGCGTTCGCTAACGGTGAAGGATCCGGAGGTGAATCTGATCCACGCTGTGAACGGAACGTGGAACTATTCGAGCTTGGGCGGGAGCGCCGCGAAGAGCTCGACCAAGAATCCAGCGTCGAGCGCGGGCGGTGCTCCCGGAACAGAAGCTTTGAACGTAGGGAAACTCAGCATCGAGAACGGGAAAATTATCGTAAGCGCCGCGGGCTCCGGTGCTAAGCCGAGCATCTACCAGAACGTTGACCTGGAAGCTTCCGATCTTTCCTACACTTCACAGTTTCCTTTCAAGCTGACGGCCACTGGGCCCGGAAACTCCGCACTCAAACTGGAAGGCAAAGCCGGGCCGATGAATTCTTCAGACGCTTCACTGACACCGCTGAGCGCCACGGTGGAAGTGCAGCATTTGGATTTGGCAAACACCGGTTTTCTGGATGCGTCCTCCGGAATCGGCGGCGTGGTGGACTTTAAAGGCGACCTGAGTTCGGACGGAAGCCAGATGAATTCCAAAGGCACCGTGAAGGCGACCAAGCTGAAAATCTCCGCGGCGGGTGCGCCTTCTTCCGTTCCGCTGAGTGTTGATTACGCCACCACCTACGCGCTGAAGAGCCAATCGGGAAACTTGAACCAGGGAGACATTCACATCGGCAATGCGCTGGCGCGTTTGAACGGCGCTTACAACACCGCGTTGGAACCTACCAAGGTCGATATGCGGCTGAACGCGCAGGCCATGCCGGTGACCGATCTGGAAGGGTTTCTTCCGGCGGTCGGAGTGGTGGTGCCTTCCGGCTCGAAGTTGCAGGGTGGGTCGCTTACTGCGAACCTGACGGTGACCGGCCCCGTGGACAAACTAGTCGTTTCCGGGCCGATCAATCTCTCGAATGCGAAGCTGGCGGGCTTCAGCTTGAAATCGAAACTCGGCGCGCTGGGATCCATTCCCGGACTCAGTGGTGGCGGTGGTGGCGGCGGTGGATCGGATACGGATATTGAAACGCTGAGCGCCACCGTGCGAAACGATCCATCGGGAACGAAGATTGATAATTTGGATTTGGTGATGCCGTCGCTTGGAACGGTCACGGGAAATGGGACCGTCAGCGCGGCCGGACAGCTGAACTTTAAAATGGTAGCGAATCTGTCGGGCGCCGCGGGTGCGCTCACCGGCGCGGCAGGTGCGGGCGGAGGCAAGTTAGGCGGAGCACTCGGTGCTTTCACCGGCGGCGCAGGCGGCGGTGGCTCGGGCCATGGAATCCCGTTCATCGTACAGGGCACCACGTCGAATCCGCAGGTGATTCCTGATGCCAAAGCGATGGCCGTCGGCGCAGCCAAGGGTGCGATACCGGGTGGCCAAGGCGGCACCAGCGGCGCGGCAGCTAGCGCTCTCGGTGGTCTGCTCGGGAAAAAGAAGACGCCTCAGTAACTGGAAGGCTTTTTTTGGATCACGGCGCTGGGGGTTGAAGCGAGCGCCGGAGACGAGCTGCCGCGTCTTACTGCCGCCGATTTCCCGGGCCAGTCTGGAACAACGAGGCTTCGGCATCGCTAAACAGGGTTCGCAGCGCGCGTAGTACGAAGCGAATCAAGATCGCGATCACGCAGAGTGCCAGCAAAACGATCGCGCTACCCACGTAAGGGTGTCGCGTGACGATCCACATCAGGAATATCACCAGCGCGTCTTCGGCCGTACTTAAAGCGAAATTCGAGAATGGCTCGGGCGAATGCACGATGGCTGCACGCGCCGCCGTCTTCCCGCCATGCGCCGCCAACGCGATTAATCCACCCGCGAAGGTCGCCGCAATTTGTTCCCACTGAGGTAACTGCGACGTCGCGGCATACGCCAGAAACGCCGCGACGGGAACGCGCACGAAGGTGTGCGCGGCGTTCCAGAGCAGATCAAATAGCGGAATCTTGTCCCCGACGAATTCCAGCAGGAACAGCACACCGCAAATCGCGATAATTCTCCAATCCCGCAGCCGGTGCAGATCGGGCGGCAGCGCCAGAACGTCGAAGTGTGCCAGCAGGCCGAGCATTCCGACGGTCGCGTACACGTTCAGACCCGCCGAAAAACTGACGACGACCAGAATCGCGGTTAGCTCGGTGCCGGACGGGACTAACGGGGATAGGAACGCGAGATTCATGGATTAGAAAAGTATGCGCCGCGCGGCGTGCAGCACGAGGCTCGCCGCGTGAAGGATTCTGCTCAGTTCAACTCAGCGCGACAGCGGTCAGCACTGCGGCGACCGAGCGGCTAGGTCGTTGGTTTTTGCTTCGCGATTACCAGATCTTTGATTTGGTCGTAGGTGGCCTTGGGGACGACCTTCTTTCGAAGCAGATCGGTCTTGGCGTGATACGGGCGGTTGTCGATAATCTTCTGCGAATATGCCGCGCCGATCCCGGGCAAGGCGTCGAGCTGCTCTTTGGTGGCTGAATTCAAATCCACCAGATTGGCGCTGGCGGAAGGTGCCGCCGCGGATTGCGCCGCCGCGGAATGACTGTGCGGCAATACCGGGACAGACAGAACGAATAGCAGCGATGCCGCAAACACCCAGAACGAGAGACCCAGTTTTCGCTTCATGAAAGCACTCCTTTTTTGCATTACGACGCAAAATTTCGGTACGTAGGCTCGACGCCGGCAGCCTGCGACGCCAGCACGCTTGCCGGCGCATACAATAACACCGAGGACCGCTTTGATTCTACGGCGACCGCCGTCTAACTCTTGCGACACGCCAACGAGATGCGCCCGTACGGCGCATATCGCTTCTCGCCCTATCACGAGTGCAGCATCTTCGTGAGTCAAAATGCCGGACTAACCGAAAGCGGAAATAGGCATCCGCGTGTTTCGCCGGCAGCTTCGCAAGCTTAGCAAGTTCAGCCCTCTCTGCATTGAGTCGTCCCCCTTCATGGTTCGGTATGAAATGCGATCCGGCGCCGGCCCCAGTGTGTCTGTGCGCGAGCGCATTCCCTACAGCTGCCGGCAGCGGCGCGATTTGCATTCATGAATGATTCTGCGAGGTGTTTTGGATGAAGCGCATTCTGTTCGTGGATGATGAACCCCGGGTGCTCGAGCAATTGCGGCAAATGCTGAAATCGTAAAAGGACCAGTGGGACATGGCCTTCGCGCCCGGCGGCAATGCTGCGCTAACGCTACTGGATGCGTCGCCGTTTGAAGTAGTCGTTTCGGATCTTGCGATGCCGGGAATGGATAGCGCGGCCCTGATGAAGATTGTGTGCGAACGCCATTCGGGCATCGTGCGAATCGTGCTTTCCGCTCCGCAGGCGATGGAAACGGTGCTACGGGCCGTTCCGGTCGCCCACCAGTTTTTGCTGAAGCCGTGCGATCCGAATATGTTGCGCGTGGCGGTGGAGCATGCCACGAGTCTTTCGAATATTCTGAGCAGTAAATTGCTGGCGAATTTGATGGGCTCCGTGAAAGACCTGCCGGTGCTGCCGCGCACCTACATGGCGCTGCGTCAGAAACTCGCCGAACCGGATGCAGCCATGAGAGACGTGGTCAATATTGTCGAACTGGACGTGGCGATATCAGCAAAGGTTCTGCGGCTGGTCAACTCGGCGTTTTTTGGCTTGCCGCGCGAAGTCTCGTCGGTAAGAACGGCCGTGGGTTTTCTGGGCATTGACACGCTGCAGAACCTGGTGCTCTCGGCGGGAGTGTTTTCTATTTTCGATCAGCTGGCGAAATTGCCGGGTTTCTCTTGCGAAGGGCTGCGGGCGCACTGGCAACTTACCGCGAAGCCTGCCGGACAGATTCCCGCGTCGGCGTACGTACGGGGAATTGCCGTGGTTGCCGGCATGCTGCATGACGTCGGAAAACTGGTGCTGGCGAGGCGAGCCCCGGAGCATTTCAAGCGTGCGCTCAAGGGTAGGGAGACGGAAGGGCGTCCTTTACGTGCGGTGGAGGCGGAACTGATGGGCGTTTCACATGCCGAGGTGGGAGCCGATCCGCTGGGCATCTGGGGGCTGCCTTCGCCAGTCGTTGAGGCGGTCCCGCATCACCACCATCGCGCGCCTGTACCGCAGGATTCTCTGGATGCCGTCGGCATCGTGTATACCTCCAACATTTTGGCGCATCAGGTTGCGGATCGCGCGCCCTTGCCGGAATCCTCATCGCAACTGGAAATTGGCCCTGAGTACTTGGACCGAATCGGCGTTAGCGAGCAGTTTCCCAGCTGGCAGGAAATGGCGAAGGCGAGCGTCCATAGCTCGGATCCCGCGGAAGGAATTGCCGCGTGCACAACGACGGCGCGTTCGCGCCTGGTGCCTGTCACCTGACGAACCTCCCGCAACCTCGGCATTCCACGAACGCGCCTCCTCTGTCGCCACAAACTTGTTCGGCCCGCTATGTCACCCTTCTAAATAGCCAGTAAACAACCCCAAGCCCCGAATTTTTGGTTACAATAGCGTTCGCGGCGGGGTGGTGATTCTTGTCGGACCGGGTCGGTAGGGCGGGTGGGGTCGGCGGAGCTTCCTCAAATCTCGTCGGAATAAGCCGAAGGCATCGGCGCGGCTTTCTCGGGTTGGTGTCTGCGGCGGTGCTCACCACTGCACTGGGGCCGCTGCTGGCCCAGCAGATATCTTCACGCCGATCCCGTGTTATGCGGCAGGCGAGTTCCGCGGAACCGGTGCGCAGGCGCGCGGAGTGGTTTTTTCGGCAGCGCGCTTCTGCGAACGGCCATATTCCCAGCACTCTCTTGCTGCGCGCCTTCGCGCGCAATCGCAAAATGGTCAGCGAGAACGGCACTTTCGTCGAGCGCGCCGCCACGCTTAAGCCCGATATTTCTCCTTCGCTACAATTCTGGACGTCGCTCGGTCCTCAACCCACTGCGAACACCGAGTTCTTCGGAAATGTGTCTGGTCGGGTCACCGCGCTCGCTGTGGAACCCTGCGATACGACGGGAAACACCGTGTACGCGGGCGGCGCCGACGGCGGCGTGTGGGTCAGCTTCAACGCGCTCAGCGGCAGCCCAGTTACCTGGCAACCGCTCACGGATAATGAGCGGTCACTTTCGATCGGCGCCCTGGCATTGGCTCCCGAGCCGTGCCACATGTTCAACGGTCACGCGCAAAGCAATCTGATTCTGGCGGGAACCGGAGAATCGAACTACGCGCTGGACAATCTGTATGGCGCGGGGGTGTTGCGTTCCTCCGACGGCGGTCAAACGTGGGCGCAGGATTCGACGTTCACAAGCAGTGCTTCGCAAGGGCCTGGTGCGAGTGGCCCGTACATCGCGGCGCTGGCCGTGCAGCCGCATCAAACGAATCCGGTAGTGCTGGCGGCGGTGCAGGGAACGGATTTCTCGGCGGGCGGCTCACTGCCGTCTGGTGTGTGGCGTTCGACCGATGGCGGAAACACTTGGACCCGCGTGCAACCGGGTGGCGGCGCGAGCAGCCCGCCATACAATCCGGCGACGGATGTGCGTTTTGATCCCAGCGATTCCTTGGGGCTAACGGCTTACGCGGCGCTGGGCGATCCGAACGGCGACACGGACTCGAAAGCATCGTGTTCGAGCGCGCCTTGTAACGGGGTTTATATTTCGCAGGATGCCGGGATCACGTGGAATCGAGTGGCGGGACTCGACGCGACATCCACCCCGTCGGGGTACGGCAGCATCTCACTGGCGATTGCTCCGGGTAGCTCGCCGGCGGTTTCGATATTGTATGCGGCAATTGCCGACGCCAGCACGAATTCAGACAATCTTCTTGGCGTGCTGTCCGGCACAGGAATTCAGCCCAACGGAACCGGTCCGGCGTTTACCGCGATTTATCCCGCCCCTTCCAATTTGCCGGATTTCTGCGCGCCGCAGTGTTTCTACGACATGAAGCTTGCCGTGGTTCCCGGTACTTCCGGCCAGACGATTTTCGCCGGCGGCTCCGCGCAACCGGTGTTTGCCGAAAACGCATTCGGTCATTCGTCGCTCTTTCGTTCGCTCGACGGCGGAAATACCTGGGGAGACATGAGCGCGGATGGCAGCGGCAACAACACTTCGATTCATGTCGATATTCATGCGCTGCATTTTGCAGTCGGGGCTGGGGGCACGGTCCTGGCTATGTTCGCGGGCAACGACGGCGGCGTGTGGTCGTCGCAAGACGTTTTCAGCTCCGCGACGGCTCCCGGCAATCAGCACTGGGCCGACCTGAATACGGATACGGGCATTGCCAACACATCGCTGAACCTGACGCAGTTTTATCCCGGGATTTCGATTCATCCCGCGACCGACCAGATTATTTACGGCGGAACGCAAGGGAACGACGTACAGCAATTCGGCGGCTCGCTAGATGCGAGCGGCACCGAGGCTTGTCCTTACGATGGCGGCTACACGGCGATTGACCCGCAAGCGCCCAGCACAATCTATGCGGCATGCAGTTATCTGGGTGGCCCCGGCACGCTCACCAAAAATATTCTGAATGGCGTGCCCGGCACGGATGGCATCAATTGGCCCGCGATAGACAACAGCGGAATCAATTTCGCGGACAACGCTGATTTCATTCCTCCTCTCATTCTGGACTCCAAGACCAGCCAAAATTTATATTTCGGCACGTATCGCTTGTACCAGACGATGAATGGCGGGACGAGCTGGTCTTCGATTACTGGCGACCTGACGAGCGACAATACCAAGGATTTCGTCACCACCATTGCTGTGGCACCGAGCAGTTCGAACACAATTTACGCGGGAACTTCCGATGGACGGATATGGCAGTCTGCGCAGGCACTGACCGGCGCGACAGACATTCACATGGTGAACCAGGCGAATCAGCCGGCGCGCAGTGTGACGGCCATCGCTGTGGATTCGGCCAACGCGAAAGCGGCGTTCGCGGCATATTCCGGTTTTTCCTGTCCTGGAGTAAGCGGATGCGACGGTCTGGGGCACATTTTTTTCACGAATAATTCCGGCGCCTCCTGGCTCCAGATGGATGGCAACTTGCCGGACGTTCCAGTCAACGACATCGTCATTGATCCCAGCGATGCGACAGACAACACGATTTACATCGCCACGGATTCCGGAGTTTATGCCAGCGCGAACGCAACTGCCGGCGGCGCGACCACCTGGAGCGTGCTGCAATCCGGATTGCCGAATTCGCAAGTGCTCGCGCTACGGTTGCGCAACACGTCGCGAACGCTCGTCGCAGCGACGCACGGGCGCGGCTTGTGGAGCTTGCTGCTACCCAATCTGCCGAACTTCGCACTCACGGAGCTGAGCCCCGTAGCGGCCACCACCGGTTCCGGATCGTTTCTGCTCTCAGCTACCGGCAATGGTTTCACGTCGCAATCCGTGATCAATTTCAACGGCACTGCGTTGCCCACTACCTTTGTCAATGCAACCAGCCTGACGGCAACGGCGCCCGCTACGGCAGTGAACTGCGGCGGGGGAATGCCGGTGACGGTTTCCGATCCGGCCCTGGGCTCAACGAATACGCTGACGTTCAGCTCCGTCGGCGAGACGTGTGATTTTTCTTTCGGAGCTACGGTTCCTGCGAGCAACACCACGAGCGCCGGTGGCAGTGCAAACTACCAGGTGAACCTCAATGCCGTGGGCAAGCCCGGTGGCCTCGTGCAGCTATCGTGCAGTGGTCCGCCCGCCGGCATCACTTGCAGTTTCACGCCGAATCCGGCGACGACTTCAGCAGCGGGAACCAGCGTGGCGCTAACGATCTCCGTTCCGACGACAGCGAGCTTGCCGGTGTCGCCACTCACCCGGCCTCGCTCGTCGAAAATCGAACCCGCGCGGCTCGACTTTGGCGCTATGCTCGCGCTTTTTATTTTGTTCATCGCGCTGAAGAGCTCGGATCGCGCGCGGGCCCGAACGGCTTTGGCATGTTTATCGGTGATCGTGCTGCTCGGGGCGATGCTGGCCTGCGGTGGCGGCGGGGGTGGTGGTGGCGGTCCAATCCCGCAGACATACCAGATCACGATCCAAGGGGTGGACGGCAACTTCCAGCATTCAACTACGGTGCAACTCGTGGTAGATTAGCCCTCGTCAGCGCCCCAGTCGGCTTGTGCACCCAGCCGTAGCCACTTTTCGTTCGGGAGGAGTTCCGCCATGACCTGCCCGCAATGCAACCAGCGTATCCCTGCAAAAGCGCTTTGGACACCCGCGGGGCTCTCGGGTGTGGTGTGTACGAATTGTAACGCGGCGCTGTGTCCCAAGCCGATTTCGGCAATATTGGTTTTTACTGTTTCGTTCGGCCTTGGGGATCTGGCGCTGATGTTGCTGCGGCACAAGGGCGCGGAATTCTGGCTGGCCTGCTTAGGATTTTTCGTGGTCTTTGCAGCCGTCTTCGCGCTGGCGGCGCCGGTGTTTCTGCGCATGCGCTTGAAGGACCACGGCGACCCGCATCTGAGCGGCCACCGCGCCTGAGTCTGCTGCTCGCGAGCGGGACGCATTCGAGCGTCGGCTATAGCATCTGGCGCAGCACGTACTGCAAAATTCCTCCGTGCCGGTAGTAAGAAACCTCAAACGGCGTGTCTATGCGCGCCAAAGCGTTGAACCGAGTTTCCTTGCCCTGAGCATCGCGCGCCGTGATTTTCATTTTCTTGCGCGGCTCGAAGTTTCCCGCCAGTCCTTCGATCGCGAATATCTCCAGCCCGGTCAGCCCCAGTGATGCCAGAGTTTCTCCCGGCAGGAATTCCAGCGGCAATACGCCCATGCCCACCAGGTTACTGCGATGGATGCGCTCGAAGCTCTCGGCGAGCACCGCGCGGACGCCCAGCAGAATGGTGCCCTTGGCGGCCCAGTCGCGCGACGAGCCGGAACCGTATTCCTTTCCCGCGAAAACGATCAGCGGGACGTGCTCATCGCGATATTTCATGGCGGCGTCGTAAATTGACATTTTCTCGCCGCCGGGTTGGTGAATCGTCCAACCGCCTTCGGTTCCCGGCGCCAGCAGATTGCGCAGGCGAATATTGGCGAACGTCCCGCGCATCATCACTTCGTGATTGCCACGGCGGGCGCCGTAGGAATTGAAATCCTTCGGTTGTACACCGTGCGCCATCAGGTATTTTCCCGCAGGGGTGTCCGCAGGGATCGAGCCAGCAGGCGAAATATGGTCGGTGGTGACGCTATCGCCCAGCACCGCCAGCGCGCGCAGGCCCTGCAAATCCTGCAGCGCGGTGGGCTGCAGCGGCATGTTTTCGAAATAGGGCGGGTGTTTGATGTACGTGGATTTTTCGTCCCAAGCGTACAGGTCGCCTTCGGGGATTGGCAGCGCGCACCAGTGTTCGTCGCCCGTAAAGACGTCAGCGTATTCTTTGCGGAACATCTCGCTGGTTACGGAGGAGCGCATGGTCTTCTCGACTTCGTCCGGCGTCGGCCAGATATCGCGCAGATACACCGGCTTGCCGGCTTTGTCGTTCCCTAGCGATTCGTTGACGATGTCAAAATCCATGCGCCCAGCCAGCGCGTAGGCCACCACCAACGGCGGCGAGGCCAGATAATTCGCGCGGCACAGCGGATTGATGCGGCCTTCAAAGTTTCGATTGCCGCTCAGAACGGAGACGGCCACCAGATTATTGTCCTTGATCGCTTTTCCGATGGCGTCCGGCAGCGGGCCGCTATTGCCGATGCACGTGGTGCAGCCGTAGCCCACCAGATTGAAGCGCAGCGCATTGAGAGAGGGCCACAGACCGGCTTTTTCGATGTAATCCGTGACCACTTTCGAACCCGGCGCGAAACTGGTTTTCACCCAGGGCTTGGTTTTCAGGCCGCGCTCGACAGCTTTTTTTGCGAGCAGCCCGGCGCCAAGCATCAACGAAGGGTTCGACGTGTTGGTGCAGCTGGTAATCGCCGCGATGACGACCGAACCGTCCGCCAGATCGAATTTGTCGCCATTATTTTGCACGCTGACGTGCTTTGGCTGCGCAGTCAGCGTCTTTTCGAACGACGCCTTCGCCTGCGTCAGCGGCACGCTGTCTTGCGGACGCTTGGGTCCCGCCATGGTTGGTACAACGCTGGCGAGATCGAGTTCGAGCCGGTCAGAGAAAATCGGATCGGGCGTTTGATCCGTACGGAACAAGCCTTGGTCTTTCGTGTAGGCTTCGACCAAGCGAACGCGTTCATCATCGCGCGCTGTGAAACGCAGATACGCGAGCGTTTCGCTGTCCACTGGAAAAAATCCCATCGTCGCGCCATATTCCGGCGCCATGTTGGCTATGGTCGCGCGGTCGGGAAGCGTTAAGCTCGAAAGTCCCGTGCCGTAAAATTCCACGAATTTTCCGACCACGCCTTTTTTGCGCAACATCTGCGTAACGGTGAGAACGAGATCGGTCGCCGTCGCGCCTTCCGGCAACCGTCCGTGCAGTTTGAAGCCGACCACCGCCGGAATCAGCATCGAAAGCGGCTGGCCGAGCATGGCTGCTTCCGCTTCGATCCCGCCGACGCCCCAGCCGAATACGCCGAGTCCATTCACCATCGTGGTGTGCGAATCCGTGCCAACGAGCGAATCCGGAAACGCCAGCCGCTTACCGTCGTGCTCCTGACTAAAAACAACCCGCGCCAGATATTCCAAATTTACCTGATGGCAGATCCCCGTATCCGGCGGCACGACTTTGAAATTCTGAAATCCCTTCTGGCCCCAGCGCAAAAACGCATAGCGCTCGATATTCCGCTGCATTTCCAAGTCGGCGTTAAATGCGAACGCACCCTCGACTCCGAATTTATCCACTTGCACGGAGTGGTCGATCACCAGTTCAGCGGGCAATAGCGGATTGATTTTTTTTGGATCGCCTCCGAGCTGCCGCATGGCCTCGCGCATGGCCGCCAGGTCCACCACCGCCGGAACGCCGGTGAAATCCTGCAGCAACACGCGCGCCGGCATGAAAGAGATTTCTTTTTCCGTCGCGCCTGCCGCGCTGGAAGGATCCCAGCCCGCCAAGGCATGAATATCTTCGGAAAAAACGAACTGACCGTCCTCGTGCCGCAGCAAATTTTCCAGCAGCACTTTCAGCGAAAAGGGCAGCCGCGAAATATTGCCGATTCCGGCGCGCTCCAGCACGCTCAACCGGTAAATTTCATACGAATCATTGCCAGCGCGCAGCGCGGTTCGCGTACCAAATGAATTTTTCTTTGCGGAGCTCATGCGGGGATTAATTCTCCTCTCTTCCGAACTCTCCATTTTAGCGCACTACGGTCCGGGTTCTGGCGCGAATTTCGCGCTCGGGCGTGGCAATGTGCGCATGCGCTGAAGCCGTGATGCGGCAGGGAGCTGCTTACGATTCCTGCGAGTGCTTGGGAGGTACGTAGCTGTCCGGCAGTTTCGCGCCTTCGCCGAAGAAATAGGTTTCCATCTGCTCTTCCATCACCTGTTGCGATTTCGGATCCAAGGGATTCAAGCGAAACTCATTCATCAGCATCTTGGAATGTTCCACCCACAGCTTCCAGGCTTCCTTCGAGACGTTGTCGTAAACGCGCTTGCCGATTTCGCCTTTCCACGGAATGCGATCCAGTCCCGGCATTTCCCGGCCGAATTTTACGCACTTCACGATATGTGGAGTTTGCGGCGCGGCTTGCGCCGAGGCAGCAGCTCCCGGATTTCCTGAATTTTTCTCGTCGGCCATGGACGTCTCCTTGCAGACTGTGCTGCAATTCAAGATACTGCATCGGCGGGTGAAATTCCAGTTGAGGACCCGGCGAACGGCGAAACCGGCCCGCACCGATGTCCTGTAGCAGGGCATCCGTAGAGTTGTGATAGGCTCTTGTGGAAGGGCTGTTGTTTTAATAAAACATGAGCGTGAGTCCGGCCGGATAGCGCCGGACCACCGGGAACGTCATCATGAATACGAAAGCAGTCGTTGCTTCCGAGAGTGCACCAGCAGGTGGTTTCTTCTGCGAAGTTCCTTCCGATCCTTGCGCCATTGTGATGTTTGGTGCGTCGGGCGATCTGGCGCGCCGCAAACTTCTGCCCGCGCTTTACGATCTTTCATTCCATGCTTGTCTGGGGCCACGGTTTCGTCTGTTGGGTTTCGCGCGCACGGAAATGACTGACAACGATTTCACCCAGAAGGCCGGCGAATTCCTGCCCACAGGAAACCAAGCAGGCGCACAAGACAGCAAAAAGTCCGAATTCCTGAAATGTCTGCGCTATTTTTCAGGGAACTATGACGATCCCGAAGCGTTCCGTCGCTTGGCGCAGCGCCTGGAAGAACTGGATAGCGAAGGCCAGCTCGGCGGCAATCGCCTTTTCTATCTGGCCACACCTCCGGAAGTTTATTCGCACGTGATCGAACAACTCAAGAAGGCCGGCCTGAACAAACCGAAGAGCGAAAAATCCTGGGCGCGCATCATCATCGAAAAACCGTTTGGGCACGATTTGGAATCAGCGAAGGAATTGAATAAAAAAGTCCTGGAAGCATTCGACGAATCGCAGGTGTACCGCATTGACCACTATCTAGGCAAAGAAACCGTGCAGAATATGCTGGTCTTCCGTTTCGGCAACGGTATCTTCGAGCCTCTGTGGAATCGCAACTATATTGACAGCGTCCAGATTACTGCCGCCGAAGAGCTGGGCGTCGAACGCCGCGCGGCATTCTATGAGTCGGCGGGCGCGCTGCGCGATATGATTCAGAGCCATGTGCTGCAGCTCACTTCGCTGACCGCCATGGAAGCACCGGCAACGTTCGATGCCACCGCCGTGCGCAACGAAAAGATTAAGGTTCTGCAATCCATCCGGCCGTTCACTAAGGAATCGGTTTGGAAAGACGTGATCCGCGGCCAATACGGCCCCGGCCAGGTAGGTGGAAAGCCGGTTCCGGGATATCGCCAGGAGCCGGGAGTGAAGCCGGATTCCGCGACGGATACGTTCGTGGCGTTGAAGTTACACGTAGACAACTGGCGCTGGAGCGGCGTGCCATTCTATTTGCGCACCGGCAAACGCCTGGCGCAGCCGCTCACCGAAGTCGCGATCCAATTCAAGAGCGCGCCACACATGGTCTTTCGCGGCGAGAGCAACGAAACCAACTCGCTCGTTCTGAACATTCAGCCCAACGAAGGTATCTCGCTCTCCTTCGGCGCAAAATCGCCGGGAGCGCAGATGCGCATTCAGCCCGTGACCATGGATTTCAAATATA
The DNA here is from genome assembly GCA_013289715.1 of Acidobacteriota bacterium. GTDB lineage: Bacteria > Acidobacteriota > Terriglobia > Acidiferrales > UBA7541 > Palsa-295. The sequence goes on along the minus strand of JABCZJ010000001.1, from coordinate 92,713 downwards.
AAGATGCGTTCGGCGGCGGCTCGCGCCCCGCTTACGCCACCCTTATTAATGATTGCATCCGTGGCGATGCCACGCTGTTTGACCGCGCTGATAGCGTCGAGGCCGCCTGGACATTGGTGGACCCAATCCTGGAAGCATGGAAGAATGCCTCGCCGCCGCCTTTCCCGAATTATCCGGCCGGTAGCGACGGCCCGCGGGCGGTGGAAGATTTGGCGGCTATTGACGGCCGCCATTGGCGCCCGCTGTAGGCAATTCTCGTGTCCATGCACGGCACGGTCGATTTTCTAGCTCGGAGGCCTAAATGATTTTGGCGGGCGACCTGGGAGGGACCAAGGCGAATCTCGGTCTCTTCGATATAAAGGCGGGGAAGCTGGTCCGCGTCGCCGACAGGCGTTATGCCACGCAGCAACATTCCGGCCTGGAAGAAATCACCAGCGATTTTTTGAACGGTGCAGGAGCGAAAATCACCGCGGCGTCTTTCGGAATCGCCGGTCCGGTAGTCAACAATCGCGTGCAGGCGACGAATTTTCCCTGGGTCGTGGATGGCGCGAGCGTCGCGACGCATCTGCACTTGAATCACGTGCGCCTGGTGAACGACGTCGAAGCCGCGGCCTACGGCATCGGCGTATTGGAACCTGGCGAACTGGAAACGCTGCACGCCGGAGTGCCCTCGCCACACTCGACGCAAATCGTGATCGCAGCTGGCACGGGTCTTGGCGAAGGCATACTTTTCTGGGACGGCCATCGGCACGTTCCCATGGCAACGGAAGCCGGTCACGCAGATTTTGCTCCGAACACTTCGCAGCAAGCCGACCTGTGGAAGTTCCTGAATACGCGCCAGGATTGCGTCAGCGTGGAGACGATTTTGTCCGGCGGTGGTTTTCAGCGCGTGCATGAATTCCTGAATCCAGACGTGCGGCATCCAGGATTCGATGATGACGGCGAGGATCCCGCGCCGGAAATCACGCGCCGCGGACTGAGCGGCGAATGCCCGGTGTGCGCCGCGACGCTGGATCTGTGGGTGGAAATCTACGGCTCGGAAGCAGGCAACCTGGCGTTGCGTACAATGGCGCGCGGCGGCATTTACATCGCGGGCGGAATTGCCTTGAAAGTGCTGCCCAAGCTGAAAAACGGAAAATTCGTCGCCGCCGTAAAGCACAAGGAAAAGCTTGAATCGTTCCTTGTGCAAATTCCCATCCACGTCGTACTGAACGAGGAGTGCCCGCTGCTCGGCGCCGCTTCGGTGGCTTGGAAAAATCTCTAGCAGGCCACTCCGCACGGGTGGCTCGACTCTCTGACGAAGAAACCAAGAAGGCTGTCATTCCCAGGGCGTAGTTTGCCCGAGGAATCTGCTTTTTCCCTGACGTTTGCGTGAACCGCAGATCCCTCACCTGCTGTCGCGGGTTCGGGATGACATCCACTGCACCTCATTCGCACGCAGGCGCGGCAGTTCCTCTTCCAGGGACCGGCCCCGGTTCGCCCCGCGCTTACTCGAAACTTCCCGTCACGCCCTGGAACCCGTGGCTCGCCTGTTTCAGCAGCCACTTCGCCACGCGAGCAGCGTCGTAGCAGTACGCCACATTGTAACCGAGCGTCGAGAAGCAGTGAGGCTCGCAACCCTGCTTCATCTCGCCGAGCTGCTTCAAATCGAATTTCTGATTTTCCACCGTGCCCCAATCGTATCCCGCGTTGTACATCGGGAAGCACGGCGCAAGCGTGCCGTCGGTGCGGATGATCAGCCAGTTTTGGCCGGCGCGGCAGCCCCAGTGTTCTCCGACGCCGCGCATGAATCCCTTCATGTTCTGTAAGCGCGTAATGGAGTCCACCATCTTGTAGCCCTGGCGCTGCTTGTCGATCAGCCAATCGAGTAAATCATCCACTATCGGAAAATCCTCGGGCCGGATATAAGTGTCGTTGGCGTCGAGATGCTTGAAGTGTGGCTGTTCCATCATCGGCGCTTCGTTGATGTGAAAAGTGAGCGAGATGCCGTTGTCGTGAGCGACCTCCACCAGCTGCTTCACGTCTTCGATGTTCGTGCGGCAGATATTTGTATTGAAGAAGACGGTGTAGCCGTAGCGATACTGGCGCCGCACCAGGTAGTCGAAGTAGGAACTCACGTGCTCGAACGCTTTCGGCAGGCCAGGCTTTTCCTTGATGGTATCCACCGCGAAATTGATGGTGGCAATGCCCGCGTCAGTGAGGCGATCGATCACATCAGGACGCAGCAAGCGCGCGTTGGTGGCAAGATAGACCCAAAAGTCTTTCTTCGCCGCGTAGTAGACGACCTTGTGCACAAAATCTGGGCGCACCAGGGGTTCGCCGCCAGTGGGAGCCAGCACGCGGCACGGCGTGTCATTCAGCCAATCAATGGCGCGACGGGCGGTGTCTTCGGTCATGCCCTTGACACGATTGTCATACGACCAACAGTAGTGGCAGTCCAGATTGCATTTCCACTCCGTGAAAAGATACGCAATGATCGGCTGGAAATCTCCGGGCAGAATGCGCGATTTGAAATAGGGAAGCATCCAGCCGCGCATGTTTTTGAAAATCCGCGACGCCGGCCAGTGCCTCTTGCCGGTGTGTAGCACTTGATCGTGCGCGGCGACATCGTCAGCGTCCAGCTCGTGAAAAAGTTCGGGTTGCGATGGAAAAACAGGAGTGGGCAGCGTCTTTTTTTCCTTGGAGGATTGCGGCGTGTGTTTTTCAGGGGATTCCTGTAGTAGTTTGTGCAGCGGTACATCAAGTCGGAACGGATATGAAGGAACGGTGGGAAGCGGTTGATGATGATCGGACATGATCTCCTCCTTGAACGTCAAGAATTGGCGTGACTGTCGCGCCCGGCAGCCACGCTGTCCAATGTCCCGGTAGTATGCCCCTTACGTGCCCGCGAGTTAGTACGGCAGCGAACACTTCTTCTAGGCAAGGCCCCCCGGCCCTGGAACTTTTGCATTCGATTCATCAGCACGGCAAACGGTTACAGGTTGCGTGACAAAAAGTTGGGCTTACCGGGCCGACGCAATTAATAAAGATACGCAGGGCATGCTACTTTTATTACCCCGCGTGCATCTATATATGGAATACAATGGCAATTCCTGGGTGGAGGGAATCGGACGGTGCTTCCCGGACGAATTCCGGTGTTTTTCGTTATTTGCTGGATGCTTGCGACGGGTCCCCTGGCCGCGTCATCCACCGCGCAAGAAATGACTGGGCTGCCTTCCGCTCAGCCGTACCTCTTTTCCAAGGTAACGTTAACCCCCGGGCCTCTCGCTCAGCTAAAAGCTGAGCAAGAAAAATCAAACCCACCGCAGACGACGTCTCAGCCACAGCAGACCCCGCAACAGCAAGCTCCGGCACAGCAGCGCGACACCTCGCATGACCGCCTTTTTTGGGCGCTGCCCAATTTCCTCACCGTTGAAAATGCCGAAAATGTTCCTCCGCTGACTGCGGGGCAGAAATTCAAATTGGTCGCGCGCGGCATCTACGATCCGATGGAGTTCGTTCTAGTAGGTTTCGTCGCTGGGTTGGGGCAGGCCAGCGACAGCGACCCCTCGTACGGGCAGGGCGCGCAGGGATACGCCAAGCGCTATGGCACGGCCTACGGGGACAACGCGATCGAGAATTTTATGGCCTACGCGGTTTTTCCCTCTGTGCTGCATCAGGATCCGCGTTACTACCAAATGGGTCAGGGCGGATTTCGCAAGCGCGCAGTGCATGCCATCAGCCGCGTAGTGCTCACCCGCTCCGATTCCGGCCAGACGCAATTTAACTACTCCGAACTTTTGGGAGCGAGCAGCGCCGCCGCTATTTCGACCTACGCGTACCACCCACAGAGCGAGCGCAGTTTCGGAAACGTGGCGACCGTGTGGGGCACGCAGATGGGATGGGACGTGGCGACATATCTGGTAAAAGAATTCTGGCCCGATCTTCGCAAGAAAAAAGACAAGCAACCGTAGGCCTGCTTTTATTACCGCGCGAGCGATGTACGGAGCCACCAGAATTTGAAATGGCCTGCTGTTAGCGGCTGGGTGAAGGCCACTTTACCCGCATTCGGTGGAGTAGGAATTCTGCTCGCGGCGTTTATGGATTCTTCCTTCGTGCCCCTTCCATTAGTTACAGACCTGATTGTCATGGAGCTCTCGAATCGGCAACCGCTGCGCATGCCATACTACGCGGCGATGGCGGCGCTCGGCTCACTCGCGGGGTGCATCTGGATTTATGCGTTGGCGCGCAAAGCCGGCGAGGCATATTACCGCAAGAAAGCAGGACATCCGCCGGGCCGCATTCGGAAATGGGTCCAGCAATATCCGTTCACGTCCGTGTTGCTGCCCGCTGTCGCTCCTTTTCCTGTTCCCTTCAAACCGTTCGTGATCGCGCAAGGCGTCTTTCGCGTGCCGTTCGTTGCCTTTGTGGTGGGTACATTCGTGGGTCGCGGAGCGTTGTTCTTCGCTGAAGGTTTTCTGGCGGTGCGCTACGGAGCAGCGGCCAAGGAATTTGTATTGCACCAAAAATGGGCATCCCTGGCGATTCTTCTCGTCTTGATTCTGGTCGTGCTGGCGGTTCGCCGGTTTCCACTCGATCGCAGCAGTACGGAATCGGAAAAGAACTAGAGCTGCGACACCCGCCTTTCCAGTTCCTTCGTAATTTCGTTCGGGTCCTGATCGGCGGAGAAGCGCACCGGTTTTCCGATCGTCACCTGCACATGTCCCGGGCGCGTCAGGATGCGATTTTCCTGCCGTAAATCAAAAAGTCCCGCAAGGCGTATGGGCACCACAGGCAGGTTCAGCTGTTTCGCGAGCAGGCCAACTCCCCCGCGGAACGGAGCGATGCGCCCGTCCTCGGTTGTATGGCCCTCCGGAAACACCAGAACATTCCAACCACGATCCGCCAGGTCACCGGCAAACGAAAAACTCTTCAGAAAACCGGACCGTTGCGGCAGGGGAAACACGTTAAAGAGCGACAGCGCCAGAATATAGTCGAGCCGCTCGCGCAGGCGGTTGAACAGATTCATGCTCTTCGGCGGGCGCCGCATTTCGGCGAGGCGTTCGGCGCGCATGGCGGTTGCCAGGCGATTTCGCAAGTACGCGGGCAGCGCCGCCAGTATCCAGGCGATGTCGAGATAAGTTATGTGGTTCGCGATCACCAGGAAGGGCCCGCGCAATCCGCGCAGATTTTCGCCGCCCCGGATTCGCGGCGCGGCAAGAATGTACGTCGCGGGCCATGCCAGCAGGTAATACGTGGCTAGCCGCACCGCGGTAGTGAGCCAGTTTTGCGGCCAGCGGGGATATAGATGTTCGACAGGCGCGGCGGGAGATTCCGTCAGAAGTTTTTCCAGTTGGCCAACCGTTGTGACTTCGTTGAAACGCACGTCGCTGAGTTCCGTCTGATAGCGGCTTTCGAGCGCGCTCATCAGCTCCACGCGATCGAGCGAAGTCATGTGCAAGTCGGCGTCGAGTGTCGCGTTGCGCGAATCGGCGGCGACGGGGCGCCCGGTGATTTGCGCGATAAGCGCGGCCAGCGAGCCGTTGCCGTCTTGTGAGGCTGGCGCCGCATCAAGTTTTGCATTGACGACCTCGCGAATGCGCGGGAGCAATGGCTTCAGAGTCGGCGTGCGCGGAAAATCGGGATCAGGCCAGGCAAACCAGTGGCGAATCTTTTGATGCTCCGCGAGCGAACGATTGGCGTTTTCGATCAGCGCCGCTTGGTTCGCCTGCCGCGGATCTTCGAGCAACAGCACAGCGCAAGGCTCCGCATTGCCGCTGCGTTCGATCCCGATCACCACGCAGTCCCGCACGCCAGCCTGCGGGCGAACCGCTTTCTCCAAATCTTCGGGATAGATGTTCATGCCAGCCGGTGTGACGATCACATTTTTTCTGCGGCCTTTGAAATAGAGGCGCCCATCCGCGCCCGTTTCACCAATGTCTCCGGTGTGCAGCCACCCGTCGGATTCCGCCACAGATTGCGTCTGATCATGCTGGCGATACGCGGTCGCCACGTTCTCGCCGCGCACCAGGATTTCGCCATGTTCGTCAAGGCGAACTTCCATACCCGGGAAAACTTTGCCGATCGAGCCTTTCGCCGAATGGAAGGGATGATTCACGCTGATGAGTGAAGTGGTTTCTGTCATGCCGTATCCCTGAATCACGGCATACCCGAGGCGGTTCCAGAACGATTCCGCCTGTTCAGGCAGCGCCGCTCCACCTGAAATGAACGCCCAGAATTTCCAGCCCAGAAGCGAATGGATTCGCCTGAATCGCCACCAACGCCGAAGAAAATGCTCCTTCTCCGCTCGCGCAAAACTTTCGTCAAATTGCTGCATTCGGCCGTCACGTTCCATTCGGCGCTGGATTTCCCGCTGCAGCGATTCGATAAATCGCGGAACCGCCACCAGCACCGAGATGCGTTCGTCGCGAATCACCTCAATCAGGCCGGAAGGGTTCAGCGAATCAATAAAGACCACGGTGCCCGCCAAAAACGACGGAATAAATATACCGAGCATCTGGCCAAAGACGTGGCTCAGCGGCAGCAGGTTCAAAAAACGCAAGGGATGAAAGACGCGCTCGTAACGGAGATATTTCTGGATTTCGCGCTCGACCGGTTCGATGTTGGCAAGCACGTTGCCGTGAGAAATCACCACGCCGCGTGGTTCCGCCGTCGTGCCGGAAGTGAAGATGATCTCGAGTATATCTTGGCGCGACAGAGGAGGCGCGGCATAGGGAGATAAGTCTCGCTGCGCCGGAGGCTCCGCAAGCGATTCCAGGATGATGGAACGGTCCGCCAGCCCAGTATCCGGCAGCGCGCGGCTGCGAAAAACTAATTTGGCATTTACTTCGCGAGCGACGCGCGCGGCGAATTCCGCTGTGGAGCCATGGTCTATGGGCACGGTGACTGCCCCACGCAGCAGGCATCCGAAAAACGCGATGATCCATTCCGGAGAGTTTTCGCCCCACAACAGCACCGCGTCGCCTTTACCGACTCCGCGAAATTCCAGCTCGCGCGCCACGCATTTAGCCAGCCGCGCGATTTGCGCGTACGTCCAGGTTTCCATGCGATAGCCGCGACGGTAGCGCACCGCGACTTCATTTCCGCGCGCCGCGTACTGCGCGACGAAATCTATCAGCGACTGCACGTTCGCTCTCGAATGGAATTTGTCAGATACTCAGGCATCGAGGTTCGGCGGCCTCCCGCGCGTTCACCCACCATTCTCTTTGATACAATTTACAGGTTGTGGGGCACATATACAAAACAGTGGTCATCGGCGGCGGAATCAGCGGCCTCGCTTGCGCGTTCCGCCTGCGGCAATTGGGCATTCAGGCGGTCGTACTGGAAGCGTCCCCACGCCCCGGCGGCATGATCTCCACGGTAAGACGAAACGGATTTGTATTCGAAGCAGGTCCGCAGTGTCCGCGATTTCCGGCATCGGTGTGGAACCTGGTCCGTGAGCTCAACCTTGAAAAAGAATTCGTAGCCGGCGATCCGAAGGCGAAGCGCTACATTCTCAGGGACGGCCGCCTTCATCTTGCGCCTTTTTCCCCCACAGGTCTGCTCGCGACGCAATTGGTCGGGCGCCAATCGAAATACCGGCTGCTGAGTGAAGTCCTACGAAATACGCAACCACCGGCCGAGGAAGAGTCCCTTGCGGAATTCGTAGGACGAAAATTCGGCGCGGAAGTTTCGGATTATCTGGCTGACCCGTTCGTTTCCACGGTTTTTTTCGGCGATGCGCAAAAGATGGGCATGGAGAGCGCGTTTCCCGACCTGGTGGAATGGGAACGAAGCCGCGGCAGCGTGCTGCGCGGCGCGCTGCGCGCCTACAAGTCCAAGCGCGACGCGAAAAAATCGGGCAACGGGGCTTCGCGACGGGATTCTCAGGCAAAGCACGGAGGCCTATACATCACCGACGCGCTGCCCTCGCTCGGCTCGTTCCGGGGCGGCATGGCCACGCTCGCAGAGAAGCTCGCGGAAAAATTGGGGGAGGATGTTCACTTTGGCGCGCAGGTGGAGTCGATCACCGCAGCATGCGCTGAAAATCCCCCGAGCGCCGCCACCTGGCAGGTCCGTGCGAAGGGCGGTGCCGAAATCTCAGCCGAGGCGCTAGTGCTCGCAGTCCCGGCTCACGCGGCTGCTTCGTTACTCCAGCAAAAGGCGCCGAAATTGGCTGCGCTTCTAGCCGCGATCGAGTACGCCCCGATGGGTGTCGTCTCCTCGGCCTACGAACGCAAACAAGTGCGCCACGCGCTGCACGGTTTCGGATTCATGGTTCCGCGTCGAGAAGGCTTGCACACGGTCTGCACATTCTGGAATTCGTCGCTATTTCCGGCCCACGCACCCCAGGGGGCCGTGTTGATGACGAGTTTTGTGCGCACCGGCACTGGTGGCTGGATGACGGCCCCCTACGACGTGTTTGCCGAAACGGTCGAGGCGGAGAACGCCAAGATCCTCGGAATCAGCGGCCCGCCAATTGAACGCACGGTGTGGAGATTTCCGCGCGCTCTGCCGCAGTACAATGTGGGCCACGCGCGCAGAGTGAACGAAATTCGCGAAGCTTTGAACGAATTTCCGGGCCTTTGCCTGGCGGGAAATTATCTGACAGGGCGTTCCATCGGCGATTGCGCCGATACGGGTTTTCAGGCAGCGGAAAAGTTGCGTAGTCGCACACACAATTGAAGCATCCAATCTGTGCTTGGCAGAAATGGTCGGCAGCGAAGAGGAAATTTGTTCATCCACACCCTCATTTGGATTTTTGGGTTGCTGTTGCTCGGTGTCGCAGCCGGCGCGCTGTTCCAGAAACTCGGCCTGCGCCGCGACAGAAAGCTGCATCCGCCGCCTGGCAAGCTCATTGACCTAGGAACGCATCGTTTACATATGTTGGAAGCAGGGCAGGGAAGCCCCACGATTGTCCTCGAAGCGGGACTGATGTCCACCATGCTCAGCTGGAGCGAAATCCAGTGTGTACTCGCGCAATCGTATCGCGTTGTCAGCTACGACCGTGCCGGATTGGGTTGGAGCGATTTAGGTCCCACGCCGCGAACGGCCGAACGCATGGTCCAAGAGCTTCATACTTTGCTCGAGCGCGCCGCGATTCCTCCACCATACGTTCTAGTCGGTCATTCTTTTGGCGGACTCACGATGCCATTATTTGCGGCGCGCTATCCGCAGGAAACCGCGGGCGTCGTCCTGGTGGATCCAGTGGTGCCGGCCGAATGGAATCCTCCCTCGGAACAGGACCGCAAGCGCGCGGAGATCGGTTCCACCATAGCGAGCCGCGCCGCGCTGCTGTGCCGCATCGGCGTCATTCGTTTCGTCGCGTTCCTTCTCACTTCCGGCGCGACGAAATTCGCAGGTCGCCTAGTGCGTCTGATCAGCCGCGAAGCGCCCGCTGAATCCGGCTCCGTTTCCAGTCCGTGGTTCTGGAATTTGCCTGTCGAAGAACGAAAGATGGCAGCAATCTTCTGGGTGCAAGAACAGTTCTGCCGAACCATCGCAAGTCAGCTGGAAAATCTGCCTGCGTCTGCAGTGCGCGTAGCTGAATCAGGCAATTTTTGCAGCAAGCCCGTCGTGATCCTCTCTGCAAAATCCACGCCTGCAAAAAGACGCGATCAGCACGAAGCCATCGCGCAACGCTTGCCCCAAGGGCGTTATGTGCTGGCGGCGCGCAGCACCCACTGGATCATGCAGGATCAGCCCGAACTTGTGCTCGGCGCAATCCATGAGGTCGCACGTTCCGTCGAGCGACCCGAAGCTGCAGCTGCGCGCGCGAATTCGTCTGCATCTTGACGCAGTTTCCTGCATCTTGACGGCCTTGTTCTGAATCTAACCGAGCGATGGGGCGTCCACGGTAGAGCAAAGACAGTCAGGAATCGTGAACGGATCCAAGTGTCCCGAAACCTGATGCATGTAAAGAGAAGCGTTAAGTTTACGCTGATCCTCGTGGAGCACCGTCTCACGAACTGGGGCTGCTCTGTGTAATCCGTTGCGGATGTTCGGGGAAAAGTGCCTTTGGCAGTCGCAGTGCCTTCGTCTTTGAACAATCCGCCGCGTGCTTGAAAAACAAGAGAAAATGACTTATAGATGAAATGGTTGTCAACGAGCTCCCATGAACAGTTCCGGCAGACGCACTCTCGTAGTGGCAGTAATCCTCGGAGTCATCGCGGTCGCGGTGATCGCTCTTATTCTGCGTCCGAAACCAGCGGCAAGCGCCGGTCCGCCCCCAGAAGTTATGGTGACGCCGGTCCAGCAGAAGGATGTGGCGATCTACAGCGAATGGATCGGCACGCTCGATGGGTTGGTAAACGCCGACGTCAAAGCGCAAGTCACCGGCTATCTGCAGGAGCAGAATTATCAGGAGGGCGCGTTCGTCCAGAAGGGCCAGCTGCTCTTCCAGATTGATCCGCGGCCCTTTCAAGCGGTTCTCGACCAGGCGGAAGGACAATTGGCGCAAGCCAAAGCGCAGCTAGCCAACGCGGAAGCCGTTCAACTCCGCGATCAGCTCGACGTTGACCGCTACACACCACTCGCAAAAGAGCAGGCCGCGAGTCAACAGGATCTCGACAACGCCGTTCAGAACAATTTGGCGGCGAAAGCCACGGTGGTCAGCGTCAGAGCCCAAATTCAGTCGGCGGAGGCTGCCGTCGAAACCGCCAAGCTCAACCTCGGTTTTACCAGGCTGATTGCGCCCATCAGCGGCATTGCTGGTATCGCTCAGTTGCAGGTCGGAGCTTTAGTCAATACGAGCAGCGCTCCGGTTACGACCGTCTCGACGGTGGACCCCATCAAAGTTTATTTCACCGTCAGCGAAACCGAATACCTCGACTTCAACCGGCGATTTCCCACCGAATCCGGCAGGCAAGCGGAAATGAAGCGCCTGCCGCTCGACCTGGTGCTTGCTGACGGCACCACTTACGCACATCAAGGAACCGTGGACTTCGCGGACCGCGCCGTGAATCAAGGCACCGGTGCCATTCTGATCGCAGGCCTCTTCCCGAATCCTGGAAATATTTTGCGGCCAGGGGGTTACGGGAGAGTTCGCGCTGCAACGAGAATCGAATCCGCCGCGCTCGTGATACCGCAACGCGCGGTTACCGAGCTGCAAGGCAGCTATCAGGTAGCCGTAGTGGACGCCGAAAATAAAGTGAACATTCGCACGGTGACTCCCGGCGATCGCACCGGCAGCGATTGGATCATCACGAACGGATTGAAGGCGGGCGAGCGCGTCGTGGCCGAGGGCGCGCAGAAGGTGCGTCCCGGATCGCAAGTAAACCCGAAACCGTACGTGGCACCAACCGCGACGGCGGAGGGAAACTAAGGCCCGTGTCTAAATTTTTTATCAACCGTCCTATCGTCGCGATCGTGATTTCGATTGTGATGGTAATTGTCGGCATCATCACAATCGTCAGCCTCCCCGTAGCGCAATTTCCGAACATCGCTCCGCCCGAAATACAAATCCAGGCCACTTACGTGGGCGCGGACGCGCAGACCCTGGAACAATCCGTAGCTACGCCGATCGAGCAGCAAATGAGCGGCGTGGACAACATGAACTACATGTATTCGTTGAACGCCACGGCCAACGCCACAATGACCATGATCGTGGACTTCGACGTGAAGACGGATCCGAACACCGATCAAATTTTGGCGCAGATGCGCGAAACGCAGGCGGCTTCGCAACTTCCCGCGGACGTCAACAATTACGGTATCACCGTGCAGAAGTCGGTGACCTCGCCGCTGATGCTGCTGACGTTGTATTCGCCGAAAGGCACCTATGACGCCGCGTTCCTATCCAATTTCGCTTACATCAACATTCGCGACCCGCTGACGCGTTCCTACGGAATTGGCAACGTGCAGATTTTCGGCGCCGGACAATACGCGATGCGCATGTGGGTGAAGCCGGATCAATTGGCTAAGCTAGGCATCACTGTCACAGACATCATCAACGCGATCCAGGCCCAGAACACCGTGAACCCCGCGGGACAAGTGGGCGGCGAGCCCGTGCCTCCTGGGCAGGAGTACACCTACGCCGTGCGCGCGCAAGGGCGATTGATTTCCGAGGCGGAGTTCGGGCAGATCGTAGTGCGCGAAACGCCCGATGGCGGAGTGGTGCGCGTAAAAGACGTGGCGCGCGTGGAACTGGGTTCCCAGGATTACAGCAGAGTAGGCCGCTTGAACGGCAAACCCGGCGCGATTATCGCCGTTTACCAGTTGCCAGGCTCAAACGCGGTGGACGCGGCGAAGGCCGTGAATAAGCTGATCGACGGCATGAAGCAAACGTTCCCGCAGGACGTCGATTACGTGACTTCGCTGGATACCACCAAGTCGGTGACGTCTGGAATCAAAGAAATCGTCGAGACGCTCGTGATTGCCATCGTGCTAGTGATCCTGGTGGTTTACATCTTCCTGCAAAGCTGGCGCGCCACGTTGATTCCGATGCTGGCCGTGCCGGTGGCGCTGATCGGGACGTTTGTCTTTTTCCCGCTTTTCGGATTCTCGATCAACACGCTTTCATTATTAGGACTGGTGCTGGCGATCGGGTTGGTGGTGGACGACGCGATCGTGGTCGTCGAAGGCGTCGGGCGCCATATCGAAGAAGGCCTCTCCCCCAAGGAGGCCGCCCTCAAAGCCATGGACGAATTGACGGGTCCGGTCGTCGGTATCGCGCTGGTGCTTTCCGCTGTATTCGTTCCCACCGCATTCATTCCGGGAATCACCGGACGCCTTTATCAGCAATTTGCGGTGACCATCGCGATTTCCGTCATCCTCTCCGCTTTCAACGCCCTCACTCTCAGTCCAGCTCTTTCGGCTCTCTTGCTGCGCCCCAAGGAAGAGAGCAAGGGCGTGCTGGCAAGATTTTTTGCATGGTTCAATCGGACGTTCGAGCGGGCGACGGACGACTACGTGTCCGTCTCCGGCGCGCTGATTCGCAAGAGCGCCATCGCCATCGTGCTGCTCGTGGCATTCGTAGTGGGCGCGGCATTTTTCGGAGCGCACGTACCCTCCAGCTTCCTGCCGGATGAAGATCAAGGCTATCTCTTCATCAACTTGCAGCTTCCGAACGCCGCTTCGCTGCAACGCACGGACCGCGCGGCGCGCGACATAGAAAAAATACTGGGGGACACACCCGGGGTGAAATACACCACCAGCGTGATCGGGTTCAGCCTGCTGAGCTTCGTGAATACCAGCTACAACGCATTCTTTTTCGTCACTCTGGATCCCTGGGATGACCGAAAATCCCGCGCCGAACAGTTTCAGGAAATCAAGGCGCGCCTGAACCAAAAATTGAGCCAGCTGCCCGAAGGCATCGCCTTCAACTTTTCACCTCCCGCGATCCCCGGCGTCGGCACTTCCGGCGGGTTCACGTTTGTTCTGGAGGACCGCGCCGGCAAGGATGTCGAATACCTCACCCAGAATCTGAACACGTTCATGGCCGCGGCCCGCAAACGCCCGGAGATCGGTTTTCTCGCCACCACCTATTTGCCCAGCGTGCCGCAACAGTTCATCACCGTGGACCGCGACAAGGTGATCAAGCAGGGCGTCGCCATCTCCGACGTCTACAAGACCCTTCAGTCCTTCATGGGTGGATATTTCATTAACTATTTCAACCGCTTCGGCCGCCAGTGGCAGGTGTACATTGAGGCCGAAGGCGAATACCGCACGCGCCCCGAAAACGTCGGGCAATTCTACGTGCGCAACAATAAGGGCGACAATGTCCCGCTTTCCGCCCTCACCAAATTCGAGCCGCGCATCGGCCCCGAATTCACCATGCGCTTCAACGAATATCGCAGCGCGCAGATCGTCGGCAGCGCCGCTCCTGGCTACAGTTCCGCACAGGCCATGCAGGCGCTCGAAGAAGTCTTCGCGCAGTCCATGCCCCACGACATGGGCTACGACTATAAGGACATGTCCTTCCAGGAAAAGCTGGCGCAGCAGGGAGTTTCTCCCACGGTCGTTTTTGCATTTTCCCTGTTGTTTGTCTTCCTGATTCTCGCCGCGCTCTATGAAAGCTGGTCGCTGCCTTTCAGCGTGCTGCTCAGCACCCCGGTCGCGGTGTTCGGCGCCTTCGCCGCGCTTTGGTTGCGCCGCATCGTTGCCGGTTGGTTTTATCCGGCCTACATGGTGCAAATCGAAAGCGACGTGTATTCGCAAATCGGGCTGGTCATGCTGATCGGGCTTGCGGCGAAAAACGCGATCTTGATCGTCGAATTCGCAAAAGACGAATACGAGCAAGGTAAGCCGTTGGTAGACGCCGCGCTCGCAGGCGCCCGAATCCGCCTCCGGCCCATCTTAATGACGTCTTTCGCGTTTATCCTCGGCAGCGTTCCTTTGTGGATCGCCACCGGTGCCGGTTCCGTGTCGCGCCAGATTATCGGCACCACCGTGATCGGAGGCATGCTCGCCTCCAGCTTCCTCGCCATATTCCTGGTTCCGGTAATTTTCTATCTAGTTGAAAAGTGGTCGGGCGCTGGCAAGAAAGACGCCGCGGCTGCAGCGCCGGCCATGCCGGCACCGGCGCCCGGAGATTGAAATGGGCCACCGACACCTGAATGAACCAGACCCGCAGCGGAGCGATTCGTGAACATCAAATTCATGAATAATCTGCGTCCATTGATCGCCATCGTTCTAACTGCGAGCCTTGTCGCCGGCTGCGCGGTCGGCCCGAACTACCACAAACCCGACTTGCAAACCCCCACCGTGTATCGCGATCTCAGCGAAAACCCGCAGGCTGAAGCGCAGGCCGCTTCCTACGCTGATCTGCCCTGGTGGCAAGTTTTTACGGACCCCGTGCTGCAAGACCTGATCCGCACCGCGCTGAAGCAAAATTACGATTTGCAGACGGCGACCGAGCGCATCATCGCCGCGCGCGGGCAATTGGCGGTAACGCGCTCCAGCCTTTTCCCGCAAGTGTCAGGTAACAGCGACTTCACCGGCGGCAAAGAGCAGAATTTTCAGTCGAAATCAAATTTCCTGGCGCTCACGGCAGACGCGGCCTTTCAAGTGGACTTGTTCGGCGGGCTGCGGCGCGCCACCCAAGCCTCGCGCGCGCAGTTGCTCGCGACCGAGGCGGCGCGGCAAACCGTGGTGCTCACCGTCGTCAGTGACGTAGCCAGCGATTATTTCGCGCTTCTGGAGCTCGACCTGGAATTGCAGATCTCCCACGACACGGTGACGACGCAGGAGGATTCCGTAAAATTAACTTCACTCCGCCTGGACCACGGTGTCGCCACCAAGCTCGACGTTCTGCAAGCCCAGCAGGTACTCGACACCGCCAATGCGCAAATTCCGGATCTCGAAAGGCAGATCGGCCAGGAGGAAGACGCCATCAGCACTCTCCTCGGCAATTATCCGGGGAGCATCCCACGCGGGCACGTGCTCGCGGACCAAGTGCTTCCACCTGGCGTGCCTCCAGGGCTCCCTTCCTCGCTGCTTGAGCGACGGCCTGATATTCGCCAGGCCGAACAAATCCTGATTGCCCAGAATGCCGAAATTGGCGTGGCCAAGGCGCAATTCTTTCCGCAAATTTCGCTGACGGGCGCGGGCGGCGGCGCATTCGGACGCAGCAATCTCTTCTCGAGCCTGATGAGCTCGCAAACCAGCATCTGGTCGTACGGCGTCTCGGTAAGCCAGCCGATTTTCACCGGAGGCGCGCTGCGCGGGAACTTACACGTGGCCGAAGCCCAGCACGAGCAGGCTTTGACCGCTTACAAGCAAGCGATTCAGTTCGCGTTCCGTGATGTGTCCGACGGGTTGATCGGATATCAAAAACTCCATGAAGTGCGCATTCGCCAGGAGCAGACCGTCGCAGACTTGGCGGAGTCGGTGCGCCTCTCCGTCATGCGTTACCGAGGCGGCACCACGACTTATCTGGAAGTGCTGGACGGTCAACGCTCGCTCTTTGAAGCAGAAATCACTTTGGCGCAAGCGCGCGGCGCCGAATATCAAAGCCTCGTGCAACTCTACAAAGCCCTCGGCGGCGGCTGGAAGTAACCCCGCCGTAGCATCGTGCCAGCGGCGCCGCAGCGCCGCCCGGCCCCACGCTCCTGGAACCCTCAACGCACGGCGTTGCAAGTCCCTTAGCTCACCAGCCATGACTACCGGCGCTTCCAACAAATCGCGGAAACTCGGCGGCAGTTCGCAGAATTCCCCTATCTCCTTAAAGGAAACCGCGCCAGGGATTTTAGTTTCCCGACAACTTCTTTTGTAAGGTTTTCTGCCCGCCTGAGACTACCTAGATTGGGACGGCTGAGCACCCAACACGCAAATCCACCGCCGGTTCAATCGCCGGCGGGTTCGAGTTCGATGCTGGCTGGGCCATCCCTTATCAAGCAGAGAATAAATGACCTATGCGAATCGCACGAAGGCCGCTGAAAACCTACCGGCATTACCAAATGTAGCTTTCCACTCAAGCTCCCATGTTTCATTTGGATTGAAACAGATATTTGTCGGATCCAACGGACTGCGCGCCGGCTGGCGGCTGCTTATGTTTCTCGACTTGTTTGGCGTTCTATGGGGAGGTATTGCTCTGATCCGCGCGGCGGGCCGCAAGCCCTTCCGGAGCAGTACAAGAACCAAAGCCACATTACAATCACGCCGCTTCTGATGGGCGGATCGGAAGCAATCACCTTCCGACTGCACACCCGATACCTTTTGAGGATCGCGCAGCAAATGGATCTGTCCGCCCGCAACCGCCACGCGGCAATTCAATCTTCCGTCTCCGCACGCCCTTTTCCGCCCCACGCAGCACCCCCACGAATGCTGCGAGCGAAGCCGCAACTTCGACGATCGAAGAGCTACCCCTGCACTGCCATATGACCATTTCAGCAGTGAGAGAGCGCATCTGTACTCATCGCACCTTCACCTTGGGTTCGACTGACAGCCCGGGCTTCAACAATTCTTCGGAGTTGAACTCTTGACCCGGAGGGCGATCGAAATCGATTCGTACCGGCATGCGCTGCACGACTTTCACATAATTACCCGTGGCACTTTCGGGCGGCAAGAGGTCGAACACCGAGCCGGTGCCGCCGCCCATGTTCGTGACGTGGCCCTTCCACTTGCGGCCATATGCATCCACGTGGACCTCGACGGGTTGACCAGGGCGCATATGGGCCAGCTGCGACTCTTTGAAATTGGCCGTGACCCAAACATCGTCGAGAGGCAGAACATCCACAAGGTCCTGTCCGATGTTCACGTTCTGGCCCACCTCAACTCTGCTCTTGCCCACAATTCCCGTCACTGGAGAACAGATTACCGTGTGGCTGAGGTTGAGTTCCGCTTGCGCGAGTTGGAGCTCTCGGCGCGCCACTTCGGAGTTGGCCGTCTCGACGTTGGCGTCGTGGTGGGAACCCGCAGCCGTCGACAGCGCCTCGGACAGATTCAGTTGCGCAAGTACTTCTGCGATCTTGTACTCCTCAGGGTCTATGCTCATTATCGCTTCGCCAGCCCGAACCAACTGACCCTCATTGACGTACACGGCCTTGATATGTCCGTTGACTCGAGGGCACAGCGGCATCACATGGCCTTCGACTTGTGCATCGTCCGTGTCTTCGTAGTAGAAGGCATTCCAGGTGAAGTAGCCGCCTGCGATGACAAGCACTATCAAAGCCGAAATTAGCAGGATAAGTTTGCGGCGGATTTTTGACTGTTTATCGGGTTTCGAAACCGGCTGCAAAGGGCCGGCGAATTGATCCATGACTGCAACCTGCTTTTCATTCGAGATCGTCTGAGTGCCATTGCTGTTCGGCATAATTTTCCCTCGCAGATGCTGATCGGCCAGTCGTCTCGTCCGACTAAAGATCTCGGCGGATCTTCCGGGCCATCCGTTTGAGGACCTGCTTCGTGAATACACCGGACGAGCGGAAGCTGGCTCCTTCTTTCATTAGGTCTAGAAGTACGTTTTCTCCGTCCTCGGTAATGGCAGTAAGCCCCTTCACATCAATAATGAGCGCACGACCGTTCAGGTCTGCTGTCGCCTGCCGCCAGACTCTCGCGAGCTCAGCGGCCCAAGGGCCTATGAGCTTCCCTTCTAGCAGCAACCGGCGCTGGCTCGGAGTGTCGAGAATGGAAATCTTCAACATGGTTTCGCTTGGTCAAGTCAATTCGCACTGGTAAAGAGGCGATTGAAGGTCGGTCCGCGACGAGAGTTCCGACGTTCGATGCCGTTCCGCCCCGCTAGGCTCAGGAAAACCATAAGATGCAATAAGTAAATCAACAGAGACCGCACGACTGTCGCCTCCTGCAGTGTCTGCACTCTTGCTCTCAACAACGAGCGACAAGGGCACGGCCCACGCCAAACCTGCAGAACCGTAAGTTGCTGAATTTTCGGGGGAACGCTGCCACAGGTCAAAAATGTCGGAGTTGAAGAAGTTGAAAAAGTCGAAACCGTCGATGCTCCGGGCTACTACCAACAGGCAGGGTGCAATGTCAAGAATACTGCTTCGCGAATATGCCGAATTTTTTCATTCGAGAGAGGAGAGTTGTGCGGTTCATTGCCAGGCGCGCGGCAGCACCATCGACGCCACCCACGCGGCCCTTGCATAGAGTGAGTGCCTGTACGATCTTATCGCGCTGCTTTCTTGCGTATTCGTCGACAACGCTCGTTTTGTCAGTTCGCGAGTCCGTTCCCTCTTCAGCCACCTGCGTCACTTGACGCAGGGTATCCGGGGAGTCTTCCTTGCTTGTTTTTCGAAGTTCCGCCAGAGGAGCGTCAAGCGATCTGCCCCTCGTCAAGAGCACGGCTCGCTCAATAAAATTCTCAAGCTCACGAATATTGCCGGGCCACTGCAAGTTCGTCAGCCCCTTGATGACAGCCGCGGGGACCGTTTCGATGGATTTCTGCATTTGCTTTGCATGCTTTTGCACGAAATAGCTGACGAGCAGAGGAATGTCTTCTCTGCGGTCCCGCAAAGGAGGAATACGGATCGGAAAGACATGCAGCCGATAGTACAGATCACTGCGAAATTCCTTGTCCGCAACCATCTTCTCAAGGTCGCGATTCGTAGCCGCGACCAAGCGGACGTTCACCTTCCGGGTATGCGTGCTGCCGAGCCGTTCAAATTCTTTTTCTTGTAGAGCGCGCAGCAGCTTCGGCTGAATCTCAATCGGGATGTCTCCCACTTCGTCCAGAAACAGTGTCCCTTGGTCCGCAAGTTCCAGCCGGCCAATCTTTTGATTTATGGCTCCAGTGAACGCGCCTTTTTCGTGGCCAAACAGTTCACTTTCCAGCAACCCAGTCGGGATTGCCGCGCAGTTCAGCTTCACTAAGGTGCGCTGTTTGCGGTGGCTTCGGTCGTGAATCGCGCGGGCGATCAACTCCTTTCCCGTACCGGTCTCACCGAGCAGCAGGACCGTGGAATCGCTGGGGGCAACCGTTTCAACCAGCTGTAAAACGTGCTTCAACGCCGCGCTGTTGCCAATGATCTGCTCGAAACCCATCTCGCTGCGAAATTCCTCTTCGAGATAGACCTTCTCTTGGGCGAGCTTGTCCTTGAGTTCAGAAATTTCCTGGTACGCCAGCGCGTTTTCAATTGCGATGGCGATTTGTCCGGACGCCCGGCTAAGGAAGTCAACATCCTGTGGAGTAAACGGAGTGTCTGTTGTTCGCAAAATTGAAAGAAATCCAAGGATCCGGCCGCGATTAACAAGTGGAATAAGGCAATGGGCTTTTACGCCTTCCGTGGCCGCCGTCTCACTTATCCCGATCCCGCACTCGTCACGCTGCTGCGTGTCCATGACTACCGGTCGCAGGGTGTCCATCGCTTTTTTACCGGCGGCACTTGGTGTAAAGAACAACTCTTCCTTGATGACCCCTTTCCCATGCGGAATATCCACGGCAAGTACCCTGCATTTTCCCGATGCTGCATCGAGCAGGGAAACGGTTACGCCATCAGCGTGTATGACTTCGCGGATATTCGCTGCAATCGCGCGCAAGACCTCACGCCGGTCGAGGCTGGAGGTGATTCTGGCTGTCAGATTCAGGAGCAATTGCAATCGATCTCCTAATCCGGATACTTCCTGGAACGCCAGCGCGTTTTCGACTGCAACGGCGATCTGTCCTGAGGCCCGGCTGAGGAAATCTACATCTTCCGGCGAAAACGGAGTCTCTGTCGTACGACAAATCCACATCAGTCCGAGGCCCCGGCCGCGATTCACAAGCGGGATACAACACAAGGCTTTGATGCCCTCCGCAGCGGCGAGGTTAGAAGCATGAGGTCCGAGGTCGTTCTGCTCCTGCATGTTCACGACTACCGGCTTCAACGTGTCCACGGCTCTTTTGCCGGCGGCGCTTGGTGTAAAGAACAACTCTTCCTTTATGACGCCTTTCCCGTTCGGAAAATCCATGGCAAATACCTGATATCTTCCGGTCGCTGCGTCGGGGAGGGAAACAGCGGCGGCATCGGCGTGTATAACTTCGCGTATGTTCGCCGCAATCGAGCGCATTACTTCCCGCAGATCCAGACTGGACGTGATGCTGCTCGTCAGATTCAGGAGCAACTCAAACCGCTCGTTCCTAGGTTGAAGTGCCGCTTTTGGGCTCATATGCAAAGCGTCGCAACTCATTGCCGAACCTACAAAGGACAATGATGACCGATTTCGCCCTGAAGTCGCAAGTTTTGCGCGTCGCATGGCGTGTGGCCGCGACGGGGTGAAAGCGCGGTGTTTTGCGTTGCTCATTGCTGCCAGCCGCCACCGAGGGCCTCATAGACTTGGACAAGCGCTAGCCGTTCGTTGAGTTGCGCCTGAACGAGATTCAGCTCCGCCGCAAAATAGTTTGTTTCGGCGGTCAGCACCTGCAGATAGCTCGCGCCGCCTTGTCGATAGAGGACCAGGGAGAGGTCGTCGGATCGCTGAGCTGCCTGAGTGAGCAGCTCCTGCTGACCGCGAAAGTCACGATATTTCTGATAACCAACGAGGGAATTGGAAACCTGCTCTAGCGCGTCCTGAACGGTTTGCTGGTATGACAGCACCGACTCTTGCCATTGCGCTCGGGCGAGCCGGAGTCCCGAACGGAGCCTTCCGCCCTCGAATACGGGCTGACTCACGCTGAATGCCGCGTTCCAAGTCTGCGAAGGCGCGCTGATGAACTGATTCAATGCGTTGCTTTCCAGCCCTCCCATCCCCGTCAGGGAAATGCTGGGAAAGAAAGCCGCCTTGGCCACGCCGATTTGCGCGTTGGCTGCGACGATGTTCTGTTCCGCTTCGCGGACGTCCGGCCGGCGCTCCAGCAGCTGCGAGGGCAGGCCAGCGGGAATGCTGTCCAGAAGAGGTTGCTCGGTGATCGCACGGCCGCGCGGAATGGACTGCGGATTTTCACCCAGCAGGATGCTGAGCACGTTCTCCTGCTGCTCGATTTGCCGTTCGAAGTCGGGAATGGATTCCGCAGCGGTGTAGACAAGTTGTTCTGACTGGCTTACGTCGAGGTCGGAAGCTCCGCCGTGGCTGAAAAGCACTTCGGTCAACTGAAGTGATTGCTGCCTGGATGCCAGCGTGTGTTTCGCGATCTCAAGCTCGCTATCCAGAGCGCGCAGCTGGAAATAGGCGGTGGCCACGTTGGCCACGAGCGATGACATCGTCGCTCGCTGACCCCATTCGGTTCCGAGCAACTGGGCGCGCGCTTCCTCGGTTTGCCGCCGGTATTTTCCCCAGAAGTCCAGATTCCAGATAACCGACAAATTGAGCTGACCACCGTTGACCTCGTAGGCTGGAAACAGATTTGAGACTTTGGGATTTCCCTCACTGAAGACGCCTGCGCCGACGCTGGCGGAGGGGAGCTGATCGGCACGGGTGATGCCGACTTGTGCCTGGGCCTCGAGCACGCGAGTGGCAGCGATGCGCACGTCATAGTTCTGCTGAAGCGCGGTGTGAATCAGATCCACAAGCACAGGATCCTGATACAGCTGCCACCAGTTCTCGTTTCCGAGCGATGATGCCGGCGCCGCCGGGCTGGACGTCGTGGCGCGGTAGTCTGTGGGAACGCTCACGGCTGGCCGCTTGTAGTTCGGTCCGACTGCGCAGCCAACCAGCGCGACGATGAGGACGGGCAAGAACGCAAGTTTTTTCATGTTAGTCACCTTGGCCTTGGGTTTCCGCGGGTAGGAGCCCCGGTGACTTGTGGCGCATAGCGCCAGAGACGCGTTCGACTACCGAGAAGATGGCTGGAACAAGGAATCTGCCGAGGAACGTTTCCGCGATCATACCTCCGATTACCGCCGTCCCCATGATCTGGCGTGCTACCGCGCCGGCTCCGGATGCTGTCCAGAGGGGCACGCAACCGAGGATGAAGGCGAGCGCAGTCATCATGAGGGGCCGGAAGCGCAGCCTCGCTGCGGAGAGTGCCGCATCGACGACGGACATACCTCGTTTTTCGTAATCCTCCTTGGCAAACGCGACGATCAGAATCGAGTTCTTCGCTGCCAAACCGATCAGCATCACCAGGCCGATTTGGGCATAAACGTCGTTCTCCATCTGCACCATGTAAGGCGGCAGGTAAAGGCCCATCACGAAGCGCCGCAACCAAAGCGCGGCCAGGGCGCCGAATACCGCCACCGGCGTGCTGAGCAGCACGCTGAAGGGCAGGCTCCAGCTTTCATAGAGCGCCGCCAAGACGAGGAACACGAAGAGGAGCGAAAACCCGAAGATGATCGAAGCCGGAACCCCTTGTTCCGCCTGCACCTCTTGATAAGACATGCCTATCCAGTCGTAACCCATTTCGGAAGGCATGGTTTGCTTGAAAACATCCACCAGGGCCGCTCTTGCCTGATCGGCGCTATAACCGGGCGCGGCGGCAGCGTTGATCTGTGCGGCGCGGTACTCGTTATAGCGCATGGTGAACTCGGGACCGGAACGGGTATCGAATTTCGCCAGCGCGGTAAGCGGGACCGTCTGCCCTTGTCCGTTGCGAACATAGAATTGTCCGAGATCGTTGGTCGTGGCACGGTAAGGAGCTTCGGCCTCCACATACACCTGCCAAGTGCGTCCGAAATCGTTGTAGTAGTTGACGAACAATCCGCCCATGTATGCTTGAATGGTGTTGTAAACATCGGTCAAAGCCACGCCTTGCTTCAGCACTTTTTCCCGGTCCACGCTAATGAACTCTTGAGGGACGCTGGGAATAAACGTGGTGTTGACCTGAGCAAGCTCAGGGCGTTTGCGGGCGGCTGCCAGGAATTTGTTCAGGTTGTCGGTTAGAAATCGGACGTCCTTTCCGGCGCGGTCCTCCAGAACAAACGTAACGCCGCCGGCGGTGCCGACACCGGGTATCGCGGGTGGTGAGAAAGTGAAAACGGTGCCTTCTGGCAGCTGCTTGAGTTGCTGGTTCAGATGCACCTTGATGGCTTGATACGCTTCGTCTCGGCTCTTGCGGTCGTCCCACGGTTTAAGGCTGACCCAAAAGAAGGCGTTGTAGCTGGTCCGGACAAAACTGAGCAAGCTGAAACCAACCACGCTAGTCGTGTACTGAACGCCCGGCGTATCTGCGAGAATCTTCTCTACTTGTCTGGCAGCCGCGCTGGTGCGCTCCAACGACGCCGCATTCGGAAGTTGCATGTTGATATAGAGGTAGCCCTGGTCTTCGTCGGGCAAGAAGCTGGAAGGCAGATGCGCCCCCACGAGCCACGCAGCACCTCCGGCCATCGCGAGCAGCATTAACACCAGTGCGCCTTTACGAATTACGTCGCCCGACAACCGCACAAAGCTGTCGGTGGAGCGCTCCCAGTAGCCGTTAAAGACGCGAAAGAATTTTCCGAGCGGCCCGCGAGTTTCTTTTTTGGGCCTGAGAAGCAGCGCCGAAAGTGCCGGGCTGAGCGTGAGAGCGTTGAACGCGGAAAGCATCACGGAGATCGCGATGGTGAGAGCGAATTGCTGGTAGAGTCTGCCGGTAATGCCCGGAATGAACGCGGTCGGCACGAACACCGATGCCAGCACGAGAGCAATGCCGACGACTGGGCCGGAGAGCTCTTGCATCGCTTTCAGCGCGGCATCTTTTGGAGACAGCCCTTCCTCGATGTGGTGCTGCACGCCTTCGACGACCACGATGGCGTCGTCAACCACCAATCCTATGGCGAGCACCAGCCCGAACAGCGAAAGGGTATTGATGGAGAAGCCGAAGAGCGGAAAGATGACGAATGTTCCGACTAACGAAACCGGCACGGCCAGCATAGGAATCAGGGTGGCGCGCCAGTCTTGCAGGAAGAGATAGACGACAAAAATTACCAGCACAATCGCGATTACGAGGGTCCAAAGGATTTCTTTCATGCCCTCCGTGACGGGGAGCGTCTGGTCGAGGGAAACGGTGAAAGCGATGTCTTGCGGGAAGCGCTGCTTCATTTGGGCCATGAGCTTACGGACGCCCTGCACGGTTTGGACAGCATTGGTTCCGGGCAACTGATATACGGCAATGGCCGCGCTAGGCTTACCATTCAGGCGCGCCATCAAGCTGTAGTCCTGCGTGCCCAGTTCGACGCGAGCCACGTCTTTGACGCGAACCGTCCCACCGTCAGGTGCTTCGCGCACGATCACGTCGCCGAACTGTTCTGGTGAAGTCAGGCGGCCTTGAGCCAGCACGGCATAGGTGAACTGCTGGTTGCTCTGGGCCGGCTCTCCGCCAACCTCGCCAGCCGGATTAACGGTGTTCTGCGCCTGAAGCGCGTTAACAATGTCCGTAACCGTGATGCCAAGCTTGGCCAGTTGATCAGGCTTCACCCACAGCCGCATGGCATACTGCCCCGAGCCGAAGATCTGCGTCTGGCCAACACCGTACAAGCGTGCGATAGGGTCGTTCAGATTGATATAGGCGTAATTGGCCAGATAGTTGGAATCATGAGTGCCATGCGGCGAGTATAGGGCGATGATCATGAGCGGAGCCGTGGTTGCCTTCTTCAGCGTGATCCCGTAATTGTTCACCTCGGGCGGCAACTGACCATTTGCCAGTTGCTGGCGTGATTGCGTGAGCAACAAGTCCGTGTTCGGATCGGTCTTGAGATCAAAATCCACGATCAACGTCGTTTGCTGATTCGCAGTGGCGTTGAGCGAATACATATATGTCATGTTGTCCACGCCGGTGACTTGCTGCTCGATGGGCACGTCAACCGATTGCTCCAGAGTCTGCGCATCCGCACCGGGATAGTTGGCTTGCAGCCTGATCTCAGGTGGAGCGATCTGTGGGAATTGAGCCACCGGCAAAGTCGCGATGCTGATTGCGCCGACGATGACGGTAAGAATCGCAATCACGATCGCGACGATGGGCCGTCGAATGAAAAAACTCGCCATGGCTTAGTGCTCCTCGGTCTCTTTGTAGGGCTTGGGATTCACCAGTTCGCCTTCTTTTGTCTTCTCGGCACCAACCGCCACGACGCGTTCGGCTGGTTTCAGGCCTGAGGTGATCACCCAGAGCGTGTCCACTTTTGGCCCGACCTCTACGGTGCGAGGCTTTGCACGGTTATCGGGACCGACGACTGTAACTTGGTAAGTGCCTTGCTGTTGATTTACTGCCGCCTGCGGCACCAGCAGCGCTCCCCTGATGCTTCCGGTTGGCGCCTGAATGCGAGCATACTGGCCGGGTCGTAACAGATTTTTGGGATTGGAGAATTCGCCTACCATCTGGATGGTTCCGGTGTCGGTGTTTACTTGACGGTTGGCGAAGATAATCTTGCCGCGATTGGAGTAGGTACTGCCGTCGGCCAAGGTCAGTTGCAAGGGAATCCGCGAGGCATGCGTCAGCCAATCCACGCTGCCCGGAGCAGTGCCTTCCGCCAGGCGCAGATATTCCTGTTCGCTAATGGGGAAATAGACCTTGATCGGATTCACCTGGGAAACTGCGGTGAGGACCGAAGATGGTTCCACCAGGCTGCCCACTTGCACAGTGTTGATGCCGGCGATGCCGTCAATCAGCGAAAGAACTTTCGTGTATCCCAAATTCAGCGCAGCCTGTTCGACCGCAGCCTGATCCGCTTCTACCGCCGCTTTCGCTCCAAGTTGCGCCTGCGTGTCGTTATCGAGTTGACTCTGAGGAATCGCGTGAGCTTCCGCCTCCGGGATATCACGCTTCACGTTGATGTCGGCGTTGGCCAACTGGGCCTGAGCCTGCGCCAATTGCCCCTTGGCCTGATCAAGCGCCGCCTGAAATGGGCGCGGATCGATTTCGAAGAGAACTTGGCCTTCGCGGACAAATCCTCCTTCCTGGTAGTCCTTACGAATCAGATAGCCGCTCACGTGTGGTTGGATTTGAGCGTTGACGTAGCCTTCGAGCGTCCCCACCCATTGCCCATCCAGCGGTACGTCTTTCTGAATCGCTGGCGTTACTTCAACCACGGGCGGCGCAGGGGGCGACGCCGAAACCACGTGTCGTTCGCATCCGGCCGCCATAGCTGCCAGGAGCACCAGCACGATCAACAAACCAAACAGATTTGAAATGGAGCGATTGCTTCGTGCGCTCAGGCTCTCAATGACGTGCTTGATGTAGGTTCCGCTGGCGGTGAATTGTGCTCCCTCTTTCGCCAGCATGCGCAAGAGTTGCTCCCCGCTCTTGTCGATAAACGTGACTTCATTGAGGTCCACGATGCACGCGCGTCCTGCATCGGTGCTGTGGTTCACTTGCCAGCATGTCCTGAGCTCGTCTACCCATGGGCCGGAAAGGCGGCCGTGCAGAATCCATTTCTCGTCGACAGCCGTTTGACTGAAGTTGATCTTCAACATGCTGTTTTCCTTGGAGCTTCCCTGTGAAAATCTCAACTGCGATTCTGTTGTGGCTATCATTTTGTTTCCGAATCCTTAGCGATGTTCGTGCACTTCGTTCTTGTACTGTTGCTGAAGCTCGCGTTCCGCCTCCAGCCAGTCGTTCAGGTCGCAACCGTGAATTCCGCCACGCTCGATGTGAATCTCAAACGCTCGCCGACGGATTTCCGCCGGGGATGGTCCGTTCTTCTGTCCTTCTTCCGGGACCGCTGGTGGAACAACGCTTCCTCGCGTGTCCCAGGGATTGGTGATCAGATTTTGCGATTTCATAACTCCTCCTCCCTTTCAAAAACGTTTCCCTCTAGCGAAGTCTTGTGCCCGAGTGATCATCTGGGCTGACGATCAGAAAAATCAGAACGCTCGCTACGACAATCAAGAGAACCTCAACCATGGGAGCTCCTTTGCGCGGGTTCCAAATTTCACGCGCAGGCCAGGCGATCTTGCGAAGTGTGCCTGCCGAGATTAGGTCCTATCCGGCATCGCAGCGATTTGGCTAGACTCCTTCTCGCGCGGAACAACCGAGTTTTGACGGCGGCCACCGAGAGACCCATGTGTTGGGCTGTCTCCCGGGTCGTTAACTCTCCTAGTTCCTGCAATTCGATCGCTCTCTGCATTCCGGGACTCAGCTCCCCAACGGCAACGGACAGGATTCGTGCCCTTTCTCCTTGCAAATAGCTGGCTTCAGGGTCTGGACTTGCGTCAGCTATCTGGAGGGCGGGTATTGTTCCTTTGTCGCTGCTGGAATCATCGAGCGGTAGCTCGCCTAGCGCGCGGCGTTTGCGTAGCAAGATCAAGGCGTGGTTGATGGCGATGCTCGTCAACCACGTAGAGAATGACGATCTGCCTTCGAAACTCAGCAAGTGGATGAACGCTCTCTGGAAAGTCTGCTGAGCTACGTCTTCGGCATCTTCCCGACTCCGTGTATAGCGGAGCGCGAGCCCGAAAATCCTCTGTCGGTGGCGCTTGACGATCGTTTCGAATGCCAGGTCATCTCCAGCCTTCGCCGCAGCGACCAGTTCTTCGTCCCCAACCGAATGTTGGGAACGAGCAACGGTCACGCCTGCATCGTCAATCACCGTCAATCGTTGACAGTCCATATCGCCTCTCCCGCGTATCTTTCGAATGGGCTCCCGAGCCAACCAACATTCCCTGTCTCCACTCGCTCGAACTGTGGGCAAGGACTAGGCCAAATTTGCAGAGCCGTAAGTCGTGGAATTTCAGAGGAACACTGGTCAGCAGTTGAATCTGTCGAACCTAAGTGGCGTTGAAACTGTTGAAGACGTCGAAGATGTCGAAGTGCACGAAAAGCCGTGCTGATAGCCAAGCTGCGATTTAGGCGTACTGGTCGTTATCGGCCGCGGAGCTCCCAGAGGATCGCAAGGACTGAAAGATGAATCCCTCAGCGCCCGGATAGGGGCGCCGCTAGGCCTCATTGGCGTCGAAAACGCTGCGGGTGTGTCCTTCGGGAAGATTAAGACATGACGAATTGCAAGGGTAATTTCGCAGGCTTCACCAATTGCAAGGCATTGTGGTGTAGCCTGTAGGCAGAGGAAGCCATGCGTCCAGACCGTGTGGAAGTCTTGTGGGATGCGGCGAAGTCGAAGTGGCTGATCAGAATCGAAACTGGCGAAGAAGTGATTCGTCGTCATTGCGAGGTGCCGAAGAATGCAGACGATCAGACTCTTCGCTCAGCAGTTCAGAAGACCGTAGTGGACGAAGGCTACGAACTGGACCCCGTGTCCGTTAGCATTCGTCGTTAGACAGCCTTCGATCTGACAATGCTGAAATGTCTTGTTTCGAACCGCAGTCGTTTGCTGCGGGCGATTCTCTCTCTATCCAATTCTTGCATGACGAAGATCCCCTCCGTCCTGGGAACCATCGCCGATCGCGAATCCCGCAGCTAGTCTGGGAGCCGGAATACGATCCTGACATCGTCTTGGACTTGAACGCGATGTCCATCGAAAAGAGTTGGACCATAGCGCCACTGACGAACGGCAATTAGGGCAGCTTCGACAAGCAGAGGCGGCCCACTCACCGGTTCGAGGCTCAGGACTTTCCCATCGTCGCCGATCACCGCATGCAGCTGAACCGTGCCATCAATCCGTTGCTGCATGGCTTCCAGGGGGTAAGAGGGATCGACACGTTTGAGCAGCCGACCGGCTAGTAAATTCTTTGAAGATTGTGTTTCCGGGTTGAAACCGGAAGGCATCGGGGCCGAACGGCGAGAGCTGATCGCGATTGTGGAAGAACTGCTCACGGCTTCTTCCGGCCAAGTTAGAGAGGGAGGCGGGGGTGCTTCCCGTGCCACGCCGTCCGACAACTCACCTTGGGGCTCGTGCGAAACCTCGGTCCCTGCGGAAATTCGAGGGTCTAAATGCGGTGCGGGCAATTTGCCAACAGGCTCCTGGACGGAAGTTGATTGCTGAGCACCGGGAGCAGCGGCGTCAGCGGTTGTTGGGGGAGCTGCTGCGTCATTGGCCGGTTCGCTATTTTGATTCATCCTTTCGCTGTTCGCGGCGGGTTTCGGATGAGGTGGCGACTCCACGATGCTCTGGACGCGAATGGTACCAGTGAGCCCGTCGAACGTGCCGGTAATCAAGACATCTTTCCCCACGAGCTTTCCGGCTTTCTCTTGGTCGTCTAAATGGTACCAGACATTATTGTCGTCGTCTCTCAACACAAACCGCACGCCGTTTTGGGAGACGATTTTCCCGCTGAAGGTCTGCGCCTTGGCCTGCGCCTTCGTCCACGAGTCTTGCGAGACTTTGGATTGCGGGGTATGGCGAGTCAAAAGCGCGCCGCAGAGCAGCAGCGACATCGCCACTTCGACAGTAGCCGTCCTTCTCATGCGTCACCTCGAGATCAAGTAGGAGTTGGAGCAGCCCGCGCGACACGGATCTCGAGCCCCATCAAGGCTGCATTTCCATAGATGAATGGCCGAGGACAACACGCTAACGAAGGAATTTGTCAAAGTAAATGGACCACTGTCCCTAATCCAGACCCACTGCCGCAAGTGTTTCGAACACCGTGGAATGCCGATCGAATTCAGTGGCTCGCGGCCGCTACAAATTGGAAAGCGTCCTCGACAGCCTTGATTCCGGCCTTCGAACCCAGCGAGTTTGTTTCCATCTTCGAGTATTGATACTTGCGGCGCGGGGAAAAACTTGCAGGATCGAAAGCGCCCTGCGCGAATTGGAATATCCAAACATATTGGCGGTGCGCTTTGTCAGCATCGGATTCCGACATGAGCGCAGAGTCGATCATTGTCATGGGAGTAAAATCCGAAAATCCGTTGATCTTGTGAACCGCCTCGGGCATCGTCGCGCTAAAAAAGTCGACGTCATGCGTGAAGATAATCACGAAATCCACTTTTGCAGGATCGGGGGCTGGACAGACATTCGAGAACAGCTTTTTCCGGTTTTGGGCGATCCATTTCGTCTGGCTGGGCGTAAGGCCGTATGCAGAAAAGTAGTTCTGGCAGGCGAGGTCCGCGGTTAGATTCTCCGGCTGTGAATCGGAAATTTCGTCAGAATCGCTGCTTGGCGCCGTCGAGCCAGCAGCAATTGCCCTTGATGAGGTATCGTCGGCAGGAGGAGAAGTGCGCGGAAGATTCATTTCGCCGAACGCGGCGACGGGTAGCATGGAACTGCCCGCCGGTAACTTTTTGTCGCTGGTGCTTTTCGCTGGGGCTTCGTTCGCCGGACCGGCTGATGGCGGACCTGCGAACCGCGCCGAATCCGGTGGAATGATAGACGCAGCATCCGCAGCCGCTTTGGCAGTTGCGTTTGCGATCTCCTTTGCCTGGGCTTGCTTCGCGACCAGGCCAACGTCGAGAGCCGGGTCTTGGCGAACTTCAAGCGGTGGAACATCGGCGACGGAGGTCTCGGGGATGTAGCCCTCCACCCCATTTCGAGCACGAATCTTTACGTAGTCCTTGACGCGCTCAATAATTTCGACGTTGGCCCCGCAATTAAGTTTCGCTGCGACGCCGAAGCTATTCAAGGAATCATAGACCCAGATCTGGTCCCGTTGCGAATTACACTTAAGGGCCGCGGGACTGGCCGACGCAGATCCCGTCAGAAGCGAAAGGCCCAAAACGCTGGCTATCAACAAGAAAAATCGCGCTGTGAAATCCATTTCATTCCCCCAAGTTACCCTTACTCAGGAACCTTGGCGATAGTCTAGTACTTTGGGTCAAGCGAACAACTGTACGACAGTACAGAGAAAGGACAGGTAGGTTCTGGGCCATACGAAAGTTAAGTTCGCTCTTGTGGTTGGGCTGCCTGAGCGTCAATCCGAACGATCCGTAGCGGTTGCCTGTTCGGATTTTTCTTCTTTCCGTTTGGCCAATTGCGTTAATCCGGCGGAACTTGTTCGAGCTTTCTTTCCGCGGATGATCCGGCACCGAAATGTGTTGTCCTTCAGATAGTTCGCGTTACAAGTCAAGTTGTCGTGGCCCATCGTCCCGCCCAACGAAGTCCCAGAACTCTGCGCCCAAGATCTCGCGAGACACCGAGCGGTGAAGAACGTAACATTTTCACTCTGCACATCGTCCTGCACCCAGGTCTTCACCCTGTTCCGGCGTAGTCCGCTGAAAGAGAATGCCATGCTTGGAGCGAAACGGAAAAAGCAACGGCCGAAAAACTATGCGATATCCGTCGCGTAGACATTCGACGATTTGTCACTGAAAAGATAACGCGGCAAGACCTGTCCTGCCAAACCGTCATTCATCTTGGAAACCTATTGAGCGGCACGCTTGAAAGGGCGGTCGAACGGGGATACCTGGAGGCGAATCCTGCTCGACGAATAAAAGCGCCTCCTATGCAGCGTCGGCAAGAGACGATTGCGCTGACCTGCGAACAATTGCCACACCACTGCAGGTCCTGCAGGCACCGATTAAAACACTTGCGATTACAGTTCCCATGGCGGGACAGCGAATCGACGAGGCACTCGCACTCCGCTGGAGGAACCTGGACTGCGAGAAAAATGTCATCCAGGTTCGCAAAGCAGTCTATGAAGGGCACCCCAAGTCTAAAAGCAGCATCCGTGACATTCCGATGGGGCCATCGCCTCAGCGCTTGTTATCGGAAAGCCGGAAGGCCGCACCTGCTGACGCATTTGTATTTGCCAGTAGGAGCGGCACGCCACTGGACTGGCACAATCTATTAGCGCGCGTCCTCAAGCCTGCATGCGGACAGGCTGGCTTGCCAGCAATTTCGTGGCATAGCTTTCGGCACACTCACGCGACTCTGCTCAGCGATCTCGGTGAATCACGCAAAACCGCGCAGGCTCAACTGGGGCATGCGCCATTAGGCACAACCGCGGAGATTTACACTCACGTGGTGCCTGCCTCGCAGCGAGCAGCGATCGAGAAGTTGGGAAGGGCTATTGGGCGGCGATTGGACCCGAATGGACCCAAGTTAGGGAGAGTGCGAGGGAATTCACTAATCCAGGGC
Source organism: Acidobacteriota bacterium (assembly GCA_013289715.1). Classification (GTDB taxonomy): domain Bacteria; phylum Acidobacteriota; class Terriglobia; order Acidiferrales; family UBA7541; genus Palsa-295. Next base: position 60,545 of record JABCZJ010000001.1, on the reverse strand, counting down.
AAAGATGGCGCGCCCGGAGGGATTCGAACCCCCGACCCTCTGCTTAGAAGGCAGACGCTCTTTCCAACTGAGCTACGGGCGCTTAATCGATTCTAAAAGATTTCCGGCTTGCGAAACCATCATTTGTTACGTTCCTACCCCTTACTGTGCCAGAATTCCTACATTCCGAGACAGGCTGTGCCACTAAATCAGCCATGTCGTTCGCGTGGTGGTTAAGTTTGGAGCGGGCCTCTCGCTGCATCTGCAATCTCATTTGCGAATACTTTCTGAAGACTTGCGAGTCGCTCTGGCGCAGCATCTGAGTGACCCGTTCGTTCGCCACGCCGCCCGCGCTCAACTACTGTTGGGTACTCTTGGCTGTGGACGTGACAGTGCAGCTGTCGCGTCCTGTTGGAGAAGGCGGGAGCGACCAACTATTTGGGCGGCTGAAAGCCAAAAAAGTGGGGTCCTACCGCCCGTTTTGGTGGTTTTTCGACCGCTGCTTTTGGGGTTCTATCTCTTGAATCGCGTTCTCTTTCAGAGGAGTGCGCGGTCACAGGGTGAAGACCTGGGTACAGGAAGATGTGCAGCGTGAAAATGTTTCATTCTTCACCGCACGTAATCCATCGGCCCCTTGGTAAAGCTGTCTCGAGACCACGGGTTAGGGTCCCATACGCGAAGCGGTATGGAACGTCATACGCCGATAACGCAGTTGAGAATTTCATGGCCAGCGCTGCGTTGCCTTCACTCCTGCACCAGGATCCCCGCTATTGCCAGTTGGGTCGCGGCAGCTTTATGCGGCGAGCCAGCCAGGCACTCGCGCGCGTTGTGATCACACGCACCGACACCGGAAAGGCGCAGTTCAATCAGTCTGAAGTTCTTGGCGCGGGAATTGCTGCCACCATTTCGACTCACACCCGACCTTCGCAAGAAACACTATGCGTGATACTGCGCCGCCGCAGCGAGACGGCTTTTTACCTCGATTTCGATTCCAAGCAAGTAAAGCCGTGGTTCCGCGTTCACCCATCACTACTTTACTTGGGTGGCCAGTAACCAAGTTTTGACCGGCATTGGGCCTTCCGGCCCGCATGCTCGGTCGCCACAGGCAAACATGTTTCAGGGGTGATCTCCGTTCCGAGCAGGTTCGGTTAGAGGAATGTCCACTGTGATTGGAAAATGATCGGAGAGCGAATCGTCAGGAGCCTCGTTCACTTCCTGGAGCGTGCGGCCAAAATTCGGCGAAAACTTGTAGCTTCCGCCGGGCTTGGAGGTGTCGGTGGCGTAGCCCTTGACAAAAACCCAGTCCAGTTTGTATTCACCGAAGAGCCCGCCGTAGGTGCGCGCCAGCGCGAATGTATACCGAAAGCCTTTGGTGGCGCGCTGATTCGAATCGCTGAGGGTTCCGCCTCTATTATCCGCGCTGCGCGCATCTTCGCCGCGGAAGTCAAACGTATTGCCATCATCGAAGCGGAAGCTATTCAGATCTCCGAAAAGCTTTGCCTCTTTCTTGCGCGAGAGCAAGGGCAGGTCAAAACCAGTAGGGTCGTTCTTGTTGCGCATTATGTTCACAGGCACGAGCAGGATGGTGGGAGCCCCGGTGGCCCACTTGATCGCAGTAACCGCCCACCTGTCGGGATCCTTCAGCCGGTTCGTGATCACTTTCGAGACGGAAGTGGGCGACGTATCGCTCCCGGAGGTATTCAGGTCGCCCGCGAGAATCACTGGATTCTTGTCCGCTCTGATCCATTCCAGGATCGATGCCATTTGTTTTCTGCGGCATTCCGGTTTGCACTTCGTCTCCAGGTGGGGTGCGACCACGGTTATCGCGCCCGTCGGAGATTCCGGCACGGCGAGTTCCACGAAGAGCGCCGTGCGGCCGCCGCGGCGAACTTCGCGCGTGATGCGCTCCATGAAGACGAGATTGGCGCCTGCTCGCTTTCCGGATTCCAGTTTGGAGATTGCTTTCTTTTCACCAAGGAACCAGTCGTAGCACACCGGGAGGGAACGGATGGTCGCCTTGCGGATGGGATATCGGCTTAGAACCGCGGTGCCGTGCATGCCGAGGTAGCGGGTCTTATCGGGCTCGAAGGACTTCTGTATGTCCGCTTGCGCGTCCTTGTCGTCCATCTTCACTTGTTCGAGGCCCAGATTCAGCGGATCGATCTCCAGGAACTCGACGGCATAGGCGTAGTTCATGTGCAGGGCATGGGCGAGTTCGCGGCCAACGTCGCGATAGTCCGTGCGCGTTACTCCGTTGTCCACTTCGTTCAAGATAAAGAGGTCGGTAGGTTTCAGGATGTCCAGTTGACTCTTGACGACCTCCAGCGCATCGGCCGTGAGCGGCTTTGATTTAGGGTCCTTCTTCTCCTGGATGTAGGCTTCAAATTTATCCGGCTCGCTGAGGCTGATCCGAATCCCGTCAAACTCAATTCCTCTTTCGATGTTCCACGTCGTCGCGCGCAGGAAGGGGCCGAGAGCATCGGACGATGGGCGATTGGGCTTGGCCCCCGAGTAAAACGCCTCATTGCTGAGAAACGGGGTGTGCAAAAGCTGATCCAGACGGGCAGCGAGGTCCGCACTCGGATCGTCCGTCTTTTCCAGCTGGACCAGCTCGTCGAATGTCAGCAGTTGCGGCGCCGACTGGCGGACGAACTCTCCCTGGCCCCCGGACGTTTGGCCCAAGGCGTCCAAGCACAGGATAAGCACAAGACAGCCCGCAGACCATCCGAGCAAGCAGGCAGCCTTGGAGAGCGAAGGCATTCTCACTGACCGCGCGATTTTCATTTTCAATTCTCCTGACGAGTCGTGCGGATTCATGTATGTCCCATCTTGAAGCGAATTTTGATCAATGAAACACTAATGTAAGAATTTTGAACCGCATGCGCGCTAGTGTTGCGCCCACTCATTGAACGTGCGACGTTTATCAGGGACTAGCGTCTTGATCCAGTGAAGACTCAAATTCCTCAAGCGCAAATCGCCGTTATTGCGGGAGAGGATCTGCGCCGCCAACTCGCTTGATCGCTGGCGGATTCCAGCGACCATCCAGCGCCTGCGGCTTTGGTGCGTAAAGGCGCATGGTCACGCCCAGCGTCCCGCTGGCCGGAGAAGGCAGCCAATTTTGGGGTTTTGTCGCCGCCCGGATCGTCATGCTGGATGTAGAGATCTAGCGAGCCGTCTGAGTTGTATTTCGGAGCATCACGGTCGCCGATGGCAAAGCGGTTGATTGGATTCGTCACTTGAAATCCTGCATCGTCGTACATCGTCACGGACCAGAATGCGTTGACGGGCGGAATTTCTTCCTTGCTAAAGTGAAGAACGTATTTGTGCTGCCCTACCACAGGTTTTCCATCTGCATCAGCAAAGTTTATGGGGTAGATAGCGTCATCCGGTTGATTCGCACCCAAGCCAACCATGGCGACAATGGCACGTTTCAGATAGTAGTCGCCGTAAACACCGATTGTATCGGTATTCATCTGCCAACCGTTGGCGGCACGGGCAAGCGTCGGGTACTTCGCGTACATGTTATTGAGTGCATCCTTGGCAGCTTTGTCCAAAGCCTCTTGAACGCTCGGGTCCAACCGATCAAAATCATAACTCTTTCCCGGTTCAATGCCGATTCGCTTTAGCCGCTCAATGGTGGACCAGTCGGTGACGTGCGGCGGGCTTACTTTCATGAGGTCGGCGGCGTACTTGAAGCAAGCGCCAGCAGGCATGTGGTTCACTTGGTCGAGCGGCGGCGTCTTCATGTCCACTGACGGATCAATAACTACGTGCACTGGTTGCGGCGGTTTGCCCCATTGCGACAACGGAGTGATGGTGTAGCCGTCCTGCACCTTGTTCACTGCCGCGTAGTCGCTGGGACCATTGGTTTGGGTCCGGCCGATGACCGAGACGTAGAAGGTTGGCGACTGAATTTTTTGCACTCCCGTTGGTAGCGTTCCCTGCCATCCCGGAGGCACCACCGCAAAGTTCCCCGCCTTCGTCCCCGATGTTCGCTTTCCCGGCATGGCGAAGACGTCAGACCACATATCAAGCATTGGGAGCAAATAGTAGCGACCATCGGTGTCCGGAGCAGAAACGATTATGGCCTCTTTGGTCAAGTCCAGCCAAGCCAGGGAATACAACGTGTCGAAATTGAATCGCACCACAGTCTTGAGGTCCGCAGGAGGGTAGGAACGAAAGTGGGTGAACTCATTCATCGGGCCGCGACCAACCATCTTGCCGGCTTCGATGTTGGTCAATTGTCGCCGGGTCACGTCCACGGTCACTAGGGGGTAGAAGTAGACGTAAGCCTCGACGCCTGTGTCATAGGCTTCTTGCGCGGTCACCGGAGCGCCAGAAGCGGATTGTTGGCCACCCGCAGGAGCAACGGCACACAACGGCAGCATACACAGGAACCCGAATACAACCAGAAATCGCAGATCGGTATTCAAGGACCGCATGCCGGTTCACTCCTTATGTTGCTCGAACATAAACGGAGTGACACTCTCACAAGTCCGCCGAATGCGGAACTGTCAGAACTGACAGTGTGAGCCGTACAAGGCGAGCTTGTACTTCGTTAGATCCTATTTTGGCCAGCCTATCCAAGAGTACTGCCATGCTACCGACACGCTTTGATAGTTTCCGCCGAATCGAATATATGTGCCATCGCTATAGCTGGCCTTAATGGATTGGTGTTTGTTGATCGGGATGGAAGCAGTCGCCCCAATTCGCGATCCAGTCTGCTTCGTCTGCAAATTCTTTACGCCGCTCAAGCTGGCGATGCCGCCGGCCCAGAAATTTGCGTCCAGCGACATCCACAAGCGCGTTTTCACGTCGTAACTCAGATGGCCTTCGAAAGCGCCTATGGGCGCCTCCGCCTGTGGCGCTACGACGGGTCCATCGAACGATGCCGGGTTCTGGGTGTAAAACCAAACTCCGGCATAGCCGTCAAGCACCCAATGGCCCCACCGCTCGGAATATCCAACCTCCGGCTTAAATGCCCAGCGATTGCTGCCCCAATTTACTAGTTTCGTTGGGCTGTATTGTCCTGTCGGCGCCACCATCTTCAGGCTTACTCCTAGCAACCTCTTTTGCTTCCAGCTTGCGAACTCGTTCGGCTGCATGGCACGGGCACCTAGCAGGTTAACGGAAAATCGAAAGATCGAGTCCAGGAGGCCCGAGCGGTAAATGGTCTGCGTTTGTCCGAAGACGTCACCCTTAAAATTTCCCACGCCGTAGGGCAACGAGGCGGTGAGGTTTGCCGACCGCCCGAAGAAACTCAGCGAGTGATAGTAGCTGAGAATCGGAACGTAGTAGGTTCCGGTGGCGTTGGCGATAGGTACGGTGCCATTAAAGTTCACGCCTCCGTCGAAGAAGGACCAGGTGATCGTGACTGCGTTGGAATGCACGGGAGTTATTACGTACGCTCGCGGCGCCAAATCCTGCGCGGCGAGTCGCGCAGCCCCTGCCAGAAGTGAAATGAATGCTGTCAGCAAGAAGCGAAGGCGCATGATGGGCAAGAAATCGAATCCAGAGTGCAGAACAGCCTATCCAAGCGAGCGCTATCGGTTCAATTGTCAGAACATACAGTCGGCGCGCTGCGTCGCTAGGGGGCTATCCCACACCTACTGCTCCGAGGTCGCCGCGACTAGTGCGTGGGCAGGGACACCACGATTCGCGAGACTTTCAGAAGAACCGGCGAACGAACCGTTTACGCGTTGTACTTATTACCGCCATTTCAATTACGTTCGTTCGGAGTTGCTTCTGAGCGAAAAGCGGAGATAGAAGTAACCGATCGTCCCGGCTGCCAAGGAGGCTGCGAGAACTGCGACCTTTGCGGTGGCGACTAAGGCTTCGTCCGCGAACGAGAGGCCGCTAATAAACAGAGCGACCGTAAAACCCACCCCTGCCAGAATGCCGACTCCGGTAATCCCGGCCCACGTCAAACCGTCTGCCATTCCGGCAACTTTCGATTTCACAGCCAGAAAAGAAAACGCAGTTATTCCCGCTACTTTCCCCACGACCAGCCCTAGAAACACACCTAGCGCGATGGGACTCGAAAATGCGGGCTTGAGTTGTTCGGTGGAGAGTGGGACTCCTGCGCTCGCTAGAGCAAATAAAGGAAGAACGAGGAAGCAGACCCAGGGATGGAGCGTTCTTTCCAGGCGCTCGGCAATCGAATCGGTGCCACGGAGAAGTTGATCCAGTACAGTGAGGGTGGCTTCAGCCGATAATTTCTCCTTACTCAAGATCTGGGCTCGGAAATTTCTCATGAGCGGTTCCGCGCTCTCCACCAACTCTTCCGGCCGGAATTTTGGCCTGATCGGTGCGACAAGTCCCAAAATCACACCAGCAATTGTTGCATGCACTCCGGAACGCAGAACCGCCGCCCAGAAAAAAAAGCCCACAAGCACGTAAATAGAGATAGGAACCCGACGCATTGCAAGCGCAATGAGCAGCGCCAGCAAACCGCCCGCCGCCGCTAGAGCCGGCAAAGAAATCGTCGGAGTATAAAAAAATGCGATCACGAGGATCGCTCCGACATCGTCCACGATGGCCAGTGCAAGCATGAATACACGCAGGCTGGAAGGTATGCGCTTGCCGAGCAACGCGAGAACACCCATCGCGAAACCAATGTCCGTAGCCATGGGGATTCCCCATCCGCGCGCGCCCAGCCCTGATCGATTCAATGCGAAATAGAGAAGGGCCGGAAGGATCATGCCGCCCAGCGCCGCCACGATAGGAAGGGCCGCTTGGCGAAAGGAGGACAGTTCGCCCTTTACGACCTCGCGCTTGATCTCAAGTCCGACGACAAGAAAAAACAATGCCATCAATCCGTCATCGATCCAATGATGCAGGTCCATGGAGAGAAGAGGGCGGCGACCCAACTGCAAGGGAAGCTTCCAAAGCGCAAAATAGGATGCGCTCCAGGGTGAATTCGCCCAGATGAGAGCGGCAACGGTCGCCGCAAAAAGAAGCACCGAGCCGGACGTCTCGGTGTGAACGAAACGCTCCAGCATTGACCGCGGACGCGCCAGAAATCGATTTTGACTGGCAACCGGGAGAGGAGTCTCCATCAGGTCGTGGTACCTCTTCCATACGAGTTTTGGGGTTGAACCGCTGCCTCGCAGATCGGCCGCTTCCTCACCCACGATACAACGAGTTTCTGGGCCAGAGCAAAACCAGACCGAGAATCCTGTAGAGGTGCAGGCCCCGGTGAATCCTTCCTCATTTCATCTCGCACAAAAAACGGCTCGGAGCTGGGGCGCCGACTCAAATAGACGGCGAGACTGACACCAGCGACATCGGGACACAATTGTCATAAATGACAGGTTGTTGGGCTTACTCGAAAACAAAACGAGCCATTCGATCAGCGGCGGGCAAACGCGATCATTTCACTCACAGCAGACATCCGCCGACCAGATCGGGCAGCGCTTGATGTATGCGAAATGCGGCCAAGTAATTCGCAACGTCCGGCAACGCTGGTAACCAGAAGCCATGCCGTTCGCACTGTCAGTTCTGACAGTTCCGTGTTTGCCTGACTCGTGAAAGCATCCCTCCGGGAGAAGCACCTGTGGCCTCTTCAAGAATGGCTGCCGTATCCGTGGGTTGGGAGTCGAACTTTTTTGACGGGCTGGCCGTCCAGGACCGCAAGCAAGTCCTGGCCGGCGCAAAGCCGCGCCGTTTCGCTGCGAATTCTGTGATCACGAATCAGGGGCACCCTGCAGACAGTTTGTTCTTGCTTACGAAGGGCCGCGCCAGATATTTCTTCGATGAGCACGGGGGGCGACACATCCTGCTTCACTGGCTCGCGGTGGGCGAGCTTATCGGAGGAATGGCGCTGCTGGCAAAACCTGCTTCTTACCTTCTCGGCTCGGAGGCGGTAAGAGAGTGCAATTTGTTAGTGTGGGACCGAGCCACCATCCGAGGTCTTGTAGCGCAATATCCAGTCCTGCTCCAGAATGCATTGGCGACCGCCTCAGACTATTTAGCTTGGTATCTTGCCGCCCATGTCGCACTCACTTGTCACTCTGCTGAACAAAGATTGGCCGGTGTACTGGGCAGCCTGACCGAGGTGATCGGGCTAAACGTCCCCGGTGGCGTCGAACTGGATGTCACCAATGAAGAATTGGCGAATGCCGCGAACGTGACAGCTTTCACTGCCAGCCGCCTACTGAGCGCTTGGCAACGCCGCGGTGTAGTAAAAAAGAGCCGCGGTAAAATCTTGCTCCGCCAGCCCACCCGACTTTTTCCGCACGAACTCTGAGCGCCGTTCCGCGAGCTTTTCCTCGCTGTCCGCTTGGTCTCCGTAGTTGCGCGCGGGCACGTTACAGCCTGCTTCAGGACAACGACACACTTTCCCCCGCATGGGATGCTTCGCTGGCGGTCATATACCCATCGCCACCGGTGCGTCCCTGTGATCCTGAACTCAGATCAGGAGAAAGTTATCAGCGATCAATCGTTTGTCCGCGTTCTAGTTGTAGAAGATTTTGGCCCTTGGCAGGACTATATTCTGGGGAAACTCCGCGAGAATCCGCGCTTACGCGTCGTCGACTGCGCCGCTGATGGACTTGAAGCGGTTCGGAAAGCGAAAGAAGCAAGGCCGGACTTGATTTTGTTGGACATCGGTCTGCCTGGTATGAACGGAATCGAAGCCGCCAGACAAATTCGCAAGCTTGTCCCGCAATCTAAAATCATTTTCTTGACCGTAGAAACGTCAGGGAGTGTGGCGGAAGCAGCGCTTGGTCTGGGCGCTGAAGGCTATGTATTGAAAATCGACCTCGACGGCGATCTCTTGGTTGCCGTGGAAGCCGTTATGTCAGGTAAGCGGTTTACCAGCCAGCATTTAACCAACTGATGGTGTCACCCTCTCGCCTTACGCGCTGTCGCGCGACGTAGGATGATGGGGCGAGGCCCCTCGTGTAAACCGTCCATTTGCTTTTCCTGCCTGCGAAGCGGCGCACCAGACATTACCTTTACTTCTTTCTCTTGCTGTCGTCTTCCGTAATTGCGCTTGAGCAAGTTCCAGGCTGCTCTGACGCAACGACATAATCATTCCCGCATGTGACGCTATTGCTTCAAAAATTCGTTCTGCATTAGCGGTTTGTCAATTCGGTCTAGAACTGTGAACAGAGGCGGCTGTTTGCCCCTCCAGGAGCTGGAGATGGTCGAAAGTCCATGGCGGGATTTATACCGAGCCGCAATTCTTGAGCTTGATCCGAAGCAACTTCAGGCTCGGGTGAAAGCAGCTGAGGACGCCATTAATGCGCGTGCCTCGTGTGGGGGCCGGGTTTCTCGCGACGAGCGAAGAGAGATGAACGACGCGTTGTCCACCTTGCGAATTTTGAAACACAAGCAGTCTTAGCGGTCCACGGTTGCACGGGAAGGTCGCCAGAAGCGAGGCGCCGATTAGCAATGACCAATGCTAGAATTGGGCCGCGGAGGAGGCTCTATGTCTTGCAAGAAGTGCGCGTCCGCTAATGAGCGGAGCTTCAAATCGGAAATGAGTCTTGCTTTTCGCGAACTCGAAAATGTGGACCGAGCCCCGCTCTACGTCAGCCAAGATATTTCAGTCTGTCTGGATTGTGGCCACGTAGAACTTACACTGCCTCCGGCGAAATTAGAGCTGCTCAAACGGGAAGCCTCAAGGCCGCATACGCAGCGACGCTCCGCCCCGTAGGCTCCAGCGATTCGCGATCTAGAATGAGCGCCTCGAAGGACCGGAAGTCATTGCCATCGAAGGATCAAAAGTTCTGGCCACAGAAGAACCGTACTCGCTGGCTTTTCGGCGACTAGACGATAGATGCCATAATCGAAACCAAGCCTCAGTGTGCTTCGATTGGCCAATTGCAATCAACCAATGCAGCGCGCCGATTAAATGATCTTTTCCTTCTCTAGTTGTTGAACAATCAGTTTGGCGATCGCGTCAATCGCCTTGAGCGGAGACTGAGGATTGACCGTATCACTGGTTCCGGTCCAGATGAGTTCGCCATCCGGCTTGGCCGCTGAATAAAAATTTGTTTCGATTTGCGCGGTCTTGTCCACGCGAAGATAGTCCGGAGAATAGACCACCGGATAGATGGCGCCGTAATAACCGTAGAACGTGCCGTAGTACGGATACGGAGTGTAAGCCTGCCCAGGGATATATGTAACCTTCTTATCTACTTTTACTAATCTGGAGGCCACGATGGCATCAATATTTTGCCCGCGAACCACGTCCCTCAATTGACTCATATCGATTGGCGTCGAATCAGGTCTGGGAAGGAGCGAATAGCTGGGGATGGCTTGAATTCCCGGCCGGGTTATCGCCGCTGAGAGCTGATCTTCAAACTCCGCCCGATTTTCTACTTTGCCGTTTATGCCCAGCACCAGAATGTTCCGGAAATGTTCGCCGGAATAACTGGGGTTCTTCCAAGTGAACACGAACTTTGAGGATTTGCCGTTCACAAACGTCAGCCCAGCGAGCACCGCAAGAGTGAGGACCGGGTGTCGTCTCAAGTTATTTCTCCCCTTGTCGTCGCGAGCTGCTGCAACAGTTCCGTCGGCTTACGCGCAACCTGGATAAGACTTTGATTCTGGCACAAGCGGCGAGGGGCACAATTGTCATAAATGACAGCTCCAGGATGCGTGCTGTGCCATCGAACAGCGCACCTGCCCGGGAATCTTCTAAAACGACCAGCCGATTCCTGAGCTCACTCCCAGCTCATTTCGCTTCGCGGTGGCGGGGGGTCTGCTATCGAAGTTGTCCCAGAAAGTGAAGGCAAAATGGAAATTGTTCGTTAGCTTGATATTTATTGAATTATTCGTCGTTACGCGAATTCGGCCGGTGTCTGAAAGTCCCGGAAATGCAAGCAATTGAGAATTGAATTCGCCAAACTTAAAGCGCACCAAGCTGTATTGCAATCCCAGCAAACCCTCGGCATGCTGGTCCGAAGGCTGTCCGGCAGCGGTATCAAACGACTCGTTAACAAACACAACGCCGGCCAGCCAGGATAGATTGCTGTTCGTCGTGCGCTTCAAGTAGCGTCCATAGCCACCACCCAAAGTCGTACGCAGCGTCAGATCTTGCCGGCTACTGTGGAGAAAATCGGAGAGTGCCAGAAGGTAGGAATTTCTGTTTAAAAACTTGCCGAACGTCCACTGCAGGTCTTGACGATTCGTCTTGGATGCTCCCGCTTGCCCGCCAAACGTGGCGTCGTATGCGGTCGTGGCCTCCCATCTCGCGGTCCGATACGCCGCATTGGTATTGACGTTCACTGCCGTCTGGCTGTTCCCGCTTGTGAAGCTGTAACCAAGATCAATGGCTCCCTGCAACTGTCGCCAGAACGTGGGTTTTTTCGTTTCGATACTCACGATTTCCACCGATGGGACCTGCACTTCCTCCGTCGCTTCACGAATCAGAAAGTCTGTTTCCTTCGCTCGTTCACCAGAAACTTTTTCAATCTTTCCCTCTAGTCGCTTTCCGTTGTTCAACACAATCCTGTAAGTAGCTGTGCTCTGGACCGAATCGACCTGACTCCAATCCAGCCCAATACTATTCGCCACGTAATCCGTCTCGACGTATAGCAGGCCGTTTTCCAGTCGCTTTACTTCCCCGGTGAAATGGTCGCCGTTGCTCATGATGACTACGTCTTTTCGTTTGGCGTGCGCGGCAGAACAGAGACACGCGCAAAGAAGAGCGAGCAGAAAAATGTGGCTCGCGCGGCGAATCCTAATAAGTGCAATGTTCATTTCCTGACTCCTAGGCCGAAACGGGACCGCCGAGACATTCAAGCGGCGATTGATCGGCGGCGGGTCCGTCCAGCGAAGCGCGATGCAGGCAATACCCCTGAACCGGTGCCGCCAACTCGTGGAAGCCGGCGGATTGGTGAGGAGCTGGATCGGGCGGCAACGGTTCCAGCATCCGGAAATTTGGGAAACGCATCGGTTGAAAACAATCGACGGCCGTTGTGAATCCCGACCGCGCGCCCTTACAAAGAACGCTCCAGCCCCGTGATGGCATCTTATTGCGTCAGAACGCTTCGCCAACGCCCATTCCGAATGTGTGACCATCCCTGCCCTGGGCGATGTCGGCTCGCAGATTGACGTGGTACTTCTTGCTTAGCTCATAGCGCAATCCACCGCCCCCGGCGGGGAGGAAGTGGCCGCTCTGCACCCTTTGTAGCAGTTGACTTCCTCCGGGAATCGTTCCACCAAGGCCGCCAAACACGACCAACCCGAACCTCTTCGGCAACACCAGGCGATACTCCAGTTGCGTTGCCAAAGTGTAGCGAGTGAAGTATTTCCCCGCCACATACCCTCGCAATTCATTGTTGGTTCCGTAGATGCAATTCCCATAGAAGGGAGGTGCGCCGCCCGTCGCGCAGAAATCGGCGTCGTAGGCAAGGACCTGACGCGGGCTCAAACTCCAAAACTTGTCGAATTGCGTCTTGTAGGATTGGAAGGAATACTTGCTACCCAGTGCCTGGGAAAAGAAATCCGATGTGAAGGTGAAAAAGGTTCCGCCGAGCGGATAGAAATGGTTGGGGCGGGTGTCCCTGGTCAGTCGCGCGCCGAGGGAGGTGAGATTGCTGTGCAACCCGACTTCCGGGGGAATCGGAACGCTGCTGTTGCTATTGGGCACGACCGTAACAAATGAACGTCCTGTTATAAATCGAGGTCCCACAAAAAATTTCCAGCCAACGCGGCGCAAAAACTCCCCAAAAAACGCCTCACCGGTTTGTACTAGGGGCAGCTTGAGGTTCGAGGCAATCCCGCTGCCGTAGATGTTGTAGTCTACGTTGCCATGGACGAAGCCAGTTGTGATCTCATAGGTATTCTGTTTCAGAAAGAACTGCCCCCCGATTGCGAATCCCCGGCTTCCATTGTCTGTGATGAGGCCAGCCCCCCCGATGGTGGAAGGCGGTGAGACCTTGTCGTTCTTACTAAACGGGAAGATATAGCCAAGCACCGGTACAATGCCCGAGCCGATCGCGGGGCTCGATATTGGAAGAGGCGCAACTACGAACGCTCCACGGCCACCGAGCTTCTTCTTTTTTTTCGGCTGTGTCTCGGGATTCGGAGTTGCCGTCGACTGCGGGTTCTGCGCTGCCGCCTTCGGCGAATTCTCCTGCGAAGCCGTAGGGGCCGATGACTGCTCCACTTTCGGATTCTCTTGAGCGAGACAAGGGAAGCTGCCTGAGAAATATCCGACGCAGAGCAACAAAGCACTCAGATAACGTGCGGTCAAAATCTTCGCTCTGCAGCCAACCTCGGATTTTCGTGCCGTGCTGGAAATTTCCATGGGATCGGCTTTAGCGGCACAAACAGTCGCTTCGCGAAGCTTTGCTGCAGCCCCAACCTAGTCTTTCTGATGCGCGACACGCTACATGTTGCAGTCGTCACGTAAACAGCGAAACGAAGGGCAGTGATCAGGTGACGCGCAGATCTTCCGACCTTCGTAACCAGTACTCGATAAAGCGAGATCGAATCAGCGCGTTGCTCCAGTTCTTCAAGCGTAAGACGCACTTATTCCTCCGCAAATTCCGAGGCAAACGCGGCCTAAAGCGATTCGCATAGAAGCAGCCAGTAATGGACGCACGCAACCCGCTCGAAGCTAAAGGTTACCCGTAGATAGTCGAGACAAAAGACAGCGTTGAACATTGTCAAAACTACCAGTTCTATTGGGAGGAGAAGACCGATCGCTCTCGCCTCCGCGGGTTCAGCAGATCAGCGGCAGGCCAGGCCCGGAGAAGGGGAAGGCGACAATTTCACATGAGCATCGGCTGCCTGGCGTGACTTGTAAGTTTTGACAATTGAGCCATCGTGGCTCCCGACCTATGGTGGGGGGGTTACCCCAGCAATTGGGCCTAAGCGCGGACCGTCGCGCGCACGCCGGCTGCGGTCTTTGGGCACAGAGTTCGGTTTGAGCTGAGAGGCCCTCAAGTTATGGTGGAGAAAACAATGAATCGGAAGGTCGCAATGCTAAGTCTGGTGCTGTTAGCTTTTTCGTTGCAAGTGGGTGCTCAAGAGCAAAGCGCACCTCCGCAATCGGACCCGTCTATCTATCACCTCACGATGGTTGGAAAGACGGTAACAGCAATCAATTATCAGCATCGCAGCGGGTCTACGATGATCGATTTCCGCGGCACACCAGTTCTTCCTCTGGCCAAAGGTCAGGCAAAGATCGACAGCAAGAAAGGTTCAATCACGATTGACGCGAAATTCAGCAATTTACAGTCGGCACAAATGTTCGGCCGCGAGTATCTGACCTATGTATTGTGGGCGATTACGCCCGACGGCAAACCCACTAACCTGGGTGAGGTCACGTTGAATGGAACGGATAGCAAGCTTTTTGCGACGACGCCGTTGCAATCCTTCGGTCTGATCGTCACGGCCGAGCCGTACTTTGCCGTCAACATGCCCAGTGACGTGGTGGTGCTCGAAAACATTGCTCGCTCCGACACGAAGGGAACCACTCAGGACGTGACCGCGAACTACGAGTTGCTGCGCCGGGGCCAGTACACCTACACGGTATCCAACGTAACGCAACCGATCAACAACTTGTCCCCAAACGTGCCGTTGGAGGTTTACCAGGCGCGCAATGCGATTCAGATTGCGGTGCAAGCAGGCGCCGAAAAGTACGCGGCTGACCCCTTAAACAAAGCGGAAGGCTCCTTAAATCAAGCGGAAGGGCTGCTGAAAAGTAAGGGAAGTAAGAAGCAAGTGATTGCTGCGGCGCGTGACGCCGTGCAGACGGCCGCCGACGCGCGGCAGATTTCGCTGAAACGCGCAGAAGCGGAGCGCGTCGCGACGCAGCAAGCCGAGGCGCAAAGCGCTGCCGCAGCTGCGCAGGAAGCCGCTGCAGCGGCTGAAGCGAAACAGAAACAGGAAGAAGCGGCGCGTCAGCAGGCAGAAATGCAGAGGCTGCGAGCAGAGCGCGATGCGGCCCAGCAAGCGGCATCCGCAGCCCAGGCGAACGCAGCCAGTCAAGCCGCTCTGCAGGGTGAAAAAGAAGCGCAGGCGGCCGCCGCGCAGGCGGAATTGGAGAAACAGCAACTGCGTGCCGCTTTGCTTGAACAATTCAACCGCGTGCTTCCGACCACGGACACCCCCCGAGGTTTGAAAGTCAATATGGGCGATGTATTGTTCGCGACGGCGAAATACGAGCTCCAGCCTGCGGCGCGCGAAGCACTGGCAAAACTTTCCGGCATCGTACTCGCTCACCCCGGGTTGCGCCTTGCGATAGAGGGCTACACGGATAGCACCGGAACAGAAGGCTTTAACCAGACGCTCTCGAACCAGCGCGCCAATTCCGTAAGAGATTACTTGGTTCAGCAGAGTCTTGATGCGGCTTCGGTGACGGCGACGGGATTTGGCGAGGCGAATCCGGCAGCCGGCAACGACACGGCTGCTGGACGTCAATTAAACAGGCGCGTGGAGATCATAATTTCGGGCGAAGTGATCGGCACGAAGATTGGCGCCGCGAATTCGATATAGTGAAATTGGAAGATTGGAGCATCGGTTTACGGAAATTGGGGAACGGCCACGTACGTTCACGTTTCACAACTGTGAACTCGAAGGAGGGAACATTTGAATTTTCTACCTAATTTAATATCGAGTGCGAAGCCAGAGAAACAAGAGATCGCACCAAGCGTGTTCCACCGCCCTATTTCCAGCGTTGAAGGCCCCGCATCCCCTGAAAATTGCTCAAGGCGGGGGTTCCTGCAGACGGCCGCGGGAGGCACCGTTGCTGGCTTACTCACTGCGGTTGGCATGGAGTTCGCCGCCCCAGATTCTATTCAAGCGCAGAGCACGCTGAGCCCCGATGCTGCGCTCCAGGAACTGATGAATGGGAATCAACGTTTCACGTCGAACCGCCTGAAGGCATTTGACGAGGACCTCGGGATGCTCAAACAAAACACGGCAGAAAAGCAGGAACCATTCGCGGCGGTCCTGTCTTGCGCAGATTCGCGCGTGCCCGTGGAGTTGGTGTTCGATCAAAGTATCGGTCACATTTTTGTTACCCGTGTCGCCGGCAACGTCGTCACCTCCGAGATCATCGCCAGCCTTGAATATGGAGCAGCGGTGCTGGGCACAAAGGTGATCCTGGTGATGGGACACGGTAACTGCGGAGCGGTGAAGGCAACGATCCAAGCGAAGGAAGTTCCGGGGCAGATCAGCGCTCTGTATCCGCATATTCAGCCTGCCGTAGACCAGGCAGGATCGAATCTTGAGGCAGCAACGAAGGCAAACGCCAAGATCCAGGCGGCTCTACTCCGAGAAGCATCTACTGTCGTCGCGGGATTGGTGAAAGAAGGCAAGCTCAAGGTTGTCGCCGGCTATTACGACGTTTTGAGTGGCAGTGTGACCCTATTGGAGTAGTCGGACCCACAGCTACTCTGGGGGTTTCAAATCAGGCACTTCAAAAAAGAGGAAAAACCAATGAATCCAAGAACAGCAATTTGTAGTGTGATTCTTTCGCTCGGATGTCTCGCGATCCCCGGCGCCTCCCTTGCGCAGGGAGCAAGCGATAATCCCAGCGTCACCGGGCAGTTGAATGACGCAAAAGCAATCGTAGTCAAGATCAAAAAGGATGCAATACAGATGCAGTCTTACGCGCAAACCACCGGGCTGAGCTGGCAAACGCACTCGGCGGCGCTTGAGAAAATCAAGGCTGATGTAAACACGCTGCAGGAGAATATGCGGGGCTTGCAATCGCACCGGACCGTGGCCAGTCCGTGGCAACAAGATGCAATTGATCGCATTACCGGGTTCGCAAACGACCTCGCGACCAATATGAACGCCAGCATCGATCGGCTGAACAAGAGCAAGAGCCGCCCGACCGCGCCGCCCTATCCTGAATATCTGAAGGCAAACACGCGAATCGTCAGCGATCTCGCCGATGAGATCGATGCAACGATCGATTACGGGCAGAGCAAGGCGAAGCTGGACGCCCTTGGACAACAGCTGGACTCCTCAGCTAAATAGTGCACGAACCCATTTTGAAGTGAGGGCGGCTTTCGAACACAGAAACCGCTTGTCCAAGAGCCATCATCAAAAGAATCTGCGGCGTAGCCTAGATTCCTTTTCCGAACGATCGTTCGTGATCCCAATCCGGGAGTGCCGGATTCACGCGCCAGCATCATGAACCGTCTGCATAGTCCGACTCGGGTTATCCTTAGCGACGCGCCGTTAGTTACAAAGTGACCAGGGGCAGGACGCGAGGCTAAACGATATGCGGAGTCCGCTGCTATCGCCATTTCTGGTTCTCCCACTTTCTTTCGTCCTGCTGTGGCTCTCGGCGCGGCTCGGTGCCGCGCTTCGCAAGCGACAGCCCCTGGACGACGGCATGCGGCATGATCTTGATGTTGTCGTGGCCGCGACCCTGACGCTGCTCGGCCTGATCATCGGATTCAGCTTTTCCATGGCGACCGAGCGGTACGATCAGCGCAAAAACTGCGAGGAGGCAGAGGCCAACGCAATCGGCACGGAATACGTTCGTGCAGACCTGCTCCCCGTCGCCGATGCGGCGCGAGTGCGTGGACTACTGGTTGAGTATCTCGAACAACGTGTATTGTTCTACAAAACTCACGACGAGGATGAGCTCCGAAATATCAATGATGCTACTGCCCAGCTGCAGACCGAGCTGTGGTCCGCTGTCACGGCTCCGGCTGAAGCACCGAAGCCGACGCCAGTGCTGGCCCTGGTCGTTTCAGGCATGAACGATGTGCTGAACACGCAGGGATATACACAGGCCGCCTGGTGGAATCGAATTCCAACGGCGGCATGGGTCATGATGATGCTGATTGCGATTAGCGCCAACGTGATGTTCGGCTACGGCGCCCGGCGCGCTAATGCGGGAGTCATTCACGTTGTAATTCTTCCGCTGGTTCTGTCGATCGCCTTGTTTCTCATAGCGGACATCGACAGCCCGCGCAGGGGAGTCATTCGCGTCAATCCGCAAAATCTAACCAGCCTCGCCCATTCTCTGCGTGTGCGCTAAACGGATCGATCCTGCATTGCGCCGCCAGACGTCCCGAACCGCAATCACGAATAGAATCTTATGCGTGTTGCATGAATTAAGAAGAGACCGGCAGCGATCCGGGCTGCTGCAAACGAAATTCAAGCAGAGTTTCGCTCGGTATCGTTAACTGCTGGCCCTTTTTGGAGGCGGCGACAGCTGTGCCGGCGCCAGCGCCGGCGAGCGCACCGATTCCAGCGCCCTTACCGCCGCCTGCAATTCCGCCAATCAGCGCGCCCAGTCCGGCGCCGCCGATAACTTTCTTGGCCGTCTTGCTACCCTCCCCCTGCCCCTTGACCTCATAAGTGCTGGTGAGAAGCGGATACGCGGTGCCCTTGATCACGATGTCGGTCAACTCGAGCGTCAGTTCGGAGCTGCCTTTCATCCTGCCCGCCGATTCAGCAGACGCCAGGCGGCCGTACACCGTGGCCCCCCTGGGCGCCACCACGATGTTGTCAACCACGAGATTCGTTTCCAGGCTGGCGGTGAAGCGATCTCCCGTCTTTTGTTTGGTCGAATCTATGGAGTCAATCATGCGGATCAAAATGCGCGTCCCGGCAGGCACGTAGATCTTCTTCGTACTTTGCGCCGCAGCGGACGCAGCCGTTGCGGGGGACGTCCCCAAAGGCGCGGGGAAGCCGTTAGCGAAGGGAACTCCTTGCAGGGATACAATTCCGAACAGTATGACCACGGCACAAACCGGCACGGTGCGCATATGTTTTCTCTCCTTCGTCGCGTTCACGGTCATTCCCCCACAATCGGCAGAGAAGAAGCTATCTGAAGATCGATGATCAAAAGCAATTGGTCTTCGATCTGCGCGAACCGCGCGGCAGTGACCGCACCCAGCGCTCCCTTCACCTGGCCGTAGTATTTTGCAAGAAGTTCCGCACGTTGTTTGCGGTAGTTCACGGCGTTTTGGATCAGTTCGTCCGCCTTTTCGTCGGTCATTTGCGAGTAATTCGCTGCGTAGTCCTTAATATTTGCGACTCGCAGATCATTCACCTTGGCCAATTCGGCGTCGTACTCGCTGTAAATCGGCCAGAATTTCGCCGCGTCAGCAGCATTCAGTTGCATGACCGAGCCCATGATCTCGGCCTTCTGGTCACGCACGTTGGTCCGCATCAGTTCGATGTACTCCTGCATATTCTTCTTCTGCGTGGGGGTGGCCGATGATTGCGCGGATTGGCTCTTGGTTGCTGACGACTTCGGCGTTACCTGCGCCAGAGCCGCAGGACCAGTGGCGACAAGCACGAGAAGCGGAAGCCACACTGCGATTCGTTTCTTCATCATGAATCCTCCTGTAAGGGTCACGTTGGCTTCAGCGAAGCTGGCGTAGCTTTTCACACACCAGAATTCGCGTCAACAAACATCGGAGCCCAAAATTCGACATAGACCGAGACCTTATCGTTCCATCACGTTCACGAGGTTCCATGGCCCCGATCCATAGCTTTCAAAAACCAACTGATTGTCTTTATCTACCTTGACGCGCAGTCCGATGATCAAACTTCCGGAATTCTTCGACTTGTCATTGTTCAAGTTCAACTCCAGAGCGGACAGGTCGTAGTCCGTGGAGCGCCCGTTTTCGCGGGCTTCGGCTATCCGAATCGGGCGATCGGTGATCAGCCTTATTCTGCGGCCGTCCGCGGTAGGAAACGTTCGTACGTATGCGACGTCATAGCCTAAAGTGCCCGTGACCGCCACGCGTCCCTTCGATTTCATTTTCGAGAGGGTTTTTGAAACTGCCGCCTGACCGCCTTGAGCGAAAGCATCAAGGAGTGCCTTTTGATCGTCAGGCGTTGAATACGAATCGATTGTGACGGTCACGTTAAAGTTCTTGCCCGCAGCCCTGTTCTGACCCATGGCTTGCGCTTGAATCGTTTCCCGTTTGGGCTTGTCCTGTGCGCCAGTTTTGAAAACGGCTGTGGCCAGGGTGATCGCGATCAGGACACCGACGGTCCACGTATTGACAGAACTCGATGACTTCATAGTTAGAGCGTCACCAGCGCTGCGGAAAGGTGACACAACTCTCAATGGGTTCTAATTGTCAAAACTAACAGGGTCATAGATTTCTGGCCCACTTCCAGACAGCCCTAGGGCCTTGTACTTCATTCGTCCGGAAGTTGGGCTGGCCACCCTGGGTGGAAATGCGGGACAGACACGCACTGTCATTGCTTCGGCGGCTGTTCCTGATTCATCTGTTTCGGCTTTTGCTCCAGCAGCGCCTTTTCCTGCTCCTTGCTTAGCTTGGGAAACAGCAACACGAACTGTAATCGCAGCCCCCACGGCGAAGCTCCCGGCGGATGGACCGCATTTCCGTAGCGTCCTTCGTCCTTATTTCGATCCAGCCGCTAAATTTTGCATATCGATTTCCACTCTCCGACTGAATTCTGCCGGCACGAAATTATCGCGCGGAAGCGTTGCCGCGCACAGGGGATGGCGGGCCAGCTTTTGGCGGGCTCGTCATAGTCGAAACCCTCGCGGAACGCGTCAGTCGGTTTGCGCCCTCATTTGGTCCAGAACTTGTTGAATGTTGATGGATCCAGATTTTTGCCGCTGCGGGAATTCTTTGAAGGTCATAAGGAACTGCCCCACAATGGCCTGGGCCGGAACCATGACCCAGAGCTTGTCTCCGTACCAACGGGCGTACAACTGGGAATCCATCGTCACCTCGAACGGGTCCTGCCGAAGGTTGATTACTAGAGGTACGGTTCGCGGTTTTGCTACATCGGCCCACCACGAGTCCTTGGTGGCAAACGTCACTTTCCAGTCTCCGTAGCGAAATGCATTGAGGCTGCCGGAATCGTCGAAGTAGAAAATCTCCTTGCGCTGGCCGGGTCCTTTGCCGGAGAGAAGATCGGTCATGTCATAAGCGTCGAGGTGGACCTTGAATGTCCTATCAACGCCCTTATACCCTGTGAGAAGTTGCTGCTTCACATCAGGTACACCGGCCGCGGCGAGGAACGTAGGTGTCCAATCCTCATGCGAAGCGATGTCATTAATTATGGTATTCGGCTTGATGACGCCGGGCCAGCGAGCCACGCAAGGCACGCGGAATCCACCTTCCCATGTGGTGCCTTTTTCGCCGCGGAAAGGCTCGGTACCGCCATCCGGCCAAGTGAACTTTTCCGCGCCGTTGTCCGAGGTTAGAACTACAATGGTGTTGTCCGCGATTCCCAGATCATCGAGCTTCTTCAGAAGCTGGCCGACCACCCAATCGAGCTCCATCATCCCGTCCGCGTACAGCCCGTACCCGCTCTTGTTTTCCCATTGCGGGCTCAGGCGGGTCCAGACGTGCATGCGCGTAGTGTTGTGCCACAGGAAAAAAGGCTTTCCGCTTTTCGCTGATTTGTCCATGAAATCGAGCGAGACCTGCAGCAGATCTTCTTCGACCGTTTGCATCCGCTCGCGAGTAAGCGGCCCGGTGTCCTCGCACTTCTGTTTGCCCCAAGAACCGAAACGAGGGTCGGCGGGCGCCGGGTTGTCCGAAGTCAAAGCAACACAACGGAGCACACCGCGGGGGCCGAACTTCTCGTGGAAAGCAGGTTGCTTCGGATAGTCCGGATCCTCCGGCTCTTCCTCGGCATTCAGGTGATAGAGGTTTCCGTAAAATTCATCGAAGCCGTGGACGGTGGGCAAGAATTCGTTTCGGTCGCCGAGATGATTCTTGCCAACTTGTGCGCTGGCGTATCCCAGTGGCTTCAGCAGGTCGGCGATCGTGGGGTCTTCCTTCTGCAAGCCAAGAGGCGAACCCGGCATGCCGACGGTCAAAAGACCGGTACGAAAGGGATGCTGCCCCGTGATAAACGCGGCGCGTCCCGCCGTGCAGCTCTGCTGAGCGTAATAGTCGGTGAAGAGCGCCCCTTCGTTGGCGATGCGATCAATGTTGGGCGTCCGGCCACCCATCATACCGCGATGGTAGGCACTGATATTCCAAACGCCGACGTCATCGGTCATGATAACGACGATGTTCGGTTTTTTCTGCTGAGCGTTGACGCAGACCGCCGTGACCAACATCAGGAGCAAAATAATTGAGGCTACTCGCGCTTTGCGCAGCATGTTCTGGTTAACCTCTCTTCAAGATCTCAGCGTGCTGCTTTGCCTCGGAAGCGCGGCATCGAGCCGGTCTGATCCGAGCCAGCTTTGTGCGGCGCAATCGCGGTGAACGAGCTGCGACAGCTTGTGCGCCCCCAACCTGACTACTGTTTAAAGACTACGGGAGGGCCGCTGACTCGCTTGCCCTTGAGATCCACAATTACCTCGACGCGGTCGGCGATTGTCACGAAGGGAATGCCTTTATTCATCCCGTAGTCCTTGCGGTCGAAGGCCATGGTGCCGGTAAGCTCCCCCACGCCGGTCCCTTTGCCAGTGACTGTAAAGGTCAGCTTTTCGGGCTTGGTCACGCCACGAATCGTGAAGTCGCCGTCCAAATCAACGGTGTTCGGACCAGTCTGTGTGACCTTTGTGGAGTGAAACGTGATCAGCGGATCGTGCTCGGCATCGAAGAAGTCTTTGCTTTTCAACTTGCCGTCTTTCATACCGCTTCCGGAGTTCACCGAGGCGGCCTGAATCTTGATGTCCAGGACGGCAGTGGCTAAGTCAGGAGAGGTAAATGTGAGGCTGGCGTCCCACTTGTCAAAGGTCCCCGCGATGGCTACGGACGCCTTTACATTGAACTTAACTGCGCTCTCGGCGTGATTGAACTCGAAAACCGGAACGCCCTGTGCCGGGGTTGCTGATGCTGCTAGTCCCAGCACTGCGACAGACAGAGCGACCACGGTAGTTCTTGCCATCCAGTTCATACATTTGCTCCTCGTCGAATTCCGGCCTTGACCGAAACAAGATGTCGCCGATCGCTTCGCGCACGCGCGTCGGCACCTTCACAGGTTTGCCGATGCTACGCCTCAAGAGCAGCGGTCGGTAATTGTCAGAACTGACAGTCTAAGTCGCGCCGTGCAGAACGACGTGCCTTGATCCGACGACCACAGCTAAATCGCAATCGCTCGCATCAACCGAAGAGCTCCAAACGGCAATGCGTCCATTCCCGGATGAATTAGTGCTGCGCTGGCTCCCAAGAACTATCAGGATTGTAGGCAGTGATTTTGGATGCAAGGTCGCTCGTTTGCTCACCCAGGTCCTGCTGATACACGACACCGTCTTGATTGACGACGAAGGTCATGACGCCGCTGGAGTGATATTGCGCCGGGTACGCAATGAGTGCAAAGCCGCCTGTCAGCTTTCCATCCACAAGATAGCTTTTCGCTCCGCCGGGCGCGTCTGGGCCCTGCGCAGTCAGAATCCTATATACGTAGCCGTAGTAGGGCGCGGGCTTTGCGTCCGGCTGCTTTGAATCATCCTCTGCAGCCGCGCTGGCGACCAAAGGGCCCATGGGGCTCTGAGGCTCGCCTTTGGAAACGGGCCAGTACAGGCCATCGTGCTTGTCTGGATTACTGTGAAATCGTTGCGCGTAGACGCCGGTTGGACCGCCGTCACGTCCTTTGGAGCCATATTGGACCTGGCTTTGGACATAGCCCTCACACACGGCGATTGCACCGAGTTCGTTGCGGCCGACGCGGCGATCCAGTATTTCTTCATTGCCACGCTCGACGTCGAAATACCAGACTTTGCCGTCGCGAACGATGGGAAAAGGGAATGGCCAATTGCTCTCACCCACTTGCAGAAACTCGAATCCTTGTGCTTCAACCGAAAGCGAATGCTTTACGTCATACGCTTTGACAAAGCCTGCAAGAAGTTCCTTAGCGTCGCCCGCGTAGCCGGAGACTAAGAGCTCCTTCGCTCGCGGACCGAGCAATGGTTCTAATTGCGCGGTATCTCCTGAACGTGCCGCGTCCACCAAAGCGTGCACCGCTTCCATTGACGAGGGGAAAGTTTTCTGCCCACTGGCTGCTTGCGCAGTCAGTGGCGCAGCGGTCATTAGATAGAAAAGGCCCGCGATAAAAAGAAGTGACTGCAGCTGAACCGAAGATTGAGTTTTCATTGGCCTCCCCTTTTCGCTTGCGTGCTCGCCGCGCCACGCTGGCTCGCGGTCCTCTCGGATTTACCGGTGTTTCCTGCTCCTTCGAATGCCCCGGCCGGCCGAGTTTGCGCGGGGGGATTTGAGGCTGCACGCGTTTGCGACGAAGTCGCCGAGCCTGAGGGATATCCACGATCCGGCTTCACAGCCTGGGTATTGGCCTGACTGGCAGGAGAGGTCCGAGCATTAGGGGTGGATGGATTCCTGGAGGCGTTGTTGGCTGGACTGCCACCAGCTTTGTTCCCGCCGTTATAGCTAGATTGCCCCTTCCAACTCTGATTGGTTTGAGTGTTACCGGTCTTCACCGCCGTGTTTCCGGTCTTGTTGACCTGGTTGCCGGTGTTGATCGTCACGTTGTTCCCACTGACGTTCCGATTGATCGTGTTATTGCTCTTGTTTTGAACGTTCGTATTGCCGCGGTAATTGTTGTAATAGTTGTTGGAATTGTAGTGGGTGTTTCCCGGATACGGGCGGTTATACGCGTAGGCATAATTCGGCGGGCGATAGTACAAGGTCGCGCGGTGATAGTTCGGGCCGTACACCGGGCGATAAGAATAGTGATGGACCACCCACGGACCGCCCCGGTAGTACACTCCACCGCCGTATCCCCAGTGCGGATAATAGTAATTGTTGCTACTGAACATCGCTCCTACGGCCATGCCTACGCCGAACGCGATAATGGCACCTGTGGCCGGCTGGCTCGGCGGGGGCGCAACATATACTTGCACCGGATTGTATTGCGGCACGTAAATAATTTGGGGATTGGTGGGCTGGATCACGATTACCTGTTGGGTGCCGGCTTGCTGCGTCACCACGGTCTGCTGCGGAGTGGTTTGCAGATTCCCGGCCTGCTTCGCCTGCAGCCGAAGCCGCTGGACTGAATCAAGAACTGCACTCTGGCTCGCGGTGAACGCTTCTCCCAACTGCTTGGTCCAGTCAATTTCGGAGCACATCAAGTCTACGACTTGGGGAAAATGAAACAGCGCCATCATCGCGGGGCCGAATCCAGCCGCTTTGGCGGCGCTGTCGAGTTGATCTCCCTCCAGACTCTTGTTCTGTAGCAGCCAGTTTCCTCCATCCAAGACTTCCTGGGAGTTTACGGATGCCGCCAGGACCTGCATGAGGAGCGAGTCCGGATATAGCGCGACGGGAGCCAGGAGTTTATCGAGCTGATCAGGCGTCATCGCGGGCGAATTTCCGGCCTGTGAGAAGCCCGCAACTCCAGTGGCCAGACTCAGGTTCATGCAAATCGCCAGAAGCACCGCCATGAACTGTTGTACCAACGAGTTGCGTCTCTCCATACTGGCCTCCCGGGCGATTGCGACAAGACGGCTGGTTTAACGTGAGGATGAAGTGAGATACCAGCGAGTGTTTCGATCTCTGCCCGTTTTCACCCTTGTTAAATGGAACGATGCGGCCGTAAATCAACTGGTGCCGAGACGCAATGCCGCAGATACCGCGATGCTGCTCTCAGCAATGAAGCCATGTAATTGTCAAAAGTAACAATTCGCTGCGTTCCGCCAAATAAAGATGAGGAATGGCTCCCGGTATACCGAGCTTCAGTTGCACGAACCATCGTCCACAAACTGACCACTGGCGGCCATGGACCCCAGCGAGTGCCCGCAGCCCACAATGCGCTGGTTCAGGTCATCGTTCTGCAGCGCGTCCGGCGAAATGTAGGTCATGTTCGTGCGCGCGGCGATGTACTTGTCGGCCAATTTCGTCATGTTCTGAAACTCGTTGGTCAACAGCTGAAAGGCCCTGCGATCCGAATCCGTTTGGACTGCGACCGAAGCCAGACGCAGATTGATGGCCGCCTGATTGCGATACGGCGCAAGCCAATTTGCCGCTACAGGAATTCCATTCTGAATCGCGGCCGCGAGCGCCGTATGCCATTCCCGGATGGTGGACATTTGCTCGATACCAGCCTTCAAAAACGCTTGTGAAAATCCCGGATTCGCTGCCGGAGCCGGAGCAGCTGCGGGCGCTGACGTTGTGTTCCCATTGACAGGCGAGCCGGGCAGGGTCAAGGCGATCTGGTTTCCAGCAAAGCTGAGCGAGCCATTTGCCGCGCGTGCCAGAGCTTCCAGATCGACGTAGGAGCGACCGTTGACCTGAATCACAGGCACGTTTCCGGACTGGCCGTTTACGATGAGCGTACGGTTCTGGCTTGTGTCCTGCGCCAGCGCCATGCCAGAGACGACCAGAAGCAAAGCCGCGAGCCAGCAAGCAAACGATCGTCTTGTTCGCATCGTCCAACTCCCGCGATTCCGGATTGCCGAATCTATTCCGAAGGTACGTATGCAGGTTAGCTGTATCGCAGACCGAGTGGAACTGTTAGAAATAACAGGTGGCAAAACCTTCAGCAATCGTGTGACAAACAGAACTCATCCGCCATCCCTCGGGTCATCCAGAGAGACTCAGCGCGGGTTCCGGTTCGCTCGAGTCTCTTACGGCGAACTTTCGCAACGCCAGCGTCAAGGGAATCGCAAGGATTGCTCTCGTAAGCCCCAGTAGGAAAGCCCAAACGACGAGGGAAAGCGTGATATCGAGGAAGGAGACATCCATGGCGTGCTTCACGAAGATCGGCGTGACCACGTTATCGACAATCAAATTCGTCAGTATCAGGCCCGCGGCCACCACCAACGCTCTCTTCCAGCCATACATCAGCAACGTCACGAAGGTCGGTGGTACCAGCGCTATCACGAATCCCAGAGTGGGGATGAAGTCGAGAAAAAAATAAAGGAAGCTCCAGACGACGGGGGTATCTACCCCCATCACCAGCAGAAACGCCAGATTGAGCAGGGCATTGATGCCAGCGGTCTTGGCCGTGACGGCCACGTAGCTGCGCGCATCAGAACCGTAGTAGGCCAAGCTCTCGGCCAGGGGGCCCGGCTTTACTCCGATTTCTCCCGCCATCTCGATAATGAATAGGAATGTCAAAAGAGAGACCAGTATTCCGTCGGAGTGTATCGAGCCCGCCTCTGGCAGCAGCGCGCGCGAAATCTCACGGAGCCGCTCGACCGTCAGAACACCTTTAACTGAGACGCTGGGTGTAAGAATGCCGTACGCATTCATGAAAACCGTGACCTGGTCGTAAAGCTCTGCCAAGCGCCGCTCGTAGATTGGGAGTTTTGCCGCTATGCGAATAGCGGCCAGATCCAGAGAGAGCAGGATATACAGCCCAAAAGCGACTACAGCGACCGCCGTCATCACAATCGCCGCGGACTTGTGGAATTTGAACCGCAGCATCAGCCACTTGGGAAACGGCACTACGGCATATGCGAGCAGAAGGCTGAGCAGAAGAGGACCGAGGATCGGAGATGCGGCTCTGACTCCCCACAAAATGATGATGCTGCAGGCAACAACCTGCAGGATTGGCAGGATCGGTTGAGAGGGGCCTCCTTTCATGAGCGAACCACAACCCGCAGTTGACTGGGATCAGAAGCTTCCAGGGCGATGCTGAAAGAACCAGCGATTCGCTGTTGCGCAAAGTCCATTCTGCAACCGGCACTGACCGCGTGCAACGAAGCGCGACGCAGCCAGAGTTCGCTCCGTCTTATGCCCAATCCGGGTCGTGCGCAATTCTCGGGACCGATGAGATGAATTATTCCAGCGTCTTAGTACCCGCCAAGCTTTTGGTAATTCGAGTTGGTAGTTGTTACGACCAGCTCTTTGGCAGTCGCCGTGAGAATCGTCTGCTGCGCGTAGCTGGTTCCATCAGGCAGAGGGGCCATCTGAACCTGCAACGTCACCACGTCTTTGGCTTGGCCCATGTACGTGTTAACGCTCAAGGAAACGATCTTTTTTATCTCAGGGTTAAACACGAGCGTCATACGATCGCCGGGCTGGGCATAGTCCGTGAAGATTAAATTCACGACACCGCCAGCAGGGTTGAGCGAGACTTTACCGGCCTGAAACGCTTGCTGCATTCTTTCGGGGTCGGGCGGAACGTACATGGCGAGGACGGCCTTCACATCATCCATGTAGTCCATCATCTCCGCTTTTTTCTTTTCAATCACCCTTTGCTTCAATCTGCCGCCACTGGGTGGCTCCGGCGGAGGGCCGATCGGAGTCTTCTGGACCTGCCCGTCAGGCCCGTACTGGCACAATTTTTGAGTTGACGGCTTCGGATCTCCCTTCAGCGTGAGCTGCGTTGTTTCCGTCCATTGATACTGGCGCAGTCGCTGCTTATTTTCAGCAGCAGCCTGCTTCGCAGCCGCAAGCTTTTGCTGCAGTTCACCATTCTGCGCGATGGCGACGCCACCGGCGACCAGCGCTACAACGCCGATAATTACCAAGCGCCTGGCGATAGGAACAAAGAAACGGACGAGGGACTGCGTTCTGCAGCTATTTGCAACTCCATGACTCATCGGGATGCTCCCTTAATCTGTGTCAAAATTTAGCTGCTAACATCGTCGCCTGCGTCCACCGCCACTTCCCCTGTAGCTGGACCGTTGTCGCTACGAATCGCAAAACCCTGTGTCTCGATGCTGCGGGTTACGCGGTCCGCAAGGCTCAAAGCAGGTTCAGCAGAGGCCGCCACTCTAATTGCCTCTGCCTTCAGTTTTTGGAGGACCCGGAAAAGAGTCTTGGGAGAGGCATTGGGGGCCCGTCTCAAGAATGGAGCGTGGGGTTGTCTCAACCCGGGTCCTCCACCCTAACCAACGGGAGAATACGATTCGGACGGATTTGACGGTATTGTCAAGATTGACAGGTTTAGCAAAAAAGCCTGAGACAAGGGGCGCGTCTTGATTCCTCGGAGGCAAAAGGACGGCGCGCGGCTGGATCGCCCGGCCGCTTGCGCGTCGAAAGTCGCAAGAGTAAGAAGGCGCCACTTGCGGGAGCGTGCATTCGCCACCGCCGCGGCAACCGGAATATTTCACAAATCCCGTTGCCTATTTGAGGGTGATGCTCACGCCAAAGACCACCCCAGACGTGGCGTTGTCCAGGTAAGCGCCCGAGGCGCGCCGATAGTCAAAGTAGAGATAACGGTAACCCGCTTGCAAGGCCAACGCCGGTTTGATGCGGTAACCGAGAAGACCGAAGATCTGGTAATCCATTTGGGAACCGACACCCCAGCCGCCTACGTCACCCCCAATCGTAACTTCCACTTTGGGCGTCAGAATTCCAGTGATGCGTCCGCCGACCAGCGGGTCCACCCAGCTCTGCACCCCGGAGAAATTCAGAGTGTTAGTCGTAAACGATAGATTCTCCCCGAAGTACCAGTAGCGGAATCCCGCAAGCGCATCTATCTTGAGCCGCTCCGAATCAATCAGCCGATAACCGACCTTCTGAGTCAGGAAGAATTCGGTCGCGTGTAGGTTCGCCACGCCCTGGTTGGGGCTGTTCGGGAGCGCTCTATTGTCCCCCAGCCGGATCCAAAAGATATCGAGCGGCATCACGATTCGCTTGTAGCGAGGTTCGATCACGCCCATTAATCCAATCCGGAAGTTCGAAAGAAGGTCGCCCGCGGAAGCGCTGAAGCCGATTTGCCCGCCGTTCGGTGCCCCAATACTCCCGTGCACTCCGGGGAACCACAGATAGGGACTCACGGTAAAGTGCCAGTCGCTTTCGGAGGTTGCGCTGGCGGCCGTGTCGGCGCCCGTTGGAGTTACCGCCGCGGGCTCGGCGTCAGAAGGCGTCACCGGACTTGTGACTGCGGCATTCGCCGTCGCAACGGTAGAGCTTGACATATCGGTCTCGAGGACGTCTACGCTGCGCGCTGGAGGAGTCGCTTGAGCGTGAGACGCGCGTACACTTGCCAGCAGGAGCAGTCCCAAGAATATTGCCGATACCCTGAATTTCCGATTTGACGTCACGAGAAGCTCCTTGTTGTGTCCTTCGCCGGACTGAATCCTGCATCCGCCTAAGCTTGCTAAGCCTGTGCCAAGTGCACGTCCGATATAATTGTCAGAAGTAACAGTCCCATCGCGCTCGATTACCATCAGCTTGGCCCAGCGTACTTGTGCTGACGCTCGTTACGCGCGTAAGCGGCGGTTTGGCCGGAGCCAAGCCGCGCGCCGGGTGTGTGGTCGCGGTGATTTCCAGCGTTAGGTTCCGAGGCCTAGAAAAACAGGTTCAGAATGAGACCTATAGCGTTCACCTGCTGATTCGGGCGCTTGCCCGTGTTGTTCTCGTGCTCGTAGTAGGGATCGAACTCGATATGCTTGCTCACCGGCAGCAAGCAACCCGCATAGAGATTGGTGGAGCTGATTTTTGAGTACTGGCTCTCGTAGAAGATCTCGGCGCTGACATACGGCGCGGGGTGGTAGTTACTGATCGTGAAGCGCCGTTCGGCCGTTAGCCGGTTGCGATAGCGCCAGACGAACTTGCCGGGAGACCAATCAAGATCGGCGCGGTTTCTATCGGAAATCAGTATCCGGGCCGTTATGGGAACGTGAAATGTGAGCACGGGTTCCATCCGGTTTATCGTGGGCTTGCCCGGCGAGGGGACAGCGCGGTATCCGACCGCCAAGACGAGCGGCCTGGATTTCGCATCGTCCAGATCGAAGAGAGTGACATTTTTCAGCTTGAGCAAAGGCTTCAGGTAAAATTCTATGCTGGGCCCCACTTCCGCTTGCGTAGGATCGCCACCTTCTCTGGTTTGCTTCGCTTGAAAAAGAAATCGCACGTTGGAATTCAGTTTGAAATTCGCATCAATCTCGGGCAGGAATTCCGTCGTTGATGTTTGAGCGTGCAGCGAGGAACAGCGCAATAACAAAAGAAGTGCTGCCATCAGCCATCGGCCACGAACGCATTTCATCTCTTGGCCTTTTCAGAAAAACGAAGGCACTCCGGAATCGTATCGCTGCAAAGCTAACCATCCGGCACTTACCTCTTGGTCGGTATTTCCGATCTTATTCGTGGGCAGAAACACTACACGCTCGAAGCGAACGCCACTCCCAGCGGGCGGCCCTTGCGAGCCGCCCGCCGTGAAGGCAGTTGCGGTTAATTGCTGGGGCCCTTGGCCGCCGCTTCCGCCTGGGCCATCTTGGCGGCCATTTCGGCTTTCAGGGCATCGAGGTTGAAGCTTGCGCCTCGTTGCATCGGCGGAAATTCCAGGAAAGTCTGGATCTCCTTGCCCATTACCTGTTGGACGAACACGAAACGCCAGAATTGATACATGTACCAATCGCTGAAAAATAACAGCGACCCATTCCTCGTAAGGTCTTCTGGAAAGCCCAGTTTCTCGTACGGATCGAGGCGCAGATTGGTGATCATAGGCACGTCCGGATGGGTCTTGACCCCCAGCCAGCCCTGAGGTTGGTCGATGAAACGATACTTGTAGTCGTCAATGCGCACCGCGCCAATCGTGCTTTCACCAAGGTAGAAGATTTCGTGGCGGTTGGATGGACCTTTGCCAGTGAGCATGGCGGTCTGATCGTAGCCATCGAGGTGGTTCTTGTAAGTCCGGTCGCCGAGTTTCACCCCTTTGAGCAATTGGTCGGTGATGTTCGGGTTTCCCGCCATAGAGACGAACGTCGGCAACCAGTCCAAGCCGGACATGATGCCGTTCTGCACGGATTCCGCCGGGATATGGCCGGGCCAACGGGCGATGCATGGCACGCGGAAGCCGCCTTCCATGACCGTTCCTTTCCCCTGTGCGTACGGCGTCGAGCCGCCATCGGGCCAGGTGAACGTTTCGGTGCCGTTGTCGGTGGTGAAAACGACGATGGTGTTGTCGTCTAATCCCGCGTCTTTGAGGTGTTGCATCACGAGGCCGATGTCGTCATCCAACTGCGCCATGCCCGCTTCCTCGATGCTCCAACCATTCTCCGAGTTCATCATTGCCGCGTATTTCGGCGAGAGATGGGTGACCACGTGCATGCGCGTCGTGTTCATCCAGACAAAGAATGGCTTGCCGTCGGCCTTGGACTTGTCCATGAACTTGATGGAGAGGTCGCGGATGGTGTCGTCCACCGTCTCCATGTTGTACTTGATCCCGTTAGTGGGGTGCGGCGGCAACGGCCCTTCATCTTGGATCTTCTGCTTGCCGATCTTGCCCCAGCGCGGCATCTCGGTGGGATCATCCACGTCCGTCGCCCAGGAATGAACCAGGTTGCGCGGGCCGACGGCATTCAAGAGGTTCTGCGGATAGTTGGGGTGGAACGGGTCTTCCATGGCGTCCAGGTGATAGAGATAGCCGAAGAATTCATCGAAGCCGTGGACGGTGGGCAGGAATTCATTCTTGTCACCAAGATGGTTCTTGCCGAACTGGCCGGTCTCATAACCCAACGCTTTCAGCGCGGTGGCGATCGTGACGGCTTCCGCAGGGATGCCGATCGGCGCGCCCGCCTGACCGACCGTGGTCATGCCCGTGCGGATTGGCAGTTCACCCGTGATGAAGTTCGCCCGACCCGCCGTACAGCTTGCCTCGGCGTAATAGTCGGTGAAAATCATGCCTTCCTTTGCAAGCTTGTCGAGGTTCGGCGTCTTGCCGGCCATCACGTGAAGGCTATAGGCGCCGATGTTCGATGTCCCGATATCGTCACCCATGATGACAAGGATGTTGGGCTTCTGCTGCGCGGAGGCAGGCGGGACTGTGGCCAGCCCCAGGCCCGCGATCAACACTGCGACAACAAGAAACAAATTTCCGTTACGCTTCATGTGTGCTCTCCTCAATCTTTGCTTTTCTCTTCCTGGGGGAAAACGGGAGGACTGATTCCTCCACGCAAGAGTCGCGGCGCAGGTTCAGAATCGCAGGCATACTGAACTCCGAACTCGGGTGTGGTAATAGTCAAAGTGACAATCTTGCCGGGGCTCACCGCAATCAGCGGAGCGCTACGACGGATATTTCTTGAACATCTTGGCGACCGCTTTGTCCACCAGCTGCATATTTTTCTGCGAGTTCTTTTCGTTCAAGGTGCCCTGACCGACGCCGCGCCAGACCAATTCTTTGGCTTTCACGTCGTAAATATCGACGATCAGTGTGCCGGTCACGTTCTGCTCCGGAGTGATCCCGCCCATTCCGCCGCCAATTCCGCGCATGCCCCAAGCCTGATACGAGGTCTGCGTCTTCATCCCGCCGCTGCCCACCACTATCAAATCTGGATTCTCTGACTCCTGGACCAACTTGAGGCCCTTGCTCTGCATCTGCGTGTTGATCTGGGTTTTCGCTTCCTGCGCCAGAAATGGACTGGCGATCTGGTTGGGGTTCTGCTGTTGTCCCCAGGCATAGGTGTGATATTGAGAAAAACTCGCACTGGGACTCGAGGTTACGTAAACATCCTGCGCGGAAGCCGCGCTAAAGGCGAGGCCAATCAGAAGCGCGATAGCGACTAGAAACCGTGTTTTCATGCGCTCTCCTTTTGCAAATCGGTTTTCTTGAAAGCTGCCAGAAAATCATTCTCGAACCGTTGACTCCGTGCTTTGCGAGCGGACGATCACCCACTTGCCGTCGCGCTTAACAAAGACATCCATCCAGGCAAATTTCCCACTCGAATCTTTGCCATCGCTGGTCGTGCTTTTTTCGGTATTGCTGCCCTGGACGACGGCAACGCTCCCCAACACCTTCACATCCATGGGCCCGAATTCGAAGGACGCAAGCTTCGCCGTGCCCGTTTTCATGTCCGCCAGATGCTTCTGCTTCGTTTCCTTGGTGCCGTCGTAACCGACGCCGATCCAATCGTCGGCGAGGATCTCGCTAACTTTGTCAGCATTACCCGCAATCGCCGCATCAACCCAGTCGTGTTCGATTTGCTTGACTGTTTCCGCCACGCTCGGGCCTTTGGCCGGTGGCGCCTGCGACTGCGCGAAACCTAGCCCGACGCAGGCCGACACCAACAAAGCTGCTGCTACAAGTTTCATTGTGTTTGCTCTCCCATTGGAATTTAAGGCGCGTCTATTTACCGCGTTTAACGTGCCGGTCAACCGTGATCGGCATCGCTGCAACCTTGCCAACAACACACAGCCATTCCTGCTTAATGCATGTCCTCGTCAGACGGAAAGCAAGACGTAAAGGCATGGCCAGCCAGCGCCTCATTCATCGCCAGCACCAAATCCGTATCCATCAGTACCTTGATCACGTATCCCAGGCCGCCGGCGGCCCGGCAGGTGCTCAGAATGTCCTGATCCTCGTGAACCGTGAGAAATACGATCTTGGCTTTGTTGCCTTGTCGCGTAAGTTCTTCCGCGACCTCGATTCCACTCATTAACGGCATCGATATGTCCAAAACCACCAGGTCGGGCTGGAGCTTCAGCGTCGCTTCCAGAGCCGCTCGTCCATCGGAAACCGTGCCAACAACATCGAATGACTCGCGCAACAATGCGGCCACGGTGCTCAACACGGGAGCGAGATCATCCGCGACTAACACCCGTTTTCGACTCATGCGAGCTCATCCCTGAGCGGGTCTCTAGGCCTCCACAACGAATTGGGGACGCCGGTGCAACGTGAAAGGCTCATCGATCTCGGCTCTCGAGTTCATCTTGCTCAGCGTGGAGGTAGGCATCCACAGCTATCTTGGGCGCGATTCACGCGACTGGATATTGGCAAAATTAACAGTAAGGAAGAATTCGCTTCGTTAGACGGAGATGATTTTGCTCTTGATGGCGTATTGAACGAGTTCGGCGTTTGTCTTAATCTGCAGAATTTCCATGGCGTGGTACTTGTGCGCCGCGACGGTGCGGGTGGTTATTTTCAGCACGCTAGCTGCTTCCTTCATCGTGCGGCCTTCTGCCAATAGCTGAATGACTTCCCGTTCTCGTCCGCTTGGTCCAGGGACATGTTCGCGGGCCTTGGGCTCTCGCATCGAGATACTCGCCAGACCCTTTGCGGCGCGGGGAGTCACATATCTGACTCCCTTCAGCACTTTTTCAATCGCGTCGATCAACTCGAAGCCTGCTGCCTGCTTCAGAAGAAAGGCCGATGCCCCGGCGCGAAAAGCCTCTCCTACTAGATAAGGGTCCTCATTCATCGTCATGAAAATAAGTTTTACGGCAGGCATCTTCTGTTGCAGTTTCCTGCCGGCGTCCAGCCCATTTAGCTGGGGCATGGCAATATCGACCACGATGACGTCGGGTCGCAACTTCTCGGCAGCTTCCAGAAGCGAACGCCCGTCGGTCACCGAGCCGACTACTTCACAGCGGGGTTCCAGAACGCTTTTCAGCGCATCAATCAACATCTGATGGTCATCTGCCAGCAGTACACGTGGGCGTCTCATGATCGAATCCCTCCCGCAGTAGTTGTTCTTGCATGTGCCTCATCAGCGGAAACCGATAGCGGAACCTCCGCAAGAATTTCCGTCCCTCGTGCGGGCGCGGAATGTACCGACAGTCTTCCGCCAACCAGTCGCAGCCGCTCGCGCATTCCGACGAGTCCGATTCCCGCGTCGGTGTTGCTCAGAGCAACATCGAAACCCAGGCCGGCATCCACGATCCGCAAGCGGATTTCATTATTCGCGTTACCAAGTTCCACCCGGGCTTGCTTTGCTTGACTGTGTTTAACCACGTTGCTCAGCGCTTCCTGGGTAACCCGGAACAGACACAGCGCCACATCTTTCGGGATTTGCAAAGGAGCTTCGCGGTCGGTAAATTCAACCTGAATTCCATACTTCTCGCTGATCTCTTCACAAAGTCCCATGAGAGCGGGCCCGAGACCCACGTGCTCCAATTTGCTGGAATGGAGTTGATGCGAAAGGCGATGAACGTCAGAAGATATTTCCTGGGTGCGATTCCATAATTCCCGCACCAGGGTTCTTTCGTCTTCTTCAGACTCCGGCCGCTTCTTCCATAGTCGCGAAAGTCCGATTCCCAGCAAAGCCAGTCGCTGGCTGAAGTCGTCGTGCAGCTCTCTGGCGATGCGCCCGCGCTCTTCCTCTTGCGCCGCGATCAGGCGTCCGCTCAGCTCTTCGAGCGACTCTGCGTTCAACTTGCGGTCCGTGATGTCAACACAAGAGCCGATATACCCGCAGAAAGTTCCATCGGACTCAATTCTGGGTACACCATAGTCAACTACCCAGCGATATTTTCCATCATAGCGTCGCAGACGGTATTCCATCTCGAAATCCACCCGGGCGTCGAACGCACCGCTGTAGATACCGAGACAATGCTCCAGGTCTGCCGGATGCACTCCCTGCGCCCAGCCTTCCCCAAGCTCTTGTTCCTCAGCGCGACCGGTGAAATCGAGCCAGCACTTGTTGAAGAAAGTGCGCAGTTTGTCGATTCCGGACATCCAGATCAGCACCGGGGCTGAATTGGCAACCAGACGAAACCGCTCTTCACTCTCGATCAGGTTCTGGTTTGCGCGTTTGCGTTCGGTGATATCCAGCACTTCGGCGACGAAATACTGCGGCTTCCCGTGAATATCCCGTATCAACGAAGCACTGCACTCCCCGCACAGCACTTTTCCGTCTTTGTGCAGACAGCGCTTTTCCACGCCCTGGAAGCTGGCTCCGTCCGCCAGCGCTTGGCTCAACCTCTGCGAAAACGTCGGCCAGTCTTCCGGATGAGTAACCGATTCGACGGTCCTGCCCAGAAGTTCCTTTTCGGTATATCCGATGAACGTGGAAAATGCCTGATTGCCAGCAAGGAAACGGCCTTCTGGTGAAACGATCGCCATTCCCATGCCGGCATCCCGGAAGACACTGCGGAATTTTTCCTCACTCTCGCCGAGCTCATCCGCTGCCGTCTTGCGCTCTTCGACGAGGACGGCGAGGACCATAAAAGGTGCTGCTGCAAAGAATAAGAATAGCTGCAACGACAAGACGTTATTGATCGGTTGCGGTCCGGTGAACGGACCGCGGCCATGGGTCGCACCCCATATCGAGAGAACTGCAACTAAAACCACCGAAGTGCTGACCCCCATCGACCCAAATCGCAATGCGGACCACAACATGAATGGCACGAGGGAGTAGAACAGTGCCGGTAGGGTGCTCGTCCCGGGAGCGACGAACGTCAGATATCCGAAAATTGCCAGGCCAACGATCAGTACAGCGCCTTCGAAATAGTACGAACGCGACTTGTCGCTCCCGGGCGAGCCTTTGCCGACCCAACTAAAAATAGCGGGCATCAAAGTAAGGAACCCCAGAGCTTCGGAAAAAAAACTCGTCCTCCAATTCATCCAATAGGTCCCCGAGACGGCGAGCGCGCCGACAAAGGCTCCCGCCGCTGGCGCTAGGATCACCGCAAACAATGAAAACTTAGCCAACGCCTTTACACTATTTAGCCGAGGTAACCCCTCAAAAAAATAGCTAAGACACAATGCGGCGGTGAGAATTTCCACCGTGTCAGCCAAAATCAGCCAGGTAGCCGTACCGGCCAGCACTCCGTTGCGCCGGTCATAGAAAAAAAACACGGCTAGGGCTGTCACGATGAGGACCGGCCACTTCCTTCCTGGGACCAGCAGCAGCAAGGACACCAGAAGCACGCAGCCGGGCCAAAGCGGCGAAAGCATTTGCGGGTGCAGCACCAGCGCGCCGCCTAATTTTGAAGCGAAGTAAGACAACATGGCGACCGCGCACACCAGGATCGCTGTCCGCAATAGCGAATGCGCTGCTGCGAAACTCGATGCGCGTCGATTGGAGCCAGCTTCCATCACCTGTCTCCGAACTAAAGGTCAGCGGCGAATAGCCGTGCGGACACCCGCAGGGCAGGAATGCTTCAAGCGGGCGGGCCTATTGCTGCAGGTTGTTCTGCCGTAATTTTTCTAGAAGTGACAATTCACCGGCGACGCGCATCGCCGATACGATTTGAAAGACCACCTCAGTTAGGCGTCAGGTACGAACGCTGGTCGCAGAGTGTACCACCGAGCGAAGGCGCAAGTGTTCAAAATTGTACACTTTTTTAAACGGCCAGATTGCTCTATGGCGAGTCCTAACTGCTTATAAAACCGTGCCACGCAGAACGCTCATGCTTAGCTATTCGTGAAGCACAACGCTTAGCAGGGAACTATGCACCTTCAACCCGCCGTTGTACTCGATAAAGCCAAGCTTTCTGAATCTGTTCAAGAAGACATTCACGTGCGAACGGGTTGTACCGATCATTTCCGCCAGAGTCTGCTGACTGATCCCAGGGGTGAGAGCCTCCGACCTGCCTTCCTTCCCAAAGCGGGTCAATATGAGAAGGGCTCGTGCTAGCCGCCTTTCGGTTGAATTGAAAAGTTGATCCACCAGGTCCGACTGCGTGCGGTTGTGGCGGCCCACCACATAGGCAACAAACATGTCCGAGAATTTGTGTTCCTCGTGGAGCGTCCGGAGCATTTCTTTCTTTTCGATCTTCAGCACGGAGCAGCGAGTGGTCGCGGTGGCCGTCGTCATGTGGAAGGGCTGATCCGAAGCGATACATCCCTCGCCTAAGAAATCACCTGGGCCGAGCAATGCAATGGTCGCTTCCTTGCCTTGTTTGGAGACCACGCTCAGCCGTGCCGTCCCGTCCTGAATGTAAAGCACAGCGTCCGCACGCTCTCCTTGCGAGAAAATGATTTGTTTTGGGTTGAAATGACGAATTGTCCTTCCGATGCCGGCACTCGCTAAAAAAGCTTTGGGATCAAAAGCCGTGATCGGCATTTGGGTCCGGCGGCGTCGGTTCGACAACCGGCTAGGCGATGGCATCGCGAACTCCCGAAAGCCCTAGCGGGCACAGATTTTTGCGGTGAGTATATTAACAAATTTTTAAAGTGGCGATAACTCCTTCTTCTTGGAGTTGAAAACCCATTTGCATTGTAGAGCGGCCGAAAGTGTCAGAAGTCAGCACAGAAAACCGATTCGGCCTGACCCTGTCATTACTGACAATTCCATTGGGCCTGCCCGCCGCTTCATTATTGCGCTCTCTGGCGCCCAGTCGTGTATCCCACGGGCTTCAGAGGAAGGGGAAATAAAATGCGTCGATTCCATAAGAGGACAGGTTCACAGATTCTCACGCTCGCAACCAGCTTCCTGTTGCTCGTTGGCCTGCTGCTCATCGGAAGCGCTTCCGGCTTATCCGGTGACAGGGTGAAAGCGGAAACCATTGAAGCCACTGCCATGGGCACAGGCACACAGCTCGGCCAAAACATCGGCATAAGCGTGATTATTTACGATTTTTCGACTCCGGCGGACCGGCAGATCCTGGTGGACGCGTTCACGAAGGGCCAGAACCAGGGGCTGGTGAACGCCCTGACGAAAATGAAGGCGGTAGGTCACATATCGATTACCGGCACGCTTGGCTACGACCTCAGTTATATCCGGCTGATTGCAACTCCAACCGGGCGGAAAATTCGCTTTATCACCAACCGTCAAATCAGATTCGGTGAAGCCTTTTTTGACACGCAATCTCAATCCTTCAACTTGACAGCAGGTGAACTGGACTTGAATGACCAGGACAAGAGCAAGAACTCAGGTCTTTTGTATCCGGCCGCTCAACTCGTGATGGATAAGGAAGGACAACTGCAAATCGATCTCAGTCAGAATCCCTGGAAGTTGGTCGATCTTATCGATTGGAAAGGAACGCCCGGCGAGAATTAGCCCGGGAGCTGCGAATTGCCTGGTGATTCCAACCCCGGAGTCATAGTAGGGGTCTTGCTTGCGATTCAGCTGGTTCGAAAGGTACGCGTGCCCGCGATTCTCCAATCACACGCGGGGGGAAGCCCCTGATGCCATTTCCACGCAATGACGCGGATCGGATCGGTGTTCGCATTCGACGCGCTTGTTCCGAGCAGTTCTATAGGCGGAGCCGGAACCCTTGACGGGACCGAGATAAACGATCAAGGAGGCATAACGAAAATCAGGAGGCTAGATGAATGCCGAAATTTCCAAGCGCGCGATCGTCAAGCAAAAGGCCGTCCACGAATTGCAGGAGTTTATTGGGATCTTCTTGTATCTGGCGTTCTTCTTTTGCGCTTTTGCCACCTACAGCATGTTGCTGCTAAATGAATTTCACGTCTCGTATTTCGTTTTTGGCACGGCCTTGATCAACGCTCTGGTGGTCGCGAAAGTGATTCTTATCGGGGAATACGCACACCTTGGCAGGAAACATGAACTCAAGCCACTATTTCAGTCGGCAACTTATAAGGCGTTTCTGTTCAGCTTGCTCGTGTTCGCCTTTCACATCATCGAGGAAGTGATCAAACGACGCTGGCATGGAGAAAACTTTGCAACCGCGTACCACGAGATACGCATCAACGAACTCCTTGCCCGGAGCGTCGTCGTATTTTGTACTTTCCTTCCACTCTTTGCGTTCCGGGAATTGCGGCGAGTACTGGGCGAGGATAAGTTCTGGTCCCTGTTCTTCCGAACTGGAGCGACGACAAAGACAGACGCAGATTGACGATACTGAGTTATTGACTGACGGCCGGCAACACGTCTTTCACGCAGCGGAAACCGAGGTGATTCGTCCCCGTGCTCACCTCACCTTTTCCCCGAGTGCCCACCATGTAGCGTGAGCAATACTGATCGGTGCAAAGAAACGAACCTCCCCGTTGCGTTTTCTTTCGCTCCTTCGGTTCGTCGGGGTCGTAAGGTGAATCCGGGCCCTTTGGATTTCGCGCCACACCGCCGCCAGCCGCCAATTGCTGATAGTAATCCGGGCGATACCAATCGCTCGTCCACTGCCACACGTTCCCCGCCATATCATAGAGTCCGTAGCCGTTCGCCGGAAACCGTCCGACTGCTGTGATCCCTGGGTAGTGATCTTCTCCGGTATCCTTGTCCGGAAAATGACCTTGAAACGTATTGGCCATCCACTGTCCTTTCGGTCGAAACTCATCGCCCCAAACAAACGGTTGTCCCGTCAGTCCGCCTCGTGCCGCGAATTCCCATTCGGCTTCGGTCGGCAATCGCTTACCGGCCCATCTTGCATAGGCCGCAGCATCGTCGTAGGCAACGTGCACCACAGGATAGTCCGCCTTTCCCTGAATGCTGGCAGCAGGGCCCAGCGGATGGCGCCAGTTCGCGCCCGGGATGTACGTCCACCATTGATAATGGTCGTTCAAGGGAACTTCGTGGTCCGGAGGCGAGAAAACCACCGATCCCGCTACCAGGTTTTCCGGCGGCGCTCCTGGAAAATCCTCCGCCTTGGGTTTGCGTTCCGCCACGGTGACGTACCCCGTGGCTTTCACAAACTTGGCGAACTCCCCGTTCGTGACGTCAGTCTTATCGATCCAGAAGCCGTCAACATACACGCGGTGAACGGGACGTGAATCCAGCGTAGCCTGCATTCCGACCTTGTCCATTCCCGGCGGATCCTGTGCGCCCATCGAGAATTCGCCACCCGGGATCCAGGCCATTCCCGCAGGTGCAGTCCCGGCCGGGGTGTTTTTGTTTTCAACGGTCGGTGCGAAACCGCTCGTGGCAGTGGGCACGGCTTCCGCCATCGTCGCCTGGGGAAGTCTAGTCGCCTGAACGGTTTGTCGGTTTGCAAATCTCCAGTAGCTGAGCCCGGCCAGCAGCATCGCAACGCACACCACGACTTTCACGCGATTCTGTCTCGTGGGGGCTTTGGCAACCTTATCCACACGCCTTCTTTTAGTCATGAAGTTTGAATCCTGCGAACGCCGAGCAGATCATGTCGCAAGCCGGGAATTATCATGGGGGCCGGCGGCAGACGGTATTGTCACTTTTTACAGTCGAAGTAGCCCTCCGTAGCCGATTCGAGATTCTCAGCGCCCTCGGCCGAGCGAGCTGTCAACTCGCGTTCCATTGGGAGAGTGTTCGTGCCGCCGGCGAATCGTCTGCATTGCGCACGTACTATCGATTCGCGCTCAGCGCCGGTCATCAACTTGGGCATCGACTGCACGGTGTGGAATACGAACACGAATTCGCGTGCCGTGCGACGGCTCGGATTGAACCGTAAGCTGACCCTCCACCAATCGCAGCCGCTCTTGCATGGTGATTAAACCAAGACCTGAAGTTCGCTTCGCAGACTCGGGATTGAACCCAACGCCTGAATCGGAGATGCACAGCTCGATTCGATCGTCATGACCCCATAGCTCCACCTCGGCCCCAGCCGCTCCGCTGTGCTTCGCGACATTCCGCAAAGCATCCTGCGTGATCCGATAGAGGCACAGATTCACATCCTTAGAGATCCGTTCCGGAATGCCGTGATGGACGAATTGTATTTGCAGGTTGTGCCGATCGGAGAGTTCCCTGCAGAGGCGCTCGATGGACGCGACCGGACCCAATAGGTCGAGCAGCGACGGCCGGAGCCGGTGAGACAAATTATGGATGCCGGACGCAATCTCCATGGCTACTTCTGTGAGGCTGTGGAGTTGTATTCTAGCTTGCGATGACAGGCCAGGAACGTCCCGTTCGAATTGCCCGAGGCCGATTTGCAGGAGCGCCATCCTTTGATTCAAATCGTCGCGTAATTCTCCGGCCACACGGCTGCGCTCCTCCTCTTGCGCCTCAATCAATCTGGGGCTCAAGCTTGCCAGCGTACCCTCCACGACCTTGCGTTCGGTAATGTCTCGCACCACGGCCACAGCGTAGTCGCGGTCTAGCTGGATGTGTTTAATATTGATTTCCACCGGGAATGTCGACCCATCCTTCCGCCGGTGCTGAGACTCCACGATCACGAACCCTGATTCACGTATCTTTTGGGCCATGCGTATGCGGAGAGACGGGTCGAGCACCGGATCGATATCGTAGACAGTCATGGACAGCATCTCTTCGCGATGATAACCAAGGTCGAGACAGGCCTTCTCATTGATATCGAGGAAGTGCAGCGTTATAGGGTCAATCACCTCAATGGCATCATTGGAACCGTCAATCAATTTTCGGAACAAGGCCATCGATTCTTCCCTTCGCTTACGCGCCGTGATGTCCCCGCTCACCCCCACCAGTTCGATCGTTACACCGTCCTCGACGATCACATTCACAATCTCATGCAGCCACACGCTTCGGCCGTCCGCTGCAATCATGCGGTACTCCAGCTCGTGATTCCGTTGTTCCTGGACGGCCTTTTCCGTGAAGGACACGGTGCGCTCGCGATCCTCCGGATGTAGGTGTTCGGCCCAGAACGACGGGTTTTTCAGCCAACCTGTTACTGGATATCCGAGGATCTCTTCCACGTGTTTGTTTACGAAAGTAGTCCGGAAAGTACTGGGCTCTGCCCGCCGCACGACGGCCCGAACTGATTCAATGAGTTCTCGATTCAGGGCCTCCAGCCTCCTGGCATCGCTCCGGAAGCCAGCCTTGCTGAGTTGCTCCCCTAAAAGCGCAACAACTGCCAGAAACAGTCCACAAGCCAGCACCACTAGCAGGCGAAATGTTCGCAGGCTTGATGGTTCATCCTGTCGCAGGAGTTCCCAGATCCCGATGACGGGCACCGCCACCACTACGGCCATCGCCAGTAGTGAAGTTAGCCTGCTATCGTGGCGCATCGAGGTCCTCTGCGGAGGTGCTAGGCCGCGCTAGATGCCGAGCGTGCAACGGCACCCACAGAAACCAGCAAACAGCCGCGTTTTGGGCCAAAGAATATAGGCTTCCGTTGTAGTGCTTGCCCAAATCTATGGCCATGTTCGCCAGAGTCGAACTCACCGCGTACAAAGCGGACGCTCCCAATAAATGAGAATAGATTGAATTCCACGGAGTTCGCGCGCCACGGACTACCAGGCACAGAATCAGCACCAAAGCGAGATTTTCAATGCCGTATAGGGCGGTAAACCGCGGGTTATAGATCGCGGGGTTCGCGAACAAATACTGGTAGGGAAAGAGCAGAAACGCGTAAAGAAAGACCCACGCGACCAGCAGAAAAAAGAAAGTCAAGCTCGCGCGGTACGCTTTCTGGTCATAGCGATTCAGATGCGGCAGCATCGCTACCGCTGCCATCAGCGGGACCAGGTGAAGGAACAGAGCTGGGTCAGCGATGGAATTATCTGGGACTTCGGTGTGCCGCAAGAATCCATAGTACACGTAAAGCCATTGGTCCAGCGACCATAGTCCATAACCGACTGCAATAAACACCCAAAAAACGCGACGACCCTGCGTTCTCTGTACTGCGTTCAGGATTGCGAATCCGGTCGCCAAAAGAAGTAGAGCGAAGTAAATGCTAGTGCCGTACGGGGCCAGCTGATCACCAAGCCCTAGGCCAAGGGAGAGGACAGCTTTAATCGCAAGAAATCCAATGAGCAAACTGGGCCAAAAGGAGAGCGAAAATCCGTGTCTGGGA
This sequence comes from Acidobacteriota bacterium, assembly GCA_013289715.1. Lineage (GTDB taxonomy): Bacteria > Acidobacteriota > Terriglobia > Acidiferrales > UBA7541 > Palsa-295. The sequence continues at coordinate 16,470 of JABCZJ010000001.1, read as the reverse complement.
GGCCCTGAAGCGGTGACCTTCATGCCGTCTCTCCCGCGAATCTTTGCCCATAATCGCTAAAAATCGGCACCGCGACGCAATCCTTGATCCAGAAAGAAATCCGGACGGGTAATCTGCTAGTCGACTTCAAATCACGCGTTGGGCCATCTTTCTCCAACAATTGCTGAGGCAAAACGGATCGGTCCCTATTTTCTCGTCATTTTCTCATTGGTTTAAATATCACATTCCCTCCGACACAGGGTATGCGATCTTGATTTCCTGGACTCTGCATATTCCGTCCCAAAGATGACGCAACGCGTCTAAAGGACGAACTCTTGACGGTCGACTGGTGCGGTGGGATATGCGAAACGGAACCTGCGCCGCCCAGGGCGCCCGCGAGACAGAGCGACCCTGTCAGATTTGAGAGTACGAGCTCGTGCAAAATTCCGGTAAACACAAGGTGATTCAGGCAGCCCTCTCAGTCCGCTGGCCGAGTTCGCCGCAAGCGAAGGTTATTCCGGCGCGTCGCAAGAATCGCAGCCCTACCACGGTTATTACTTCCGCATGCCCACAAGCCAAGGGCCGCAGGCGCATGGCGGAGCGAAGAACTACCTCGTTAACGGAATCATGGCCGGAGGTTTCGCGATCTTTGCTTATCCCGCGGAATACGGAAATTCCGGCGTGACACCCTTCCTCATCAACCAGGACGGCATTGCGCTGCAAAAAGACCTGGGTGACGATACCGCTGCAATCGCCAAGACAATCACTTCATTCAACCCCGCCAGCACCTGGACAGCTGTCGAATAACGTCTCGCAGCGATTCCACTGTCGCGTGGCTTCGAGCGGCGCTGCTGATTGTCAAGAACGTAGGCTATTCCTGCACCATTCCCTCGTCCCGCTTCTGGTCCGCGAGTCGCTTCCGCCAGGTGCTTCTCTAACCGTATGAGAGTGCTCCATGGCGACTGTTAGTTATGACGATATGCGGCAACGCATTTTGCATATAATCTTCGCCAAGCTGGTCTTGACCTGACTGCCGCGGCGGTCGACAAACGCTTTCGATTGGAGTCGCGCGACGTCAATTGCATGATTTTGTAGCGCGGACAGGCTCACAGGTTCAGCAATTGTTGGAGCGCATTCGGATGAGCTTCCTTACAAATTTGCGGCTGCGGCGGAAACTGCTGATTGCTATGGTTCCGCTTGCGTTGATGGTGGTGATAGCGGGGGTCTATTCGTCGGTTGAAAGCAAAATGATCGACACGTGGTACAGCGTGCTGATCGACACCGAGGTCAAAGCGCTCAGAAGCGTTGGGGAAGCGCGAGCGCATACCAATCGGTTCGGGCTGTTTCTCTTTGAACTGGCTGATGAGACCGATCCCGACCGCAGACAAGTGATTGACGGACAACTGGAAGCGGTTGGCGCGGACTTCCACGCGGCGATGACAGCGGCACTCAAACAGAGCCCTGAGCGTGCAGAAAAGATCAACGCCGCATCTGCCCTGTTCGAACAGGCGGAAGCGGACGCTCGGCCGGTCCGCGCGGCAGCCCTGGCCGGTGACAATGCCAAAGCGTTGCATCTATTACGTGGAGGTGTAGATCAGGAGCTGCAGCAGGCGCGCCAGGCCACGATCGAGATCATGCAGGCTTTGCAATTATTTATTGATAAGCGCTCCGATGAGTTGACCAGTAATACGCATCACGCGATTTTGATCACGTGGCTGGTGATCGGCTTCGGACTGCTGGCATCGTGGGCCGCCGCCTTCTACGTCGTGGAAACACAAGTGGTGAACGAACTGGTGTCTTTGCAGGGCAGCATCCAGGATTTGGCCGATGGGCGGCTCGAGCAAAATATCCCCCTCCTTGATCGTAAGAATGAAATCGGTGAGATCGGACGCGCGCTGCGTACCCTGCAACTGGGCGCACGCGAGCGCGAAACGCAAGCATGGGTAAAGGCCGAAGTGGGCGCCACGCTGGAGGCCTTACAATCGGCGCAAGACTATCCAGGATTTGGGAAGGCATTATTGTCGCGGTTCTCGCAATCCATTCCACTGATCTATGGTGCGTTCTACATCGCAGACGACAGTCGCAAGCGTTTCTCTCGCGCCTATTCGTTTGCAAATACTGACGTCAGTAGTCCTCACGAATTTGCACTCGGCGAGGGATTGGCCGGGCAAGCTGCGATCGAGCGGCGCGTGCTCGAAATTACCACCGGGGAGCAAGTTCGAATCTCCGCGGGCATGGGGACCTTGACGGTCGGGAAAATCCACTTCATTCCGGTGGTCAATAAGGACGAAGTGACCGCCATCATCGAATTGGCCACTAATTCAGCATTCTCGGAGCGCCAACGCGCGTTGCTCGACTCCTTGCTGCCCTCCGTCGCTCTCAGCGCCGAAATATTGTCTGGCAACATTGCCACTCGAGAGCTTCTGGACCGCACGCAAGCCCAGGCTGAATCTTTGGCAGCGTCGGAACGTCAGCTCGGCGCCCGCAAACAAGAACTGGAGAGTATTAATCAGGCCCTGGAGGCGTCTGGAGAAGAATTGCGGCGTGCCAAAGAGGTGGCGGAGGAAGCCACCAAGGCCAAGTCCGATTTCCTGGCCAACATGAGTCACGAAATCCGCACTCCGATGAACGCGATTATCGGCATGTCGCATTTGACTTTACGCACCGAGCTGAATCCCCGCCAGCACGACTACGTGAGGAAAATTCAACTTGCTGGCCAGCACCTGCTCGGCATCATCAACGATATTTTGGATTTCTCGAAAATCGAAGCGGGCAAACTATCGGTGGAACATATCGACTTCGATCTGGAGCGCGTGCTCGAAAACGTTAGCAATCTGATTTCCGAGAAGGCCTCCGCGAAAGGCTTGGAGCTGATTTTTGACATTGATCCCGCGGTCCCCACGCAACTCAAGGGCGATCCGCTGCGACTGGGTCAAATCCTGATCAACTTCTGCAACAACGCCGTGAAGTTTACCGAACAAGGCGAAATCGTCGTTCGTGCCGGGATTCGGGAAAAAGATGATGAGGGCCAGCTGATTTACTTTGCGGTGCGCGACACCGGCATCGGCCTGACCAAAGAGCAAATGGGCAGGCTGTTCCAGGCGTTCGAGCAGGCGGATGCATCCACAACTCGCCAGCATGGTGGCACCGGTCTGGGACTTGCAATCTCCAAGCGGCTGGCGCAGCTGATGGGAGGAGATGTTGGGGTCGAAAGCGACCAAGGCAAGGGCAGCACGTTCTGGTTCACCGCCCGGCTGGGCAACGGCGCGGCCACCCGACGGCACACCGTTTCACCCGATCTCAGGGGTCGCCGCGTTTTGATCATTGACGATAATCCGCAAGCCCGCGCGGTACTTTCCAGCATGCTCACCAGCATGACATTCGAGGCAGACGAAGCTCCTTCCGGGTTGGAAGGAATCGAAATGGTGCGCCATGCCGCGCAAGGTAATAAACCGTACGAAATCGTTTTTCTGGACTGGCAGATGCCAGGTTTGGATGGCTTCGAAACGGGCAAACGAATTCGCGCTCTGCCAAATCTACAAGTTCGCCCGCAACTTGTGATGGTAACCGCTTACGGACGTGAAGAGGTTTTGAAACAGGCGGAGGAAAATTCATTTGCAAATATTCTGATCAAGCCGGTTACGGCCTCCATGCTGTTTGACTCAGCCGTCGCGGTCCTGGGCGCAGGTAGTTCCACGACCTACCAAGCCGCAGCGGGTCCGACCGTTGAACTGGGGCAAATACGCGGCGCGCACGTCTTGCTCGTCGAAGACAACGAACTTAATCGCGAGGTCGCGCTCGGCCTCTTGGAGGACGCGCACTTAGCGATTGCAACAGCTGAAAACGGGCAGGTCGCCGTGCAGATGGTCGCCGAACACGAATACGACCTCGTGCTGATGGACGTGCAAATGCCTGTGATGGATGGTCTCGCCGCTACACGAGCCATCCGCTTGAAACCGCAATTCCGGTCGCTTCCAATCATCGCTATGACCGCCAACGTGATGGAAAGCGATCGCGAGAAGTGCAGCGAGGCGGGCATGAACGACCATCTCGCCAAGCCAATCGATCCCGAGGCTCTTTTCGCTGCATTGTTGCGCTGGATCAAACCTCGCACCGAACTCACCGCACAGGCATCACCCCAAACCGCTACCACGACCGCACCCTCGCCGGAACCCGGCGGCCCTGCCGAAGTCGCTGCTTTACAGATTGAAGGTGTGGACACTCAGTCGGCCCTGCGGCGGACCGGCGGAAATCCCAAACGCTATGAAATGTTGTTGCGCAAGTTCGCGGAGTCGGCAAACGTTGAAGAAATTCGCGACGCGCACGCTTCGGGCGACACTGTCACGGCAGCGCGTGCGGCCCACTCGCTAAAGGGCGCGGCCGCGAACCTCGGTGCGACCGCGGTAGCCAACTCCGCAGCCGACGTAGAAACCGCGATTAAAGCGGGACAGAGTGTGCAGCCTCTATTCGATTCGCTGGCCACGAAACTTCGCACAGTTGTGCTGGCAATCCAATCAGCCTTACCCAGTGAACAAGTCGCAGAGAGCACCCGATCCGCCACCGCCGATCCGGCCTCCGTAGTAGCGCCCTTGCGAAAGTTGATGAAACTCTTATCGAACGACGATGGTGAGGCCGCCGATTTCATTTTGGACGCACAGCCGCACTTGGCGAAGGTGCTCACAGCATCGGAAATCACCGCTCTCCGCGATTTCGTAAGCAATTATGATTTTGTTGGCGCGCGGAAGTGCATTTTGCAGATTGCCGGTCGTTTCGGCTTGCAACTGGAGTGAAACCATGACTCTGCCCTCGGCCCCCAAATCGATTTTAATTGTCGATGACACGCCCATCAACATTGGTGTTATTTCCGGCGCCCTGAAAGACTCGTTCGCGACGAAGGTGGCCACCAGTGGTGAAAAGGCTCTTGCGATCGCTTCCGGGAAGGAGAAGCCAGATCTGATTCTGCTCGACATACTGATGCCGGAAATGGACGGGTACGAGGTATGCCGTCGCTTGAAAGCAAATCCTGACACGCGTGATATCCCGGTAATTTTTCTTACCAGCCAGACGGAGGCCGAGGACGAAACGAATGGGTTCGCCGTGGGAGCTGTTGACTACATTCACAAACCATTCTCCGCCGCCGTCGTTAAAGCACGGGTGCGTACTCATCTGATGCTGCGCGAAGCACATGCCCAGATTGCGCGACAACTCGTCGAAATAAACACCGAGCTGGAAATGGCGCGCCAGATTCAGCTATCCATTCTGCCCAGCAGCACACCGAAGATCACCGGCATGGATATTGTCGCGCGCTACATTCCCATGACTTCGGTGGCCGGCGATTTCTACGATTTCATCGTGGTGGACGAACGTCACGTGGGCATCCTGATCGCGGACGTCTCGGGGCACGGATTACCGGCCGCCCTCATCGCCTCCATGCTGCAGGTTGCCCTCACCGCACAAGCTCGCCACGTTTCTGAACCAGCCAAAGTTCTGGCCGGTTTGAATCAAGCGCTGTGCGGCAAGTTTCAGCATAATTTCGTCACCGCCGCCTACGTGTACGTGGACTTGGAGAAAAACATCATGAATTACGGCGGTGCAGGCCATCCGCCGCTGTTGCTGTGGCGCAAGTCAACCGGCAGCGCCAGCGAGCTCCTGGAAAACGGATTGGTCATGGGGCAGTTCGAGGAAGCCACATACGATTCGCTGCAGATATCGATCGAGCCCGGTGATCGCTTCTTCCTTTACACCGACGGAATCCTGGAAACGGCGAATCCAGCGCAGGAAGAATTTGGTACGGATCGCTTCATGAAGTTCATGGAAACAAATAACAAACTTCCTGCAGGCCCGTTCGCGGACGCGCTATTGCTCGAGCTGGCCCGCTGGCTGGAACAGCCTCCGGGCGAGGGGCACAAAGACGATATTTCGCTCCTGGCCGTCGATTTCACCACTCGCGGCTAACCAATCCCTGGCCCTGCAAGGCGTTGCTGAACTCTCTTCCCGCAAGAAGTCTTTGCGGCAGGGACAGGCTAGCTCCTGGCAAGTTCCATTCAGGTGGAAGCCAAGCGAAAAAACCTCCCCTTTGACTGGAATTTTTCTTGCTTCGGATCTCCCGCACTACGAACACTTGCGCTACTGCCTGCTCCGCGCGGCTCGTGTAAAATACGAGTGCGTCGTCAGCTTGCGCTTAAACAATGCTCCTACAAGGCTATTTTCGCATCCTGAATTTCTTTGATATCGCCGAGGCGATCGAGCTCGACAAATTGCGTGCCCTGCTCGGACCAGAAGCGGCTCCGCGCCCCGCTGCATTCCGTCACCGTACGCCGGAATATTCTCAAGTGCAGCAGGCCCCCATCGTTGAATCCTTGGGATCCATCACGCTTCTGACCAACGAGAAATTGGACGCTCGAATTAAATACTATTGGTTTGGCGTAGCAGCTGTCGAACTCACTGCCGTGTTCGAATGCGACTTCGACAGTTTATGTGCGCGCTCCTTTCGTTGGATGAACGCTCCGGAAGTCGAGGAAGCTGCCGAAAAGCTGCTGCGTGAACAATTGGATCGTTTCGGCCCGGCGCTCCTCAGGCCCTCACCAAAATGGCTCGATGAAGACTATTTGATCGTCGACGTAGAATCAGCGAAGCATTGCGACGGCCATTCCGCCACAGCCGCCGAGCTGCTCGATTCCTGCTCCGACCAAATCGCCAAACTGGTCCGGGGAGAAGTTGTCTCGCTCTCGACCGCCGAGCGTGATGAGATCGTACGCTCAGCCCTTTCTTATTACCCTGATGACCTGGTCGTTGTCGGCTGGGCGGCCGCGCTTGTTTACGATAAACCCGAGGCCACGCCAGCCGTCATAGAAATTCTGGAGTACGCAAATACCCAATTGCTTGAATTTCGATATTACGACGATCTACTGACCAACTTGCTCTCGCAAGTCTACAGTTCTCTCGAAGGCCACGAGAGTTTTTGGTCTCGCTGGCGATTATCCCGGCGTGCAGGCCGCCTGAATCGAATCCGCCTCGACATCATGGACCTGGCGGAGAGAACTGAATTCGCCGTGAAATTTATCAGTGACACGTATTACGCCAGAGTCTACAACGTTGGCGCAGCAAAAATTGGTGTCACCGACTACAAGACGCTAGTCGGCGAGAAGTTGAAAACCGCCGGGGAGCTTTACGAGTTTATGGTGGATCAGTTCAATGAACGGCGCATGTTTGCGCTGGAAGTGGTCGTCGCCATCCTCGTGCTGCTCGACGTAATCGCCTTGTTACGAGGCAGGTAAAATCCTCTCGTGCGCCTGCTAGACGGGGCATCGTAGGCCGCGAGCAACATCATTACCCTACGCTGCAGAAGCTCCCGCACAGTCCGATTGCCCAAGTCGTCGAGGATTAGCACCCCCAATTTTTCTCGCAACCTGCCCCAATCAGAACTGCCTGACTTCTCGCCGGCCCACGCCGTACCAGCTTAATCTCCCTGGCTTACCCGCTTCGCTGTATGGCGTGCATGGGGCGGACATTGTCTTATCGCAAGGTGCGGCGTCGTCGAGTTCCACACAAATTAAACGCAGGAGTTTAAAAGGACGCTCTCAATGCTCTTACTCATCATAATTTTGATTTTGTTGTTTGGCGGCGGTGGGGGCTACTACGGATATTCCCGGTGGGGTATGGGCGGCGGACTCGGTGTCGTCGGTACCATCCTCGTCATCGTGTTGGTGCTATACCTGCTTGGCATGCTGCGTTGATCTTGCGAATCATGGCTGATTGTGGAGTGGACGCCTTCTTATAGATAGCGCCCGCTCCTTGGTCAGCGGAGTGGCCGAAATTCGATAGTAATGTCTTCTTGCATTTCGATGGGTTGCTGATCGAGCAACGTCGGTTCGTATCTCCATTGCCGAACAGCGTCGATCGCCGCGGGAATCAACAACGTCGGGCCGCTAGTGGCCGTAACGCTCTCGACCGTTCCATCCTTGCCGATGGTGGTGCGCAGGTGCACGGTTCCGCCCATTCTTTTTTGCGCGGCTTGCGCAGGATAGACAGGCTCAATGTTCGAAACTCGCTCGCCTATCTGCACCTTCTCTGGCTTGTGACTCGATTCTGGCCCTGGCTGCCCCGGCACGAAAACAAATTGACGCGAGCGGATCAACACTGTGACCGTATCCATCACTCGCTCGGGCGGCAATTCCAGTAACCGCGGCGGGCTACCAGCCGCTGGTGCGACGATAGGAAAGAACGACTGCGGCGGATTCGCTAGATTCGCGGCGGGTTCCGCAGTTCGAGCGGGCGGCGTGGCTGGCGCCGGAGGGGCAGACGCCGCGGTCGGCGGAACATCGCTAGCAGCAGGTTGGTGCGTGGATGAGTTTGTCGCATGCGTGGCGCTGTCCGTCGTGCTCAGCGAGCTGTTCGGTGTTTCGGTTGCCGTCGGCGTTTTCGTCGTCGCAGGCGCGGTCACTGTAACGTTCGGGGCAGCATTCGCGGCAGGAGACGAAGGTGCCTCCTTGGCGGGCGCCTCTGACGTCATTTCACGCGGCTCTGCAGACGTCGGTCTTGCATCATGCGGCTTTTCGTTCGGCGCGTGTGTGCTGGTAGCCGGCTCGGATGCTGCGGCCGCTGCGTCGAATATCTCATCGACGTGGTTGCCTCGCTCGCTCGCGTCCGGCGCAGCTTTTCCAGATCTGTCCTCGCCAGCAATCCGTGCGGGCACCTCCGGAGCAGCACCTTGATTACTTGCCGGCAGATTCAAACGCGGCGCGGCTGCATGCGAAGCATCTCGATTGCCGAAGTCGGAATTCGTGGTCGGAGCCTTAACCCTGCTCAACTTTTCGAGGCTCAGATCGCGCGGATGTTGCGCCTTCATCCAGTTTTGCAAAAAAGCAGGGCCGGCTACGAATCCCAGCACAAAGCAAATCACAACGAGCACGATCGCCAGCGCCGCGACGGGCCACATTCTCATCGTGCGAATTTCACTGCCAAAATGTCCTGATTCCGTTCGGAGTGCAGCCGGGGCGCTACGATCAGCGCTAGGCTCAAGCAGCAGCGGGGAAGGCGGAGGCGTTTCAAGAGGCGCTCGGAGGGTCGGCGCTTCGCTCACGAACGAGTCGTCCGTGTTTCGATCCGCCTCCGCTTGCAGCGCGGTTTCCTCCTCGAACGCAGTTGTGAAAGCAAGTTCCGGCGCGATCACACCAATTGCCGAAACAGCGTCTGGCGCGGCCTCCGCAACAGGCTCACTCAGCGCAGCGATCTTCGATGCCGGCATGACGTGCGAGTGGGTCGCGCCGTTTTCAGAGGGAAACATCCGCTCGAATTCTGCCCTTCGCGTTTCCGGCAGCGGCCAAGGTCGGGAAATAGACTCGCCGGACGCAAGGCAACGTGGCATTGCCGCCACCGCCGACACCCCTGAGAAGTTATCCGCGACGTTACGCGGTTGTTCTTCCTTCGCTTGCGCTTCGCGATTCTCACGCGCAAGTGAAACCCACATCCTGATCTGTTCGCGGACTTCCGTCGGCAAGTCCACAAACCGCACACCCGCTTCCTTTTTCGATGCCGTTATCCACACAATCTCGGCGCGTGTCTCGATCGCTCCGTACAATTGCGGCAGGCGGATCGAGACGCGGGAGTTGCAATTCCCGCCGAGCGGACGCGCGGAGGTCAAGCGCATTCCGGTCTCAGAGACGTTCGCGACGATTCCGACATCACTTTCGTCGAGCGTCACACAGGTAAGAGCCAAGGGGGTGCGGCGCCCGCGCTGTCGTCGTTCCACGGACAGAAGTTCACGGCCCGTTATCAATTGCTGCTCAGCAGATCGCATTTCCATTTCCCCCTCCTGCGCTTGACGTTGAGGTTTCGGTCTCGGTATGTAAGGGCCGGGGGTAGTAACCAAAACCCGCGAAGTGAGAAAAAGTTCCGCTCTATAAAGAAAGTTAACGGCCGTCGACGGTCCGCGGAGGTCTTTTTGGAGGGTGCGTTTGCGCCGTTTTCGAAATCGTTAAGTAACGGCAGGGAAGTGCTTGTTATGCTCCAGCCGATGGTGCGGTTCCACGCGAACGCGGCTTTATGACCTGACCTCTCGTACCATTGACCGTAGTACCACCCGTCGCTAATTTGATCTCCGCAAGCAATTCCTCATAACGAAGTTCGAATTCTCTAGGACGGATTCATGCGCCGAACGTTGCTTCGCTTGGCCAATTATGCCGCCGCGATAACGATCTTTGTCGCTGCTGCAACGCAACTCAGCGTCGCCCAAACGACCCCCGTGCTAACGGTCGACGCAGCCGGCAATCCGCATGCGATCAATCCGGACGTTTACGGCATCGCAAACTACAATTTGGACGCGGCCTTCGCAAAGGAAATCCAGGTCCCCAATATCCGCTGGGGCGGCGACGGAACAACCCGCTACAACTGGCAAGTGGATTCCAGCAACTCCGGCTTCGACTGGTATTTCATGGGCGGCAACGGCGAAACGACCGCAACGCCAAGCGCCTCAGCCGATCTGATGATCAACTCCTACAAAGCTGCATCCAACGCGCACACGCTACTAACGATTCCCATCATCCCGTACGTAAATAAATCATCAGCGTGGACCTGCAGTTTCCCCGTTTCCATCTACGGCCCCCAGCAATCCACAAACCCCTACGTGCATCCCAATGGCGACAACTGCGGCAACAGCATCAGCACCAGCGGCGTGCAACTGATCGACAACAATATTTACGCCAATCACATCGACAACACCGTCGCGCTCCAGCAGGGCTGGATCCAGCACCTAATCGCGACGTTCGGCACCGCGGCGAACGGTGGTGTCCCCTACTATCAGCTCGACAACGAACCAGGCGGCTGGAGCAACACGCATCGCGACGTCGAACCCAACCAACCCGATTACAACACGATCATCAGCCTAGGCCAGCAATACGCCGCAATGATCAAGCAAACCGATCCCACCGCGAAAGTTTTCGGACCAGTAGATTTCACGCTAGGCGGCTGGATCGGCACTCCCAGCCAACAGAACAGTCTATACGCCGGGCAATATTATCTGCAGCAAATGGCAGCCTACGATCAAGCCAATCATCAACGCATCCTCGACTATTTCGACGAACATTATTATGGCGGCGGCTCCACAGATGCCGCCGAGCTCGCCTCCACGCGCGCGCTCTGGGACCCCACCTTCAATTCCGGCAGCTGGGTCGAGCAGTATTATTTCGACGGCCCCATGATGCTGCTCCCCCGCTTCCAGAATTGGATTCAAACCTACTATCCCGGCACCAAGCTCTCGATTTCAGAATACAGCTTCAGCAGCGGCACAAATCCCCTGGTAGACGCGCTCACCGAAGCCGACGTGCTGGGAATCTACGGCCGCCAAAGCCTGGACTTCGCGAATTTGTGGACGGTACCGCAACCGACTGCCCCGGTAGCCTACAGTTTTCGCCTCTACCGCAATTACGACGGCGCCGGCGGCCAATTCGGTGATACCTCGGTGGATTCCACGAGCACAGATCAGGCCCAGCTCTCGGTCTACGGTGCACTGCGCAACAGCGATAACGCTCTCACCGTAATCGCCATCAACAAAACCACCAGCGCAATTCAAACCAGCCTAACGCTGGCAAATTTCACATCGAACCCAACCGCATCCGTCTACACCTACAGCAACGCAAACCTGACCCAAATCGTCGCCGCTACGCCGGTAGCGGTAGTGTCGAACGCACTGAATTACAATTTCCCCGCGTACTCCGCGACGGTCTTCGTTTTCACGCCGCAGACCTCTGCTCCCGCGGCAACGACCACCTCTCTGTCGGCGTCATCCACGCAAGCGACCTCAGGCCAGGCGATCACATTCACCGCAACCGTCGCGCCAAAATCCGGATCCGCGACCCCCACCGGCACTGTCGCGTTCAGCGATGGCAGCACGCAAATCGGCAGCGTAGCGCTGAACTCCTCCGCGTCCGCGGCATTCGATACATCCACCCTGTCGCCCGGCTCACATTCGATCGCAGCCACCTATTCCGGCGACGCGAATTTCGCCGCCTCCACTTCAGCGCCAGTCTCAATCAGAATTTCAGCGCCAACAAAAACCGGCACCACCACTTCGGTCCAAGCTTCCTCGACGCAGCTGGTCTACGCTCAAAACGTGACATTCACCGCGGCCGTCGCGCCGCAGTCCGGCACCGGCGTTCCCACTGGCTCCATCACATTCCTTGACGGCCAAACGCAGCTCGGAGTCGTCGCCCTCAATGCCGGCGCGGCTTCCTTCAGCAGCGCGAACCTGGCGGTCGGAACTCACACCATCGCCGCAGCATATTCCGGCGACGCGAACTACGCAGCCTCAACTTCCGCCGTGTTGACCGTCACCGTCGCCGCCGCACCCGCAGCCGACTACTCGCTCACCACCAGCAGCTCGGCGCTCACCGTCGCGCAGGGCTCCTCCGGGAACTTGACCGTCACAGTGACGCCCAAGAACGGCTTCAAGCAAGCCGTCGGCTTCACCTGCTCGGGTCTGCCCGCGGGTGGAAGCTGCACCTTCAATCCTCAGACACTCACTCCGGCCGCAGCCGCAGTCTCCGCGACGTTAACCGTACAACTGCCCGCTGCCGCCGGAACCGCGACCCCGCCAAGCGGCGTGTTTCCGCGATTGCAGCCGGCAGCTTTATACATCCTTGCTCTGGCAATCTTGGGAATTTTCGCAGTGCCCGGAATCAAGCGCTCCATCACACTGAACATGAAATTCACGCGCGCCGTCCTGGCATCCACCGTGCTCGCCGCGCTGCTCGCAACCGTCAACTGCGCCGGATACTCCGGCCAGAAAACAGTCCAGCCAACGACAACCTACGCAGTCACCATCACCGCATCCGCCGCGAACGCCCCAACTCACACCCAGCAGTTCACGTTAACCGTAGCCCCCTGAGAAAGTTGATGTGGGGGCGCCATCGAACTAAACGCATGATCCGCTCTACGAGCTGACGCAAGTGACCCAGTGCGATGGCCCACCGGCCTTTTTCCGCCGTGCTTTCGCGCTACATCAACCGTGCATCCTCGACTCCCGTCGCTCCACGTCCTGGTTCATCGTGCGCGAGCCCAAATAAAGTACGATCGCCAGCGCCACCGACAGAATTGGCATGATGACCATGGCCTTTTGTAGGCCGACCGCGCGGAATCCCGCCAGGCTCGCGGCCCCGGCCGCATGCATCGCCCGCCGCGCCATAAAATCACTCAGGCGCCCTGTCAAGAGCGGACCAAACGAGGCGCCGCACAGATACATCGCCATGAAGTACACCGACATCGTAAACGCGCGCTGGTTCGGAGCCACAATGTCCTGAATCGACGCGTAAACAAATGCGTAGTACGTATTGAAGGCGCCGTAACCAACCCCGATGGCCACCAGAGCCGGCCCCGCGAACCCCGCCGGTCGCGTGACGCCGTAATACATAATCGGCGCGCCCAGCAGCGCGATGATCGCCGCCATCCACAGCCGAGCGTTGCGCGCGTTGCTTGCCACCAGATCACCCAGCTGCCCGCCCAGCAGGCCTCCGCACACGCCACCAATCAGGTACACAATTCCGCAGGTCACGCCGGCGCGCGCCACCGAGTATCCGTGCACGCGAGTCATGAACGCCGGCAGAAAAGTGGCCAGCGCATACATGTTGAAGTTCAACAACGCGCCGGACAAAATGATCCACCACAAAGTGCGTATGCGCAGTAAGGCGTATATGGATCCCTTTACTTCGGTCGCGGAAGCGGCACTCCCCTCCAAGGTCTGCTCCGATGCACCCCGCGCCGGTTCCTGCACCAGTAGCAACAATGGCACCAGAATGATCGCCGGCGCCGCGGCGCTCACCAACGCTGTCCGCCAGCCCCACGCCTGCGCGATCGGCCCGCACAACAAGAAGCTCAGCGCCCCACCGATCGGCACGCCCAGCATGAACAATGACAGAACACGCGCGCGCCGCTTCGCCGGAAACAGATCGCCGATCCAACTCGTCCCCACCGGCGCACACACCGCCTCGCCAACTCCCACACCCAGCCGCGTGAAAACTAGAAACGAAAAGCTAGCGGCCAGACCCGATGCGGCTGTGAGTGCGGACCATACAGTCACCCCGATGGTAAGCAGCTTCTTGCGGCTCCAAACATCGGCAATGCGGCCGAGCGGCACGCCAGCCAGCGCATAGAACCAGATGAACATGCTGCCCAGCAGCCCGATCTGCGTATCGGACAGCCCGAACTCTCTCCGCATCGGCTCCACCAGCGCTCCAGGCGCTTGCCGATCGTAGAAGTTCAATAAATTGATGGCACACAGCACCAGCACAGATAAGACAGTGTTACGTGGTAAAAGATTTTCCTTCGGCAGATGAGTGTTATTCGGCGTCAAAGTTCGCCGATGTTATCACGGGAATCCCTGCATTTCCTTTTTTCTTGACAGTTACCCACAAATGTTTTAAACACACACAATTCTGGTTCCGGCCGCGAACGGTCGCGCCTCGGACACCTCCTGGAGGTTGCTATGGCCTTCTATAACCAGCGCCAATTCAAAACAGCAGTGCTGTTGATACTCGCGGCTGCGGTGCTGCTTTGCGGCATGCCTGCCAATTCGATCGCACAGGCCGCCAATCCCTTCGCCTTCACCTTCAGCGGTCCCGTCCACGGCACTGTCACTGCCGCGGGCGTGCGCGAATTCCTCGGCATTCCTTATGCCGCCGCGCCCGTCGGCAATCTGCGTTGGCGCCCGCCTGTGCTCCACCTGCCGTGGTTCCAGACACTCGACGCCACCCATTTCGCCAATCACTGCCCGCAAACAGCTTCGCCTTTTGGCATCGCCTCCACCACCGAAGATTGCCTGTTCCTCAACGTGTTCACTCCGGAGGCGAATGGCGGCGGCAGAGGCGAGCTCCGCCCCGTGATGGTGTGGATCCACGGAGGCGCGCTGGTTGATGGCGAGAGCAACGACTACGATCCCACCGCGTTCGCGAAGGACGGCGTCATCGTCGTCACCATCAACTATCGCCTGGGGATTCTCGGCTTTCTAGCGCATCCGGCGTTGGCCGCCGAAAAAACTGATCCTGATCACGACGGTGATTTTGCGGCCGGTTCCGCCGGCGATTATGGACTGATGGATCAGCAACTGGCGCTGCGCTGGGTTCGCGACAACATCGTGTTCTTCGGCGGTGACCCGCTGAACGTCACCATCTTCGGCGAATCCGCCGGCGGACTCAGCGTCTTCTCGCAGCTCGCTTCACCTTCATCCGCCAGCCTGTTTCAGAAAGCCATCATCGAAAGCGGCGCCTATCAGCTCACCACGCAAACGCTCGCCACCGCCGAGGCCGCCGGAACCGCCTTCGCCACCGCCGCCGGTTGCAGCAGTCAGATTGCCGCGTGCCTGCGCGCGCTCCCGGTCAGCACGCTGCTCGCCAACCAAAATCCCGCAGGCTATACGCCGAATATTGACGGCGAATTTCTCCCGCTTTCGCTGGGCACCGCTCTCGCCACCGGCCAATTCCACCACGTTCCAATCATCCAGGGCAGCAATCACGATGAGTGGCGGCTCTTCACGGCGCTCGATTTCGATCTCACCATCGGGCCCATCGCCAACAATGAGGCCGCTTATGAAGCGGCGCTCGCTTCACTGGTCGGACCCGCCGCTCCATTCGTCGCGACCGAATATCCCCTGGCCAGTTTTCCGTCCGCCGATCTGGCCTTCGCCACCGCCGGGACGGATGTGGTCTTCGCCTGCCCGGCCTATGGCGCGGACCTGTCCATGTCCCAGTTCGTTCCGCTTTCCACTTATGAATTCAACGACGAAAACGCGCCGCAGGATTTCTTGCCTCCGGTCACTTTCCCTTATGGCGCGGCTCACGCCTCCGAGCTTCAATATCTTTTCAATTTGCCGATTACCGTGCCGCGACCGCCGCTCAATGCGCAGCAACTCCAGCTTTCCAGCAGCATGCAGCAGTACTGGACCAATTTCGCCAAATCCGGCACGCCCAATGGTTCCGGCCTGCCCATATGGCAGCAATTCAACGCGCTCGAGGGCAATTCCCAATCCCTAATACCCCCGTCGCCGATGCAGGAAACAACTTTCGCCACCAACCATAAATGCGCATTCTGGGCCGCCCTGCTTGCGGCCCAGTAGCAGACGGCTGCGAAATATCTTTTTACTCAGGTCCGACACCATCGCCGATTGAAGGGGTGATGTAACCTAGGATCTGGTTGTAGCAATCATAGGGACGTTGATCGGGAGGAAATCCGGACGCAAGCTCGACGACCGCTTTGATTAGTTTGGGCGAGTGGTGCGTCGACTACCCCACTCGCGGCGGGCTCCACCATTCGCTCGGATCAAAATGCTGGCGGGTGACCCACCCTTCCACAACACCCAAACGAACGCCGTTGAATTTCCGGGTGCCGCACTCTTTGGTTCGAAGCTGTGAAGAAACCTGGTGGCGCGAGCGGCGGAAGGCTTCCTGGAGAATATGCTCGCTGGGTTTTTCATGCTCTTGGTGACATGGCAGTGCCAGCCCGCCT